>DDSH01000030.1:0-136447 GCA_002343775.1 Anaerolineales bacterium UBA2395
TGTCGTTACCAAGATCATCGCGTAGGCGGAACATCATGGCTAAACAGAAAATTCGCATCCGCCTCAAGGCTTACGACCATCGCGTGCTCGACCAGTCCGCGAAGCGCATTGTTGAAACCGCCGAGCGTACGGGCGCCCATGTTGTAGGTCCCGTACCCTTGCCAAGCAAGACTGAACGCTATACAATACGGCGCTCGACTTTCATCGACAAGGACTCTCACGAGCACTTTGAAATTCGCACACACAACCGATTGATCGACGTTTTGGACCCCGATTCCAAGACCATCGATATGTTGATGCGTTTGAACCTGCCTGCAGGCGTTGATATCGAGATCAAGATCTAATTTGAATAACGCGTAATTCGTGATGCGCTCCCTGCGTACCACGAATTACGAAGCACGTTAGAGACGGCGCAAGAGCAAATTCGGGCGCGAATACAAACCAGACATTCGCCTCCCATATTTGACTGACTGCGCCGCACGGAGATGATGCGGCTGATGCCCCAGCTGGCAGTCTCGTCAATAACTTCTAAAGGAGAAAATCGAGCATGTTAAAAGGGCTGATTGGACGGAAGATCGGCATGACCCAGATCTTCGATGAACAAGGCGTTGCCTATGCAGTGACGCTCATCGAAGCTGGGCCATGTTACGTTACCCAGGTTCGCACGAACGATAAGGAAGGGTATTCCGCCGTGCAACTCGGGTTTGACGAAGTGAATCCCAAACGCCTCACCAATGGTCAAATGGGACACCTGAAAGCCAATGAGATTCCCCCCATGCGCTTCTTGCGTGAATTTCGCGCCAAGGACCACGGACTGAACGTCGGCGACAAAGTGACTGTCTCTGACGCTTTTTCCGTTGGTGAGCGTGTGGATGTGGTTGGCATCAGCAAAGGTAAGGGCTTTGCGGGTGGTGTGAAGCGCTATCACTTCCACGGTATGAACGCCACCCACGGTACCTCCGACCGCAATCGTGCGCCTGGTTCGCGCGGCTCCGGCACCACGCCGGGTCGTGTGTATAAGGGTTCGCGTGGAGCTGGTCATATGGGCGTGGATCGCGTAACCGCACAGAACATCAAGGTGGTGATGGTGGATGCGGAACGCAACCTGATCGCCATCAATGGCGCTGTTCCCGGCGGCAAGGGTAGTCTCGTCATGATCAAGGAGTCGCGCAAGCAATAGGCGCGCAGGAAACGGGAGCCAGATTAACCATGAAAGTAGATGTTCTTGATTTGAAGGGCAACAAAATTCGCGAGGTGGAATTGCCTGCGAACCTGTTTGAAGCCCCTGTGAATGTTGATTTGATGCACCAGGCGTATGTGCGTCAGATGGCAAACGCCCGCCTTGGCACGCATGACACAAAAGTCCGTTCTGAGGTGAGAGGCGGCGGCAAGAAGCCGTGGAAACAGAAGGGGACCGGTCGCGCCCGCCAGGGGTCACGGCGTGCTGCGCAGTGGGTTGGTGGTGGTCGTATTCATACCCCTCACCCCCGCAGTTATGAGCAGCGCATGCCCAAAAAGATGCGTCAGGCGGCTTTGCGCTCCGCGTTGTCTGTAAAGGCAGCCGAGGCGTCCATTGTCGTGGTGGATGAACTCAACCTGGCGGAACCCAAAACCCGTCTGATGGCGGATGCGCTGGGCAAGCTGGTTGGTGGTTCCACCGCGTTGGTGCTAATGCCGGTCAAAGATCAGAATTACGACACCGTGATGCGCAGCGCCAGCAATATCGGCAACGCCAAAGTTTTGCTCGCCAGCTACCTTAACGTGCGCGATGTCCTCAATTTCGAAAAAGTTGTCTTGCCTGTCAAGACAATCGATGCGCTGGTTGCGCATTTTGGATAGGAGCGAGACATGAAGAACCTATATGATGTCCTCGTCCGCCCGCTTGTGACCGAAAAGTCCAGCTTCCAGTCCGGCAAATTGAGCCAGTATGTTTTTGTCGTAAACAAAGAAGCCACCCGGACTGCGGTAAAAGACGCCATCGAAACCCTGTTCGAAGTCACAGTGGCGCGGGTGAACATTCTCAACGCCCCTGGTAAGCGCGGGCGACGCGGACGATCCCGACGTATGGTGATCCGCCGTCCCGCCTACAAGAAAGCGATCGTTACCCTAGCCGAGGGAAGCAAACCCCTCGAGATCTTTGAAGGGGTGCAGTAATGGCTGTCAAGAAGTACAAACCCGTAACCCCCGGCATGCGCGATATGACCGGCTATACCTTCGAGGAAATCACAAAGAGCACTCCCGAGCGTTCCTTGTTGGTGATCAAGAAGAACCGCGGCGGGCGCAATGCCCATGGTCGCGTCACTGTCCGCCATCGTGGTGGTGGTGCGCGCCGTTATGTCCGCATGGTTGATTTCAAGCGTGAGAAGCTCGGCATTCCGGCGAAGGTCGCGGCGATCGAATACGATCCGAACCGCACCGCCCGCCTCGCCTTGCTTCATTATGCGGATGGTGAAAAACGCTACATCATTTCGCCGCTAGACCTGAAAGTGGGCGACACGGTCATGTCCGGTCCCAACGCCGAAATCCGCTCCGGTAACTCCCTCCCGATCAGCAATATTCCGGTCGGTACGATGATCCACAACATTGAGATGAAACCCGGCAAGGGCGGACAACTCGTCCGTTCGGCGGGAGGCGCGGCTCAATTGCTCGCCAAGGAAGGCGATTTTGCCCAGATCCGCATGCCCTCCGGTGAGGTTCGTCTCATCTTCCAGGTTTGCTATGCCACCATTGGTCAGGTTGGCAATCTTGACCACGGTAATGTCAAACTCGGCAAGGCGGGTCGCAAGCGCCATTTGGGCATCCGCCCGACCGTTCGCGGTACTGCAATGAGCCCGCGTGACCATCCACATGGTGGTGGTGAAGGTCGCCAGCCTGTTGGTCTGCCCGGTCCGAAGAGTCCGTGGGGCAAGCCCACGCTGGGTAAGAAGACCCGCTTGAACAAGAAAACGGATCAGTACATTGTGCGCCGTCGCAGCAAGACGAGCCGCTAGTAGATGAGGTAAGAGACTATGTCACGATCATTGAAAAAAGGACCATTCATTGAGCCGAAGCTGCTCAAGCGCATCGAGTCCATGAACCAGAAAAAAGAAAAGAAAGTGATCCGCACCTGGAGCCGCGCCTCTGTGATTTTCCCTCAGATGGTGGGGCACACGATTGCGGTTCATGATGGACGCCGCCATGTACCGATCTACATTACCGAAAACATGGTTGGACACCGACTGGGCGAATTTGCCCCGACCCGCACATTCCGTGGTCACCAGGTCGGCGAGAAAGCCGCGTAGGAGATTGAGCGATGCAGGAAATTAATGCAAAAGTTCGTTTTCTTCCTCAATCTGCGCAGAAGGTTCGCGCCGTGATTGACCTGGTACGCGGTAAACAGGCGGACGAAGCGCTGGAAATCCTTCTCTTCGTCAACAAGCGCGCTGCGCTGCCTGTCCGCAAGCTGGTTGCCTCTGCCGTGGCAAATGCCGAGGAAAACTTCGGCGTCAGCCGCGAAGACCTGTACGTTGCCAAGATCACAGCAGACGAAGCACCGACACGCAAGTGGAGACGCTTTGGAGCCCGTGGTCGTTTCAAGCCGATATTGCGCCGCAGCTCACACGTCACGGTTGTGTTGCGCGAGCGCGGAGCATAAGGAGAAATTTATGGGTCGTAAAGTACATCCCATTGGTTTTCGTCTGGGAATTAACCAGCCCTGGGGCAGCCGTTGGTTCGCCGAAGGAAGCACCTATCGCCAGCAATTGCATCAGGATTTTGCCATTCGCAACCTGCTGCAAGGCAATCTTTCGAAGGGCGGCGCTGCTGCCAACGAGAAAGTACGCGTACTCCGCAAGGAACTTCCTGATGCAGTCAAAGACGGCAAGGCGGGGATCTCCCGTGTTGATGTGGAACGCACACCCGGCAAGATCCGCATTGCCATCCATACTGCCAAGCCCGGTATTTTGATCGGCCGCAAGGGCGAAGGCGTGAAGAAGATCCGCGCTGCGCTGGAGACGTTGGTCGGTAAAAAGATCGAATTGGATATCAAGGAAATTTCCTCTCCCGATACCGACGCGATGCTGGTGGCTGCCAATGTGGCGGATCAGCTGGAGCGCCGTATCGCGTATCGCCGTGCCATGAAGCGCGCCATTCAGCAAGCCATGAAGCAGGGTGCTGAGGGCATCAAGATCATGGTGGGTGGTCGTTTGGGCGGAGCGGAAATGTCCCGCGATGTCTGGCTGCGCGAAGGACGTGTGCCGCTTCAGACCTTACGCGCCAACCTGGATTTCGCCACTGATGAAGCTCTGACCACTTACGGTCAGATCGGTGTCAAGGTTTGGATCTATAAAGGTGAAGCCACGCCGGAAGTTGAAGAAAAAGCAGAAGCGACGGAAGGCGTGTACGTCAGCGAGTAGTCGCGACGTCGCTTGAGATGAGGTATTTGATATGTTGATGCCGAAACGTGTAAAGTGGCGCAAGCAGATGCGTGGTCGCATGAGAGGCAAGGCTCTTCGCGGAGCGGAAGTCTCCTTTGGCGAATTTGGTCTGCAGGCGCTTGAACCGGGCTGGATCACAGCCCGCCAGATCGAGGCTGCCCGCCGTTCGATCGTTCGTGAAATGAAACGCCGCGGCAAGGTTTGGATTCGTATTTTCCCAGCCAAGCCGTTTACGCACAAACCACCCGAGACCCGTATGGGTTCCGGTAAGGGGAATGTGGAGTATTACGTGGCTGTGGTCAAGCCGGGACGAATTATGTTCGAAGTCGGCGGTTTGTCTGCGGAAGTGGCGATTGCCGCGTTGAAGAGCGCCCAGTATAAGTTCTCCATCAAAACCAAGGTTGTGGCACGTCACCAAGGAGGAGAATAACTATGAAGGCAATGAAAGCCGCTGAGATTCGCAAACTGGCGCCGGAAGAGATCCGCACCAAGATTGCGGATGCCCGCGATGAGTTGATGAAGTTGCGCTTCCAGCAGGTCTCTGGTCAGCTGACTGACACCAGCCGCCTGCACATCCTGCGCAAGGATATCGCTCGCATGGAGACAATTCTGCGCGAAATCGAACGCGCCGTTGTG
Organism: Anaerolineales bacterium UBA2395; assembly: GCA_002343775.1. GTDB lineage: Bacteria > Chloroflexota > Anaerolineae > Anaerolineales > Villigracilaceae > Villigracilis. The sequence continues at coordinate 5,052 of DDSH01000030.1, forward strand.
GAAGGTGCAAAATGAACAATCGTCGTCGCATCACTGGCGTAGTGACCAGTAATAAAATGACCAAAACGGTTGTGGTGGAGATCACCCGCAAGTTCCGTCACCCCCTTTACAAAAAGGTGGTGTACTCGAGCATGCGCGTGAAGGCTCACGATGAGATCGGCTGCCAGATTGGCGATGAAGTCCGCATCGTGGAAACCCGCCCGATGTCCCGTGATAAGCGTTGGGCTGTCGAGACCGTCATCAAGCGTGAGACACGTACCGCCGATCAGGGCGTGGGAGAATAAGCCATGATCCAGCATGAATCACGATTGAAAGTTGCCGATAACACCGGCGCTCGCGAACTGCTCGTCATCCATGTGTTGGGTGGTTCAAGGCGCAGGTACGGCGGGATTGGCGATGTTGTGGTGGCGACCGTCAAAGCTGCCGCACCGCAGGGTTCCGTCAAGAAAAGTGAAATTGTGAAAGCCGTCATTGTGCGCTGCACGAAGGAATGGCGCCGCGAGGATGGCTCGTATATCCGGTTTGATGACAACGCCGCGGTCATTCTCGACGCGGACGGCGAAAACCCGAAGGGCACCCGCATCTTTGGTCCTGTGGCGCGTGAACTGCGCGATATGGGATACATGAAGATTGTGTCGCTTGCCCCGGAAGTGCTGTAGGAGCTAGGAATGAAAGTCAAGATTCGAAAAGGTGATACAGTCGAAGTCATCAGCGGACGCCTCGAAGATAAAGGCAAGCGCGGCGAGGTGATCAACGTAATTCTCGAGGATCGCCGCGTAGTGGTCCAGGGTGTGAACATTCGCACCAAGCACCAGAAGCAGGTTCAAACCCGCGCCGGACGCAACATGAACCCTGGTCGCGTTCAGTTCGAAGGTCCGATCGATATTTCAAATGTGATGCTTGTCTGCCCGAAGTGCAATGAAGCCACCCGCGTGGGCGTTCAACGGGACGATGAAGGCGCTCATCGCGTTTGCAAGAATTGTGAGGCCACGATTGACTAATCCGTGGAGCAGATGAAGATGAATAGATTGCAGGAACTCTATAAGAAAGAAATAACACCGGCATTGCTCAAGTCATTCGGTTTCACGAACGTGATGCAGGTGCCGCGTGTCGAGAAGATCGTCGTCAACATTGGGCTTGGCGAGGCGCTGGATAACCCCAAGGCGCTTGAAGCCGCGGTCTCCGACCTGATGATCATTACCGGGCAGAAACCCGTGCAGACCAAAGCACGCAAGAGCATTGCGAACTTTAAACTGCGCGAAGGACGCCTGATCGGTACCAAGGTGACCCTGCGCGGTCCCCGCATGTGGGCTTTTCTCGACCGTCTGGTGAATATAGCGTTGCCGCGCGTACGCGACTTCCGCGGTATCTCCGCCAATGCCTTCGACGGGCGCGGAAACTACACCCTTGGTCTCAAGGACCAGCTGGTCTTTCCCGAGATCGAGTACGACAAGATCGACAAATTGCGCGGCATGGAAGTCACCATCGTGACCTCCGCCAAAAATGATGACGAAGCCCGCGCTTTATTGAAAATGCTCGGAATGCCGTTCAGTGGCAAAAAGGAAGCTTAGTTATGGCAAAGAAATGTATGCAGTATCGTGAATTGCGCCGCCGCCACACCGTGCAGGTGCGCAACCGCTGTCAGCGCTGCGGACGCCCGCGTGGATATATCCGTCGCTTCGGCTTGTGCCGTATTTGCTTCCGTGAACTGGCGTTGAAGGGCAATATCCCCGGCGTTGTGAAGTCGTCCTGGTAGCCGGATGGAGGTATAACATGACATTCAACGACCCAATTGCTGATATGTTGACCCGCATCCGCAACGCCATTATGGCGGGGCATGCCCAGGTTGCAATGCCCAATTCGAAGATTAAACTGGAGATCGCCAAGATCCTCAAAGATGAAGGCTTTCTCGAAACGTTCGAAGTTGTGGATGGTGAAGGTGAAGGACAAAAAGTCCTGCGCCTGAAGATTAAATACGTTGGCGAACGCCGCCAGCGCCGCGCGGTTCTCTCGGGACTTGAGCGTGTCAGCTCTCCCGGACGCCGCATCTATACCAAAAAGACTGACATCCCTTGGGTGCTTTCGGGAATCGGCGTCGCCATTCTCTCAACCCCCAAGGGAGTGATGACCGGCGCACGCGCCCGCCAATTGGGCGTGGGCGGCGAGATCATCTGTAAGGTTTGGTAGGAGGTTTATTGTGTCTCGTATTGGACGTTTGCCTGTAGATATTCCCAGTGGCGTGCAGGTGGAGCTGACCGGCTCCAAGGTTCGCGTAAAGGGACCCAAGGGCGAGCTTCAGCGTGAGTTTTCCAGATTGATCGGAATTGCCATGGAAAACAACCAGCTCAAGATCACCCGCAACTCGGACAACCCCGAAGAACGCGCCCTGCACGGCACCACTCGCGCCGTACTCGCAAACATGATTCACGGCGTGAGCCAGGGATTTGAAGTGATCCTCGAAGTGGAAGGTGTGGGTTACCGCGCCGAAATGGAAGGCAGCAAACTCGCCCTGTTCGTTGGGTATTCCCACCCGATCAAGATTGAACCGCCAACCGGCGTCTCATTCGAAACGGATGCGAAAACCCGCCAGATCAAGGTGAAAGGTTTCGATAAGGAATTGGTGGGGCAGGTGGCAGCCAACATCCGCAAGGTGCGCCCGCCCGAGCCGTATCATGGCAAGGGGCTGCGCTACCTTGGTGAGCGCGTCCGCCGCAAAGCCGGTAAAGCCGGGAAAGGAGCCAAGTAAACCATGGCTAAGAAGAATCGTTCCATTGCTCGTGAACGCCGCCATGGGCGTGTTCGCAAGAACCTTGCTGGCTCGCCCAGCCGCCCTCGCTTGAATGTTTTCAAGAGTCTCGTTGGCATTTATGCCCAGATCATCGACGATACCCAGGGCAATACCCTCGTCTCCGCTTCCACGGTGGATAAGGACTTGCGCGAACAGATGAAAGGCATGAAGAAGACGGAACAGGCGAAGGCTGTTGGAAAAGCCATTGCGGAGCGTGCGAAGTCCAAGGGCATTTCCTCGGTCGTATTCGACCGCGGTGGTTTCCGATACATTGGTCGTGTGAAGGCGTTGGCTGACGGTGCGCGCGAAGGCGGCCTGCAATTCTAGGTCCCTGACTGGAGAAAGATATGGCAGAAACTCAATTTGACAAGCAGCAATATGAAACGCAGGACGCCTTCGAAGAGCGCGTGATCGAAATCGCCCGTGTTGCGAAAGTTGTGAAAGGCGGTCGCCGCTTCCAGTTCCGCGTGACGGTGGTGGTTGGCGATAAAAAAGGTACGATCGGTATGGGAGTCGGAAAGGCAAACGCGGTCCCGGATGCGATGCGTAAGGCATCGGAACGCGCCCGCAAGGATTTGCGCTCCGTCAATCTTGCCGGTACGACCATCCCGCATGAATCTCTTGGCAAAGTGGCTGGAGCGAGGGTCTTCCTCAAACCCGCCTCTGCAGGTACCGGTGTTATTGCCGCAGGCGGCGTTCGCGCCGTGCTGGAAGTGGCTGGCGTCCGCGATATCCTTACCAAGTCGATGGGCAGCGCCAATGTCCTGAACGTCGTGATGGCCACTTTCGACGCGCTCGATACGCTGCGCTCCCCGGCTCATGAAGCCGCTCGCCGCGGTAAGCGTGCGGAAGAATTGTTACCATTCTGGGAACGGAGGAAGCAACATGCCTAAGAAGGAAACCTCCGGCAAGACCCTGCGCGTAACCCTGGTGCGAAGCGCCATTGGCTATACTAAAGACCAGAAAGCCACGGTCAAAGCGCTTGGTTTGCGCCGTTTACATCAAACTGTTGAGCACAAGGACACCCCCGCGTTGCGCGGTATGTTGAACAAGGTGATCCATTTGCTCAAGATCGAAGAGTAGGTGTTTTGATATGAAACTACACGATCTCGTACCCAATCCCGGGTCCAAAAAGGAAAAAAAGCGCGTGGGTCGCGGCATTTCGGCGGGGCAGGGCAAGACCGCCGGTCGCGGCACCAAAGGTGCAGGTTCGCGCTCTGGTGAAGGCGGCCACCTCTATCGTCAAGGCGGTAACCTTCCTTTCTATCGCCGCCTGCCGTTCATCCGTGGTGAAGGCTTCACCCCGCCCAACCAGGTGACGTTCAATGAAGTGAACCTGGACCAGCTTTCCGAGGCGTTCAAAGCCAATTCAGAAGTGAGCCCCGAGTCTCTCGCTGAAGCACGCTTGCTGCGCGATATCCGCAACCCGGTTGTCGTGCTCGGGCGCGGTGAGATGACCGTCCCCTTAAAGGTTCGCGTCCATCGCATTAGTGCGGGCGCCAAAGCCAAGATCGAAAAGGCTGGCGGCACTGTGGAATTGATTGCCTAACTAAAGGATACATTGCATGAAGACCACCTTTTCAGGATGGCGTTACCTTTGGAAATCGGAGGATATTCGTCGCAAGCTCATCATCACCTTCATCATTCTGGTGATCTACCGGCTTGCTGCGAATGTTCCGGCTCCCGGCGTAGACCATGAAATCCTAGCCGCGTTCCGAAACTCGACCTCCGGTCAGGGAAACTTCCTCGGTTTTCTCGACCTGCTCTCGGGCGGTACGGTTTCCAATTTCTCGTTGTTGTCCATGGGCGTTTATCCCTACATCACCGCCCAGATCATCATTCAATTGTTGATTCCCATCATCCCTTCGCTTCAGAAGCGGATCCAGGAAGACCCGCGCGAAGGACGCCGTTGGCAGGAAAAGTGGACGTACTATCTTGCCGTGCCCATGGCGGCTCTTTCTGCCATTGGTCAGATCAACATCTTCAATTCGCTCTCCATTCAGGGGCTTGGGCAGGCAATCTTGCCGTTTGGTTTGGCAGACCCTGAACTTGCCCTCTCCTCCTGGACGGTCTTGATCGCCATGACTGCCGGAACCATGTTCGCCATCTGGCTGGGTGAGTTGATCTCCGAATACGGTATTCGCGGACAGGGACTTTCCCTCGTCATCTTTGCGGGTATCGTCTCTCAAATGCCTGCGAACGTTGCATCGCTGCTTGCAGATGAAGCCACCCGCTGGATCATGCTGGCATTTACCATTGTCATCATCGTGTTGACGGTGCTCGCCATCGTATACGTCCAGCAGGGACGCCGCAATGTTCCGGTCATGTACCCAGGACGCCGCGTTGGCAATCGCATGTCCATGCCTGTCAAGGGCACGTTGCCGCTCATGGTCAATCTCTCCGGCATGATCCCGTTGATCTTCGCCAGCGCCATTCTACAATTCCCCACTATTGTGGCGAGTTACTTCACCCAGAGTGAGAACCTTGGCGTGCGGGAGTTCTTCCTTGGCATACAGAACTTCTTCGGTGCCACCGGCACCAGCAACTGGGGTTACTGGACGATCTACTTCTTCATGGTCGTGCTCTTCACCTTTTTCTACACCGCAGTCCTTTTCGACCAGCAGAACTACGGAGACAACCTGAAAAAGGTCGGTGCGACAGTCCCCGGTGTGCATACGGGCACTGCCACTCAGAAATATCTGAGTACGGTCCAGCGCCGCATCACTCTCGTTGGGGCCGTTTTCCTCGGTATTGTCGCGGTCATGCCGTTCCTGTTGGGTCTGCTGTTGACAGCCCTAAACCTATCTGCTGCAGCCAATAACACCGGCATTTTCCTTATCTCCTCCTCCGGCTTGCTCATCGTGGTCGGTGTCGTACGCGATACCTTCCAGAACATCGACGCAGAACTCAAACTACACGGCTATCAAGACTCGCTGCTTGTCCGCTAAGGAGACAGTTCATGGCAACCTACATCGTACTGCTTGGTCCTCCCGGTGTCGGTAAAGGTACACAAGCCAAGATTTTGTCGGAAACGACCAAACTGGCGCATGTCTCTTCGGGAGATCTCTTTCGAGAAAATCTAAAGAACCAGACCGAGCTTGGCAAACTTGCCAAATCCTTTATGGACAAAGGCGAATTGGTGCCAGATGATGTGACCATCAGTATGATCCGTGATCGCATCTCCCGCCCAGACTGTGAAGCGGGTGCCATTTTAGACGGCTTTCCCCGCACCCCGGCTCAAGCAGATGCGCTCGAGAAAATGCTTGCCGAGTTCAAGAGTGAAGTGAGCAAAGTTCCCTACATCACTGCGGCTGAAGCGATCCTGGTTGAACGGACCGGCGGGCGCTGGACCTGCCGGGCACAAGGACACATCTACCACGAAAAATTCAGCCCACCCAAACAGGCTGGCGTGTGCGACGTGGATGGCTCCGAACTATATCAGCGCGACGATGACAAAGTCGAGACGGTCACCAAGCGCATCCGGGTTTACCTCGAACAGACCATGCCATTGGTAGAACACTACCGCAAGGCTGGCAAACTTGTCGAAATAAACGGAGACCAGCCCGTCGAGCAGGTGACAGAAATCCTGATCGAAGCCTTGAAGAAGTAGGATTTATTGTGAATTTATGGAGCCCACCACGTTCCATGGATTGAAAAAGGTTTATTGGAAATGTTTTTTGAGCGCCAGGTCAATATCAAAACCCCTGCCGATCTGAAGATCATGCGCGAAGCAGGGCGCATCAATGCCACTGTCCTGGCAAGAGTGAAGGAACTTTTACAACCTGGTGTGACAACAGCAGAACTCAACGCGGCTGCTGAGGAAGTGCTGAAGTCACACGGATGCGTATCGCCATTCAAAGGCTATGGGCGTCCGCCGTTTCCCACCTCCATCACCGTCAGCATCAACGACGAGATGGTGCATGGAATTCCCCACCCGAAGCGCAAGCTCAAGGAGGGGGATATCGTATCCATCGATTGCGGCACGATCCATGAAGGCTTCGTTGCAGACTCGGCTTTTACCGCCGGGGTAGGGGAGATCTCCCCGGCAGCGAAGCGCCTGCTCGAAGTCACCGAAGGCGCCCTGTACGCAGGCATCGATAAGATGCGTAAAGGCAGGCGTACCGGCGATGTTTCGGCGGCGATACAAAAATATGTGGAAAGCAATGGTCTCCACGTCACCCGTGAATACACCGGGCATGGCGTCGGGAAGGAAATGCACGAAGGTCCGCAGGTGCCAAATATCGGCGCAGCAGGAAGCGGGCTTCTTCTCCGACCTGGAATGACCATTGCGCTCGAGCCCATGGTGCTCGTTGGGACGCACGAAACCCGCGTCCTGCCTGATCAATGGACGGTTGTGTCTGCGGACGGATCCCTGACGGCGCATTTTGAACATACCATCGCCGTCACCGAAGGAGAACCTCTTATCCTGACTGTCCTGTGAACGCGCAGACCACCGAAAAAAGATGGACGAATTGACGAACGGCAAGTATAATTAGACCTTTGGCTGTCAAAGAGACGGCTCCAAGCAAGGAGAATTTTTCATGAAAGTTTCGCCTTCCATTCGCAAGCGTTGTGCCAAATGCCGTATCATCCGGCGCAAGGGACGCGTGTATATCATTTGCGAAAATCCAAAACACAAACAGAGACAAGGGTAGTAACCTATGGCGAGAATTGAAGGTGTTGATCTTCCCCGCAACAAGCGGACCGAAGTAGGCTTGACCTACCTTTTTGGCATTGGTCCCACCCGCGCACGCAAGATTTTGGCGGAGACCAAAGTCAATCCTGACACGCGTATCAAAGACCTGACCGAAGCCGAAGTGGCTTCCATCCGCGAATATATTTCCAAGCATTACAAGGTTGAAGGCGATCTGCGCCGTGAAGTTCAGATGAACATCAAGCGCCTGATCGAAATCGGTTCCTACCGTGGTTTACGCCATCGCCGCAACCTGCCCGCCCGCGGTCAGCGTACGAAGACCAATTCGCGCACCCGTAAAGGCATCAAGAAGACGGTTGCCGGTCGCGGTCGCCGCCGTGGTGCCAAGAAGTAATCCTGTCCGAGAGGTAAATAAACAAACATGGCTCAGAGTGTTCGTTCCACCCGTCGCGCCTCGGGCGCGAAAAAAGGGAAGCGTTCCCTGTCCTACGGACAGGTGCATATCTTTGCTTCCTTCAATAATACGATTGTGACCGTCACCGATACAGACGGGAATACGGTCTCATGGGGCTCCGCAGGGTCTGCGGGCTTCAAAGGCTCTCGCAAGAGCACACCGTTTGCTGCGCGCCTTGCTGCCGAACAGGCGATCAAAGCCGCCCAGCAGCTCGGTCTTCAGGAAGTGGACCTGTACGTCAAAGGTCCGGGACCTGGGCGCGAAAACGCCATCCGTGCCGTCCAGGCGCTTGGCTTGAAAGTTCGCTCCATTGCAGATGTGACCCCGGTGCCGCACAACGGCTGCCGTCCGCCCAAGAAGCGACGCGTGTAAGTGAGGTTGTTAATTTATGGCTAAATCATTAAGTCCGGTATGTAAACTTTGTCGCCGCGAGGGCGAAAAACTCTACCTCAAAGGCGAGCGCTGTTTTACTCCCAAATGTGCATTCGAAAAACGCAGCTTCGCGCCCGGTCAACACGGTCGCACTGCGGGTCGCGGCGGCGGTGGCGCCAACATGGGTCGCTCCTCCGACTTCGCCCGCCAGCTGCGCGCAAAGCAAAAGGCACGTCGTATCTATGGCGTACTGGAACGCCAGTTCCGCCGCTACTATGACACCGCCATCACCCGCCGCGGTCTCACCGGTTTGAACCTGCTTCAGATCCTTGAATCCCGCCTCGACAATGTCGTTTTCCGCCTGGGCTTTGCCTCCAGCCGCGCACAAGCTCGCATGCTGGTGACCCACGGTCACTTCACCGTCAATGGTCGCCGCACCGACGTGCCCTCCATGCTGCTCAGCGAAGGCGATGCGATAGCCGTACGTGAAGGCTCCAGCAAACTGCCCTACTTTAAAGAACTGGGCGACTTTGCCGAAAAACGGACCTACCCCGCCTGGCTCTCGCGCGACCTGAAATCCATGAACGGCTCGGTCGGTCGCATGCCGGAACGCGCTGAAATTGACGGAAGTCTCGACGAACAACTGATCGTCGAATACTACTCCAGACGCTAAATCCTTCATACGCTTCGGGTTCTGGACCGTACGACTGGTCTCCAACCCGAAGCCTGATAAAAAGGGAAAGGTGAACCGTGACGGGTATCATCACGAACATGGTTATGCCAAAGATCGAGCGCGAAGCAGAGGCTCGAAACTACGGCAAATTCGTAATCAGCCCGCTGGAAGGCGGCTACGGCGTGACGTTGGGCAATGCCCTACGCCGCGTTCTGCTCTCCTCCCTCGAAGGCGTTGCCATCACCTCCGTGCGTTTCGCGGATGTCCTGCATGAATTCAGTGACATCCCCGGCGTGCGTGAGGATGTCATCCAGGTCATGCTGCAGATCAAACAGGTCCGCATCAAAATGGATGGCGTGGACAGTGCCCGCATGCACCTCGAAGTGCGCGGCGAGGGAACGGTCACGGCGGCGGATATCATCACGCCCGCCGAAATTGAGGTTGTCAACCCCGACACGTACCTCTTTACCGTGGACAACCCCAAGACCAAACTCGACATTGAATTTGTCGTGGAGCGGGGACGCGGTTATTCCCCAGCCAACGACCGTGCCGGGCACATGCCCATCGGCGAGCTGCCGGTGGATGCCATCTTCAGCCCGGTCAAGCGCGTCAACTGGGAAGTGGCATCTGCCCGCGTGGGTCAGAGCACTAATTACGATAAATTGATTTTGGAAATCTGGACAGATGGCACCGTTTCCCCTGAACGCGCCCTCAGTTCCTCTGCCCGCATCTTGATCGATCACCTGCGGTACATTGCCGGTGTCAATGAAGAAATGCTGACGGTGGCTGTGGAGCGCGAAGTTTCCGGCAGCCGCCTGAGCAGTGAAATGGCGGATACGCCCGTGGAAGCCCTTGATCTTTCGGTACGCGTCTTCAATTCCCTGAAGCGCACCGGCATCACCACAGTGGGTGACGTGCTGGACTTGCTCGAAAAAGGCGAGTCGGCGGTCATGTCGATACGGAACTTCGGCGAAAAGAGCCTCGATGAACTCCGCGACAAGATGCGCGAAAAGGGTTTCCTGAAAGACCAACCTTCGGAGAATTAAGAAATGCGACATTCAGTAGCTGGTTACAAGTTGGGACGCACCAAGGGCGCTCGGATTGCCCTGCGCCGCAACCTGATCAAACAATTCTTTACCCACGAGCGGATCCAGACCACCAAGGCAAAAGCCGCCGCCATTCGCGGCGATGCCGAGCGTCTGATCACGCTTGCGAAGAAAAGCGCTGACGGCACCGCCGAACAGAAAGTTCACGCCCGCCGTCTTGCCATCTCCAAATTGGGCGATAACCAGATCATCAAACGCCTGTTTGATGAGATCGCCCCGCGCTTTACCTCCCGCAATGGCGGGTACACCCGCGTGACAAAACTTGGTCCACGTCTCGGCGACTCTGCGGAGATGGTAGTCCTCGAACTGGTGGAAGAATAAAGTGAAGTCCGCGTTTAGCCAACCGCCACTCGCAGGAGGCTAACCGCTAGTATGGCACGTTACCAAGTGATCCTGGCTTACGATGGCTCCGGGTTTTCCGGTAGCCAACGGCAGGCAAACTCCCGTACGGTGCAGGGCGAGTTGGAAAAAGCCCTTTACAAAATCGGCTGGTCTGGCAAGTCTGTATTGATGGCTGGGCGGACCGACACGGGAGTACACGCAACCGGACAGGTGGCGGCATTCGATTTCGACGCATGGACGCACCCGGCAGCAAAACTGCTGCAAGCGCTCAACGCGAAACTCCCCTCCGACCTGGCTGTGAAAGCCCTGCGCCCGGCGCCAGCAGAGTTCCATCCGCGTTTTGATGCAGTCTCACGGGCTTACCGTTACAGACTGTTTTGCGAACCGATCCGCGACCCGTTGCGTGAGAAGTTCGCCTGGCGCGTCTGGACCCCTGTGGCGGGCGACGCACTCAAGCAGAATGCTGACATCTTCCTCGGCACACATGATTTTGCCGCCTTCGGCTCACCGACGTCTGAAAAAGGGACAACGGTGCGCACGGTGACAAGATCCGAGTGGAGAAGAAAGCCCGATGGTGAGTGGCAGTTCGAGGTCCGGGCAGATGCGTTCCTGTATCGCATGGTAAGAAGGCTGGTGTTTGTGCAGGTATCCCTTGCACAGGGAAGAGTTCCGGTCAGTGAAGTCCGACGCGCCCTAAAAGGGCAGGGTAGGCTTCCCGCTGGTCTGGCTCCCGCACACGGGCTGACGCTGGTCGAAGTCGAATATGGATCATTTGGAAAGATATTAAAAAAACGGAGAGACGAAAGTGCAACAGAAGACGTATTATCCGAAAGCCGCTGATATACAGCGCGACTGGGTTGTCATCAATGCGGAAGGGCAGAACCTTGGTCGCCTTGCCGCGCGCATCGCGCACATTTTGCTTGGGAAGCACAAGCCCACCTTCACGCCTGGCGTGGAAATGGGCGATTTTGTGGTGGTGGTCAATTGCGCCAATGTGTCTGTTACTGGCACGAAGACCAATTCCCGGCTGACCACGAAGATGTATCACCGCCATTCCGGGTATCCCGGCGGCTTGAAGAGCATCTCTCTGCGTGATCAGCTCGCCACCTTCCCCGACCGCGCCCTGCGCGAAGCGGTGTGGGGAATGCTCCCGCACAACCGTATGGGGCGTTCGGTGCTCAAGCGCTTGAAACTGTACGCTGGTCCTGAGCACCCGCACAACATGCAGAACCCGAAAGTTTTGGAATAAGAGGTAAGTGAATATGGCTCAATACTACGAAGGCATTGGTCGCCGTAAGGCAAGCACCGCCCGCGTGCGCGTTTCGTCCGGCAGCGGCAAGTTCACCGTCAACGAGAAGGAAGCGGCGGCGTTCTTCACCCGCTACGGCGATGTCGAAAGCATCCTGCGCCCCTTCAACGCGGTCGGGCAGGAAGCCAACAAGTACGACGTGACCGTGCTGGTCAACGGCGGCGGCGTGGCTGGGCAGGCTGAATCAGTGCGCTTGGGCATCGCCCGCGCGCTCCAGATCATCAACGCTGACTGGACCTCCGCCCTGCGCAAGAAGGGCTTGCTGACCCGCGACGCCCGCATCAAGGAACGCAAGAAGCCCGGTCTCAAGAAAGCCCGCAAGGCACCGACCTACACCAAGCGTTAAAAAATTTCCATTTGGACACACGAAATGGTGTAATTGGTAATTCGTATTTACGAGTTACCAATTACGTTTTTAAGGAGAAAGCATGGATTTTGCAAAAATCGCCTCCATTTTTGAGACGCTGCGCCTCTCTCCACCCTCGAAGTTGACCCTGCTACACGGGCATGAATTTACGCTGAGGCATTATCCATTCACCCCGCCGGATGTGGATACATTGATTCTGAACATCGACTCAGTTGAACTGGCGAACCAAGTGCGGACGGTGCTGCTTGCCGCTTATGCGGGTAGCCATATCGTATGGATCGTAGAAAGCGGACAGAAAAAAGAGGAAAACCTCGAACGATTTGGTATGGAGACTTTATCCTACCCTGTTTCGTTATTTATCCCGTCTCTTGAAGAGGGAACATCCTTCGAGTCCTTTGCCGAGATCGTGGCACATCTCCGCGCGCCAGATGGATGCCCCTGGGACAAGGAGCAAACCCACCAAACCCTGCGCAAGCACCTGTTGGAAGAATCCTATGAAGCGCTCTCTGCCATCGATGCGGGGGACGTGCAAGGCATGCGCGAAGAGTTCGGCGACCTGCTGTTGCAGATCATCCTCAACGCCCAGATCGCCAGCGAGGTAAAAGATTTCAACATGACCGAAGTCGTCAAGCATATTTACGACAAGATCGTCCGCCGTCATCCGCACGTGTTCGGCGACCTGAAACTCGACAGCGTGGATGGCGTCCTGCAAAACTGGGAAAAGCTCAAGGAGAAGGAAAGAAGCGGTAAAAAAAGGGAGAAGGGCATTCTCGACGGAGTCCCTGCTGCGCTGCCCGCCTTGAACCAGGCGCAGGAATATCAGGAACGAGCGGCGCGAATCGGCTTTGATTGGCGCCAGATCGAAGACGTGCTGGACAAGGTTCGCGAAGAGATCGAAGAGATCAAGACGGCGGAAAACCCGCAGCAGGTAAAAGAAGAGCTGGGTGACCTGTTCTTCGTGCTGGTCAACCTCGCCCGCTGGCGGGACGTGGATGCTGAATCCGCGTTGCGTGAAACGAACCTGAAGTTCAAGCGCCGATTCGCTTACGTGGAAAAACGCGCCCAGGAGGGGGGAAGGAACCTTTCCGATATGACGCTCGAGGAAATGGACGCCTTCTGGAACGAGGCAAAGAAATCAGGTATCTAAAAAGTAGCCAGTCCCCGCCACGGTGCGGGGACTTTTCTTTTGACTTGCAAAAAGTTCCTATTTTCACAAAAAAATTGTATAATCCTATTTCGATTGAATTACTTTTGAACAGCCAGTGCTGTTCGGTCTAACTCAAGGAGAGAATACCATGCACATCAATTTTGCTATGTGGCGCAAAGCCTCCTGGCAGCTCATCAAAATGGACGACAAAAAAGAATGGGATGCGCTTGATGTCGTTTCCAAGTGGTTGATCGCCACCCGTTCTGCTGTGACGATGGTCACGGTCTATTCCTGCATCATTGCGGGAATTCTTGCCGCCCGCGATGGAAAATTCGATTGGCTGACTTTTATCATCGTCACCCTCGGTCTGTTCATTGCCCACGGCACCAACAACATCCTCAACGATTACACCGATTACAACCGCGGCGTGGACAAGAATAACTACTTCCGCACCGAATACGGTGTGCATCCCCTCGTGCAAAAATTTTGGGATAACAAAACCTCCATCCGCTGGTTCATCGTGAGCGGATTCCTCGCCACCCTGGCAGGCATCTACGCGCTATTCCACACCGGCTTCAGCACCACCACCATTGGCTTGTTTGCTTTTGGCGCGGTGGTGTTGCTTGCCTATACCTATCCCTTCAAGTATTGGGGCATCGGTGAATTCCTTATCTTTCTTATCTGGGGACCGATCTTGATCGGCGGTGTGTACTTCGTGCTCGCAGGCAATTGGAACTGGGACGTTTTCATGGCAGGCATTCCCTTTGGTTTGAGCGTGGGCAGCATCAATGTTGCCAAGCACATCGACAAGCACGATCCTGACAAGGCAAAAGGCGTCGGCACCTTCCCCGTCCGCGTGGGAGAGGCGAATGCCCGCCGCGTAAATCAAGTTGCCATCGTGTTGATCTACTTGGTTACGTTGTACCTCGTCCTCGATGGTTACTTCACCCCTGCCATGCTTTTGATCTTCCTTGCGTATAAAGAAGCGCTCATGGCAATTGCAGTAATGAACAAGCCCAAACCCGCCCAGGCACCCGAAGGCTGGCCCGCCTGGCCCGTGTGGTTCTCCGGCTTTGCCTTCCAGCACAACCGCAAGTTCGGCGGATTGCTCATCATCGCCCTCATCCTCGATGCATTGATCCATTCCTTTGCCCCCGCACTTTGGACCGGCTTGTTCTAAAAACTTAAGGCACCTAGGAGGCTTCCATACGGAAGCCTCTTTTTAATTTTCGTCCAAAGCCAGGTCTTCGATCTCCAGCCATTCCTCTTTGCCTTCCAACACCCCGAATGAGATTTTTCCCTTCGGCGTGAATGCCGCGAACTGATTGTCGATCCAGATCACTAAACCGAGCGGTGGATTCGGACTCACAGCCGACTCGAACATCCGCACATCATCCACATCCCAAACAACCCGCTTCGGACTCCACTCGAGCCTGTACCGGTGCCATTGGGCCACGTTCACGCTGAGAGCAGAGGCATCCTCGGCAATGACCTTACCCAGCATGCGCCTTGTCGTCTTCGCGGAAAAAGGCAGCGCCAACCCGGCGGGAATCAGTGACGGATGAAATTTGGGGGCGCGGAAACTTTGCGCCAGAAAGCCCTGTGCGGGCTTATCGCCAAATGACAGGTAATTTTCCTTCGATGCGCCGAAGAACCATGCCGCATTCGGCAGCGTGGGCAGCCGAAAACGATTCCCTCCAAAGCCAAGCGATATGCCGAAGGGGTCGTTCCACACGCCGAAGCCCCAGGTTCCGGGGAGGGAAAGGCTCGAGACTCTGGCTCTCAGGCTCAAGGTCAGGGAATGATGCGGGAAGCGCTTGCGAGCGAGACCAAAGTAATCGTCGATCTGTGCGAAGCGGTAGGAAGATGCATCCCCGGCGGGAATCTTCAATAGATATCCGTTTTCGGTCTTGTCAATGCTTGCATTGGGAGTTGTGCGTGCTTTCATCGCTTAATTCCTGTTGACCAGCCACACCCCAAGCAGAATGACCGCGCCGCCGATGATGGAAGCAAGGGTGACCTGCTCGTTCAAAACGATCGCAGCGACGATCATACTCGAAGGCGGTTCGAGGAAAAGGAACGCGCCTGACTGAGCGGCAGGCAGTTGACTGAGCACATCGAACCAGGCAATGTAGGCGAGACCAGTGGTGAAGATTCCAAGATAGATCAGCGACCACCAGCCACGCGCATCGAGTTGCGGAAGTTCGGCGTAGCGACCCTGCCCAATGAAGGCGGCGGATGTGATCAGCCAGCCAATGGTCATCACCCAAAAGGTCATGCGCGTGGAGGGATGGTCTTTCAGCCCGCGCCGCGAAAGGATGGAGAAGACCGCCCAGTTGACCGAGCTGATGAGGATAAGGACATCACCCGGCGCGCCGAACTTGCCGATGCTGAGTGAGGTGAGATCGCCCTTGCTGACCACGACGATCACACCGACCATCGCCAGCATAATGCCGGAGGTTTGAATGAGGGTCAGTTGTTCCTTAAGCACCAGCCAGCCGAGGATGCTAAGAAAGGCGGGTGTGGTGGCGACGATCCATGCCGTCGTTGTGGCTTCGGAGGTTTGCAATCCGTTCGATTGCAACCATTGGTGGAAGGCGATCCCTAAAAAGCCGAGCAGGGTAAAGTACAACCATTCATTCCCTTTGGGGAAGGCAAACTGCTTGCGCATCAATACCGCCGCGAAGAGGATGGGAATGCCGATGGCAAAACGGATCCACACCACGGAGATGGGGGAGATTTGCCCCACGGCGATCTTGGTGGCAATGAAAGATGCGCCCCAGACGATCACGGCGAATATGGCTTCAAGGTATGGGATTATTCTGGTTTTGTGCATTCAGGTTCCTGAGCGAGAAGATGGGGAATTATATACCGACTCGTTCCCATGCCCTGCAATGCTTTTCCCATCGGGTATAATATCTTCTTCGGAGGCTTATCAATCAATATGGAAATTACCTGGTACGGACATTCCTGTTTTCGCTTGACCGAACGCAACTATGCGACCGTTGTTACCGACCCGTTTGACCACAAAACCGTGGGTTATGACGCGCTCAAACTCAAGGCGGAGTTGGTCACCATCAGCCACGATGCGCCCGGGCACAATCACAGCGACGCAGTCAAAGGCACAACGCATGTGCTCACCGGTGCGGGCGAGTTCGAGATCGGCGGCGTGTTCATCACCGCTGTGCAGACCGCGGGCGGCGGCAAGAAGAACAAGGATAAGGTCCGCAATACACTTTACGTTTTCGATTACGACGGCATTACCGTGGCACACCTCGGCGATCTGGCAGAAGTCCCCACTCAAAGCGAAGTCGAAGCCCTGGGGACGGTCAACGTGCTGCTCATCCCGGTGGGAGGCGGCAGTAGTCTCAATGCCGCCAAAGCAGCGGAAGTGGTCAGTCTGATCGAGCCGAATCTTGTCGTGCCCATGCATTATTCCACGCCCGCCGCAAAGATCAACCTCGACTCGCTAAACAAGTTCCTCAAAGAAATGGGTTTGGGCAAGCTCGACGCACAGCCCTCATTGAAGGTGACGCGTTCCGGTCTGCCTGAGGAAACCAAGGTCGTCGTGCTGGATTACCAGCAGGGATAATATGCCAGTCAAAGTCATCATGACTTGGGATATCGCGGCGGAACGCGATCAGGAATATTTCGAATTCGTCATTGGCGAGTTTGTGCCTGGTGTGCAGCGGCTTGGATTGCAGCCTGCCGAGGCATGGGCAACGCTGTACGGTTCGTACCCGCAGATCCAGGTGGGCTTGCTCGCCTCCGATGCAGATCACGCGCGAGAAATCCTTGCTTCGCCCGATTGGGGTATGCTGCAAGACCGCCTGTTCGGCTACGTCAAAAATTACTCGTATAAGATCGTCCCCGTCCGTACCGGATTTCAATTCTGACACTATGATTGCGAGCGCGAAGGCGCTCGCAATCATACAACCAAATAGATATGCAAAATCGTTTCAGCAAATTTCTGCCGTGGTTTTTCTTCGCCGCGGCATTTCAGTCTCTGCTCGCCGTCGTTGCTCTTCTGCGTGTGCCGTCCGAGGGGATGTCTCTTGCGCGACTTGGCTTGCTGGGCATTCTCGCTTTTTTCTTTTTTTCTGGAATGGGGCTGGGGCTTTATTCACGCCGCGATCTGACTCGCTTCGAGCGGCTTGGCAGGACGCCGGTCATTTTCTCATCTGCGCTTCTTTCCCTGACATCAGCCTTGGCGCTGTTCCTTTTGCGTTATCTCAACCCGGAGAGACTCCTGCCCTACTACGAGCGGATGAGCCCCCTGCTTTGGCTCATCTTCTTCCTCAGCCTCGAGGCGACAGTCTTCCTCCTTTTCCTCAAAAACGGATTTCATCTCAATTCACTCGCTGAACGAAATTCGGTCTACGTTTCTTCTCTCATCGCACTTCTCTTTCTTCTTTCCATCTTTCTTTTTGTCTCCCTCACCAAGATCGGCGTCACCCCCGACACTGCCTACTGGGGCGAACCTGGCGTAGTCATTCAAAGCTGGCAATTTATTCTTGCGCTTATCATCGGATGCGCAATTCTTCTACTTTTCACTTTCCAATCGCCGCTTTTATCCCGTTCTACATTCCTTCTCCCATTGTCGATCTACCTTATCGCTGCTATTCTCTGGTTGAGCGTCCCACTTGAGACGCTTGCCAACAGTTTTTATGCACCCATCTCCGCTCCAACGAATATCCCGCTGCCATACTCGGACGCCGGATTCTATGATTATTTATCCCAGAGTCTGATCATCGGCACGGATTACTTCGGCGGCATCCCGCCGCGCCCCCTCTATGTGAACTTCCTCGCCTTTCTGCACCTGCTTTTCGACCAGGACTATCCCGCCATCATTGCCGCGCAGACCTTGGTGCTGGCAGTTTTCCCGGTGGCATTGTATTTCCTCGCTAACAAGTTACACTCTCCCGCCGCCGGTGTGACCGTGGCGCTGTTTGCCATCTTCCGTGAATACACCGGCTTGTGGATCGCCTCGAATACGCGGGTGGCAAATTCCAAAATATTCATCACCGATTTCCCGACAGCCATGGCGATTGCGCTGGTTTGTATGGTCGTCATCTGGTGGTTGGAGCGGCGTGACCTCAAGTCCACGTTGGTGGCGGGTGGCGCATTCGGCTTGTTGCTGCTGTTCCGCACCCAGTCCATGCTGACGCTGCCTGTGCTGTTTGTGCTGGTATTGTTCGTCATGAAATTCAATTGGCTCGGATGGATCAAGAGCGGCATAGTCTTTGGTTTTTCCATGCTGTTGGTCGTTCTGCCGTGGCTAACGCATAACTACACGGTTTCGGGCAAATTCACCTTTGATGATCCCAAGCAAGTGGCGGTAATTTACAGTCAATACTCGTTCACTGGCAACCTGGATATCAGCCAGTTCGATCCGGAAACTGACAGTGTGCGCGAACGCATCATTTCCTTCACGCTGGAAAATCCCGCCTACGTGGCGAACTTTATCACCTCTCATTTTCTCAACACCCAGATCGGCGGCTTGCTTGCCTTGCCGCTCATCAAACCGTTCCACGGGTTTCAGGAACCGATCAACCTGTACTGGATCGAGTGGGATGGTTCACTCGAATGGTACAACGTCATTCTGGTCTTGGTCTATCTTGTCATCCTTGCAGTTGGATTTGGTGCCGCTTGGCGACGCATGGGGTGGCTGGGACTTGTCCCTCTGGCGTTCAATGTGGGGTATGCCTTGTCCAACGGCATTGCCCGCTTTTCCAGTTGGCGCTACAACCTGCCTGCCGATTGGGTGATCTATTTTTATTTTGGCATCGGCGTGGTTGAGATCCTTGGCGGCTTATTCCTGCTCTTTGGCGCAAAAACAGACAAGGTGTTTCCCGCTCGCAGGATTCTCGAACCCGGAACGATCACTTTTTCAACCCTTCGTCCGCAGATGTTGCTGCCTCTCTTTTCCTTTGTGTTGATCGGGGCGCTGCCTTGGCTCGCGAAGGGATTTGCCCATCCGCGCTACGACTCATCGCAGCAAGAATTGATCGCCCGGTTGGAATCACGCGGGTACGAGCGCGCTGACATTGAAACCTTCCTCTCTCAGCCTGAGACGCTTCTGACGGAGGGACGCATGCTGTATCCACGCATGTATTGGAAAGGCGAAGGGCTTTCTTCTGCCAACCCTTGGCGTGCTTATGCCGTGCAGGATTTTCCGCGCATTGGGTTTATTTTTATCAACACCGGGGAGCAGAATATGTATTTCCCCACTCGAGAGTTGCTGGATTTTCCGCAGGGTGCCGATGCGATTGTTCTTGCCTGTTACGCGGGTGACAGCCTGTATCAAGCCCGTGTGATCGATTTTGGGGATACCGCCTATCAAAGCGCCCCGCTGACCGATCCCTGTGTAAGTGACTGATGAACAAACGCCTCACCACCAGACTTTTGAACTGGTACCACACCCACAAGCGGATTCTCCCCTGGCGCGACCACCCCGACCCATACGCGGTTTGGGTCTCGGAGATCATGCTTCAGCAGACGCGTGTAGAGACGGTGATTCCCTATTTCGAAAAATGGATGAGGTTATTTCCCAATGTAACTGCACTTGCATCTGCCAGCGAGCAGACAGTGCTAAATGCATGGGAAGGGCTCGGCTATTACAGCCGCGCGCGGAATTTGCATAAAGCCGCGAAAATTGTCGCGGAAAAATTCAATGGCGAGTTACCACGTGATTTGGATGACCTGAAAAGCCTGCCGGGCATTGGACGTTACACCGTTGGCGCGATCGCTTCGATGGCATTTGGCATGGACGAAGCCACGCTCGATGGCAACTTACGCAGGGTGTTTGCACGCCTGTTCGATGTGACCGAGTTTGTGGATTCTCCCGCGGGTGAAAAAGTGTTGTGGGCATTGGCGGCGGAGAATATGCCGAAGGGACAGGCGGGCGACTACAACCAAGCGTTGATGGATCTTGGTGCGACCATCTGCCTGCCGAAGAAGCCACGTTGTTTGCTCTGCCCGTTGATGGAGATATGCAAGGCGCGTGAGCATGGCACCCAGGAATTACGCCCGGTGTTGAAGCCGAAAAAAAGGACGCCGCAATACATCCACGCGGCGGCGGTGGTCGTGGAACGTGGACGGGTATTGCTCAGTCAGCGCCCGGCGGATGGATTACTGGGGGGGATGTGGGAATTTCCGAACGCAAGGGTGGGGGAGAACCCGGCAAAGGAATTGACAAATGCCTTGAGAGAAGCGACCAGCATTCAGGTCGAACGAGGCGAAGCGCTTGAGGTTGTCAATCATGCGTATAGTCACTTCAAGGTGACGGTTCATCCATTTTTATGCCGGGCGGTTTCCATCCCCAAAAAGAAAAATCTCAAGTGGGTGAAACTGGGCGAGTTGGACGATTTTCCGATGGGCAAGGTGGACAGGCAGATCGCAAAAAAAATAAAATGACCGCCTTACGACGGTCATTTTTGTTTAAGATTTGCTGAGGGTTACAAAGACCATGGGGCGGCGTTTGGTTTGCTGATGCAGGTAGCTCTTGACCGCGCTGACGATGTCTTTTTCGTTGTCAATGCCGCTGCCGTGAACCACATCCATGACACATTTTTGCACTTCGGGGATGAGTTCTTCGGCATCTTCGGGGGAGACGAAGCCGCGCGTGATGATCTCGGGTTCGTGGAGCAGGCGTCCTGTTAATTTGTCAATGCTGATGTCGATCAGCAGGATGCCGTTGCGCGCAAGCTGACTGCGTTCGCGCATCACGTCGTGGTCGATGTCGCCGATGGATTCACCCGTAACGAAAACGTAGTCGCCGGGGATGCGCTCACCGAGTTGGATCTTGTTGCCGACCAATTCCACCACCTGCCCGTTCTCGACCACGATGGTGTTTTCCTCTTCGACGCCCAGTTGCATTGCCAGTTCGGCGTGGCGCTTCAACATGCGCAACTCGCCGTGAATGGGCATGAAGTGCTTGGGTTTGACGAGATTGATGAGCAATTTCTGCTCTTCCTGCGCGGCGTGACCCGAAACATGGATGGGCGCCACACTGTCATCCACCACGCGTACACCGCGGCGCAAGAGGCGGTTGATGGTCTTGCTGATGGTCTCTTCGTTGCCGGGAATGGGATGCGAGGAAAGTACGACCGTATCGTTCGGCTTGAGGTCGAATTGGCGGTTCGTGCCCGCTGAGAGTCGTCCCACGATGGAAGAGGGTTCACCCTGTGAGCCGGTACACATAATAACGACCTTGTGGTCCTGCATTTGCAATGCCTGATCAATCGGGACGATCATGTCGTCGGGGATCTCAAGATAGCCCATCTTCCGCGCAATTTTGACATTATCCACCATGCTAGGACCGGCAAAGGTCATTTTGCGCTTGTGGCGCGCGGCGGCATCCGCCACCTGCTGGACGCGCGAGATGAGGGAGGCGAAGGTTGCCACGATCACCCGTCCCTTGGCTTCGTTGAAGACCTTGTCGAATGCGGGACCGATGACGGACTCGGAGGGAGTCCAGCCGGGGCGTTCGGCGTTGGTCGAATCGGACA
This sequence comes from Anaerolineales bacterium UBA2395, assembly GCA_002343775.1. Taxonomy (GTDB): domain Bacteria; phylum Chloroflexota; class Anaerolineae; order Anaerolineales; family Villigracilaceae; genus Villigracilis. The sequence goes on from DDSH01000030.1 coordinate 26,774, forward strand.
GGAGCAAATCCACGCCGCGGGTGGAGAATTCAGCCAGCTTGGCGAAATCGGTGGGCCAGCCGTCCACGGGAGTGTGGTCGAACTTGAAATCGCTCATGTGGATGACCAAGCCCGCGTTCGTGGTGATGGCAAGTCCCACCGCATCGGGGATGGAATGGCTGACGTGGAAGTACTCGATGGTGAACGGACCGGTTTTGGTCGTTTCGCCCGCCTGAATGGTCTTGATCTGGGCTTTATGCTGGGAATTGTTCCGCAGCAGCTTGCCTTCGATCAACCCGCGGGTGAGTGGGGTGGCGTAGATGGGAGCGGGAATGTCCGCAATCAGGTGTTGGATCGCGCCGATGTGGTCTTCATGACCGTGGGTGATGAAAACGCCCAAAACGCGGTTCGCCTTGTTCTTCAAATACTCATAGTCCGGGATGATGTAATCCACGCCCAGCATGTCGTTGTTTGGGAACATGATACCCGCATCCACCACGATGATGTCGCCGCCAAATTCGTACGCCATCATGTTCTTTCCCACTTCGCCCAGCCCCCCGAGCGGGATGATTCTTAATTTATTCTTTTTACTCATATGATTTTTCTTTTTACCTCACAGGTTCAAATTTATAAAACCGCATGTGCGGTTAGAGTCTAGTTTTGGGTTGCAAAGGATAGGATACGCACAAGTGAAAGGATGCGGAATCCCACAATCCTCCCAGTTGTTTCTCGTCTGTTCATTTGCTGCGGTTTTGGATGGTCTTTTCCCTCAAACAAAAAGACCTCCGCTGACTTGCTCGCGAAGATCGGTCCGGTAAAACACGATGGTTCTCAAACGAACTGCCCAATTGGGCAGGGAAAGTCAACTTAACAAAAATAAGTATAGCAGGGGAGCGGCGATTTGTCAAAGCGGGGATGAGGCGCTTCTCATCCCTTGCGCTGTTTCTTTTGCCGCTCCATCATCAGATCGAACTGCAATTGCTTTTCGGAAATGAGTTTTTTCACCTTTCTTTTCATCGACTCATCATGGGTGGAGGCGAGACGCTCCTTCAGTGCGGTGATCTCCTGCAGCAGCTCGATCTCAGCTGAAACCATACCCGCATTTTGCAGGACGGAATACGCCATGCGCACATCCTCCGGCGTTTCGAAATAAGCCGTCAGGTCGAGCGGCTTGCCTTTGCCTTTCAGGTTATCGAACTCGCCGCGTTCCTGCGCCTGTCGGATGATCTCTTCGACCGCTTTTTCGATGCTCATACGAACGATATTATATACTTATTTTCACAAGGAAAATTGACAATCCACTCCTCCTCTTGTAAACTTCACGGATGGACATAGACCTCGACCTGTACAGGCACGAAATCCGTATCTCGTCCAATCCCCTCGTCCGTCTTTCCGCAATCGATGTTTCACCAGAACGCCCAAAACGAACCCTCGTTTTCATTCATGGATTCGGCGGCAAGGCGGAACAGTGGCAATATCAATTGCAGAAATTCGCAATGGATAACCGCGTCATCGCACTCGACATGCGCGGACATGGGCTCTCGGACAAACCCTCCGTTGGCTACGACATGGCGCGCATCCAACTGGACCTTGAGACTGCGCTTGACCAGTTGAACGTAACCACGCCGGTGGTTTTGATCGGTCATTCCTTCGGCGGTGCTGTCGTCACAGACTATGCTCTCAATCACCCCGACCATGTCGAACGGCTGATCCTGATCGCCACGGCTGGGGAGTTCCGGCTGGCTCCCTTATTCAAACTGGGGCTGAACCTTCCCGCTTCTGTGCTGCGGGTAATCGGTCCGATCACACGTTCATGGCTGCATGCCCCGCCGCATGCTTTGCGCGAGTTCTATCATCGTAACCTTTCCAAATGGGTGGGCTGGGAAAAATTCTCGCAGCTTGCTGTTCCGGTCATGGTCATTCGCGGGCATCGTGACCTGGTCTTCGACCGCCCGCTGTTCGAGAAGGTGGCAAAATCCATCCCCGCTGCCGAAGACGTTGATATCGGTGTATCCGGTCACATGGTCATGCTTGAGCGGCGCGAAGCGGTGGACCGGGCGATCACCAGTTTTCTCAAGGGTGAATCCAGCAAATCTTGGCGCGACAATTCCATTGTGACGTTTAAATCTCAGCGCGATGATTTGAAGGTTGAACGCAACTGGCTGGGTCAATACGAAGACGGCGTGCCCTACACCGTGGACATTCCACGTATTCCCGTCCATCATCTGCTGCGGTCGTCGGTCAGGCGCTTTCCGGGGAATCCCGCTGTGTATTTCGAGGGTGCAAAACTCAACTACCGACAGTTGAATCACGAAGCGAACCGGTTTGCCAACGCCCTGCTTGCACTCGGATTGGGCAAAGGTGCGCGGGTGGTACTACTCTTGCCGAACCTGCCGCAGATGGCAATCGGTTATTTCGGCGCGATGAAGGCTGGCGCGGTAGCGGTACTCATTCCCCCGATGACCGAGCCCGAGGAACTGATCCGACAGATCCACGAGTCAGATGCGTCGGTATTGGTCACCTTATCGGCTTGGTCGGGGCTGGCGAAACAGATCAAGGATGGTACTGGTGTTCCGCATGTCGTCCTGACCGACCCTGCCGAGTATCTTTCGCTCCCCAAGTATTTGATCTCCCGCTGGCGCAATCGCGGCTTGGACGTGCAGAACTCGCTGCATTGGAACCGCTGGCTGGCTCAACAGGAGACGAAATCGCCTGCGGTGGAAGTGCAGCCCGAGGATCTGGCGGTCATCATTTATACCGGCGGGACAACGGCACAGTCGAAAGGCGTGATGTTATCGCATCGTAATCTGGTCGCCAACGCCATCCAGACCCGTCATTGGCTGCCGAATGCCGAAGAAGGTAGGGAGAGATTTCTATGCGTGGTTCCGTTCTTCCATAGTTATGGCTTGACCACGGCGCTGAACGTGCCGGTTTCCATCGGCGCGGCGCTGATCCTCAAGCCGAAGTTTCAGGTGCTGGAAGTGTTGAAAGCCATTAGAAAGTACAGACCAACCATCTTCCCCGGCGCACCGAGCATGTATGTTGCCATCAACAACTTCCGTGGTGTGCGTAAATATGGGATCAAATCCATCAAGGCGTGCATCAGCGGTTCTGCGCCCCTGCCCGTGGAAGTGCAAGAATCCTTCGAGAAGTTGACCAAAGGAAAACTGGTGGAAGGCTATGGGCTCACCGAAGCCTCGCCTGTGACCCATGCCAACCCATTGAACAAGAACCGACGGGTGGGCAGCATTGGTGTGCCGCTTCCATCCACCCAAGCCGTGATCGTGGACCTGAAGACCGGCAGCCGCGAAGTGGAACCGGGACAGATCGGCGAACTGGCGGTACGTGGTCCGCAGGTAATGATGGGTTATTGGAAGAATGAAGAAGCCACCAACCAGGTCCTGACGAAGGACGGCTGGCTGTTGACCGGGGATGTGGCGCAGGTAGACGAGGACGGTTTCTTCCGCATCATCGCCCGCAAGGCAGACATGTGGTATCCCGAAAAAGCGGGACGCGAGCCCGCCTTCCCGCGCGATGTGGAGGAAGTCATCTACGAAATTCCCCAGATCAAGGAAGTGGCAGTGGTTGCCGTGGCAGGACATCCGTTCGCTTTTGTCATTGCTGGCAGGGAAAAGCCCAGCGCCGAATCGGTCATTGCATATTGCAAACGCCGGCTCCCGCCGCATCTTGTGCCGCGTTTCGTCATCTTCATGGATGAATTTCCGCGAACCTTTATCGGCAAAGTATTAAGAAGGGAACTGGCGAAGCGGTACGGGAAACAGATCGCTGCAAGCGAATGACCTTGCGGAATTGGAATCGTCCGATCCGCGAAACTAAGGTACGATTGGAAAATTCCGCCCGATGATATCGGCGATGTTTGTAGGAGTCTATGGCAACACTGGATACAAAAAGCATCATGTATCGCAGCATGGTGGTGGGGGACGATCAAAAAGTGAACTACGTTCAACAAGGCGAAGGCGAACCGGTTGTGCTGGTACACGGCTTGACTGCGTCGCTGCACGATTGGGATGACCTGCTGCCCGAACTTGCCGCATCCGGCTATGCAGGATATGCGCTTGACCTGCTAGGTCATGGCGAGAGCGTCAAACCGCGAAGTGTTCACGACTACACGGTTGAAAATACCTTCACCCATTTTTCGAATTGGATCGATTCGCTGCACCTGCGCGAGCCAATGACCCTCATTGGGCATTCGCTTGGCGGCGGCTTGTCGCTGCTTTATGCGCTGCGCCATCCCGAGCGGGTCCGGGCGCTGGTTTTGATCAACCCATTTTACGATCTTACACAACTGCCGCCCATCCTCCAAAAAGTATTCCACCATCAACTGATCAACACCTCCTTGATCGAACGAACTCCGTATCGGATCTTTCGCTTTCTCGTGGATGTGACCAGTTTCTCCACCTACATTGGACAGCGTGAATCGCACACCTTGCCGGAACACATCCGCTACCAGACGGCGCTGGATTACAAACGCGCCGCCTCCGGCATCTACAACATCCCGCGCACGCTTCCTGCCCTTGACCTGGACCTTTCGCGCATCCATCAGCCGACTCTACTACTGTGGGGCGGACGCGACCAAACCCTTTCGCCGACCTCCTTCCCAGATCTGGCGGAGGCGCTGCCAAACCTCAAGGGGGCGCATACCTTTCCAGTATGTGGACATGTGCCGCATCAATGCCACCCCGAAGACTTCAACCCACGCGTTATGAAATTTTTGAACAATCTATAAATAGTTCTCTTGCATATGTGATCTGGAATTCAGGCAAAGATTCCGAAAGTTCAACTTTTGGAATCTTTTGCGTATTTTTGCAATGACAGAATGCGCGCATCAAACTTGGGGAAAATGTAATGATATTTTAAGATAAATCACCCGTTTTTCCTCTTGCAAATGCCCAGCGATGGTGCTACAATGCCGAACACTTTGACCATATGTACGGGGATGCAGTGCTAAAACGCCCATATATGGCTATAACATTTGTTCTAAAATTGGAGTACCTTTTCGGATGCGTTGTCCGTATTGCAAACATCATGACTCAAAGGTTCTGGATACCTCTCATGACAGCCACGGGGGAATCCGCCGCCGCCGCGAGTGTCTGAAGTGCCGCCAGCGCTTCAGCAGCTACGAAAGACCCATATTGGCGGTGCCGCTTATCATCAAACAGGACGGCACGCGTGAAGAGTTCGACCGTGAGAAAATGGCTCGCGGTATTCGCATTTCCTGCGCCAAACGCCCCGTCTCCGCCGCAGATATTGAACGCATGATCGGGCAGGTGGAAGCGCAATTGCAGAAGATGGGCAAGGCAGAGGTTTCGTCCCGTGTAGTGGGCGACCTCGTCATGGCGATCTTGAAGGAGGTGGATCAGATCGCATACATCCGCTATGCGATTGTGTACCTTGGTCTGGACGATTTGCAATCCATTCGCACTGAAATCGACCACTTGCTTGAAGACTAATCCAGGCAAAGACCCCCAAGGGGGGAGTGTCTTTGCCTTTTTGTATCCCTGTTCAACACCGCAGGAGTGCCCTGCCTCTGGCCTGACCAGTGCATCCCGTGACGGGTCGCTCTTGCGAGAAAGAAAAAATCTATAGGAGAGTGCCATATGGCAATCAAATCTGCTGAACCTATTATCAAGAACGGTCTCCTGCCCACGCCTCCCATGCCGAAGGGACTGCCCAAAGCGCAGTTAACGGATAATGCCCGCCAGGTGTTGATGAAGCGTTACGTCCGGCGCGGCGATGACGGCAAACCCGCCGAAAATGTCGAGGAAATGTTCTGGCGCGTCGCCTACCATGTTGCCAAGGTCGAAGAGCAATGGGGCGCGGACGTACAAAAAAGAACAGTCGAATACTACCACCTGCTTTCCAGCAAGAAATTCTTCCCGAACTCTCCAACTTTTACCGGTGCCGGGACTCCGCTGGGGCAGCTGGCTGCCTGTTTCGTCCTTCCCATTACCGACGACATGGGACGACACAGCGCGGGCATCTTTCAAACCCTGCGAGACGCCGCACTGATCCAGCAGACAGGCGGCGGCAACGGCTTTTCCTTCTCTCGCCTGCGCCCGCAAGGCGCACGGGTGCAGACCTCAGCTGGGCAAGCCACCGGACCGGTTGGCTTTTTGCGGGTGTACGACCACGCCTTCGGTGAGATCGCCCAGGGTGGCACGCGTCGCGGCGCGAACATGGCAGTCTTGCGCGTGGATCACCCGGATGTGGAAGATTTCATCACCTGCAAGATCAACGAGAACCATATTACCAACTTTAACATTTCGGTTGGAATCACCGACGCGTTCATGCAAGCCGTGAAAGAAGACAAGGAATGGGAACTGCGCTTCCCCGACCTGGTGGAGATGAAGAAGAAAGGCTTCAGCGGCACGCTCGAACAAGCCGAAGCCGAAGGCATCACCATCCATACCTATAAGAAGGTAAACGCACGTGAATTGTTCAATAAGATCGTCAAACAGGCGCACCACAACGGCGAGCCTGGCGTGCTCTTTTTGGATGCCGCCAACCGCAGCAACCCGGTGCCGCATTTGTACCCGCTTGAGGCGACGAATCCGTGCGGAGAACAATGGCTTGGACCGTACGAGAACTGCTGTCTCGGTTCGGTCAATTTGAACGAGCATTGCGGAGCGGATGGCACGGTGGATTGGGAAACTTTGCGGCAGAGCGTGGTCACTTCCACGCGCTTCCTCGATGATGTGGTCGAAGCGAATGCCTATGTTCCGGCGGTGCCGCAGCTCAAGGAAGCCGCGCATCGCGCCCGCCGCATTGGGTTGGGGATCATGGGTCTTGCCGACCTGATGTACCATGTGGGCGTGCGCTATGGCTCGAAGGAAGGTCAGGAATTCGGCGCGCAGATCATGGAATTTGTACGCTACCACGCCATGCTGACCAGTGTCGAACTCGCGCAGGAACGCGGTCCCTTCCCTGCCATTCAAAACTCCATCTACGATATGGACGATATGCAGTGGAAAGCGCCAACAGCCTTGATGAAGTATCAGAATAACTGGAACAGACCCGAGGTCAAATGGGAAGCGGTGGTGAACGGCATCAAAGAGCATGGTATCCGAAATGCCGCGCAGACCACCGTCGCGCCCACCGGAACCATCGCCACCGTCGCCGGTTGTGAAGGCTACGGCTGCGAACCTGTCTTCGCGTTGGCTTATATCCGCCACGTCAACGATAACGGCAAGGATCTGAAACTGACCTATGCCAGCCCGCGCTTTGACGAGGCGTTGAAGAAACTTGGTCTGGGCGAAGAGAAGCGCCAGGAGATCGTGGAGCAGGTGATGAGCGAGGGAACCTGCCAGCACATCCTTGAAATTCCGCAAGCCGTGCGCGATACCTTCGTGGTGTCCGGCGATATTACCGCCGAGGAACACGTGCGTATGCAGGGCGCGCTGCAAGCCTTTGTGGACAATTCACTCTCGAAGACGGTCAACTTCTCCGAAGGCGCCAGTGAAGCGGACGTTGCCACCGCGTACATGCTGGCATGGGAACTGGGCTGCAAAGGCATTACCGTGTATGTGACCGGCTCACGCGACAAGGTGGTGTTGGAGACCAAAGCCACCGCGGAGAAGAAAGCCCCCGCCTCGGTCGAACCGAAAACTTCTCCCGCTCCCCAGCCTGTACCTACCATTCCCCCTGCGGGGACGATGTGGCATGGGACCAAGAAGCCGCGTCCCAAGGCATTGACCGGGCGCACCTTCAACATCGACACGCCCGTCGGCAAGACGTTCGTGACCATCAACGAGAACGGCGGCGACCAACCCTTCGAGACATTCGTCAACACGGCGAAGGCTGGCTCCGAAACGGCGGCGGTTTCCGAGGCGATTGGACGGTTGATCTCATACATTTTGCGCATGGCGTCGCCGATTGCCCCGCTGGACAGATTGCGTGAAGTGGTGGTGCAACTGATCGGCATCGGCGGCGGACGCTCGCTCGGCTTTGGTCCGAACCGCGTGCGTTCCCTGCCTGATGGCATTGGTCAGGTATTGGATCAATATCTGAATGATAGGAACGGGATCGTGGTCGAGGAGGTCAAGTACAACTCCCTTGCGGGAGCGAACGGTGGCAACGGCAATGGAAATGAACATGCCGCACCTGCCATGAGAATCGGTGACCTATGCCCTGAATGCGGCGAAGCCGCCGTGGTCAATGAAGAAGGCTGCCGCAAGTGCTATGCCTGCGGGTATTCGGAGTGCTAGCGGGGTAGTGCGTTGACAGGTTGGAAGGTTGCGGGTTTGAAAGTTGTAGGGGCGGACGATTCGTCCGCCCCTACAACAAGGAAATGGAAAGGAGGTAAAAATGGAAACTACTCTTGCAATCGAAGTATTCTTGTTGTCCGTTGCAACAGGAATGGCAATTCGAATGTTTATATTCCTACTACGTGGAAGATAACATGAAAAGTAATAACGAATTGTCCAATACGGTTTGAAAATTATACTCAACTCGCAAAAGCGCCCCATTATGGGGCGCTTGCGGTTTTAAAAGGGAAATTCTCAATAAAAGAGAGGCACCATCCAAGATTGTGCGCCCTTTCCGATTCCAACATCTGACCGGTCTTTTTCCAAAAATGTACTGTCATCTTTTAAAAGATGTAATGTCAAGTTTCTAAAGATGTACCGTCATTTTTGTGGGGCAGGTGGTCAAATGCCAGTGACAGCCACGGTTGAAAGGATTTTCACTGATGGAGAAATTTCTTTCGAGATAATGGATTATGCCAAAACTCGTGAATTTCTCATCCCTTAGGTCTTTTTCTTGAAGACCGCCTCAACTACGCCCACGATGCTCAATTCACGTTCGGAATAATCCCTGCTGAATTCCGGCAGGTTCTTGATAGTTTCGTCTGAGGTTTCGGGAATGAGAATCAGCCGGTTGCCGATCCTTTGCAGTCGTTTCACCGTTGCGCGCGAGTCGTTGTCGCGGATTTCCACTACAACGATTTCGTCGTTGTTCGCGGTGGTCTGCGCGAGAACAAAAACATAATCTCCATGTTCGATGGGGACCGGAGTGGCGCGGTTCATGCTGTCGCCTTTGATGCGCAGGGTATGGTATTTCCGTTTTTGTTGTATGACGACCGAATCGGTGGGTGGATCGGTTTCGATCTCACGGATTTTATAGGCTTTGTAGGGAGTTCCTTCGATCAGAACCTCTGAAATTTCAAGGTTAAGTTCTGGTTGCTCAAAACCAACCGCGCCAAATCCGCCTGCCGGTACTTCATCATGGATCTGACAGTCCACCCATTTTAAAGCCGTAGGATCGCCATTGTAGACCTCATGCAGGCCTTCTTTATAGGCAGGTAATGTATCTGAATCCATGGCTTGTTCCAGGTAATTTTCTAACATGGGAATTACGTTGGTATACCATTTTACTTTTTCAGGAACGAGGCTCCAATTCTGCTGCTCATTTGTGAAAATTTGGATGGTCTCCTGCCAATTAGCGATACCTTTAACGTGCGAATTATTCACCCAGTGAATGCAACCGATCATCCATAACACAACCGCATGTAAATGAGGATAGGTCTTGAATTTTATTTCTGCCTCATTGCAAAAGCGCAAAGCTTCTTTTAGGTTTTCCAGATCGCACGAAATCTTCGCGCAGCGCAGCATAACCTCTCCACGATAGGCAGGGTCCGCCGTTTGGGTTAATTCCTCGAGTTCCCCAACATATCTCCAGACTTGGTTGGATTGATTTGCATTGTATGCATTCTCCATTAGATTAAACAGTTTCTGGTGTGGACGTTGGAATACTGCTGTTGAGCCATCTACATGCAACCATAACAACGTTTTTTTGAACCAGACCTTCAGGGTATTGATCGAATCTTCGTCCTTAGCCATAGCATTTCCTCTTCGGCGGTGCGATTTCTTGGATTTTTTATTCTTTTGTTCCGTTTGGCAATTTATTATTTGAACCTAATGCCTTAATGACTTGTGCTGTGCGCAGAAGAATTAAGTTTTGCATAGTTCGAATCTTGTCGCTGCCAAGCGGCAAGCCGTCCATGGCATTGATGATGCTCACAAGCAGTTCAGCTTCCGCCTCCGCTCGCCCTAGTTCCTCATAAGCTATCTGCTGCGCATCGCCATGGGCTTGACTGATTTGGATATCTCCGGCGAGTTTTACACCCCAATTGGCAATGTGTTGCTTTTCCACATCCACTTCGCTGCTGAAAGCCCCCGGGTCCCACCAGCGCAGGATGGTTCCAAATTCGCGCAACCCTTCCTTGAATTTTGGGTCATATCCTTCTTTGACGACTTCATCCCGATCTTGGTGGGTGAGATTTTCACGCGGGGCGATGATCTCGTCCAGTTTATGTTTGCTGATATAGCCTCGGATGATGCCGCTCACTTTCCCGCGAACGGCACTCTCCCATGAGACCTGCTCGGGCTGGTTGAGCAGACTCATTTGAACCGGACGGTTGTACACGAAATCGCGGATCGCCTGTGGGGAGTATGGGTAGGGGTTACGTTCCGACTTATTCTCGCGGTAGAGGACGTCCCAGCGCGGGTCCCATATGCGGTAGTTAAACTTTGTCTCTTTGACGGTCACTTGGATCCCATCTTTGGTATTGGCAGTGATGGAAGCGACCGTGCTTTCCTGTTCACGCAAATCCACCATCGCCTGGATCCGTTCGCGGCGGGAAAGGAAGCGCTTCTTACCCTGACCGTAGACCTTCTCCGGCGCGGTCAGCGATTCGGTCAGCACGACATAGCCAGGATCGACATCCATATACACCGGTCCACCGATCTTTTCCACCGTCTCATGCCAGGGCGAATCCTCCATACGGTGATTGACGCGGATCTTCGGAGTAAACATCCCAAAGAAACAGATCATAAAATAGCGGAAGGGAACTTTGTCGAAATCGTATCGGTAGATATCCTTGAGGTAATATACTGCCGTTGCCAGCGCGCCGATCAGCCCAAAGAAGTACATCAACAGCAGGGTGTTGAGGAAGGGGAAATAACGCCCTGCAAACCCCTTGAATGCATTGAAGAGGAACAGGAGGACGGGAATTTCGACCAGCACAACAAAGCGAATCATTCCAATCCGCATGCTGTCGCCAAAGATCAAACCGGAAAGGTTTTGTCTATTCATAAGGTCGTTCTACAAGTAGTCGGTTTCATGTACTGCTATCCTCAGGGAGCGACTTTGCCTCGCCAGATTCATCCTTTGGGTTTTGCATCAGCATTTGACTAATGCTTTGCATCAAATTCAACGTATTGTCTGGCAGCAACTTGCGCGTTTCAGGGTCTGCTGCAGCCGCCTCCAATTCCTGGAAGATCAAGATCGCCAGCGCTTCACGCGGATATTCCTGTTTTTCGAGAATCTTATTAAAGTTATAGTACATGCTTCGTTGAACACGGACACGGGCATGATTCTTGATACGTGTCGCTTCCAGTTCATAATCGGCGCGTTTGAGCATCTCTTCTTTGCGCTTGATCGACAGCCAGCTATCCTTGAACTTATCGCGCACGTCCTTATCAATCGGCTCAAGGTCTCCGCAGCCGGCGTTGAGCACCTTGATGCCGCGATCTCGAAGCACATCGGGTCGGGTGAGCATCTGCGGCGGGAGGAAGACCAGGTCGCGTTCAAGGAGGATATCCCCGGGTTTCAGGTCTTCTCCGTTCTCACGATGCACCACGCGATAAGCCAGCACGCCTGTGTTTCGAACAGCCAGCCCGAGTTTTTTTCGCAGATCGCCCATCGGGTTTGCTGAAGAATCATCTGGCGCATACAAATTCATAAAAGTTTCATGCGAAAGCAAAATGCGGAATTTTTCCGCTGCCACATCCTGGGGCCACTCATGCCAGCGCTTCATGGGGGTTGGGTTCGGTTCGTGCAGGTGTGTGATCATATAGATCGCCTGTTTCACCCGTTCGGCGTTGAAGGAATAGGGGAATTTTTTTTCCGGCACTTGTGAAGTGACTGAAAGCGGGCTGGGATGGTTACGCAGGAAGTTCCGGATTTCATCCGCATCTCCCTCATGGAGATCCTGACTCAGTTTACTGACGATTTTCATCCCTGCCGGAGGGTCTTTCTTCCATTCGATAACGTGAACCTGATTGTTAACCAGGCAGACATCGAGAATTTCCGGCGGTTCTCCAAGCGTAAATGAGGCAGACACTGACGTTTTGACGCGGATACCGTCGCGGGTGTCGGCGATGACATCCTTGCGTGAGCGGGATTGAACGCGTAAATCCACCGACCCAGTGATTTTTTCGTTCTTTTCGATGAATGCCAACCCCGGTCCCACCACGCGGACATGCGCCGGATATGGCTTTACTTTGCGGAAGGAGAAGCGGACTCTCTGTGGTTTGGATACATCTTCAACGAACTCTTCATCCACCTTCTCCCGGACTTTATCGAGCGCCATTGCACTTCTCAGGTCTAGGAACGCCACCCCGGCGCTGTTCTTGCTGAATTCCTCGTGGCTTCCGTCCACGATGCCATCGCGGACAAAGACCGCCGGTCCGTGCCAGCGACCCATCGTGATGCCGAATTTGATCATCCGCAGGAACGCCGGGATGACCTGATTGGGCGATGTGATCGGCAGCACGAAGTGGACGAACCACAGGATGAAGATGGCATAGATGAAGAGCAGCCCAAGCAGTCCGATGAAGAGTCTCAGCGCAGAGTCGCCGCTTACATCCGGGATGGGCATGCGAAACAGGAAATAGTTGTGTAATCCTGCATACGTGTTCTTGATATCTTCCCAAGCAATGACGATAATTGCAATGAGGATGATGAAACGAAGAAACCTCTGCCAGAATGTAAACCCGCGCAGGTTAAAACGGTCCGAGGTCATGGCAAGCCCATCTCCCGCAGCCACGTCATGCCGCTCGCCAGCAGCCCGCAGGCTTCTTCAAGTTTTTGTCCCTTGATGAAGCAGGAATGGATATAGTGGGTGAGCGAGCGATTCTCGGTCAGCTCTTTATGCAAAGGGATCGGGTTGGGACCTCCCGCGAAATTTTCGAGAATGCCGCGCACATGCTCGGGGGAATTGGATGAGAACCGTTCATAGAAGGCGGGCCAGGTGTTGTACAGCAGGATGAGCGCAAAGATCGTATCCGGGTCGGCGGATGTTCCCGTTGGAACGGGCATGGCGTACGATCTGTAAAAGCGATGCGCGGTCTTCAACAGGCGGCGCGGGACCAGCACTTCGGGCAATTGCGGAATCTTTTGGGGGTCGATGCTTGGCAGCCCTGGTCTGGGAGAGAGGATGGCGCTTTGAAAAAATTTGTGAAGGCTTGCTGCTGAAACAGGCGGAATGTGATATTGCTCGGGGATGATCTTGTCGAGATAGCTGTTTCCGTCCATTGCCGTACCTTCGTATTTGCGGTCGATGTAACTGGCGATCACTCCGGAATCCATGGCAAAGACCCAGGTACAGCCGGGCGCATCAAGGAAATTTTTGGTCGATTCGAGCAGGCGCACAACATTTTCAGGGGAGCAGCGGTCCAGGTTGTCGATCAAAAAGACAAGTCGGCGGTTCTGATGCGTTTGGCGGGTGAGCTGCACCAATTCCCTGAACATGTCCTGCGCATCCCGGATGTCATCCATCAGGGTGTCGAGGTCTCGCAGGTTGGGCTTATCCGGCGCGACATCCTTGAGGTTTTCGACGTACCCTTTGACATCGCCCAACTCCAGCCTGAGAATATTTCTGAGCAGGAGATCTGTGCCAGCCTGTGCCAGCACGCCCAGAATTCGCCGCCAGCTTTTTGTGTAACCGGGCGGCGCAGACTCGCCAATGAGGTTGCGGACTTGCACGAGCAGTGGGATGGACAGGTCGCCGGAAATCTCGTAACGCCATACATCCAGATATTGGATGAGAGGCTGGGCGCGCCTCTCATTTTCGAGTTTTTCGTTGAGCGCTTGCATCAGGTTCAGGATGGATGTTTTGCCAACCCCCCAGTTTCCATACAATCCAAGCGTGGATGGGCAGTCCGGCTCGGAGACTCTATCCAGAATCTGGCGGGCAAATTGAAGCCTGCCAAGATGGTCGAGTTCCATCTCCCGGATCGGTTCGAAAATGCTTGCATTTTTATTTGAACGTTCCAAACCCTCATTATGCATCGTTGTTTTCCCTTGCTGAAAAGTATACGCGAATCGAATAAGTTATGTCAACGGCGGAAACTTCAGCCAAACGAGAGAAATAAAAAAAACTCGATCCCCCGAACCCTCGGCGTGAGCCGGGCACATTTCATTGTATAACGGGTGTCGATGAATTTCAATGGACGATTATCACAGAAAATCGCTTGTCACCGGCCGTGTAATGTTATTTTCGACCGACGCTGTTGCCCTGTTATGGGCGGGGAAAATTGTCGGTTTGGTTGTACAATAAGATTGGAGATCGGTCCTCGAAAGGAGTTGCGACCATGGACGACAAACATCTTGACTCATTGCTTGAAAAGGTCCACGCCGAGCTTCAAAGCGTGGACCGTGTAGACGACGAAGAGCGGAAATTGCTGCTTGACCTTGAACAGGATATTCAGGACCTGCTGGATCGGGCAGGGAAAACGCCTTCCATTCTCGAACGGATGCAACGAGCTGTGGAACGTTTCGAGGTGAAGTATCCCACGCTGACAAAACTGCTCTCCGAGGTTTCCGCTGTCTTAAGTAACGCCGGGATATAGCAACAAAGTCGCAGCCACAACGCTGTTTATTCCCTGCCTTCGAGTAGATATTTCTTCATATCACTACCTGACAAAATCCCATTCATTACGATGCCGTATCCGCCCATGTTCAGGATCTCATCCTGCATTTCGGAGAGTTTTGCCAAAAGTGAGCGGAAGAGATACGGTCCAAAACTTACGCGATTGATTCCCAACTCTTGCATTTCTTTCAAACTGGCGGTCTTTGCCGTGGCAAGCACGTTGATCGGCGCGGAGATTCGCTTCCGTAAAATTTGCAACGTCTCCTTATCGCCGCGCCCAACGGGGTAGACACAGTCCGCGCCTGCTTGCGCGTAGGCATTTAAGCGGGTGACGACATCTTCGATGCGTTCTTCTTCAGATGCAAAGCCTTCAGCGAAGAAACTATCGGCACGGGCGTTGATAACGAGGTGGATACCTTTTCGGTCTGCCGCTTCGCGCACTGCTTTGATGCGCTCTACTTGTTCGGAGATGGGGCGTAGGCGGGTACTGTCATCGAAACTGTCTTCAAAATTGATGCCGACAGCGCCGGTATCGAGCAGTCTTGAAATGTTTTCCTGCAAACCTGCAATGTTGTCGGAATACCCCGCTTCAAAATCGGCGGTGACGGGTATATCCACGCTGCGAACGATGCGGGCAACCATGTCTAGCATGGTGTCCAGTTTGAGTTGTTCACCATCGCTGTAGCCAAGAGACTCAGCAATGGCAGCGCTGGCAGTGGCAACGGCGGGGTAACCTTTGGCTTGCAGCATCCGCGCACCAATAGGATTCCACACATTGGGCAGGATGAGCAGTTTTCCATTATTGTGCAGGGATAAAAGTTGTCCCGCTTTGACGGCTTGAGACATGGGGTATTCTCCTGTTATTGATTTTTCAACAAGCGCGCCGAATTACCGAGAATTCCCAAATCTGGGATGGATTGCAGTGCAGCCGCCAACATGGGCGGAAGAAATCCGAATGCCGCCAGCGTAAGCCCGACGATGTTGAAAGCCGCAGTGAAACCAAGATTGCCCTTTACCACACGCATCGTCCGTTGGGCGGCGGCGATGACTTGTGGAATCAGCATCCAGTCTTCGCGCAGGAGGGTGATATGGGCGGCTTCGATGGTGACGTCGCTGCCTGCTTTCATGGCGATGCCTACATCTGCTTGGGCGAGCGCGGGCGCGTCGTTGATGCCATCACCTGCCATGACGACGATATGTCCCTGTGATTGATATTCTTTGACGATGCGGATTTTATCTTCAGGCAGCAAGGCTGCACGATAGGAAATGTTCAGCGAATGCGCAACCGAGGACGCCACGCGTTCATTGTCGCCTGTGAGTAGTTCGATCTTTTTTATGCCAAGTCGTTTTGCTTCCTGCAATGCTTCTGGTACATCGTTTCGCAATGTGTCGGAGGCGGCAATAAAGCCCGCAAGAGAATTATCAATTGAAACAAATAGAACGGTCTTGCCTTGCGATTCCAACTCTTTGGCTTGTTGCGGCGCGGATGAATCCATCAGCGTGTTGCGTCCGACCGAAACGATTTTGCCATCCACGGTTGCACGCACGCCCATGCCTGTCAGCGATTCGAAGTTGGTGATCTCGCGCAAGGCTATGCCGCGTTCCTGCGCGGAGCGGCGCAAGGCGTCGGCGAGGGGATGCTCAGAGTAACGGTCAGCAGATGCGGCGTAGGAAAGAAGCGTGTTCTCGTCCATGCCGTTCAATGAAATCATATCCGTCACGATCGGCTTGCCAAGAGTCAGCGTCCCTGTTTTATCGATCAACAAGACATCGGCGCGGGCAAGCGTTTCAAGATATTTGCCGCCTTTGATGAGCACGCCGCGTTTTGCATTTGAGCCAATCGTGGCGAGCATGGCGATGGGCGTGGCGAGTGCGATGGTGCAAGAGCAAGCCACCAACAAGACCGCCGCTGTGGCGAGCGCGTTGCGGCTGAATAAAAATGTCAGCGCGGCGATGCCTGCGACGATGGGTAAATAATACGCGCTGAATTTATCGGCGAATTGCTGCACGTTTGCGCGGTGCGCTTCGGCTTCTTCCACCATTTTGATGACGCGCCCGAACATGGACTGTGCCCCGACGGCTTGTGTGCGCACTTTGAGCGTGCCCTGCTTGAGGATGGTCGCGCCTCGCACTTGCGAACCGACGCCTGCTTCCACAGGCATCGACTCGCCCGTCACCGATGATTGATCCACTGCCGCATGACCCGCAATGACTTCGCCATCCACAGGAATCGTTTCGCCAGGGCGGACGATCACAACGTCGTTCATTTCGACTTCTGCAATGGGAATTTCTTTTTCTTCACCATCTCGTTCCACCCGCGCAATTTGCGGGGCCATCGCCGTCAGGTCTTTGACAGCGCGGCGCGCACCTTCGGCAGTAAGGCGTTCGGTGTAGTTGCCGATGTGCATGAAGAAGATGACCACCATGCCCGTTGTCCACTCGCCGACGACGAGCGCAGCAATCGCGCCGACGCTCATCAGCGTATGCGCAATGACCTGTTTCTTCAGCGCGGCGCGGATGACGTTGAAGAAGATCGGTGCGCCGCCGAGCAATACGAGTGCAACCCCAACAGGGAATGGGATGAATTCAGTCAAACCATCGAGCCACCCCAGCCATTCACCAAGGACAACGATAATGATGACCGCGCCGAACGCCAGCCCAAAGGCGGTGAACATGCGGCGTGAGAAATCCGCGAGCATGGCATTCGGTGTTTTTTCTTCCTCGTCTTTTGCAATGGAATACCCTGCATTTTTTACCGCTGTGCGAATCTCTGCCATGTTCACTACCGATGGATTTAATTGCACAATGGCTTTTTCAGACGATAGAAATACATCCACCTTTTTTACGCCGTTCACGCCCGCAATCGCATGTTGAACATGCTGCGTGCATTCGGTGCAATCCATGCCTGCAATGGGTATCTCGATGGTTTGAATTTGGTTCATATTATTTTTCGGTTGGCAGCCCTGCCGCTTCCCACGAAGTCAGCCCGCCATCGATCATCCAGATATTGGTGTAACCGCTGGTGACGAGTGTGGCAACCGCTTTCTTGGACATGCCGCCACTTAAACAATAGACGACGATCTTCGCATCTTTCTCCGCTGGGAGTTGGTGCATGTTTTCTGGAAGCACATCGTAGCCGATACGAAGATCGGTCTGCGGAATGTCCTTCTCCCACGGTGTATACACGTTGAGCATGATGAAGTCTTTATTCTCCAGCATGGACTGTGCTTCCGTCACAGAAATGACGCGGTACTTGTATCCGCCCATGTCTGCTTCAATGCCCGCTTGCGGGGCTTTCTCGGCTGCCTGACACGCCGTCAGTAAAAATGCAGCAATTAGCAGAGAATAGATTGTGTTGAACTTTTTTTTCATCTTTCGTCTTTCTTTAGGGTTCAGTCGGGTAGCCAGCATCGATCCAGGCTGCAAAACCACCGAGCATGGGGGTGACATTGGTAAAACCGTTTTCAAGCAAGATGGACGCCGCACGGGCGCTCAATTCTTCGCTTGGTCAGGTGCAGTAGGGGATGATCCACGCATTTGGGTCGAGTTCGTCCAGACGCGCCGCCAGATCGTTGACAGGGATGTTGACCGCGCCTGTAATGTGCTGCCCTGCAAAGGCATCCGCGGAACGTACATCCAAAAGGATCGCAGACCCAGCATCCAGCGCAGACTTGGACTCAGCAAGCGAGACTCTGGCAATTTCAGGGTACGGAATTCCCTCTTCGATGGGCGCTTCGGCAACGGGCGCAGTTGTGTTATTTTGGCTGAAAAGCAAAAACGCCGCTGCGATCAAAGCGATTCCACCGCCCACGAACAGGATGGTTGGGAACGAGGAATTGTTGCTTTTTTTCTTCTTTTTTGACATGCTAAACTCCTTGATAAAGTTTTGTGTTCATAAAATCATCCATGTTGGACATGGTCTAATCCCAAAGTGAACAGACGCGAGACATGGTCATCGTCTAATGTGTAAAAGACCTGCCTGCCCGATTTCCGCGCGCGGACGAGATGCATGTGACGCAGCCCGCGCAATTGATGTGAGACGGCGGATTCGGTCATGCCGAGTCCATCCGCAATGGCACGGACAGACATTTCCCCGCCGATGAGCAGTGCGATGATGCGGATGCGGCTCGCGTCGCTGAGGGAACTGAAGAGTTCGGCTAACTGAATGGCTTTGAGTTCGGTAAGTTTCATGACTGAATATATGAGCAATTGTTCATATATTATTTGATTATGAGATGATTGTCAATGTGATAATGTTCTGTAAAAAAAGTGACAGTCGCCTGAGGGGTGACTATCACTTTTTTGTAGGTCAGGCTATTCACCTGACACTTGTTAATTGCTAAATTCCTGATTCGCCCGTTGCAAGCCGCTTTCGGTTAATGTGAGCAATCCGTTTCGTTGTGTCACCAAGCCTGCCCGCTCGGCAGTGCCGACGACTTCCATCGCGAATTGCGGAGTCCACTTGAGGTGTTCGTTGAGGTGGATGACTTCGTTTTCGATCTCGGCTTCCTGCGCGGCGGTGTGATTGGCGATGTGCATTGTCAGCATAGTCAGCGCAAACTCGATGCGTTGGTTTTGGCGGCGTCGGGCTTGGGCGAGGAGTCCGCGCTCGGGGGCGAACAGGTACGAGATTAAGAAAGAAGCGCCCGTCATCGTCGCCATTGAACCCGCAATGGAGGCATCCAAAAGATAGGAGAGCCAGTATCCGCTCACGGCAGAGAAAATCCCGATGAGTGCGGAATAGATCAACATGCGCGAGAGGCGGTCGGTCAGCAGATACGCGGCAGCGGGTGGCGCGATCATGAAAGCGACCACGAGCACCGAGCCGACGGCATCGAACGAACCAACAGCCGTAAGTGAAACGAGTGTCATCAACGCGTAGTGGATGACGGTGGGTGCGAAGCCAAGCGCGGCGGCGAGGGCGGGGTCGAAGGTGGCGAGTTTGAGTTCTTTGTAAAAGATGATCACAAAGATCAGGTTGAGCAGCAGAATGCCGCCCGTGGTGTAGAGCGCTTCGGGTCCGATATCCATGCCAAAAAGTTTGAGGCGGTTGAACGGCGCGAAGACCAATTCGCCAAGCAACACGGCATCGGTGTCGAGATGCACATCGCCCGCGAACCGCGAAATGAGAATGACCGCGACGCTGAAGATGGCGGGGAAGACCAGCCCAATGGCGGCGTCTTCGCGCACGAGTTGCGTGCGGTTGAGCAACTCCACAAGGACGACGGTGATGACGCCCATCAACGCCGCACCGACGAGCAGCAACGGCGAGTTGAGACTCTTGGTGACGAAGAACGCGATGACGATGCCAAGCAAAACGGTGTGGCTGATGGCGTCGCTCATCATTGCCATGCGGCGCAGCACGAGGAAGACGCCAGGCAACGCGCATGCGACTGCAACGATGGAAGCGATGATTTGAATTTCAATTTGAGCGGATGACATGCTACGCCTCTTTCTCTTCGGTTTTGCCTGCTTCATCCAACCCAGCCTGAGTCAACGCCCAGGCATCTTTGCCGAGTTCCTGCGCCAAGCCCTGTTCCTTGAGTTGACTCAACGCCAGCGATACCCCTTCGGGATTGGTACTCATCGCGCGCAAGACCGCGGAGGAATGTCCGCGTGCTTCGTTGGGATGCTGCATGGCGAGCGTGTTGAGGTCGCCCAACACTGCCTGCGCCCGCAGTTGACGTCGGTTCTGTAAATTGCGGAACCAGTTCCAGACCAGTCCGCGATTGGTGGCGAACAACATCGAGAACAAAACGATGGCGCTCATGCACAAGACGATGACAGGACCCGTTGGAATCTTTTCCGCTGAACCGCTAATGAGTGTGCCGCTGACCCCAGCCATTGCACCAAACAGCCCGCCGAGGATGACCATATTCTTGAGTTTATCCGTCCACTGACGTGCCGCCGCGGCAGGTGCCACGATCATCGCGGACATCAGCACCACGCCTACGGTTTGCAAGCCAAGCACAATGGCAACCACCAACAGGGTGGTGAGCAATACATCCAAAAAGCGGACAGGGTAGCCGAGGCTTGCGGCGTATTCAGTATCAAAGGTGATGAGTTTGAATTCCTTCCAGAAGGTCATCAGCAAGGCAATTGCCAGTACGCCGATGATTGCCATTGTGACCACGTCGCGTTGCAGCAAGGTGGCGGCTTGACCGAAGAGGAACTTGTCCAAGCCTGCTTGTGTGGCATCGGGCAGACGTTGGGTGAAGGTCAAGAGCATCAAGCCGAAGCCGAAGAAGACCGAAAGCACCAAACCCAATGCGCTGTCATCTTTGATGCGTGTGGTGCGGATGACGTTCAGCATGAAGAGCGTCGCCAGCCAGCCCGCGATCAACGCGCCAAGCATGAGGATGACAGGTTCGCGGCTGCGGGTGAGCAGGAATGCGAGCACAATGCCAGGCAATGCCGCATGAGAGATGGCATCTCCGAGCAGGCTTTGCTTGCGCAGCACCGCGAACGACCCCAACGCCCCGCTGACGATTCCCAGAATCGCCGAGCCAAGCGCCACTGTCCGCAGGGTGTAATCGAATAAGAGATTGTAGAAAAGCTGAGAGATGTCCATAAGAGTTGACCATTGACCGCGGACGATGGACGATGAGAACATGGTCCATCGTCCGTCGTCTATCGTCAGGATTTTCTCCCATTCTCCGCGCTCAAAAAGGCGACCTTGCCGCCATACGCTTTGCGCAGATTTTCGTCGGTGAAGACATCGCCCACGGGTCCGCAAGCGATGCGGCGCACGTTGAGCATGGTGACCCAGTCGAAGTATTCGGGCACGGTTTGCAAATCGTGATGAACGACAACGACTGTTTTTCCAGCCGAGCGAAGTTCTTGCAACAAGGTCACAATTGCGCGTTCGGTGGTGGCGTCCACACCTTGGAAGGGTTCGTCCATGAAATACAGTTGCGCATCCTGCACGAGCGCCCGCGCCAGAAAGACACGCTGCTGCTGTCCGCCAGAGAGTTGGCTGATCTGCCGCTCGGCAAAGGACTTCATCCCAACTTTATCGAGCGCATCCAACGCCGCGGCACGTTCTGAAGCGCCTGGCCGTTTGAGCCAGCCGAGCGCGCCGTAGCGTCCCATCATCACCACATCCAACACGCTGGTGGGAAAGTCCCAGTCCACACTGCCGCGCTGGGGCACATAGCCAACCAGATGACGTTGCTCCGCATATGGTTTGCCATACACCAACACTTGTCCCGCCGCAGGTTTGATCAATCCCAAAATGGATTTGATCATGGTCGTCTTGCCTGCACCGTTTGGACCAACAATTGCCATCAACGTGCCCGATGGCACTTCCATGTCCACGTCCCACAACACGGGCTTGTCTTTGTAAGCAATCGTCAGGTCGGTTACATCAATCGCATTGACTGCCATGTCATTCACCTTTCAACGCGGTCACGATGGTATCGATGTTATGCCGCACCATGCCGATGTACGTCCCTTCGGGCGTGCCTTCACTGCCCATCGCATCCGAAAATAGCGAACCGCCAATTTGCACGTCAAAGCCTTGCGATTGCACCGCCGCCTGCACCGCTTCCACGTTGCGTTGCGGCACCGACGACTCAACAAAGATGGCGGGAATTTGCTGCTCAACAATAAATTCTGCCAACGCCTGCACATCCGCTGTGCCCGCCTGAGACTCGGTGCTGATGCCTTGCAAACCGCGCACTTCAAAGCCGTATGCCCTGCCAAAATAACTGAACGCATCATGCGCAGTGATGATGACGCGCTTCTCAGCGGGAATGCTTTCCGCTTGACTAAAAACATACTGATGCAATTCTTCAAGTTGAGCGAGATACGCTGTCGCGTTCGCCTCATACGCGGACTTGTGGGCTGGATCAGTTTCTGAAAGCGTTTCCTGCACCCGACGGACTGCCTGCATCCACAAGGTCACATCGAACCAGATGTGCGGGTCGTAGGCATCTTCATACTGTGGGTGCGAGAGTAGAATCGCAGGGTCGATCTCATCTGCGACAGCGACGGTCGTAATGTTGAAGTCGTTCATTTTCTCCAGCACTTCGCCCAACTGCGCTTCAAGGTGTAAGCCGTTGTAAAAAATGAGATTCGCTTCTTGTAAGCGGCGGATGTCGCCTTCACTGGCTTTGTACAAGTGGGGGTCTACGCCAGGTCCCATCAGAGAAGTGACTTCCACATGTTCCCCGCCCACATTTATGACAATATCCGCGATCATGCCTGTGGTGGTGACGATGTTCAACTTGCCGTTTGTAGTATTGCTGCCTGTCTCCGTGGCACACGCGCTGAGGAGCAGGGATAAAGTAAGAACTGCTAAAACTATTTTCTTCATAAGTCTTTCTCCGATTATCTGAAATTGGGAATATCACAAAATCTATTTTGAAAACTTTGGCAGGAATCTACCCGTCCGCTTCATATACTCGCGATATTCATCGCCAAACTTCTCAATGAGATTCGCTTCCTCTTTCGGGGTACGGATCGCCATGGCGATGAATGCCAGCGCTGCCAGCAGAATAATGAACCAGTTATCTGCCATCAATGCAAAGGCGATATAGAGTGATGTGCCGACACTGTAAAGCGGGTGGCGTACCCAGTGGTAAATGCCATGCGTTACAAGTTTGTGATTCGTGCGTGTAGTGCTGACTGGCGTAATTCCGCTTTGAATACTGATGAACAGCCAGTAGATCAATCCGACCACGAGGATGCCAAATCCGAAACCGAAAAAGCGCATCCATTCGGGCAGCCCGATCTTTGACCATGCCATCCACTGCGGATTGAGCAGATAGACGATTGGGCTGAGCCAGAGTATCAAACCACCAATGCGGATGACGAGCATCATCGGTGTGCCGTCTGCACTGCGGGAAAGTCTTTCGCCTGAGTCACGGTCCGCTTTCATGCGGAAGTAAATGGAGATGCCTGCGCCTGTGAAAAGGATGAGCGCGGCAAGGATTCTGAAAATTGTTTCGTTCATATGGGTAAAACCTTTCTATTGATAAAGTTATTTTTGGATCTCTACAAATATTTTTGTCGTAATGTTCAAGCCAAGCACATTGACCTTTCTGCCAACTTTCACCGTTAAGTTATTGTCGAACTCGGAATACTCGATCACTTCGATCTGAATGCCTGGGGTGAGTCCCAAACTGTCGAGATGGCGAAGCAGGTTCGGGTCGGCGGCAACGACGCGTTGGATCGTCGCAGATTGGCTTGCTCGCAGGGAAGATAGCGGCGTGGTGTCATCCACTGGCATTTTCAAATCCGCAGTGGGGATCAACTCACCATGTGGGTCGCGGGTCGGGTTGCCAAGTGCGGCGGCGATCCGTCGCTCGAAATCCTCCGAGATGACATGCTCCAGCCGTTCCGCCTCTTCGTGGACTTCGTCCCATGAATAGCCAAGCGTTTGCACCAGCCACGCTTCGAGCAAACGGTGATGTCTTATCACCTCAAGCGCGGCGCGTTTCCCCGCGGAGGTGAGGGTGACGCCCTGATGCTTTTGGTATTCGACCAGTGCGGGTTTTTCGGCAGCCAGTTTTTGGATCATGCCTGTCACAGACGCGGGTCTGACATTTAACTCACGCGCCAGGTCATTGGTGCTGGCGGGCAAGCCGTTTTCGGTCAGTTCGTAAATACGCTTGAGATAATCTTGAATGGATGTGGATGGTTTCATGTTATTTCCAAAGGGTGGTGGTAGTGAAAGCGAAGAACACCATGAAGGCGATGTTGAATCCCGCGCCTTCGGTCCAATCACGTACAAACTGCGGCAGGGCGCGCTTGACCAGTAGCCAGGCAATGGTCATCGTTAATGGTGTGACGCCTGCCATCCAAAGCGGGTAAGCGGTCTTTCCAGACGCCACCAAAACAGAAAACAGGATCGAAGCAGCAACGATAAAGATCAAAAGCGGAGCGTACGTGATGACCAGGACTTTCTTATGCCTTTCCATCATCCCAGCGATCACAGGCTGTGAATCTTCGTTGACATCGTTCAACGCATGGACGTACTCGCCCATGTAAAAGAACGACCCATGCACGAACGTCCCGATGATGGAAGCCGCTCCAAACAACCCGAAGGCTGCCAGCGCTGCCCAGGCGTTGACTCCGCTCAAGCCTTGATGCGCGTGCCAGAAGCCCATCAGAATCAAAGGCGTCGAAAAGACACCGATCAACGAACCCCACATCAAACGGGCGGGGGAGAGCACGACCATTTTCTCCGCGTCTGATAGCAGTTTTGCAAATGGTTTAAGTTTTGGGTAATCATCCAGCGAGGCTTTGGATGCAAGCAAAAGTACATCACCAACCGCATAAACAGTCGCGCCGGTGAACGCCAGAATTCCCAGAAGGTTGAAAGGGACGAGTTCCATAAATCTGATTTCCTTAAAATTTAGTCTTACCTAAATAATTTTATATGCATAACTAATTTTTGTCAAGGTTCTATGTAGTAAAATCATCCTATGTCTTTGCATTCCGAAATTCTTGAACAACCCGAACGGATCAGGGATTTACTTTCTTCTCAAAGAAAGGAGGTTGAACGGATTGCCGCTGAAATTCAAAAGCGTGATATCCGCTATGTCTTCCTTGCCGCACGCGGAACGTCGGATAATGCGGGCAGATACGCCAATTATTTACTTGGCGCCATGAACCGTCTGCCGCTTGCACTGGCAACGCCTTCACTGTTCACGTATTATAGGAAGCCGCCCACGCTGAAGAACGCGCTCGTGATCGGCATTTCGCAATCAGGTAAATCGCCGGACATTGTCAGTGTGTTGGAGGAGGGCAAACGACAGGGATGCCTGACGCTCTCCATGACGAATGAACTGGCTTCGCCTCTTGCCCAAGCCTGCGATTTTGTGATCGAACTACAAGCGGGTCCTGAGCGGGCAGTTGCAGCGACGAAGACCTACACCACCGAATTGATGAGCGTAGCGATGCTTTCGGCGGCATTGACCGGCGAAAAAAAGATGTGGACAGAACTGACGAAAGTTCCGGCGTGGATGAAGCAGACGCTGAAGCAGGGTGATTTCATCGCGCAGGCGGTTCAGCGTTATCGCTATATCGATCAGACCGTGGTGCTGGGGCGCGGTTTCAATTACGCAACCGCTTTTGAGTGGGCATTGAAACTGAAAGAACTGACCTATATCATCGCCGAGCCGTATTCCTCGGCAGATTTTGCGCATGGTCCCATTGCGATGGTGGAGAGCGGGTATCCCGTATTTGCGGTGGCGGCAAAAGGGAAAGTCTTCAACTCAATGCTCGAGATGCTCAAGCGTTTGCGCTCGGATATTTCTGCCGAATTGGTAGTGATCTCCAATGATAAAAAAGCGTTGTCGTTCGCACAGGTGCCGTTGACCATCCCCCTCGAGACGCCGGAGTGGTTGTCGCCCTTGATGGGCATTTTGCCTGCCCAGTTGTTCGTCTATCATCTCACCCGCGCCAAGGGCTACAACACCGAGCAGCCACGCAGCATCCGAAAGGTGACGGAGACGAAATAGGAGCAGGGTACCCTGCTCTTTTTTCTTAAAATAATTGTGTCATTTGGGCAATTGGAGGATAATGCAATTGCAGGGTAAAAATACTCACCCCGTGATATTTATTCCAGGTGTTCGAAAATAGGAGATCCTATGCGTGTCTGTGTTTTGTCCGATGAAGAAATGGAGGATTTTGATCCCTCTCCCTATTTGAAAGATTTTGAGTGGAAGATGGTCACACTCACGGCGCCTGTGTTCGAAAAAATAAAGGCGCTGGCAGAATCGGGGGAGTTCGATGTCTATCTAAATATTTGTGAAGGATATGAGTTTGAGGATGAGGAAGATGATGAATTCGGCTATCAGGCAACTGAAGTCGTTGAAGCGCTGGAACGCCTCAACCTGACCTTTACCGGCGCAGATACCCGTTGCTTTGACCCCACCCGTGAGGAAATGCAAGCCGTGGCAGATAAGGCGGGGATCGGCTTTGCGAAGGGCTATCAGGTTCGAGGTCCGGAAGAAGCGGCGGAACTGGTAAAAAACCTGCGTTACCCCATCATGATCAAACATCCTAAAAGTTATGGCAGCACCGGCATGTTCAAAGAGTCGCGTGCCAATACCCTCGATGAAGTGCTTGTTCAGGTCAAGCGCATCTGTGATGAATTTGGCGCGGCGCGCATGGAAGAGTTCATTGTCGGTACCGAATACAATGTGTTGATGGTTGAGAATGCCGATGATCTGAACGAGCCGTTCGTGTACCCGCCCGCCCAATTGATCTTCCCCGATGGTGAAGAATTCTGGCATACAGACATCAAATGGGACTATAACGTGCCGTTCGATTTCAAGGAAGTGACCGAGCCGCAATTGAAAGCCCGCTTGCAGGAGATCGGCAAGCGTATGTTTTTGGCAATGGGTATCTCGGGCTACGGGCGCTGTGATGTGCGCATGAACGAACAGGGCGAGTTGTTCATTCTGGAGATCAACCCCAACCCCGCTATCATGCTTACGCCCGAAGAATATGGACCGGCGGATTACATGATTCTGTACGACCCGGAAGGATACAAAGGGTTTTTCGACCGCATTATCAAGGCGGCATTTGCCCGGCGAAAGATGCGTACAGAAAAATAGAAAACATAATCAACCCCGGGTATTAATATGGGATGCGGACAAACGCAGATTTGCGCGGAAGGGACTTAAGAAATCCGCGTGTTCAGCGTGTATCCGTATCCCATTTTCTCTTAAAAATGAACTCACCCGCGAAACCTTAATTTCGGGGTGAGTCATGTTTTAATCTCGATTAAGGCTGGCTAACGACCAGGTTGTCAAAGTGGACTTCCGTGAAGGGGTTGTCGGTTTCAAACGAAATGGCGGAGAATGCCACCGCACCGGATGCAGACCCGTCGGGAATTGTATTTGCCGAAGCGATCAAGTTCCCATTCACTTCGAGCGATAATTGAGTTCCACTACAGGTGGCGCGGATGCTGTTTGTAGCTGTTCCTATCGCTACCGTATCGGAGTAGGTCCAATCCACCAGCGGACTCATATTGCTGGCAGTGATGCTGCGGATGGTGTAGTAGCCATCTGCGCTGATGGCGAGCATATAACCGTCCACTGAGGTGTCGTCGCGGGTGCTCAGGCGGCAGATCACGCCGAAGCCCACGTTATTGTTCAATGGACCGCTAGCCATATTTGCGTCCACGTCGATGATCACATCCGCAAATTCGCTTTGCGATTTGCCCCACTGCCAGAGGCTGCCCGTGGCGCGTACGACGTAGACCCCGTTTTCTGTGCCTGCGCTTCCCTCTTCACTGGAATATGATTCCATTTCAAGGCTGGGGACGCTAAAATCATCTGAGAAGACAACATTTCCTACAGGCTGGACGGGTACATCTGTAGGAGTGGCGGTCGGCAGAGGAGGGATGGTGGATATGATCGGTGTACTGGTGGGGGGCTGCTCGCTGCCTCCTGTGGCGAGTGCATTACATGCCAGCATGATGATGGCAATTACCAATGCAAGGGTAATTCGGCTGTTCTTGCTCATTTGTTCTCCTTATTAATAATTTTTAAAATTATAGCCATGCATCTGTGTTTCAAAAGCACTCTTTTGTACTAATTACCGGATGGGCAGGCAGGTCGAGCCTAGAAATTTTCGAGATATGCCACCACTAGCTTGGCTTGCTCGCCACCCGCTTCTGCGTGATCGACCAGTGGAATGCCGTGCGGACCGGGAGTGTTGATCGCATCGGGATACGCTTCGAGCGCGGCTTTGACCACGTCCAGTTTGCCCAACATGGCGGCTGCGAAGATATCCAACCGCGCGCCATGTTCCAGCAGATAATCGGCGATCTGTTTATTACCCATGTGCGATGCCGCACCGAGCGCCGTCTCGAAATCGCCGCCGCCCCAATCCCATGCGGCGTTGGCAAGCGCGGGCTCTGCTTCAAGCAGTTCTTTGACCCGCGAAAAATTCCCATGCGAAGCACCGACGAATTCTTCAACAAGACTTGACACTAAAACAGGTTTCTTATCCATGTTCTCTCCAATCGCAAGGTTGACATCCATTGAATGATCTAAGGTTGATATGTGGATTGTAGCAGAGAGGCTATAATTTGGCTATCACTTCAACACATCATGCCATTTTATTGTGAGGACAGATGCGGATATGCATATTGAGTGACGAACTCATCGAAGACTTTAACCCAGCGGAATTAATGAAAGGATATGAGTGGGATTTTTGGACTGTCGAGCCGCCTGTGGAAGAGTTCGTCTGCAGGGTCTTATCCACGAAAGAGTATGATGCATTTCTGAATATCTGTGAGGGGGATGAGGATAATACGGTTGGGTTTGATATGGTCCAAACACTGGAACGCTTCAACCTCCCCTTTACCGGCGCCGACACAAAATTTTATAACCCTACCCGTGAGCAGATGCAAGCCGTCGCCGAATCGAATGGCATCCGTTTTGCACGCGGATTTAACGCCGCTCACCAAGCAGACTTGGAAAACGCTTCACTCTTGCAGTATCCGCTCATGGTCAAGCACCCGAACGGATTTGGCAGCGAGGGCATCACGCCTCAATCACGGGTTACGACCGACAGTCAACTTCTCGAGCAATTTCAGCGGATTTGCAGCGCATACGGATCGGCGCGCATCGAAGAATTCATTGATGGTCGTGAGGTTACTTGCTTTGTGGTGGATAATCCCGATGACCTTACCAATCCGTATGTGTATCAGCCCGCCGAAGTGAAGTTCCCGGAAGGCGAGTCTTTTTTGCACATTGAAGTGAAATGGTACAACTGGGGTACATTCTTTGTGCCATTCGATAGTAAAGATTTGACCAAAAAAGTTCAGCAGGTGAGCAGGCAATTATATCTCGCCTTGGATGGCACGGGTTATTCGCGGGTGGATCTTCGCATCCGCCCGAATGGGGAAGTGGTGGCGATCGAGATCAACCCCAATTGTGGGATTTTATATTACGGACCGGATGATCGCGGTCCAGCCGACCTTCCAATTTCGTGGGACAAGGACGGTCATGCCGGCTTTCTGGATCGCATCTTCCGCGCGGCGATCCTGCGGAAACAAATTCGCGCAGAACGGTCTTAGACGCTTCCTTTATCGGCTTTTATTGGCATCAAACCTTTGAAAACCCCTCCAGAGTAAGGTGGGTATGCAGCTCTCACGAGCTGGGTTGCTGATTGAATTCCATTTGGTCGGTCGCTATAATACTTCAATGGAAACACAAACAGCACCATCCATAAGGGATCGTTTCGGACGGGCACTTCAGGAAAATCGCTTCTTTGTTCTTCTGGAACTTTTTCTGCTGACTGCCTTTGTAGTAATTCCCGTCAAGAATTTTTCGATCTACTTCTTATTCATCGGCTGGTTTTCCTTATGGGTTCGCCGGATCGGTTGGCGCGGTGTTGGGTTGAGGAGTCCAGGGCACTGGGGGCGTACCCTGTTATTAGGGACCCTGGTTGGCGTTGTCTATCAACTCTTTTCGCTCTTTATCCTCACGCCGGTTTTGCATCGATTGACGAACACAACGCTTGATCTGAGCCAATTTTCTGATGTTCAGGGGAGCATTCCCATTCTCCTTTTATGGCTTGCGATTTCGTGGACATTTGCCGCCTTTGGCGAAGAACTGATCTACCGGGGATATATTTTCAACCGAATCAACGATTTGATGGGAAATCATAGATTGAGTGTTGTGATCGCGGTGTTGGTCAGTGGTTTCTTTTTCGGGTTTTCCCACCTCTATCAGGGAATGACCGGTTTTTTGGAAACGACCATATTTGCTCTGTTGATGTCCATCTTGTATATTTTTTCAGGTCGTAACTTGTGGATGCTGATCATTGCGCATGGTGTCATTGATACGATCGGTTTCCTGCTCTTGTTTTTGGGGATGTACCCGCTCAATTCATGACATGAAAAAGCCGACCCATACAGGTCGGCTTTTGGTTTAAGTGGATTCCAAACAGCACTATTTCATCTTGTGTACTTCTTCAAATTGGGTAAAGTCACCATCAAACAAGCTTGTCGGGGTTTTTTGTAAGGTCAACTCGAAGAAATCGACCAGATAGGCGTTTGTGATCTCAGTCACCCGCTTTCCATTGAGCGGACCTTTTAATCCAAGTTGAGGTGCAATTGGCGAAAGTAGCGGCAGGTCACTGAAGTCAAAATGTGCTGTCCCATCTATGCTAATGACGCCCAATCCATTGCTTGCATTTGGATAGAACTGATTGAAGAACTGATTGGATTTACTGTCTGTATCATCTGCCCAATTTTGTGAGAACATAAAGAAGGCTGGCTGCGATACGCCATTGGTGATGACCTCCGCCGAAACCGGACGCATGAACGGGTCCATGCCGAGCACGGCTTTGCAGCGCGGATCGGTGCCACAGAATTGGATCGCCGCTCCGCCGCCAGTGGAATGACCATATACTCCGACACGCTCCAGATCCAGTTTGCCTTCGAATGAACTACCCGCTTCCGTTTCCAGACTTTGGAACTGGTCAAGCAAAAAAGCAATATCCCCCGACCACTGATCCACCAGAACCCGTGCAACCTCTTCATAATTGGGGTCACTTGATCGTTCGGGCAATGCTGTGGGGTTATTCGGCGCAACGGTTCCATCTGGAAAAACGGTGACCACTGCCCCGTAAGTATGTTGCACACCGACAACAACGAAACCACGGCTTGCCAGTTCCAGCGCCTGACCGGTATTTTGGGCGTTGAATCCATTCCAGCCATGTGAGAAAAATATGACCGGGAAAGGCGCTTCAGCAGATGCAACGACGGCATTTTTGTAGGCGGGGATGCTCACCAGCGCGAGATGATCAAGGAAGAAAGGCGGCAGATCAATGTAAGTGGCGATGGCAGGGGCAAAGATCTCCGCATTTGCCATCCAGGGTGCGCGCTCATCAGAGTCTTTGACATCTGCCGGATACCAGACTTGGATCATAAATCGGCGTGGTTCGTCTTTGCCGGAATATAGTTCCCTGCGGGAGTCATCGGTCAGTTCGTAAATGGATGTGCCAATGGGATACGGTCCGCTCGGGACGGGGATGCGAGGAACAGGCAACAGGGTAGGTAACGCTGTAGCGAGGGCAAGCAGGATGACGGTCAGGTTGGAAGCGATGGGTTTCCAATCGGTTGTTCCGGTGATCTTCGTCAGGCTGCTGATGGCGAGCAGGGGAGCCAGCGCATACAGCGGGATCATCTGCCAGCGATAGCCCTCCACGGCAAAATGCAGGAGCGTAACGATCAATGTTAATGCCGGAAGCAGGCGGACGGGAAACGGACGCGGATGCTTCCAAAGTAAATAGACGCCGAGCAGGATGGGAATCGTGATCTCAAGCGGGCGCATGGGTTATGCAGGCTGGTTGAGTTTTGCCTTGCCGTCTCGGTAGGCAATGGCGATTGTGACGTACGTGATCAGGGTCAGGTAAACCGTCATGGCGGGGAGAATGATCAGCAGGAGGCAGGCAAGGATAACGGTTGCCGCAAGGATCTGGATCACGATCGCAAGCACCATCGAAATGGCGTAGTAAATCCCAAATGCGGCAATGAAACCGCCAATGTTGGCGCGAAATACCTGCCACCAGTCTTTGATACGGAAGGATGCGGAAAACTCATCCTTATCCACGACATGCATTTCGGCAACGGGGACGAGCAGCGCCAGTGGTAAGGATAAGGGGACAATAATGCACATGCCTGCCAGCATGACAATGGAATAGACGGCAATAAGCGCTTCAGCGTCACCGCTATTCATGCCTTCTGCAACAAATGGCATGGCGATGCCAAATAGGACCAGAGGAATGGCAAGGATCAGGATCGGCAGTGTGTAAATGAGACGAACCCCGAATAACTTTGCGCCATCTTTCAACATACCGCCCCAATCTTCCCATGGAACCATGCGCAGGAATTCGCCGCGCAATACCTGGCGGGCGATCTGCACTGAATATCCCATGAGTATGAGATATGGCACAACTGGAATAAAGAAAGCAGCGATCGAAACCAAACCACCGATAAGCAGGTATTTACGCGCTTCTTCATCCCTGAAGGGGAACATGAAGATCTCTTTGAGGTCGAAACCGAAGAACATGATGATGGCTCCTTTGTATGAAACGTTTGTCTTATAACGCCACGCCCATCACCGCTATAAAATGAGCAGCGGCGGCAAGCAGAACGAAGATATGCCAGACTTCGTGGAAGCCGAACACACCGGGTTTAAAGTTGAAGATCTTGGTGATGTACACCACGGCGCCGAGGGTGTAAATGACCCCGCCGATAATGAGCCACACCAGTACCCAGGCGGGGAGCGCGGCGAGGAGTTGTCCGCTGGCGGCGACGCACAGCCAGCCCATGATCAGGTAGATGCCTGCGTTCAACCAGCGGGGTGCGCGGATGTAAAAGATCTTGACGACGATGCCGATCGCCGCCAGCGACCAGATGATGCTCAACATACCCCATTTCCAGAACCCCTCGAAGGCATTGACACAGAAGGGTGTATATGTTCCTGCGATCAGCAGGTAGATCGCAGAGTGGTCGATCTTGCGGAAGATCTCGAGTGCCTTGTCTTTGACGCGTACCATGTGGTAGGTGGCACTGGCGGAGAACATGAAGATGAGACTTGCGCCATACACGATAAACGAAATGATCTTGGCGGGCGTGTCCCAGCCGATGATGAGCAGGGCGATCAAGCCTGCCAGCGCAAGGATCGCGCCGCCCCAATGAGTGAGACTATTCACGGGTTCGCGTAATTTTTTCAGCATGATTTTCTCTCCTAAAATTCAGACGCTGATTTTACTTGAAATCCTTGTTGTGTCGAGATGACCGCTGCACTCTCTCACTTTAATAATCCGTCTGATTTTAATGTTTCCACAAATCCCGGCGCCCATGTTGAATCGGACAAGTAGAAGACACCTGGCTGACCAAGCGGCGCAGGTACTGTGACGTAGACTCCGCCCTGGTAGACCTCTCCACTCCACAGGTGAACCCAACTTCCGGCGGGGAGATAGGCGCTCACTTCCGTCGCACCTTCGTCGGTGACGGGTGCGATCAGAAAGTCGGTACCGAGCATGAATTCCTCGTGTGAGATTTTCCACGTCTCTGGGTCATCGGGGTAATGAATGAACGGATGCCGCACCACAGGCAGACCGGTCTCTGCCGCTTCTTGCACCAGTGTTTGACGATACTCGAACAACGCTGCATAGACCTTCGACCAATACGCAAATGTATCCAGCGTCTCGGCATCGGTATAAAACTGCATGTTGTTATCGGGTTGGTTGCCTTCGTGGGTACGGAAGATGAGCGTAAAGGCGTTCAACTCCATCCAGCGGTAGAGCAGCTCACGCGAGCGGTGATAATCGGCAATGGGGTTGGTGATGGTGGTGTAGCCGCCGATGTCGGAATGATTGAACGCCATGCCCGAAATGCCGCCGCTGTTCAAACCGCTTACGGCGCTTTTGATGCCGTCGTACTCGCTCCACGAAACGAGTTGATCGCCCGCCCAGAACAATGTTGAATACGCCGGGCTTTGGGTATACGCGGCGCGGTTGAAGAAGACCACTTCCTTGCCGGTCTCCTCTGCCACTTCGCGGTTAAGTTTTGCCCACAGTACCGGGTACTGGTTATGCACGATGCGCGCATCGCCTTCATAGAGCAAGGCGTCATAGGGCAAGCCTTCGCCAAAGTCTGCCATCCAGCCGCTCGCGCCTGAAGCGATCACTTGATCTTTCAAAACCTGTTTGTACCACTGCCATGCTTCGGGGTTGGTCAGATCGATCATGCTGAAATAAAAATCAGTATTGAGGATGTAATACGGTGCGCCGACCTGATCCTGGATCAAGTATCCGCTCTTGCGCGCTTCTTGAAAAAGATTGCGGCGCAGGTTGGGTTTCAAATCGGCAATGTCTGCAATGTAGGGGCTGGCATACACCATCACCTGAACATCGTTCGCATTGAACTCCGCCACCATTGCATCCCAACGCGGGTAGCGGTCATAGTCCACTTCCCAATTCCACCACAGCTGCTTGCCGAAGGACGTCGTCCGCTGCCCGACCCAATCTTGCAGCCAATAAGCGGATATGGGGACGCTGCGCGCTTCCAACTCCGCCGAAACGGTTTCCACTTTCTCGGAGCCTCCCTGCATCCCGACGATGGCTCCGCGATGCACCCAGTCTGGCAATGGCATCATGCGCTTGTCCGACGTGAACGCGGCGATCAACTCTGCGGGCGTGTTGCCATCATAGATTTGCATAATGACCGTTGGCGACCAAACCTCGATCTGCACCCGGTCTGCTTGGCGCAGGTCGAACACGCTCCGCGCGGCATTGTTCAACGATAACGCCCGCATCTGGCTGGTGATGTAGAACGGCATGGGCGCATAACTGGTAAACGCATTTCCGCCCGCGCCGCCGTTGGTCAGGTTTGCGCCCGTGGTGATCGGTTCTTCTCCGCGCCCCACGCCTTGCTCACTGACCCAGATCGGCACTTCCTTGCCTTTCATATCAAAGTAAGTGAACTGTTCTCCGAAGCCGAAGAAATGTTCGTCCGCTTCTGATTGGTAAGTAATGAAGACGCGGTTTGCCTGATCTGTCGCTTCGTAGGTTTTTTCGTCCAATAACCACATGCTGACTTGTAGCGCGTCTGTGTTGGTGGGGGATGGCTCAATGTACATGACATACAAAACGGATGTGCCATCATTGCAGTGCAGGTATCCGCTCAACGATGTCGACTCGCCGGGAACGGTGTCTTGGATCAGATCCACGGTTTGGCGTCCGCATACTGTGCGCCACGCGTCTTTGAACTGGAACATGCCGCGGTTTTCAGTGACGGTTTCTTTTGCGCTGGCGGCAGTGATAAATGCCTCGCCAGGCAGGGTCTGCCAGAGTACCTTGCCCGCTTCATTGTGGATGATGAGCTGTCCGCCTTCCTCATTGGTCCACTCCACGTTGAATTCGCCGACTTGGGAAATGCCGGCTGGCGCGCCGCTTTCGAGCACGGTCAGCGTGCCGTTCAGTTGAAAATTCTCCGGTCGCAGACGCGGACCTGTAACAAGCGCCGCGCCGAAAGCGACAGATAGAAATAGAATGATCTTGATTATGTTGTTTTTCATGTTTTCCAAAATAGACTTACTTCTTTCGCAAACTTCGCAGATCAAGGACCAATGGTTTGTGCGGCTTGCCCGAGGATGAAAATGCCGCTCCGATCAGCAGCAGGAAAGAGCCGAGGCATAAGCCACCGAGGTGGGTGCTGTATTCCAGAAAAAACGCCAGTTTGACCTTTGCAAAAACAGGAAAGGATTTCAGGTAGCGCACCTGGTACTCGCCGTATTCTTTATACGACCTGCCGCTGAAGAGCGGGTCGAGGTCAAACAGTATGGGAGCCGTAAGCGGATAAAAGGTTACCGTTTCGCCCTGCTGGGTGACAAATTCCACTTTGCCTGTCCAGCAGGTTTCGCCGGCAGAACAGTTTTTGGCGGCATTCGACACTTTGCCGATGGCTTTTTCACCCGTCAGGTCGAGTGCCACGGCTCCGAGAAATGCCAGACAGGTGAATAGAAAGAAGAGGATGCCTATGAACTTTAATATCCGATTTCCAATGCCTTCTTTTTTGAGCGCTTCATTTCCCTGGGGTTCCATGTTGTTTCTCCTTGTACAGATAAAATTTATGGCTATTTTACGGCGGTGACAACGATCAGAGTGGCATTCCTGTGATGGTCTAACGTATTTACTTCGGTTTGA
This sequence comes from Anaerolineales bacterium UBA2395, assembly GCA_002343775.1. Lineage (GTDB taxonomy): Bacteria > Chloroflexota > Anaerolineae > Anaerolineales > Villigracilaceae > Villigracilis. Next base: position 63,111 of record DDSH01000030.1, read on the forward strand.
AACCCGGCTTGTTCGAAGGGTTTTGAAAACCGTTCCAACAATAGCGCGTCCAGCGTTTGCGGGCTTTCGCCCGTGATCTTGTATAACCACTTAAGAAAGGAATTGGATGGAAATGTTGCAGGGAGAACGATCAATTTGCCGCCGGGGCGCAGGATGCGTTTGACCTCTGCGAGTGTTTTTTGGTCGAAGATGTACTCAGTGGGGAAGGTGGATAGGACGGTGTCGAACGAGCCAGAGGCATAGGGCAGGGCTTGGGTCAGCCCGCGTGTCAGTTTTTGATTTGTGCCAAGGCGGCGCGCAGCGATGCGACCCATCTGCGTGGATTCATCGATGGCGACAGGACTCAGCCCACGGTCCAGCAAGAAGCGCTGCAAGTGACCGGGGCCATGTCCAAGCTCGAGAACGCGAGTCCCTTCGATAAATGGAACCACGCTGTAGACCCAGTCTTTCCATTTGCCGAATGAAACGACCCAGGCGACAAGGTCGTACGTGAAGGCGAAGGGATGATAAAGCAGATGGAAAAAGAACCGCATGAAGCGGCGGATGATGTCCATAAATAAAAGGAGGGTTTGACTTATCGGTCAAACCCTCGTGGGTGTTTTGATATTACGCGGGGGTTGGGTTGCCGCTGTCCTTTTTGGTGGTCTTGCGGACGGCTTCGATGGCGCCCTTGCCGCGTTCTTTCACTTCGTTGGCGAGCTCGGTGGCGCGTTCCCTGGCAACCTTGGTTAGTTCCTCGGCGCGTTGGCGGGCTTCGGCGGCGGCGGCTTCGGCGCGGGCGAGCGCTTCTTCTGCAGAGTGGGCGGCGCGGTCGCGCAGTTCGATGGATTTATCCTTGATCAACGCGCGGGTTTCCTCGCCGGACTGGGGTGCAAAGAGCAGGGCGACCACAGCACCGGTGAGACCGCCGACGACAAATCCTACAAGAAAGGCTCCAAATTCATCACGGTCAGACATGATTGATCTCCTTTTATGGTTTGGTCAAATGGACAGTATCTTTTTGGATGACTGCCGATTGATTGCTACTTGGGCTTGATACCCATTAATTCTAACATACGCTTCATGGCAGCCAAATAGCCATTTAGTTTGATGACCGGCTCGACCACATTTTCACCCAAAAATTCCGCTGTTCCGCGCAGGGTATTGACCGTTTCACTGGTGGCATTTAGGATGGGGCGGACCTCGTTCTGCAGCAGGTTGATCAGACTGGCAAGCTGGACGACGAGCACGATCAGCGCCACGCCAATGACCAGCGTTTCGAGCGCGACGACGATGATGAACACATCGCGGATCTTGTCTGTGGGGGTTTCAGGCTGCAAGAGGAAGTAGATCGCCACACCCAAGATCGCCACAAGGACGACGATCCCGGCGATGATGCCTGCCATGATCTGTTTTTGACGGCGTTCCTGTTCGCGCAGTTCTGCCAATTGTTCCGGTGTCATCTGCGGCGGGGGCGGGGTCTGTTGTTCTGGTTGTGGGAGAGCCATGTATTAATTATAAAGGATTAATGATGAAATTTCATTAGTTTTGGCAAAATTGTTTATATTCCCATTAATTCCATTTCATACTTTACCGTTTCCGCCCAACCTGCACTGACCGGGCGCGGGTCGAAGCCGAGTTCGCGTTTGGCTTTGGAGTTGTCCCCGATATAGGTGACACCTGCGATGATGCGCAGCCCTTCCGAAGTGTACGATTCAGGCAGGATCGCATCGAGCGGTTTGACCAGAGCAGACATGGCCTTCATCAGGTTTGGAGAAACTCCCATCGGCGCACGCTTCCCGGATACTTTGCTGGCGAGTTGATAGGCATCGTAAAGTTTATACGGTTCGCCGCAAATATGATAACTCTCGCCGATCTTTCCCTTCTCCATGGCAAGGATGTGACCGTCCACAATATCATCGACATGCGCCCAGCATAGTGTGGTCTCGTACGGGAGCATGGGGAGTTGCCCGCGCAGGAAATTGATCAGCGAGGTCCGCACGGAGGATGTATCTCCGGGTCCGTAGATCAGACCGGGCTGTACAATGACCAGCGGCAATCCCTTGGCGATGAATTCATTGGCAATATCATGCGCAGCGGCTTTTGTGCGGTCATATTCGCTGAGGTGCTGACCGGTGAAATGATAGGCTTCATCCACCAGTTTGCCTTTTGTATCCGAGTTGACCGCCAGCGTGCTGGTATACACGCCTTTGGGAATCTTCAATTCCTGCATCAATTCCAATACATTGCGCGTGCCGTTGATATTGACCTCCACCCCGCCGCGTTTGTCCTTGGCGCCGACTTTATACCAGCCGGCCACATGATAGACGCCCTCCACGCCGGTCATCGCTTCGCGCATGGACCCTTTCTCGGTCACATCGCCTTTGAACAATTTCACGCCGAGGGCTTGCAAGTCCTTCGCCTTCTCCGGCGAGCGGACGGATGCATTCACTTCATGTCCCGCCGCGCGTAACTTCTTTGCCAACACGCCGCCGACAAACCCGGTTGCACCTGTTACGAAATACTTCATGCTGCCTCTCCTGTAGAGTTGATACTTCGCGGACGATTCTACCCGCTAAAATGTTACGCCTCCTGCTGGACCTTGAGCGGATCGCCGAAGTTGGTTTTTTTCTCACGCTTCGAGTTCGTCCTCACAGAACCCGCTAAAGCAGATTGCGAAATTGTCTGACATGCATAAAAAAATTCCAATAAATTCTCTTGACTCTCCCTACCGACGGTAGTACACTGTCCCTACCTACCGTTCGGTAGGGAAGGAGACTTCGTGACCCGAGACGATATTCTTGATGCTGCTGCGCAGGTGTTTCGCCAGAAGGGCTTTCATGGCGCGTCCATGTCTGATATTGCCGGAGCATTGGATGTGCAAAAGGCAAGCCTTTACCATCACGTTGAGTCAAAGCAGGAGATTCTGCTTGCCCTGCTTGACCGTGCTTTGGTCATGTTAACTGCACATATCTCTGCCATCTCTGCCCAATCCCTTCCCGCTGACCAAAAACTTCGGCTTATGATCCGCGGATACCTTTCAGCCTTAGCCGACAATGTCGACCTGACCGCTGTTCTGCTTTTCGAACATCGCTCGCTCGATAAAAAGTCTCATGCCCGCCATGTCCCTCAACGTGATACGTTCGAGGCGCTATGGCGGGATGTGCTTAATGAGGGGGTTCGCACCAGGGTCTTCGACCTGAAAGACACCGGTCTTGCCGTCCGTGCCCTGATGGGTGTGATGAATTGGACGCTCACCTGGTACCACCCCGAAGGAGGGAAATCCATCGAACAGATCGCCGATGAATATTCCGATTTTGTGTTGAAGGGAATGTTGAAGTAAATCTGACCATGGACGATAGACGATTGACCATCGTCGACAATCGTCCATCGTCCAAAAAGGAGTGAAGACAAATGTATTCGTTCGAACCCAATGATGAACAACAAATGTTGATCGATGCGGTGGGGAAGTATGCCGAGAACGACCTGCGCCCAGCCGCGCACGATGCCGAAGAAAGCCGCGAATTGCCGAAGAAACTCGTCAGCAAGGGTTGGGAACTCGGCTTTTTGCAAGCGTCCACACCTGAAGCATATGGCGGCTTCGGGGAACGCAGCGCCGTTACCGGTGTGCTTGCGCTCGAAGAGATGGCGTATGGCGATCTCGCCGGGGCGTTGGCTGTGCTTACACCCTCGTTGTTTGCCACGCCGGTTTTGCTCGGCGGCAGCGAAGAACAGAAACAGCATTACCTCCCCAAAATTGTCGGTGGCGATTGGGCTCCCTACACCGGCGCACTCATGGAAATGAGTTTTGACTTCGACCCCAACGTGCTCAAGACCACAGCCAAAGCCGAAGGCGACAAATATATCCTCAACGGTGAGAAAATTTTTGTCCCGTTTGCCAAGGATGCCGAAGCGCTCCTGGTGTACGCAAATCTCGATGGGGTCACTCAAGGTTTCATCGTCGAGAAAGGAAGCGCAGGGTTATCCATCTCTGATGAACGCGAAAAGGTGATGGGATTGAATGCCCTGCCCATGTACCGTGTCAAACTGGAGAATGTCTCCGCCAGCCGACTCGGCGGCGCTTCAGGTCACGACTTTGAATTGATCCTGTCTGCGATGAGAGTTGCCTCCGCCGCAGCCGCTGTGGGCGTTGCACGGTCATCGTTTGAATATGCAAAGAATTACGCAAAAGAACGCGATGCCTTCGGTGTGAAGATCGCCCAGAAGCAAGCCATTGCCTTCTTCCTCGCGGAAATGGCGACGGAAATGGAAGCCATCCGATTGCTGACGTGGGAAGCCGCGTGGAAACTTGATAACAACAAGGAAGACGCATCCACTTCTGCATACCTCGCCCAGACCGGCGCAGCCGACATGGCGATGATGGTCACCGACCGCGGCGTGCAGATCTACGGCGGACACGGCTACATCCGCGAGAACCCGGTGGAACTGCTCATGCGCAACGGACGTGGATTTGCGGCAATGTTGGGATTGGTGATTCTGTAAAAGTTTCAGGGTACAGGTTTAAGGTTGCAGGTTGGTTTTTTTACCTTCAACGTTCAACTTTACACCTTCAACCTCAAGGAGAGAAAAATGACCATTGACTTCGAAACCCCCAAACCGATTGCGCAGATGAATACCATGCTGCAAACGGTTGCTGAAAATATGATGCGCAGCACAGCGCGTGAGTTCGACGAGAATGAACATGCGATCCCGTGGGATTACATTGAGTTCATGCACACTGCCATGCGTTCGATGGGCGGCGCAGGCGGATTGGCTCCGCAGGAAGAGAAACCGAAGGAAGGCGCGGAGAAACGTCCGCCCATCGGGTATCAACGCCTTGCGGCTCAGATCGAAATGCTTGCCTGGGGCGATGTGGGCTACTATCTCATCACACCCGGCGGCGGACTCGGCGCGGCGGCGGTTCAGGCGGCAGGTACGCCTGAACAGAAAGCCAAGTTCCTCGCTCGCTTCAATGAAGAAAAACCAACCTTCGCCGCGATGTGCATGACCGAACCCGGTGCGGGTTCCGATACATCTGCGATCCGTGCGCGCGCTATTTTGGATGAAAAGACCAATGAGTGGATCATCAACGGTGAGAAGATCTTCGTTACCGCGGGTGATAAGTCCTTCACCGAATATGAAAAACTCGGCAAGGGCTTTATCGTGGTGTGGGCGAGCATCGATCCGTCTGCCGGACGCGCAGGGATGCGTGCATTCGTGGTGGAGGCGGGAACGCCGGGTGTGAAGATCACCAAACTCGAACATAAGCTTGGTATCCGCGCCAGCGATACGGCTGCCATCTCTCTCGTGGATGCGCGTGTGCCGTTCGATAATCTGCTCGGCAAGCCAACAGTCGAAAAGACGACCACCGGCTTCAAAGGCGCGATGGCAACCTTCGATGCAACCCGTCCGCTTGTGGCGGCTTCGGGTTTGGGTGTTGCGCGTGCCGCGCTTGAATTCCTGAAAGAAAAACTCAAAGAGAACGGTGTTGAAATTCGTTATGGTCTTCCGCGCCAGAAACTGACCTCCATCGAAAAAGATGTCATCGATATGGATGTTCAACTTCGTTCCGCCTGGTTGATGGTGTTGAAGGCGGTCTGGATGGCGGATAATAAGAAATCGAACGCGCTCGAGTCTTCGATGAGCAAGGTCAAGGCGGGCGATGTCACCACCAAGGTCACGCAGAAGGCGGTGGAGATTCTCGGTCCGCTCGGTTATAGCCGCGAGTTCCTGCTTGAGAAATGGTTCCGCGATGCAAAGATCACCGATATTTATGAGGGAACGGGTCAGATCAATCGGCTCGTGGTGGCGCGGCAGATTTTGGGGTATACGGGAGCGGAGTTGCGATAGCGGTTTAAGGTTGAATGTTCAAGGTTGAAGGTTTTGTTTTGAAGCCTTTAACCTGCAACCTTCAACCTGTAACCTAAGGAGAACCTATGAAATACAACATCCACAAAGCAGTTGTCATCGGCTCGGGAACAATGGGTGCAGCGATTGCCGCGCATTTGGCGAATATCGGCGTGCCTGTAACTTTGCTCGATATTGTTGCGAAAGATTCGCCTGATAAGAACAAGATCGTCAAAGAGGGCTGGGATCGTTGCATCAAAGCCCGCCCTGCCAATTTGATGGGCGATGAGTTGAAGACCTTGGTCAAGCTCGGCAACCTCGAAGATGATTTTGGCGCCGTCGCCGAAGCGGATTGGATCTGCGAAGCCATCATCGAGAACCTCAAGATCAAGCAGGACTTGATGGCGCGTATTGACGAAGTCCGCAAGTCGAATGCCATCGTTTCGACGAACACCTCGGGCATTCCCGTTGCATCCATTGCGGAGGGTCGCTCAAAGGAATTCAAGAAGCACTTCCTTGGCACGCACTTCTTCAACCCGCCGCGCTACTTGAAACTTTTGGAAATTATCCCCACACCCGATACCTCGAAGGAAGTGGTTGAATTCATTTCGCACTTCGGCGAATATCGCTTGGGCAAGGGCATTGTTTTGTGCAAGGATACGCCCAACTTCATTGGCAATCGTGTGGCGTTCGGTACGGGCGCGTTTGCCATGGACTTCATCCTCAATAACGAATACACCGTGGATGAAGTGGACGCTCTTACTGGACCGTTGATGGGTCGCCCAAAAACAGCCACGTTCAGGCTGATAGATCTGGTCGGTGTGGACGTGTGGCATCACGTGGGTAAGAATCTTGCACCGTTGATCCCGCATGACAAACTCGGGCAAAAATATCTCGCCGCTGAAAAGCCGCAGAAACTGATGGACACGTTGATGGAGCGCAAGTGGCTCGGCAACAAAACGAAAGTTGGTTTCTATAAGGAAGTCCGTGACGCGGAGGGGAAGAAGCAGTTTTATTCGTTGGACTTGAATACCCTGGAGCATGTCCCTGCGAGCAAGCCGCGCTTCGACTCTGTCAAGGCGGCGAAAGATGTTGAGGGGTTGGGTGACAGGCTCAAGGTCATGTTGGAAGCGGATGACAAGGCTGCGCAGCTCGTCAAGGCGCTCACGTATCAAAGTTTCCAATATGTTTCCTCCATCATCCCCGAAGTGGCAGATACCGCCAAGCCCATCGATGATGCCATCCGCTGGGGTTTCATGCACGAAGCCGGTCCGTTCGAGACGTGGGATATGCTCGGCGTCGCGGAGACGGTCAAGCGCATGAAGAAGGAAGGCTACCCGGCTGCCAAGTGGGTGGATGAGATGTTGAAGAATGGTTGCGAGACCTTCTATCAATACAAAGGCGCGAACAAGATTGGCGCATATGACGTCGCCAAAGGCAAGTATGTGAAGTTCAAGCAGCCTGAGGGCTTTGTGTTTCTGAAGGATTTCCGCGGCACGAAGAAGGAAGTCAGCAAGAACGCTGGCGCAACGTTGTTTGACATTGGCGATGGCGTGGGCTTGGTGGAATTCCACACCAAGATGAACGCGCTTGATGACGATATCTTCGCGATCACCTCTGAAGCGTTGGACAGACTCGAAACCGATTTTGATGGTCTGGTCGTCGGCAGTGAAGCGGATAACTTCAGCGCGGGCGCGAATTTGTTCATGGTTGTTGTCGCGGCACAGCAAGGCATGTGGGATCAACTCGATGGTGCGATCCGTCGTCTGCAAGGTATGAACATGCGTATGCGCTATTCGCCCAAACCAGTGGTCGTTGCTCCTGCTGGGCTTGCGCTCGGCGGCGGTTGTGAAGTGACCATGCATGCCTCGCGCGTGGTGGCGGCTTCTGAAACGTATATTGGCTTGGTGGAGCTTGGCGCGGGAGTCATTCCGGCGGGGGCTGGTACCAAAGAATATATGCGGCGTATCATCAACCCTGCCATGCGTGTCGAAGGTGCGGAAGTGTTCCCGTTCTTACAGAAGGCGTTCCTGCAAATTGGTCAGGCGAAGGTTGCCACTTCCGCAGAGGAAGCACGCGGGATGGGAATTTTGAATCCGCAGGATCGCGTGATCGCCAACCGTGACCATCTGCTGACCGAAGCGAAGAAAGAAGTGTTACATCTGGTCGCGTCTGGATATCGTCCACCCACGCCGGAACTCATCTATGCGGCAGGGCGCGATATGTTCGGCGCGATGAAGATCGGTGCCTGGGCGTTCAAGGAAGGTCACTACATTACGGAATATGACTCGCATATCGCGACCAAACTGGCGCACATCATCGCAGGCGGCGACATCACCAAGCCGACTTGGGTGAGCGAGCAATACATTCTCGATCTCGAACGCGAAGCCTTCCTGTCGTTGTGCGGCGAGGAAAAGACGCAGGCGAGGATGTGGTCGCTGTTGCAGAGCGGGAAGCCGTTGCGAAACTAGTTCCAGGTTGGAAGGTTGAAAGTTGAAGGTTTACTTGTAACTTTCAACCTGAAACCTTCAACTAAATGAAGGAGATTACCTATGACAACAAAAGAAGCCGTTATCGTTAGTGCAGTCCGTACTCCTGTTGGCAAAGCCAAGCGGGGCGGGCTTGCCACGGTTCGTCCCGATGAAATGGGCGCAGCGGTCATAAAGGAATTGCTCAACCGCACGCCGAATCTTGACCCCGCTCAGATCGAAGATGTGGTCTTCGGCTGTGCTTTCCCTGAAGGCGAGCAGGGTATGAATGTGGCACGTACCATTTCAATCCGCGCGGGCTTGCCGGATACTGTGCCCGCTGAGACCATTAATCGTTATTGCTCATCGGGTGTTCAGTCCATTGCGCATGTGGCGCACGCCATCAAAGCCGGTGATATTGAAATTGGCATTGGCGCGGGCGTTGAGTCCATGTCGATGGTGCCGATGATGGGCTACAAGTTCTCGCCCAATCCGCAGTTTGCGATGGAGTTGCCGCACTATTACACCAACATGGGTCTCACCGCGGAAAATGTCTCGCTCAAATATGGCATCACTCGCGAGGCGCAGGACGAGTTCGCGCTCAAGAGCAATCAGAAAGCTGCCAAGGCGGTTGAGTCTGGGCTCTTCGACCCTGAACTCATTCCGCTCGATGTGGAAGTCAACGAGTATGTGGATGGCAAAGTCTTCAAGAAAAATTTCACCGTCAAGCGCGATGAAGGTCCGCGCGGCGACTCGACCCTGGAAGGGCTCGCCAAACTCAAGCCTGCTTTCAAAGAAGGCGGTTTTGTCACGGCTGGAAATTCCTCTCAAATGTCAGATGGCGCTTCGGCGGTGATGGTCATGTCTGCGGAGAAAGCCGCCGAGTTGGGACTCAAACCCCTCGCGCGCTTCGTTGCCTTCGCCGTGGGCGGGGTTGCCCCCGAGTTGATGGGTATTGGTCCCATAGCGGCGATTCCCAAGGTCTTAAAGACGGCGGGTCTGTCCATGAACGATATTGACCTCTTCGAACTGAACGAAGCCTTCGCGGCTCAATCCCTCGCCGTGATGCAAACCCTCGAAATGGATCCCGACAAGGTCAACGTCAACGGCGGCGCCATCGCACTCGGACATCCGCTCGGCTGCACTGGCTCGAAGCTCACCACCCAACTCATCTATGAAATGGGGCGCCGAAACTCAAAATATGGTATGGTTACCATGTGTATCGGCGGCGGTATGGGCGCTGCGGCAATCTTCGAAAATCTTCAGTAAAAGTTACAGGTTGCAGGTTGAAAGTTCAAGGTTTACCTGCAACCTTCAACCTTCAACTTTCCAACCTAGGAGAAAAAATGGCTCTTACAATCGAAACCCTTATGTCCAAAATGCCCGGCGCGTTCATTCCTGAAAAAGCCGCAGGGCTGGACGCCACCATTCAATTCAAGTTCACTGGCGAAGAAGCGGGTGAATGGTACGCCACCATCAAAGACGGCAAATGCGAAGTTGCTAAAGGCACGCATGCTTCCCCAAAGATGACCCTCACCGCTGATTCGAGCGATTACGTCAAAATCTTCACCGGCGAGATCGATGGGATGCAAGCCTTCATGCAGGGCAAACTCAAACTTGCTGGCGACCTGAATTTGGCGATGAAACTGACCCAGATGTTCAAGATCAAGTAAATTCATCGCACCTAAATTTGACCCGGAGGACATTTGACCCCTCCGGGTTTTTTGTTGAATTTGGTAGAATTGCGCCATTCTCTTCTCAGGAGCGTCAGCCGTGGATTTTAGTTGGATATCATCCCCCGAAACCTGGATCGCCTTTATCACGCTCGTGGCATTGGAACTCGTGCTGGGCGTGGATAATGTCATCTTCATCTCGATCCTTGCCGGAAAGCTTCCCCAGCAGGACCAGAAGCGCGCCCGCAACACCGGCATTATGATGGCGGTTCTCACGCGTATTTTATTGTTATTCTCCCTCTCATGGATCATCGGACTAGAAGATGCGCTCTTCTCCATGCCGTGGTTTGGTGGTGAGGAGATCGGTATTTCTGGGCGCGATTTGATCTTGATCGCAGGCGGTATCTTCCTTTTATGGAAAGCTACTCACGAGATCCATGACAAATTGGAAGGCAAGGAAGGTCACGCTTCAGCGAAGGTCGCTGCGACGTTTTGGAGCGTTATCGTCCAGATTATGTTGTTGGATATCGTCTTCTCGCTCGACTCAGTCATTACCGCGGTTGGCATGGTAGACCATATTGAGATTATGGTCTTTGCTGTGATCGTTGCCGCCCTGGTAATGATCTTCACGGCTGGACCCCTTAGCGCATTCGTGGAAAAGCACCCCACCATCAAAATTCTTGCCCTCAGTTTTCTTCTGCTGATCGGCTTCACTCTGGTTGTAGAAGGGCTGCACCAGCATATTCCGAAGGGGTACATTTACTTTGCGATGGGCTTTTCGATCCTTGTCGAACTGTTGAACCTGCGCGTTCGGCAGAACGAACGTCAGCCTGTTCAGCTGCACAAACCCTATAAAGCGGAAGCCGTTCCCGCATTTGCTGCTCCAGTTGCTGAAACGAAAGGCCTTCCCGTAAAAAGCGCCAAACCAAAATCAAAGCCGAAAGCAAAGCCTAAAAAGAAATAACCAATGGAAAAAGCGGACTCCGATAGAGGTCCGCTTTTTCTATATTCGATGCACACCCTTCCCGCTTGGATTGGTGATGATCCGCTTTGTGCCGATTCCCCGTTCTTCGAAAATGGACTGGATCTCCGACTTTACCTTCTCAGCATCCTCCGGTTGGACAAAAGCAATGATGGATGGTCCTGCGCCGGATAGCGCAGCCGCCCCGAACTGGCGGGCTGCCTTATATGCTGCCGCACCGCCTGAGATATGCCGCAGCCGATACGGCTGATGAATGCGGTCTTCCATCACCTTTTGGAGCAAATCCAGATCACCGCTTCGAATCGCATCTACGACCAGCGCTGCACGCCCGATATTGTGGATCGCATCTGAACGGGAGACAGACCTGGGTAAGACTGCGCGTGCAATTTTTGTGGGCCACTCCACCAACGGTTTGACGATGACCAGTGTCAGCGGCGGAACCTCATACCGCCGGGTGATGATCTCATCGCGGGTCATGACCGAGACGACCAACCCGCCCAACAATGCCGGAGCGACATTATCAGGATGCCCCTCCATCTCTGTGGCGATCTTCAATAAGTCACATTCATGGAGTGGTTTGCCGAGCATTTCGTTCGCACCGAAAAGTCCGGCAACGATCGCTGCTGCACTCGAACCGAGTCCGCTGCTGACGAGAATTTGATTGTGTGCCCGGATCGTCGCTCCGCGAAATGGTATGCCGCAAATTTCATGCAGGTTTGCGTACGCTTTGGTCAGCAAATTCTTCGAACTCTTGTTGAACTTTTCAGCGCCCTCGCCAGCGACAAGGTATGTGATTCGATCCGCCGGTTCGAACGTGATCTCATTCCAGACATCCAGCGCCAGCCCCATGCAATCGAAGCCGGGACCTAGATTTGCGGATGTGGCAGGGACTCGGATTTTTATCATGACCACATTATAATCGCCGCATTCCCAACCTCGGAGTTGACATGACATACCAGGGCTTGATCCATCGCTATCGGCAGTATCTCGATCTACCTGCCCACACCCAGACCATTTCTTTGCTCGAAGGCAACACCCCGCTGATTCCCATGCCGCGCCTTGGCAGGGAATTGGGCTGTGACCTGTTTATCAAATATGAAGGCTTGAATCCCACCGGCTCGTTCAAAGACCGCGGCATGACCGCCGCCATCAGCGAAGCCGTGGGGCGTGGCGCGAGGACTGTCATCTGTGCTTCCACGGGCAACACAGCGGCATCAGCGGCGGCATATGCGGCGCGCGCGGGCTTGCGTTCCATCGTGCTTATTCCCGAAGGCAAGGTGGCGGTGGGGAAGTTGGCGGGAGCCATCGCCTATGGTGCAGAGGTCATCCAAATTCAAGGGTCGTTCGACGATGCGCTGACGCTCGTGGTCGAGATCACCCAGAAGACGCCCATCGCGCTGGTCAATTCCATCAACCCATATCGCATCGAAGGGCAGAAGACTTCGCCGTTCGAGATTTGTGATGTGCTCGGTTCCGCGCCAGATTGGTTGTGCTTGCCTGTTGGAAATGCGGGCAACATCACCTCATATTGGGCGGGCTTCAAACAATATGGGAAGGGACTTCCGCGGGTGCTGGGCGTGCAGGCAGAGGGAGCCGCTCCGCTTGTGTTGGGGCATCCCGTGGAAAAGCCGGAGACTGTCGCAACTGCCATTCGCATAGGCAAACCGGCGCGCGGAGAGCAGGCACTGGATGCAGCACATGAATCCAATGGAAAGATCATCGCAGTGTCTGATGCGCAGATATTGGAAGCACAGCGCATCCTCGCTTCAGAAGGGGTGTGGGTTGAGCCCGCATCTGCGGCGGGGCTGGCAGGCTTGTTCGCAGAAACAGCCCAAGGGTCGGTCGATGTGAAGGGGAAAAGAGTTGTGGTCGTTTGCACCGGTCACGGCATGAAAGACCCGTCTATCATCACCGAATCGTTCACCTCCCCGCAGGTCATCCCGGCGGATTACCATGCATTGATCGAAGTGATCGGTGAGTAATATTGATGGAAGCGCTTCTTTCGGAGTAAAATAGAGTCAATGTCCAACTCACCCCTCATAATCGACAGTCTTACTTTCAAATACCGAACCCGCCCTGAATTAGCCATCGAAGATATTTCCTTCGAACTAAAGCAGGGTGAATTATTATTAATCGCCGGCTCCAGCGGATGTGGCAAGACCACACTGGCGCGTTGTATCAACGGGTTGATCCCGCGTAGTTATCGCGGTGAACGCCAAGGCTCGGTGCTGCTAAACGGTAGGGAAGTTGCCGAGATGCAGATTCCCGAAATGGCGCAGATGGTGGGCACACTGCTGCAAGACCCGGAGCGTCAGATCGTCGCGAGCAATGTGTTCAACGAAATTGCTTTCGGTCCTGAAAACCTCGGTCTGCCTCGTGAGGAGATCGTCAGCCGCGTGGATCAAGCCATGAAACGCCTTAACATCGAATATTTGCGCGAGCGGGAGACCTTCAATCTTTCCGGCGGTGAAAAGCAGAAAGTTGCGCTGGCTGGCGTGTTGACGATGAACCCGTCCATTTTGCTGTTGGATGAACCGCTCGCATCACTCGACCCTGCCTCTGCCCATGAGGCGTTGAGCGTCTTCCGCAGCCTCGCCGATGAAGGCAAAACCGTCATCCTTGTGGAGCACCGTGTGGAAGATGCGATTGCCATCCAGCCGGACCGTATGCTTTACATGGAAGAGGGACGCATCAAATACCTCGGTCCGATTCGCGACCTGCCGAAGGAGATCGATCACACAAAGGTTAAACTCCCGGCGCCGTGGGTGGTACAAAGGGTCAAGGCGTTGGATCCGGTTCCCGAATCCGCGCCCCAGCCCAAGGTCGAAGAAAGCAGCGAGCCGCTTGTCGTCTTTGAGGATGTTGATTTTCGCTACGGTGATGAATATCCACTCATCCTGAAAAATGTCAACCTTACGATCAACCGTGGTGATTTGATCGCGGTTCTGGGTCCGAATGGGGCTGGCAAATCTACGTTGGTGAAACACGCCATCGGTTTGCTCAAGCCCACCAAAGGACGTGTGTTGGTTGAGGGACAGGATACTCGCAAGATGAGCGTGGCTCAGATCGCGCGTGTGCTGGGCTATGTGTTTCAAAGTCCCACACATATGTTGTACGCACCGACCGTAAAGGAAGAGTTGGAGTTCGGTCCGAAGAATTTGAATTTCAACCCTGACGACATGGCGAAATCTATAGCTGAAAGTTTGTCCACCGTGAACCTGAACGGTTTCGAGGAGTATCCGCCGTTGGGGTTGTCGTTCGGGCAGCAAAAACGCACGACCATCGCAGCCGTGCTTGCGATGCGCTCGAAGATTCTTATCATGGATGAGCCAACCGCCGGGCAGGATTTTGCCAACTATACTCATTTCATGGAGACCCTGTGTAAAACGTCCGACGGTAGGGAGTCCATCCTTTCTGCGAATTTCGCCTCCACGCTTTTTATTACACACGACCTTGATCTGGCTGTGACGTACGCCAACCGCGTCCTGTTGTTTGGTGACAAGCATATTGTTGCCGATGGCAGGCCGGAGGATGTGTTGAAAGATGTGGATATGCTGTTGAAGTATCGTGTCCGTCCCACTTCGCTTCTTCATCTTAACCTCGACCTGCTCGGGAAGACCGGAAGATTTTTACCCGCCGAATCTTTGGCGGGGTTTGCCGCGTGATTTTCCCTGTAACGCGCATGCGTTCACAGGGTTATCAATAATGGGTCAGCGTCCCATCATAATTTTTTCATAAGGAGAGAAGTCATGAACGACAAAAGCACCTGGGAATTTGGAACCCGCCAAGTTGTGTACGGCGCAATCGGCGCAGCGCTTTATGGTGTGTTCTCCTGGGCAACCAATATTTTCCCTCTGCCTGCGGCGGGTAATGTAACCTTCCGCCCGGCGGTGGCTGTGCTGATCTTCTTCGGCGCAGCGTATGGACCGTGGGTCGGTTTGCTTGCCGGTTTCATCGGCAATACGCTCGGTGACGCATTGAGCGGCTGGGGTTTCTATTGGAATTGGAGCCTCGGCAATGGTCTCATGGGCATGGTTGCCGGTCTCGCCATGGCTGCGATCAAGGACTTCAAGGCGCAGGCAGATATCATCAAGGCGGTCGGTTTTGGGCTGGCGGGTATTGTCGTCGGCATGTTGTTCGCATCGCTAACGGAGATGTTCACAGGCGGCATCGATCTTAACACGGCGCTGGTTGGGTACTTCACGCCTGCCGTCATCGGCAACGCGGTTGTGACCATCATCCTTGTGCCGATCCTGATGATCGCCTTCGCCGCCGTCGCTTCGAGACGGGGTCGCTAATTTTATGTTGGTCACCTTTAAGTATCGTCCGCGTAATACATTCATTCAACGCCTGGACCCGCGCACTCGTCTGATCTTCTTTCTGTGCGTTGTGCTTGCGTTGACGATCCCCGAAATCTGGGACTATCGCTTCATCCTTCCCTTGTTCTTTGTTTCGCTGACCCTGTTCCTGATATCCCATATCGAGTGGAAGGATGTAAGGCGTATTTTGCCCTTCATGTTCATCCTCGTATTTTTCATCGTGGGGTTGAACGGTCTGCTTTCGGGACGCGGCGGTCCTTCTTCGGTGACCAACATTCCTTCTCCTGTTGTCTTTGAGGTCTTGTGGGGGATTCCCATCACGGTCTCAAAGATGTGGTTCGCGCTGACCCAGATCACACGCATGTTCACAATGGCGCTTTTGGTGATCCCCATTCCATACACCATGGATCCAAACATCTATGGAACGGCGTTCAAGCGCATGGGCGCATCAGACAAGGTCTCGTTCACCATGGATCTGGCGTTCCGCTTTCTGCCGACCTTTGCGCGCGATTTCATGATCACCATGGATGCGCAACGCGCGCGCGGTTATGAGATGGATAATCTCAAAGGCGGGTTGGTGGCTCGCATTCAAAGGCTTGCACCGCTGATCATCCCGGTGGTGATGCAGTCCACGGTGACGGGTGAGGAGGTCATCGACGCGATGGACTTGCGCGCTTTCGGCACCAAACCACGCACATGGTTGAAGGATTTGAAATACGCCCCCCGCGACTTTTTCCTGCTTGGGCTGGGCGTCGCGATCTTTATCGGATGCTGTGTGTTCAAATGGGGATTCGGCGTTGGCGGCTATTTTGTGCCGGATTTCTTCACCAATTTGTTCATTTGATGGTGAGCGACAAAAAATCGCCGCTTATGCGGCGATTTTTTGTTTAATGTTTTTGGTAGGTTTCCCCGGCTGTCACCTTGAAATCGAGGTGATTTTGCTCAGGAGCAAAGACGCAGGTGGCAAAGTCGGTGAAGGCGCAGGGTGGGTTGTAGGCTTTGTTGAAATCGAGGAAGACCTTGCCGTTTGACTCTACGTCCGCGATCAGGTAGCGTCCGGTGGGGTAGGTTTCATCTTTGCTGGTGGGGTCCCAGAAGCGCAGGAAGAGCGTGCCGTCGTCTTCCTTGTTGATATCCACTTTGTGGGTGGTGCTGTTGAATTCGAAGGACAGGTAGCCTTCGACGGGGAATTCTGCTTTCTCGCCGGTCAGGTCGGGGAAGTACGCCATTTTGGGGCGGTCATACGGGGTAAAGGTTGCGGCGAGGCGAAAACTCTCTTCGATGTCGTACCAGGTTCGGGCGGGGAAAGAACGGCGTTCTTCACGTTTGTTATCCCAAATGCGGACGCCCATCCGATTCCCACGTTGGATGACCACCATCTGGATGTCTTCCAGTTTGATGTAGCTGGCGTTTTCGGAGATATCCGGCTGGAGGATGGCGAAATCGGTCTGTGTGTCGTTGACCTTGACCCTTTCACCGGGGTTGACGCGCAGGGAAACGGATTTGCCGTTGTATTCGAAGGAGCCTATGATGGCTGCGATGCGGTCTGGTAATTGGATCTCACACTTGGGGTCGGAGCCGAACTGGTTTTTACCAAGTTTCAGCCAGGATAAGCCAGCCAGCGCCAGCCAGCCATTTTCCTTGCGGATGAGGTCGTCGCGTTCTTTGCGCCATTCCTGAATGGCTTGCCGGTAGGTTTTTTCCGTCATATATCAAAATTATACCAAAACGCTATACCAATCAGACCCCGGCTTTCATTTTTGATAAAATCACGCCTGCTGGAAAAAGCCAACAAAACGAGGAGAAAAAAATGGGATTGAAACCCGATCATTGGATCCGCAAGATGGCATTGGAGCAGGGCATGATCGAACCGTTTGTGGATAAACAGGTGCGCCAGGGGGTGATCTCGTACGGTGTGTCGTCGTATGGGTATGATGTGCGTGTGGCGAATGAGTTCAAGATCTTTACGAATGTGTTTTCGGCAACGGTGGACCCTAAGCATTTCGACACGAATTCGATGGTGGATTATGTGGGGGATGTATGTGTGGTGCCGCCGAATTCGTTCGCGCTGGCGCGGACCGTGGAGTATTTCCGTATCCCGCGCAAGGTGCTCACCGTGTGCTTGGGGAAGTCCACCTATGCGCGCTGTGGCATCATCGTCAATGTCACGCCGTTCGAGCCGGAGTGGGAGGGTTTTGTGACGTTGGAAATTTCCAACACCACGCCGCTCCCGGCGAAGATCTACGCCAACGAAGGTCTGGCGCAGGTGCTGTTCTTTGAAGCGGATGATGAATGTGAGATTTCATACGCGGATAAAAAAGGGAAATACCAAAAGCAGCAGTCGATCGTGCTGCCCAAACTGTAGTTGAGATGAAACCCTGCCGCATCATTGGATGTGGAGGGCGGGGTTCCTTGGAAGGCAGGAGCATTTGCATGTCCGAATCGCCGGTTGAAGAAAATATCCTCCAACAGATCGCCGCTGTTCAAAAGGATCTGACGCAGGTCATGATCCGGTTGGCGCGCATCGAGAACCCGCAGGTTTCTTCGATCAACCTTGATCTGACCCAGTTGATCCGGACTGTGGCGCGCCTGAAAGACAATGTCAACCAGCGTTTTCAAACGAATCACCGCCGGATGGAAGCGTTGATGGGGGTGGGGATCGCCATCAATTCCTCGCTGGGGTTGAAGCGTGTGCTCGAAGAAGTGATGGACTCGCTCATCATCTTGATGAACGCGCATCGTGGATTCTTGATGCTTCGGGACGATTCCGGCGAATACAGCGTGCGCCTTGCGCGGGATGCCATGCATCACGACCTTGCCGGGGAGGCGTTTACATTCAGCAGGACGGTCGTCCGGCGGGTGGTGGAGAACGGCGAGGCGGTACTGACGACCAACGCGCAGATCGACCCGCGCTTCGAGGAACAGGCAAGTATTGCGGCGTACCATTTGCTTTCCATCCTTTGTGCGCCGCTCAAGATCAAGGATGAGTTGATCGGCGTCATCTATGTGGATAACCCTGCTCAAGCGGGCATTTTCCATAACGATGATTTAAATCTGATCACGTCCTTTGCCAATCAGGCGGCGGTGGCGATTGATAATGCGCGGCTGATCGACCAGTTACAGGAGAGCAACCAGGATCTGGAAGAGGCGTATCAAGCCACATTGGAAGGCTGGGTGCGCGCGCTGGACTTACGCGACAAGGAAACAGAGGGACACACCATCCGTGTGACCGAAATTACCGAGCGGCTGGCGCGCTCGATGGGAGTCGAAGAGGCGGATCTTGTCCACATCAAACGTGGCGCGCTGCTGCATGACATCGGCAAGATGGGCATCCCTGACGGTGTGCTGCTCAAACCCGGCGCGCTGACGCCCGAGGAACGATCATTGATCGAGAAGCATCCGATGTATGCTTATGAGATGCTGAGCCCGATCAAATTTCTCAAGCCGGCGCTGGATATTCCTTATTGTCATCATGAAAAATGGGATGGAAGCGGTTACCCGCGCAGACTGAAAGGCGAGGAGATTCCCCTGGCGGCGCGCATCTTTGCCGTCGCCGATGTTTGGGATGCGCTGGTGTCGAATCGCCCGTACCGAAAGGGACTCCTGCCAGCGGATGTGCGCAAGCAAATCCGTGAAGAGGCGGGCAGGCATTTCGACCCGCAGGTGGTAGATGCATTCTTTATGCTAGATGAAGGTTCGCGGTCAGGCGATTGAGCGGGAAAGAATCCAAGGTGACAGTCATCTCGCAGATGACCGTCACCTTGATTAATCGCAATTACTTTAAGTTCGCTTTATAACGTCCCCAGCCACTTGCCAGCCTCGCGGGCGAGATTCCCGGCGGGACCCTGCCTAGCTGTGCAGGGCGGCAGTGACTCGAGAAACAT
Organism: Anaerolineales bacterium UBA2395; assembly: GCA_002343775.1. Taxonomy (GTDB): domain Bacteria; phylum Chloroflexota; class Anaerolineae; order Anaerolineales; family Villigracilaceae; genus Villigracilis. The sequence goes on from DDSH01000030.1 coordinate 82,263, forward strand.
GCGTCCGTATTGCTTGGTCAGCACGCGGCGGTCTAAGATGGCAACAATGCCCCGGTCTGACGCGGTGCGGATGAGGCGACCAAATCCCTGGCGGAATTTGAGGATGGCTTCCGGCAAATAATATTCGTTGAACGAGTCTTCGTACAGTTCCGAGCGCGCCGAGATGATCGGGTCAGATGGCACTTCGAAGGGCAGTTTGGTGATGACCACCACCGAGAGCGCTTCGCCGGGCACATCCACACCTTCCCAGAAGGAACGCGTACCAAGCAAAACCGCCCGGTCTGTGGACTTGAACGATTCCAACAAGGCGTTGGGCGAAGCGCCTTCCCCTTGTTCGTAGACGAAAATATCCTCTCTTGCCAGCGGACCCGTGATGGTTTGTGCGGTCTTCTTGAGCGCAGCATATGAGGTAAACAGCACAAGCATCCGCCCGCCGGTGGCTTTGGCAGTGGCAATGATGGTTTTATCGAGCATTTGCTGATAGTTGAAGGCATTCGGCTCGGGCATGTCATTGGCGACATAGAGCAGCGTGCTGGATTCGTAATCGAAGGGCGAGCCGAGCGCGAGCACATCCACTTCATTGGCATCGAGCGTGTTGCGGATGTAGGTGAATTCGCCGTGGGTGGTCATGGTGGCAGATGCCAACACTACGCTGGCTTTTTCATACCAAAGATGTTTTTGGACGAGCGGTCCCACGCGCAAGGGGGCGGCATTGAGCGAAAGCCGCTCGCCACGCGGGTTGACTTCGATCCAGTAGATCAGCTCATTGGATGGGTTGTGCATCATGCCGGAGGCGGCGGTCTCGGCTTCTGTCATACGGCGGATAAGCGTGCCGAGGCTGCCCATCACGTCTTCTACGTTTTCGTGACCGTCGCTGTACAACTCGCCGAGTGCTTTGTAAATTTCATCCAGCGTCTTGAGCAGATTTTCCATCGTCTCGCTGACCTGCCCCCAGAGCATTTCGAGGTCGTCCCAGCCTTGCAGGGTGCGCGTGGCATTGACCACACGTAACTGCCACGAGTAATTATTCTGCTGCTGTCCCTCACGTTGGGCAGCAATGAACTGTCCCAGATAACTGAAGAATTCTTTGGAGAGTTGTTCGAGCCGGAAGGCTTGATCGGTGGCGCGCTTTGACTTTTGTTGCAAAAGCCCAAAGTCGGAGGGGCGAAGCGCATTATGAATATCCGTCAGCATCCTGCCGAGCAAACCCGCCGACGAGCCGCCCAATTCCTTCAACATGCGGTCAAGGTCGTTTTGCGTCATGCGGAACGAGAGTGCGTTCGTCACCGCAGATTCCATATGGTGCGCTTCGTCTACGATGACGTAATCGTATTCGGGCAGAACTTTGCTGCCGGTGGAAACGTCTGAAAGCAAAAGCGCGTGATTGACGATGAGCACATGCGAGCTTTGTGCCGCCTGCCGCGCGCGATAGAACGGGCACGCGCCCCCCATCCTGCCGAGGCAGGTTTCGGTGGTGCAGTTATCGTCCTCCGCCGAAAGCCGCGACCAGATCTCGCGTTCGATGGGACCGGTCAGATTCAGTTCATTGCGGTCACCGCTGGTATTTTCCAACTGCCAGACGATGATCTTCGCCAGCACACGCATCTCGTTGGCGTTCGACGGTCCGTGGGTGCGCATGTAATCCAAACGACGCGGGCACAGATAGTTCACACGTCCCTTCAGCACGGCGGCGCGCACATCGAGATTCAACGCGGCTTGCAGATCGGGAATGTCTTTTTTGATGAGTTGATCTTGCAGGTTGATGGTGTTGGTGGAGACGACCACGCGCGTATTGTTCTGTACGGCGAACAGAGAAGCAGGAACGAGATACGCGTAGGATTTTCCAACACCGGTTCCCGCCTCGACCATGAGATGGGTCCCCGTTGAGAGGGCATGGGTCACCGCCTTGAGCATTTCGACCTGTTCCACGCGGTGTTCGTAGGATTCAAAGTATTGCGAGAACGGTCCACCGTATTCGAGCACCGAGGCGGCATATTCCGGGTCGAGCGGAATGGGTTCTTCCGTACGCGTGATCGGCGGCGCATCCGCTTTGGAGGGGGAGTCCAGTTTCGGCTTGCGTGAAGCGCGTGAAGTCCGCTTGGGTTGGATGCCTTTCTTGACAAGTTCATGCAGAGCCTGTTCAAAGACCCAGCCCGAGTCCCAATCTACAACATTGCCGAGTTCCACGATCTCCTGCAGGGTTTCGAGCGGAAGTTCCGCGGCGATATCCAGCAGGCGCAGATAACTTGCCTGACACACGCGCGCATCGTCGAGGGCGCGATGAGTGGCTGGCAGCAGAATGCCAAGTTGTTTGCCAAGTGCGCCGAGGTTGTAGCGGCTGGCGGTGGGCATGAGCACGGCGGCGAGTTCGTAGGTATCGAGTGTTTGCTGGTATTCGAAGAGTCCCGCCTTGCGTAGAAAGCCGATATCGAATTTGACGTTATGACCAAGGATGGGCGCATCACCGACGAAGGCGGTTAATTCGTGAGCGATATCGCGCAGGCGCGGCGCCTGGCGAACCATTGCATCGTCGATGCCGGTCAGACCGGTGATGAAGTCGGGGATGTGTTTGCCGGGATTGATGAGCGTGTTAAATTCACCCTCGATGCGCCGCCCGTTGAATTTGACAGCCGCGATCTCGATGATCGAATCGCGTTCTTCGTCCAAGCCTGTGGTTTCGATGTCTAATGAAACGATGATGGTCATATTAGAACAAGTGTACCATAGAGGCGTAGGAACGTAAATTTATTGTACGTTGACTGTATTCTCGCGGGAGAGCGCAAGGTCTATGATAACAATGGCGAATAGCCACATGGACAGGCGGTAGATCATGGTCGAAAACAAGGCGTGACGGTTGATCGCCCACGTATCGCCGAGGATGGTGGGGATGAGGGCAACGCTGGCGGTGAGAAAAGCCCAGAGCCCCAGCCATGCCCACGGGCGGCTGTCATCTGCTTTTTGAAGGGCAAGCAGCGTCAACCCGACCAGCAGGATTGCGCTCATCACAAAAGGCGTGGTGTTTTCCGGGTGAAGCGCATTGCCGATCTGTATCAATGTTTCGCGGACTGTGCCCAATTCCGGTGCTTTGAAGTAGGTTTGCTCGATCTCTTCGAACGCCATCGGAAAGTCGTTGACGATCTTTAACAGCGGATAGCCGGGATGTGTCAGCATGAAACGTGCCAGCGTCTCTTTGGCATGTTCCGGGAACCAGGCATGATACTCTGGCGTTCCCGGTTCGGGCATGCCCATCTCGCGCAAGGTTTCCACCCGCAAGGGACTGGGAAGCAGGTCATCTTTGTAGATGTTGGTGATCTGAACCAACGAGCGGATGCTCGCACTGGATGTCGTAAAACCGAGGATGAAGATGCCAGCCAAAATCAGGAGCGTGATGCGCAATGCCCCAACCTTGCGATACCGGAGCGAGACCATACTCGCGGCGATCATGCCAAACGTGACCAACGAAGTGAACAGGTTGGTATCCTTGATGAACGTCCAAAGGAAAAAGACCACGACCCAAGCGGTGAGCCAAGCCGTGACATTCGCCTTCGGGTCGCGGTGTAACGCGAAGACCATTTTGAGCAGAAGCGCCAGTTGCAGCGCGAACAGCGAAAATGTCAATGACTCAGACATGAGGATGCTGTCCCAATCTGCCATGTGCGGGGTAAAGGCAAAGGCGAGGATGAAGATCGCCGCGCCTAGTTTCATCAGAAAATTTTTGAGATGATCTGAAACGACCAGAGCCAGCACGCCCCATCCCAAAACTGAAAGCGCAGCTTGAAAGATCACAATGCCATCGAAGCCGGGTTGAAATCCGCGCCGGGTTGTCTCTATGGAACCATTGATCGTGATCTGGTATCCCTCTGACGGCTCTAAAAACTTGTAGACGAGGTTGGTCGTCAGCAGACGCCGACCGGTGAATATCTCGCTTGAGAACAACGGCGTTTGCGAGGCTTCGACATACGACAGCGTATCATTGCCCGAGATGGACAATGCCGGGTGCCCATACGATCTGATGCGCAGGATGGATGCAACCAGAATGATCGCAAGGATGAGGATGCGTTGAATGGTGGTTCGGTCAAACGACATGCTTCGCGTCTCGTGAAAAGCGCCTGCTATTCCAACGCCTGTTGAATGCTTTGGATCTGGTTGCTGGTCAATACGCGCGACTTGGACCCCTGCCGCAGGAATTCCTTGAGCGCTTTCAACTTCATCGCAGGGATGGGGGATTCGTTCGCTTCCAACTCGACCTGTTCATTGGTGAAGACCAAAATGGGCTTTACCTCGGGGATGGCGGTTTCGTCCATCTTCTTGGCGAAGAATTTTTTCATCGAGTTCGCTTCCGAAACCGCTTCAAGATCGGGGCGTCCCAATCCTTCCTGCCCGAAAATTCGCATATAACTCTGGAGAAAGCCCCCGCCCCTGATCCTCCAGCGATTCTTTTCAAAGGAAATCTTCCCACCCTGGTTATAAGGCAGGATCACCCAGACTCCTGATGGACCGACAAGCAGGTGAGAGACCGGGGATGAATAGTGATAGATGCTGAATTCGCTGTGCAGACCTTTCAACCCCGCGTCCAGTTTTTCATCCGGGCGCGGAGAACGCCCCCAGCGCGAGCCCATATACATGCCCACCTGGGTCATGATGAAGCCAACTGCCAGACACACCAGCGAGTATGTAAAAAGTTCAGGCTGGGTAATGGAAAGATACATGCCCACGCCGAGCACGAGTAGCGCGCCCAGGCTGGTCCAGTTGCCGATCTTGCCATTCCGTTCGATCAATTTTTCGTTTTTAATGATCTTCATGTTTATTTCTTTAAACTCTCTTCGATGGCGTTTTTCATTGCATCCAATACTTGCACTTCCACGGCGTTCTTCGCCACGCGGACAGCATTCTTGATGGCAAATGCATCTGACCTGCCGTGACCGATGAACACCAGCCCATTGATGCCCAGCATCGGGGCGGCGCCCTGTTCGCTTGGGTCGAGCAGTTTCTTGATCTCGCCCAGCGCCGGCTTTACCAGCAAGCCACCGATCTTGGTCAGCAACCCGCCGTTCTTGATGATCTCGCGGATTTTGTCCGTGATGAGTTTGGCAACCGCTTCTGATGACTTGAGCATGACGTTGCCCGTAAAACCGTCTGTCACTGCCACATCCACCTTGCCGCCGATCACTTCCTTGCCTTCCACATTTCCAAAATAATTCAAACCAGATGCTTTCAACAAAGGCGTTGCCGCTTTAACCAACTCGTTGCCTTTGCCTTCTTCTTCGCCGTTGGAGACCAGACCCACTTTGGGGCTTTTTACACCGCGCACCTTCTCCGCGTAAATGCTGCCGAGAATACCAAACTGCAACAGGTTTTCCGGTTTGCAATCCGGATTGGCGCCGATGTCCAGGACCACACAAGTCCCTGTGGCGGTGGGGAAGATGGGTGCCAGGGCGGGGCGATCCACACCGCGGATGCGTCCCAGCCGGAACAACGCAGTGACCATGCCCGCGCCGGTGTTCCCAGCCGTCACAAAGGCATCTGCCTCGCCTTTCTTGACCAGGTCCATGCCGACCGCCATCGAGTTCTTCGAGTCTTTGGCGCGCGCCTTCAACACGAGGGCTTCGCCCTTATCTTCCATGGTCAACATTTCCGGCGCATGGACGATGCGGACCTTTAATCCCTGCGTGTTTTGCTGCTCCAACACCGGCTTGATCTGCGCCTCATCCCCGACAAGGATGATCTCCACCCCATATTCGCGCGCGGCTTGTACCGCGCCTTCCACATCCGGCACGGGATGCGTATCACTTCCCATTGCATCGACAACGATTCGCGTCATGAAAAAATCTCCTGGTTAATATGCTTGACAAGAAAAGTAACACGATTATAATACTGCCTGCTTGTGCGCTGGTGCTGGAACTGGCAGACAGGCACGTTTGAGGGGCGTGTGGCGCAAGCCGTGGAGGTTCAAGTCCTCTCCAGCGCACCAAAACATCCCTGATTTCAGGGATGTTTTTTTATTTCCACGATTCTCACGAGAGTCCGGGGTGTTCATGGCTCGTGATTATACCCGCTTCAAGAATGGACTTTTAGATTCCCCTGCCATCGAAATTTTTCCTCACTCAAGGATCAAACTGCAACAAGTGACCGCTCCCTCGGCTTTTGCCAGTTCGCCCAGTTCCACATTGACGACCTCAAAGCCTTTTTCTGCAAGCCTTTGCTGTGTTTTCGGGAACGTCGTCGGGTAGATGATCTTCCCGTTGACCGGCAAACAGTTCGCGGCGAAGGGTTCCGAAGCGTCCACTTCGATGAGGTCAAAGCCTGCGAAGTGAGACGTATCCACCCAATTTGGGTTGATGAGCAGGGTGGCATCATCCACACGCGTGACGGCGGTTTTTAGGTGGAGGCAATCCGTTAGTTGAAGCCCGTGGACGGTGTAGCCATAGGTTTCCAATTTTGTGTTGAGCTGTTCCACGGCTTCCATGTTGCTGCGCATGGATAAGCCGATGTAAATCCTTTTTCCGAGAACCAGCACATCACCGCCATCCACCGAAGCGGGCGCGTCGACGTTAACCAGTGGACGATGGGAGGATAACACCGGGATAATGGAGTCGACTTCGGGTTTGCGGGAATCAGCTCCAGGACGGGTGATGACCGCAACTTCTGGAAGGATGAAGGCGGTATCTTCCACAAAGACCGAATCGGGCAGGTCGGGCTGTTCAGGGAGTTCGATTACGTTGCAGCCGAGGCGTTCGAGCGTTTTGACATATTCGTCGTGCTGGTGGCGGGCAACGTTGAGGTCGATGGGCGTCCGCTCGATGTGGGTGATCTCGCATTCGTTGAAGCGCGGACTGACCTTGCGGGTGATGGCAAGCGTCATTTACCCCTCTCCAGAGCGATAGCGGTCGATCAGGGCTTTGGTGCGGGCATCTTTGGGGTCTTTGAAGAGGTTCTCTGGCGTTGCGTCTTCGATCAATTCGCCATCTGCCATCACAACAACCCGGTCTGCCACTTCGCGGGCAAAGCCCATTTCATGGGTGACCACGATCATGGTCATGCCTTCGAGTGCAACCTTTTTCATCACGTTCAACACTTCGCCGATCAGTTCAGGGTCGAGCGCGGAGGTGGGCTCATCGAACAGCATGACGCGCGGTTCCATCGTCAGGGCACGGGCAATCGCAACCCTCTGCTTCTGTCCGCCGGAAAGCCGCATCGGATATTCGTCTTTTTTGAAGAACATTCCCACACTATCCAGATTTTGCTCGGCAAGTTCAATGGCTTGCCTGCGGTCCATGCCTTTGACCGTGACCGGTCCTTCGATGACGTTGTCGAGCACACTCATGTGCGGGAAGAGATTGAACTCTTGAAAGACCATGCCGGTCTTGAGGCGCACATCATGAATCAGTTGGCGCTGCTGCTTGCCTTTGCCTTCCGCGTCGACATGAACCCCATCCACTTCAATGGAGCCGCGGGATGGTTCCTCCAAAAAGTTGATGCAGCGCAGCAGGGTGCTTTTTCCCGATCCGCTTCTGCCGATCAGGCAGACCACCTGACGTTCGGGCACTTCGAGACTGACATTCTTGAGCACATGCAGGCGTCCAAAGTATTTATCAAGGTTGGAGATTTTTACAATGGGAGAGGAGGGCATGATTATCGGTCTCCCTTGGAAAGTCGCGCTTCCAACTTGCCCTGGAAGTAGGTGAGGATGAGGGTGAGGGTCCAATAGAACACAGCCGCCATAATGAGCGCCTCGAGGCTGTTGAATTGTGAGCGCCCGACTTTTGTGGCGCGCCACATCAATTCGTGGACAAAGCCCGTGGCAGAAACAAGCGCGGAATCTTTTGTCATCGAGATGAAGTCATTTCCCATCGGCGGGATGGCGAACCGCAGCGCCTGCGGCAGGACGATACGCCTCATGGTCTGACCGGGAGTCATTCCCAGTGCCATGGCGGCTTCACGCTGCCCCTTGCCCACCGAACTCAACCCTGCGCGAAACGTTTCAGACATGTATGCACCATAGTTCAACCCTAGTGCAAGCACGCCCGAAACAATACCCGAGAGCACGATGCCCAGTTGTGGCAATGCCAAGAAGAAGAAAAAGATCTGCAAATACAGCGGCGTTCCGCGGATTAGAGAAACGTAGAACGTGCTGAGGGCGTAAATGGGTGGGAATTTCGAAAGCCTTCCAAGCGCTGCCAGAAGTGCCATCATGATCGCAAACAAGATCGAAAGTACAGAGATCAAGAGCGTCTGTCCCAGCCCGCCTGCAATGAAGGTAATATTCTTGAGCATGAACTCAGTATCGATGTTAATGGTCTGGACTATTGTGAAATCACCGATCTTGATATCCTGCCCGCTAAAAAGGAAAATGAGAATGAGAAAGAGTACCCCCCACGAAATGCCCACATGGGTGCGAAACACGCGCTCCTTGCGCAGCTGTGCCTGATACAAAAGCTCAGCCTGTGATGTGGGTGACTGCCCTTCGTTGGTGATGGATGCCATCGTTGCCTCCGAAAAAATGGAGTGATAAACAAAAAGGGAAGCGGCGTGTTGAACCGCTTCCCTGATTTTTCCGATAGATCTTACTGGTTGGGAGCCTGGGTGATGTCCATGCCGAACCACTTGTTGGAGAGTTCAGACAGGGTGCCATCGCCATGCATGGCGGTGATGGCTGCATCAACAGCAGCGACCAAACTGTCGTTGGGCAGAGAAGCAGACTTGTCGAACGCAGCAGCAAGGTCTTCCGAGTACACGGCGCCATCGAGCTTCACAACCGGGATGCCGGCGGCGATGTTCGCATCCACCACGGTTTCAGAGGTCACATAGGCAATGAAATCGGTGCGACCCGCTTCGATCGCCTGAGCACATTCCTGATCGGTGGAGAGCGGAACAACGGTGATGCCTTCCGGAGCGGAAGCGTAGACCGAAGACTCGGGCAAGCCAAGACCTTCCATGTCGTTGTTCAACCAGAACTCATAGGTGGTCGCAGTTCCGGCGCAGATCGCCTGACCGGAGAGTTCGGCAAGGGAGGTGATTCCAGAGTCGGCGGCAACCGCCACAACTGCCGGAGTGTAGTAGTAGGGAACGCTGAAATCGAGGGCTTGCTGACGGGCGGTGGTGATGGTCATCGAGCCAACGCTGACATCCCATTTATCCGCCCAGCTGCCTGCGGTGATGAGGTCCCAGTCGGGGGTCACAAAGCAGGTTTCCACGCCGAGCGCTTCACCGATCGCGAGAGCGACATCCACATCAAAGCCCTGGATCTCTTCAGAGGTCAGGGCATCTGCCGGGCATTTGGTATCGCTGGGGCGCGAACCGTCGGTTTTCGGGAAGGATTGCGGCTCGTAATTCAGATCTGACGAAACGAGAATATATCCGCGTTCCTGAACGGCTCCGAGCAGGTCGGTGGCGGTGGTACCGCCGCCGCCACATGCAGCGAGCACAAGGGAGGCTGCCACAAGCAGGCTAGCCAATGTAAAAAGTTTTTTCATGTTCTCCTCCAAAAGAGATGGTATGGACAGGTTTACCTGCCGCAGAATGGGCGTCATCCTGCGGCTTTAAGGATAGACCATTTTTAGCAATTGTGCAAGGATTTTGAACCAAAAATTTCATGATGGTAAAATAACTTCATACATATCCTGGAGGCAAAACACATGACAGCAAAATTTCCCAGCGAAGAATGGTTGAAGGGGTTGGAAACCAAATTGAATTCAGACGAAAAATACAGGGAGATCGCCAAAGATTGGGAAGGGGATTTGTTCTTCTCCATCGAACCGGAGGGGAATTTGAAGGAGCGTCTAACGTTCTATCTGGACCTGTGGCACGGCACCTGCCGAAAAGTGGATTACAACCCCGAAGCCTCCACCTACCCAAAACCAGCCTTTACATTGACCGCTTCGTATAACAACATAACTGCTGTGCTTTCCGGCAAATTGAATCCCATGACTGCCATGATGACGATGAAACTCAAAGTTAGCGGCAGTATGGGCTACATGATGCGCAACGTGCCGACGGTTTTGGATTTTGTTCGCTGTGCGCAGGAAGTTACCAAGGAAATCGTCTGACACCACCTTTCTTCTTTTCCTGCCATCTGCTCAAATGAAAGTGGAAAGAAGAAAGACCATCTGCCATGCTCCCTATCTTAAAAATCAACCTTACCAATCACACGACCGAGGAATTCATCATCCCAAAAGAATGGGAGCATGATTTTCTCGGTGGCGCGTCGCTTGCCGCGCGAATTCTGTATCCTTTGTTGACGAAGGGCCTCGACCCGCTTTCACCCGAAGCGCCGCTTCTTTTCATCAATGGTCCGCTGACCGGCACAAATGGACCGACCACGGGTCGCTTTGTCATTTGCGGCAAAAGCCCAGCCACACATCTTTGGGCAGAATCCAACATCGGCGGTTTTTGGGGACCGGAACTCCGCAAGGCTGGATACGATGGCTTGCTCATCACGGGCAGGGCTTCGGCTCTGTCTTATGTTTGGATCCAGGATGGCAGGTTCGAGGTCCGGGGTGCGGCGGGGTTAAGCGGCAGGGATGTCTACGAGACTCAGGAGATCATCAAAGCGGAGGTTGGGGTCAAAGGTGCGCGAGTCGCAGTGATCGGCGAAGCGGGAGAAAACGGCGTTTTGTTTTCATCCATTTGCTGCGACCACGGGCGCATGGCAGGGCGCACCGGCATGGGTGCGGTGATGGGCTCGAAGAATCTTAAAGCCATCGCCGTGCATGGCACGAAAAAGATCGAAGTGACCGAGCGGTATGCCGTGGTGCGTTCCGAGGCAAACCGTGCCTTGAAACAGGACAATGAAGCCAAAGTGATGAGCGAGTTGGGCAGCGCGGGCGCGGCGAATTATGCCGAGTATCTTGGCGCAATGCCGTCGAAGTATTATCACCAGGGCGCATTCCCGGCGGTGGATAACATCTCCGGCGCGAAGATCACCGAATCCATTTTGGTGGGACAGAGCGCGTGCCAGGGATGTGTCATTGCCTGCGGACGAGTCGTCGATCTCGGTGATGGCAAACGCCGCAAAGGTCCCGAATATGAAACGGTGGTTGGGTTCGGTCCCAACCTGCTGATCGAAGACCTGACCGAGGTGGTGCGTCTTGGCGAACTGTGCGACAAATATGGATTGGACTCCATCAGCACCTCGAACACGGTTGGGCTTGCCTTTCACCTGTTCGAGATGGGCAAGATCACGCTTCAGGATACGGGTGGGCTGGAGCTGCGTTGGGTAGGTTTTCTCGCCGCTCGTCAGTTGATCCACATGATCGCCCGCCGCGAGGGACTTGGTACGATCATGGCGAATGGATCGCGCGCGTTGGGCGCAGCCTTCGGTGCGGAAGAGGAAGCCATGCAAGTCAACGGACTTGAAACTGCATATCACGATCCGCGTGGGGTTTCAGGCATGGCGCTTTCGTATGCTACCAGTCCGCGCGGGGCGTGTCACAACCAATCGGATTATTTCTTTGTGGATTGGGGTCACACGCACGAAGAGATCGGAATCGAGTTCTTCGACCGCCATGCGCACGCAGAAAAATCTGCCAATGTGGCAAAACACCAGAATTGGCGTACGCATTTCAACTCGGTTTTGATCTGCATCTTTGCCAATGTCCCGCCGCAAACCCAGGTGGATTTGCTCAATGCTCAATTGGGATTGGACTTGACGACCGAGGACTTGATGAGATCCGGCGAACGCGCCTGGAATCTCAAGCGCGCCATCAACAACCGCATGGGCTTGACGCGTGCGAATGACAAGCTCCCCAAGGCTTTCCTTGAACCATACAAAGAAGGCGGTGCAGCAGGCTTCACTCCCGACCTTCAAGCCATGCTGGCGGCGTATTACCAAGCCCGCGGCTGGGATTGGGAAACCGGCAAACCGACCCGGGAAAAACTGGTCGAATTGGGGCTTGAAATTGTCGTGAAAGATCTTTGGGGTTAATCGTTCAAGTCACTCTTTGCACACCGAAACCCGACGATGTCATCCCGGTAAGGATATGCCCAGTGACGGTTCGCAGTGCGAATGGCGCGCGAAACCGTGTTCCACGCACCGCCGCGAATCGAGCGGACGATTCCGCTGGCTGGCCCGGCCGGGTTTTCGTATTTTGACCGGGCATAATAATCTTCGTCATACCAATCTGCGGTCCACTCCCACACATTGCCTGCCATATCCATCACACCATACGGACTTGCCCCCTCGGGGAAGCGCCCGACATCTGTAAATTCATTGAAGTAAAAGTCGAAATTTGCAACAGGCTCCTCTGTCAATGCATTCCCCCACGGATACAAACGCCCGTCGGCGCCGCGCGCGGCTTTTTCCCATTCTGCTTCGGTGGGAAGTCTGCGTCCAACCCATTCACAATATTCCACAGCCTGCGTCCAAGCCAAGCCCTGCACAGGCTGGTTGGGTTTTTGGATCAATTCGCTTCCGGGGAGCACTGGCAGGCTGCACACCGATGCTTCCACACAACGCATATACAACCCGTTGGTTACCTCGGTCTGGTCGATCCAGAATGCATCCAGATAGACCGGGTGCTGTGGTTTCTCGTCTTCAACAGCATCGGGATCTGAATCAGCGCTACCCATAAGGAATTCGCCAGATGGGACAAAGACCTGTGGCATTCCATCCGGCTCAGAAACTGGAATTTCTTCAGGTTCGATTGTGGCGGGGTTTGTATCACAACCTGTAAAAAGAAAGGCAAAAAGGATCAAACTTAATGAAGCCCTTTTGATTATTGATCCGTTAGACATTGAAACATCAACCTGAGAAAGATTTTATGATTCCCAATTTTACCAAGTTATGTTCTCTTAACCACCCAATCGCAGGGCAAAGCGTAGCAGGTAAAGACTCCAAAGGTGCAGCGGATAGAACGAATAAAAGAGATATTTCAGCGAGAAGCGACCACGTTCTCCGTTGTACAGGATGAAGAACGGGAGTGCGGCGATCATCATCCATTGGAATTCAAATTCCCAAAAATGATCAAAGTAGTGCAGATTCCATGCGAGGACGATCAGACACAGGGCTGTGTATGCATAATAGACCCACGGCTTTTTGTCGTGCAGGAAGTAAAAGATCAGGAAAATTGCCAGCCCAAAAACAGATGCCTCGGTATACAAACTGGCGATACCAAAAAGTACGCCCAGGGCATATCCGAACCATTGACGATATCCTCTTTGCGACCGCGCCCATTCGAGAGCGGCAATCGTACTGACACCCGTTGCGAGCGATAACATCACATTGTGATCCATCGCATAATAATTCACCGGATGAAAGGCAGATTGAACCAGGTAACTCAGGATGATATTCCCGGCTTGCATGATGAATGCCCAAAGATACAACCGAAGGATGTATCTTTTCCGGTCGCGTGTTTTGAAAAAACTTTCCACAACAAGAAATACGAAGATGGGTGCCACCACACGCCCTGCATATCGAAGGTAAAGTGGTAGCCTGGCTGGTAATAACTCTTCTAAAAACCTGCCTACATGTTCTGTAAACATCAAGATCAAAGCAATCAACTTTAATTGGAACGAATTAAATTTCATATATTCCTTCTGGAGTCACTATTCCTCTAAAGAAAATATCTCTGTAAGGTGAATGGGTGTAAAAGAGATTTCAGGCAAAGTATATGCCTGTTTTTTATGAAGTGTTCTGTTTTACAATGAAATGAGAAGGATGGGGGATCAGTGTGCAAAGGGTCTCTTCAAGCACTTTCTCTTGCAATTTGGACCAATTGCCTCGCCACTCGTTCCATCACTTCATCCGGCACACCATCCATTGCCTGACTTTGCACCCGCGTATCGATTTCATCGTTGACGTAATCCACGACGATGAGATCGTCAGCGAGGGCGATTTCCGTGGTGAACCAATCCAACTTGCAGATGGATGCGATGCGCTTCGTGACGTCCCTCAACCTGCCCAGACCCCATTGAGCCTCTTCCGCCGCCGTGACTTTTGCGTAGATGTGCGTTTTCGGATTCCACCAGCAGGGATGGGTTTCACCATTGGCGTAGAAGACGCGAAACCATGCAGGAGCGCCCTCGATGACGCGCGGCGCTACGTGCGCCTGGATCAGATATTTCTGCTCAGGGAACTCCATGCGGGCATGGAGGATTTGCTCGACCGTGTTCGCGCCAAGGATGACGCCTTCGCCGCCGCCACCATTGGAAGGCTTAATGACGAAATTTCCGCCAAGGGGTGTCAGGTCAATCGGTGCAATGACAGGCTGTTCCAAAAATGGCGGCAAGAGGATCGTATGTGGGGTGTTCAGCCCAGCCGTGATTAACTCGAGATGCATCGTAGCTTTATCTTCCGACCATGCCGAAACCTCCGCCGGGTTGATGCGCCTTGCACCAAATTCCTGCGCCCAGCGAGGGATGGGATCGAAGGTCGTGTCTCCCTGTCCGCGATGGAGCAGGGTCTTGAACGTCGTCACCCCTTTGTACAACGCAGTAATGGATTCGAGCAAATTATCGGGTCTGATCTGCCACAGCGAAATTCCTGCTTCGATGCAGGCGCGTTCCACCATGTTGACGAAGGCGTCATCGTATTCCCAATACCAGGGCAGGCATAAGTCGTAACGCATGGAAAAGATTATAGTCGAAGGTCAAAAACCCAAGGTCAATGGGAGGTTAATGGGTTGCCATGCCCGGCTGTTCACTTTTGACCTTGTCATGGTCATTCGCTGGTACAATCGGCGTAACCAAATTCGAAAGGAATAGCAGATGGCAAAAGATACAGTGCAGGATGGGTTGGTTGTTTCAATGGATTACAAACTGACGGTGGACGGGCAGGTGCTCGATTCCTCCGATGAAGCGGGTCCCTTGCAATTTTTGGTCGGTTACGGAAATATCATCCCCGGTTTGGAAAATGAAATGATGGGGATGAAGATCGGCGACAGCAAGGATGTTACCGTCCAACCGGAAGACGGCTACGGCGAGTTTGATGAAGAAGCATTCATGGAAGTGCCTCGCAGCGAATTCCCTGCCGACATGCAATTAGAGGAGGGTTTGGAGCTGCACGTCACCGACCAGGATGGCAATCATCAAGCGGCGTATGTGGCGGAATTCGACGACAAGAACGTCAAACTTGATTTCAATCATCCGCTGGCGGGGGCGGTCTTAAACTTCTACGTCAAAGTTGTTTCGCTGCGCGAGCCTACAGCTGAGGAATTGGATCACGGTCACGTTCACGAAGATGGGCATCACCACCACTAGTTTGCAAAAAGGATCGAAAAAACACCAACTCTCAATGTAGGAGTTGGTGTTTTTTTATTTGCCAGTTGCGCGCCTGCTTGATGCCAATGACGAACAGAATGATGCCCAGCACCAAGCCGCCAAAGTTGCTTAAGAATTCACTGACTACTTCCCACTGACTGCCAAATAAATACCCCAACCCCCCGTAGCCGAAGATCCAAACCACTTCACCGAGCGCATCGAAAAGGATGAATTTTCGGAACGGAAAACGTGTGGTGCCGGAGATCAAGTTGACCGGCAGCGCAATGGCTGTGACAAGGAAACGCGAAAAGAAGATGGAAAGAGGTCCCCATTTTTGAAAGGCTTTCTCGGCTTCCAGCCAGCGTGGACTTCCGCCGAAGCGTTCGATGACGCGCTCACTGGCATAATACCCGAACGAGTAGCTGATGCTGTCGCCAACGATCACGCTGATGATGCTGATGAGCGCGGTGGTATGCCACGGCAGGATCCCCTGGCGGGCAAATGCACCCGCCGCAATGACCAAGACCGTGCAGGGGAGTGGAACCCCCAACCCGCCGATAAAGACCACAATTCCCAGCAGGGGAGCACCGTAATTGATGACTTGTGTAAGCAGAAAATCGGACATGACGGCTTACGGCTGCGGCGGGGCGGGTACGTCTGGTGCCGGGGAAGATCGATACGCCAGAATGGTTGCTTTCACCGTGTCAATGACATACCCATCAGACCGGGGGTAGTATTCCTCGTTTAGTTCCTTCAGGCTTTTTTTGTGATTCCCTTTCACGGGAATCATCAGCGCTTTCATAAGAACTTCCGGGGGAACCCCGTAGGTATGCGAAATGAAGGGAACGGTCATCCAGTCTTCGATGGTTTCCACATCCGTTTCGATCTCATCGGCTGCGGCAAAGGGCGGGGGTTGGGGAACGCCGTCGAATTTGTCTAAGGCACGCATGACCCGCAACCCGAACACAAGCATCAACAGGCAACCGAAGACGGTCAGCCCGAGGACAAGCAGGTTGGTCTTGGGCTTGCGTTTTTCCGTCATTTGGAGATTAATCCTGCCATTCCAATTCGAACTCGCCGACAAAAACGGTATCGCCTTCCTGAACACCCGCTTCGCGCAGCGCATCATCCACGCCGAGTTTTTGGATCAAGCGTTGGAAGCGGCGCACCGACCCATGATGTTCCCAGTAGGTCATTTTGGCAGCGCGTTCGATGGCAACACCAGTGACGCGCCACTTGTCGCCGTCCTCGCGTTGGATCTCGAACTGATTCGGGTCTACATCCGGTCTGTAGACCGGCAGGGCGTCTTCTTCCAGTGCCTCGGGCGGAAGTTCCTGTAACAATTTATAAGCGGCGATCAAAATGTCGCGGATATTGGTCCGCGCCATGGCAGAGGCAGTCAGCAGCTCCACCTTTTTCTTTTTAAAACTGGATTTGATATCGTTGAGTTTTTCCTGCACATCGGGCTGGTCGATCTTGTTGATGACCACCACCTGTGGCTTTTTGCCGAGGCGCGTATCGAAGAGCGAGAGTTCGCTGTTGATCTGGCTGAAATCTGCCAGCGGATCTTCGGATTGCCCGTCGATCATGTGGATGAGCACGCGCGTCCGTTGGATGTGACGGAGGAAGTCGTGACCCAGCCCCGCGCCTTCGTGCGCACCTTCGATCAGCCCGGGGATGTCTGCCAGCACAACGGTGGTTTCATCGTCGAGCTTGGCAACCCCGAGATTCGGTTCGAGCGTAGTGAACGGATACGCACCGATCTTCGGCTTGGCATTCGTCAGCACGGAGAGCAGGGTCGATTTTCCAGCGTTGGGCAAGCCAATAATGCCGATATCCGCTATCAGTCGAAGCTCGAGGCGCAGCATTTTCTCCTCGTGCGGTTCACCGCGTTCTGCCGTGCGCGGAGCCTGATTCCGAGAGGTGGCAAAATGTTGGTTTCCGCGTCCGCCACGCCCGCCTTTGCAGATGACCAATTGCTGACCGGTATCGGTCAGGTCGCCGAGCAGCTCACCGGTTTCCGCGTCGTAGATCACCGTTCCCGGCGGGATGTGGATGACAAGGTCTTTGCCGTTGCGCCCGGTCATTTGCGAACCGCCACCGTTGACACCTGGCTCTGCTGCGAACGATTGCTTGGGTCGAAAATGCGAAAGCGAATTGAGCGTGGATTTCACCTCGAAGATCACATCGCCGCCCTTGCCGCCATCACCACCATCCGGTCCGCCGCGTGGCTCGTACTTCTCACGGCGGAAATGCACCATGCCATCCCCGCCTTTGCCTGATTTCACATGAATATTTACCTGGTCTATGAACATCCCCTTATTATAAACGTTCCCGAATCGAAAACCGGCACACACTCCAAATTTGAGATTTTGCATTAAAAATAACAACAATGCAAGCGGCTTAATAAAATCCTTGACTCGCAAGGTTGTGAAACGTATCATGTAGTTGGATGTGAGCTGTCTAGTTTAGTCGTGGATTTTCAACAGGGGCGCGAGAAAGGAATGAACTTGAATTTTGACGATCTGTTCCTTCGGAATCCGATCCCAATGTGGATTCACGATTCAAAGACGCTCGCCTTTCTCGACGCGAATTCACGCTTTCTTGAAAAGATCGGATACAACCACACCGAGCTGTTGCAAATGAGATTGGGGGATATCTTTCCATTGGATGAAATTCCGCTTCTATTCACAAGCCGAGACCCTGATCAACACTCCCAGCCGGTTGCCCCCCTTCAGCATCTTTGCACAAAAGATGGGGCGCAATTTTCAGCCGAACTATACGCCCTGCGGCTGGATTACGGCGGTCGCCGCGCCCAATTGATCCATGTCGTTGCCCGAGACGATCAACTCTTGGAGAAGCGCACGCTCGAAGCCCGTTTGCGCATCAGCGAGTTTGCCCATTCCAATTCACTTGATGGTGTTCTGCAAGAAACGCTCGATGAAGCCGAAGTGCTGACGGGCAGTACCGTTGGCTTTTTTCATTTTATGGAAGCGGACCAGAAAACTCTCTGGCTGCAAAACTGGTCCAGCAATACGTTGAAGAGCATGTGTACTGCTGAGGGGAAGTTAACCCATTACCCGGTCGAACAGGCGGGCATATGGGCAGATTGTGTGCGCAGGCGAGAGCCGGTCGTTTATAACGATTACCTCAATATGGGAAGGATCGGCACGCTCCCGAAGGGACATGCCCACATCTCCCGAATTCTTACTGTGCCTGTCCTGCGCGGGGATGTCATTGTTGCGATCGTGGGGGTTGGGAACAAGCCGGTCAATTATGATGAAAAGGATGTAAAGACGGTCAGCCTTCTTGCCGATCTGGCTTGGGATATTGCCGGTGCAAAATATGCAGAGTCTGCTTTGAAGACCAGTGAATATTGGTACCGCTCGGTCATGGATCAGGCATCGGACGGCATTTTCATTACCGATTTGCAGGGGCGTTACATCGATGTCAATCAGGCAGGATGCGAGATGCTCGGATATACGCGGTCGGAGATCTTGCAGATGTCCATCCATGATTTGCTGGTCGATCATCCTGAAAACCCGCTGCGGCTCGATGGCTTACAGCGCGGAGAAAAGCTGTTGACCGAACATTGCCTGCGGCGAAAGGACGGGAACATCGTCCTTGTCGAGATCAGTGGGAGGATGCTCAAGGATGGGCGGTTGCTTGGAATTGTCCGGGATATTACGGAACGAAAGAAGGAGGAGGAGAGGTTAAAGTATCTTGCATTGGTGATAAGCAAGGTTTCCAGTGCGGTCATCTCCACCGATGTGGAATTGAGGATTGTGCAATGGAACAAGGGCGCGGAGACTCTCTATGGTTGGCAGGAACAGGAGGTGCTGGGACGTAATATCGATGAGGTTTGCCAGACCGATTTTCCACCCGGTGTTCAAGAAGAAGCCAGGCGTTTCCTGGGTGAAGAGAAAAAATGGCGCGGGCAACTCAGGCAATGCCACCGCGATGGGCGATCCATCTGGGTGGATGCCTCTGTGACCCTGCTCGAGAGTGAATGCGGCAGTTTTGTCGGGGGCGTCACCATCAACCACGACATCACCGAGAGGAAACTTGCCGAGGATGAACTCCTTCGCACCAAGGATGCGATGGAACAGATCAACCGCACTTTGCAGAATGCCTTCGAACGCGAACAAGTTGCCTCTCGCACCGATAGCCTGACCGGCGCCTTCAACCGCCGTTATTTCTTTGAACTGATCGAATACGAGTTTGCGGCATCCCGGCGTTATCAACGCCCGCTTTCCATTGTCATGTTCGATATCGACACGTTCAAACGCATCAACGATACATACGGACATCAGGTGGGCGACGAGATCTTAACACACGCTGCCAGAGTTGTCCGAGACCAACTACGGGAGACCGACATCCTGTCGAGGTATGGAGGCGATGAGTTTGTGATCCTGCTTCCGAACAGCGATTCGCGGGAGGCGGCAGCCGTCCTCAAGCGCATTCACCGAAGACTCAAGTTGTCGAAATATGTTGTCGGGGAAGATATTCAGGTCAATGTGACCATTAGTGCGGGGATCGCCAGCTGGCAGCCCGGGATGGAGAACCCTGCCCAATTAATTCATCAGGCAGATGAGGCGTTGTATGCTGCCAAGGGAACAGGGCGTGACCGCATGGTGGTCTTTGATGCGGGTGAAGTTGATCTGTCCAAAAAAACAAAGTGACGATGTGGGGATTGCAACCGATTCCATCTTTTTGAACCTGCTGTTCCCGGCACGGTCATTTATAATTTCAAAGACTATGAACTGGCATAAAACGACCCTCGAAATTTCCACTTCCGGCAAAGGACTGCATGACATCACCTCATCCATCCGTATGCAATTGAAAGAATGGGGTGTTCGTGAAGGCATGTGTTTCCTCTTTATGCAACACACCAGTGCATCTTTGGTCATCAGCGAAAACTGGGATCCAACCGCCCGCGCCGATTTGGAGACCTTCATGGAGCGCCTCGTCCCCGAAGGCGACAAGTGGTATACCCATGACCTTGAAGGACCCGACGATGCCACCTCTCACATCCGCACGATGTTGACGGATACCAGCCTCTCCATCCCTGTGGATGACGGCGATCTCTCGTTGGGAACCTGGCAGGGTGTATACGTCTTTGAACATCGCGCCCGCCCGCATCGGCGTAAAGTGTTGATGCGCGTGTTGACGGTTGAATAAAAATAGTCGGCTTGTTGGTTAAGCAAGCCGACTATTCAACTATCTGACTACAAAACTATTTCTTCCCAAACTTCTTCATCAAGACATCTTTCAACGTGGGCTGACCGATCTCCTGCAATTCGTAACGCACGCGCTGATATGGTTTCTTGATCTTGATAACGCGGCTCAGGTCGATCGGAGTACCGATGATGACCATGTCCACATCTGCTTTGTTGATGGTCTCTTCAAGTTCCTTGGTCTGCTTGTCGCCGTAGCCCATCGCAGGCAGGATCGTGCCGGTGGTCGGATATTTCTTGTACGTCTCGGCGATTGTCCCAACCGCATACGGGCGGGGATCGACGATCTCTTTCGCGCCGAAGCGGCGGGCAGCAACGTAACCAGCGCCGTACGCCATTTCACCGTGAGTGAGTGTCGGACCATCTTCCACGACCAGCACGCGCTTGCCGAAGATGGCATCGGGGTCATCCACGAAGAGGGGAGAAGCGCCTTCGATCTGCACCGCATTCGGGTTCAACTTGCGCAGGTTCTCGCGGACTTTGATAACTGCGTCTGCATCGGCAGTATCTACCTTGTTGAGCACGAACACATCAGCCATGCGGACGTTCGTCTCGCCAGGGTAATAGGTCGATTCGTGACCGGGGCGGTGCGGGTCAGCAACGACGATCTGCAGATCGGGAACATAGAACGGGAAGTCGTTATTGCCGCCGTCCCAGAGAATGATGTCCGCTTCGGCTTCGGCTTTGCGGATGATCTTTTCGTAGTCCACACCAGCATAAATGATGACGCCGTTGTCGATATGAGGCTCGTATTCCTCGCGCTCTTCGATGGTGCATTCGTATTCGTCGAGGTCATCGTAATTGGCGTAGCGCTGCACTTCTTGCGCAACTAAATTTCCATACGGCATGGGGTGACGGATCGCAGCGACCTTGTATCCCATCTCTTGCAGGATCAAAGACACGCGCCTCGTGGTCTGACTTTTGCCTGACCCTGTCCGAACGGCGCTGATCGACACCACAGGCTTGGTGCTCTTGATCTGTGTGTGCTTTGTACCCATAATGCGGAAGTCTGCTCCCGCGGCGTTGACCGTGCTGGCTTTGTGCATCACATATTCATGCGGCACATCACTGTAAGAGAAGACCACCTGCTCCGCGCCATGTTTCTTGATGAGGTCAACCAGTTCTTCTTCCGGGTGGATGGGGATCCCCTTCGGGTACAGCGGACCCGCCAACTCGGTCGGGTAAACGCGTCCTTCGATGTTCGGGATCTGGGTTGCGGTGAAAGCGACTACTTCATAATCTTTATTCCCTCGAAAGAAGGTATTGAAGTTGTGGAAGTCGCGCCCGGCGGCTCCCATGATGATGGTTTTGATCGGCATAGGAAACTCCTGTGCATGTCGTTCTGGGGACCCTGCCCATCAAATGGACACGTCCGAAGGGACTCGATTGTGGGATTTGAGCCTTTCGTTTTTACCCAGCGCGACATTTACGATAGTCAAAGTCTAATCTAAAAGAAATTGTCCGGGTAGTGAAGTAACGATTTGCCTGATTTTGATATGACAGTAGTTTGTCCCGTTTTGCGACCTCCTTCGTTATCCATATGGAATGCATTCACTTTGGAAGTTATTGCGATGGAAAGGAACTGCATGATAGGATTTAGAACTGTGGAAAGAAACCAAATGCCGCCGGAACGACTCTCTGAACTGGTTGCCGCCGCACAGGCAGACCCTGCTGCGTTCGGTCCATTATACGACCGTTACCTTCAGCCGGTGTATCGATACCTTTACAGTCGTCTCGGGAACGCACATGAAGCCGAGGATGTCACCTCACAGACGTTCATTGCAGCGTATGAGGCGCTGCCCAGATATCGGGAGCAGGGTCAATTCGCGGCGTGGTTGTTCCGAATCGCTCGCAGCAAGATGAACGATCATTTTCGGCGTAACAGGTTCGAGGTCGGGTTGGATGCGGCGAAGAGAGCCGTAGCCGGTTACGATGCGCTTGGCGAAGTCATCCATGATGAGGAATTGGACCGGCTTCAATCTCTCATCAAAAAATTGAACCCCGAAGAACAGGATCTTATCCGTTTGCGGTATGTGGCAGATCTGTCTTTTTCAGAGATGGCGGATCTGATCGGAAAGCGCGAGGATGCTGTGAAGAAATCGATTTATCGCCTGTTGGAACGGCTGAAAGGACAGATGGAGTAGATATGAGTGACTTGAATCACTCCCCTGAATTCGAAGAGAAGGTTCGCAAGGCTTTACGTGTTCCGAATGCGAAGCCTGAGTTTGTCGATCGATTACGCAATGAACTGGTGAGGAGACCAGTGAAAATGAAGCCCCAACTATTCAAACCTGCCTGGGCAGTGGCGTTCGTGCTTGTGTTCGCAATTCTCGTTGTGAGCGCGCCGACCCTGGTTGCTGCCTTTGGAAAAATCTTTGGCTATGTGCCCGGAGTTGGCTTGGTCGAAACCACGAACGGCATACGCATGTTGAAGCAGCCTGTTGTTGCGACCCGCGATGGCGTGACGCTGACAGTTACAAATGCGTTTGTATACGAAGACCGCATTGAATTGAAATATGAAGTGAGCGGTATTGCGCCTGAAAATGACGGTTGGCAAGCCGCAGACCTCAACACGAATCCGACTGCGTTTTGCGGCGGTGTGAATCCCGGCAGTACTTATAATTCCGATGGCGATGCTCGTCTGCGCCTGCCCGATGGAAGCGTTCTCGAACGCGATTACACCGGCAAGTACCCGCAGAATGTGTTTGCCATGCAGCCCGTGTATGAAGTCTCCATTCCAAATGATGTGACCGAACTATTTTTCATGCTCAAATGCATTCCGCAGGCAAGGCTCGGCGCGGTACCCGAAAATTGGGAGATCTATTTGGAACTTGTGGAGGTGCCTGCAGGAACCATCGTGGGCGAGCCGGTCATCGAAGTGACCCAGCCCGCTCTCACGGAGGAAGTACCCGCATCATCCTCAACTGAAGTTGTCCCTGCTCCCAAAGTGACGATGACCCTTGAGCGCATCGTCCCAACAGACTCCAACACTGTGCTCTATGTGCACTTCAACATGGAGAACGCTGACCCATCCTTGATCTCAATCATGCCGCAAAATGCCTACGTGATCGACTCGCTGGGGCAGCAAATTCCTCTGCGCGGAGGTTTTGTCTGGCAGCCGTTCGAACATAAAGTTGGCAGCGCCTTTGAGTTCGTCACCGAATCCAAACCTGCCGAAGGCGCGCTCACCGTGGTGGTGGATCAAGTTGTAGTTTATTACATGCCGATGTACACCGAACCACCGCAGGCAACTCCCGAAGAAATGACCTTCACCTTTGATGCGGGAGCGAATCCGCAATATGGTCAGAAATGGGACCTGAATGTTCCCTTTACGATCGCAGGCTTCGAATTTGAAGTCATCTCCGCCCAGGCAGTGAAATTTGAGGATGTTGCGAAAAACCATAATTACATCGACGGTTCGCAAGGGTATGAGTACGGCTATCAATTTGTTGTCACAGCCGAACCGTCTCTCAATTTGATAGTGGAGATGGACATCCGCGCTGATCAATGCTGGTTAAGCGATGTCTACAAGGTCGAGTCTGAGCCCTTGGTCTACACACAATTGTGTAAAAATGCGTATCCAACAGGGCAGGTCTCTGTAACCATCCGCGAAATGTTCATCACGATCAAAGATGATCTGCAAGTTGAGTGGATCCCGTAATATAAAAAAACAGGCTGAGCACTTGGGCTCAGCCTGTTTTTTTATCCCTATCCAACTATCTAACTACATCACATCCGGCGCTTGAATATCCAACAACCTGAGCGAATTTGCCACCACCTGCTTCGCCGCCGCCACCAACCGCAGACGGGCATTCTTCACCTTTTCATCTTCCGATTGCAACACCGGCACGGCATGATAGAACGAGTGGAAGGCATTTGCCAGATCATAGGCATACATCGCCATCACCAGCGGACGATATTCCTCTGCCGCCTGCTGCACCTTCTGCGGAAACTGCGACATCTGCTCGATGAGTTCGATTTCCTGCTTCGTCAATTCGTAATCGAAGGTCGAAGGTCGAAGGTCTGACTTTTGACTTTCGACTTGTGACTTCCGAAGGATCGAGTTTGCCCGCACATGCGCATTTTGAATATACGGACCCGTGCGCCCATCGAACGAAAGCGCCTCTTCGATGTTGAAGACAATATCCTTGTTGTTATCCACCGAAAGCATGGAATAGACCAACGCGCCCAAGCCGATCTGAGAGGCGATCTTCTCGCGTTCTTCCGCTGCGATCTCCACGCTCTTTTCCGCGTTGACCGAAAGCACGCGCTTCACCGCTTCATCGAATACTTCCTTGAACAACACCACGCGTCCCTTGCGGGAAGACATGGCGCCTTCGGGCAGGCTCACGAAGCCATAGCCGAGGTGATAGCACTTTTCCGCTTGAGGGAAGCCCCACAATTTAAGGATGGCAAACGCCTGCTGTAAATGTAATGACTGGCGTACATCCACGACATAGATCGAGCGATTGACATGGTATTGCTCGAACTTCACCTTCGCCAACGCCAGGTCTTTCGTGAGGTAGAGCGTTGTGCCATCACGCCGCAAAATGACGTTTGTGCGGTATTTTTCCTTGGTCAGCCCAAGTTTCTCATCGATCTTCACGATCACTGCACCGCCGGTTGGGCGTTCGTCATCCGCAATATTTCGGGCAATCAACTCTTCGACGATGGCTTTCGAGGGTTCATCCACTTCAGACTCATAGAACCACACATCCATCTTAACATCGAGCATGTGCAGCACTTCGCGCAGTTCTTCCAAACTCCATTCGCGGGTCACGCGCCAGAGTTCGCGCACGTACTCATCGCCCGAATCCCACTTGCGGTACATCTCGCGCCGTTCGGCTTCGTACGTTTCGCGCTGGGCGGTCTGTTCGGGCGTTTCGTCCTCTTTCTTTTCCAACAACTGATTGGCTTCCACGTACAACTTCAACAGCCACTGTCCGCGCTCATGCACGCCAGCCGGTTCCTGCCCTTTGTAGAATTTGTCATAGATCCACATCACGGTAATGACGCCGAGACCGAGATCACCGGGGTACGAAGCACGGATTGTTTTATATCCAGCGAATTCGACCAGTCTCGCCAGCACTTCACCGAGGATGGTATTGCGCGCATGCCCGATATGGAACGAGTGGTGCGTATTCGGCTGGGCATATTCGACCATGACCGTCTCCGCTTTGGGAGCGCCGCGCCCGAATTCCACGCCGCCCGCCAGCACTTCTTCCACTACGCGATGGGCATATTCAGAGGTCTTGAAATAAACATTGAGATAGCCTTTCACCGCTTCGATGTGACTGATTCCTGCCACGCTTCCGATCTGACCTTTGACCTGTTCGGCGATTTCCTGAGCCTTTTGCGGCACTGGAAGTTTGTTCCCCTTGCCGAGTTTGGCTTCGTTGGCAGCCGTCTGGAAGAAGGATGTGGCAAAACCCCATTCACCCGAGAAGGGGATGGGCTGCCACTTCAACTCCGCCAGCGCGATGTCGTTGCCCTTGCAATATTCTTTGATCTTGTCTTCGATGAGTTGTTGTTCTTTTTGAAACATGGGTGTAGCGATCCTCTGGATATTTCAATCGATTATAACTTTTAATTTTCTGAAAGCAGCGGGTCGAGATTTTAGTCGCACAATGACTTGTTCAGCACAATCTTCAACTGTTAGTTTGGAGGTATCCAATTCGAGGTCGTACCTTGTGTATTTGTGAATGACCTCATATTGCAATCTTGCTTGTCCGAGCGTACGATCTTGACGCTCTTTCTCACGCTGCTCCAATACATTTAGTGGACAAGTCAAGCCGATGAGGTAGGCATTCGTCCCGGCGAACAATTCGGCGCATTCGTCCACCCAGGCTTTTTCCACGAATACATGGTCGGCGAGGATGTTGTTTCCACGCGAAGCGGCTGCGGCGATGGCGTGGTGCATGCCAGAGAAAAGAGTCAAACCCACCGGTCCAGGCTGATGCGCTTTTCCGAGGACATCATCCCAAAGCGGACGATCAAGGTATCGCTTGGGCAGCATCCAGATGAACTTGTCGATGCCCATATCCAGATACGGCTCGTGCAATCGCGTTTGCAAGGCTTTGAGCAGGGAGGTCTTGCCGGATGAAGAAGTTCCGTTGAGGAAGATAATAGTGGACATATACTGCCCGTGTGGGTATAACAAAAACGGGAGTCTTGCGACTCCCGCTCTGCTTGAAAGAGAAATTTTATTCGCTCTTTGTGGTCAAGGCTGCAAGGCGCTTCATCAAGCGGCTCTTGCGACGCGCAACATTATTCTTATGAATAATGCCTTTTTCGGCAGCCTTGTCCAGTGCGCTGATGGCGGTCATGACCGCTTCTTTGGTTTCAGGCGTGCTGGTGGCAAGGGCTTTGCGCGCAGCGTTATCGGCAGTGCGGGCGGCGCCACGGATGGTGCGGTTACGCAGGCGGCGCTTCTCGTTCTGACGATTGCGTTTGATCTGGGATTGAATGTTAGCCAAGGTCGTCCTCCAAAAATTCTTACTTTCTTATAACGGCTGGTTATTTTACATGATGGGGTGGGATTTGTCCAGCAAATTCCAGCAAAAACCGAAGGCAAATTTATGAGATCGCGGTCGCAAATTGCTTTTTTAAGAAGGGGCAATTTGCGACCGCGCATGGGGTTTGAGGTTTTTAGGGTTATGGGGTGCTGGTTGCCGTGGGTGCCGCGTTGATGGGTGTCAGCGTGGCGGTTGGTAGGAAGGTGCCTGGTCCCGGGGTGATGGGCGTGCTGGTGGGCGGACGCGTGGGCGTGGGCGTTACCATGTTGACGGGGATGCGCAACAGCTGCCCGACAAAAAGTTCGTTGGGATTGGTGATCTCGTTCTCTTCGATGATGTCGTCGATGGTGCTGTTGAAGCGGTCGGCGATGCTGCCGAGCGAGTCGCCAGCCTGAACGGTGTATTCGACGATTGTGCCGCGCGGCAAATCAGGCGGGATGGGGGTGGCGGTGGGGAGTAGCATGCCGGGGTTGGGCAGCAAAATGACCTGCCCAGGGATGACAACCTGTGTCGCTGGGTCGATGCCAACACCTGTATCCGGGTTGTAAGGGTTCAGTAAAAGGATCAATGCCACGCCGTCGTCGCCGAGGTTGAAGCGTTCGACAAGCAGGGCGAGATAGTCGCCGTCTTGAATTGTGTAGGTGAACGGAGCAGAAAAGGTTGGCGTGAACGTAATGGTGGGGGTGGGCGTCTCCGTAAACGTTGGTGTGGGGGTGCTGGTGCTTGTGGCTGTGTTGGTGACCGTGGGGGTGGGGGTTTCGGTGGCAATGAGCGTGTTCAATGGTTTGCCGGGCAGCAGCATCCAGTAGATGAGCAATCCCAGCCCGCCCACTACAAGAATGCCTGCGAGGATGACAATAACGTTGGGTCCGCTTCTGCGGCGTTTGCGGAACGAGCCCAGTGACCCGGGAGGTGTTGATAACGGAGGTGTGTTAGACATTGAATCCTTTCCTTTTTGCGATACCCTTTTCTCGATCATTTTCCAGCCGAAGGGAATGCAAAATAATTCTACCTGAAAAACGTTTCATGCGTTAAAAGTCAAAGGTCGAAAGTCTGGGAAGAGATTGACTTTCGACCTTTGCGATTCTATTTCATGTGTTCTTTCAGGTATTTCCCTGTGTACGATCCCTTGATCTTCATCACCTGTTCCGGCGTGCCCTCTGCGATCAGCTCGCCGCCGCGGTCGCCGCCTTCGGGACCCAGGTCAATTAACCAGTCGGCAACTTTAATGATGTCGAGGTTGTGTTCGATGATAAGTACCGAGTTGCCGGTATCTACAAGTCTTTGCATCACTTCGATCAATTTGTGGACATCCGCTGCGTGTAGCCCAACTGAGGGCTCATCCAAAACATACAGCGTGCGCCCTGTAGCGCGACGTGAAAGTTCCTTCGAGAGTTTCACGCGTTGTGCTTCACCACCGGAGAGCGTCGTCGCAGGCTGACCGACACGCACATAACCCAAGCCGACCTCCTGCAACAGTTTCAATTTATTCTGCATCTGCGGATAGTTCTGGAATTCTTCGAGCGCGTGGTCTACGGTCATGTCCAACACATCGGCAATCGAATATTTGTCGCGGAACATCACTTGCAAGGTTTCGCGGTTGAAACGTTTGCCATGACAGACATCGCAAGGCACGTACACATCTGGCAGGAACTGCATTTCAATTCTCAACTCGCCCTGTCCCTGACAGGCTTCGCAACGTCCGCCATGCACGTTGAATGAGAAACGTCCCGGCTTATAACCGCGCACTTTTGATTCTGGTAGTTCGGCAAATAGTTTACGAATTTCATCGAACAAGCCCGTGTACGTGCCCGGGTTCGAGCGCGGAGTACGCCCAATAGGCGACTGGTCGATGTTGATGATCTTATCGAGATACTCAATGCCTTCAATCGTCTCATGTTCGCCAGCTTGCGTCCGCGCGCCCATCAATTGCGCGGCAAGTTCGTTGTACAGAATGTCGCTCATCAACGTGGACTTGCCCGAACCGGAGACGCCCGTGATGCAGACCAGCCTTCCCAGCGGGATGGAGACGTCGATTCCCTTGAGATTGTTTGCTGTCGCATTGACGATCTTCAGTATTTTGCCATTTCCGTTGCGCCGCTTTTTCGGGACCTCGACCTGTTTCCTGCCCGAGAGATATTGTCCAGTCAGTGACTTTGGGTGCGCCAAAATCTGCTTGGGCGTGCCTTCTGCAATGACCTGTCCGCCATGCTCACCCGCGGCGGGACCAAGGTCAATCACCCAGTCCGATTCGCGGATGGTTTCATCATCATGCTCAACGACCAGAACCGTGTTGCCCAAGTCGCGCAGACCTTTGAGTGTTTCCAGTAATCTTGAGTTATCACGCGGATGTAAACCAATAGAAGGTTCATCCAAGACGTAGAGCACGCCGACGAGACGCGACCCAACCTGTGTTGCCAGACGGATGCGTTGGGCTTCTCCGCCAGAGAGGGTCACAGCCGAACGGTTGAGGGTCAAATAATCCAAGCCAACGTTGACGAGGAAGTTCAAGCGTTCGTGAATTTCGCGAATGACGCGCTCGGCAATCGTCTTCTGTTTGTTGGTGAGCGGTGAGCCTTTGCCCGAGATTTTCTTGACCCATTCGAGAGTTTGCAACACGGGCCACGAGTTGGCTTGGACGATGTTGACATCGTCGACGGTCACCGCGAGAGCCGCCGGGTTGAGACGTTTTCCTCCGCAACTTGGGCATGGGCGGTCAGACATGTATTCCGAAATTTTTTCACGGATGTATTCTGAGTTGGTCTCTTTGTAACGGCGTTCAAGATTGGTGATGACACCTTCAAATGCGCGGCTGAACTTGACTTCGAATCCGCTCGAGTTGGTGTACTTCATCGGCAGTTGTTTATCGCCAGTGCCATACAGAACGACCTTTTTCTGTTCATCGGTTAAATCTCTAAATGGCGCGTCGAGGTCGATCTTGTAATGCTTGGCGGCGGTGACGAGCGTGCTCCAGTAATAGCCGCCTTCTTCACGCGGACCCCACTCCATGCTGGCGATCGCTCCATCGTTCAGAGCCAGGCTATCGTCCGGGATGATGCGGGCAGGGTCGATCTCCAACTTTGAACCAAGTCCCTGACAATCCGGGCAGGCGCCTTGGGGTGTGTTAAAGGAAAAGGTACGCGGTTCAATTTCGGGCACGGTCGAGCCGTGTTCGGGGCAGGCGAGATGTTCCGAGTAGGCGATGTCTTCTTTTTTATCGACAAGGTTGACGGTGATGTATCCCTCGCCGAATTTGAGCGCAGTTTCGATCGAGTCGGTCAGGCGGGTGAGGGCGGCTTTCTTGTCTTCCTTCGAGCCTTCTTGCGAAATGACAAGACGATCTACCACGGCTTCGATGGTGTGCTGCTTGTAGCGGTCGAGTTCGATTTCATCGTCGAGCGAGTGAACGGTTCCATCCACGCGGGCGCGAGTGAAGCCAGCCTTGCGAATTTCTTCAAAGACGGCTTGATAGGTGCCTTTGCGTCCACGCACCAGCGGGGCGAGGATGAGGATGCGCGTGCCTTCGGGCAGGTTGTGAACCTTGTCCACGATCTCTTGCGCCGACTGTTTGCTGACCTCACGTCCGCAGACGGGGCAGTGTGGAATGCCCGCGCGCGCGAACAAGAGACGCATGTAATCGTAGATCTCGGTCACGGTGCCGACGGTGGAACGCGGATTGTGGCTGGTGGATTTCTGGTCGATGGAAACGGCGGGGGAGAGCCCTTCGATGTAGTCCACGTCGGGCTTGTCCATTTGACCGATGAACTGGCGCGCATACGCTGAAAGCGATTCAACGTACCGCCTCTGACCTTCGGCGAAGATGGTATCAAACGCCAGCGACGATTTACCCGACCCCGAAAGCCCGGTGATGACGACGAACTTATCGCGTGGAATTTCCACGGTGATATTTTTCAAATTGTGGACGCGCGCGCCTACCACACGAATTTTGTTGGATGACATGGATTAACCTTTGTTGAAGAAATGGAAACCTTTTCAATTATAGTACAAGTGTTCTGTTTATGGAATAACCTTTCAGTTGGCAAACAATCTTTTATTATACCCAATCGATTGTTTTATAATTTTTCCATGGGCAGTCCTCGTAGCCAGGTTGGAGTTTATGTTCCCGCAAATGTACCCGCCTTGCGTGGCGTGGTCATTGGACGGGAAAGGGAACTGCAAGCCTTGCAGCAGGTAATGTGCGATGATGCCACCCGTCTCCTCACAATCACCGGCTTTGGCGGTGCAGGCAAAACCACCCTCGCCGTGCGCCTCGCCCAGACCCTTGCAGGCGTATTCAAGGACGGCGTGTATTTCATCAACCTGGCGGCGCTCACCAAAAGCGAGGCAATCCCGCTCGAGATCGCGCACGCGCTCAAAATTCCCTACGAAGCGGGCCGCAGTCTGCTGGAGGGCTTCAAAGAGGTACTTGTTCGCCGCCAACCGCTGATCATCCTTGATAATTTCGAACACCTCATGAGTGGAGCGGGTTTTGTTGCCGACCTGCTCGATGGTCTGCCGCAACTCAAGATCGTCGTCACCAGCCGCGATCCATTGCACCTGCGCGCCGAACAGGTATATCCGCTACCGCCGTTGGGTACGGAAAAGGCAGTCGAACTTTTCATCCAGCGTGCCCGGTCTGTCAAACCAGATTTTCAACCTTCCGAAGAGGATGCCCGCGCCATTGCCGAACTCTGCCAGCGACTCGGCGGACTTCCGCTGGCGGTGGAACTCGCCGCCTTGCGCGTCAAACTCTTCAGCCCGCAGGTGATGCTTGCCCGCCTCCAACCGGACCTCGAGCCTGCCTCCCGTTTCCTAAACCTATTCTCCGCCTCGGCCAAAGACCTGCCCGAACGTCAGCAGTCCCTCCGAAAAACCATAGCCTGGAGTTACGGCTTGCTCACCGCCGAAGAGCAGCGCGCCCTGCGTTTCGCCTCGGTCTTCCCCGGCAGTTTTGGCATCCTGACCCTTGCCAGCCTGATCGGCACGGACGAGTATCGCGCCATCGAGTTAAGCGACTCGCTTGCAGACAAACACCTCATTCAAAAAACATCCGCCGATGACGAAGATCCCCGCTTCACCATCCTCGAAGCCATTCGCGAATTTGCATGGGACGAAATCCGCGCCCAGGGTGAATTGAATGGGATCAAACAACGTTACATGACCTTATATCTCGATCTGGCAAAAACCGCTGAGATGCACCTGCGCGGCGCAGAGCAGACGGCATGGCTAGATGTCGTCGAAATGGAATATCCCAACCTGATGCTGGCAATGGAGATCGGCGGCGCCGCAGCCGTCGATTCCCAACTCTGGCTGGACGGGTTGTGGATTTTTTCCCATCTCGAACAATACTGGATGACCCGCGCACTCTACAACGACTTGATTCCTCTCTCCAATCGCGCGCTTGCCTTGATCGAACAAAGCGTTCTTCCTGACCAGCAAACGCTCGCCTTGAAAGCGAACCTGCTCAGCATGGCGGGCACTTGCGCCTGGCTCTCTGCCGATTTTCACCAAGCCCTTGCGTTCCATGAGTCCAGCCTGGCGTTGTACCGCAAACTTGGCGATGAAAGCCGCATTGCCTTTGCGCTTAACAACAAGGCGGTTAATTTGGCCGAAACCGGAAACTATGAAGATGCGCTGAATAGTTATCAGGAAAGCCTGGCTATCTATAAAAAACTGGAGGATTACTGGGGGCAGACCCGTTTGCATTGGAATCTGAGCAATCATCATATTTTTGTGTTAAAGAATTTGCCGGAGGCGGTCTTTCACAGTCAGAAGGGGCTGTACCATGCCGAAGCAAGCAAGGATGCCTACATGATCTCCGCTGGCAACCTGGGCATGGGCGAGATTTTTATGCTCCAGGGCGATCTCGGCAAGGCGCGGGCGCATTATGAGGCGGCGGTGCATGCGGCGCGCAAGCATCGCTTTCAACAAATGCTGACAAACGCGCTGATCGGTCTGACATCGCTTGCGCTTCTGCGCGGCGACACGTTGTCGGCTTCCGAGTCCATTCGGGAGGGGCTGCCTTTATCTTTCGAACAGGTGGACCGCGTGATGATGGGGGGATTTGTTCGATTGAGCGCGTGGCTCGCATCCCTGCAAAACCAGCCGATGCACATGGCATTTCTGTTGGGGATGAATGAAGCCACCTGGAGAGGATTACGCGCCCTTGATACCGTTCCCAATATGTGGAACGGCATGGATGCGGCGGTACAGTCTGCCCGCGCCGAATTGGGGGAGGCGGTTTTTACCCGCGAATACGCGCGTGGACAGTCCTTGCCGTTGGAGGAAGCCGTTACTTTCGTGCTGACATCCTGCCTGTCGCTGTCATTGGCGCATCCTCTAGAAACGCCATTCTCATCACTTACCGAACGCGAAGCCGAAACCCTGCTCCTGTTGGCACAGGGCAAAACCAACCAGCAAATTTCACAAGAATTATTTATTACCCTGAAAACCGTCGAAAAACACGTCGCCAATATTCTGCGAAAACTTGGGGTAAAAAATCGCACCGAAGCCGCGGCATGGGCGTTGGAGAAGGGGCTTTCAAGTAAACAATAAACAAGGTCTTGCATTAATGCAAGACCTTGTTTATTGAAACGGTAGTTTTTATGGGCATCCGCCGCCAGTGGCAGGGTCAGGAATACAAATAGGCGGTTCAGTGGGCTCAGGTTCTTCAGTGGGTTTATCTGTAATGGTACAGGATGGCAGGTTCACTTGAACTGTGCTTTGAATATATTTGGTGCAGTGTGGCGCTTCATACCCATACCCAGGCGGGCACATGGGATCTGGTGCAATGACTACTGAACAACATCCCAAATTAGGGTCTGTGTTGAAGCCATTTGGACAGACGCCAGGCTCGTTCGATCCTACCAATACACAGACATTGTTTTGGGATTCATAGCCAAGGGGACATTCTGTGTTTCCTATATCTGGCACTACACATTTCTTGGTTCCTTTCACCTCAAAGGAGGAAAGTTCTGGTCCGGTGCAGACAGCCGGATCGCCTAGATTACATTCGCCAGGTGGAAGCGCTCCAAAGCCACCGATGTATTGTCCATCATTGGTATTGATTTTCACATTAGCGTACGGCTTCCCACTAGAGCAATAGGTGGCGGTTACATCTAATTCATAAAAACAATCTTCATATTGTGGATCCGGCGCTACAACAACACCCATTTCACACATTGGGGCGGCATTTTGCACGGCTTCATTTTCCAACACACAGCGGAAGCCGAGGTCTTTGCGGGCGACAGTGGGCAATTCAAAGGAGCGGACGAAGGTTCTTACATCTTCAGCCGTAGAGTGGAATGCACCGCCGCGAATGACTTTGTGCTCGTTCAGTGAAATGCCCTTGGTGTAGGCTTCGGGGTCGTACCAATCTTGTACCCATTCAAAGACATTGCCAGCCATATCGAACAGTTTGTAGGGAGAGCGTCCGGCTTCACGGGCAATGACATTATCAGGGGAGAGTTTCTGACAATCGGCAAAGTTCAACTTGTCGCAGGCAGGCGCATCATTGCCCCACGGGTAAATGAGGGCATCGGTTCCGCGGGCGGCTTTTTCCCATTCGGTTTCGGTGGGCAGGCGTCCGTTCATCCAGGCGCAGTAACCGGCTGCCTGTTCGTGATTTACACCAGTAACAGGCAAAGCGACATTTAATTCGTTTGCATACTCTGGGTTGATGTTTGTATCTGGCGCGGTGCATTGACCGAGCGACACACACAAGGCGTATTGGCTGTTGGTCACTTCAGTGGCATAGATCCAATACCCGCCAGTGGAGTTGGTATGCTCAGGGTTATCCACGCCGTTTTGGACGCCCATGCTGAACTCTCCAGCGGGGACGTAGACGATAGTGGAACCATCCACATAACTGGGGGTGTCTCCGGCTTGAGGCTCCAATTTGACCTCGACCAGTTCCGTCGGCTCAGGGCTGGATTCTGTCTGAGAGGTGGTGACAGGCTCCTCGGTCTGGTTTGCGGCGGGTTGTGTCCCCCCTCCGCAGGCGGTGAGGATGAAGATTGTCATTAAGAAAGTGAGAAATAACTTTTTCATTGAGTTCTCCTAAAAGCCGGGTCCACTTAAACCGCCACCACCGCCAGTTGTGGGCCTTCTGATTTTTTTCTTCTTTCCATCGTTTTGTATCTCATCTGGAGTGTCATCGTGGGGATGTGCTTCGCCATCCACGCCGTCAAAACGGATAAATGGGGCTTTAGGTTCTTCATCCTTGTTCTTCACAAGTTCAGGATTTTTGTTGTTGGGCATTTTGTCTTTGGATTCGCCGGGAATGCCATCCAGAGTGAGCAGGTAGTCCATTGGCTGGGGCTCTTCCGGCTTGGCAGATAATCCGCCGATGAAGATTTTTTTGGCTTCCTGCGGTTCATCGTCCTTGTTGAGTAGGACATGTTCCTTGGTTTGCCCCCCATAGGAGGAGCGTGCGGCGGCTTCACGGATTTTTTGCACTGCGGGCAAAAGTAAACCGATCAGAATGACAATGATGCCCACGATCCACGGAAGCCAGCCGCCAGGGGGAAAGGTAGGTTTATGAGGAATACAATAAAAGTCGTAAGCCGTTCCATTACCGTTATAAAGGTCAACCTTGATCACCAGCGTTCCATCTTCGCATGTGTAACGTGCAAAGCAATCGGCAAGGGATCTGTCAATTGCGTCTTCCTGTGTACAACTTCCAATCAAGTTATCTTCATTTGCTCCTGCAATGGCAAGCGGCG
This sequence comes from Anaerolineales bacterium UBA2395, assembly GCA_002343775.1. Taxonomy (GTDB): domain Bacteria; phylum Chloroflexota; class Anaerolineae; order Anaerolineales; family Villigracilaceae; genus Villigracilis. The sequence continues at coordinate 117,933 of DDSH01000030.1, forward strand.
TAGGTTCAAATACCATTTTTCCATATGAGCATGAAACAGTAATGACACCATCAGGTTTAACTGTTTGGGAAGGGCTGCCGTTGCCTTTTGTGCAGACTGCTAACCAATCTTCAATGCATTTAACTTGGGCAGTTTCACTTTCTTTTTCACTGCAATCCTTTTCCCAAGCGACTACGCCTGTAGTCGAATCATCGGAAGAGGGATTAGCAATCACCATTGGTGTTGGAGTTGGATCATTGCTAGGTGCATTCTTGGTGGGATTTTCCGTTGGCTTATCTGAAACAGGCAGGGGCGTATTGGTGGGCTGAGGGGTAGGGGTTGCGCTGGGCGTGGCAGTGATCACCGAAGGCGGGTTGGGGTTTCCGCCACCGGGCTGCGAGCCGCCGCCTGAATTGTCATCGCTTCCGCCGCCCGTGGACGGTTCTTCCGTCGGTGGGCAGGGAATGGGCGCACCGGCGGCATCCAAACAGGTGGATTGAGCCTGAACGTCTGTTAAGTTGGAAACCGGGCTGAACAGAGCTGCCAGCAAGACAAGCATTAACGCATTTATAAATAAAATCTTTTTCATGGTTAATTCTCCTTTGAATTGGTTTGAACAATAAGTGTTTGCATTATCCCCAAAGCGGTTCTGCCTGTCGGTATGGTTAACCCTACTCTTCCCCCTACCATTTAGGGGAAATTGCTCATGTTATACTGAGTGTAACTTCTCAAATCCGGCGGTGTTATTTAAGCAAATCCCGCCGGTAAGGTTTCTCACTTGTCGGAATTGGACTACAACGAAGAGGAAGTTCTTGCGCGCGCCTCACAGGGTGACCGGGATGCATTCGGTCAGCTGTATGCGCACTATGTGGAACGCATCTTCAACTATGTGTACTATCGCACCGGGAATTCGCACGATGCCGAAGACCTGACCGCGCGTGTGTTTCAGCGGGCGATGAACCACATTGTTAATTACACCGACCGGGGCGTTCCATTTTCTGCGTGGCTGTACCGCATCGCCCATAATCTCGTGGCGAACTGGCATCGTGACCGCAGCCGCAAGCAGGAAATTCCCATCGACGACCTTCCCATCTTGCCTGCCAGGGGTGAACACCCCGAAGGGAACTTGGTTAGGTCTCAGGAGCAGGAAGCGCTGTTGAAGATGATCCGCAAACTTCCGCCCGAAAGGCAGAATTTGCTGATCCTCAAATTCGTCGAAGACATGTCCAATGCCGAGATCGGCAGGATTATGGGTAGAAGTGAGGGAGCCGTGAAGAGCCTCTATCACCGTACGCTTCTGGCTCTGCGCGACCAATTGGAAGACCAAAACCTTATTTTCGAAGGAGAGTAAACCATGTTGAGAATTGTGACCGACGGCGCAGTGGATATCCCATCCGACTGGTATCAACAGTACGATATCCAGCGCATCCCCATCAATATCCATTTTGGGGAAGAGAAAACCTACATCCAGGACGTTGAGATTGACCTGGACGGCTTTTACAAGCTGGTAGACAGCAAAAGCCTGCCGCACCCGAAAACCTCCCAGCCTTCGCCGCATCAGTTCGTGGAATTCTACAAAAAGGTTGCGCAGCCTGGCGATACAGTCCTTTCTATTCATATCACCAGCAAACTCTCTGGAACTTATGCCTCCTCGGTTGCCGCCGCAGAGGAATTGAAAGGCACATATAACGTCGTCCCTGTGGATACACTCGCCGGTTCAATGGGTGTGGCATTTATGTGCCGTGCCGCCCGCCAGATGGAACGCGCCGGAAAGAGCGTGGATGAGATCGTCAAATACATCGAAGAAGTGCGTGGAAAAGTTCACATCATCCTCACCCTCGAAACCTTGGAATATGCCCGCCGCAGCGGGCGGGTGGGAACCCTCTCCGCCGCGCTCGCCTCGGTATTGAACGTCAAGCCGATCGCCATGCTAAAAGACGGTCTGGTGGATATGGTGGACCGCGTCCGCACCCGCAAATCTGCCGTCGAGCGCGTGCTTGCGCTTGGGAAGGAACTCGTTGGCGATAGCCCGGTCGTTGTTGGCGTCATGCATGCCCGCGACCTGCCCTCCGGTCAGATGATGTTGGAAGAGGCGAAGAAGAATTTCAATGTGAAGGAATCTTTCCTGACCGACCTGTCCATTTCGCTCGCCATTAACTTTGGACCGGGAACCGTGGGTCTGGTTCTTTACCCCGCAGAATAAGAGTTATAAAAAGGGAAACGTATGACAAAACGCACCGACCAGACTCGCGAAGAAGATTTGGATATGCTCGAGGCGCATCTTGCCGGGACCTTGAAGCGGGTGACCCCTTCGAGTGACCTGGTGCAACGCCTGCGCGGACGCATCCAAATGCCCACCCGCACCGAGATCACCGTGCGTCTGACCGATTGGCGCAGGCTGTTGCTTGTCTTCGGCGGCGTGATGTCTGGAATGATGCTGATTGTCACATTGGCGCGCGCTTTTTACCATTTTACCGGTCGCAGATCGGCTGCATAACTGAAAATCAATTGACGGTCACTTTCGGGTGACCGTCAATGGTTTAACAACCATTCACACAACAATCTGGCGTCAGAGACGAGATCGGTATCGACCGGCAGGTTGAATTCTTCAGTGACGCGCAAGGTCAAATGGTCGGCGACCCGCTTCAAGTCTGGGGGAAGAAGCGGGTCTTCCTTGATAAAGATCAACAGGTCGTAGGCGCTTGTACTTGGGGGATGCACCCCGCGGCGCTTGAAATGATCGCGTATGGCAATACCGGCTGCGCGCCGCGCACAAACGCGCGCCTGTCCTTCGTTGCCGTTCGACCGAGCTTGTGCGGCGCGTTCAAATTCCAGTTCGATTCGAGTTATTGAATCATTCATGAGCGGGATTATAATTCCTGAAAAAATTTTAGGAGGCTGGTATGAAGCCTGGTTTGTTTCGAATAATGATATTGATCGTCATCCTGAGTTTGAGCATGGCTGCCTGTGGCGGCGTGGAGCCGATGTTTGGTGACTCGGATACTATGACCGAGGAAGCGCCTGCCGCCGAACCCGCTCCTGAAGAGATGACGGGGGAGACCGGTCCGCGTATTGTGACGGGGGAAGTGACCTACACCGACCTGTTCTTCACGATGGGTGTGGCGGAACCTGTGATCATTTTGGAGGATCAGGGTGGTTTTGTCACCCGCGACCGCAAGTTCCAAATTCCGGTCGAGTCGCAGGTGCTGGCGCAGATCACATCAGATTTTTATACCTCACCGTTTACCTATACCCTTACACTTCCCGCGGAACCCAAAGGTACGTTGAACGATGTGGATCACGATGGTGAGGAGGATACGGGTGTGATGATCTTTGCCGTTGCGTATTGGACCAATACGTGGGGCGATCCCTACCTCGAACGCCGTGACTTGTTCGGCGGCGGCTGGTCGAGTGCATATGCAACCACACGCGTCAGTTCTGACAGTGATACCTTCCTTGAAGTGTATGGTGGTCAATACCTCGTATATGCGCCGGATGCAAACCAGCAATTCCCCTCCGATTTTGGCGCAGATGAAATGCTCTTTACCGATGATGACCCCTTGATGGATCTGCCCGCGGGTTGGTCTGTCATCGATTTGGACCAATCTCCGTTCGAGATCGACCGCTCGGAAAACCCGACGCTCGATCTCTATGAACCGGAGAGTTCTGCCCTCGACGATTTCACCGGCATGACCTACACCGAAGCTTTCGATGCCATGCTGGATAAATTCCGCAAGGAATATGCCTTCACCGAATATAAGGATATTGACTGGGATGCCCGCGAAAAGGAATTCCGTCCGCGCTTCGAACAGGCGGAAAAGGATAAGGATTCCTACGCCTATGCTCTGGCGTTGCGCGACTTCCTCTGGTCGATCCCGGATACCCATGTAGGCATGGATACCTCTCCGCTCGATGAAGACTTTTTGGCGGATATCTCCGGCGGTATTGGTCTTGCGCTGGGTGAGACGGACGATGGCGCGGTCGTTGCCCGCTATATCACGTCTGGTTCACCGGCTGAAGAGGCTGGAATTGAATTTGGCGCTGAGATCACTGCTTTGGATGGTCAACCCATTGGTGATGTTGTCTCTGCCATTGTGCCGTGGTCTTCGCCGTTCAGTAATCCTGAAATCGAACGTCTGCAACAACTGCGCTATGCCACCCGCTTCCGCCTGGAAAAAGGGCTGGTGGATGTGACCTTTGTAAACCCCGGCGGCTCCGAGCAGACTGCAACGCTGGAAGTGGTGCAGGAACGGGAAAGCTTCAGCGTTACATCTTTTGCGGCGGGCGAAGCCATTTCGGCGTTACCGGTTGAATATGAGGTGCTGCCGAGCGGGTATGGATACATTCGTATCAACAGCTTCTCCGACAATCAAGTACTGACGATCCAGATCTGGGAATATGCTTTGCAGTTCTTCATCCAGAATGAACTTCCCGGCGTGATTCTGGATATGCGTCATAACAGCGGCGGCAGCGGCTGGCTTGCCGACCAAATGGCAGCCTACTTCTTCGATGAGGAGATCGTCGTTGGTAAGGGATCCTCGTACGATGAAGCGACGGGTGAGTTCTATCTGGACCCAGCCAGCGAATCGATCATGATTCCGCCGCGCGAAGAATTACGGTATGACGGTCCGGTGGTTGTGTTGGTTGGACCGGCTTGTGTCAGCGCATGTGAGTTTTTCTCTTATGCCATGACTATTCAGGATCGCGCGACGGTTGTCGGGCAATATCCTTCGTCTGGGGCGGGCGGCGGCGTGGAAGCCTTCCTCATGCCCGAAAATACATATGTCCAATTTACCGTTTCGCGCGGGCTCGACCCGGATGGCAATATCCACATCGAAGGACCGGGTGTTGTGCCGGATGTAGACGTGCCGGTGACCATCCAGAACTTCCAGCGCGAGTTGGCAGGTGAGGATGTGATCCTCGATGCTGCGCTGCGCGTCATTAGTGAGCCGAAGGGTGCTGGCATTACGCCGTCTGCGCCGCCGACGGTTGGTTCAGCCAGTGAAGCCACATCTGCGTTTTCGAGCGGAGCCAGCTTCCTTGAGGACAAGGCTCGCGAGCAATATACCGCGGAGGAAGTTTCCGTGCCTGGCTTGTTGACGTACACTGTCCCGTTGAACAGATCTGAGAACCTGATCTGGGCGTATTACTGGTGTACGACCACCAAGGAAGTCCTTGACCAGAACTTCAGTCAGATCGATGTGACCTTTGAGTTGAACGGTGAGGAAGTGCCGATTGACCAGTTTGCCGTCACGGAATTGCCTTCCGGCGGGAATCAATGCCGTATCATTTATACGGTCCTTTCAGACTGGCAGCCGGGTGAACATAACCTTAGAACCAGCGTCACCTTCAAGAGCGCCATCAATGATGGCATGGGTGATTACCCGGCTGGTGATTACATTTCCGAGTACAGGGTTTACGTCGCGCCTTAATCGGTGTAGATAAGCAAACAGCCCGCAGATCGTTCTGCGGGCTGTTTCTTTTGGAATGATCAGGTTTCGGTTAGTCTACGAAGCGGTACTTAATCAACGCCCAGACTGCCTCAAAAGCGTCGTGGAGTTTGATCTTTTTGCCTTGCGAGTAATCGCGCGGGTTGAAGGTGATCGGCACTTCGAAGATGCGGTATTTCCGCTTGAGGATCTTGGCGGTGAATTCCGGCTCGAAGTTAAAACTGTTGGCGTGGATGGTCAGGCCGTTGATGACTTCCTTGCGGAAGACCTTGTAGCCTGTTTCCATATCCGTGAGGATGGTGTCGTACAGGATATTCGTGAAGAAGGTCAGCATTTTGTTTGCCACCATGTGCCAGAACATGGTCACACGATGGGCTCTTCCAAGAAAGCGCGAACCATAGACAACATCGGCAAGACCCTCCTGGATGGGTTTGAGCAGTTCCGGGTAGTCGCGTGGATCGTATTCCAGATCGGCATCCTGAATCAGCAGTACATCGCCGGTTGCGGCTCCCATTCCGGTGCGAACCGCCGCGCCCTTACCCTGATTTTTCTCATGCAGAATGACGCGCACGCCCTTCTTCCCGTCCAGTTTGGGGAGCAGGTCGCGGGTTCCATCCTTGGAGCCATCGTCGACGACGACGATCTCGTGGGCAAGTTTTGTGTCTTGCACACGCTTTAGAATGGTTTCGATACTTTCAACTTCATTGTAAACGGGGATAATGACAGATAGTTTCATGGCGGCTGGATTATAAACGAAAAGAAGTATAATCGGCATGTCGAGCCGACACTTTATTCCCTGGAATTGGACTCATTATGACGAGACAAACTGGACAAATATCCGGCGCGGTGGGTGGGTTTACCCCTCCGCAGATCAACAGCCTCGAAGATACGGGGCTTTCCCCTCTATGGCTGCAAGACCTCATTCTTAAAGTATTGTATTTTCGTGGTTATTTGACGGGCTTCAAGATTTCCGAAGAAATCACCCTGCCTTTTGCCGGTGTGACCGATCAATTGCTCACCACCCTGAAACAGGAAAAACTCATCGAGGTGAAATCGTCGCAAGGCGGTTTGGGTGAGGGCGCCTATACGTATGGCATCACTGGCGCGGGCATCATTCGCGCGAGGGAAGCGTTGGAGCGCAGCCAGTACGCAGGACCGGCTCCCGTCCCGTTCGAAGTCTATAACGAAGCCATCCGCCGCCAGAAAAGCGGGCGGCTCACCGTCACCACGCGCACGATGCGCCAGATCCTTTCCCAATTGGTGATCTCCGAATCCACCTTCCAGCGGCTCGGACCGGCGCTCAACTCCGGTACATCCATTTTCATGTACGGACCTCCCGGCAACGGCAAAACCAGCATCGCCCGCTCGTTTGGGAATCTGATTCTCAGCCAGAACATGTATATCCCCTATGCATTGTCGTTGGATGGTCAGGTCATCAAAGTGTACGATGCGGTCAGCCATAGCCTGGCACCTGACACGGATGCCAACTCCGGTCCCACCGGAAATCTGCGATCCAATACCCGCCGCGACCCGCGTTGGGTGAAGATTCGCCGTCCGTTTATCGTCGTTGGTGGTGAGTTGAACCTTGAAGGTCTCGACCTCGTTTTCGACGACACCACCAAATTCTACGAAGCGCCGTTTCAGGTCAAAGCCAATGGTGGTATTTTGCTGATCGACGACTTTGGTCGTCAGCAGGTGCGCCCGCGTGACCTGCTCAACCGTTGGATCGTCCCACTCGAAAACCGTGTCGATTATTTACGTTTGCACACAGGTCGCAAAGTGGAAGTTCCCTTTGATGTACTCATCATTTTCTCCACCAACCTGCCGCCAAAAGACTTGGTCGATGAAGCCTTCCTGCGCCGCTTGCGCCACAAGGTTGAGATCGGCGATCCCTCCTTCGAGGAATATCGCGAAATTTTCAAACGCGTCTCACAGGACAAGCGCATCGAATACAACGATCAAGGACTGGCGTATCTCTTACAGGAATGGTACATCAAACGAAACCGGAAACTGCGCGCTTCGCATCCGCGCGATTTGTGTGACCAGATCATTGACATCTCTTCGTACCTTGCCGTACAACCTTCAATGTCACGTGAGATGATTGACCGCGCCGCCAAAGCCTATTTTGTGGACATTTAATCCGCTTCGCACTGGACCTCGAACCTGACCCATCATGCTGGAAAATTTCCCCACCCCCATCCTTCTCGCTCATCGCGGTGACCTGGCAAATGCGCCGGAAAATACGCTGCCTTCCTTCTCCCAAGCCATCCAAAAAGGCGCGGACGGCGTCGAATTGGACGCCAAACTGACTGCTGATGGGCATGTGGTCGTCTTTCACGACATGACCGTGGAACGCACCACCAACGGCAGTGGCAAAGTCGCTTCGTTCACGCTGGAAGCCATCCGTGAGTTGGATGCGGGCGCATGGTTCGACTCTCAGTTTGCCGGTACGAAAGTTCCGCTGCTTGAGGAAGTCTTTGAAACCGTGGGCAGGGAAAAACTCATCAATATCGAGTTAACCAACTATTCCACCCCGAAAGACGGTCTGACAGAAAAAGTCTGTGAACTCATCAAACGGCACAACAACCAGAAACAGATTCTCTTCTCGTCCTTCTTCTCATCCAATTTGAAGATCGCGGCGCAACTCTTCCCTGAAATTCCACGGGGATTGCTTGCCATGCCGGGCTGGCTCGGCTTGTGGGCGAGGTCGTTCGGGTTCATGTTCGGTGATTATCAGGCATTGCATCCGCATATTTCCAGCGTGAGCCGCGAGCAGGTGGCGCGTGCCCATCGTCTCAAACGCCGGGTACATGTCTGGACGGCGAACACGCCAGAGGAGGTCAGCCGCCTCAAAGATTGGGGTGTGGATGGCATCTTTACCGATGACCCGGCTGCGGCGGTCCGGGCGCTTGGGAGGGGTGGGTGAAACTTTCCGAATGGCAGGATCAGGCTCAAGTCAGGTGTGAAGCGGAATCGACGTCGTTCAAAGAGCGGCGTCCATTTTGTCTTAAATCTGACTTGTGATATAAGAGGGGACGATGCGTATTTTCCGAATCCTGTTTTTGTTTGTTTTTATCGCTTCGGCGTTTCCCGCCGCAGTGCAGGCGCAGACAGCCACACCGCCTGCCGCGGCACGGCTTGCTTTCGAGTCGATGACGCCCGAGGAACGGGTGGGGCAGCTATTTCTGGTTACCTTTATGGGGACCGACACCAGCCCGGATTCACAGATCTACAATCTTGTCAACCGTTACCATGTTGGTGGGGTGGTTTTGCTTTCGGAAAATGATAATTTCACGGCAGATACCCTGACGCAGACCCGGTTGCTGACCGAGAGCCTGCAGCGGATGGAGTGGAACGCCACGGTGAATTATTCCACCGATGCTTCCGGCGTGACGAGAAAACCCGTATATGTTCCCCTGTTCGTTGGGGTTGCCCAGGAAGGGGATGGGTACCCGACCGACGAGATATTGAACGGGCTGACCCCCCTGCCCAGTGAAATGGCGATCGGCGCAACGTGGAACATGGAACTCGCTGCCGAGGTGGGCGAAGTGCGCGGGCGAGAACTTTCTACGCTTGGCTTTAATTTATTTTTAGGACCTTCGCTCGATGTGCTGGAAATCTCATCCAGCCTTGGCGGGGATTTGGGCACGCGCATTTTTGGTGGTGACCCGTACTGGGTCGGCGAGATGGGGCGCGCCTACGTGGAGGGTTTGCACGCTGGCAGCGACGGGCAACTTTTTGTGGTTGCCAAACATTTCCCGGGCGCGGGTGGCGCAGACCGGCTGCCTGAAGATGAAGTATCCACAGTGCGGAAATCGCTCGAGCAGCTCAAGCAGGTGGAACTGGCTCCGTTCGTCGCAGTAACGGGGAACGCGCTTTCCCCTGAAGCGCAGGTGGATGGGCTGCTTGTGTCTCACATTCGGTATCAAGGATTTCAAGGCAATATTCGCGCCACCACCAAGCCGATCAGTTTCGATGCGCAAGCTTTGAGCCAGATATTGGCCTTGCCACAGTTCCTGAGCTGGTACTCTGACGGCGGGCTGCTGGTCAGTGATAACATCGGCGCGAAGGCTGTCCGGGAATTTTATGTGACGGGTGGCGGGCAGTTCTCGGCACGGAATGCGGCGCGCGATGCCTTCCTGGCGGGGAACGACCTTTTGTATCTTGGCAACGTCAAATCGGATGATGCTCCCGATTCCTACACGACCGTGATTCGCATCCTCGAATTTTTCACGCAAAAATACCGCGAAGATGATGCATTTGCCCAACGGGTGGACGATTCCGTGATGCGCATCCTGACCGCAAAGCTTGGCTTGTATGAAAATTTCACGTTATCCAATGTTACGCTCCCCGGCGCAGACCTTTCCGATATCGGCAATTCTTCCAGTGTGACCTTTTCTGTAGCGCGCAATGCCGCAACCCTTATCAGCCCCAGTCTCACAGATCTGACATCCATCCTGCCACTGCCGCCGCAAGCGAATGACCGCCTGGTTTTCATCACAGATTCGAGCAGTGTCCGGCAATGCGCGGAATGCCCACTTCAACCTTTGCTGGCGGAAGATGCGCTCGAATCGGTGGTGTTGCGGCTGTATGGTCCGCAGGGCGGCAATCAGGTGGAAAGTTTCAGGCTTGCCTCCTATTCCTTTGATAGTCTGTTGGCGTTGCTGGACACCCCGGATGACATGCAGTTCATGGCAGACGATCTTGAGGTCGCAGATTGGGTGGTCATCTCCATTACAGATGCATCCCGCAGCCAGCCCGACCTCATCAGCCGTTTCCTGCGTGAAAGACCCGACCTTATCCTGAACCGCAACGTCATTCTGTTTTCTTTCGGTGCACCGTATTACTTCGATACCACCACGCTTTCCAAATTCACCGCCTATTACGCGCTTTACAGCAAACAGACCCAGTTCGTGGATGTGGCGGTCCGCCTGCTTTTTCAGGAACTGCCGCCGATCGGCTCATCCCCGGTTTCGATCCCCGCAGTGGGGTATGACCTGATCTCCGTCCTTGCACCGGAACCATCCCAGATCATCCCGATCTTTCTGGACCTTCCGCCTGTGCCGGTTACCCCAGGCTCGAATCTTACGCCGGAGCCCACCCCGATCCCGCTCTTCCAGATCGGCGATACCATTGCCATTCGCACCGGCGTCATTCGAGATCATAATGGACGCGCCGTCCCGGATGGGACTGTGGTGCGGTTCTCGATGGTATTGACCGGTGAAGGCGGCGGTATTCTGCAACAGGTGGAATCGGTTACCACCCAGGGCGTGGCGCGCGCCTCCTTTGGTCTGGATAGACCGGGATTGCTCGAAATTCGCGTGTCCAGCGAGCCAGCGCTGATTTCTGAAGTGCTTCAATTGGATGTATCCCAATCTGGCGCGGTGGCGGTTACCGTGGTTGTACCTGAATTGACCCAGTCCATCGAACCGACTCCTGTACCCACCCCGATCATCGAAGAGGATGCCTATATCACGCTGCAGGGCTATCCGCGCGTTTCAGCGTGGTTCATTGCCATGCTGATCATCCTGTTGGGGTCCGGTATTATGTATGCCATTGCCTCACAATTCGTCCGACGACCATCAGCATTGCGCTGGTCGTTGGGCATTTTGCTGGGTGGCTTGGCTGCCTACAACCTGCTTGCATTTGGCGTCTTTGGTGTCCCCGTCTGGCTGGCAGAGACCGGATTATCCGGCGCTATTCTGTTCACGCTTGCCGGGCAGGCATTTGGTTTTATGGGCGGCTGGCTCTGGTCGCGGACGGAAAAATAAAAATAGTACTTTCGAGTAGCTGATCCAATAGAGTTTGGTGATACCATGTCCTCTCAACTCTGTGGCAAGGAGAAACATTGATGGAAGCCAACAACAAGAGCAGCAAGACCCACAAGGCAAAACAGCCCCCGATCCTGTTCGAGAAATCCCAGGCAATTATCAAGGAATTGAACAAGAGACTCGGTGGAACGCTAGTCACTTATTTCAATAACCCGCGCGGAAGCGTCTGCCATGACGATGTGCTGGCGCTGTTCGAACTTCTGGAGAAGATCGGGCATCAGGAAAAGATCTATCTGTTCATCAAATCCAGCGGCGGCAACGGGCAAGCCTCCCTGCGTATCGTCAATTTGCTGCGCCAGTATTGCCGTGAAGTGATCGCTGTCATTCCCTTGGAATGTGCCTCTGCCGCCACGATGATCGCCCTGGGCGCCAACGAGATACACATGGGCCCGATGGCATACCTCACGCCCGTGGATACGTCCCTGACACACGCCCTTTCGCCCATCGACCGTGACAATGACCGCGTCAGCGTCTCACTCGACGAGTTGACCCGCGTCGTCCGGTTGTGGCAATCTCAACGGTCCGACCAGAACGAAAACCCCTACCAGCAGCTCTTTCAGTATGTGCATCCACTGGTGATCGGCGCCGTCGATCGCGCCGAGTCGCTTTCCATCATGTTGTGTCGCGAACTTCTTGCTTATCACATCACCGAGGAAAGCAAACAAAGCGAGATCGCCAACGCGCTCAATGCCAAGTACCCCTCGCATGGCTACCCCATTTTGTTCGAAGAAGCAAAGCGCATCGGGCTGGCGGTCAGCCACCTTACGCCTGAGATCAATTCGCTCCTGCTCGAGTTGAACGAACTGTATAGCGAGATGGGACAGCGCGCCACCACCGACTTCGACGACACCCACGCACACGGCAACGAGATCCTCAACATCTGGGAATCGACCAATGTACTGGTCTATTACCAGCAAGACAAGGACTGGTTCTACCGAACCGAAGAACGCCGCTGGATCTCGCTCAACGACAACTCCAGTTGGCGGCGCATGATCAAAGAGGGGAACAAAGTGCAAAAATCCATTTTGCATATTGCGTAAAACTTCACAGGGCGTACCCAACACGGGTACGCCCTCGAAATTTAATCCAAAGTCGTATTTTGCAAAACCTTTGCAAAATCTGTGCATTCTGGTAGAATGTGGATATCGAATTTTTAGAGTCCGTGTCTCCCCGGCGCGGATTTATACTGCAAAGGATTTTCATGGCTACCCATCCTCATCTCAAATTCAATGACCCCGCTCCAGATGTTTCCCTGCTGGATGCGAACGGCAATCCCGTTCAACTTTCCTCATTTTGGAAGAAAAACATCCTTGTGCTGGCATTCACACGCCATTTTGGATGTCCGCAATGCAAGGAGATGGTAGACCAGCTGATCGACACGCATCAAGCCCTGACCGGAAAAGGGATGCGCCTCGTCATCGTTTCACACGCCTCAGCCGAATCTGCCAAAGCCTTCTGCGACCAGCGCGCCCCCAGCGCCACCTGTCTTGCCGACCCAGATCGTTCCGCCTACCGCGCCTACGGTTTGTATCGCGGCTCGGTCTGGCAGACATTGCTCTCCCCTCGCATCTGGCGCTCAAACCGCAGGCTTGCCCGCGCAAAGGGGTACAAACCCGAAGTTCCGCCCGCCGGGCAGGATGCCTATCAAATGTCTGGCACCTTCATCATCGGCACAGACGGACGCATCCGCCTGCCGTATTACTACGAAGACATCGCCGACCACCCGCCTGTAGATCTGCTCTTGCACGGCATCATGGGAGTGGATTGGAGCAAACCATTCGACTCGAAACCGCTCGTTTGAGCATGAAAGAAGTATGATGAAAAATTTCACCCTGGCAACTTATCTCGCGATCAAGGAGGTCGTACGCAATCGCGGACGGTTCTTCCTCGTCGCTTTGGTCATCGCGCTCATCACCTTGCTGGTGTTGTTCATCGCAGCCCTGGGCGAAGGGCTCGCCAATGGCAACCGTCAATATGTCGCCAATCTGGATGCGCAGCTCGTCGTCTTTTTGGAAAAGTCCGATTACATTATTTCCTCCAGCCGCCTGGAGACGAACACCGCCCGTTCCATTCGCCGTGTCGAAGGCGTGGACGATGCCGGTGCAGTCTATACCTCATCCACCGAAATCGTCTCGCTTCCCGAACCGTTGAAGGTGTCGCTGCTTGGCGCGGAGCCGGGCAGACCCGGTATGCCGCCCGTCGTGGCAGGACGCGAATTCCGCAGCGGCGAAGCCCGCGAAACGGTCATCGACCAACAGGTGGCGTTTCGGAGCGGGATCCAAATTGGTGATGTGATCGAGATCCGCTCCACACAGGGTGTGGACGACGAATTCTTTGAACTGAAGGTCGTTGGCTTGGTCAGCGGACAATCCTACTTCTTCCAGCCGACCATCTTCGTCCCGCCTTCGACGTGGGAGAAGATCCGCCCGCAGTCTGACTCTGAATTGAGCAGTGACACGCCTTTTCCGAACATCGTCGCTGTGCGGTTGACCGACCCCTCTCAAGCAGACATGATGATGACCCGTCTTGTGGAGCGCGTCCCGAACATTGAGGTCACAGATATCGAGACGACCATCAACAACATACCCGGTTATTCCGCTCAACAAGGGACGGTGCAGGCGCAAGGCTTCTTCACCTTGCTGATCGGTATCCTCGTCATTGGCGGTTTCTTTCAGATCCAAATTTTGCAAAAAGTTCCGCAGATCGGCGTGTTGAAAGCCATTGGCTCGTCCAATGGGATGGTGGGGCTGTCAGCGGTGATCCAGATCATCATCGTGACGGCGCTCGGCGTCGGGATCGGAGGCGGATTGACCTATCTGTTCTCGCTCGGCTTTCCGCCGACCATTCCGCTTGTTTTCAATGGCGCTCGGTCGCTGATCGCCGTCGCATTATTGCTTTCCATTGGTCCTGTCGGCGGGATGGTATCCATCATTTATGCTGTTCGCATTGAGCCGCTCAAGGCGCTTAGGTTAGGGTAGTCATGTCAAATATTGCGTTGGAAGTTCGTGATTTGGTGAAATCTTTTTCGCTGGATGGCGCGACCATTCAAGCCGTGGATAATGTTTCGTTTCAAGTGCGTTCCGGCGAGTTCGTGGCGCTGGTCGGACCGAGCGGCTCGGGCAAGACGACGCTGCTTTCCATCCTTGCCGCGCTGCTTTCTCCCACCAGCGGACAGGTTTTGATCGATGGTCAGGATCTGGCAAAAATGAATGAGAGGGAACGCGTCAAACTGCGCCGCGAGAAGATCGGCTTTACGTTTCAGTCCAATAACCTGATTCCGTTTTTGACGGCGCGTGAAAACGTGGAATATATGCTGCGTCTGAACGGCGCATTGAATCACGGCAGCCGCATCCGCTCAGACGAGTTGCTGGCGCGGCTTGGGCTGGCGGAACGCCTGCATAACCTGCCCGCGCAAATGTCCGGCGGACAGCAGCAGCGTGTGGCGATTGCGCGGGCGCTCATTCACAACCCCGCCGTGGTGCTTGCGGATGAACCCACTGCCTCCCTCGACACCGAACGCGCCTTTCAGGTGGTGGAGACCTTCGCCAACCTCATCCACGAAAATGGACGGGCGGGCATTATCGTGACTCATGACCTGCGCATGTGTCAGTTCGTGGACCGTGTCTTGCAAATGCGCGATGGGAAGCTTGTCCGCATCATCGAGGACAAGAACGAGATCCTCGAATTTGCCGGTGCGGCCGTCCACTAACTCATACCCACACCAACCAAAAAGGCATCCCGAGATAATCAGGATGCCTTTTTGGTTACTACTTACGGAACGCTATTCACCGTCTTTAGGCGGTTTCCAAATACCGTTCGATCTCGTAATCGGTCACACGCAGGCGGAAATCATCCCACTCTTCCCACTTGGCGCGCATATAAGCTTCGAACAGATACGTGCCCATTGCAGACTTGAGAACTTCGTTCTTCTCCAACTCGCTCAGGGATTCAGCCAGAGAGCCTGGCAATTCGGTCACGCCGAGTTTTGTGCGTTCTTCCTTATCGAGGTGATACAGGTTGATGTTGTTCAACGCCTTTGGCGCTTTCATGCCTTTGTCGATGCCATCCAGCGCAGCGGCAAGCATGACCGTGAACGCCAAATACGGGTTGGACGATGGGTCGGGGAAGCGCAATTCGGCACGGACGGCTTTATCACGTCCCTCGGTGTAGCGCGGAATGCGGATCAGCGCCGAGCGGTTCTGCTGCGCCCAGCCGATGTACACCGGCGCTTCGTATCCGGGAACAAGGCGTTTGTACGAATTGACCGTCGGTGCAACCACGCCAGCGAGCGCGCGGGCATGTTCCAACTGACCGGCGATGAACGAGTACGCCAGCGGCGAGAGGCGCGCTTCATCCTTCGCGTCGAAGAACAAATTGTTGCCGGTCTTTGTATCGAACAACGACTGGTGGCAGTGCATGCCGGAGCCGTTGATTCCGTACACAGGCTTGGGCATGAACGAAGCGACCAACCCGTGCTGGGCGGCGATGGCTTTCACCGTATACTTAAGCGTCAGGACGTTATCCGCCGCTTTGAGTGCGTCTGCGAAGCGGAAATCGATCTCATGCTGACCGAGCGCCACTTCGTGGTGTCCCACTTCCACATCGAGCCCCATCGCGTCGAGCGCATCCATCAATGCCGTGCGCACGACAACCGCTTCATCAAAGGATGAGAAATCGAAATACCCACCCAGGTCGTGGGGAACGGGATGCACACCATTGCCACCGTTCTCGCTTTTGAACAGGAAGAACTCCGGCTCAGGACCAATGTTGTACTTCCAGCCGCGTTCTGCGATCTTGGCAAGCATACGTTTCAGCGCGCCGCGCGGATCGCCCTCGAACGGCTCGCCGGCAGGCGTGTAAATATCGCAGAACACGCGCGCACGGCGGGACTCAGGCGAAGACCACGGTAGCACCGCATAGGTATCCACATCGATCTTCAAGCGCATGTCGCTTTCCTGAATGCGCGCAAACCCCTCCACCGAAGAACCGTCGAACCACGCCCCGTCCTTCAGCACATCCTCCAAGTGACGGATCGGCATGTCCACGCTCTTGACCGCCCCGAGCACATCGGTGAACTGAAGTGAAAGGAACTTGACGTTATCCTCTTTCACACGTTTGACCAAATCTTTTGAATCCATATTTTTTCTCCTTTTTTTGATTCACTTCTTTGATGATAACCACTGACTGCTGCCACTGGTTATTGATTCTCATTCCACAACCTTACCCGTCCACAATGACGTTCTCCGCTTCTTTCCTGACCTGGGGCTTGCCCCTGCTATTAATGAAAATCACCGCCCCGATAATGATGGCTGTCGCCAGCCAGATGCGCGGCTCCAGCGCTTCGTTCGCAAAAAAGAAACCAAGGATGACCGCCACGATCGGGTTGACGTATGCGTAGGTGGCGACCAATGAGATCGGCGCATTTTGCAGCAGCCAGATGTATGACCCAAACCCGACAATCGAGCCAATGGTGATGAGATACACCAGCCCGATCAGCGAGCGAGACGAAACCTCGGCGGGATTCCAACCGTTCAACTCGCCGGTCAGGAGCGAAACGATCAACAGACCGACACTGCCCATCAGCATC
This sequence comes from Anaerolineales bacterium UBA2395, assembly GCA_002343775.1. Lineage (GTDB taxonomy): Bacteria > Chloroflexota > Anaerolineae > Anaerolineales > Villigracilaceae > Villigracilis. The sequence continues at coordinate 134,780 of DDSH01000030.1, forward strand.
TCCGCACCGGTTGTCATTAGAGAAGACTTGGGCAGGTCTGCGGATTTGCTGTACGTGGAGCCGAACGCCCACAAGACACAGGCGCTCAACAGGGCGATCACGCCGAACGGATCGAGTTTCGATTCGCTGCCCGATAATTCCGCCGGACCAACAAGGATGAAGATGCCCACAAACCCAATGATCAACCCAACGATGGCTTGCCAGGTGGGTTTCACGCCGCCGGGGCGGAGCGCCTCCAAAATGACGAGAAACAATGGCACTGTGGCGATGATCAGCGCTGCAATACCGGAGGGGATAAATTGCTCTGCCCATGAAACCAGTCCGTTGCCGCCAAGCAGTAACAAATTGCCAATAATGGCGGTGGAAATCCACTGTTTGCGCGTAGGCATTTCGCTTCCTACTGCGCGCTGCCAAATAAGGAGGATCAAACCCGAAATGAAAAATCGTACTGATGCGTGGAAGAACGGCGGAATGGTTTCGATGGCGACCTTGATGCCAAGATAGGTGGAGCCCCAAACGATATACAGCGAGAGGAGCGCAAGCCAGATTTTAGATTTCATTCTTTTCCTTTTGTTTTTTTGATTCCGAAAGTTCTACTTTCGGATCTACCAATAAGCGCTGAAGTAGAACTTCAGGATTCGAATTCGTGTCGGACCCCGAAAGTTCTACTTTGGAATTTTACAAACCTTCAGGAATCCGATGTTGACATTTCTCTCGCCAGTATAGCCTTCTTGCGTGCCGAACCATACAAGTAATTTCCAAACTCTCCATTTTTTCGGATGACCCGGTGACAAGGGATGAGGTAGGCGATCGGGTTATCGCCGACTGCGCTTCCTACTGCGCGGACGGCGCGAGGATTGCCGATCTGTGTTGCGATTTGAGTGTAGGTGGTCACCGAGCCGCTGGGAATGTTGAGTAACGCCTCCCAGACCTTGATCTGGAAATTTGTCCCGCGTAGGTGAAGATTGAGGGGCGAATCCGGCTTCGGGTCCAGAAAGATGCGATTGACCAGCGGGGCGGTGGCACGGTAGTCTTCGATCATATCTGCCTGCTGCCACTGCTCGACGAGATGATCCACGGCTTTGCCTTCGTTGCCATCCACGAAGCCAAGGTGACAAATGCCGCGCTCGGTCATGCCGATCAGGCATTTTCCGAACGGGGTGGGGTGGATGCCATAGCGGATTGTTACGCCTGCGCCCTGTGATTTGTACTCGCCGGGAGTGACGGCTTCGGTGGTGACGAAGAGGTCGTGAAGTCGACCGAGACTCGAAAGCCCGACTTGGTGCGTGGTGGTCAGCAGGTTTTCTGACTGGTTGAGCAGCTCCTTGGCGTGTTCGCGCGTGAGGAATTGCATGAAGCGCTTGGGGCTGATGCCCGCCCAGCGTGTGAAGATGCGCTGGAAGTGATATTCGCTCAACCCGACGGCGGAAGCGATCTCTTCCAGGTCGGGCTGTCGCTGCACATTGGTTTCGATGAATCGAATGGCTTGTTCGATCAGTTGATAATGTTGGTAAGGTTCAAACGGTTTTTCCATATCAATCTCCTTTTCTTGTGGAAGATTGTATGTGGTTGGGGTGGGGTTGACGACCCGTTTCTTGCGCATTTTCTCGTTTCTTCCCGTTGAGGTGGGGGAAATAAAAAAAAACAGGTATGCCTGGGCACACCTGT
>DDSH01000030.1:136724-265481 GCA_002343775.1 Anaerolineales bacterium UBA2395
GGCAGCCAATCTAAAAAATACAGGCTTGCCCGTTCACTGCGTCCATCTTGTCCTTCACGTCGCCGCGTAGTTTTCGATGGCAGGATATACCTGTTCCGCTTTCTTTGGAAGGGAGAAGGAAGCCAGTGAATCTGGCTCCAGAGGCATCCGCTGATCTATCCGATTTTTTCACCTTACGTTCCGTAAGGGATTAGCGTCCCGTTCGCACGGGAGAACCTCCACCTCGTGATCTTATTTGAAATAAGACCCAGCCGCTTCAACTCCGTTATTTGGTTGTCTGCCCCGGAAATTAACGCCGGGATTGTACACGTTTTTGTGGGAGTTCGTCAAGGAGGATTTGTGGACAAAAAAAGACGGAATGTTAACCTGGAACATTCCGTCAATGATGGCGTACCCCGCCTGTGCCGTGTACTGCGAAGTTTTGAACCTGCTTTCGCAGGTGGGTCCTGACCGGGAAACGCCGCCTTGGCTCAGGCCTATCGCGTTATTTCCGTTAAGATAAGGACCCTTTTAGGGGGTGTTGGCTCAAAACGTAGAGTGCAATATCACGCGCACCGCAGGGTGTGATTCTTATACCATATTCCAAAGTGCAAGGGTAGATAAACCTTAAGCAACCTTCAGGGCAAATTTGTTGATTTTCCATTCGATTTGTGATAGTCTGAATCAATGAGTTGAAAGCCTGTTGAAAGATGTCCGAAGTCGAAGGAGGAACACATGGATCTTGTTCATGGTGTGGATGTAAGTTACTGGGAACCGAAGGTGGATTGGTCGGTTTTGCGCGCGCAGGGGTTCAAGTTTGCCCTGGTGCGTGCGACTTCGGGGATAGGGTATGTTGACCCGAAGTTCAAGTCTCATTGGGAGGGCGCCCGCAAGGAAGGTCTGCTGCGCGGCGCATATCATTATTTGATCGCGAATCAGGATGCCAAGCAACAGGCAGACTTGTTCATCTCCACCATCCGCGCAGACCGGGGTGAACTGCCGCCGATCATCGATCTTGAAGACAAATACAATGAAAATGCCACCAATACAAAGATCATCGATACCTGTAAAGCCGTCCTGGACCGTGTGGAAAAGGCGTTCGGTCTCAAGCCGATGATCTATTCGCGCACCCAGTACCTCAATGTGCATGTCTCGCGCAACGGCAAAGCGCCGGCTTGGGCGAAGGATTATCCGCTGTGGCTGGCGCAATATCCCTATGTGTTCGACCCGAACATGCACCCCAACAAGAACATGCCTACACAGGCTGTGGGTTGGCAGGATTGGAAAATTTGGCAGTATTCGGAAACCGCCCTCATCGACGGCGTGACCAGCGACATCGGCGCTCCAACGGAATGCGACCTGAACTGGTTCCGAGGTAGCGAAGCGGACCTGTATGCATTTGCCGGTGTAAAACAAAAGGAGCCAGTCACGCATACGGTGAAGAGCGGCGACACGTTCAAATCCATTTCCGAGAAGTATGAGATCACCGTGGATGAACTTTTAGACGCCAACCTGGCACTGCTTGCGGAAGGCGCGAAACTGACCATCCCAGTGCGCACCATCACCAAACCTATTCCGATCGACGACAAAAAAGTTTCCACCCGCACCCACGTTGTCAAATCTGGAGACTCGCTTGGCTCGATCGCCCAGAAATACGCAGTCAGTGTCGATGACATCGTGGCGCTCAACCCGCAGATCACGGATCGAAATATGATCTTCCTGGGGCAGGTGATCGTCATTCCGTAACCGACATTTCATGAAAACATCCCCGTTGCGCTTCCTGCCGACGGGGATGTTTGATTCTGTTTTCTGTGAACTTTGTCTACGGGTAAATTCGCTTGATCGTTCTCGGGAAGGGAATCGCTTCGCGGATATGTTCGATGCCGCACATCCAGGCAGTGACGCGCTCGGTACCCATACCGAATCCCGCGTGGGGTACGGAGCCGTACTTGCGCAATTCCAAATACCACTTGAACGCTTCTTCGGGCAGACCTTCGTGTTGAATGCGCGCCAGCAGTTTATCTGGGTCGCTCATGCGCTCAGAGCCGCCACAGATTTCGCCGTAGCCTTCGGGCGCAAGCAAATCCACCGATTTGCAGACTTCGGGACGGTCGGGCCACGGTTCCATGTAAAAGGCTTTGACCGCGCTGGGGTAGCCGTACACAAACACCGGTTTGTCGTGCAGTTTGGTCAATTCGGTCTCGTGCGGAGCGCCGAAATCCATGCCCCATTCGAACTTGAGCAATTCCTTGCGTTCGGGGTCGGTCTCTTTTTCGTACAGGTCGATCAGATATTTGGCGGCATCGTCATATGACATGCGCGGGAAGGGACCCGTGACCTTCTCCAATTGAGAAATATCGCGCCCGAGGAACTTCAACTCGGCGGCGCAATCTTTCAACACAGACTGGGCAATGTGGATGATGAGGCCCTCTTCAATGTCCATGAGTTGGTCGAGGTCGCAGAAAGCGATCTCGGGTTCGAGCATCCAGAACTCGGTCAGGTGACGACGCGTTTTTGACTTCTCCGCGCGGAAGGTGGGACCGTAGCAGTAGACTTTGCCGAACGCGAAAATATTCGCCTCGTTATACAGTTGACCGGTTTGCGCCAGGAACGCGGAGCCTTCGTCGAAGTATTCGGTCTCGAAGAGGGTGGTTGTCCCTTCGGCGGCGGCGGGGGTGAGGATGGGCGTGTCGAGGTTGAAGAAGCCCTGACCGTCCAAATACTCGCGGACGGCCGACATGACCCGCACGCGTACGCGCAAGATCGCCCACTGACTCTGCATGCGAATCCACAGGTGACGGTTGTCGAGCGCGAAGTCTACGCCGTGGTCTTTGAGCGCCATCGGATAGTCCGCCTCTGCGGCTTGGACGACCTGCAAGTCTTTGATGCCGACCTCGAACCCGCCGGGGATGCCGGGCGCGCGCTTATCTTCGCGGACGGAGCCGGTGATAATCACCGACGATTCCTGCGGCAGTTTCGAGATGGTCTCGAAGAGTTCGGGCGACAGGTCACCTTTGAAGGCAACGCATTGAATGAAGCCCGAGCCATCGCGCACGAGCAGAAAGACCAGTTTGCCCTTGTCTGTGCGGTTGTAGACCCAGCCCTTTAAAATGACGTCCTGCCCGACGTAGTTTGATATTTTTGAAACGCTGACGTGTTCGGTCATGTAGGGAATTCCTTTAGTCCATTAATTTTTATTATTATATTACATGTACCTAGGTAATTGCTGATTTATATGTAATGTTTCGTGGAATATCGAACCCATTTTGCTTTGCTAAATCAAATAGTTCGTCTGTAATTATTTTTGCCTGTTCTCTCAATTTTTTGGCTTTAGTTATGTTGACAGTTTTTATCTCGCCGTGAGCAATTTTATTACGATATTCGATTATTTCTTTTATTCCTGGAAATCTTTTTTCGAGTTTATTCAAGATAAGGGGATTTCCATTTAGATCTTTTTTGAACAATTCTTTTTTTGATGAAAATCTTTCAGATGATACATATTGATTGTAGAACCATGCAATTTTATCTAAGAGTCCGGGGTGTTCCTTCCCATTTAGAAAGACTCTCATTTCCTCATTCATTTTCATTTTTTTGATGATTACGTTTAGATTTTCTTCAATAAAAAAACCCGCAAATAATATGACAACTACGCAATTAGCAATTTCTGTAGATTTTTCACCTTTTTCTACTCTTTTCAATGCTTGATAGCTGGTTGCTATTAGAATGGCAGCATCCTTACTCACTTCTGGCATCGTTATCTCCGCTTAGTAAAAAGTAATAATCGGCAATTCTGTTTCTTCCGCTTTTCCAACTTCTTTACCATCACCTCTTTTGTAGATTTTTTGTCGGATTTGTTCAAGTTGACTGTCATCTCCAAGATGACAGTCAACTAAGGTTTACCCTATTTCAAATACTTATCCATCCATCTCAAAATATGATTGAGCCGCGCAATGCGCCGATCCGTTCTCCCAATGCGGGAGAGACCATGCGGCTCTTCGGGGAAGCGCACGAACTCTGTCTCCACGCCTGCGCGTTTGAGTGCCACAAAGGCTTGCTCGCCTTGCTCGATGGGACAGCGATGGTCATGCTCGTTGTGGATGATGAGCGTGGGTGTTTTGGTGTTGCTCAAATATTTCACTGGTGACATGTTCCATAACTTGTCCATGCTCTCTTGCGGCGAACCGGATTTTGCCCAGAACTGGAAGATCCAGTTGAAATCGCTCGAACCCCACATGCTGACCCAATTGGTCACACTACGCTGCGCCACAGCCGCCTTGAAGCGATTGGTATGCCCGACGATCCACAGCGTCATAAATCCGCCGTACGAGCCGCCGGTCACGCCCATACGTTTGGAGTCGATGTATGGCTTCCGCGCCATGAGGTCAGCGAACTTCATCAGGTCGTCATAGTCGGGTCCGCCGAAATCGCCCCAGATCGCCTTCGAATGTTTTTCGCCGTAGCCTCGTCCGCCGCGCGGATTGGTGAAGTACACCACGTATCCATTTGATGCAAAGTAATTGAACTCATGCATGAAGAACTTGCCATACTGCGTCCACGGTCCGCCGTGAATTTCAAAGATCGACGGATAAGTTTTGTTCGGGTCAAAATTGGGCGGGAACATGATCCAGCCTTGCAGGTCGGTGCCGTCTGCGCCTTTGTACCAAACCTCTTCCACTTTGGGCAATTTCACCGAGGCAAAATAATCATGATTGATGTGCGTTAGATATCGCACCGTGCTGCCGCCCAACTCTCGCAAATGGATTTGCGGCGTGTCGTGCATGCTGCCATAAAAATACGCCACATGCTTTTGGGATTTGTCGAACGAGACGGTTCCCAGCGCCCCACCTTCACCGATTAATTCCGTCATATTCTTGCCAGCGATGTCGATCCGCTTCAAAACCGTGGATCCGTGAACTGCTGCCTGAAAATAGATAAATTTTCCATCGTTTGACCACACCGGCGGCACCGTCTCCGCTGCGCCGAAATCGGTGATGACATCCGCCGTGGTATGCAGGTCATATTTCTCGGTCAGGTTCTTGGCAGGCTGTGAGCCGTCCACAGGCACGATCCATAGACTGGTACTCTTATAGTGTAAGTTCTCGCCTTCGCTGCTGAGATATGCCAACCACTTGCCATCCGGCGAGAACGAAAGCATGGATTTCCCGCCAATCGGTGTTTTCAGTTTGCGAGGTGTGCCGCCATCCGCAGGCATGATGAAAATATCATCATAGTCGGGGTAGGCATCGGGCTCCTCGGTGCGGTTGGAGACGAAAGCGATCGTCCTGCCATCGGGTGAGAACGTGGGGGAGGTCTCATCGTGGACGGCGCCATCGGTCAATTGCTTGCCTTTTCCTGTGCGCGCATCAATCAGCCAAATGTGAGTCCGCTCGTGGGGGAGGTAGCCGTAACCGTCCAATTTGTAAAAGAGGCGCGTGTAATGCCTCACCACCACGCCGAGCTTTTTCTTCTGCTCATCCTTCTCGCGTTCCAACTTTTCCGCATCTGTCTTGCGGACGGTGCATAGCAGTTTGCGCCCATCGGGTGACCAACTCACAAGATTGATCTCGCCGTCAATGGATGTCAATTTCCGTGCCTCACCGCCATCGAAGGGAATGAGATGAATTTGCGAAGGCTTGCCATTGCCATTGCGGCTGGATAGAAAGGCAATCGTGCTGCCATCGGGCGACCAGCGCGGCGACGAATCGGATTGGTCGCCGTAGGTGAACTGACGCGGCTCACCGCCTCCCGTTGGGACGATCCACAAGTTGCCGTATTTCTTCTCGGTCTTGCGGTCTACGCGTTGCAGGCGGTAAATAACATGACCACCATCGGGCGCAATATTGACATTGGAAAGCTGTTGTAAAGAATACAGATCCTCGGCGGTGACAAAACGCTTTTTGGGGGTTGGCATGAAAGACTCCTTTTCGGAAGGTGATTTCTGGAAATGCGGGTGAATTGTATATCATCTGATAAAAAAAGTGACAGTCACCTTTGAAGGCACCGTCATCTAAAACTCACTTGTTCCGCACTGACGCAGTATGCGATTACATTTCGCCAAAGATGAAAAACTGTTGTTTCCCGGCATGTTTGGCTTCGTAAAGCGCCTGATCTGCCAGATCTAATAAAGCATCCAGATTTTTTTTGGTGGCCTGGGCCAGATCCGCGATTCCCATGCTTGCCGTAATGGAAACATCGCCTTTTTTGGTTGGGATACTTTGATTTTTTAGTTTTTCGAGCAATCGTTCCGCGATCTGTTTCGCATGTCCACGGGTACTTCCCGGTAAAAGAATTGCAAACTCATCGCCTCCATATCTGCCGATGATCTCACCCTGGCGTAGACTTTCCCGAAGGATCCGGGTGATTTCGATCAATGCGTGATCCCCGACTGCATGACCATAGGTGTCGTTGATTTGTTTGAAGCGATCCAGGTCGAGCAGGATGGCGGAGAGCGGTTGATCTGTCTGGATTGTCCGGGCTATTTCTTTTTCGCCCAGATTGAAGAACTCACGCCGATTAAGCACTCCAGTCAAGTCATCAAGCCCTGCCAGTTTTGCAAGAGCCTCTTGCGCAAGCTTTCGTTCTTCGATCTCGCGTTTTAATTCAATGTTCTTCAGATACTGGATGTTTGCATCCTTTTTCGCAGACTCGACTTGATGGCTGACCTGAAGTCCTATAAGCCGTTTTGCCATATTTTCATTGAATATGGTTTCTTTCAATGAGTGGAATTTTTTATGGTGTTTCAGCGCGGTTTCGAAATCCCCTTTCTTTTCGAAAATCTCTGTAAGTAATTGATGACATAAATATTCGCCGCGGCGGTCATTTGACGCCTGCGTGGACGCGAGTCCGCTTTGGAGATACTGGATCGCATCTTCCTCCTTCCCCAATTGGAAACATACCCTGCCAAGATGGTACACGCATTGAAATTCCTCTGATCCCAACCTTTGTTTACGGGTCCGTGTCAGGACATCCAATAATGTTTTCTCAGCATTGATCAGATCGTGAATGCCTATATAGATCTCGCCCAATGTACTTAATGCAGTTGTTTCTACGGTTTCAAGATGATGCTCACGGGCAAGGCGAATGCTTTCCTGGCAGACGCTTAACGCTTTCTCCCCATCTCCCATATCGAGGTATGTCAGGGCAAGGTTGTTCAGGGCGATGCTCTCGCCTGGGAAATAGCCGAGCTCCCGTTGACGTTGCACAACTTTCAACCCCATTTCCAATGCTACGCCTATATTTTCCGCTTCGGCATAGATAACACTGAGAATATTGAGTATCCGTGTTTCACGGTGAAGATTCAGGGTTTCTTGTGCCAACCTGAGCCCCTTCGTCCCGTATTCCGTTGCCAGATCAAAATCTCCAAAACAACGGTATGTCCAGCTTAGGTTTCCGAAGAGATCGATCTTGTTCTCATCTATTTCAGTGTTTCTTGTTTTCGTCCTATCCAGGAACTCGACTGCTTGTAAAGACTGTGATAAAGCCAGCTCGTAATTCCCGGCATCATTGTTGAGTGCAGCAAGGCTGCGCAGGCTGGATGCAATCCCAAAGAGATAAGGTTCTTTTTCGAATACCCCACTTTTTGATAACTCATATGCTTGTTCCGCAAGGGAACGAGAGCGGTCTGGATTTCCAAGGTTTAAGACCCATGAAAGCTCGTTGAGAATATCAATCCGCGCTTTCGGGTCTGTGGCACTTTGCAGTCTGGCATCCAACTCGGAGACGGAAGTGTCCATGGGGTTGCAATCGATTCTATTTTGAGTTTTTCTTAAATTATAATATTATCTAGTGGAAATAAAGGCGGGTGAAAACATCTTCATCCGCTCTCAGTTAACATTTTTAGCACCCTACTTCTTCCGTTCTTCCAAACCCTTCACCATCAATTCCTTCGCCACATTCGGGTCGGCTTTGCCTTTCGTGGCTCTCGCAACCTGACCCATGAACCATTGGAAGAGAGTCTCTTTGCCTGCGTTGAACTCGTCCACTTCTTTGGGGTTGTCGTTGAGAATCTTCGTCACGATCTCTTGAATAGCGCTCACATCCGTCATCTGCAAAAGATTTTTTTCCTTGACGATTTGTGCTGGGTCGCCGCCGTTTTTGAAGAGTTCGGTCAACACGGTTTTGCCTGCGCTCGCGCCGATGGTTTTGTCGGTCACCATGTCGATCAGTTTGGCGAGCGTTTCGGGCGCGAGGGTCACAGCGTCAATGCTCAAGCCTGAGTCGTTCAAGTAGCGCATGAACTCGCCCGCGATCCACGAGTGGATGGTTTTCGCAGGGCTTTTCGAATTCGCAACGACGCTCTCGAAATAGTTGGCGAGAGTCCGCTCGGAGGTGAGAAAACGCGCTTCGGACGGAGTCAAGCCAAAGTCCGAAATGAAGCGCGCGGTCTTTGCTTCCGGCAGTTCGGGCAGTTGACTTCGAATCGACTCGATCCACGCATCCGATAATTGAAGCGGAGGCAGATCAGGCTCGGGGAAGTAGCGATAGTCGTGCGCCTCTTCCTTCGACCGTTGGCTGGTCGTCACGCCCCGAACATCGTCCCAGCCGAGAGTTTCTTGAACGACCGTGCCGCCTTCTTCATAAATTTTGATCTGGCGTTCGATCTCATACTGCGAAGCGCGGACGAGCGCGCGGAAGCTGTTGAGATTTTTAATTTCGGTTCTTGTTCTAAATTCACCACTGCCGACAGGGCGCACAGAAATGTTCGCCTCAAAACGCAGCACACCTTTTTCCATGTCGCCGGAGTTCACGCCGAGGTAGCGCAAGATCGCGCGGACTTTCGTGGCGTAATCGAGCGCGGCTTCGACGGTGCGGATATCGGGCTCGGAGACGATCTCAAGCAGGGGGACACCCGCTCGGTTGAAATCGACCAGCGCATATTTTTTTTCGTGTGCGAGTTTTGCCGTATCTTCTTCGATGTGAACCCGCCTCACGCGGACTTTGAGTTGATTCTCGCTTCCATCATTGACTTCGAGTGAACCTTTTTCTGCAATTGGCAATTCGTATTGCGAGATCTGATAGCCCTTGGGTAGATCGGGATAATAATAATTTTTGCGGGCAAAGGTGTTGTTCTTGTTGATGGAGCAGTTCAACGCGAGACCGACCAACGCGGCAAGTTCCGTCGCCTTTTTGTTGACGACGGGCATGGCACCCGGCAACCCCGTGCAGACGGGGCAGATGTTGCTATTGGGTTCAGGCGCAGAGCCGTAGTCCGCGGAGCAGCTGCAGAACATTTTAGAGTTGGTGAGCAACTCGCCATGAATTTCAAGTCCGATTACGGGTTCGTAGGTTAGTTTCATAATTTGGTGGTCTCGTAGTGCTTGGGTTGAAGGTTGAATGTCAAAGGTCGAAGGTCTGTTTGCTATAATGTTTTTACTTCATAAAGAGGAGCCTTACTTATGAATGTTCAAGCCTTTCGTCATTTTTACAACTATCACTTTGCTGAGAACCGCAAGATATTGGAGCATGTTGCTACGTTGACCTTCGAGCAGTTCACTCAAAAAGCGGATTACTCTCGCGGTTCGATCCGGGAGCAACTCGTCCACCTCATCGATGCGGAAGATGTGTGGATCAGCGAATTGCGCGGCGCTCAACCGTCTGAGCCTTTGCCTGAAACGACGGATGTTGATGATCGCGAGTCCATCCGCGCTTTGTGGGATGCGGTGGAGCAGAAAACCCGCGCGTATCTGGCAAGTTTACAAGACGACCAATTGTTTTCCAAGCCGATCACCGATCCCGAAGAGGATAAGGACTTGATCGTCTGGCAGGTCTTGCTTCATGTTGTTAATCATGCCACTGATCATCGTGCTCAACTTCTGCGTGCCTTGCACGATCTGGGCGTGGACACAAAATCTCAGGATTACATTTTTTACGTGTACGAAAATCAGGTGTCGTAAAGATTTCACCACGGAGAGCACAGAGTTCACAGAGTTCACAGAGATTTAAAAAGATTTTCTCCGTGCTCTCTGTGTGCTCTGTGGTTAGAGATTTGGAGTCTGCTTATGCCAATCTGTCACTTGCTGGTAGGCATGCGCGACTTGGAACAGAGTTGACTCGTCCAAGTGCTTGCCGATGAGTTGCATACCGACGGGCATGTTATTGGAGAAGCCAGCGGGGAGCGCAAGGGCAGGGACGCCAGCAGGGTTTGTCGAAACGACGTAAATATCTGAGAGGTACATTTCGAGCGGGTCGCTGGTCTTCTCGCCGAGTTTGAAGGCGGTGGTGGGGCAGGTCGGGACGAGGAGAATGTCCACTTTGGAAAAAGCAGTTTCAAAGTCCCGACGAAGAAGCGTGCGCACTTTTTGTGCTTTCAAGTAATACGCGTCGTAATATCCCGCAGAGAGAGCGTATGCACCAAGCATGATGCGGCGCTTAACTTCATCCCCAAAACCTTCGTGACGAGTCTTGAGATAGATGTCGATGACATCCTTCGCGCCATCCGAAACGGAGAGACCGAAGCGCGTGCCGTCCATGCGGGCGAGGTTGGCGCTGGCTTCAGCGAAGAGCAGAAGATAGTAAACGGGCAAGCCGTATTTGGTGTGGGGGAGCGAAACCTCGTGAATTTCCATGCCAAGTTTTTCATAGGTGCGAATCGCTTCTTGCATAGCGGACTCAACACCAGCTTCCATGCCTGCCACGAAATATTCTTTTGGGATGCCGAGTTTCATTCCCTTGACCGGTTTGTTGATGTTCGCGGTGTAGTTGGGGACAGGGGAGTTGTAGGTGGTGCTGTCGTGCGGGTCGTGACCTGCGATGTGTTCGAGGACGGTCGCGCAGTCGTAGGCGTCGCGCGTCATGGGACCGATGCAATCAAACGATGATGCGAGCGCAATAAGACCGTAGCGAGAGACACGACCGTAAGTTGGTTTGATGCCGGTGACGTTGGTAAAGCCTGCGGGCATGCGGACGGAGCCGCCTGTGTCTTCACCAATGGAGAATGAACAGAGACTCGCCGACATGCTCGCCGCTGCGCCACCGCTGGAACCGCCAGGGACGCGCTCCAGATCCCACGGGTTGTGAGTGGGGAAGAGAGCAGAGTTCTCGCAGGAAGAACCCATACCGAACTCGTCCATGTTGGTCTTACCGACGAGGACAGCGCCAGAATCCGCGAGTTTGTTGGTGACCGTGGCGTTGTATTGCGGGACGTAGTTTTCAAGAATCTTCGATGAGCAAGTCGTGCGGACATCCCGAGTGGAGATGCAGTCCTTCATTGAGAAGGGAATGCCCGTCAGCGGGGTGACGTTCTCGCCTTTGGCAATACGTTCGTCCGCTTTCTTGGCTTGTTCAAGCGCAAGGTCGTCCGTGACCGTGACGTAGGACTTGACCTTCTTGTCCACGTCGTGGATGCGGTCAAGCATGGCTTGAGTCAGTTCGACGGAGGAGATTTTCTTTGTGGTGAGAAGTTCGTGGGCTTCTCGGATGGTTAAGTTGGTTAATTGCATAGGCTCTCTGAGCGATCATCGATATTCGATACTCGATTATTCGACAACCGAATATCTAATCTCGAATATCGTCTTTACTCATCTCCCAACACAGTCGGAACCTTCACATACCCGCGCTCAGATCTCGGCGCGTTCTTGAGGAATTCTTCGCGGCTCATGGACGGTATGACCACGTCTTCGCGCAGCACGTTCTCGGCGTTGGCGATATCAGAAGCCGGTGGGACATTCTCCGTGTCCACTTCGTTGAGCATGTTGAAGTAGTCGATGATGGACGAGAATTGTCCGCTGAATTTTTGGGCTTCCTCTTCGGAGATTCCGAGCCGGACGAGGAAAGCAACGTGCTTGACGGTCTTGGTGTCGATGGTTTGGGTCATAAAACCTCTTGATTCTTATTCGTGGTGCTGAGTCATGGTCTGCAAAAAGCGTATACCAGCCAACACTTGCTGAATTCTTTGCTCTTTCAATGTGCCGATAAACTCGCCTAATTGTGTTGCATCTACTATAGAAACTTGTGATGCGACGATAACACTTTGCTTTGGAAGACCTGCTTCATTTTCATCGAGCAGCACATTGCCGGGGTCTTTGGCACGCTTTAGGTTGGTAGTCAACGCACAAACGGTTACTTTATTTTGTGCGTTGACCTGAATGACAACATGCGGATGAATGTGATCGGATTCGATTCCATTTGTTTCATTGGGCGTGATCCAGAACACATCACCTTGACGAATGTCCATTCGTGAACCTAATTCTTCGACTGTGCTTTCCGTTGCTCTTCGTTCTCTTCCAATTGTTTGCGTATCCAGCGCATCAGGTTGATCGCCTTGTGTTCAGGCTTGAAAAAAGCGCCGACTGTTTCTTCGAACGGAACAGGAAAGCGAAAACCATCGACGTCATACCACAGCGCTCCGTCGGTGCAGTACACAAACTTCGCTGTTTTATTGACGATCAACTCTTTTATGTTCATGGTTTCCTTTCCTTTCTTTTTATCCTAAGTAAATTTGATATGTAGTTCTTTCAATTGTTTTGGTTCCACTTCAGACGGAGCATCTGCCATCACATCACGTCCGTTCTGATTCTTCGGGAAGGCGATCACTTCGCGGATGTTGGGCTCGTCCGCCAGCAGCATCACGAGACGATCAATGCCCGGAGCCATGCCACCGTGCGGGGGAGCGCCATACTCGAACGCCTCCAGCATATGACCGAACTTGGTCTGAATGTCCTCATCGCTCAAGCCGAGCATCTGGAACATCTTCATCTGAATGTCGCGGCGGTGAATTCTTATCGAACCCGAAGCGGTCTCATAGCCGTTACACACCATGTCGTACGCTTCCGAGTACACTTCGCCGGGGTTGGTATCGAACTTCGGCAAATCTTCCATCTTCGGCATCGTGAACGGATGATGTTCCGACTCCCATGCTTGTGTTTCTTCATTGAACGCAAAGAACGGGAAGTCCACTACCCACGCGAACGCCATCATCGATTTATCCGCCAGATCCAACTTGTCGCGGAACCACAGGCGCAGTCCGCCGAGAGTCTTGTTCACAACCGCACGAGCATCGGATGCGAAGACGATCAGATCACCGACTCCTGCTCCCGATTTTTCTTTCAACGCTGCAAGTTCTTCTTCCTTGAAGAACTTTGCCGCGCTTCCTTTCACACCCTCGGCAGTTACCGCCAAATAGGGCATTCCCTTCGCCCCGAACGACTTCGCCACTTCCGTGAGCGCATCGAGTTCTTTGCGAGACATCTCCGCAGACCTCGGCGCGACGATGCACTTGATCACGCCGCCTGCTTCCAAAGCAGACTGGAAGACCTTGAACTCGCTCTTTGCCAACACATCGGTGACGTCGATGAGTTCCATACCAAAGCGCAGGTCGGGTTTGTCTGAGCCATATTTTTCAAGCACTTCCTTGTAAGAGAACTTGGGCCACGGTGAAGAAAATAATTTCTTGTGCGGCGCAACTTCGGGGAGCATTTTGGTGAACAAACCTTCCACCAAATCCAACACATCATCGCGGTGGACGTAGGACATTTCAAGGTCGAGTTGTGTGAACTCAGGTTGACGGTCGCCGCGCAGGTCTTCATCGCGGAAGCAGCGTGCGATCTGGAAGTACTTGTCCATGCCTGCAACCATCAGCAATTGCTTCAACTGCTGGGGCGACTGGGGCAGGGCGTAGAACTGTCCCGGGTAGATGCGGGAGGGCACGAGGTAGTCACGCGCCCCTTCGGGGGTCGCTTTGAACATGATGGGGGTTTCGATTTCAATGAATCCCTGAGCATCGAGGTAGTCACGCATGAACTTGATGACCTTGTGGCGTAAGACCATATTCTTGGTCAGGCGTTCGCGGCGCAAGTCAATGTAACGATACTTGAGGCGCATATTCTCGTCGGGCAGATCGTTGTCAGTGTTGACCATGAATGGGGGAGTCTTCGAGGCGTTAAGCACGGTCACATTTTTGGCAATGACCTCGATCTCTCCAGTCGTCATTTTGGGGTTCGCCATCCCTTCGGGACGTTTCTGCACTACGCCTTCGATCTGCAAGACCCACTCATTGCGAACGTCTGCAACGAGGTCAAGCATTTCCTTGGGAAGGTCTGGATTGATGGTGATCTGGACGATGCCTGCGCGGTCACGCAGGTCAAAGAATGCCACACCGCCGTGGTCGCGGCGTCGATTCACCCAGCCTGCAAGCGTCACAGTTTGCCCGGCATGGCTGGCTCTTAATTCTCCACATAAATGAGTTCTATACATAGTGCGCCTCTCTTTTTGTCATTACGAGGAGGGTGCTCTTTCCGACGGAGCAATCTCATTCGTGTGATAGAAGATCGCTTCGCCACGAAGAGCAAGAGCGCGGCTCGCAATGACGGGGGATGATGATGTATATAAAAAATCGCCCTGCGCTTTCGCGTCGGGCGATTTGGTTTCGAATTTTTTATTCGTCAACCAGCAAAGCTTCGCCCAACGATACAGCGATCGTCATTATCATTGTTATTGTTGGCAAATTGGATGCTGGTGTACATCGTTCGCGCATTATAGCACAGAGTCGTTTTTCGGTCGAAGTTGAATCTTGAACAAATTTGTGTCATAATGTCTGCGTTGATTTTCGTGTAGCCAGAACTGGTAAGGAGGTGCCATGAAGATACAGGTAAGCGAACTCGAGCATGGAATTCGTTTAATCGTGTTGAACGGCAAACTGGACAGCGGCGGGGTTTATGCCGTCGAAATGGACTTCCTGCATCACTGCGCGGGGGAGAGGCGCAATATCCTCGTGGATATGTCCAACGTCAGTTACGTTTCCTCCATTGGCGTCCCCATGCTGGTCAACGCTGCCAGAATTGTGACCGGCAAAGGCGCAAAGATGGCACTGCTCAACCCGCAGAAAAACGTGATGGATGTTCTGGAGATGGTCGGTGTGACGGGGATCATCCCGGTGTATTTTGACTTGACCGCTGCCCGGCGTGCGTTCTGACGCGCTTCAAACTTTGGACCTGTCACCTTGCCGCACCATTCAGCCTTTTCCGCACCTTGAGCTGACCCATAAAAATCATAACGTATTGTTAACATAAAAATCCTGCGGACTTAATATAATTTCACCCGAAGGAAAAAGGTGAAATCATGAACCTCCATTATAGTGACTTGGGCAACAACATTCGACTGATAAAACTCGAAGGCACACTCGACATTATGGGCGTCAACGAGGTCGAGACGCAATTTGCGGGCTATTGTTCGGGAGAGAAACCGCTTGTGCTCGTCGACCTTTCCAGTGTGGATTTTATGGCATCCATCGGCATCCGCCTGCTGACAACGAACGCCAAGTCGATTGCCACGCGCGGCGGGAGAATGGCGCTGCTCAACCCATCTCCTGATGTAAAAGATGTGCTGGAAATGACCGGCATCCCATCCATTATTCCGATGTATGAAAATCTTGAGTCTGCCCAGGCGGTATTAATGGCGTAGCCTTGGATCAAAATAAAAAGAGGAGAGGCGAAGCACCTCTCCTCTTTTTATTTCCCGCGTTTTGTCCGTGCCAGACGTGAAAGTTCTTCGATGAGCGGGCGCAGTGCGGCAGGCATGGACATATCCGTGACATGCACGCTGTGCTGAATGGTTTCGGTTTCGACCATGATCCGGTAATGGTATGAATCTCTCCCGTAGAGAGAAGCGGGGTTTTCCTCTTTCAGATTCATAAAATCCGAGGTGTCGATCAAATTTCGCAACGCTCCTGCTTGCTCCTCGGGTTCTTCATCCAGGTTGAGATCCAGTTCAAGCAAGCGCCCCATGAAGCCCCCGGTTTGCTGGTAATGGATCTTCATCGTTTGCTCCCCGCCAGCCCAAATACACGCAAGACCGAGGTCAGGCAGCCTTCGTTGGTGGAGGGGGCACCGATGGTGATGCCGACCTCCGCCCAGCCCGTGCGGACGGCTTGTTCCTCCAAACTGCCCGATCCATAAAGTTCGGTGGCGGCTTGAAAGGTGAGGTTAGCGGCATCTTCAAAACTGGATGTTTTTGTCAGTTTGTCGGTCAGCGCCTTGTACCATATGACGCCTGCTTTTTCCCATGCGAAACTGCCGAGTTCGCGTGCGACGACATAGAACGCATGGTTGGGAATGCCCGAGTTGATGTGTACCCCGCCGTTGTCTTCGATGGTGGTGACGTAATCGCTCATGTGGGCGGGCTGCGGGTCTTTGCCGAGCACCGGGTCGTCGTAGGCAGTTCCGGGAGCCTTCATCGAGCGGATGCCGACGCCGTTGACGTTCGAGGTGAACAGACCTTCGCCGATGATCCAATCGGCTTCGGTGGCGGTCTGCATGTGCTGATATTGCTTGACCAATGAGCCGAATACGTCCGACATGGATTCGTTCAACGCGCCCGGCTGACCGTAGTAATTGAGGTTCGCTTCGTATTGCGTGACGCCGTGGGTGAGTTCGTGCGCGATCACATCCAGCGATTTGGTGAAGCGGTTGAAGAGTCTCTGGTCAACGGGCAGGTCTTCGTCACCGTCTCCGTAGACCATCTGCTCGCCGTCCCAAAAGGCGTTGTCGTAGCCTTTCTGGAAATGAACGGTCGAGTTCAATTTCATGCCGTTGTTGTCGATGGAGTTGCGTCCGAAGGCGTTCATGTACAGGTCGTAGGTGATGCCGCTGCCATCGTACGCCTCATTCACTGCCGGGTCGAGCGAAGCGGGGTCTCCTTCCCCGCGTATCTTGACGCCGGGCAGACTGGTACCATTCTTCGCATCGTAGATGGTGCGTTCTTTTCCCCCGATAATGGTTGCCGCCAGTGAGGCTGCCAGCATGCCGCCCATGGCGCTCCGTTTGGCGCGGAAACTTTCCGATGCCATCAACGTCTTTCGCGCCACTTCCTGTTGGACAGGGGTTCCGTTCTGCGCGATCTCCCTCAGCATGTGCGGAGGGGTAATACACAAGATGGAACAATGAGCGTGCATGGGCTCTCCTTTTCTCTACACTCCAATAGAACTAGTATACGACTCGCCGATTGCCTTTTCAATCCCCTCTTTGATCGCATGTTTGTAAAGAATTTTGGAATAAAAACGGTCTCGTGGATTTTTCGTCCTGAGACCGTTCTGGTTTGTGCTATTCTTTTTTTCCGCTCTCGTGTTGTGTCAGCCGCTTTTTGAGTTCTTCGCGGGCTTCCTGACGTGTGTACCCGTATTTGACCCGCAGCATGGTGACGTACTTATCGTACTTGTCGTCTGCCTTGTCCACTTTGGTCAGGTCGTACTCTGCCATGAGACTCCACCAGGCAGTGGTCAGTCCGCGGATGACCTTCCATTTTTCTTCGAATATCGTCTTGTTCATCTTGTTCTATCTCCTTTGCAATCCTGAATCGATGGGGAGTTTTCTGATTTTGTGAGAACGCTGCCCATGCCCCCCAATAGACAAAACAAAATGGTCAAACTCAGTGATTGGATTGTACTACGTTATGGACGTTTGGAATCCCTGAGCCGTTTTTTTTGATTGTCCACCATCTTTGTAAAAATTCAACTTACCAATGTATCAAAACACTTAGAAAAGCAAAAAGCCCTACAAAAACTATTGAAAGACAAACGGTGGCAAAAATTTGTTGATATGCCTGTATAACGGAAAACCAACTCATAATCAGAGATTGGTGAAGAAAAACAGTATAAATGCTAAAGGTGATAGCGAACAAGACAAGAATGTAATAAAAGGAAGTTAATGTTATTTCTGACCAATCATTTTCAATTTTGTTCTTAAAGAATCTTGTTAATTTTTTAGGAATCTTGTGCGAAAAGACAGCTCTTGTATAAGTGGATTTTTGATAAACAAGATCCAGAATTAATATCAAAGGTAGGCCAAGCATATATAGGAAAGTTGCGTTAATTGGCGGGTATATTGAATTTGCAATTGTGCCAATTGTTAAATTTATCATTAATAATTGAACTACCCTTATAAAAACTCCCCATCCATTTTTATAAGGGTGTTCAATCGAATAGATTTCTTCAATAATTTCTTTGTGTTCAGCTAACCGATTAATTTTTTTCGATTCTTGGAGATTATCTACTAGCGCGCCATGACTCGGCAATTGAAAATTGTGTTCGGCGGCTTGGTTGCCCCCCGTATCTTTTAGAATTACTCTTATATTATCGATTTCATTTGCTCTTACAGTCTTTTTTGCTTCTGCAAGAAATTCCCACATATTCTCGCATAGGTTCTTTTTATGTAAAAAATCGCCATTACTCAGTCTTACAGTATAGTCATCTGGGCAATAGAGATTTACAGCTATATTGCCCAAATTGTTTAACCATGTTGAACCATTAAGATCGGGATAAAAATCCGGAGAGGGGTGGTTTATTTTGTTTTCATCGTTGTCTGCTGGCATCAAAGCAACACTGCATAAGTATAAAAGCAATAATTGGCTACCAAAAATTCGTTTTGATATTGATCTTAAAGCGCCCATTATTGCAGATAATCCTCAATACATTAAATCTAGATAGTCGCTTGAATGTTTGCAAGTGCCAAAAGTCACTATTTATTTAAAATTACAAGTTTTTATTTCAAAAGAGGGATTTTCATTTTTCCCACCAACCCATCAACTCGGACATCGCCAAACTTGGCGTCGCATCGCCCTGCCTGCCTGAATTCCACGTCACGATCAGGTCTTTTTTGGCGCGGGTCATGCCCACATAAAACAGACGCAGTCGTTCCTTTACATAATCCAGCCGCGCGCTCAGGGTCGCTGTCCCTTCTTCGTACCCGTCATATTCGCTGTTCGACTCCAACGCGTTCAACTGCGCGAGCGCCTCGGCTTCGAGGTTGAGTCCGCTACGAATGAACCACTTCTCCGAAATAAAACGGTCATTGGACATGTTCGATGGAAAGTCATAATTATTGACCGACATCAGATACACGCGATCCCACTCCATGCCCTTCGCCTTGTGCATGGTCGTCACTACCACCCGCCCGCGATGACGCTCCGGGTCGAAGCCCGAGTCATCGTCCGCGAAGCCGATGAAGCGCCGCTCATTTTTGGCGATCACCACCAGTTCTGCGGTCAACTCTGGCAGGCGCCAATCTGCGTGGTCATCTGCGGCTTTGCGTAACACCAACGCCAACTTATGCGACAGCGCCAGGTCAGATGTGTTGCTGAACACATCCTGCGCCAACGTCAGGATCAATTGATCGATGGGTAGCGTGACGGCATTCAACCAACGCTGGACGTTGACCCGAAACTTGCTCAACTCCACGATGACGTGCTCCGCCTCAGACTCCCCGAGAGCGGACAGCCAATCTTCAGCCTGGTGCGGCGCGATGAAGGTTTCCACGTTGGTCATTCTGCGTAGCAGGTCGCTGACCTTTTTCAGCAACTCAGAATCACCTTTCGTATCCTCTTCTTCACCATTCACTACTCCCTGTTCCCGCCAGTCCCTGCGCCAGACTTCATACGCCTTCGACAACTTCCGCGCCGAGCCGGGATCTGCCAGGTAGGCGAGCAAATGACTCAACGATCCAGCCGCGGCGCGCGTTTCAGATGTGGACGAGATCAACTCAATAGGTTCGATGCCGCGTGCCCGCAATTCGTTGACCACTTCCACGCCGCGCTGGTTACGTGGGACAAGGATGGCGATGGTCGGTTGTGCTTCGATGGGCGTTTCGGCGAGTCCATCTACATAGTGTTTGACCGATTTGGTAACCGCTTCCAATTCCTGATCGGGTGTGTAGCGGGTGCTGATGAACTTGACCGCTTCGGGTGCATCCGGCGGATTGACGGGTTGGTAGCCCTCTGGCACTGGTTGAATGTACGGTATGGAAAGAGCCGTCCGCGCTTCGGGGATGGGATGCGCGTTCATCACCCAGTCTATGAGGTGATTTGCAAGCGCAATGACCGCAGGCTGCGAACGCCCAGACTCGGGCATGTCCACGCTGGGGTTTTCGCGGATGAAGGCTCGCAGAAGTTCGGGGGAGGCAGTGGTGAAGGTTTCGAAGATGGCTTGATTGGGATCGCCCACGCGCACCCAGTTCCCGACCTCACCCCCGACCCCTCTCCCGAGAGGCGAGGGGAGAGAACCGCCCGATAAAAGGGAAAGTATCCTCTCCTGTGTCTGACTTGAGTCTTGCGCTTCATCTTCCAAAATGTATGGGTAGCGATATTGCAAGCGCGCTAAAAATTCTTCATCGCTTTCGAGCAGGGTCAGCGCGAGGCGGATGAGATCGTCGAAGTCTACAGCGCCGCGATAGGCGAGGGCTCGTTGGTAGTCTGCGTAGATGCTCCAGCCGAGTTCAGCGAGTGGCAGCGGAGAGAAAGAAGCGTCGAGTTTGGCTCTCAACTTTTCCGGAGTCAAGAGGCGGTCTTTTGCCGAGCGGATGAATGCCAGTGCGAGCGAGTCCACCATGTCGGGCAGTTGTCCGCGCTTGACCCAATCCCGTTTTGAAGTTTCGAGAGTCGGGTCGAGATAATCATCCAGTGAATGATTCGCCAGCCAGGCATTGACCGACTCGCGGCGGATAAAACCCGCCTCGCGCTCGTCGATGATGCTGAAACGTTCCTCCAGTCCCACCTTCGATGGTTTCTCGCGGACGATGTCATGCGCCAGCCCATGCAGGGTACGCACACGATATTTGTAAAGCACCTGAATCGGGTTGTCGAAGAAATATTTGATGCGCGTCTCGAAATTATCCACCGCCGAGTTGACCAGCGTCACGATGAGCAGTTCCTGCCCGTCGCCCAACCGCCCCTCTTGAATGATCTTCGCCGCGAGGGCAGAGAGGATGTGCGTCTTGCCTGCACCAGGCACGGCGGCAATGCCAAGCCGTCCGCCAGTGTAGCGGAGGATCTGTTCTTGCGAGGGGCGAGGGATGAAGGCGGGTGTCATGTATTGAGGTTTCAGGTGTCAAGTTGTTTGTTTAAAAGTATATGTATTTTACTCTTTTAGAGTTTCAAAACTCTTTAGCGAGAACCTGATACTTATCTCGCTTCTCCCGAATCCACATCCACGACCATACCGGATGCATCCACGACCTCGAAATCACTGCCAGTCAGCACATCGAGCAAATGGAGCATGTCATTGTCCCAGCGTTCATCGGGTGCGCCGCTGAAATACCAGTTTGAACCATTGTCAGCGAGAAAAGCGCCGTAGGTTTTCAGCGCCTGCAAGATGACCTGCATTTCAGGCGGGAAGCCGGAAATGTCATAATCTGCTTTCAGGCGGAACCGCGCGCCCAGCGGAGGGACACCATCCTGCGGGTCATCTGTCAGGTGGCGTCCGGGCCAGAGATAGCCCGCGGTCACTTCAGCGGTGAAACGCAAGGCGTGCTTGATCTCGCCTGCCTCAATCTCATCGTAACGGATCAAACCCGGCAGAATTGGCAGCCCGGCTGCATCGGCAGATGTCCATGTATCGGGACGCAGGGCGTTTGAGTTCAGGTCCCAGATCGCGCCGGAGCCGCCAGCCCAATTCGTGCCGTCAAAACTTGCGTCAAAGATTTCATACAGCAGGCAGGTTTCCGTGTCTACGACGAGGATGTGATGATCGCTGCCATGTTCAATGCTGGGATTATCGGGGATCGGATATGGTCCCGGGTCAGATTCATCGGGATAATAAAATTCCGCATCAAACTTCGGGACAGCAGACCCAGCCACGATGTTGAAGGGGATCCCGATCAGCCCGCCATCCCATTCGCCTGAGCCGAAGTCCATGTGAATGGATTCAGCCGAGCCGATGCTTGCGATCCAGGCATCAGACATGGGGTGGGTTGGGAGTGTATCGATGGGCGTGTTCCAAACGTTATCCGCGGGGAACATTGGGCAGCCTGCGATGGTTGGTCCGTTTCCTGTCGGTTGTGAGGGGGTATCGGGGATGTCTTGAGTCGTCGAGGTCGGCTGGCTGGCTTCTTCGAATGGCGTTGGCGCGTCCTCAACGGGTGGTGCAATGGTGAGACATGCAAATAGAAAGATCGAAACGACTGCGAATAAAATCTTTGTCCTCATTTTTATACCTTTCATTTACTTGTAATGGACGTTCTTTAAATAATGCCATTTCCACCATGATCAACAGCAGTGTGACGACATTGTTTAACGTTTCTATTCGATCTTTCGATTATGGTTATTCGTGATTTTCCTGATTAACCAGCACTTTCTGGAACGATCTCAACAACGCACCCCTTTGCTCAAAGCCCGATTCGCCAAGGTCGGAGAGCGCAAGGAATACCTTTTCACGGCAGCGTGCCAATAGTCCACCCACGAGGCGCGAGAGGGTTTCGATCTCCACCTGCACTTCGTCCGAGTCCATCCAGATTCTGCCGGGTTGCCAATGGCGCGAAAGAACGAATGGCTGGGTCAACGGCTGTGAGACGCGCTGCGACCAACCCTCCGAGCCGGGGTCAAGCCAGAATTGCACGCTGGCGGGTCGGTTCATCATCAGGAAGGTGTAGGCGGGCGCGATGAGAACAGCATCTTTGTCCTCGCTGCGCCACGACTCAAGATACTGCGCCGCGATCACGCCGTCTGCCAGCATGGCAATGTATTCCCTGCCAAGGTCAAAACCTTCCCACTGGATCGGTTCCATTGCGTTGCGGAATTTCCTGACCGACTCCACCAAACTTGCTGCCACGCGTACCGCATCCAAATTGATATGGAAGCCATACCCCGGCTGCGAAATGACTTCCCCGAACATTTTACGCAGGAAGAAATCCAGTGGAAGCGGTTCTGAGGCGCGATAATCCTCCAGCCAGTTGCGGAGAATGGAATAGCGCTCACCGAGCGCGTACGTGATGCGTTCCTGCGTCTCTGGTTTGATCTCGTCGAAGGTTGAAAGCCGCAGGTCACGCGGATGATAAATGATCTCGGTCAGCAGTTGCGCGCGGACCAGGTCTGTATCCAATGCCACCATCAAGGCGTGCGCCACATCGAACTTGGGCGGGTGAGCCTGCCAGTCGGGGTGCGCCAATGCAGATAAAGTCAGCAAGGTTTTGCTGGCGGGTTCATCGCGCAGCGAACGAGACGGGCGATTGGTCCTCCACGGAATGCCCGCTGCTTCGAGGCGGTTCGCCACTGAAAAGCGCAGCGAGTCGGAGAGGTAGGGGGCAAGCACAACGATCTCGGCGGGTGGCATGCCTGCTTCGATCAACCCGGCGATCTTCTTCATGGTATCATCCAGCATTTCGGGGTGAAAATGCGTCAGGATAAATTCCATTGCCGGGGTTTCGCCCGCTGGGGGGGGCAGCTCGCTATTGGTGATGGCAGAGACCAGTTGATTCGATAGGTTAATCACGTTCTCTGAGGATACGAAAGACTCGTTCCACTCGACGACCTGATCGCACCATCCGCTTAGTTCCCAGCCGCTGGCTGAGTCGCCGCCGAGGAAGTTGCGATACCCCGCAGCCTGATCGAAGAGCAACAGCGCCGAATCGAAATCCGGCAGCCACTCGCGGATGAGGTCATGCGAGCGCGGAACGTCCTCTTCCACATTGTCATACACAAGATGACGATAGGTTCCCGTTAAATACGAACGGACTTGTTCATTTTGCCAGAGGATATTTGTGAAAATTTCCAGTTGCAGCGAGAAATCCAGCAGGTTGTTATCCAGGCAATATTGCCGGAAAAGCGAGGCACATTCCTGCGCATCGGCATAGACGCGTCGCTGGGCAGGGTCGCCGAACCAGGCGGAATCCAGCCGCGTGCCGATCTCTGTATGAGGGAAGCCGACCACAGCAGCTTTGTTGAGGTTGTCGATGACTTGGGAATACAAGCGATTGCGGTTGATGGTGACTGATTCGAAATATCCGCGTTCTTCGATGAGTGGACGCACGAGATGTGCCATAAAGTATTGCGCGGTTTCGAGTGTGAGAAAGACGGGCGGCTGGTGGGGTTTTTTGAAGCCTGCCTGCTCCGCCGCATACGACCAGAACAGGTCGCACATGCGCCGTGCCAAACCGCCGATGGTCGCCGAGGTGACTTCGCCGCCCGGCTGCCGTTCGGGGCTTTCGAGCAGGTCGAGGTAGGGTTCCTGTAATGTCCGCTGTGGAGTCAACAGCAGGATCGAATCCGCGGGGATGCCTTGAGCGAGTAAAAAGCGCACACGTTCCACACCTGTGGTCGTCTTGCCGGTACCGGCAACGCCGGAGACGAAAAGACGAGAGTCGAGGGGAGATTCGATGATCTGACGCTGAAGAGGACTCGGGTCAAACATGAAGCGAATGTAAAGTATCGGGGTGGTTTTGTCAATGAAAAGACCGCAGACTTGTCATCTGCGGTCCATCAGGTACGGTTCTCGGTTATTTCAAATGCTTCGCAAAGAGTTTTTTCACGCGTTCCCACGCATCCTGCGAGGCTTCGGGCTTGTACACATTTGGGTCGCTGTCGCGAAAGAAAGCGTGACCGGAATTCGGGTACATGATGACTTCATGTTCCACGCCGATTTCATCCAGCAATTTGTCGAACTCTGCCACTGTCCCAGCCGGTATGGACACATCCGCATCGCCGAAGAGACCCAGCACTGGCGACTTGAGTTTCTCGCGCAATTGGTCGAAGATGGTTTGCATGCCACCGCCGTAAAACGTGCAGACGGCATCCACCGGTCGCAGGGTGCTGAGCGCGAGTGACATGCGCCCCCCGAAACAAAAGCCCACGCTGCCAACCTTGCCGTTGCAATCTGCGTGTGATTTCAACGCGTCGAAAACGCTTGTCAACGCAGCGGGAGTCTCTGGCGCATACTTTTGGACGAGTTTCATGGCGGTTTCGCCGTCACCAAGTTGGGCGAGCTCGCCATGGTACACATCCGGCGCAAAAGCGAGGTAGCCTTCCTGCGCGAAACGGTCGGCAATGGATTTGGTTTGCGCATCCAAGCCCCACCATTCCTGAATGACGATGACAGCCGGGAAGGGACCCGCACCTTCCGGTTTGGCGAGATGTCCGTTGAGAGAACCGAGTTGGGTAAATTCGCTCATGGCTAGCCCGATGGTGTGGCGGTTGCTTCGGCTTCGGGCTCCCCTTCGCTGCCCTCCGTACTTTCTTCAGCAGGGGGGTCCTCTTCTTGCGGCTCGCTGTAGTAATCGCCGCCATAGCCAATGCCACACACGGCAACCTTGTCACTCGTCAGACAGGTATACAGCGAACCACCGTTCACCAACCCGATCAATGCGATCACGTCATCGGGTGTGTCGGCGAGCAGGACGAGCGTGTTGCCCCTTGTGGTTGCATCCAGCATGAGGATACCGTTGCCATACCTGCCGATCTCGCCGAATTCGACGGTGGTGATGTAATCGCCGCCATCAAACTCGACGTCAAATTTTTTGGCGAACGGTTCGATCTCTTCCGTCGCTTCGAATGACCCGATGATGATGACATCGCCCGATGTGGGGACATCGTCCACGAATTCGACTTCGACGTCCATGAAACGCAGTGAGGATTGCAGCCCGCTCAAGGCTGAGACGAGTTCGGTGGTTTTGATCAGATCCGGGCTGACGAAGACTTGCACGCTTTCTCCGCTAAATAGGAACGGGAAGTTCGCCAGCGTTTGAGATTGTTCCCCGCCCAATGCAAAATCTGCGAGGTTGGCAATGAGCGTAGCATTGTCGGTGTAGGCATTGTACGGGGCGGAGAGGAAGGTGAAGTCGCCGATGGCTGCGACGTTTTCCTCCGCGTTGAGCGCTGCACCACCCTGACCCGGATCATGCGCATCATTCGTGGATGAGCGGGTGGTATCCGCCGCTTGGAACAGCACCAAGCCCGAGGGCGATTCGACCGAGCGCAATCCATACAAAGCGACCTGTTTCAGCCCGAATGTCAATTCGCTTTTGCCGAATTCATCGAAGAGGACGTTGCGAAAATTGCCTTCGTTCTTTTCAGTGTCGTAGAGATAATCGTTGTTGACGGACATATCGAACGCAGACAGCAGGGAATTGGCGGCGTTTGCATCACCATAGGCGATGGGATTGCCGCTGATGAAATCGTAATAGATCGAATTGCGCGTGGCATCGGTGAAAACGAGGATCCTGCCGCCGCGGTCGGCGAAACGTTTCAATAACTGGGTTTCGTAGACCGTAAAGGAATACGACGGCGAGACCGTGATAAAGGCGCTGGCGTATCTCAGCAAATATTCCAGCGAGGTGGAGTCGGTCAGGTTTTCCACGTTTCCGCCGCGGGCTTTGATGGCGCGCGTCAGTGACTCGATCTCGTTCATGGCAAATTGATTTCCGTGGATCAAGTCCATGACCACCGTTCCGCCCATCTCTTTGACGTTGTCGGCATCACCCGCCGCCGAGGAGTTGACCGGCGCTTCCGGCGCCGCAAACGAAGCGAAATCTGGCGTGGCGATCTCTGGTCGTTGCGGAACGCCGCGATGGAACCATAATCCGCGCAGAAGGCTGGGGAGGATCAGTGCTGCCAATGCGATGTAGATGAATTGTTTTTTCATGTCTGCCTCCTGTTATTTGACCGGCAATGGCGGAATGTAGAGCAGGAAGATGCCCGCTTCATTTGGGTAGGGCAGGTTCATCATCCCATCCGGACTCTGGATGAAGAAGAAGGAGCCTCCCGTGGCAATGCCTGCCGGACCAGCCAGATCCAGCACTTTGTAATTGGCGATCTTCGCCAGTTCTGCGGCTTTTTCAGCGGCATCGCGCTCGGTGCCAATTGCATCGGCAATGCCCAGCCGTACCGCATCGGTGCCCGCCCAGATCTGCCCGCTGAAGACCACTTCGTCGCCGGCGGTCAATTTGCCTTCGCGCCCGATCTTCACCGCCTCGAAGAAACCCTGTTTGACCATCTCCACCTGGCGCATATCCGAATCGCGCGGTGCGCCCCAAAGTTTGTATGGACCGGTCGTAATGATGTCCTCAACCACGAAGGGAGCAGGCGGCAGGTAGCCGATCACGCCAATGTTGCCCACCAGCGAGGTTGGCTTGGCATAGATATAGTCTGTGTTCACTGAAAGATAATAAGCGCCGCTGGCAGCCATCGCATTGATGGCGGTCACTACCGGTTTCTTCTCGCGCAGGCGGGTCAACTCCATGTAAACGGCTTCGGTATCCACCACCGTCCCGCCGGGGCTATCGAAGACCAGCACGACCGCATGTACCTCGGGCGCGTCGATCGCGTATTGGATCTGCTTGATCATGTTCTGGGCAGAGTAGGAATAAATGGCATCCTCCAAACGGATAACCCCCACAACCGGCTGGGGAATCAGGGCGGAGGAGAGCAGTCCCCCCAGGATCAACGGAATAACGATCCATAAAAGTCCATTGCGAATTCGTTCCCAACGATGTTCAGCGTCGCTCATATGATTCTCCTTGATTGTTAATCTTGCTGTTCTTTCCAGCATATACGAGAAAACAGGCTTTGTCAACGAGGTTGTTTTGTGATGGAAATTAATGTATAGTTGGTCAGGTTACTACTCTCATCCCATATTCTTCAGGAGGTATTTTTCATGCCCACCCCAATCAAAGCCACAGCAAAAGGCGGCATTGCCGCATCCAAATCCGGTGCAGTTTCCTACGTCAAGTTTTCAGATAAACTGACCACCTCGATCAACGACATCGCGAAGATCATCGAACAGCACAAAGAAATGATCGACTCTATTCAGGAAGTTGCGCTCGAACTGACCTCCTCCATCGGCTCGCTGCATGTGCTCACGGTCAAGTATGCCCGCACCGCCAATCAGATCCTGGATGTGCTCCTGCCCATCCTTAAAAACCTGCCGGTCGTGCCGAAGAACGTCATGCAGTTGCTGGTCAATCTCGAAAGCATCACCCAAAAGATCATCGACAACGAAACCAACACCAGCAAGACCATCACCGAAGTACAATCCGGGCTCAAGACCGGAGATGTGAACAAACTCAAGGCGCATGCCGGACAGATGCAATCCCTGACGCGGACCATTTCCTCCATTATCCCAAAACAGTAAACGCATCTTCCTGACCCGTACCCTGCTGCGGCAACCCGGCATTTTTCACGCCGAAAATTTGTTGACAAGTCCGCCAACTCACATGTATAATATTGTCCGCTTCCGCCCCGGAGGTTTTTTTCCGGGGCAGTTGCCTGTAAATAACCCAGCTTCCCCGAATGCCGGCGAAGGGTGTAAGAACCCCGCAGGCTGCGCGGCGAAGTGATGACTGGAGAAAATAAAATGAGATTTGCAATCGTCGAAAGCGGCGGCAAGCAGTACCGCGCCGTCGAAGGCACCACAATCGATGTGGATCGCCTCGCCTACGAAGTGGGCAAAACATTTGACTTCGAGCGTGTTCTGCTGATGGCGGATGGGGATGCTGTCATGGTGGGCACGCCCACTGTTGCCGAGATCAAGGTTTCCGCCACGGTGGTCGATCACGTCAAGGGTCCCAAGATCGTTTCGTTCAAATATCGCCCGAAGAAACGCATCCGCGTGAAGGGTGGTCACCGCCACCAATACACCCGGCTGATGATCGATTTCATCGGCAAGCCCGGTGAAGAGCGCAAGGTCGAAAAGAAGGAAGCGAAGAAGGCTCCGGTTGAAAAGGCTGAGGCGAAGGAAGAAGCCAAGGTCGAGAAGCCGGCAAAGCCGAAGAAAGAAGCGGCAAAGAAGCCCGCGGCTGAAAAGAAATCCACTTCCAAGTCAACCAAAAAGGTTGAGAAGTAAGAAGCGAGAGTGAGGTAGAAATGGCACATAAGGTAGGCGGTGGATCGAGCCGCAACGGTCGTGACAGCAATTCCCAGCGCTTGGGTGTCAAGCGCTATGCCGGTCAGTTTGTTCTGGCGGGCAATGTTCTCGTACGCCAGCGTGGCACCAAGATCAAGCCGGGTGTTAACGTGATGGTCGGCAAGGACGATACCCTCTTCGCTACGGCGGATGGTGTCGTCATGTTCGATGTGATGCACGGACGCAAGCGCGTCAACGTTATTCCGGCAGAGGTGAAGTAATGAAGGCAGATATCCATCCCACAGTGTATCAAGCCACGGTCACGTGCGCTTCCTGCGGAAACTCTTGGGTCACCACCTCCACAAAGAAGGAACTGCGTATCGACGTTTGTTCGAACTGCCATCCTTTTTATACCGGTGAGTCCGCGAAGATCCTCGATGTGGAAGGTCAGGTGGACCGCTTCTACAAGAAGCTTTCCGCCCGCCAGTCCTATGTGGAGCAGCAGAAGGTACGCGAGGAATCCACCAATGTGTTCAACCGCTCAGTCGACGATCTTGCCCTGCCCCCCCGCGCCTCTGACTCGCTCAAGAAAGCCGGCGTGCTGACCATTGGTCAGGTTGTCGAGAAACTTGCGGAAGGCGATTCCGGTCTTTTGCAGATCGCCGGTTTTGGTCAGTCTGCGTTGACCGCCGCCAAGAAGAAACTTCGCGCGTTGGAGATCGAACTCCCCGAGCCGCCCAAGGTCGAGAAGGCTGAAAAAGCTGAGAAGACCGCAGAGGCTGCAGAGACCTCCGAAGCGGGCGAATAGACATTCCCCTTTCCACTCTTTGTCAGGTGGAAGGTTCTCAGGTAAACTAGACAGGCAGGTGCAAACGCATCTGCCTGTTTTTGTTGACATTTCCATTATTGTCGTATCAGGAGAAATCAATGAAGCATACTCAAGGTTCGATCGAAGTGATCTGCGGTTCGATGTTCAGTGGCAAGACGGATGAGCTGATCCGCAGGCTCGTCCGGGCGACGATCGCAAAACAGAAGGTGCAGGTTTTCAAACCCGCCATTGACATTCGCTATGCCGTCGAGAAGGTGGCATCGCATACCGGTTCGACGTTCGATGCGATCCCGGTTGAAAAATCCGCTGACATTCGCTCGAAGCTCGATCAGGATACGACCGTGGTCGGCATCGACGAGGCGCAGTTCTTCGATGGTGAAGTGGTGACGCTGGCTCAGGAACTGGCGACGCGCAATATCCGCGTGATCGTTGCCGGGCTGGACATGGATTTTCGCGGCGAGCCGTTCGGTTCCATGCCTGCCCTCATGGCGGAAGCGGAAGACGTGACGAAACTTCATGCCATTTGCATGGTCTGTGGCGGGGATGCCTCGCGCACACAACGACTGGTCAATGGCAAGCCTGCGCGCTACGATGAACCGATCGTGATCGTCGGCGCATCCGAGTTATACGAAGCCCGCTGCCGCCAGCATCACGAAGTCCCGCGCTAGCGGGTGTTACCCCCAAACCGAGGAACTCCTCATGCAAGCATACCAAGACGTACTCTCAGAGATCCTGATCGACGCAGACGCCCTGCAAAAACGGGTCCACGAACTCGGTGAACAGATCAGCGCCGACTATCGCGGCAGCGACCTGTTGCTCATTTGCATCCTGCGCGGCGGCGTCCCGTTCATGGTTGACCTAAGCAGGAATATCAACATTCCGCACATGATGGATTTCATGGCGGTCTCGTCGTACGGTGCGGGCAGGCGCGAATCGAGCGGCTCCGCCCGCGTCACATTAGACCTGCAAACCGACATCCTCAACCGGGATGTGCTGCTGGTCGAAGACATCATCGACAGCGGTCACACCATCGCATCTGTCCTGCATATGCTCTCCACCCGCCAGCCGAACTCACTGAAAGTCTGTGCCCTGCTCGACAAGCCCGAGCGGCGCGAAGCACACGTTCCCATCGATTATCTCGGCTTTACCATTCCCAATAAATTCGTCTTTGGCTACGGGCTCGACCTCGACGAGTATTATCGCAACCTGCCCTTCGTCGGCGTTGTAGACCTGGATAAATACAAACCATCTGAGTGATCGTCATGGAAGGGGATTTATTGAGTGCAGGACCATCTGACCCGAACGCGTCGCTGTATGCCGGGCGCTGGGTGGCTCTCGTACGCGGACGCGTCGTTGCCCAGGGCGGCACGCCTGAACAGGTGTTGCGCGCATCGCGTTCCAGCCGTTATAAGGAAAGACCGGAAATCGTTTTTATGCCCCTCCCATTTGCATTTCCACCCCTGTTGGAAAAAATAAAAAATGTCCTGCCGCCCGGGCAGGAGATTCACCTTGTGGGCGGGGCAGTGCGCGACCTGTTGACCTCCCGCTTCTCCCCAGACCTGGATTTTGCCGTACCTTCGAACGGCATTTCCATCGCCCGAAACATTGCCAATGCCCTCAAAGCGGATTTTATGATCCTCGACGGTGAGCGCGATACCGGGCGTGTGATCGTCATCCACGAAGACGGCTCTCGCACCTACATGGATTTTGCCACCTATCGCGGCGAAAATTTGGAGGAAGATCTCCGCAATCGTGACTTCACCATCAATGCCATTGCATATAACCTTCAAAATGAGACGTTGATCGACCCGACCAGCGGTGGGGCAGACATCCGCGCAAAGGTCATTCGCGCCTGTTTGCCCACCTCGCTGTCTGATGACCCTGTCCGCATTTTGCGAGCTGTGCGGCAGGCTGCGGCGTTTGGATTCACCATCGAGAAGAATACACGCGAGTGGATGAAACAGGCTGCGGGTCAGATCGGAAGCGTGTCCATCGAGCGTCTGCGTGATGAGGTCTTCAAGATCCTGAACGGACCGAAGGTCAGCGCCGCCATCCGCGCATTGGACATGCTGGGCGTGCTTCCGCACCTCATGCCCGAACTGCTCAACATGAAAGGCGTGGAACAATCCGCGCCGCATGTCCATGATGTGTGGACGCATACCCTCGCCGTGCTAGACCACCTTGACCAGATTCTCTCAGACCTGCGCGTGGGCTACGATGCCGAAAAGACCGGCGATATGTTTACTGGGTTGCTCAGCCTGCGGCTTGGGCGATACCGCGAACAGGTCTCAGCCCATTTTTCCAACTCGCTTAACAAAGATCGCAGCCACCGTTCTCTGCTCTTTTTCGCGGCGCTTTATCATGACGTTTCCAAGCCGGACACAAAGACCATCGACGAGAACGGGCGCATCCGCTTCTTCGACCACGATCTCAAAGGCGCAGTGGTTGTTGCCGAACGCGCACACGCTTTCAACCTCAGTAACGACGAGATCGAACGCCTGCAAGAGATCGTCCGGCATCACATGCGGATTCATTTCTTTGCCGACCGGCTTGAAAAGGAAAGCCAAACCCCATCTCGCAAAACCATCTACCGCTTCTTCCGCGACAGCGGCAAGGCAGGCATTGATTTGATCCTGCTCGCGTTGGCGGATGTCCGCGCGACGCGCGCCAACGACCTGAGCGTTGAAGCCTGGGGCGTCTACCTCGATGTGGCGCGCATTTTGCTCGAACATTACTGGGAAAAGCCCGAAGAAGTCGTTGCCCCGCCGCGCCTGCTCGATGGTAATGACCTGATGAAAGCACTGACCCTCGCGCCCGGTCCACTGGTGGGGCAACTGCTCGAAACCATCCGCGAGAATCAGGCGGCGGGTAAAATCACAACGAAGGAAGAAGCGCTGGAATTCGCCCGCGCTGAGATATCCAAACTTTAATGGTGAACCATGAACTATGTCTTCTTCGATCTTGAAACGCAAAACCTGTTCGAAGACGTCGGTGGGCGCGACCACATCGACAAACTTAAAGTTGCCTGTGCCGTCACCTTCTCGACCGCCAAAAACGATTTCAGCATCTATTGGGAAAAGGATGTGCCTGCATTGGTGGAGGAACTAAGATCCGCGACGAAAGTGATCGGATTCAACCTCCTCGGCTTCGACTATAAAGTCCTGCAACCGTATGCGCCCCAAACCCGCTTCGCTTCGATCCCAACCCTCGACCTTCTCTTCGACCTGCAAAAGAATCTAGGCTTTCGGCTGAGTCTCGACACGATTGCCAGCGCTACGCTCGGCGCGACCAAAACTGCGGATGGGCTGCAATCGGTTCAGTGGTTTCGTAGCGGCGAACTTGACAAGGTTTCCGAATACTGCCAAGCCGATGTGGACATCACCCGCCGCGTCTTCGAGTTCGGACGGGATAACGGCTTTATCCATTACAAATCGAAACTGGGCAGCAAATTAAAAGCGAGTGTGAAATGGAAATAAACACGATAAACGTAAACGGCATTGAATTGGCGTACATCCGCCGTGGGCAGGGTAATCCGTTGGTGCTTTTACACGGCTACCCGCTCGACCATCGTATTTGGGATGAAGTCGCATCCTTGCTGGAAGGCGAGTTCGATATCATCCTGCCGGATTTGCGCGGGTTTGGCGGCTCCACCACCATAGATGTCCCATACAAAATGGACGATTTCGCCGCGGACATCGCCGGTTTGCTCGATCATCTTGGGATTCAAACGACAGCCATCGCCGGGCATTCGATGGGCGGGTACATTGCGCTCGCTTTTGCCCATCGCTATCCAGAGCGCGTCAGTGGATTTGGGATGGTCGCTTCGCAGGCTGTGGCGGATTCTCAGGAGAAAAAGGAAGGACGTTACAAGTCGGCAGCCGAAGTTTCTGAAAAAGGGATTCAAGGCGTGGTGGCTGCCATGACCCCAAAACTAACGCCCGATGAAACCGTGCAGGAGTCTGTACGAGAGATCATGAGTCAACAAAAGCCCGCCGCGTTCATCGGCGCACTCAAAGCCATGGCAGAACGCATGGACGCGACCAGCCAGCTTGTCAAGTTCCATTTCCCGGTTGTACTTGTCCACGGCGACAAAGATGATCTGATCCCCATCGAACGGGCGCGCGAGGTCAGGGATGTCATCTCCCACGCGCATCTCGTGGAGATGAAGGGTGTCGGGCACATGCCGATGATGGAAAATCCGAAACAAACTGCCCAGGCGTTGCGTCACCTGAAATGAAACGAAACTGCCCATCCTCTCAACGGGATGGGCAGTTTCGTTTGTAGAGTCCGGTTTCGGTTAAGTAGGAAGCGGAGCGGTGTTGCTTAATTCAATTTTTTTTTGCCCGGCGGGCATGTGAAGAGACCCGGTCCAGCGTACCATTTTGCGGATGTGTGCAACAAGTACACCGCTGGGCACCGGCTTGACGAGGAAATCATCTGCGCCTGCATCCAGGATACTTGCCACCATGCGAGGGTCGTTGATGGCGGAGAGGATCAGAATGGGGGTGTTGCTGAAGCCGCGAATGGCTTTGCAGACCTGCCAGCCGTCCATGTCGGGCATCATCAGGTCGAGCAGCACCACGTTCGGCGTCTTTTCCTGAACCATTTTAACGCCATCAGAACCGTTGTTGGTCGTCATGACGTCAAACCCGTGGGTTTTCAGTAACATGCTCATCAACTCGGTGATTGCAATATCATCATCAATTACGAGAACTTTAGCAGCCATATATTTTTATCCTACGGTTACATTATCATCCATTTACAGTTAAATATACTTTGCAATGAGTTTACAGATTGAACATAATTCACATGATATTTGTCAGTTGCCAATTCGGTTATTTTTGGTAGAATTTTTCAGATGTTCGTGAAATCTATTACATATTGATTTGGAGGCTATCATGCCAAAATGGGTATTTCTTTATAACGAGGTAAAGGAAGTTGAAAGACTGGCGAACGGTTCCTGGGATGGCGTCAAAGCCATTGTGGGTGGTAAGGGGGCAGGTCTGTTGGATATGACCCGCGCCAATGTGCCGGTGCCGCCGTTTTTTACCGTTACCACGGAAGCGTGCAATGCGTATCAAAAGGCTGGTAAATTCCCGCAAGGGATGTGGGACCAGGAACTAAAGGCGCTCAAGCAGATCGAAAAGGCGACCGGGAAAAAGTTCGGGGACAAGAAAAACCCGTTGCTGGTTTCCTGCCGTTCAGGCGCGAAGTTCTCGATGCCGGGTATGATGAACACCATCCTGAACATCGGCTTGACGGACGAAGTGGCTGAGGGGATGATCAAAGCCACAAAGAACGAGCGTTTTGTTTGGGACTCGTACCGCCGCCTGGTGGAAATGTTCGGGACCGTGGTGATGGATATCGCCGATGAAGCCTTCGAGCATCCGCTTGCGGTGTATAAGGAAGAAAAAGGTTACAAACTCGATATTGAAATGAGGGCGGAAGATTGGAAGGAGGTTGTGGGGTTGTACAAGCAGGCATACAAGAAAGCCTGCGGTCAGGAATTCCCCCAGGATCCATACAAACAACTCTCTCTGGCGACCGAAGCGGTCTTCAAATCATGGAATGGAAAGCGCGCCGTGGCGTACCGCCGCAAGGAAGGCATTTCCGATGTGCTTGGGACCGCTGTCAATATTTGTACGATGGTCTTCGGTAACATGGGCGATGACTCTGCTACGGGTGTTGCATTCACCCGCAACCCATCCACAGGCGATAAGAAGATGATGGGTGAGTACCTGCTCAATGCGCAGGGTGAGGATGTGGTGGCTGGCATCCGCAATACGGACGCCATCGAAAACCTCAAGAAATACATGCCCGATGCATACAAGCAATTCATGGAAATCACTGCGCGGCTGGAGAAGCATTACACCGACATGCAGGATGTCGAATTCACAGTTGAACGCGGTACATTGTGGATGCTGCAAACCCGTGTAGGCAAACGCACTGCCAAAGCCGCCGTTAAGATCGCCGTGGATATGGCGAACGAAGGCTTGATCACCCGCGATCAGGCGGTTTTGCGCGTCACCCCAGACCAGGTGGATGCTTTGCTTCATCCTCAATTTGACGATTCTGCGATGCAGCAGGCTGAAAAGGAAGGCAAGTTCCTCGCCAAAGGCGTGAACGCTTCCCCCGGCGCGGCAGTCGGTCAGATCTATTTCGATGCGGACAAAGCCGAAGAATTTGCAAAAGAACATGGACAGGACACCATCATGGTGCGTCCGTTCACCAAGCCCGATGATGTCCACGGTATGATCGCTGCCAAGGGCGTGCTGACCAGTGAAGGCGGTGCGACCTCCCATGCAGCAGTCGTGGCGCGCCAGTTCGGTATCCCTTGTGTGGTGGGCGCTTCCGCGATCAAGATCAACCTTGAAGACCGCACCATGACCGTGAACGGTTTCACCCTCAACGAAGGTGACTGGGTTTCTGTGGATGGGACGACCGGTCAGGTCTTTGCCGGAAAGATCCCGACTTCCGAACCGTCTCTTGAGGAACAAAAGGAATTGATGACCCTGCTCAAATGGGCGGATGAAATTTCAGCGCGCAAGAACATCCGCGCAGAAGTAGCGCCCGGCTTCCCAACCCGCGGTTTGCAGGTTTGGGCGAATGCCGACTACCCGAAGGATGCCCGCCGCGCCCGCGCTTACGGCGCTGTTGGGATCGGGTTGTGCCGCACCGAGCACATGTTCTTTGAACCGGAACGACTGCCCATTGTTCAGCGTATGATTCTTGCAGAGACCAGTGAAGCCCGCACCGAAGCGCTCAACCTGCTCCTGCCGCACCAGCGCAAGGACTTCGACGGTCTATTCGAGGCGATGGATGGTCACCCCGTTATTATCCGCCTCATCGACCCGCCGCTGCATGAGTTCATGCCCGATGAAGAGAAACTCATGGAAGAAGTCATCACGATGCGCGTGAAAGGTGAACACGAAGGCTTGGCAGAGAAGGAAAAACTGCTCGAATCCATCAAGGGTATGCATGAATCCAACCCGATGATGGGTCTGCGCGGCGTGCGCTTGAGCATCTCGATGCCCGAGATCGTGGAAATGCAAGTCCGCGCCATCTTCGAAGCCGCCGCCGACTGCACTCTGCGCGGCATCAAAGTCAAGCCGGAGATCATGATCCCATTGACCGGCACGGTGAAGGAACTTGAATGGATCCAGCCGCGCTTGGAACGCATCGGGAAAGCGGTCATGCAGGAGAAGCGCATTAAGTTCTCCTACAAGTTCGGTACGATGATCGAAATCCCGCGCGCAGCCGTCACCGCCGACCATATCGCCACCCAGGCGCAGTTCTTCTCCTTTGGCACCAACGACCTGACACAGATGACCTTCGGCTATTCCCGTGACGATGCCGAGCGCAACTTCCTCATCACCTATGTTCAGGAAGGCATCCTTGTCAAGAATCCGTTCCAGACGCTCGATCGCAACGGTGTCGGTAAGTTGATGCAGCGCGCCATCCTCGAAGGTCGTGCCACCCGCCCCGAACTAGAAGTAGGTATCTGCGGTGAACATGGCGGCGATCCCGAGTCCATTGAGTGGTGTCATATCATCGGCAACAATTACGTCTCCTGCTCGCCGTTCCGTGTGCCGATTGCCCGCCTTGCTGCCGCTCACGCCGCGTTGAAGCACCAGCCTGTCAAGAAGGTTGCGGCGAAGAAGCCTGCAGCCAAGAAAGTTGCGAAGAAGGCTGTGAAGAAAGTCGTCAAGAAGACCTTCAAGAAAACCAAAAAGTAAGATGAAATCCCCGCCGAAAGGCGGGGATTTTTCTTAACCTAACCCAAAAGGTAAATTTTTATTGGGACAACTTCCCCCTCTCCCAACGGGAGAGGGCAGGGTGAGGGTTTTTGACGGGAAACCGAGAAAATCCATTAAAGGGTGGCAACTTGAGTTAACCTAGTCCTTCGGTAACATTGAAGGGAATTGAGAAACTGCTCATAATTTATCCTAATAAAAGGAGATGAGAGCATGAAACAAAAAACAAACGGATTGTTGGTTTTTCTTGTTATGATTTTACTTCTGCAAGGATGTACATTGCCCGGCGCATCGGCGCCAACTGAGACCCCGCCTCTGTCCACCGAGGAGCCGCCAACTGCCATTCCGCAAAGTCCCGAGCCGACCGCTATTCAGCACCAGGCGATCCCGGTTTCCGCGCCGGATTCACAACCATATCCTGACGTCTTTTCGTCCGATACCGCGCCGGAAAAACGGGCTCCCTATGGCGACTCCTACGAGCTCAACCGTCTCGAACGCCCCTTCACTCAGGACATGACTTATATTCCTGACATGGACATATCCTCATTCAGTTTGAGTGAAGATGGCGACTGGTACTATGTATCCATTGGTGTGATCGGAAAGAACCCGAACAACCCTTCGAACATCCAGTTCTCGGTTGAGTTGGATACGAATCTCGACAGCTTTGGCGACCTTTTGATCGTCGCGCAGCCGCCCTATTCCGAAGAGTGGACGGCGAGCAATATCAAAATCTACTCCGACACCGACCGCGACTCGGCTGGGGTGAACCCCTCCAAATCCGACATGCCATTTTCCGGCAACGGCTTCGATTCGCTTATCCACAGCCCCTCTGAAGGGATAGGCAGTGATGTCGATGTGGCCTGGGTGCGCATCAATGCCGGACAATATGCCACCGTTCAATTTGCCTTCAAGAAATCCCTTTCGGGCAGTTCGTTTTTTTACAGCGTCCTTGCGGATGCCGGGCTTAAGGATGTTGCCCGCCTTGATTATGTGGATTACTTCACCGAGGCAGATGCCGGTTCGCCTGTTCGCAGCAACCCGAACTACCCATTAAACCAGCTTTACGCGGTGGATAACACTTGTTATCAGGCGTTTGGTTTCAAACCCAGTGGCTTTGAACCAAAAGTCTGCCCGGAGATCATCCAGCCTCAGCAAGCTAAGGAGGGGCCAGCACCCAACACGCCAGGTGTTGACGCATGCACAGCCATCGGCAGCCCGAATCCGGGTAATTGTCCATGGGGTTGGTCAGATTGGCCATTCTGCGTTTGTACCCCCGGGTAGTTATCCAACAAATTTCACAAACACCTGATTTCCCAACAGCCTTCCACGACGAGTAAGCTTGAAGACCTCCGAGCCATCGGAGGTCTTTTTTTCGAGAAGACCATTACGGATGAGTTCCCGGATTTCAGTAGGAAAGACATCCATCAGACCGCTTCCAAAACGGGACCGGAAGTCTGAGTCTGCGACCCCAGCCTCTACCAGCCGCAAGTTGTTGATCATGTAATCGGAAATGTCATCGCGTAGAGATTGTTTATGGTGGTTGACAGTGGCGGGTGTGATTGGGTAATGGGCATTTGGAGGTTTGGCATTGGTTAACCGGTCGATGTAGGTTTTGATGCGAAGGACATTTGAGTAGCGATAGCCGCCCGCATAGCCGTGTGCTCCCGCGCCGAGACCGAGATAGGGAAGCGAGCGCCAGTATTGCAAATTGTGTTTGCACATCAATTCAGAATGCCGATCTGTGTTTTCCAAAGTAGATTTCGCCCAATTCGAGATTTCGTACTGCGCGTAGCCGCACTGGGGCAGGAAATCCATTGTCCATTCGTACATGTCGGCGGCAAGGTCGGGGTCAGGGATGGGAAGCAATCCGCGTTGCGACCACTTGCCGAAGGGAGTGCCATGTTCCAGCGTGAGGGCGTAGGCGGAGATGTGTTCGGGTTGCAAGTCGACCACACGTTTAACCGTGGTCTGCCAGGATTCCAAGGTCTGTTCAGGCAGGGCGTAGATGAGGTCGAGGTTGAGGTTGTCGAACCCCGCTTTGCGCGCGGTGGAGACGGCTTCGATGACCGTGAAGAAATCGTGTGAGCGTTCGAGCATGCGTAATTCTTCGGTGTTGGACGATTGCACACCGAAACTGATGCGGTTGATGCCTGCTTTGCGGATCGAGTCCAGTTTGGCGGGGGAGATCGTGCCGGGGTTGGCTTCGATAGTTACCTCCGCGTCAGAGGAAATGTTGAAGGCGGAGGATAAGGCTGACATGACGGAAGCAAATTCCGGTCCAGAAAGAAGCGAGGGGGTCCCGCCGCCGAAGAAAAC
The DNA here is from genome assembly GCA_002343775.1 of Anaerolineales bacterium UBA2395. Classification (GTDB taxonomy): domain Bacteria; phylum Chloroflexota; class Anaerolineae; order Anaerolineales; family Villigracilaceae; genus Villigracilis. The sequence goes on from DDSH01000030.1 coordinate 176,134, forward strand.
GGTTGGGACGTTAATTCCCGGCTCCTGCCTTCCGATCCATTCCATTTCTCGAATCAACGCATTAACATAATCGGGAATCATCGCTTCCTGCCCGGCGTAGGTGTTGAAGTCGCAGTAGGCGCAGCGATGTTTGCAGAATGGGATATGGATGTAGATGGAGGTACTGGGTGTCATATATCAGGTTTTTCTTGGCAAGCCGATGAGCAAGGCAATGGGACCAAGCAGGAGGATCCACATGGCGTTGCCAAGACCAAAGCGGTCTGCGAGAATGCCGATGAGCAATGGGAGTGATTTTGCCAGGGGCGTGGTGACCGCGCCGATTGCCATGAGGCTCGCGCTTTGTCCGGGCAGGCTCGAGTATAACCGTCCCTGCAAAATGGGGTACCAGCCGGTATTGAACAGGTTGACAAGGATGACGAGGGCGATCTTTGGGATGAAGCCGGGTACGAGCATGAACGCGATGAAGGCGATGCCGTTGAGGAATGCGGTGCGGCGAAGGAATTGGATGGCGTCTTTTTGTTTGTCGATGTAGGGGATGAACAGAAAGTCGGTGATGAGCCCCATGACCAGCCAGACGGTGACGGCAATGCCCGCTTGTGTTTCGTTCACGCGGACGACGTCTACGAAGTAGAGGGCGAGAAAACTGAACAGGATATCCAGCATCAGGTCGGCGAATTCAAGCAGGAGCAGCCAGCGCCAAACTTCCCTGCGTTTGAGCGCGTTGAAGGCGGCTTTGAAGCCGTCGAAGACTTCGCTGAAGGAGGGGAAGGGTGTGTTCTTTTTGTCGGCGGGGAGAAAGCGAAAGGCGACGATCATACTCAGGGCGGAGAGGGAAGCGAGCAGGGCGTATGTCCCGCGCCAGCCCAAGCCGAGATGGACGAATAATCCCAACAGCAGCGGACCCGCCACCACGCCGAGCGAACCGGCGAACGTCCAGCGTGCCATGTTCTGTTCGTGGCGCGACTCGTCCGAGTCCATCAGGTTTGCCTGTGAAAGGCTGACGTAGGCTCCCGAGGATGGGAAGAAGATGATCAATGAAAGTAATAGGATCGCGAATGAGTTTGAAGCGCTGGTGAGCGCAAGCGAGAGTGTGAAGAAGACACCGCCTCCGAGGATGAGCAGGCGTCGCCGCCACACATCGCCAAGGATGCCGATGAACGGTTCGACGAAGGCGGCAATGATCCCCGGCAGGCTGAGCAGCAAACCGATCTGCGTGTACGAAAGATTTAGGTCATCACGAATGAGGGGCCAGGCGGTTTCACCCACGCCGAAGACAAGTTCGTCGAGGAATTCGATGAGGAGGTATACATAGTTCATGGACGCAATCTCAGCCTTGCGACGATGGCAGCGGGGATTTCGCTGAATTTTCCGCCCCAGCTCAGTGGAGTGGTTTGCGGTGTTTCGGGCGGGAAGGCGCGTTCCTCGAAACCGTCGAGGACGAAGCCGTTTTTGAATCCGAGATTCAAGTAATATTGCAGCGGGCGCTCAAAATAGACCTGCGGCTTGGGCTGGTTCCTGAGGGCGAGTCCGCGCTGATTGTAGGAGGTCATATAGCGCGAGACTTTGACCGAATACATGGTTCTGATCTCACCGTCGTCATCCATCTCTTCGACGATGTGCATGGATGAGGCGTTGTTGAAGCAGGGATGGGTGATGGAGAAGACGAACGACCCGCCGGGTTTGAGCAGTTTCGGCAAGGTTCGAAACAGCGGTTCGATGTCTGCCATATCGAAGAGTGCCATATTGGAAAGCGCGGAATCGAATTTGCCTTCGCCTAGGGATAGAAGTTGGGTTTCATCGGTGGCGTCGATCACGTGCAGGGAAATTTGGGATTGGTACTGCCGCAACCGTTCTTTGGCATACTCGATCAGGTTCGCAGAAAAGTCGAATGCGGTGACGTTTAATCCCATTTGGGCGAGTTTGCGTGTAGTCAACCCGTTGCCGCAGGCAATGTCGAGGACATGGGCACCCGGCTTCGGGTCTAGGAGGGAAGCGAGGGGTGACCAACAAAGCAGGTTGAAGAAATCGTTGCCTTCGTCGCCCATTTTTTCATCCCAAACCTGCGCGTTGGCATCCCAGGCATCTTTTGTGACTTTGTTAAGATTTTCCATGCGGGATGTTTTACCACAAAACGAATGACCGACTTGGTTGTTTAATCCAGTAAAATCAGCGAAATTCTTTCAGGAGACAATTATGAGCAAAGAGCGGAAGCGCGCGCAGTGGGGTTGGTATCTGTACGACTTCGGAAACTCTGCCTATGCGGCAGTGGTTTTACTGGCAATTTATTCTGCTTATTTCAAGGGATCGGTGGTCGGTGGCGCGGAGGGTTCGCGGTTGTGGGGGATTTCGGTGGGGATCGCCATGCTGGTAAGCGCGGTCATTTCGCCGATCCTGGCGGTGATCGCGGATCATTCCGCGTTCAAAAAGCGCTTTTTATTCTTCTTTTCCTCACTCTCCTGGATGTTTACTGGTTTGTTGTTCTTCGTCCAAAAAGGGGATATTTTTTGGGGAATGCTGTTTTTCATCCTCGCGGAGATCGGCTATCGCTCCGGGCAGGTGTTCTACAACTCGCTTCTAACCGATGTGGCGGAGCCGGAGGAGATCGGGCGGGTTTCTGCCAACGGTTGGGCAATTGGCTCTGCAGGCGGGATCTTATGTCTGTTGCTGGTGCTGCCTGCCATTGTGCTGGTCAAAGGTTCAGACCTTCCCGTGCGCGGCGCGTTCGTGTTCACGTCGATCTTCTTCGTCATTTCTGCGTTGCCGATCTTTTTGTGGGTCAGGGAACGCGGCGACCATAAACCGTTGCCGGAAGGCAAGAACTACCTCACGTTGGCGTTCAGCCGCCTCGGACGCACCTTTCGCTCGGTGCGGCATTTCAATGAGTTCCTCAAGTTCATCATCGCATTTCTCATTTTCAATGATGGCATCGTAATGGCGCTCGACTTTGCCGCCATTATTGGCGCAGTCTTGTATGGCATGAACCAGACGCAGCTCATCATTTTGATGATCCTTGTGCAATTTGCCAGCATTTTCGGCGCGTATCTTTCCGGTCTCTATGGCGAGCGGGTGGGATTCATGCGTGCGTTGATCGTCTCGCTGTTGCTGATGATCGCCGCCGTAGTCTGGATGTTCTTCAACACCACACTGACCGGCTTCTTCATCATTGCTTCGCTGGCAGGGTTCGCGTTGACCGGTGTGCAAGCCGTCACACGCACCATGGCTGGCATCTTCGCGCCGAAAGGACAAAGCGCCGAATTCTACAGTTTCTTTGCCATTGCCGGAAAAACCTCCTCGTTCATTGGTCCGACCGTCTACGGATTCCTCGCTACGGGCGTCGCCTTGCGGCTTGAAGCGCAGGGCATGGCAACCCTGCTTGCCGAGCAGGCAGGGCAGCGTGTGGGTATTATCTCCATCGCGGTTTTTCTGGTAGTTGGTTTACTCGTCCTCTTAACGGTCAGCGATCAGCGCGCCCGCAAAGCAGCCTTGGAGTACGCCCCGGCAGACTGACCCATGCAGAATCAAAAATTCACCACGCCTCAGCGCAAGTTGATGCGAAATTTCCTTCGCTGGCTGGCGCATCCTGCGTTTGCCCTGCTCACCGATCTTGAGATCAACGGCGCGGAAAACCTGCCCGAAAAAGGTCCGCTGATGCTGGTGGGCAATCATTTCAGTTTTGTCGACCCGGCATCTTTCGTGCGTGTCATGCCGTGGGAGATCGAGTTCGTCGGCGGGGCAGATATGCCGCACGCCCCGCTTCACATGCGCCTGTTGCCGCTTTTGTGGGGGTATCATCCGCTGTATCGCGGTACCGGCGCAAAAGACTCGCTCCGCGCTGCCGAAGGGATCCTTAAGCAAGGCGGCATTTTGGGAATTTTCCCAGAAGGTGGGAATTGGGCGACAGTTTTGCGACCCGCGCGACCCGGCACCGCCTTTCTTGCCGTGCGCACGGGCGCATCCATTCTACCCGTGGGCTTGGTCGGCATGACCGAGGTGTTTCCCAGCCTCAGGCGTGGGCGGCGCGCAAAGATCCAGGTGAACATCGGCAAGCCGTTCGGTCCGTTCAAAGCCGAGGGGCATGGGCAACAACTCCGTGAACACTTGGATGAGATCGGGCACGAGATCATGCGTCGCATTGCTGAATTGATTCCACCCGAAGAACGCGGACATTACTCCGACGATCCTGCCGTTCGTGAAGCGGCTCGGGGGACGGAGATCTATCCGTGGGCAGACAAGGTCGAAGGTCAGGTACGAGGCGTTGCACAATAACGATATAAGGATTACTGATGAGCATCTGGTTTACTGAAGAATTACATCCATATTACCGGAAAGGGATTCGCGTCAGGCGCATCCTGGCAGATGAACAGACCCCGTATCAGCATATTCAAATGGTTGAGACCGAGTTCTTTGGCAATGCCATGATCCTGGACGGTATCATCCAATTGACCGAACGCGATAACATGGGGTATCACGAGATGATCGTGCATGTGCCCATGCTGGCGGTTGGCAAACCCAAACGTGTGTTGATCGTGGGCGGCGGCGATGGCGGTTCGCTTCAGCAAGTGCTTCGTTACCCCTCTGTGGAAGAGGCAGTGGTGTGTGAATTAGACCAGCGTGTGGTGGACTTGTCGCGTGAATATTTCGCCGCTTCGTTCGGAGACCCGTGGGCGGATTCTCGTGCCAGGCTGCTTGTCCGCGATGCATTTGGCTACCTCGAAGAGAATCCCGGTCAGTTCGATGTCATCATCTCAGACACGACCGACCCCATTGGCATGGCGGAGCGCTTGTTCTCCGATGAGTTTTACAAACTGATGGTTCGTGCGCTCGCTCCCGGTGGTGCTGCGGCGACCCAATGCGAGCAGCCTTTCTTCGATACGGAGCTGATCAAGACCATCTATCGATCTGCAAAAATATTGACGAAGAATCCCGCCTATTTCTATGCAAACATTCCCACCTATCCAGGTGGGGGAATTGGCTTTATGTATGTTTCGGATACACCCTGGGAGAATGGTTTGAACATGCCGTTCCCGCCGGGCACGAACAAATACATCAATCCCGAAATTCACAAGGCGGCGTTCGCCCTGCCGGAAATTTTCAGAAAAGAGTTATACGGGTAAGGCAAAATCTCCGAGATTCACTCGGAGATTTTTTTTTATTTGTCATGGTATCCGAATTGTACATTTTGCCCTTCGTGCTATAGTATTAATATCTCAGGAAATTGTTTGCCCCTGATCTTTGTGTGCCATATGAAATCTCGAGCCCATTCTTCGCATTTCTGGTTGTTCCGCGTGTTTTCCTTCGCGGTGACGTTGGTTCTTACGCTGTCTGTATTTTCTCCGGTGAGTGCCGTTCCTGCGATGGCATTCACCCAGATCAGTTTTGTGCCGAATATCGAAACGGCTGGAGTTGTCGTCAGCGGTGCGGGGCTTCCGCGAACTGCGCAATTGACCTACCGTCGCAGCGGCGAGACCGAGTGGCGGGCGGGGCATTACCTCATGCGCATCGACGATGGGCGATTGGTCGGCAGCTTGTTCAATCTATCGGCTGCCACTTCATATGATGTCCGCGTAGTGGATGGCGGGAGCGAGATCAGCGGTTCGTTCACCACACAAGCCGATGAACTTGCATTTTCGCCAGTCAACACCATTTATGTGAACGATGATGCACCTCCCGGTGGAGACGGCTCGTTTTCGGCGCCGTTCCGCACCATCCAGGAGGGGGTCAATCGCGCTTCTGCTGGCACGCAAGTGTTGGTTGCAGATGGCATCTATCATGAGTCGGTCAAGTTTCCGGCTTCGGGAACTCCCGGGAATTGGATTCAGGTCAAGGCGGAAGGTGGAGGCGCGATCCTGGATGGGTCGATCTCGATCCCCGCGGAAGATTGGCAGCCCTATGAAGGCAAATCCAACGTTTGGTTTATCAAGATCAATCCGGGGATCAAATATCTGGCGCGTGATGGGTTGCGTTTTTATCAATACGATACCTTGAGTGGCTTGTTCGCCAAGATGGGGCATAACAATGTGGACGTCAGCGAAGGTTGGTATTACGACCCGACAACATCACGATTGTACGTCCGCGTGCCGCGCGAACCACGAAAGTACAACTGGCAATTGCCGCGCCTGAATGCCGCATTCATGGTGGAGGGGCGCGACTGGATCTGGCTCGAAGGCTTTGAGATGCGTTACTATGGGGTTGGGTATGGTTGCGGTGTGTGCGCCACGAATGCATCGCACGTGGTGGTGCGCAGGAACCGCATTCACAACCTGCAGAACCCGGTCTTTGTGGATTGGACCGGCGGCGAAGATCGCGGCAATGACATCCGGATTGAATACAACGAGATGTATGATCCGCTTTTGGGCGATGTGTGGGAATGGAGTTCCGTTAAAGGCACTTCGATGGAATCCATTGCCATCGTCCTGCGTGGGCACACTGGCGCAATCGTGCGCGGGAATCACATCCATCATTACTTCAACGGCATTTACACCAGTTCCTCCGGGGCAATGGATAACCCCGGCGTGGCCTTCGATGTGGATGTCTACAACAATCGCATCCACCACATTGGCGACGATGCGCTGGAACCCGAGGGGACGGCCGTCAATCACCGCTTCCGCAATAATGTGATCGATAACGTGTTGGTTGGAATCTCACTGGCGCCGATCACCATGGGACCGGTCTGGGTGATGCGCTCGACCATTTCCAATTTCAGCGGCAGGGGTATCAAGTTGGATCGAAACTCGGATGGCTGGGTGCTGCTCTATCACAATACCAGTTGGACGAACCGCACCGGCGCAAATTCGATGGAATTCATCAGCTCGGTGCATAACTCTGTGCTGCGGAACAATATTTTTCAAGGCAATGGATATTCCATAATCGAGCGTGCCGTTGGTTCAACCGGACACGATTGGAACTATGATAACTGGAGCACCTCTGCCAGTCCGCGCTACAAATGGGAAAATGCGGATTACTACACCCTCAATCAACTGTGCCGAGCGACGGGCTTGGAATGCAACGGGCATGAAAGCAGCCCGGGGTTGGTGAACCCCGGCGGTGGAGATTTTTCGCTTCTTTCCACCAGCCCGAACATTGACCGCGGCGCACTCGTCCCCGGCATCAACGATTTCTATCTAGGCAATGCGCCCGATATCGGCGCTTTTGAATCGTCGTTTGGTGCGCCGCCTCCCATCACAGATACGCCTACTCCTCCGCCAACCCAGACGCCCGTGGCGGCAGCCCCGCCGTCTGTCATTTCCATTTTGCGGGCAGATGCTTCGCCCAATAGTGCCGAGGTTGTCCGTTTTACCTTGAACTTTTCAGAAGATGTCATCGGCTTGGATACCGGTGATTTTGCATTGACCACAACAGGCAACCTTGCGAATACATCCATTGTGGAGATCAATGGCGCGGGAAGCGTTTACACAATTCTGGTCAATACCGGCAGTGGTGATGGAACGTTGCGCCTCGACCTTTTGGATAACGATAGTATTTTGGATGTGGACTCGTTCCCGTTGGGCGGGACTGGCATGGGGAATGGAAACTTTTCGAGCGGCGAGATGTACATCGTCAACAAACTCGCTCCTTCCGTGACCTCAAGCCTGCGAGCCGACCCAAGCCCCACCTCGGCTGAAAGCGTACGCTTCATGGTCACGTTCTCTGAATCTGTTAGCGGGGTGGATCCTGCTGATTTTGTGCTGGCAGTTTCCGGGTTGAGCGAAGCGGGGGTCCTATCCGTTAGCGGCGTGGATTCGGTCTACATTGTCACGGTCAAGACAGGTAATGGCAGCGGTCCTCTTCGCCTTGACGTGGTTGACAATGACAGCATTCTTGATGCGGCTGGAGCACCGCTGGGCGGTGCCGGTTTGGGGAATGGAAACTTTAACGCGGGCGACCTGTATCTCGTGGATCGAAAGGTGCCTGTAATCCAATCGGCGACTTTCTCTTCGGACGGCGCGCAGGATGGCTGGGTGATGGAATCGAAGGAGACCAGCAACAAGGGCGGCACGATGAACTCCAACGCGATCACGTTCCGGTTGGGAGATAACGGACAGAATAATCAGTATCGTTCCATTTTGTCCTTCCAAACCGACTCACTGCCTGATAATGCCGTGATCACACAGGCAATGCTGACCATGCAACTTGAGACCACGGTTGGTGTGGACCCGTTCAAGACGCATTTGAATATCTGGGTGGATATTCGTCAGGGTGCCTTTGGCAGTTTTGGTCCGTTCCAGATCGGCGCATTGCAAGTGTCTGATTTTCAAGCGCCTGCCAGCCTGTACACGGCGGGGACGGTCATGAACAATCCTGTCGGCGGTTGGTATTGGACTACTCTGGACGCGAAGTCATTTCCGTTCATTAACCTGAAAGGTACGACCCAGTTCCGGCTGGGATTCCAATTGGATGACGACAATGACAAGCGCGATGATTATCTATCTTTCTTCAGTGGAGATTACAGTGTGCCGTCGGCGCGACCGCAACTGTCCATCAAGTATTATGTGCCGTAAAGGGTTTAAAATTTAGAATGATATTGAAATAGTCATGCCCCAACAGGTGGATATATGATGGAAATGCAAAAATAGGTGGGAAATTGCTTTAACCTTGAAGGAGCGCATTATGAAATCCAATATCCGCAACATGATCTGGAGAGTCATTGTTGGACTCCTCCTGTTGCTTACGCTTGCCTCGGCGGGTGGCTTGGCTGTTGTGCAGGCGGCGCCGGGTGACTATACCTGGATTTCGGCGGGGGCGAATGACACTTCGTATCGCGGGCAAATTTCAGCCAATGGACGCTTCGCCGTCTTTGAATCGGAAGCGACGACATTCGTCCCGGACGATACCAACGGCGTGGGAGATGTATTCCTGCGCGATCTGCAACTGGGTTCGATCATCCGCGTTTCGGTGGATGCGGCTGGTTTGCAGGCAAATGGCGGTGGTGGGATGCCGTCTATTTCGGCAGATGGGCGTTTTGTCGCTTTTGAATCTGGGGCGACCAACCTTGCTGCGGGCGATACAAATGGGTTTGGCGATGTGTATGTAAAAGATACGGTCATTGGCACAGTGACACGCGCTTCATTGACTTCCACGGGCGGCGAACCGAACAATGATGTGACAGATGCGTCCATTTCAGGTGATGGACGGTTTGTGGTCTTTGACTCCGATGCGGATAATCTTGTGCCGAACGATACGAACGGCGCGGGCGATATCTTTGTCCGTGATATGCAACTGGGTACGACAACAGGCGTTTCTGTTTCTGGGAATCTTGGCGGCTTTGATGGCGGCATTTCTTTGGACGGGCGATTTGTTGTCTTTAGTTCAAGGTCTACCAACCTGGTCCCTGACGATACCAATGGGGTTCTGGATATTTTTGTGTACTCGATCCAAACGGGGCAGATCGTGCGTGCTTCGGTAAATTCGAGCGGGGGGCAGGGCGATTTTTCTTCCATCGAACCTTCCATTTCGGGCGATGGACGATATGTTGCATTCTCTACGGCTTCGAATGGCTTCACAACTGTTGAGACGTATGGCTATTCCCACCTTTATGTGCGTGACATGCAAACCGGTACGACCGTCTTGGCGTCCTACCAGGATGGCTATGCAATGGTGGGCGAATCGGATGCATCGGTGATTTCTGCCGATGGGCGTTACATCGCTTTCAGTTTCGACGATAAGGGTGATGGGATGCCGCGGCGCGCTCTTTACGTCCATGACCGGCTCGCAAACCAGACATATCTGGCTGTTTATGGTCGCGACAGCAGCGGCATGGATAATCCCATCCTGCCGTCCATTTCCGGGGATGGAAGACTTCTTCTGTTTGCGACGTCTTTCGCGCATGTGGCGGAAGATACCAACGGTACGAGAGACATTTATGTGAAAGAAATGTCCTATCAGACGGACGCTTTGCCGGCGGTTGTCTCCATCCAGCCTTCCTGCCCGGCCAGTTGTTCTCCTGCGGATCAGACCGTTAATTTCCTCATTCGATTTTCAGAGAATGTCACTGGTGTGGAGATCGGTGATTTCGTTCTAACCGTCAGCGGGGGAATTTCCGGGGCGGTGATAACCGCTGTCAGCGGGGCGGGAAGCGAATATTATGTCAGTGTGGATACTGGAGCGGAGGATGGCACGCTGCGTCTGGATGTCGTGGATGATGATGGAATCAGGGACGCTTCACAAAATCCTCTGGGTGGTACGGGCGCGGGCAATGGCAATTTTACGAACGGCGCAATTTACATTGTGAACAAAAATATTGCTGTTCTGACCAGTATCTTGAGGCTCGATGCGAATCCAACCGCGAGTGGAAGTGTGCGCTATGCGGTGAATTTCTCCGAGCCGGTGATCGGCGTGGATGTAAGTGATTTTGTAATTACCACTACGGGGTCGGTTGGAAGCGCCTCTTTGGGCGAGATCAACGGCGCGGGTGATTCTTATACGGTTAACGTCAATACGGGTTTGGGGGATGGAACCCTGCGGCTCGATCTGGTGGATGATGACAGCGTTGTGGATGGGAGCGGAATTCCGCTCGGTGGTTCGGGCACTGGCAATGGAAATTTTTCGGCTGGAGAGGCATATACGCTTGACCGGACCCCGCCACAAGTGTTGACCATTCTGCGTCTCGACCCGGATCCGACTGCGGCGGAAACGGTTCATTTCAGCGTGGTCTTTACCGAACCTGTGAGGTACGTTGATGTTCACCAATTTGCGCTGGTGGCAAATGGACCTACGGGGCTTTCGATCCCGGAGCTGTCCATTGACGCAAGCACGGCGATCGTCACGGTTGGCACAGGGACGGGGAATGGAACCATTCAACTCAATGTTATTGATGACGATAGCCTTTTTGACGCGGCTGGGAATCCGCTGGGCGGGCTTGGGGTTGGGAATGGGAATTTCACCGGACCTTTCTATTCGATCAGTAAAAGGGTCAACGAAGCGAAGACGGAGAAATTACGTTCGAACGGAGCGAACGATGGCTGGATTCTCGAAACGTCGGAAGACAGCGGTGTCGGTGGTGTGAAAAATTCTTCATCCGATACCCTCCGCGTTGGTGACGACGGACAGGACCGTCAATATCGTTCCATTTTACATTTTCCCACCCACTATCTGCCAGATCATGCGATTATTACTCAGGCGATTCTGGTTATCAAAGTACAAGGCGTTGCTGGTAGTGATCCGTTCGCCACGCACGGAAATATTCTGGTGGATCTGAACTATGGACCGTACGGTTTCTTTGGTCCATTTAGGATCAATGCCCTGCAATCCATGGATTTTCAGTCAACTGCCAGTTTTGGAAATGCGGGGATCATTCAAAATAATCCCGTAGGTGGATGGTACTGGGCGGTGTTGTCGCCGAATGCCTTTGTCTACATCAACAAGACAGGCAATACCCAACTTCGTCTTGCTTTCCAACTGGACGATAATGACGATCTCGGCGCAGACTTCCTGACGTTTTTTAGCGGTGACGTCATTGAACAATCCGACCGTCCACACTTGCTCATTGATTATTATGTGCCGTGAGGATGATGGGATGTAGATAAAAACAATCGGGTCACGCTAAAAGCGTGACCCGATTGTTACACCAGCATTCTTACTGGATTTTCGAGGAACTCAGCCAGTTTTTGCATGAACTGGGCGGCTTCGGCGCCGTCGCTGACGCGGTGGTCAACGGAGATGGTGGCTTTCATGCGCGAGCCGATCTTGATCTCGCCATTCACGACCACGGGCGTTTCCTTGGCGGAGCCGATGGCGAGGATGGCAGCCTCGGGCGGGTTGACGATGGCGATGAATTCTTCCACGTCGTACATGCCGAGGTTGGAGGTGGAGAAGGTCGAGCCGTCCACATCTTCTGGCTTGACCTTGCCCTCGCGGGCGCGCGCCGCCATGGCTTTGATCTCGCCTGAGATCTGGCGCAGGGATTTGAAATCCGCATCTTTCACGACGACGGTCATGAGTCCACCCGGGACGGTGACGGCGACGCTGACGTTGACGTGCCCGAACTGGATGATCTCATTGCCTTTAATGGTGGCGTTGAGGTTGGGGAACTGGCGTAAGGTCAGTGCGGTGGCTTTGATGATGAAGTCGTTGACGGAGACTTTTTCATTGTCGCCAAGATAGGCATTGATCTGCTTGCGCATGTCCATGACCGCTTCCATCTTGTACTCGTGGGTGACATAGAAGTGCGGGATGGTCTGCTTGGATTCAACGAGTCGGCGACCAATGGCTTGGCGCAGTTTGGTGGTTGGGATGACTTTGTCTTCGGTGGAGACAGGTAATTGGTAATTGGTAACTGGGATGGAAGGAGTCGAAGGTCGGAGGTCGGAGGTCGCTCCGCTTGATAATGCGGCTTCTACATCTTTGCGAGAGATTCGTCCGTTGGGTCCGGTGCCTTGGATGGAGGAGAGATTTATATTTTTCTCGCGGGCGATCTTCTTTGCAAGCGGAGAGGCTTTCACCGGTCCGCTTTCGGCGGGGGCAGAGGTTTGGGCAACAGGAGCAGCTGTCGGCGCGGATTGAGGCGCAGGCTTTTCATCCGCTTTTACTTCCGACTTTCCACTTTCCACTTTTGCAGGCGCATCCACTTTTTCACCTTCAGCGCCAACAATGGCAATGGGCGCGTTGACGGGAACGATGCTGCCCTGGTCCACGATATGCGAGAGCACAACACCGCTGGCGGAGGATTCCACTTCGACGGTGGCTTTGTCGGTTTCGATCTCGGCGAGCACGTCACCTTTGTTTATATTTTCGCCAACTTGCTTCACCCAGCGGACGAGCAGACCTTCCGCCATGTCGAAGCCGAGTTTTGGCATGTTGATGGTTTCAGCCATTATTTCAAGACCTCCTTTGCCGCGGCGATGATGTCGGCAACTTGCGGGAGTGCGGCTTGTTCGAGGGTACGATTGTAGGGCAGGGGGACTTCTTTTTGTGCCACGCGGATGATCGGTGCGTCTACATAATCGAAGGCTTCTTCGTAGATGCGGCTGACGATCTCGGAGCCGACGCCGTAAGATTTCCAACCTTCTTCAACGACGATGGCGCGGTTGGTTTTCTTGAACGACTCAAGCACGGGTTCCATGTCGAGCGGACGCAAAGTACGCAGGTCAACGATCTCGGCTTCGATACCTTCTTTGGAAAGTTGCTCTGCGGCTTTCATGGAAAGTTCGAGCCCCTTGCAGTAGGTGACGATGGTGAGGTCTTTGCCTTCGCGCTGTACTTTGGATTTGCCGATGGGAATGGTGTATTCGCCTTCAGGAACTTCACCGCGCACTTGATACATGGTGGCATGTTCGATGAAGAGAATCGGATCATTCGACCGAATGGCGGATTTCAAAAGACCCTTGGCATCTTCCGGCGTTCCGGGGCTGACCACTTTCAGACCGGGAAAGTGCGCGAAGATGGCGTCGGGAGTCTGCGAGTGGGTGGCGCCGAGTTGGCGTCCGCCGCCGCCGACAGCACGAATGACGAGCGGCAGCATGAACTGTCCGCCGAACATGTAGCGCAATTTCGCGGCTTGGTTAACGATGTAGTCCATTGCCGAGAAAGCGAAGTTGATGGTCATTAACTCTGCCACGGGACGTTGCCCTACCATCGCCGCGCCGATGGCACCGCCGAGGATGGCGTTCTCTGCGATGGGGGTGTCTTTGATTCGGTCAGGTCCGTATTTATCGTAAAAACCTTTGGTGACGGCGTAGGTGCCGCCCCAAACGCCTACTTCCTCGCCCATGATAAAGACGGCGGGGTCGCGGTCCATTTCTTCCATTAAGGCTTGCGAGATCGCCTCGCGCATTGTGATTTTTGCCATGTTTTTTCTTTACCACAAGGTGTCACGAAGAAACACTAAGGTAAACCTTTGTGACACTTTGTGCTCCTTTGTGGTTAGTTATCTGCGTATATATCCGTGTACAGCTCTTCGAGCGCGGGTTCAGGGCTGGTCTCTGCGAATTCGACTGCCTTGTTGGTCTCTTCTTCCACGCGGGCTTCGATCTCATCGAGCGCCTTGCGGGTTGCGACTTTCTTTTCAAGTAGATACTTGTTGAAGATACCGATGGGATCATTCTCCTGCCACTGCTTTACTTCTTCCGCTTTGCGGTAGCGTTCGGGATCGCCCATCGAATGACCACGAAAGCGGTAGGTGTTGATCTCAAGGAAGTAGGGCTGCCCTTCCTTGCGGATGTAGTCCATCGCTTCTTTTGCGGCTTCATACACCTTCATCACATCCATGCCATCTACGGCAGCGTTCTTCATGCCATAGCCTTCGGCTTTCTGGCGGATTTCATCCACCGCCGAGGCGCGTTCCACCGAGGTGCCCATGCCATACTGATTGTTTTCACAAACCCACAACACGCGCAACCCCCAGGTCTTGGCGAGGTTCAGGGCTTCGTGGAAATAGCCAATGTTGGTCGCGCCATCACCGAACATACAAATGGTGATGTTGTCGTTCTTGGCGTATTGGTCGCCGAGCGCAAAGCCTGCCGCAATGGGCAAATGCCCGCCGACGATGGCATGTCCGCCCCACATATTCTTGGAGACATCCGCCATGTGCATCGAACCGCCCTTGCCCTTCGACATGCCCGTGGCTTTGCCAAGCAATTCCGCCATCACTTCATTGGCAGAAATGCCGCAGTTCAACGCCACACCATGGTCACGATAGGCAGTAATGACGCGGTCACGAGGTTCGCGCGCCGCGATCAAACCGGTCGAAACGGCTTCCTGCCCGATGTACAGGTGCATAAAGCCGCCGATCTTGCCAGCCTGGTACAACTCCGCGCCGCGTTCTTCCACACGGCGAATGAGCACCATCTGGTAATACAGGTCTAATAGTTGTTCTTTCTTCATTGTGATTGGAACTCCGCTAAAAGTTTCGTACGCACAAGGCGTAACGCAGATTAAATAGAATCGAAATCAAAACACTGAAACTGAATTTAAGTTGTGATTCGTGCTAACCGAGTCGGGGATTATATCAGAGAAAAAACATCCGAATTCATTCCTGATAGATTTTGAAAGATGCGAAAATTCAAACCGCCGACCCCCATGAATCTGATCCATAAAAAATGTCAAAAGGAGCAAATTTTTGGACATTTTAGGGCTATTTTTCTGCGGGTTTGAGATCCTTCAAATTCAATTGATAACTGATGCGCCCATTGTACTCGTTGATCTCGTACGTAAATAAAATATCCACCCGTGCAGGCATGGACTTGTGCCAGTCTCCCAACCGGAAACCGATGGCGTCGTGCGCGACGCCCTTTTCATCTTCAAGCGACATCTTTAAGTGTTTGCCGTCTGCGCCTACAATGCGGGAGCTCCGCACTTTGACGTTCCGCGCCACAAATGAGGCTTCGCGATTTCCGTAGCCGGTGGGTTCGAGATACTTGAGCGCCTTTTCGTACAACTCCGGCCGGATCTCTGCGAGGGACACTTCCGCATCTGCCGTGACTGTGGGCTTTAAATCGCTTCCAGACAGTTTTTCCCCGGCGATAGCTTTCAGCCGCGCGACCAATTCCGGCAGGTTTTCGTTTCTGACCGTGAAACCAGCCGCCGCCGCATGCCCGCCGTGACGGACGAGCAGATCTGCACATTGATCGAGTGCATCGGTGATGTGAAACTCGGGGATCGAACGGCATGAGCCGCGCGTCTCTTCCTCGCCTTGGGAAGCAACAATGGCAGGGCGATAGAATTTTTCCGTCAGCCGTGAGGCGGCAAGACCGACCACGCCCGAATTGAAATTCTCGTCCGCGGCAAACAGCAGGTAGGCATCCGGGTCGTCGCTCAAGGCGATCTCTTCGGCGCGGGTTTGCATCTCGCGTGTGATCCGCTGCCGTTCGCGGTTTTGCATGTCGAGCTGTTGGGCAAGTTCCCCGGCGCGGAAGACATCCGTCGTGGTGAGCAATTCGAAGGATGCCAGCGCTTCCTTCAGCCGCCCCGCCGCATTCAGGCGCGGACCCAGCATAAAGCCGATGTGCCCGGCGTTGACCTTTTGTATGGCAATCTCTGAAACTGCCGCCAACGAGAACAGCCCCTGGCGTGTGGTTTGCCGTATTTGGCGCAACCCCTTTTTGACCAGCACGCGATTCTCACCGACCAATGGGGCAAGGTCGGCGACGGTTCCGAGGGCAACAAGGTCAAGCATCGCGTTGAGGATTATCTGCGTTGTTTTGTCTTCATTGCCAAGCAGCGCTTCTGCGATCTTGTACGCGATGCCCACGCCCGCCAGGTCTTTGTCGGGGTACATGTCGCCATGCTGTTTGGGGTTGATGACAGCCAAAGCGGGCGGCAGGTTTTCATTGTCGGGGTGGTGGTGGTCGCTGATGATCAGATCCAAACCCAACGTCTGGGCATGAAGCGCTTCACTTGGCGAGCGGATGCCGCAATCCACGGTGATGACCAGCTTTACCCCGTCTGCTTTTAATTCTTCCAAAGCGTTGTTGTTGAGTCCGTAGCCTTCTTCGAAGCGGTTGGGAATGTAGCCGCGCACATCGGCGCCCATCCGTTTGAGGGTTTCCACCAGCAAGGCAGTGGCGGTCACGCCGTCCACGTCGTAGTCGCCATAGATGGCAACGGGTTCGTTGTTTTGGATCGCAAACCGGATGCGTTCCACGGCTGTCTGCATGTCGGTCATTTGAAACGGATCGGTGTTGAAATTGGGTTCGGCTCTTAAAAAGGCGCGTGCTTCGGCGTCGGCGGCGAATCCGCGATTGAAAAGGACTTGCCGCAAAACGGGTGGAAATGCCGAAAGGGCTATATCTGCTTCGGGAGTAATGGGAGGCAGGATGTTCCAGTGTTTGCTGTTTGGTTGCATGGCATGGGAGTATAAACGTTCCGGCATCGGCTTGGAAGGGTGCTGTATAATGGGTTCATTCCACTGGAGGTTGCTATGAAGCCGCTTGCGCCTGACGAAAAAACTGCTTTGGTGATGCTGTACACACGGACTATGCTTGTGCGGGGAGAGATCGTGGTAAAGGAAAATGTGCGGGTGAGCATCTGGCTTCGTACGCAGGGTGTACCGAACTTTATTCACATTCAAAACCCGAACGTTATTTTATTCGAAGGGACGCCGCCGAAGTCCTATGCGTATCCACAGATATTTGTCCCGACCGCCGAGGTGATTGCTTTTCATCTTGTGCCGCCCGCACAGGACCCATTGGATTATGACAATAGTGAAATTAACCGGATGATGCAGCCGGTGAACATGCTGGTCGGTTCGTTCATGTTGAAGGGAAAGTTGCGCATCTCGACCCAGACGGATCTGGCGACGTATCTCGATGTGTCGCGCTCCGCCTGGATGTCTGTGTATGAAGCGGATATCAGCAACCCATACCTGCCGCAGTTCAGCCTGCATGTCCCTATGCTGCTTGTCAGTCCGAATCATGTCAGTTTTGGAATTGCCTAGAAATGGATTTTTCGCTTACAACCCCGGCTTTGTTGTTCCCGACCGTCTCATTGCTGCTATTGGCATACACCAATCGTTTTTTAACGCTTGCCACCATCATCCGTAATTTGTACGATCGGTATCATCAAAGCGAAAACAGGAACTTGCTCGCCCAGATCGATAACCTTCGTTATCGCATTTATCTTATCCGCAATATGCAGATCTTTGGCGTATTAAGCCTGCTTTTGTGCGTCATCAGCATGTTTGCGTTGTTTGCGGGATGGCACACCGGTGGTGCCTGGAGTTTCGGTATTGCGCTCATTTTAATGATCATATCCCTGGGCATTTCCCTGCGGGAATTGCAGATTTCCGTCGGCGCACTGGATCTATTGTTGACGGATCTGGAAAAGAAGGACATCGTGTCCTGACCTGCCGAATCGACCAAAACAGGCCGAATGTTATAATCCCATTTTTCCTTCATTTACTGCACGACAGGAGTTTCACTATGTCCATCAAATCGAAGCGGTCAGATGATGATGACGATGATGAAGAGTACAGAACCAGTCACTATCTGGATCAGTTAAACCAAATCTACAGCAAACATCAGCGGAGCAACACCATGTCTTGGGAGGATATGGACAATGAGGTTAAATATGAGCTGATCGTAAAGGCTCTTTTTGTGATCGCAAACATGGAAGACCCTTCCTCCGAGCAAATAAAGGAAAGCCTGCGCGTCGTGTTCGAGCGGGATATGCATTTTGCGGAGTCCATGCTTCGTTTCATGCTGGATCAGGATCTGTTAACCATTGCCAATGGGGGAACCGTCCGGCTGACCAAGTCTGCCAAGGAAATTCTGGATTAGGTTGAAGGGCATTCTTTTACAAATGTGCCCGGAACGAATGGAGGATGAATGATGAACGCGGAATGGATCGATTATTTTGCCGTACTGCTGCTGGGGGCGATGATCGGCTTTGTGGAAATCCTCGCACGTTACAAGGATGCACCCTTCAAAGTGGCATTCAGCCCTCCAGGGTTGCTGTATATTTTTATCAATGCAGGCGTATCGGGGCTGGCGCTTTGGGGTGTGCGGTTGTTTGGCATCGAGTTTGGTAGCAACCCCAACTGGTCGGAAGAAGCGGTTCGTTGGTTGCAAGTCGGCGTTTCGGGTCTCTCGGCGATGACGTTGTTCCGCAGTTCGCTGTTCAACTTCCGCGTGGATGAACAGGATATTTCTGTCGGTCCGAACGCCATCCTCCAGATCCTGCTGGTAGCTGTGGACAAGGAAGTAGATCGCCTGCGCGGTTCACAGCGTGCGCGCATCGTCGAGGATGCGATGGAAGGCATCACATTCGAAGATGCGGTACTTAATCTGCCCCCCGTCATTCTGGGTCTGATGCAAAACCTGACCGACAAAGATCGCAATGAGATCGTCAACAGCGTTGAAAAATCCTTGCAATCCAAAGCCCCCGAACGATCCAAAACCATGACGCTCGGCTTGAGTTTCATCAACGTCGTCGGCGAGGATATCCTCAAGGCTGCGATCGACATGGCGAATTTGGATAAAAGACCCAAAGCGGAAATGAGTGCCATGGTCGGCAAAGTGACCGGGCAGGCTGGTGATGCCAAATTGGAGGGAGCGCCTCAGACTCCGCCGGAAGCGGTTCCCAATCTTCTCGTGCCTTTGGAAGCCGCCGTCAACGAAGAGAAGATCGCCCCGGCAGTGGACAAACTGCGCAAGAAACTCGATAAGAAAGCGCCCAAGCCAAAGACCGCTGCCAAATCATAGGAGGAAATAATGGAAAACAAGCATGATGATTGGGATGAAAATACCGTAATCAATATGGACGTATGGCTGTATGCGCTTCTGGCAATGACGGGTGATAAGGAGCGAAAAGCAGATCTTGTTCGGAAAATTTCGGAGAAAACCGGTCAGCCGCCCGAGCAGATCGAAACCATCATTGCGGCTACCATAAAGTATATGACCGAATCCTCACGCTCGAACTAAATGGTAGAGAAAAAGACCTTTTCAAGAGAAGTCATTGCAAAGATCGACAGTGAACGAATTCTCGGCATTCGTGCGGGTTCGGATGCGTCTCATCGCGTTATCGGCATTTGGGCAGTCGTTGTGGAGGGACGGGTCTTCGTCCGCTCGTGGAGCATGGAACCGCGCAGTTGGTGGCGGACGTTTCTTGAAGACCCCTACGGCGAAATCTTCGTTGCCAAGCGGAAGCGCGGGATTAAAGTCCGCGCGGTGCAAGTGAAAAGCGAGAAAATGAAGGAAAAGGTCAGCGCGGCGTACAGGGAGAAATACAACACACGCGGCTCAATCGGCTATGTGGAAGATATGTCGCGTAGTCCATCGCGCGATACGACGACGGAATTATGCAGGGTTTAAATATGAATAAACAAACAACCAAAACAACACGAAAAAAGATCGAGTCTCCAAATTCGCTGCCCACCTTTTTGATCACAGAATATTCTGCTCTTCGAAGTGAGTTGGTAAAGCGAATGGAACTTCAACATCAATTAATTTCTTTGGCGTTAATAGCGGCTGGTACTTTTTTATCAGTAGGTCTTGAAGCAGATTCAACGATTATGATTTTGATTTATCCATTTCTGGCGATGTTTTTAGCGTCAGCATGGGCGCAGAATGACTTTTGGATGCGCAACATCGCGTTTTATATTCATTACCATATTGAAGATAAACTAACTGGAAATAATTTGGGCTGGGAACATAACAACCCGCCGGGGAGCAAGATTCCCTTGTTCGGCTCGCTTTCATTATTTGCTTCGAGGGGTATATTTGTGGGTACGCAATTACTGGCGATATTAATTTCGGTGCTAAGAACGAAATTTCATTTTGAAGATATTGTCCTGTTCGTGCTGGATGGCTTGATTGTGATCTTCACCTTGATATTATTGAAACGGCGTAATGCCAAAGTTGCCAACCCAGGCAATTGAAGTTTGTTTATCCTCTTATTAGTCGACCGCAGGTGATAAGCCTGCGGTTTCCATTTATAATCCCCCCCATGTTTGAATTTAACATCACCGCCAAAAACAACTATGCTCGTACAGGTGTCTTCTCCACGCCGCACGGTGACCTTGTCACGCCGGTCTTTGCACCGGTGGGCACACAGGCAACGGTCAAAACCCTTACGCCCGAACATCTCAAAGACATCAATGCTTCGCTGGTCTTGAGCAATACCTATCATCTATATCTGCGCCCCGGCGATGAACTTGTCCGCGACATGGGCGGATTGCACAAGTTCATGCAATGGCACAACCCCATGCTGACAGATTCGGGTGGCTTTCAGGTCTTTTCGCTCGCACAAACCCGCAAGATCGACGAAGACGGCGTGACCTTCAAAAGTCACATCGACGGCTCGACGCATCGTTTCACTCCGGAAAAGTCGGTTCAGATTCAGGAAAATCTTGGCGCAGACATCATCATGGCATTTGATGAATGCGCCGACCCGAACGACCACACATACATTCAGAAAGCAATGGAACGGACTCACCGTTGGGCTGAGCGTTCGCTCAAAGCCAAAACGCGTCAGGATCAAGCCTTGTTCGGGATCGTCCAAGGTGGGGTGGATCCAACGCTGAGAGCGGAATCTGCCAAATTCATCGCCTCTCTGGATACGCCCGGCATCGCCATCGGTGGACTCTCCGTCGGCGAGACCAAGCAGGAAATGCACGACACGCTGGACGTGGTCACACCACTGCTGCCTGAAAACAAGCCGCGCTACCTGATGGGTGTCGGCACACCCGAAGACCTCATCAACGGCGTCTTGCGCGGCGTTGATATTTTTGATTGTGTCCTACCGACCCGTTTGGCGCGGCATCATTCCGCCTTTGCTCCGGAGGGACGCCTAAACTTGATGAATGCCTCCTTTGCACGTGATGAACGCCCCATTGATGAAACCTGCGATTGCTACGCATGTAAAACTTTCACACGCGCTTATATCCGCCATCTCATCGTAGCCAAGGAATTGCTGGCAGGGACACTCATCTCCATCCATAATCTGCGGGCATTGATCCGCCTCATGGAGCAGATCCGCGTTTACATTGCCGACGGTTCTTTCGAATCGCGCGCGTTACAATTGTTGAGCCAATGGTCGAATAATGCCAAACGAAAATTACCGGCGGCTTAATCATTACATTTTCCATCTAAAATCCTTCAGGCAAAAAAACGGATTTCTGGCAGGTTATACTGTCTGGAACCATGAAACCTTCTTTTCAGTTGCAGGTAGATTCCCGGTAACCATATGAATTTTTTTCACGCCATGATCCTTGGAATCGTGCAGGGACTGACCGAATTCATCCCGGTCTCATCCACTGCGCACTTGTTCATCTCTACGTATCTGCTCGGGCTCCCCTCCGATGACCGTATGTTTTCCTTCAACGTCATTATCCAATTAGGGACAGTCGCCGCCTTGCTGTTATTCTTCTGGCAGGATTACTGGCAGATCGCCAAAGCCTTTTTGCTGGGCATAAAAAATAAAAAACCTTTTGACGATTTCCACGCACGTCTGGGTTGGCTCATCATTGTGGCGACCATTCCGGCGGGATTGGTCGGACTCCTGCTCAACGAATTCGTCAAGGATATGGCAGGAGACCCGCTCTTGTGGGCTGGCATCCGCCTTTTGTTTACGGCGCTGCTACTCGCTGCCGTGGAATATTTTGATAAGAAAAGCCGCACATTGGAATCTGCCACCTGGGTGGATGCGTTGGTGGTCGGACTGTTTCAGGTGTTGGCGATTTTTCCCGGTGGTTCACGCTCCGGCTCGACGATGGCGGGGGGCATGTTTCGCGGCTTTGACCGACCTTCGGCTGCCCGCTTCGCCTTTTTGATGTCCGCGCCGATTTTGCTTGCGGCAGGATTGTATGAAACAGTCCAGGTGATTCGCCTGCCGAATACCACTGAATTCCTTCCCATCTTGCTGACGGGGTTCCTCACTTCTGCAGTTGTCGGTTGGTTTGCCATCCGCTGGCTTTTGGATTATCTGCGAAAACATTCGCTTTATATCTTTGCGGGGTATTGCCTGCTGGCTGGAGTCATCATTTTTGCTTTGAGATAACACATGGACACAAACACTCTCCTCAAACGTCTCGTGGAAACAGAATCCCCTTCCAGCGACAAAACCGCTGTGGATCGGGTTGCCGCTATCGTCGCGGATGAAGCGCGTAAACTCGGCGCGCAGGTTGAATTCATCCCAAATCAAACTACGGGCGATCATGTCGTCTCTCGTTGGGGCGGTGGGGGCAAGCCTATCCTGCTGCTTTGCCACATGGATACGGTCTTTGCCCTTGGCGCGCTGGCGAATATGCCGTATCGTGAAGCCGACGGAAAGATTTTTGGTCCTGGCGTCTCAGACATGAAGGCAAGCATTGTCATTGCGTTGGCTGGGATCGAAGATGCTCTCCAGCGCGGATTGAACCGCCCGGTGACGCTGCTGTGTACCTCCGACGAAGAGATCGGCAGCCACACCTCACGCGAACATATCGAACGCCTCGCATTGGAATCGGAACTGGTGCTGGTGATGGAGCCAGGCATGATGGACGGCGCGTTGAAGACATGGCGCAAAGGCGGTGGCGGGTTCGACATCACCGTGCGCGGGCGCGCGGCGCACGCGGGCGGCGACCATGAAAAGGGACGTAATGCCATCGAAGAAATGGCGCATCAGATTCTGGCGATTCAGAACCTGACCGATTACTCCAAAGGGACCACGCTCAATGTGGGCGTGATAAACGGCGGGACGGTTTCGAATGTGGTGCCGGATGAGTGCAGTATCGAAGTGGATGTCCGCATCCTTCAACCCGACGAGTGGCAGCGCATCGACAGTGCGGTGCGCAGCCTTAAGCCTTTGTTGGATGGAACTTCCATTCAGATCAGGGGCGGCTTGAACCGTGGACCGATGCCTTTCGATGCGCGCATGAAAGCCACGTTTGAGAAAGCCAGTTCGATCGCGTCTCAAATTGGCGTGGACCTCAAAGCAAGTGGCACGGGCGGAGTCTCAGATGCGAACTTTGTCGCGCCATTGGGCATCCCTGTGTTGGACGGGTTGGGTGCGATTGGGGAGGGTTATCACTCGGAGCGTGAATATATTTTTGCGGATAGTATCCCTCAGCGTGTGAATCTATTGTCCGCGTTGCTGCAAGGGTGGTAGGAAGTTTTGACCGTGGTTCGTAAGTTTCGCCCACCGGTGATTGACCAGCTGCTTTTCATTGCTCGCTGCCCCTGGTCTATCATCGGTTACCTCTTTCTTCTTTCCTTTTTCGTTGTTTCCTGTGGTTCTGTCACACCACCTGCCCAACCGCAAACGGTGACGGTGTATGCCTCACCTTCGGTTGAACCGTGGATGGGTGAGGTCTTTGCTTGCGGGTCTGCGGGGAATATCATGATTCGCGTCACGGCAGATGCTCCGGATGTTTCGCTTCGGCTGGGTGATCCGGATGATGTCTCTCGGAATGTTTATCAAATTGGGGAAGATGAAGTATTGGTTGTTGTGAACCGCGAGAGCTCACTGCAAAACCTGTCGCTGCGAGAGGTGCAAGCCTTGTTCGCAGGGCAGGCAGATGAGCCTGTTCAGGTGTGGATTTTCCCGTCAGAGTTGGATATTTCCGGGTTGTTCGACCAATTTGTAATGGAAGGAAGAAGCGTCACTTCGTTTGCGAGAATCGCCGTCAGCCCGGATGAAATGTCGGAGGCGATTAATTCCACTCCCAATGCAATTGGGGTCATTCCGGCACGTTGGGGAAGGGGGGATGCCCGCGCGGTGTATTCGGCGGGAAACTTTCCCGTACTTGCTTTGACGAGCGGGGAGCCGCAGGGTGCCGTGCGCGATTTGCTCACCTGCTTGCAACAATAGATTCTCATCCAACATTTAGTTTTGGCTTGACAGATTGCGCCGGGGTGGTAATATGTAAACCGGTTTGTATTACAAACCGGTTTGGAGAAGCATGGATCAGAGTTATCATGAAATTCAACAGCGCATCCGGCATTATTGGTTCAAGGACGGTATTGGCGAGGTCGCTGTTGGCTGGTTGTTCATCGCGCTTGCGCTGTACTTTGCTGGACATCGCGTAGTTTCGCCCGCTCCCAATGTGCCGCTGTATCTAAACCTGGGGTTGTTCCTTGTATTAGCGGTAGGGCTGGTGTTGACGCGAAAATTGATCTCTGTTTTGAAAATGCACATTACCTATCCGCGTACCGGGTATGTTGAATACTATCTCGAGGCGAGCGTATCGCTGCCTGCAAAGATTGCGATTTGGACGCTTGGTATATTATTCGTCGTTTTGTTGGTGGCAGTTGGACGGTGGGTGGGAACCTTTCAATGGATTCCTGCATTTTTGGGATTGATCTTTGGGGTGGTGCTGTTCGTCCTGCAACGAACCGCTTCAGGCTTGATGCGCTTTAATTATCACGCTGTTGTTTCGGTGTTGCTGGGTGGAGGCGTATCGCTGGTGGATGGATTCACTGCTCAATATAGTCTGAGTTGGTATTACGGGATATTTGGCGGGTGGCTGGTCGTTTGGGGGATTGGGGTGTTGGCAAGGTACCTGCGGGAAAATCCGCTGCCGGAGGGAGGGTCTGATGAGTGATGATCTGCGCTCCCTGACCGACCTTGACCGTATCATTCATGAACCGGCGCGGTTGCTGGTGGTCACCATTCTTTCCAGTGTGGTCAGCGCCGATTTCCTCTTCCTCCAGCGCGAGACTGGTCTGACCAAGGGCAACCTCTCTGCGCATCTCTCCCGTTTGGAGGAGGCTGGGTACGTGAAGATCGAAAAGACATTTAAAGGGAAACTGCCGCTGACCATCTGTAAATTGACGGCTGCCGGTCAGAAGGCGCTCGCTAAGTACCGTGAACAGGTACAAAACTTTATGAGGAAAACAAGCTGATTAACTTGATAACTCTTTGCAAACTACACCCGAAAATTTCAAGGAACATCAGCGGTACAATGACAATACTCTATGGATACTCCTTTGATTGAAATCAAGAACTTATCAAAAACCTATTCCACTGCCGCAGGGGATTTTCCGGCGTTAAAGAACATCAGCATGACCGTTGCCAAGGGTGAGTTCCTTGGCGTGGTGGGCAAATCTGGTGCGGGGAAATCCACCCTGTTGAACATGATCAACGGTGTGGATGAACTGACCAGCGGCGAGGTACTCGTTCATACGGACGGTCAGCGCGTATCGGTCCATGGCATGAGCGAAGATGAAAAAGCCCAATGGCGCGGAAGGACAATGGGAGTCGTTTACCAATCGTTCCAGTTGCTGCCCATGCTGACGCTTGTCGAAAACATCACCCTGCCGATGGATCTAAGCGGTGACTTCAAACCGCGCCAGGCGCGCGAACGTGCGATTGAACTTTTGCGCCTGGTCGAGATCGAAGAACATGCCGACAAACTGCCTGCCTTCATCTCCGGTGGGCAGCAGCAGCGTGTGGCAATTGCGCGCGCGCTGGCGAACGACCCCGATATTCTTGTCGCAGATGAGCCGACCGGCAGCTTGGATTCCGTCACTGCGGATCACATCTTCGATGTCTTTTCGCATCTCGTTTCAGATCGCGGCAAGACCATCATCATGGTCACACACGACATGGGCTTGAAGAGTCGCTTCACGCGTTCGCTCACCCTTGTTGATGGGGAACTGGCGGTGAAAACCGAAGCGGATGACAAGCCGAAGAGGAGCCGCACGAAATGACCAAACCGACCCACAAAAAGGCGCCGCATCTTTCTTCGGGAAAGGCGCGGACTCCGCACAAAGCGGCTCCACGCCGTGTGCATGATGCCGTTCCAGATGCGATCATCGAAATGCGCGGCATAATCAAACGATTCTCCAACGCAGCAGGAGAGTTCACCGTCCTCAAAGGCGTGGACTTGATCATCAACCGCGGCGAATTCGTCTCCATCGTCGGCAAGTCTGGAAGCGGAAAATCCACCCTGTTGAACATGATCACCGGTATCGACCATCCCTCCGATGGACAGGTGATCGTCAATCATAACGACATCTATACCGGTGTGAGCGAGAGTGCGCGCTCGAAGTGGCGCGGAAAGAACCTTGGCATTGTCTTTCAATTCTTCCAATTACTGCCCATGCTGACCCTGCTAGAGAACGTCATGCTCCCGATGGATTATGTGGACATGTACGACTTCGACGAGCGTCCGCAACGGGCGATGGAACTATTGAAGTTGGTCGGCTTGGAGCAATTTGCAAACAAACTACCCGTGCTGGTTTCGACCGGTCAACAGCAGTTGGCGGCGATTGCGCGCGCCATGGCATGTGACCCGCCGCTTCTCATCGCGGACGAACCAACTGGCAACCTTGATACCCGTTCCGCAGATACCATCATCCAACTCTTTGAGCATTTCGTGGAACAGGGCAAGACCGTCGTCATGGTCACGCATGACCCGTCTTTGACCTCGCGTACACATCGCAACATCATCCTTTCGGATGGTGAACTGATCGATGAAACCATCTCGCGTTCGCTGCCGCAACTGCGTCACCGCCACATGCTGGAATTTACAAAGATCGCTGAACGCAGAACTTACCAGCCGCATGAGACCATCCTCTCGCAGGATCAACGTGTGGATAACTTCTTTATGATCCGCAAGGGCGAAGTAGAAGTGGTCTTACAAAAAGCACGTAGCAAGGAAACCATTCTTTCCCGTTTGGGCGCTGACCAGTTCTTTGGCGATATTGAATTGCTGCGTGGCGGCAAATCGATTGCCAACGTGCGGGCAGGAAATGACGAGGTCGAAGTGTTGATGCTGCCGCGAGCGGATTTCGTCCGCGTCATGGAAGAGTCTCCGATCACAGCGGAGGCGGTGGGGAAGATCGTGCAGAAACGACTCGAAGAACATCGCATGGCAGACCCGAGAAAGACTCGCAGATAACGAAGAGTTCACACAAAGCGCAAATGAATTCTGACCCGCGTAGCCTCCCGCAAGTGTTGTACATCGCCGACAGCGACGAATCCCGTTCGCTGGTGCGGCGTTTGCTTGCCGCTACATATGTGGTGCTCGAAGCCGCCAATCCATTGGACGGTTTGCAACTGGCAGAGGAGACACATCCCAACCTGGTGCTGATCGACGATAATCTTCAGCACATCACTGGCAATGAAGCGGCGACGCGCCTGCGCAAGCTGCTGCCCGAAACACCCATCATCATCGTGTCCGCAGACACGTCTTCCGGCGCCAGGGAGCGTGCTCTTGCTGCTGGCGCAGTGGGATTCATCCCCAAGCCCATCGGCGGTGATTTTGAGGAACTTGTTCAGGAATATCTGCACGGCAAGGTCGATGAACTGGAGAACGCCGAGGAATATCTGCGTGAGTACCAAAAAGAACTCGCCGAAAAGATCGAAGATAAGACCCGTCAACTCACGAACACGGTCGAGCGCAATAAATATCTGTTGCAGCAAAATCAAAAGATGTTCGCCATGCTCGAACGCAGACATAAATTGCTCGAGACCGCTGCACGTGTCGGGCAGATGGTCACATCCATTCTCGACCTGAATGATTTGCTGCGGCATACGGTCAACATCATTTGCAGTGAATTCAATTTCTATTATTCAGGCATTTTTCTTGTGTCAGAAGATGCCCGTTGGGCGGTCTTGCGTGCCGGGTACGCACTTGCCGGGCGGCGCATGTTGGATACGAATTACCGCCTGCCAGTGGATGATAAATCGATGATCGGGCGCGCAATCTTGACTCAACAGGCGCAGATCGCGTTGGATGTCGCTGGTGAGGAATCGCGCTTCAAGAATCCCTTTTTGCCTGATACTCGTTCCGAGATGGCTCTGCCGCTGACAGTGAATTCCATCTCGCTGGGTGCGGTCACCGTACAAAGCAGCGATCTCAATGCCTTCAATGAAGAAGACATCACATCTCTGCAAGCAATGGCAGACCAGATTGCGATCGCCATCAACAACGCACGTTTGATGAAGGAACTTGAATCGGCAAATGCAGAGTTGCTGCGGACGAAAACCTATGAAGCTATCGCCACCGCCACAGGTGAAGCCATCCATTGGGTGGGGAATAAAGCTGCGCCGATCCCGGGAAGTGTCAGCCGTGTGCGGGAAGATGTCCGCTATTTGATCGCGCTGCTGGCACAGTTGGATGAATCGGCGTTGGATAATGCTTCGTTGCAAACCGCAGTTCTAACGGTCAAGGAAGAAGCGCAGACGCTGGGGCTCGACCTCAAGCAGATTCTCGCAGAGATGTCTGCCATGAAACCCAATCGTTTGCAGGCATTGGTCAGCGTTGAATCTTTGATGGAAGACCTGGACATCGCCGAGAACAGCGCCAACACCATTTTGGAGATCAAGGAAGGTTTAATCGGTCCCGCGCGTCAGCGCAATGATGCGAATGTTTCGCTCAAGGAGATGATTTCGAATACGGTTGCCAACATGGGTTTGCCTGACGGAGTGATCGAAATGGGCTGGGCAGATGATATGCCGTTGGCGCATGTGGATGCGCGTCAGGTGGAGCAGGTGTTTAATAACCTCATCAAGAACGCTTGGGAAGCGTTGACGATGGCAAAGGTTTCTGCCCCGAAGATTTACATTGTTGGTGCGCGCGACCATGACCCGAACTTTGTATCGGTAATGGTCAAAGATAATGGACCCGGGATTCCCGCGGAAATTCAGGAAAAGATCTGGGTGTCTTTCTTTACTACGAAAGGCGGCAAAGGCGGAACGGGATTGGGGCTTTCGGCGGTGATACAAATCGTAAATCAACACGGCGGAAAGATCTGGTTGGAAAGTGAAGCGGGCAAAGGCGCGGCATTTTTTGTGCGTTTGCCGGTTGAAAAATAAATTTGCAGGGCAGGTGGTTTCTGCCCTTGCAGTGAAAATTTTTGGAGGCATTATGACGACAGTTCTTTTGGTAGATGATGAAAGGTTGATCCAACGTAGTTTGGAGAAGACGCTCCTGCGCGCCGGGTTCGATGTGTTGACCGCATCGGATTGCAAAGACGGGAGCGAGGTCTTCTCGCTGAACGCATCTGCCGTGGATATTGCAGTGCTGGATTTGAACATGCCCGGTTTTGATGGCATGCCCAAACCTGATGCTGGTTTTGATCTGCTGGTGGATCTGAAAAAACAGAAGCCCAACCTGCCGGTAGTGATCCTAACCGCATATGACGAAGTTAACAAAGCCAAGGATGCCGTCTCGAACGGTGCAAATGCATTCTTCGTTAAGGGGCGCGAGCAGGGATTGGTGGAATTGATCCAGAAGATTTTGAGTGGAAATTAACAGAGGTACCTATGACCAATAATATTGAACGACACGCAAAATTATTGAAAGCCTCGGCGCGCGCCGCAAAGAACATCACGACCATTCTTGACCCGTACGAACTATTTCAGCGTACGGTGGATATCATCTGCGATGAATTTGGTTTCTATTACGCGGGTGTTTTTCTCGTGGACGAGACGAATCAGTATGCATTGCTGCGCGCCGGACGCGGCGAGCCAGGTCGCGCCATGCTGCGTGAAGGTCACCGCCTTGCCATTGGCGGAAACTCAATGATCGGCGCGAGCATTGCCAACAAGAAGGGACGCATCGCACTCGATGTTGGCGAAGAAGCGGTCTTCTTTGAGAATCCGCACCTGCCCAACACTCGCTCTGAGATGGCGCTGCCGCTCATTGTTGCAGATGAAGCGATCGGTGCGCTGACGGTTCAGTCCACCGAAGAAGCCGCATTCCATGAAGAAGACATCGACGCCTTGCAGACGATGGCAGATCAACTCGCAGTGGCGATCCAAAATGCGAAGTTGCATCGTCAGGAAGAACGCCGCTCGCGCCTGCTGAAAGCCGCGAACCGCGTTGGTAAGGAGGTTGCCTCGATCCTCGATCTTGACCAACTCTTGCCGCAAACCGTCAACATCATCTGCGAGGCGTATGGTTTGTATTACGCGGGTGTATTCCTGCTCGACGAAAAAGGCGAGTATGCCGTTTTGCGCGCAGGCTATGGCAAGGCTGGCAAAGCCATGCTGGCGGAAGGTCACAAACTGCGCGTCGGGACAGAATCCATGATCGGCGCGTGTATTGCGATGGGCGAGGCGCGAATTGCATTGGACGTGGGCGAGGAACGTGTGCATTTCAAGAATCCGCATTTGCCGCACACCCGTTCTGAAATGGCTCTTCCGCTCATCTACGGTGGACGCACGCTTGGCGCGGTCACGATCCAATCGTCTGAGGAACGCGCCTTCGGCGATGATGACATCACAACCTTGCTGACGATGGCAGAGCATTTGGCAGTTGCCATCAACAACGCGCATCTGATCGAAGAACTCAAGGAAGCGCACAACGAAATCCTCCGCAATAAAGTCTTTGAAGCACTGACCACCGCCTCCACCGAAGCCATTCATTGGATCGGCAACAAGACCCTGCCCATCTCGCTGACAGTGGCTCGTTTACGAGAGGAAATTGCCGACGGGAACGTGGATGTCGAATCGCTGCGCGAAGATCTCGACATGATTTCCGAGAGTGCGGCACAGATCATTCAGGTCAAGGAACAATTGATCGGCGCAGTGCGTGAAATGAAGCCGCGCCCCGTTCTCTTTGCCGATGTGCTCCGAACTGCGGCGATTCAACGCAGCATTGCACCGGAAGCCATCAAGGTTGAGATCGACCCGGAAGCCGCATATATCATTGCAGACTCAACCCAACTCACCCGTGCGGTTGGAAACATCTTGCAGAATGCCGCCGAGGCGGGTGCGAAGTCCATCAAGGTGCGTGTGCATCCCACCGAGGAACGCGGCGTGTTGGAGATCGATATCGAAGACGATGGCGCAGGTATGAACGACGACACCATGCGCAAGGTCTGGTCGCCGTTCTTTACTACGCGCGGCGTTTCCCATCATGGTTTGGGGCTGCCTGCTGCAATGCATGTTGTCTCGCAATCGCAGGGGCGCATTGCTCTTGTCAGCGAAGAAGGCAAGGGAACCACTGTCGCGATGTTCATGCCCCAGGGTCGCGTGATCAGTTCCGAGGTCCAGCCGGGAGGCGTGAAGAATATTTTGCTGATCGACGACAACGACGATTGGTCCGAGCTGCTCGCGGAACTCCTCAAGGGCACAAAAGTCAGGTTGACTCAAACGACCGACCTGAAAAAGATCCCCGCCACCGATCTGATTTTGGTGGATGAAAACATCGCTTCGGTTTCCCTAACCGAGGTGTTGGGTGCCCTCTCAAAGGCGGGACTCGCCCCGAAGACGGTCATCCTCACTTCGGCGATCAATCCCGAACGCGTGACACAATATCTGCGTACTGGTCTAAAGGATGTGACCGTTAAGCCATATTCTGCGGATGAAGTAAGTGAGTTGTTGAAATAGTTGTATCTGAAAGAGATCTATGAGACCCAGATGGCGTAAAGTTTTACACGATTTATGGGATAGCAAACTGCGTACCCTTTTAGTGGTATTTTCCATTGCAGTGGGCGTATTTTCCATTGGCGTAATCTCCGGCGCATATGTCATTATCGAAAATGACATGAGCGCTTCGTATGCGATGAACAACCCGTCAAATGTTGAATTGCGAACGGTGAATTTCGATGACGATGTGCTCGTGTCCATCGAGAATACGCGCGGTGTGAAAGATGCCGAAGCGCGGCGCGTGTTCAATATCCGTGTGCGTGTGGCAGGCACCGAAAAGTGGGTTACGTTGGATATGGTGGCGTTCGACGATTTCGAAACCAACGACATCAATCTATTGACCACATTGCAGGGGAATCCCATTCCCGATAAGCGCGAAGTGGTGCTCGAGCGTGATGCGTTGAACGACCTGCCTGTAGGGCTTGGGGATCTGCTCGAATTCCAGTTGCAGGACGGTTCCATTAAGTCCATGCCGGTCGTCGGTGTTGTTCAGGATACGGCAATGGGCGCAGGAGATTTTCTCGCCTCGCCGTATGCTTACATTTCGATGAGTTCGCTGCAATATTTGCAGCAGCCGGAAGCCTTCAACCGTGCCTTTGTGACCGTTGAAACCGGTGGCGATGACATTTTCCACATCCGGGAAATCGGCGCGGATTTGAAAGACAAACTTGATAAGAACGGCACACTCGTCATCCGTACCCGTTTTGCAGAGACGCATGAGCATCCGCTGGCGAGTACGGTCAATGCCATTTTGGGCATTTTGCTGGCGTTGGGTGTGTTGATTCTGTTCCTCTCCAGTTCTTTGATCGCCAATACCTTGAGCGCATTGTTGAATCAGCACCTGCGACATATTGGCGTGATTAAGCTGGTTGGTGGTCGCAGGCAGCAGGTCTTTGTGATGTACATCACGCTGATCATGTCTTTTGCGGCGCTGGCATTGTTGATCTCTGTCCCGGCAGGCGGGCAGGGTGCGTATGAGTTGGCGGTTTTCATTGCAAACGAACTGAACTTCAATATCCTTGGCTATCGCATCGTACCGCTGGCGTTGTTCATTCAGATCGCCGTCGGTCTGCTGGTTCCGCTGATAGCCGGGCTTGCGCCAGTATTGAACGGCTCGAACATCACCGTCCTGCGTGCGCTCAGCAACGATTTGGCAGGGGATGAGAACAAACCGCATTCCGGTCAGCAGGACCGTGTCAGCTGGTTCGATTGGATGCTTATCCGCCTGACACGTATCCTTGCCGCACGGGGAATCCATTTTCCGCGTCCGTTCATCATTTCGCTGCGGAACACGTTCCGCCGGCGCGGGCGTCTCATCCTGACTCTCTTCACGTTGACGATGGGTGGTGCGATCTTTATTGCGGTATTCAATGTCCGTACCACGCTGCACGATTACATCGGCGCGATCGGTAAATATTTTGCCTCCGATGTTTCACTCGATTTCGATGAGCCCTATCGTCTGAGCGAGATGACCAAGACCGTCATGCAGGTGGATGGGGTGGTGGCGGTTGAAGGGTGGGAGTTCGCCAGCGGCGAACTCCTGGATGAGAACGGTGAGGTGCTGGAGAACATCAACATCTTCGCGCCTCCGGCTGAAAGTAAGTTGATCGAACCGCTGCTGGTGGCGGGGCGCTGGGTGCAGGCAGGTGACGTCCGCAAGCTGGCGTTGAGCGAAGCCACGTACGGTTACTTCCCTGATCTTGAGCCTGGCGATTATGTCACCTTGAAAATTGACGGGCGCGAAGAAGAATGGCAAGTGGTGGGCATCTTCAAGTTCGTGGATCGCGAAGGGGTGCTGGCGTATGCGCCGTATGAATACGTTTCGCAGATGAACAATCTGGCGAATCGTTCATATCTCTTCCGCCTAGTGACCGAGGAGCATACCCGAGCTTATCAGGACGCCAAGGCAGAGGAGTTGGATAAATTCCTGCGCGATAAAGGCTATAAGGTCCGTGTGGCGGAAGCGGGTGGCGCTTCATTGGATGTTGCGGTGGAGAGTCTGGATACGCTGGTCGTCTTCCTGCTCATTATGGCGATCCTGACGGCGGTGGTTGGCGCGATGGGCTTGACCGGTACCATGGGTATGAACGTTTTAGAACGCACCCGGGAGATCGGCATTATGCGTGCCATCGGTGCGGATGATCGCGCCGTGATGCGTACCGTCATTGGAGAAGGGTTTGTAATCGGAATCATCTCGTTCGTGATCGCCATCGTGGTTTCCATCCCTATTACATACGGGCTTTCTTATATTGTAAGTTTGGCGGTGTTTGAGACGCCTATTGATGTGGTTTTTACCTTTACCGGGTACGCCATCTGGCTGGGATTGGTACTCCTGCTTTCTGTTTTGGGTTCCATTCTCCCTGCCCGTAATGCCGCGCGGTTGACCATCCGCGAAGTGCTGGCGTATGAGTAAAGCAAAAATAAGAATAATAACGAATTCCAAGAAATGTAAATCGTAAATCAAAGAAGGTTTCCATGAAGAAAAATACACTGTTTGTTCTTTCCCTGTTTGCCATCCTTGCTGTGCTTTTAGGGGCGTGCGGCGCACAACCGACTGCCGAGCCTCAACCTGTCGAGGATATTATCGCTTCAGACGAAGTGGTCGCTGAGGGACGGCTTGAGCCCGTCCGCGGGACGAATTTGACCTTTCAGGCGCGCGGCGTCGTGGAGGAAGTGCTCGTGAAGGCGGGTGATACTGTCAGCGAGGGGGATGTTCTGGTACGGCTGTCCAATGCCGGGGCGGCGGAAGCGCAAGTCCTTGTCGCACAAAATGCCTACGATCTTCTCCTTCGCAATGAAAGCGGTGACCGCGCCAATCTCTGGAATGCATACATGCAAGCCCAGGTCGTTCGTGCCGCTGCCGAAGAGGAATGGGAGGATGTTGACCTGGATGCCATCGAGGACACCATCGAAGACCTCGAAGCGGATATCGAAGACCTGCGCGATGAATTGGAAGATGCGCAGGAAGAATACGAAAAATATGAGAATCTCGACGAAGATAATTCCCGTCGTACCAACGCAGAAGATGATCTTGAGACTGCACAGGAAAACCTGAGCGAAAAGATCCGCGAGTTGGAAGAGGAGATTCGCAGCCGGGATGAAGTCGAAGCTGCTTATGAATCTGCTCTTGCCGCCGAAGCCGAAGCGAAATATCAATACGAAATCAGCCTAGACGGACCGAATGCCGACCAACTCGCGCTTGCCAAAGCCAATTTGGATGCCGCCAAAGATGCGCTTTCCAATTACGTCATCACGGCTCCGTTCAGCGGCGTGATCGCAGATGTGAATGTCAAACCTGGCGAGCAGGTTGGTGCCGAAACTCGTGCCGTCAGCCTCGCTGATTTCAGCACGTGGATGGTCGAAACCACTGATGTTACTGAACTTGAAGTGGTCGACTT
Source organism: Anaerolineales bacterium UBA2395 (assembly GCA_002343775.1). Classification (GTDB taxonomy): domain Bacteria; phylum Chloroflexota; class Anaerolineae; order Anaerolineales; family Villigracilaceae; genus Villigracilis. Next base: position 211,263 of record DDSH01000030.1, read on the forward strand.
GAGCGTCGGTCAAGCCGTCACCATCATTCCCGATGCGCTTCCCGGTGTCGAACTGACCGGCGAGGTCACCGAGATCAGCAACGCCTTCACCCAATCCGGAGGTGACATCCTCTATACCGTCCGCATCCGTGTTGATGGCACCGACCCGAGTCTGAAATGGGGTATGACCGTCGAAGCCATTTTTAGAACAGGTGAGTGATTGAAATCGGAGCAAAAAAGTGCAATAATTAAATTGCTCCGATAAAGAGCAAAGCCGGGAAAACCCGGTGGCGCAAAGCCCTACTCTAAAGCTGAACTGAGCCATGAGTGTCAGGGCTGCCGATAAAAGCAAAACCGTCAAAAGGCGGCGGCGCAAAGTCAGAGCGTCTAAAACCAGCGAAGGTGGCTGGTCAGGACCGACCGACTGCCGAAAGGCAAACCCGGGGAAACCCGGCGACGCAAAGTCATGGGTCTAAAACCGCAATGCATTTTTGTGGTTAAGATCGCCAGACTGCCGAAGAGCAAATCGTTCGCAGGGATGACCCGTTTTATTTTTGGTCATCCCTGCCTGATTTAACGCTTCAGACTTCGCCTGTGTTGGATTGCCGTACTGGAGATTATCCAACCCGAGAGGGTATAATCGCCTGCATGGCAAAATCTTCCTCCCGCCCGCTTGACCCCGAATCCAAGCCCGATGACCGTGTGGATAACGCCCTGCGTCCGCAGAAATTGGCGGATATCATCGGGCAGGATCAGGTTAAGGAAAACTTGTCGATTTTGATCGATGCGGCGAAGCATCGTAATGAGGCGCTGGACCACGTTCTTTTTTATGGTCCGCCTGGTTTGGGGAAGACCACACTGGCACATGTGCTTGGGAATGAGATGGGTGTCAATGTGAAAGTTACGGCGGGACCTGCCATCGAACGTGCGGGTGATTTGGCTGCCATCCTCACCAACCTTCGCGCGGGGGACGTTTTATTCATTGACGAAGTGCATCGCCTGGGCAGAGCCGTGGAGGAAGTGCTTTATCCAGCCATGGAAGATTTCGCACTGGATATTGTCATCGGTAAGGGACCATCGGCAAAGTCGATCCGCTTGAAGCTGCCGCGCTTCACTGTCGTTGGTGCGACGACGCGTTTGGCTTTGGTCACGGCTCCATTGCGCGCGCGTTTTGGCGCGGTCTATCGTTTGGATTACTACGATATCGCAGCGATGAAGAATATCGTCAGCCGCGCAGCGAAAATGCTCAAGGTTCAGGCAGATGCGAGCGGCGTGGAGGAAGTTGCCCGCCGTGCTCGCGGGACCCCGCGTATTGCGCTTCGTCTGCTGCGCCGCGTACGAGACTTCGCCCAAGTCCGTGCGGATGGGACGATCACGCAAAAGGTCGCGAAAGAAGCGCTTGATCTGCTTCAGGTGGATCCGCTTGGTCTCGATGATGTAGATCGCCGTGTACTCAAGACCATCATCGAAAAATATAGCGGCGGACCGGTGGGATTGAATACCATTGCCGCATCCATCAGCGAAGAACAGGACACCATCATGGATGTGGTCGAACCGTATCTTTTGCAGTTGGGGTTTCTTGACAGAACCCCACAAGGACGCGTAGCGACCAGGTCTGCGTATGAACATTTGGGGTTGGACTATACTGAAGAAGGACAGCCACGGTTGTTGTAGTTGAGGTGCATGGATGCGTCAAGAGATCACTGTAAAGGCGAACGCCCACGAAGACCTGAAACCGCTCGTGGCAGCCGCCATTCGTAACCAACTGGTTGTCTTACAACGAGATATTGAATCTTCGTCAAAACGCATCGAAGTATTCGAGCGGGAGAGCGGTATGGCTTCTGCCGAGTTCGAACGCAAAATGGCTGCAAATGAGATCGAGGATACGTTGGACGCATTGAATTGGATGATGGAACTTGCATCTTTACGATTACTGCAAGGGAAATACAAATCCCTGTGCGAGGCGGAGATTTCTTAACGCGATGGAGTCACTGGCGCGAACACTGATGGTGGCGGGGATCATCATTTTTATTATTGGAGGCGGAGTGTATCTGGCGGCGAAGTATGGCATTCCGCTTGGGCGCCTGCCCGGGGACATCCGCATCGAAGGGGAGAATGGCTCGTTCTATTTCCCGATCACGAGTTCGATTTTGGTGTCAGTCATATTGACGATCATCTTCAATATAATCTCCCGTTTTTTGAACAAATAAAAATTGAAAACCACAGACTTCGACTACCATCTCCCTGAATCTTCCATCGCGCAGACTCCCGCCGAGCCGCGTGATTCATCACGCCTGTTGGTTTTACATCGTCAAACCGGTGAGGTGGATCACAAAGTCTTTCGCAATATTCGGGATTATTTGAAGGCGGGCGATCTGCTCGTTCTGAATCAGACGCGTGTCATTCCGGCTCGCATCTTTGCCAAAAAGGAAACAGGTGGCAAAGTGGAGATTCTTCTCCTCCGAAAACGTGATGAACTGATTTGGGAAGCTTTGGTGGGCGGCAAAGGTTTGCGTGTAGGCAAATCGGTGCAAGTAGAAGATGGACCCAAGGCTGAGATCGTCGAAATCCTGGAAGGCTCAGAGCGGCTCGTCAAATTTTCCGAACCCATTGAGCCGTACTTTCCGAAAATTGGAAACATCCCTCTGCCGCCGTACATCCACGAAAAACTGAGTGACCCGGAACGATATCAGACCGTTTTTGGGAAGGAAGTTGGTTCTGCTGCTGCTCCCACGGCTGGACTTCACTTCACACCGCATCTGCTGGATGAAATCCAAGCGATGGGGGTGCGGGTGACGTATGTGACGCTGCATGTTGGCTTGGATACCTTCGCACCCGTCAATGAAGACGACCCTGAGGAGCACAAGATTCATTCCGAGTGGTGTCATCTTCCGCAAGAGACGGCTGATCTCATCAACGAGACCAAACAGAATGGCGGACGTGTCGTTGCTGTGGGGACGACAAGTGTTCGGACATTGGAATCGTCTGGACAGAGTTCGACAGTCGCTAGTCGAACATCAAATATTCGAATCTCGGCATTTGCTGGTCCTACCACTCTCTTCATCCTTCCCGGTTATCAATTCACGGTCGTGGATGCGATGATCACAAACTTCCATCTGCCCAAGTCCACGCTGATTATGCTGGTTAGTGCCTTTGCAGGGCGCGAGAAGGTTTTGTCTGCATACGAACTTGCCATCAAAGAAGGCTATCGTTTTTATTCTTTCGGCGACGCGATGTTGATTCTTTGATGTTATTGCGAGGAACGAAGTGGTGAAACAAATTCAACTTGAAGCACACAATAAAGAAATTATCGCGTGCCGTAAATGTCCGCGTTTGGTGGAGTGGCGCGAGGAAGTGGCGCGGGTCAAGCGCAAGGCGTACAAGGATCATGAATACTGGGGAAAACCCGTGCCGGGATTTGGTGACCCGCAGGCGTGTGTGCTGGTGGTGGGACTCGCCCCCGGCGCGCATGGTTCGAACCGCACGGGCAGGCAGTTTACGGGCGATGCGTCGGGAAATTTTTTGTATCCAGCGTTGCACAAGGCTGGGTTCGCGAATCAGCCCACGTCTGAGTCCCGAAGCGATGGACTTCTCCTCAAAGATATGTTTATTACGGCTTCGGGTCGTTGTGCTCCGCCTGATAACAAGCCCAGTCCAGATGAATTGAATAATTGCCAGCCTTTCCTCGAACGAGAATTAGAAATTATTAATCCGGGGGTCATTGTTTGCCTGGGTAGAGTTGCATTTGAGCGGATTCTCAAAATATATTCCGCCCGAAAACCGGTATATAAATTCGCGCACGGCGCGTCTTATCAACTGGACAATGGCAAGTGGGTGTTGTGTTCGTATCACCCGAGCCAGCAGAATACGTCCACAAAAAAGTTGACGCCGGAGATGTTCGATGCCATTTGGGCGAAGGCAAAACAACTCGTAGAGAGGTAATAATTTGAAACGGATTTTTAAGATAGCGGCGGCGGTTCTCACGCTCGCCTTGTTTATTGTTGGCTTTGCATTTGTGGTTTGGGCGAATGATTCTTCTGTTGCCACAGATGTTGCATTAAATGCAATGGTCTCAGACGGGCGGGTGACTTACAGCGCGGAAAATGGCTGGATGGTTTTTTATCCGGCGGACGGTGTGCGCCCTGAAACAGGTTTTGTTTTTTACCCCGGCGGCAAAGTGGACTATCGCGCCTATGCGCCTGCTTTGAAGTTGATCGCGGCTCAGGGTTATTTTGTGGTTGTTTCGCCTGCGCCGTTGAATCTTGCTTTTTTCGATGTAAATGCGGCGGCGCGTATTCAGGCGGCGTACCCTGAAGTCGCAAATTGGTTCGTAGGTGGACATTCACTTGGCGGCGTGGCGGCTTCGTCGTATGCGGCGAATCACCCTGAGGTCAAAGGCGTGGTCCTTTGGGCTTCCTATCCGGCGGATGATTCATTGAAGAAAAATGGGACAAACGTGATTTCCATCTACGGCACAAAGGATGGGCTGGCTGGGGTGGATACGATCGACGAGTCCAGATTGCTTCTGCCGGCAGGTGCGGAATTTGTCGCCATCGAAGGCGGCAATCATGCGCAGTTCGGTTCCTACGGACCTCAAGACGGCGACAACGAAGCGACGATCTCTCCCGAAGAGCAGTGGTCTCAGACCGCAGCTGCGACGGCTGAGTTCTTTGCGGACGTGTTACGATAATAGACCGTGGATGATGGCAGCAGACTGCCATCTGATAACCGTTTCCTGATAATTGATCACTGGCTCCATGAATCGCTTGAAGAAAATCTCCCTACTGTTTATTGTTTTTGCCTGCGTAACCCTTGCTGTTGGTCCGTTCGCCATCCCCGTCCCAAAACTGGATGGATTGGTCAGTGAGCAGGAATTTGTCGATGCCGATAGCAAATTCATCGAGATCAACGGCGTCGATATTCATTACAAGGAGGCAGGGAAAGGCGAGACGACATTCATCCTCCTGCATCCATTCGGTGGCAATACCTTTTCCTGGCGCGAAGTGATGGACGACTTCGCGGCACGCGGACGTGTCATCGCCTACGACCGCCCGGCGTTTGGTTTGACTGAGCGCCCCATGCCGGAGAACTGGGAGGCGAATCCCTATGGCATAAAAGCCAACATTGAAATTCTGCGCGCGTTGCTGGATGCGTTTGGGATCGAAAAAGCAACCCTCGTGGGCAACTCTGCGGGCGGGGCAGTGGCGGTGGCGTTCGCGTTGGAATATCCCGAACGCGTCAATGACCTGATCCTTGTGGCTCCCGGCGTGGGCGGCGGGCGTGGACCAAAATTTCCGGCGTGGGCTATGCCTGTTATGTGGACGCCACAAATGCGGCACATTGGTCCGCTTTTGATGCGCGATTATTTGGAGCGGCTTCCGCGTACGGTGGAGCGCGAGTGGTATGATCCATCCAAACTGACCGACGAAGTGCGGCAGGAATACCTGAACCTGCTTAAAATAGAAAACTGGGATCGTGCATTTTACGAACTGACCTTCGCCGACCCTTACCCTGAAATCCGTCCGATGCTGCCCCAGTTAACCCTTCCGGTGTTCATCGTTGGCGGACAGGAAGATCGCCTTATCCGCCCGTGGTATCTCGAAGCCGTAGCGGCGGAGATCCCCGATGCGACCCTACACCTGATCCCCGCCTGTGGTCATGTCCCGCAGGAGGAATGTCCCGAACCGTTCATGGACGCCGTGCTACAATATTTGGAAACCCCATGAAACATATCATCACTCCCGGCACTCCCGCCCCTGACTTCGAACTTGAAGATGTCAATGGCAATCGTATCCGTCTTTCAAACTTTCGCGGAGACAAACCCGTCGTCCTTGCTTTTTTGCGCGGCTTCATGTGACCTCACTGTCGCGCGCAGTTGGCGCGCATGCGCGACCATTATGAAGACTTCAAAGCCAGGGGTGTGGAGATCATAGCTGTCGGTCCCGATGCGGGCGATTCCTTTAAACGCTATTGGACAAAGGAAAATATCCCCTATGTCGGTCTGCCCGATCCAAATCATAAAGTTGCGAGGCAATACCGCCAGGAAGTCAATCTTTTCAAACTTGGGCGCATGCCGCTCAATTGCATCGTGGATAAAGATGGGCGCATCCGTTATGTGCATTACGGCACGTCCATGTCGGATATCCCCGATAATGAAACCTTCCTCAGTGTAATAGACGAGATAAACGCATCATCCAACTAGTATGACACTCGGACACGTTGCTTTTCTCGGTTCCGGCGAGACGTCCCTCGCAGGTGGACGCATCTTCGAGGCTCTCGCCCGCCTCATCCCTGACCCGTTGCGGATCGCCATCCTCGAAACGCCAGCTGGCTTTGAGTTGAACACTTCTCTCGTCGCCGGACGTGTGGGCGATTTTTTTGCAACTCGATTGCAAAACTACAAACCGACCATCGACCTGATCCCCGCCCGCAAAAAAGGGACGGAGTTTAGCCCCGACAACCCCGAAATCCTCAAGCCATTATTGCAAGCCAACATGATCTTCATGGGACCGGGCAGTCCCAGCTATTTGGCGCGCCAGTTACAAGGCACACTCACATGGGATATCATCCGCGCGCGGCACAGGCAGGGAGCAACTCTCATTTTCGCATCCGCCGCAACCATCTCGGTCGGGCAATGGGTCTTGCCTGTTTATGAAATCTACAAAGTGGGTGAGGATGTCCATGCCAAAAATGGGTTGGGATTCTTCTCCGATTTTGGCATGCACTTATCTTTCATCCCCCATTGGAACAACGCCGACGGCGGAGTGGATCTGGACACCAGTCGCTGTTTCGTCGGCATGGAACGCTTTAAGCAATGGTGTGACCTGCTCCCGCCGGATAACACCACCATCGGGTTGGATGAACACACCGGTCTCATCATCGATCTTGAAGCGGGAACGTGTGAGGTCAGCGGCGTGAGTTCTGTATCCATCGTCCGCGAGTGCAACCCGGAGATCTACTCCTCTGGCTCGAAGTTCGCGTTGAAGGAGATCGGCGAGTTCCAACTGCCTGACCCATTGGAGAAAGATATCCCCCCGAGTGTCTGGCGGATGACGGTGGATGTCCAAAAAGTTGAAGCCGAACCACCCAGCGAAGTCCTTGTCTTGCTTGAGCAACGCAGGCAAGCCCGTGCGAACAAGGATTTCGCCGCCTCAGACCACCTGCGGGATGAAATTGCAGCCCTGGGGTGGAAGGTCAAGGATACGAAAGAGGGTCAGAAGTTGGAAAGATAGCAGGGCAAGGTCGTCTCGCCCATAAGTTTGCCTGATAAAATGCGATAAAATAACCGCGCAGGAAATAAAAGGAGAATCGAATGCGCGCGGTAGATATCATCATCAAAAAACGCGACCATCAGGAACTGACAGCCGCGGAGATCGAATACTTTATTCATGGCTTCACCAACGGGGAAATTCCAGATTACCAAGCCTCAGCATTTGCAATGGCGGTCTTATTGAACGGCATGACCGCGCAGGAAACGACCGATCTTACACTTGCCATGGCAAAATCCGGGCAGGTGCTCGATCTTTCCAAGATCGTGGACATTGCCGTAGATAAACACTCCTCCGGCGGCGTGGGGGATAAAACCAGCATCTCGGTCATGCCGATGGTGGCGGCTTGCGGACTGCCCGTCGGTAAAATGTCGGGGCGCGGGCTTGGCTTCAGCGGCGGCACACTCGACAAACTCGAATCCGTTCCCGGTTATCGCGTAGACCTCTCCACCGATGAATTCAAAAAACAACTCAAAGAAAAGGGGATCGTGCTCACGGGGCAATCCATGGATCTGGCGCCCGCGGATGGGAAAATGTACGCACTTCGTGATGTGACTGGCACGGTCCCGTCCATGCCGCTGATCGCATCGTCCATCATGTCGAAGAAGATCGCAGCAGGAGCGCAAGCCATTGTGTTGGATGTCAAAATGGGGCTGGGTGCATTCATGGAAACGCTGGAAGACGCGCGCCAACTTGCCGGGCTGATGGTGGATATTGGTCGCCTTGCAGGACGAAAAACAGTTGCATTGCTTTCAGACATGAATCAACCCCTGGGTGCAGCGGTTGGCAATGCGCTGGAAATGATCGAAGCCGTCGAGACCCTCAAAGGTGGCGGCGCGCCAGATTATTTGGAGCATTGTTTGCATGTGGCGGCGCACGTACTCGTGGTGGGTAACCGCGCCAAAGACCTGACCGAAGCCCGTGCAATGGCTGAAAAATCCATTGCGGATGGCAGCGCCCTGGAAAAGTTGCGTGTGCTCGTGTCTGCCCAGGGTGGTGATGTTTCCTATATTGACGATCTCTCGAAGTTCAAACCGGCAAATTACATCGAGGAAGTCAAAACACCGCGCAGTGGATTCATCTCCCAGGTTCACGCCCGGATCGTGGGCGAGGCGGCAGTTGCGCTTGGAGCAGGGCGCGCCAAAAAGGGCGATCCCATCGATCATGCTGTTGGGTTTATCATCCACAAAAAAGTGGGCGACCCGGTTCGCGCTGGAGAAGTATTGTTTGAAATCCATGCCAATGATGCGGCAAAACTGGCAGAAGCACGCGAGACAGTACTAACAGCCTATCGGTTTAGCGACGAATCTGTGCCGCCATTACCCCTGTTTTACGAGTAAAATAGCGTATAGTCTTGCGATTTTCTTATGAATCAGGCATACTATAAAAAAACTAGGAACAGGCAATGGCAAAAGTCTCACTGCGAATCTACAACCGCGAGATAGAACGACTCGTCGAACAGGGCAATCTCGATGAGGCGATAGCCCATTGTCGCCATATTCTGACGACCTTCCCCAAACATCTCGAAACCTACCGATTGCTTGGTAAGGCGTATCTCGAAGCGCGACGCTACACAGAGGCTGTCGATATTTTTGGGCGCTTGTTGATGGCGGTTCCCGACGATTTTGTCGCTCATGTTGGCATGAGTATCATCCGTGACGAAGAGAACAAACTGGATGACGCCATCTGGCACATGGAACGCGCCTTCGAAGTGCAGTCTGCCAACCCTGCCATCCAGGCGGAATTGCAGCGGCTGTACGGTCGGCGTGATGGGGTCGAACCACCCAAAGTCCGTATGACGCGCGGCTCCCTGGCGCGCATCTATGTGCAAGGCGAGTTGTATCCGCAAGCCGTTAGCGAGATCCGTTCCGTACTCGCCGAAGACCCGCAGCGCGCCGACATGCAGGTTTTACTCGCATTGTCCCACTTCCGCAGCGGACAGAAATCGGACGCATCTGACCTGTGTGGTCAGTTGCTCAAACGCTATCCCTACTGCTTCGAAGCCAACCGCATCATGGTCGATCTTTTGCCCGCCACGGCTGGCACTGCCGAAAGTACGCAGGTGTACCGTATGCGCGTCGGCGAGATGGACCCGTACGCAAACTTTACAAAAGAATCGATCTTCCATACCGGCGAAGTTTCCGATGCTTCCATTAATTTGGAACGCCTTGAATACACAGGTGAAGAAGTTCAAATGGGGCAGGATTGGGGCTCCGCGCTTGGCATTGGAGCAGGCTCCGTGCCCGCGTTGGGCGCATCCTCCTCCGACGCGCAGCCGGAGTGGTTGACCTCGGGTGAATCCAACACCGAAACCTCTTCTGCCATGGCAATGGGCGAGGAGGAGATTCCAGACTTCCTCCGTGCCGCTGGTTGGGGCGAAGCCAAAGGACCCGAGCAGCCAACATCTATTTTTGACGAAGAACCCGCTTCGGAAGGCGACCTTGTCCCCGCCGACCTGCCCGACTGGCTCAAGGGACAGGCACCTGAACGAAGCCAAAAAACCGAACCTGGTGCCATCGAGACCCAATCCATCGACACGCCGGATTGGCTCAAAGGATTGGAGGGTGTAGAAGAAAAAGGTTCTGAGCTGTCCCAATCGGCTGCCGAAGAAGCGCAGACCGAATCTTCAGCTGACCTGCCCGATTGGCTGGCTGGGTTGGGAGCGGCTGGTGTGGCGGCAACTGCTGCAACCAGCGCCGCATCTACAGCCGAAGGAATGCCTTCAGAAGATGCTCCTGATTGGTTGAGTGGTCTCAGCGGCGAGGAAACTTCCAGACAACCCGAATCTGTTTCGGCGCAGGAGGAAGCGCAGCCCGCCGACATCCCCGACTGGCTCAAAGGCGCCGAGCCGAAGGGCGAAGCCGCTCCATCCCTTGAAAACCTTGGATCTTCCACACAGGAACAGGATGACGCAGTTGCCTGGCTCGAATCGTTGGCTGCCAAGCATGGCGCAAAACCCGAAGAACTGGTCACCGACCCGAACAAGCGCAGTGAAACCCCGCCTGAGTGGGTGCAGCAAGCGCAATCCGCCGCAGCGCAACAACCACCCTCGCAAACACCTCAACCCGATGCCCAAAGCCTTGGCTCCTCTGCGCAGGAGCAAGATGATGCCATAGCCTGGCTCGAATCGCTGGCTGCCAAACACGGCGCCAAGCCCGAAGAACTGGTTACCGACCCGAACAAGCGCAGTGAAACCCCGCCCGAATGGGTACAGCAGGCGCAAATCATCGGTGAAACCCCGCAAGCAGAAGAAAAACCAGTCGAAACCGACTGGGTCGAAAATGCGCAAAATGTCGGCGAGGAATTCTTCGCCGAATTCGAGAAGGGCGCTTCTCAGCCTGCCACCGATGAAACGGGCATGTGGCTGCGCAACCTTGGCGAAGATAATAAGCAGGATGTTCCGGCGGAAGCCGCGGATATTCCCGATTGGATGAAACCCGAAGCAGAGGAACAACAACCCCTCGAACGTGGAGAAATCCCTGAATGGCTCACAGAGACGCCCCAGCCTGCCGCCGAAGACTTGAGGCCCGCCGAGCCGGCATCTCAACTTCCGAACTGGCTGGATAGCCTTGAAAGCGAAACCCACGTCAGCGCCGAAGATGTGGTGGGCGACCAGGATCTTTCCAACTGGCTGAGTAGTTTGGATAATGAGCCCGGTCTCGACCTGGACCCGAATCTTTTGCGCGCTTCCCAGCGTCCGCCCTTCCCAAGCCAACCCGAAAAGGCGGTTGCGCCTTCGCAGGAGAAGCGGGAAATGCCTGACTGGTTGAGCGGCATGGAAACAGAAGCCGAGCCGGAAGATGAAACGTGGAAACAGCCTGTCGCTTCCACCCCGACCAAGGAGTCTGCCCCTGTCACTCTGACAGCAGACTTGCCCGATTGGCTGCAAGGCATGGAAGAGGAATCTGGCGCAACTGAGTCGGAGGAAGACCTGCCGCCCTGGCTGCATCGTGAGCAGTACGAATCCGAAGCGGTTACCGGTCAGCCAACGCCCATTACCCCATCTGATTGGCATCCTGTGGCTGAGAAACCTGCTCAACCGGTGAAAGTCTCTTCCCAGTCGCGCCAGCAGCAGGTCGAGAAAAGTGTGCCACCGCCCGAACCTGCCGGAAAACCCGTGATGGAAAAGAAGAAGGTTCCTGTCAAAAAAGCGCAGCCCAAGAAAGCGGAAGGGCAGGCAGGCGTCAATCTGCTTACCCAAGCCCGCACTGAGCTGGATCGTGGCGATATCCCCGAAGCGTTGCTTCATTTTGGGAAGCTTATCAAAAAGGGCAGGCATCTTGAAGAGATCATCAGCCACCTGAGCGATTCGCTGTACCGTTACCCGGTGGAAGTCAGCATCTGGCAGGCTCTGGGCGACGCCTACATGCGCGCAAACCGTTTGAAGGAAGCGCTCGACGCCTACAACAAGGCGGAAGAGCTCATTCGATAAAAAGCAAACCTGACAGGTCGCAACGACCTGTCAGGTTTTGTAACAAAACTTTTGGAGGAATTCCGTGGAAAGAACGCTCGTACTTGTAAAACCCGATGGTGTTCAGCGTGGCTTGATCGGTGAAGTGATCTCACGCTTTGAACGCCGCGGTCTTCGCCTCGTGGGCGCAAAATTCATTCAGGTCAGCCAGCAGTTGGCGGAACAGCATTATGCCGAACACAAAGGCAAGCCGTTCTACGATGGCTTGATCTCTTACATTACCTCCGCGCCGGTGATGGCAATGGTGTGGGAAGGTCCCAATGCCGTGGCGGCAGTTCGTCAGACCGTTGGCTCGACCAAGCCGGTCGAATCTGCGCCGGGAACCATCCGCCATGATTTCGCCCTCGAAGTAGGTCGCAACCTCATTCACGCTTCGGATAAGCCCGAAACCGGCATCCGCGAAGTGGATTTGTGGTTTAAGAAGGAAGAACTTGTCGATTGGAAACGCGCCATTGATGCCTGGGTGTTCGAGAAATAACCCCGAATCATCAGCATCCTGAGACCCCGCAGAAATTTCTGCGGGGTCTTTATTTTTCCCTAAAATTTATTGTAATTAATTTCACAAATGCGGATGTATAATGAAATTGTCGACGAGAACTTCGATTTCAATAGCTGGTAGGAGAAACTGACATGAAAAAGTCACGATGGTTTCCTGCTGTTTTCATGGTCATGCTTGCAGTTTTTGCCTGCACACTTCCGGGATATACGGGGGAAGATTTGGACATTGAAGAAACACGGGTAGCGTTGGGCGTACAGCAAACCAGCATGGCAATCCAACAATCTACATTGGACGCGGTGGGGACGGCTTCCAACCTGCCCACAGCCATACCAACATACACGCCTTATCCCACATATACCGTCGCGCCTTCGGGGGGAAGCAATACCGCTCCAGTAGAAGTCGCGACCGAAGAACCGATGGATATGGCAGATCGCATCAAAGCCTCCAATATTCTGATCTATGAGGATATTGGAGGATACCCGGCACTGGTGCCGATGGTCAACAGTACGATTAACGCGATGAACTTTTCCGGTGGGAAGGTTATCAACACTGCCGACGGTCTGGGGGATTTCAAGTCGCATGCCAATTCCGCCACGAATTGGGACTTGATGATCGTGGCGGCAGAAGTTCGAACCGGGTTCAGCGGCGAGATGTTCGAAATGATGTACGACCACATCGACAATGGAGGCGCGGTCATCATCGAAGCCTGGTATCTCGATAAGATCGCGAACGGAAAGATCGCCCCGATCCTCAGTCGCTGCGGGGTCAAATTCCAGCGCGATTGGACTCGGAACTTTGAATACGACCCCTTCGATTATTCGATCTACTGGCTGGACAAATCCCACCCGCTTCTTTCTACGCCGAACACGGTCCAAGCCCCAAACTATCCCTACCCGGAATGGTTCACGGATGCCGGAGACCTGTTGGAGTTGGGCTCGGGTGGCGATGCGGTGCTGGTGGGCGGCTTGCACGCCAACCGCAAATCGGATTATGGTGTGCTGGCGGTCTGCCTCGACGGGCGAATGGTCATCCAGACTTTTTCCTCGCACGATTATGAATGGAATATCGTCCAGCCTTTGTGGGTAAACTACATCACCTACACACTGACCAGACACTACGAGTACTCGGATTAAATCCCCTGAAATGAAACCTGCGGAGTGTACACTCCGCAGGTTTTTTTGCTTCCACAAGCCGCGAGGTTATTTCAACCTCAACAACACCTTTCCATCCTCCCATAATTCCTCGATCGAATAGAAATCACGCTGGTCGGGAGAGAAAAGGTGGACAACCACATCGCCATAATCCACGACAACCCAGCCGTCTCTGGAGTTCCCTTGTTTTTTGGCTTTCTTTTTGAACTTCTTGCGAATATCGTCGATGGCACTGCTGGCGAGCGCGTCGAGCATTCGGTCGCTGGTGCCGGTACAAATGACGAAGTAATCAGTGAAGGAGGCTATGCCTTTCAGGTCGAGCAGGACAATGTCTTCCCCTTTTTTGTCTTCAAGGGAGTTGACGATTTCGCGGGCAAGATCAAGTGTATTCAGAGTTCACCTCATAGGGGTCACCTGAGCGGATGGCGGGTTATGGTATGAGCCGCCATCCGCTCAGAATGGCATTATTGGAAAGTTTTATTCAATGGGGCGGAAAACAATCTGGTGTAAACCGACCCTTCAGGACGCAGCTCGCTTTGGTAGAGATGGACAGCATGGACTGGGACAGTGCCGATCCTGCCGATCTGAGTGCCCTCCAATGCAGTGCGAACTTTTTGCAGGTCTGACGGGCTGGCGGTTTGACGCACACGCCCCAGGGTGAGGTGCGGGGAGAATGGACGCTCTTCTTTTTCGTACCCAAGGCGGACCGATCCCGCTTCGATGTTTCTTTGCAGAGAGGCGAGTTCTGCCGGGGCGTGGATTCCGACCCATAGGACACGCGGCCGCTTTGAGTTTGGAAAAGAACCGATGCCGCCGATTTGCAGCTCGAGGCTGGAGTGCGAATCCGCTGTTTGGACAAGCATCTGTTTTAAGAAGTCCAGGTGTGCGGCGGCAATGTTCCCAATGAATTTTAAGGTCAAATGCATATTTTGAGGAGCGACCCAGCGGATGATGTCGTTCCCCAGCGATTGACGCAGGCGGGCGGTTTGTTTTTCGATTGAGTCCTGAATTGATTCGGGAAAGTGGATAGCGATGAAGACGCGCAGCTGGTTCATGCAGAGTTGTTGCTCAAGACTTTTTCCACAGCCTGTTTCAGGTCCTGAAAACCGACGGGTTTGGTGAGATACATGGACGCGCCTGCTTCGAGACCGGTTTTGATGTCGCTGGGCATGCTTTTGGCGGATACGACAATGACGGGAATTTTTGCCAGCTCAGGTTCGCGCTGCATGTAGCGCAACACCTCCAGACCGGAGATGTCGGGCATCATGATGTCAAGGAGGATAATGTCCGGTTTTTCCTGGGAGATGATCGGGATGGCGGGGGCGCTGGAGAACATTTTGATGACGCGGAAGCCGTTCACACGCATCATTTCTGCAAATAGCTCGGCGGCATCCGCTTCATCCTCGATGATCATGACTGTTCTTTGGGTAGGTGACATTCAAATATCCTCTCTCGCTAAAAATAGCATAAAGCAGTTGAATTGACAAGGGGATTTTTGTGCGGTTATGGTTTCGTAAGAATCGGGGATGCGTGACAGTCTAACCGTCAGACTTTTGGAGGCAAAATGACCGAATTGACAGCGTTTCGTACCGAGAAAGACCAGTTCTTTGGAGGGCACCCCCAGAGCCCGCTGACCCGCGAACAGCGCAAGGTTTTTAAGGGATTGCGATATTTCCCCGAGAATGACTCTCTATGTCTCGAAGTGAAGGTTGAGGAGTTTCCTGAGAAGGTTCGGTTCGATATGCAGACCTCCACCGGCGACGTTCAGGCGTACGAAAAGTTTGGCCATTTCAAATTCGCGGTGGAGGGGGAGGAAGCCGGTTTGACAATTTATCGCAGCCAGCATGGTTACTTCCTGCCCTTTGTGGATTCGCTTGCAAATATTGATACCTATCCTGCCGGGCGCTACCTGGAGCCTGAGCCGTTGCCGGGCGGTCGCTTCCTTGTGGACTTCAACTATGCTTATAATCCGTATTGTGCGTATAACGAAATGTGGTCATGCCCGATCACGCCGGCGGAGAATCGCCTTAAGGTTGCGATCCGCGCAGGTGAAAAGTTGTTTTCGGAATAAAAAAAGTGACGGGCATGCCCGTCACTTTTTTTATTGTTCTTTCGTATTTTCCACCACAGAAAGGAGGGCTTCGTACTCCTCGCAACATTCGCTGCACATATCCAGGTGCTCGTGGATGAGTGGGGCGATCTTGTCTGCGTCCACTCCTTTCAGCTCACTATCTACAAATTCATCCAGGCGGGCGTACATATCCGTACAGGAAAGATCATCCGCGCGCGCCTGTTCGAGTACGTGCAGGAACTTGAGGATGACCTCATCTGTCAGTTCCGG
The DNA here is from genome assembly GCA_002343775.1 of Anaerolineales bacterium UBA2395. GTDB lineage: Bacteria > Chloroflexota > Anaerolineae > Anaerolineales > Villigracilaceae > Villigracilis. Next base: position 226,972 of record DDSH01000030.1, read on the forward strand.
CTGGGGATTGAATTTGTTACGAATTCTTTGAAAAAGACTTTTTATGTTCATTCTAACGTTGAGACGATTAATAATTCATTAATCTTACTTTGGCTCGAAAGCAGTCAGGACATCCTGAGGGGTCAGATCTTCAAGGGAGAGCCGCTTTTTGAGCCGCAGGCGGGCATCATGCAGAAGCTTGTAAAGGGCGTTGCGGTTGGTGTTCATCCGTTTGGCGGCAACTTCCATCGGAACATCCTGCAAACCCAGCAAAACGAGCGCTTCGCGCTGTTTTGGGGTGAGTTCCTCCTCCAGAATACGGCGGACACGCGTCAGCATATCCTTCCGCTCGGCAGAGACCTCAGGAGACGCCTGTGGGTCGGCTAACAAACCGGGCGGCGGAGGGGCGTCCTCATTTTCGGTAAGTTCGTCGAGCGATGCGTCGCGCCAGCGTTTTCGCCGGAGTTCGGTCAGTGCGATGCGGATGGCGATCTTGTGAACCCAGGTGGTGAACAAACTGCGTCCTTCAAAGGTGTCCAGCTGATCCAGAACCCGCAGGAGAGTTTCCTGCGTTACTTCCTCCACCAAAGGCTGAAAAAGCGGGTCGTCAGACGATAACCAGCGTGAGAGGGCATACGGCAGACCTTTTTGGATGATCCCGCGCAGTTCGTTCAGCGCTTCATCATGGCTCGGTCCGCTGCTCTTTAAGTCTAAAATCCAAGTTTCATTGGTACGTGTCGTCATACCGATTAATTATAAGGGAAAACCGTCAGACGGCAGCGGTAACGGCAATTTTTGAGACTTTTTGATAGTTTGGCTGACAAGCCGGAAATAAAAAATACCGCCTTTTTCAAGGCGGTATTTTGTGGGCGCGCAGGGACTCGAACCCCGGACCTCATGTGTGTGATACATGCGCTCTAACCAACTGAGCTACGCGCCCTAAGAAATGAGCGAGCGGGATTATAGTATAGGCTCGCTTCTTTGACAAGGATTAAGGCGGGGGCAAATAATCCCAGGGGTTAACCTTCACCCCTGCCATCAGCTCAAAGTGCAGGTGCGATCCCGAAGACCTGCCTGTCGACCCAACCGCGCCAATGACCTCCCCTTGCCCAACACTTTGACCACAGCCGACATTCAAGGCGCTGAGATGGGCATACAAGGTTTGGAACCCATTCCCATGATCGACCATGATCATATTGCCGTATCCATACTCATTCCAGCCGGCGTAAACGATCACGCCTGCATCCGATGCATAGACCGCTTCGCCCGTGTTTCCGGCAAAATCCAGACCGTTGTGGTTGGTGCTTGGCGAGAAGTCGAAACCAGAGAGATAATGTTTGTTTGTCGGGTAGATGAAATATCCGTAGCCCACCGCGCCGCCGCTGACCGGGTCACAGGCGCCCGGTCCCAGTACGCGTGCCGAGGCGGGGTTTTCGCGCGTTACACCCAGCGGCGCACTCCAGCTGACGAATTCCCGCTTCCCGCCGGGGATGATCAGCCAGGTACCTGTTGGGATGTTCGCGTTCTCGTAATTTCCAATCGAATTGGGGTCGAGATTGTTACCGGGATACTCAATAATATCCGCCGCCGTAACGCCGTAAAATTTTGCCCATTCGCCGAACGGGATGCCGCCAAGCCACTCCCAATACACCCCATCCACGGGGAGAATCAGCAATTCCTGCCCCGGCTTCAGCGAATGCGGGTCATCTAAAAGCGTGTTGTAATTACCCCATAGAATTGTCTGAGGCTGAAGCCCGAACTTTTCCGCGATACCAAAGACCGTATCGCCATCCTGCACAGTGTAGGTGGAAGATTCCTGGCGTGGGCGGCTGGGGATGTTGGTGTGGATCTGTGCGGAACGGGAGATGCCTTGGATGATCTGCGCATCCACGGCGGGGACGGAATTAATATCCACCTCTGCGCTCTCTTCCGGACCGGCAGCCTGAACTGCCGTTTCAGAGTCTGGCTGCCGCTGACTGTAATACGCCTGCACCAAAAACACCACTGCCACAATGGCAATCACCGCAAATACATTGGTGCCGACCCGCAAGAGCGGTTCTCCCAGTCCCATTTCGACCAGGCTGCTGATCCATCTTGCCAATATACCTTGCTGGCGGATATTCGACCCCGAACCGCCGCCGGTCTTTCGTTCACCCTCTCCCGGTTTGGGAGCGTCTTCCTCAAAACTATTTTGCATGAACGGAATCATAACATGAGCAAAAAATCAGAGTCAAGTTGGCTGCGACAAAACTTATCCTGCCTTAAGCAGAAATATCTGCTTTTTGCCTGAAAAACAGCCGAACAAGCGCAACTCCGGCAAAACAAGCAATTCCACCCAAAAAGATCGCAGATTGGACGTCCCAGTTTTGAGCAACCCAGCCGACCAGAATGCTTCCGAAAGGAGCCACCCCTTGCAGCCCCCAAAAATAAACGCTGAACACCCGTCCGCGCAATTCGTTCGGGACGCGGATCTGGATCATCGTATTCATGCTTATCAGCTGCACCACCGTCCCCCAGCCGATGAACGCCAGCAGAATGAATGCCAGCGTTGTATTGACTGTCATGCCAAGCAGAATGACAGGAATGATAAAGAGCGCCTGTCCCCAGAGCAAGGTCTTGTCCTTGTTGGCGCTGCCAAAGTATGCCATCATAAAAGCGGCGATCACCGCACCAGCGCCCTGTGCTGTGTATAAATTGCTTGTGCGAGTTGCGATCAAAGTCTCTGTTGTCAATAAAGGCTGAAGAATATCGCGCGCAACCGCGGGGATTTGCTGAATGAGCGGAATTCCGAAAAAACCCAATAACGCAGACATGAGGATGGCAGACATGACCACGGCATTGGAGCGAATGTAGGCAAGCCCTTCCTTGAAATCATTGCGCATCCCTTGCGATCTCACCGCTTCATTTTGAACCTTGAAGCGGGTACGTGCAAAAAAGAGTCCGATAATGACGAAGACGTAGCTGATGCCATTGGTCAGGAAAACGCTGCCTTCGTTCGAAGTTGTCGTGATCAGCCATGCGGCAGTTACCGGTCCAAGGATGCGACCGAGGTTGAAAGCGGTGGTTTGGAGGGCGATGGCGCTCGGCAGCGCCTCTTTGCCTGCCAGTTCTATCAACATGGCTTGGCGGGCGGTCACCTCCACGGCGACTGCCGACCCATAAAGAAATGCCAACGCAACGATATGCCAGATCTGAAGTTGACCCGTAAAAGTCAGATACGCCAGCCCGAACGCCTGGACCGACATGACCGCTTGAAGGATGATGACCACCTTGCGTTTGTCCCAACGTTCCACCAGTACGCCTGCGGGGAGGGCGAATAACAGTGTCGGAAGGGTGGTGGAAAAGCCGATCAAGCCGAGGTCTAGCGGACGCCCCGAGATACGATAGGCAAGATATGGCAGTGCAGTGGCTTGCATCCATGTGCCGATAACGGAAATGAATTGACCGATGACAAAGAGGACATAATCACGCGAGGCAAGCGCGGGGAAACGGCTGGTAAGCCAGAACTTTGGATTTTGCATTTTAAATTTTTACGATTTCTTAAGTGTGTCAGGCAGGGACGACGCATTCAGGGCGGTCATTACCGGGTTTGTTGACCAGTGTTGAAACCGGGTACGCGGACATGTTGTCGGTGGGGAAAGGCTTGATGAGGTGCATCAGTTTTTCCGGAGTCTGAGGCGCGGGGTCGAGCCAGAGGTCGTAGTCCTGCGGATGCAGAATCACCGGCATGCGATTGTGCAGGGTCGACATCAATTCATTCGGTTCGGTGGTGATGATGGTGCAGGTCCGCAGTGTGCCACCGTCTGGCGATTGCCATTCATCCCACAGCCCGGCAAGGGCAAACGGCTTGCGGTCTTTCATGTGGATGAAGTAGGGTGTCTTCGTTTTTTCGCTGTGGGTGGCTTTCCATTCGTAGAAGCCATCGGCAGGGATGAGACAACGTTTGTACTTGAAACCGCCGCGAAAGGACGGTTTTTCGGCGATGGTTTCACCGCGCGCATTGATGAGTTTGTTGCCGATGGATGGGTCTTTCGACCACGAGGGGATCAGCCCCCACAGGAAGAAATCCGCTTTATTTTTTGCGTCGTTTGGGATGGCAAGCACGGGTTGCGTGGGGGCGATGTTGAAGCGCGGGGCAAATTGTGCCGGGAACTCGTACCCCGCAAATGTTTCCTTCAATTCGGCAGGGTCAACGGTAAGGGTAAATCTTCCACACATGAGATCTCCTTTTTACTCAACCTTTGAAAAAAAACGTTACATGCCTAACATGCCTAGGGCAATGTGAAATAAAACGTGGCGCCTTCGCCGGGCTGTGATTCGACCCAGATCCTCCCGCCGTGGACTTCGATGATCCGTTTGACGAGCGTCAACCCAACACCAGAACCTTGTGAGTCTGCATCAAGTTTGTTGAACAATCCGAAGATGCGATTGCTGAATTGCGGTGCGATGCCAATGCCATTGTCCTGTACGAAGAAGATGGGTTTGCCTTGTTCGTCACGGATCGCTCCAATGCGGATCTGTGGATGGGGCTGGCTGCCCATGAACTTGACGGCGTTGTCGAGCAGGTTTTGCATTACCTCGACGAGGCGGACACGGTCTCCGAAGATCGTTAGATCTTCATCGGTGTATTCGACGCGCACACCCCGCGCTTGCAACTGCCCATCCACCAGCGCAAGCGCCTCGCGAACGATCTCGCCAACGCTGGTTTCCACCGGCTCATTGATGATCCTGCCGATGCGCGATAATTCCAGCAGGTCCCTTAATAGCATCTGCATTTTATCCACGGCGTGACGGATGCGTTTAAGATCGTTGTCGAATTTTTCGAAATTTCCCGAACGCGCGTCCTTTTCCAGGTAACTGAGGAAGCCGGTGATGGTCACCAGCGGAGATTTGAGATCATGCGAAACAGTATAGGTGAAGCGTTCCAGTTCCGCGTTCTTGAGTTCCAGTTCGGTGATCAGTTTCTCCCGTTCCAGTTCCGCCTTTTTTCGTTCAGTGATCTCGCGGGCAATGCCGGTCGTACCGATGATCTCGCCATTGGCATTGCGGATGGGGGTTTTGATGGTCTCCACCCAATATTCCCTGCCAGATTGGTCCTCCTGAAGTTCCTCGACCCGCCTGCGTTGACCAGACTGGATGACCTCAAGGTCGTCATAGCGGTATCGCTCTGCGTAGTGTGGCTGCCAAACCTCGCTATCGGTCTTGCCGATGATCTCCTCCATCGTCATGCCGCATGCTTTCATGAATTGTTCGTTGACGGCAATGTAGCGGCTGTCCAGATCTTTCATCCATGCCATGTCTGGGATGTTGTCCAAAATGGCCGCCTGCTGGAGGTGGATGTCCTTGAGTTTTTCCTCTGCCAGTTTTTGTGCGGTGATGTCCTGAACAGCGCCTACGATACCAACCAGGCGGTTCTCCTCTTTGCTCCAGACCGGGTATGCGAACGTCCGCTCCCAACAGATATCCCCGTTTTTTGTAAAGGTGCGGATCTCCGAACTGACCACTTCCAGGTTATTGAACAGTTTTTGCATATCCTGCGCATCTTTTTCAAGGTCATCCGGGTGAACATGACCAAGCCAGCCGCCCGTGGCGACATATTCTTCAAGCGTGTACCCGGTCATTTTTTCGAACGCACCGCCGACCCAAACCAGGGTCGAATCACCGTTCTTATCGATGCGGTTTTCAAAGGTATAGTCGAAGCTTACATTCGAGATCAGTCTGTAGCGTTCCTCGCTCAATTTAGCGCGCCTCAGCGCATTCCTGACCGTGCGCGAAGATAAATGTTGTAACAATGCGCCCATCGGAAAGATGGCAAGGCTTAACACCCACGTCCCAATTGCTGGGCGGTCAACCTCAATGAGCATCCCCTGGCTTTGTAAATGCACCATGACCAAGCCCGACAAAACCGAGGCAACCGCCACGCCCAACGCCACCGGGCCGCCCAGTAATAATCCCGCAATGATGATGACCAGCGGATACCCCAATAGATAAGATTCGCCCTGAACCCCCACACCTGTAAATGCCGATACAGAGAAGAACGCCCACAACAGGGCTACCTGAAGCGCAGATGCGATTCGGACATACCGTCGCTTCAACAGGAACAACAAAATGAAGTTGATCGCTTCACCCACGCCGCTTTGTATGACAGCGCGCCAAGGGATTTCATTTTCCGCAACGAAACTGAAGATGACGTAAGGCACAGGCACAATGACAAGCCCCCAAAGGATCACATTCAGCAAAAAAGCCTGATGTGTCTCCTCCTCGTTTTCAAACACGGGTGGTTTGAAAAGGTCTTTTAGAAATTCTGGCATCACACCATCACTTTCTGATCTTTCGTACATCCCCATCCCGCAGGGTTACACCGATCGCGTCCAAATGCTCGAGCAAAGCCTGCACGTATTTCCGCGTCGTTCCCAGCAGATCGCGGACTTCTGCAAGCGAAACCTGCCCATGCTGACGAATGGCATTTTTGATCCGCTCCACCATGGTTTCATAATCCTTTTTTCGGAAGATGACCTCCGTTGAAACGGCAACCAGATCGCCCAATTCGATCAATGCGTTGACAACTTCCTCTCCTGCTTCGGCTTGACATTCCTTGACGCTCGGCGTGGCAAATGGATTAACCTCGAACCTCCGCATCAGGGTCTGGACCTTGACCTGCTCCTGTCCATTGAAGCGGATCTCATGCCCCGGATTGGACACCGCTCCGCGTTGGTCGAGCAATGATTGCCGGGAAACAAGGAACGATAATGCTGCGTTGAATATCTTCGGCGTGAGCTTTATTTTGCTTTTCAGCTCTTCGCGAGGAATCCCGCGCCGCAGCGGATATTGTGTGTGGTGCGATTCGACAATCTGTAGGATCTTTTCCTGCAAGGCATTCCAATAGGGGAGCGCAGCCGCCATTGCGTTTTTCATGGCTGAGTTGTCCGACTCGAGCATCACCAATTGACCATTCCTCAACAATTCCTGCAAAGCAGATTCCGCCGCATCAGCCTCCAGCCGTGATTTGGCGAACATCTCCTTGACAGGTGCCACTTGAAGAGCCATTGCTGCCTCGAATAGCACGTCTGCGGGAGAACCCTGGGCGAGAGATTCCAGCGATTTGATGACATCGATATCGAATCGTTTGTGCCTGCCCTTGGGCTGGTGATCCACCACGACGCCGCCGCCGAGCGTTTCGCTGGGCGAAGGTCGGCGCAGAATGTACCGGTCACCGCGCACGGCAATAAGCGGGTCGCGCAGTTCGAGCTGTGCCCAACCTTCTTCACCGGCGCCATGTTCCTCCACGCCCAGCAGCCGCAGCGTGGCAATGGTCTCGCTTGCGCCGACGAAGAACTTTACTTCGTCATTGTGTTGCAATGGCTTGCTGATGTCTTTGAGCGCACGGAAGCGTACGTCGATGCGGCGCGCGGCCTGATATTGACCGGGGTGTGCCAACACGTCTCCACGACGGATCTGTTCCACATCCACGTTTGAGATGTTGACCGCCGTACGCGAACCCGGTACGGCGCGTTCCTCTTTCTTTTTGTGCGTTTGCAGCCCGCGGATGCGTCCCTTTGCGCCGCCGGGCAGAATTTCCACCTCGTCGCCGACGGCGATGTGACCGTCGCTGAGGGTGCCCGTCACCACGGTTCCGAATCCGCTCATGGTGAAGATGCGGTCGATGGGCAGGCGTGGACGGTTCAGGTCGGGGCGGGCGGGTTTGGTTTCAAGCAGGGTTTGCAGTGCGGAGATCAGTTCTTTGATGCCGGTTTTGTTTCTAGCCGATACGCGCAGGATGGGCGCATCTTTTAGCACAGTTCCGCTCACAGCAGCGCGGACATCCGTCTCAATGAGATCAAGCCACCCTGAGTCTGAAGCGAGATCGGTTTTTGTCAAAACGATCAGCCCGGCGGGAATCTGGAGTAAATCCAATATGGCGAGGTGCTCCTTCGTCTGTGGCATGACGCCTTCATCGGCAGCGATGACGAGCAGCGCCGCGTCGATTCCCCCGATGCCGGAGAGCATGTTCTCGATGAAGTCGCGATGCCCGGGCACGTCCACGATGCCGATTTCCTCGCCGTTGGGCAGGGTGAGCCAGCCGAAACCTAGTTCGATGGTCATCTCGCGCGCTCTTTCTTCTTTGAGCCGGTCTGGATGTGTGCCGGTGATGGCTTCGATGAGTGTGGATTTTCCGTGATCTACGTGACCTGCTGTGCCGATGACTCTCATGGGTTTAATTTAACCACACTTTGCGGGCAGTCTGAAAAAACCTTAGGAATTTCTCCGGCTTCCCCTTCAGGTATCTGGTTATTTCTTTGCAGCCGGGGTTTTCTTTCCGTGTCCCATGATGCGCTGGTAGGAAGTCATCCATTCGTGGACAACGTTCATTAATTCTTGCAGCTGCTTTTCAGATGCATCGGTGGTCTGGTGCAATTGATCCTGCATGACCTGGGTGATCTCGTTGAGAGTGTTTATGCTCGTTTCGTATTTGCCGACTTCCTTGCGAATATCGCGGAAGGATTCTTCGGAAGACAGGCTGTACCCGGTCCAGCGTTTTTGCTCGTCGGCTTTGAAGCTGATCCATTCCTGCCGCAGGCGCTCTTCGGCGAGGCGCTGCATCTCCGTCACTTCGTTGATGCGCCGCTCGAGCTTTGTGTTGAGCTCCACGTAGGTTTCCTGCGCCTTTTTTGCGCCACGCAGGGCTTCCTCCATTTTTTGGAGCTCTGCATCCAACCCCTTGGCTTCTTCCTGGAAACTGTCGAATTTTTCCTGCCAATCCTTCCAGGCTCGTTCGCGGTCGATCTGTGCCACGCTTTGCTGTTCGATGAAGGCGGTCTGTGCCTGTTTGCGTTCCAGTTCCGAGGCGAGCAGGTCTTTCAGGCGGTTTTCCACGTTGCGGATGTTGTCGCTTTGAATGGTGGCTTTGTCGCGGTTCTCGTCGATGCGTTTGCGCAGGGCTGTTAGTTCGCCTTGCAGGTCTGCCACGCGCTTCAGGTCGTTCTTGCGCGCTTCTTCGGCTGCAAGCAGCGAATGTTTGACATCGTCATTGGCGCGTTTGGCTTCCTCGATCTTGGAGACAAAGTCACCGACATTGGTTTGGATGCGTTTAATCTCGTCGCCGCGTTCTTTCAGCTGTTTTTTTACCTCGGTCTGATCTGACGCGGCTTTCAATTGCGCGAGGGTCTTTTGAATGGCGGTAAACTCGACGCGGTATTCCTTGGTCATCTCTTTTTCGGCGGTGGTGTGATTTTTATCCGCCTGCTCGATCAGTTTGACGATCTCGGTACGCTGTTTGGTGATAAGGGTTTCGAACTGGTCGATACGATTGGCTACCGGCTGAACCTCAGCGACTTGTTTGCTGAGCGTTTTAATCTGTTTGGAAACAACGTCCACTGAAGATTCGTAGGACGCCAGTCGTTCTTTCAGGGCGGCGAGAGTATCCTTGGTTTCACGTTGTTGTTTATCGAGGAACTCAAGGCGTTTGATGATCTGTTCAAATTCCATTGGGAAATCTCCAAAAAAAGATGGGAGTTGATTTGATATCGAAGCGTGCTTTTAGAGGAATTGGGAGACGGAACATCCTCTGCGGTGAACCGTAAAATTATACCCTTATGAAAGAGAGCTTATTGACCAAGATGCTCAAACAAAGTGGGCAGGCTGGCAAGGAAGGGTTGCATTGCCTGCGGGAACATGCCCAGGATGAAGAGCCCGATCACCCCGACCCCGAGCATTGCCGTCTGAACCCAGGTTTCGGTCAACGACCATTTTGTTTCCAAGTCGGTCATGACCAACACTGCGATCGTGCGAATGGCGGCTGCCAGCAGCCCCGCCATTCCGATGATAACCCACAGGGACAGAGTGAGCGATTGCGCTGCAAGTTCCGTCCAGAGCGCCAACCTTGGCGGGAACCCGGCAAGCAGAGGAAACCCTGCCATGGAAAGATGCGCCAGAGACAGGGCAATCGTTGCTGCGGGATATTTTTTTGCAAGACCTTGTACGTCACTGAAGCGGAGAGAGTACGCCTCACGCTTGAAGATGGAAAGCGCCAACGCCCAGACGGTCAATTCCAAGCCGCGCGGGATGAGCGTGAGGAACGTGATCTCCACGAATTCGCTTGAGCGAAGTCCCATGGCGACGAGCAACAAGCCCACTTCTGCAATGGCTGCATACGCAAGGATGCGCCCAAGGTGCCGCTGGAGGGCGGCAAAAAAACCGCCGCTGGCTATCATGAAGATGCCCGAAAAGAGGATCGCATTGGCAAGTTGGGGGGTGGTGCGCAGCCAGGTGTAGCGGTCTAAAAAGCCGAGGGCAAAGATGGCTGTAAAGGTTGGCAATGCCCAAAGCAGAAATCCGGTCGCATACGGCGAGGATTCCTCCATCAGCATCGGAATCCAGTTATAGAGTGGAAAGACCGCGAATAGGAAGGCAAATCCAAGCCCAAGCATGGTTCCTGCCTGGGTGGTGGCGGTGAGGTTGCCTGGGCTGCCTTCCACGCCTGCCAACATCCAACCGGAGAAAAGGATGAAAGGCATTGCCATCGTCTGGTAAATGAGGAAGCGCACGACGCCCTTTCCCGGTTTTTGATAGGAGCGCACAAGAAGCGGGATGACGAGCATCGCCGCCGTCATCAAAAGAAGTGCGGCGTACAGGAATGGCTCCACTGCGATGGAGGCTGTCAGCAGGGACACGATCATCAACCCGAGGGAGACAAAACGATTGGCAGTGCCAGAAGCTTCGGTGCCGAAAAACCAAAAGGCTGCCAACCCGTAGAATGCCGCCAGCAGCGGACCATCTGCTGTGTTGAGTTCGAAACTGCGTCCAAAGAATTGGATCGCGGGCGCGATCTTGACGGAAATGGAACCGACCAAAAGTGCCGTATCGATGGGGAAGATCAGCGCGATCAGGGAAAGGATGGCAGCTGTGCCGCCGCCGATCCATGCGGAGAAGCGATCACGCAACAGGAATAGGATCAGGACACCGATGCCGAATGGAAGCACGATCCAGAGGATGGGTGCGCTCAAAGTTCCTCCTCGGTTTCCAACGGGGAGGAACCCGCCACCAGCAAATAGGCTCCCAGAATACCCAATCCTAGATTCACCACTGCCAGCAAACCTGTGACAAGAATGGCGCTTTCGATGGCGGCATAAAGGATCTCAAAACCAGCCAGCAGGGTTAATAGCCCCAGTGTGACGCGCAAAATACTCGATGTGACGCCCAGATGTACCACGCCTGCACCGATCAGCAGGATCCCTCCTGCAATGACCGGGATGCCCATGCCCGGAATGGATTCTTCGATCTGCGGGGCGGCTCCGGCGGTGACCAGCGTTACCACACCCATCAACACAATGCGGAACCAGATTCCGCGCGGGAAGAAGGTGTCCATTTCCTCTTTGTCCAATTCGCTTAATCCCAGACGGGTCATGCCGAGGATGGCAACCACCATCCATCCGGCGATGAGTTTGACCGTTCCCATGGCGAGTGGCAAGTGGCGGGTGACCAGCCAGAATGCGGCGAGGTATTGGATTGCGAGCGCGGCGAGGCTGATGCGCCAATCTGCGCTGATTAGGATGGTCGTGGCGGCGATGAGGATCAATCCCGCTGCCACCCAGGAGATGATTTCGACGGACATGTCAGCGCGCCCCCTGCGTAAGCAATGTGACGAACAAGGCGAGGAAGAGGAGTGTCCACATGATGCCGCCTTCGCCTTCGAGGGTAACGAGTATGGCTTGGCTGAGTCTGCCTAGCGAACGGTACACGGACCACAGCCCTTCATAGATGGCGTTGATACGCGTCCCTGCTGCGGTGACCCAATGGGCGCGGACAGGGTTGAAGAGGCGGAAACGCCTCGAAGCCCAGACCAAGCCTCCGGTCAGGAGCGAAGCGATGAGGGCTTGCAGCCACGCGCCGACTTGCAGCGCACCGTCCCAGCCGATCCATCCCAATAAAAGTTGAAAGAGAAGCAACAAGCCGATCCCGACGGGGTTGGCAAGGCGCGTCCAGCTGGGTTGCGAGTCGAGGGTTTCGCGCCCGCTGAGTCGCAAGGCATGGCGGACGAACCCCGCCACGACCAGCGCCTGTGCAATGATCACCAATGGTAGGAAGAAGCCCAATCTGCCAAGCCAAGCGCTGGCTGTGAGCGAAAACGGCAGGGTGGACAAACTCCATGCGCCGATTAACATGGCACGGCTGATCCAGCGATTTTGCGTGGAAGCCAGAAAAAGCGCGCCGCCCACGAGGATCAATGCGCTGCTCCATGCAGCGGCTCCAAGCGGATTGCCACTCAGCGCGGCAAGCAGCGCCAGCGATGCCATGCCGACCATCCAGAATGGACGCCCGTTCAAATCGTCGGGTGCGCGCAGCCACATCCAGCCGCCGTAGATGGCTGCGACGATGGCGAAGAACATCAAGACCGGCGTGAGATTTGTGGGCGGAATTTGGACATGACCGAGCACGCTCAGGCTGGCAACCGCGCCCACCAGCCGCAGCCCTGTCCCAAAACCGCGTCTCAACGCAGAGTCGGCGGAATACGGCAAATGAAGCGGATACACGCCCAAGCGCAGACCGGCAGCGATCACCAGAAAAATGCCCACGTTTGCCGGCATGGATTGAAAATCAAATGTGCTTCCGCCTGCGGCGGCAAGGATATTCGCCCACAACAGAAAACCAATGCCCAGCGCGCGCGTCGAAAACGCGATCACCACCCGTTCGTTATTGTCTGCGCCTTTCACCGAACTTAACTGTGTGATCAGTTCCGCCAGGTCCAGTGCCGCCCACACCAGCAGCAGAGTCAGCGGATTATGGGCAGACACGGCAAGGATCCCCAAGCCGCCCAGCGTCAGAGTCCCTGCCCACGCGAGCGAGTTGACATACACCTGCTGCGTGACTGTGGTCAGCAAAATGGAGAATGTCAGCGCTGTAATGCTCATTGCCAGCACCCAGGAGATTCCATTTGCCCGAAAGAGGATGGGAGAAGTGAACAGTGTTACCGGCTGCCATGCCGGGAGCGAAAGATCGAAAGGCATCTGTGTCAGCCACGCGAACATGCTTCCCAACGAAAGCAGCGCCCCGCCTGCCGCCACCAGCCATCCATACCGCGCATTCGGCTGGAACGCCCGCAATAAGACCAACGCCAGCGCTGTGATAAATAGAAAAATACAGGAAATCAAGATCAACATGGAAGGACTTAATTGTATCAGTTTTATTGCCGCGCCGATCTGCCCTATTGCTTTTGGTACAATCTTCTTCATGTTTTATTGGAAAAAACGACCCTCAATGAGCCGCGCTTTTTATTGGCTTTTGATGATCTTGTGGATCATTTCCTGCGCCCCAAACCCTCCCGCTTCGCTATCGGACCCGACACCTGTCTCTGTTTCCTCGAACAACATCCCCACGCCGACACCGTTTCAGGCGCAAAATTCCCCCGACCCATACCTTAATCTCGTCACGCCTCAGCCTGCACCCACCTTCACGCCCTACCCGACAAAATACATTCTTCCGCAGGATATTTCCGCCCCGGTGGAGGTGGCTCCCTCTGATACCAGCGGTTTGTTGATTTACAACCCCTTGACTGGTTTGCCTGTGGAAGACCCGGCATTTTTGCAGCGCCGCCCGCTTGCGATCAAGATCGGCAACTCGCCCGATTATGTTCGACCGCAGTCTGGTCTGACCCTGGCGGATGTCGTTTACGAATATTACATCGAATGGGGTGATACACGTTTTGTGGGCATTTTTTGGAGCAACAGTGACAAAGCGGAGCGTGTGGGTCCCAACCGTTCAGGAAGATATTTTGATGAGCATCTCGTGCGTATGTATCATTCCTTCCTCTTCTTTAAAGGCGCCGACCCGCGCGAGTTGGATCATTTCAACGAACTTGAAATCAGCGAACGCTTTGTGACAGTGGGGTTCGGGACTTGTCCGCCTTACTTTACGGGACCATACAAACGCGATTCGTATAACAATGTTTTTTTCAATGCCACGAAATGGCAGGCGTGTGCCGAACGAAAAGGTTTTGATAACGACCCGCAAACCATCAGCGGTGGATTCTTCTCGGAAGAGGTACCAGAATCCCCGTTGGAAGTGACGCGTATTTATAACTTCTACTCGGTCTATAACTATAGTTACTGGCAATACGATCCGGAAGAAAATGTCTATATCCGCTATCAAGAAACGAAGGACTTGGTGGGTTTTCGCAAGGTCGAAGTTTATGAACCCTTGTACGACGATTACACCAGGGAAGTGGTCACAGCGGATAATGTTGTGGTTCTGTTCGTGCCGTACATTTTCACCAATCAAAATCAGGCGGAGGATGAGGTCTACAATCCCTCCCTGATCGATTATGGCAATGCCTATGTCTTTCGTGATGGGATCGCCATCCCTGCCCGCTGGAATCGTACTTCCATTGACCAGCCCATTCTGCTCACGCATTTGGATGGAACGCCGATCTACCTGCGCCCCGGTCAGACGTTCTATCAGGTAATGGGTGTCACCTCGAACCAAATTCAAAACGGCACCGAATGGCGCTTTGAGTTTCAAACTCCATAGGTTATGCATTAAAATGAACCCATCTCGGAGTTCTCATGACCTTTGACCCTGTCTTTCTTAGCAGCCTCACCCTCGTGCTGACCGCTTTCGCAGGTGCATTCCTCGTTGCCTTGTGGATCAGCCTTGTGGTGTGGACGTATCGTGACATCCGCGCCCGCGCGCGTGACCCGTTGGTGCAGACTCTTGCCGCCTTGCTCGTGGCTGTATTAAATCTGCCCGGCGTGTTGGTCTATCTCATCCTGCGCCCGCCGCGCACATTGGAAGAAGAATATCAGCGCACGCTTGAAGAAGAAGCCCTGCTGCAAGCGTTGGAAGACCTTCCGCTTTGCCCGGGCTGCGAACGCCGTGTCAAGGAAGATTGGCAGGTTTGCCCGAACTGCCATACCAAACTCAAGAAGACCTGTCACAACTGCTCCAGGTTGATGGAACTTCCGTGGAATATCTGCCCGTATTGCGGCACCCCCGCACCCGGTATGCGGATCGAATCCACCAGCCTTGACGATGCCTTGAAAGGTATCAAGATCACAGACGAACAGGAATGAACCGTACGGCGAGATGAATCTCGCCGTTAATTTTTTCTTAAGCGAATAAAGTATCTGAAAACATAAAATTTTGACCACAAAGGCACAAAGCCTCCAAGACTCAAAGAATAGCAAAACTTTGTGGCTTTGTGCCTTCGAGACTTCGTGGTTAGTTTGTGGTTAAGTTTTAGCTCGTTCAATCTGGATATAATGCTCAACTAATTTGGAAAATTAAAAAAATATCGCCCTGCCCTGAGAAACCAAAATGAAAATCGAATCCATCACCCTCCATCATCTTTCCATGCCGCTTGTCTCACCGTTTGAAACCTCCTTCGGGCGCGAAACCGACCGGCAATGCGTCATCATCGAAATTCGCTCCGAAGGTCTCACAGGCTATGGCGAATGTGTCGCCACCCGTGACCCCGGCTACAACTATGAGACTACCGGCACATCCATGCACATCCTCAAAGATTTTGTCGCCCCGCTGATCCTCGGGCAGGACGTGAAAGACGCACTTGATTTTCAAGAACGCGTCTCCGGCATTCGCGGGCATCAACTTGCCAAGGCAGGCGTGGAAATGGCGCTGTGGGATCTCATCGGCAAGCGCGAAGGAAAATCGCTCAAGCAATTATTCGGCGGCGTGCGTGACAAAGTGGAAGTTGGTGTTTCCATCGGCATTCAAGCCTCGCCGCAAAAACTGGTGGAGACCGCAACCGATTTTGTCAATCAAGGCTATGCTCGCGTGAAGATCAAAATCAAACCGGGCAGGGATGTGGAAGACGCGCAAGCCGTCCGCGTCGCCTTCCCGAATCTGCGCCTGCAAGTGGACGCCAACTCCGCCTACTCGATGGATGATACCGATCACCTCAAGCCGCTCGATGACCTGAACCTGCTGCTCATCGAACAACCTTTGTTTGAAGATGACATTTGGGATCATCACAAATTTCAGGCGAAGTTCAAAACGCCGGTCTGCCTCGATGAAAGCATTGTCTCGCCGCGCCATGCGCGTTATGCCATTGAAATGAACGCCTGCAAGATCATCAACATCAAAGCGGGCAGGTTGGGTGGATTAAGTCAGGGCGTGATGGTGCATGACCTTTGCCAACAAAGTAACATGCCCGTCTGGTGCGGCGGCATGTTGGAAACCGGTATCGGACGCGCCTCGAATCTTGCGCTAGCGTCCATGCCCAATTTCACGCTGCCGGGTGATGTCTCCGCCTCAGACCGCTATTACAAGCGTGACATCACACACGAGCGTTTTGTCCTCAACGCAGACTCAACCATCGACGTGCCAACCGGTCATGGTTTGGGCGTCACCATCGATGAAGAGGCGCTCCAATCATACACGTTGGCAAAAGTGGTAGTCTAGTACCCAAACTGGGTGTAAACTAGCGTTCATGCTTGTCTAAGCCAAATCACTTATAAGTACGAGGCAAACGCTTCGTACTTTTCTTTTGGACATCAAATGAAGAAACTTTCTCTGTTCCTGATCTTTATATTTTTGCTCGCCGCTTGCGGAACGCCAGTCACCGAGCCATCTGCAACAAATGTGCCTGTAGCGCTTCCAGACACGCCCGTTCCACTGTCCACGTCTCCAGCCTTGCCTGGTGAAAATGGCTTGTGGGTGAGTCCCGCCGTCCCTGATACGTTGCGCGAAACCGCAAAGACCTTTGGGCTGCCGATGGTCGAGACTCGCGATTCCGCCTCGCAAATTTTGGATGTTGCCGATTCGGGCTCGCTTTGGATCTATGCCCTCGTCGCGCCATTTCCAACGGTGATGGATGGAATCACATCCGCAGAGTTAACGTCCGCCTGGCAGGGCGCATCAACCCTGACCTCGAACGGGCAGCCGCTCCTCATGACTGAATCCACTCTGGGGGCGTTGACTGCCATTTGGGGCGAACCCGCTTCCGGCGCGGTGCGCAGCGTTCCCTCCGAGCAGATACTAAATGAGGCGTGGACACAGCCCTTAAGTCCGGCGATCATCCCGTTTGAAGACATCCAACCCAAATGGAAGGTGTTGACCGTGGATGGTCAGTCGCCGATCCACAAGGATTTCGACGCGAGTTCGTATCCGTTGAAAGTGACGTTTGGATTGTCGAACTCCACATTCACATTATCCGCCTCGAACCGAGATGAATCGAAACTAGCCACCGTGGTGATGACCGGTGTGACAGCGATGGTGCGTGCGACGGCGTTCACGATGGAAACCAAAGGTGTGATGCGCCCCGGCGAGTTGATCCATGATTGGCTGCACAACGCTGATGTGACGCACATCAGCAACGAAGTGCCGTTCGATCCAGATTGTCCCTTCCCGGAGCCGGGACATAAGAATTTCATCCTGTGCAGCGACCCGAAATATTTGGAACTGCTTCAATACGTGGGCGTGGATGTTATTGAACTCACCGGCGACCACTTTGCCGACCGCGGCACGCAAGCGATGCTCGACACCTTGCAAATGTATCGCGATAATAACACCCCATATTATGGCGGCGGCGCGAATGAGGAAGAGGCACGCAAACCTGTGTTGATGGAAGTGAACGGTAATAAGATCGCTTTCATGGGGTGTAACGGAAAATTCTCGTACGATTTTGTGAAAGCGACCGATTTCAAACCCGGTGCAGCCGATTGTGATTATGAATTTTTCACCAAGCAAATTCAGGATGTTGTCGCGCAGGGATACATGGTCATTTTCACATTTCAGCATGAAGAGTGCTATCACTATGGTCCATGCTATAAGCATGAAGAAGGTTTCCATGTCGTAGCCGATGCTGGTGCGACGGTGGTGAGCGGTAGTCAGGCGCACTATCCGCACCTGATGGAGTTTCGCGGTGATTCATTCATCCACTTTGGATTGGGAAATTTATTCTTCGACCAGATGACCTACGAACTCCCTGATGGTTCGGTCATTGATGAAACCCGCCGCGAATTCATTGACCGGCATGTTTTCTACGATGGCAAATATCTCGGCGTGGAATTATTGACCGCCATGCTCGAAGACTTCTCTCGTCCACGCCCGATGAACGAGCGCGAACGTACGCAATTCCTTTCGGAGTATTTCGCCTATAGTGGGTGGGTGGAATTGCAACCAACGCCCATCCCACAACCGACGGTGACGCTCACGCCGATCATCTTGCCAACACCTTGATAACATCCGCAAGTAGAACTTGCGGAATCCAAAACGGGGATCCCAGAATTTCTACTTCTGGAATCCTCTCCAAGAATTTACAACCTTTTTACATCTTCGCCACACCCCTTTAACCTGCCCGCCCTACAATTTCATCGTAACCAAAAAGGAGGTTCACGATGAAAAACATAATGTCAAAAATTTTACTGGCAGTGCTTGCCACTGCCCTCGTCTTTGCGGCGATTCCGGTCACCAATGCCTATGCCGCAGATGAAGACCCGCCCATGCCAAGTGACGAACGGCTGGAACGTTTGTGGGCGCGTCAGGTACGGATGTATGAACGGACTGGCAAAGCCTTTGAAGATACCGACGATCATATTGCCCGTTTTCAAGAGATGATCGACAAGGCAGATGAAAAAGGACTGGACACGGCTGGCTTGCAGGATGCCCTCGATGCCTACGAAGATGCCCTGAATGACTCGCGACCCGACTATGAAGCGCTGGGCGAACTGATTGATGCGCACAAAGGATTTGACAACGATGGGAACGTCACAGACTCAGAACAGGCGTATGCCTCTGTGCAGGAAGTCCGCGAACAGGCACAGGCGTTGAAAGAAGCGATGGGTGACTCGTTCAAGGCGCTGCGCGAAGCCATCAATGCCTTCCGCGAAGAAAACAAACCCGCAGAAGGAAATAAAGAAAGAGGCTCGTAGTTATTTTGAGCTCTGATGGTGATCTCACCATCAGAGCTCGGTTTGGGTTTCCTTGTATGCAAAAGTAATCTCAAGTTTTGGATTAAAATAGATTGCATTCCATTTCATCATTGAAACGAGGAAATCATGAACAAACGTGTGATCCATACCGAGAAAGCCCCCAAGGCAATTGGTCCCTATTCGCAAGCCATTCACATCGGCGAGTTGATCTATACTGCCGGTCAGGTGGCGCTCGACCCCGCCAGCATGGAACTGGTCCCCGGCGGCATCGAAGAGCAGACCCGTCAGGTGCTCGCCAACCTTACCAATGTGTTGGAAGCCGCCGGAACCAGTATGAACAAAGTCGTCAAGACCACGGTCTTCCTCACCACCATGGATAACTTTGCTAAGATGAATACCATCTATGCCGAAGTGTTCAGCGAGAATCCGCCCGCCCGTACCACGGTGGCGGTTTCGGGTCTTCCCAAAAATGCGTTGGTCGAGATCGAGTGCGTTGCACTGGCGTAAATGGCATCTGAACTGATTCTGCTGGTAGATGACGAGCCGTCCATTACCGAGCTCTCGCGCATGTATCTCGAGCGAGATGGATATCGTATTCACGAAGCGCACGACGGCGAGTCCGCGTTGGAAGCGGCGGTGAAACATCAACCCGCGCTCATTGTGCTGGATGTGATGCTCCCAAAGGTGGACGGTTTCGATGTCTGCCGCAGATTGCGCTCGGCGGGCGATGATGTTCCCATCATCATGCTTACGGCGCGCGATGAAGACATCGACAAAATTCTCGGTCTCGAACTCGGCGCAGATGATTACCTCACCAAGCCGTTCAATCCGCGTGAGTTGGTGGCGCGGGTCAAAGCCATTTTGCGGAGAAGCGAATCAAAAAAAGAAGCGGATGACAAACCGATCCGTCGCGGCGATCTGACAATTACTCCCGCCTCACGAGAAGTCCGCCTCGCTGCGCGGACCCTCGACCTGCGTGCCCAGGAATTTGACCTTTTGCTCACTCTGGCAGAATCGCCCGGGCGGGTCTTCTCTCGCGAACAATTGCTGCAACAAGCCTGGGGCTTCGATTATTACGTTCAGACTCGCACTGTGGATGTACACATTGCGCATCTTCGCAAAAAACTCGAAGGCGGCAGTGTCAAGATCGAAACCGTGACCGGCGTTGGTTACAAACTGACCACTGCCAACTGACTTTTTATGCTCTCCTCACTCCGCTCCCGGCTTTGGTTGAGTTACGCCTTTCTTATCGTCACAGCGTTAAGCGTTGTGACGATTGTTCTGTTTATCTCCCTGTTTCGCAACCCGCTTTTATATCGTCAGACCACCGAGCGCTTGAATGCGGTGCAGACAGTATTGATCGAGCGTTCACAAGAACCGAATGCGCCACCCGTCTCTGTTCTGGTGAAGCGTTCAAGGCAAACCTTCGGCGTACGGATCTTGCTGTTCTCGCAAAACCAACAATTGCTATTCGATACCTCTTCCACTGAGATGGGGTTGCCCTTTCCGCCGCGCCGCGCCGTTTTGCAGTCTTTGCCTACGGTTCGTGATGAGGCGGGCAGGGTTTGGCTCTATTCCATAGGGCAACTCTCCGATGGGACGTATCTTATGGTGGCGGATCAACGTCCGCGTTTTACGTTGGTCAATGCCTTTAGCGATGAATTTCTACCTGTCATTTTGCTGAGCGGTGGGATCGCCCTGCTGCTTTCGTTGATCGTAGCATTCGTTTTTGCAGGCTGGATCGCCAATCCGCTGCAAAAGGTGGTCAACGCGGCAGCGGAAATGCCCTCGGCGGCGACAAAGGTTTTGGAGGTCGGCGGACCGCACGAGGTCCAGGAACTGACGCGCGCTTTCAACTCGATGGTGACGCGTGTGCAATCCAGTCAAAGGTCGCAACGGGAATTTGTCGCCAATGTTTCCCACGAGTTGAAGACGCCTCTGACTTCGATTCAGGGATTTGCGCAAGCCATTCTCGATGGCACGGCAGATACAGAGGAGGCGCGCGGGCGGGCGGCGCAGGTGATCTTCAACGAGTCCGGGCGAATGCACCGCATGGTGTTGGATCTGCTCGACCTTGCGCGGTTGGACACCGGAACGGCTGATTTAGCGATGTCGCCAGTGAATGTGCGTGCCTTGCTCAATGCTGTGGCGGAGAAGTTTTCGCCGCAATCGCAACGGGCAGGTGTGAATATTCACGTAGAAGTGAGGGAAGACGTACCGCCTCTGATCGCAGATGGTGACCGTCTGGCGCAGGTCTTCACGAATTTGGTGGACAATGCACTCAAATTTACCCCAAGTGGCGGAGTGATCTCGCTGAGTGCGGCAGTGAACGACCTTGCTCAAATGCGAATCACCGTGAGCGATACCGGCGCAGGAATTCCAGAGGAGGAACAGGCGCGTATCTTTCAACGTTTTTATCAAGTAGACCCCGCCCGGCAGGGGGGCACATCTCATGGCGCGGGGCTTGGGCTGGCAATTGCGCACGAGATAATTGTGGCGCATGGTGGTAGAATTAGCGTCCGAAGTCGCGTGGGTGCGGGAACTGAGATGGAAGTTCTTCTCCCGCTGTCGCCGCCTGAACCATCGAAAAAAGCGCGTAAAAAGTAGATTTTTCTCATCGCCGCCTTCTTGGCGGCGAATCCATGCCTGAACCATGTCCGAATTGCCATTTGTCTCGATCATTATCCCTTGCTACAACGAGGAAGCCACCATTCACAAGCTGTTGGAGGCTTTGCGTGTGCAGACCTATCCGCTGGCTCAGATGGAAGTGGTGATTTCAGACGGGTTTTCGACTGATGGCACGCGGGATGTGATCGCTGGTTTCAAAAAGCAAAATACCGACCTGTCGGTGCGGGTGGTGGATAATAAGGCGAAGACCATTCCATCTGGTGTGAACCAAGCCATTCGCGAGTCAAGCGGCGAGATCCTCATCCGGCTGGATGCCCATTCCATGCCCATCCCTGAATATGTAGCGCGATGTGTGGAAGCGCATCAGGCTGGCAAAGGCGATAACGTGGGCGGCGTTTGGGAGATCCGCCCGGGAGCCGATACCTGGGTGGCGGAGTCGATCTCGTTCGCGGCGGCGCATCCCCTTGGGGTGGGAGATGCGATGTATCGCCTCAATGCCAAGGCGGGGGCTGTGGATACTGTCCCATTCGGTTCCTTTCGCCGGGAACTGATCCAAAAAATCGGCGCATTCGACGAGTCTCTGCTTGCCAACGAAGATTATGAGTTCAATACCCGTGTGCGTGAGGCGGGCGGCACGGTCTGGCTCGACCCTGCCATCCGTTCGGTGTATTTTTCGCGCAGTACGTTTGGAAAACTTGCCGGGCAATACTGGCGCTACGGCTTTTGGAAGTTCAAAATGCTCAAGCGATATCCGCATACCCTGCGCTGGCGTCAGGCACTTCCGCCGGTTTTTGTGCTCGCTTTGCTGACATTGATTGTGTTATCCTTGGGTTTGGCGGTTGCGAGAGTGTTATTGGTTTTGCAATTATTCGTATATTTTTTTGTGTTGGGGCTTGCCGGTTTAAGGCTGGCGATGAAGACAAGGAAAGGATTTTTGTTCTGGGGGCTGCCGTTTGCCATTGCCACCATGCATATTGCATGGGGGATGGGTTTTTTATGGAGCGGCATTTCGAGCATGTTCAAGAATGGCTGATATCTATCGTCCATCCCTGCGATTACGACCCAGCGAACAACGCACCATTTTGTTGGTGGGGGATTTTATTGCATCCGTTGCCGCCATGGCAGGTGCGATTTACTTCTGGTATGAATACTCCCTGTACCGCCTGATCGAAAGCGGTGTCAAACCGAACATTGCCGAGCGGATCGTCCAACTCGAGGTTCCGCTCTGGTTTTATGTCCTGCCGCTTGCCTGGCTTTTGTTGATGGTGGACTCGTATGAGATCCACACCGCTTCGAACTGGCGAAAGACCCTGCGCGGTATCGCTGTTGCGCCGGTGGTGGGATTATTGGGATACTCGCTGGTATTTACGATCAATACCGACCCGAACTCGCTGCCTCGTATTGCGATCGGCGCATTCCTCGTTCTCGCTTCTTTCCTGACTCTGGGGTGGCGCGCCATCTACATCCGACTCTACACCTCGTCCGGTTTGATGCGCCGTGTGCTCGTCATTGGCGCAGGCAAGGCGGGACGCACATTGGTGGAGGCATACCGCAAACTGAATCCGCCGCCTTTCCTCATCATCGGCTTTATTGACGATGACCCAGCCAAGCGCAACAAGTCTTATCATGGGTTTGGGGTGTTGGGCGATAGTGAGCATCTCCTTGATCTTGTGGAGGAATACCGCATCTCAGACGTAGTTGTGGCGATCACCGGCGAGATCAAAGGTGAAACCTTTCAAACCGTGCTGGATGCGCAGGAACGCGGAATCGAAGTGACTCGCATGCCCATCATGTACGAGGAATTGACCCAGCGTGTGCCAATCGAGCACCTTGAGTCAGATTGGGTTGTCCGCTCGTTTGTGGATCAGGTGCGTATCAGTGGGTTGTACGAACTTCTCAAGCGTGTCATGGATATTTTTGGTGGTTTTGTTGGAACAGTGGTTTTCCTGATGATCTTCCCATTTATTGCGGTTGCCATCATCGTCGAAACAGGCTTCCCGGTCTTTTACTCCCAGCCGCGTTTGGGCAAGGGAGCAAAATTGTTCAGCATCCTAAAGTTTCGTACGATGACGCAAAATGCGGAAGCCGAGGGGATCAAGGCGGCGGAGGAAAACGATCCGCGGATCACGAAGGTTGGGAATTTCCTGCGTAAGACCCGTCTTGATGAGATGCCTCAATTTTGGGATGTGTTGCGCGGCGAGATGAGTCTCGTGGGTCCACGTGCAGAACGACCTGAGTTGGTGGCGGAATATCAGAAGCAAATTCCGTTTTATCGCGCACGTCTGCTGGTGAAACCGGGGCTGACGGGTTGGGCGCAGATCAATTACGGCTATGTCGCCACGGTCAAGGAAACGGTGGTGAAACTGGAATATGATCTGTATTACATCAAGCATCGCACCCTTGGTATGGACTTTAGTATTGTGCTGCGGACGATTGGAACTGTCCTCAGAAGAACCGGGAGATAAAAATGAAATATTTAGTGACCGGCGGTGCGGGCTTCATCGGCTCGCACATTTCACGTACTTTGTTGGAAAAAGGGCACTCCGTTCGCGTATTTGATAACTTCTCTTCAGGTAAGCGCGAGAACCTCAACGGCTTGGATGTGGAGATCATCGAGGGCGACCTCCGCGATGCAGATGCGGTTGCCAAAGCCGTTCAAGGCATGGAGATCATCTTCCATGAAGCGGCATTTGTCTCCGTCCCTGAGTCGATGGAAAAGCCGCAGGAATGTTTCGATGTCAACGTGACCGGAACGTCCATTTTGTTCGAAGCCGCCCGCAAAGCAGGTGTGAAGCGCGCCGTCTTCGCCACCAGTGCTGCCGTGTATGGCGACTCGGAAGCCTATCCGCTTTCCGAAGATACACCACTGAGACAGTTATCGCCCTACGCCACATCCAAGCGCGTGGACGAACTTTACGGTCAGCTTTACACGACCTCGTTCAATTTTGAAGTGGTTGCCCTGCGCTATTTCAACGTTTATGGTCCACGCCAGCGACCGGATTCGATGTACGCTGCCGCCGTGCCGATCTTCATCCGCCGCATTCTGGATAACAAACCCATTACCATTTTCGGTGACGGCGGTCAGAGCCGTGACTTGGTCAACGTGCGCGATGTGGTGCAAGCCAACTTGCTCGCCGCCGAGCATCCCGCCGCGCCGGGGCAGATCTTCAACGTCTGCACGGGTGTTGAAACCCGCCTGCTCGATCTGCTCGACATTCTCTACCAAATCTTCCCGAACGCTCCCAAACATGTCCACGCCGAACCGCGCGCCGGTGACATTTATCGCTCCATTGGCACGCCCAAAAAGATCATGGACATGCTCGGCTACAAACCGCAAGTGACCTTGGCTGAAGGGTTGAAAGAAGCGGTGGAAGTAATGAGAAACGAGTAATGAGTAACAAGTGACGAGGAACAAGTAACGAGGCGAGGTTTTCCTCATTTCTCACATCTCGTTACTCGTTACTCGTAACTCGCTCTTCCCCCCATGTCCTCACGTCCACACGTCCGTAACCGTTTCGTCTTAATTGGCGACCTTGCCCTCACCATCGTTTCAGTGCTGGGCAGTTTTGCGTTACGGCTGGATGTGAGCGAATTGCCATTCTACTTTCCCGCCGCGCTGATGATGTGTGCGGTTGCGCTGATCGTCAAAATTCCCACCTATTATTTCTTTGGACTATATCGCCGTCTGTGGGTGTATGCCAGCACGAATGAACTACGCCTCATCACCTTTGCGGTGACCGCCGCCTCTGTTTTAGCGTCAGGCGTGATGCTCCTGCTCATCGGCTTTGACCTGATCAAGCCGGGCATGCCGCGCTCTGCTCTTGGCATCGACTGGCTCATCTCGCTCATCCTAATCGGTGGCTCGCGTTTTGTTTTGCGCATCCTTGCTGAACAATCTTCGGCGCAGACCAACGCCAAGACTCGCCAAGCCCTCATCCTCGGTGCAGGCGACGCGGGTGCACTCGTCGTGCGTGAATTGCAGAAGACCTCCCAACTCAATCTCATTCCCGTTGGTTTTCTCGACGATGACCCCGCCAAACAAAATCACAACATTTACGGCGTGACCGTCATTGGCAAGATCGACCAACTTGCAAAGACGCTTGATACCAAACAAGTGAACGAAGTTATTATCGCCATTCCTTCCGCGCCGGGGCATATCATCCGCCTCGTCAATGATGAATGCCGCAAACGCGGAATCACCTCACGCATTATCCCCGGTTTTTACGAACTCATCGGCGGCAAAGTCAGCGTAAACCGTCTGCGTGAAGTGGACATCACCGACCTTCTGCGCCGAGAACCTGCGACCATTGACGATCGTCTCATCGGCGACACACTCGGCGGCAAGCGCATCCTCGTCACCGGCGCGGGCGGCTCGATCGGCAGCGAACTCTGCCGTCAACTCGCGCGTTGGAACCCGACCGAACTTGTCTTGCTCGGTCATGGCGAGAATAGTATTTTTGAAGTCCTCCAAGAATTCAAAGATGATTTTCCTTCGCTTAACATCCAAGCGGTCATTGCCGATGTCCGCGATCTAAACCGCATTGAAAAAGTTTTCAATCAACACAAACCGCAAGTCGTTTTTCATGCCGCGGCGCACAAGCATGTTCCGCTCATGGAAGCTAATGTTGAAGAAGCGGTAACGAACAACGTTCTCGGAACAAAGAATGTTGTCGAAACAGCGGTCAGGCACGACGTAGAGAGACTCGTACTCATCTCCACTGATAAAGCTGTGCGCCCTGTCAGTGTGATGGGTGCGACCAAACGTCTCGCCGAGTTAACTGTCCTCGATGCGGCGCAGCGTAACAATTTGCCGTATTCGGTTGTGCGTTTTGGTAATGTGCTTGGCAGTCGTGGCAGCGTGGTGCGTACCTTCAAAAATCAGATCGCGCGCGGCGGACCCGTTACCATCACGCATCCCGAAATGTATCGTTACTTCATGATCATCCCCGAAGCTGTCCATCTCGTTTTGCAAGCCGCGTGCATGGGCACGGGCGGCGAGGTTTTCATGCTCAACATGGGCGAGCAGGTTCGCATCCTCGATCTTGCCGAAGACCTCATTCGCCTCTCCGGTCTCGAACCCTATCGCGACATCGACATTCAAGTCACCGGCATTCGCCCCGGTGAAAAATTGCGCGAAGACCTGCTCGAAGATGGTGTGGACTTTGAACGTACCCAACACTCTGAAATTTTCCGCATGTCGAAAGAGGAACATGTGGACGGCACTGCACTGGCTCAAACATTGGATACCCTTTCAGACCTCGCGCTTCACTCCCGGACCGATGACCTGATTCAGACCATCAACCATTTTCTACCCTCAGGCTCGGTGCAGCAATGACCGAAGTCACCCTTACTAAATGGAATCAATTCCTAACGAAGTTCCCCGACGCGCACCTCCTGCAGATGGGCGAATGGGGCGAACTGAAAAAGGATTTTGGCTGGAAGCCCGTCCGCGTTATTTCAGAGGATGCAGGTGTGCAGATTCTTTTCCGCCGTTTGCCGCTTGGATTCACGATTGGGTACATGCCTAAAGTGAGCAGTGACCAGTTGCCAGTGACCAATGAGCAGTTCTGGCGTGAAGTCGATTCGGTTTGCAAAAAGAACCGCGCCGTTTTCCTCAAACTCGAACCTGATACTTGGGAAGATGAATTCATCATTCATCATTCATCATTCATCATTTCTAAACATAATATCCAACCCCCACGCACCATCACACTCGATATCACCGCCAATGAAGAAGATATTTTGGCAAGAATGAAACCCAAGTGTCGCTACAACATCCGCCTTGCTGAGAAAAAAGGTGTGACCGTCCGCGCATGGGACGATGTTGCTGCCTTCCACGAGATGATGACCGTCACCGGCGGGCGGGATGGGTTTGGTGTGCACTCCAAAGACTATTATCAGCGTGCCTATGAACTCTTCCACCCGAAAGGGACGTGTGAATTGCTCGTCGCTGAATACGAAAGCAAGCCATTGGCTTCGTTGATGGTCTTTGCCAATGCCAAACGCGCTTGGTACGTTTATGGTGCATCGAACAATGAAGAACGAAACCGCATGCCGACCTATCTTCTGCAATGGGAAGCCATCCGCTGGGCAAAGGCGCGCGGGTGTGAAGAATACGACTTGTGGGGCGTCCCCGACGAGAATGAAGAGACACTTGAAGCTCAATTCGAGTCACGGCATGACGGCTTGTGGGGTGTCTATCGCTTCAAGCGCGGCTTTGGCGGTCAGCTCAAACGTGCAGCACAGGCGTTGGATAGAGTTTACAATCCGCTGTTGTATTGGGCATATTTGAAGTTTATTGGGAATAGAGCATAGTGACTGGTAACATCTGGAACGAGATCATTTCAAAACTTCCCGACCCGCACTTCCTGCAAACCTACGAATGGGGACAGGTCAAGGCGAAGTATGGCTGGGTTCCCTATTACGCCGTCTGGTCTGCTGACGGAAAATTTACCGTTTCTCAAACCACTGATAACTGGTCACTGGAGACTGGTAACTTTGTTGCCGCATCACTCATCCTCAAACGTACCGCTCTCCGTCGCTTCTCAATCTTCTACGCCCCCAAAGGTCCGCTCATGGATTGGACGAATGAGCCGCTTCGTGAACGCGTACTGGACGACTTGCAATCTTTCGCGAAGAAGCAGGGCGCGATCTTCCTAAAACTTGACCCGGATGTGGTCTTGGGGCGCGGAGTCCCCGTCAGCGTGGATGAGGTCACAGAAAACAGCGGACAGGCTATGAGGTCCGATCTGATGCGCAGGGGGTGGGTGGAATCGTCTGACCAGATCCAGTTCCGTAATACGGTCATGGTCGATCTATCCGCCAGCGAAGAAGACATCCTCATGCGCATGAAGCAGAAGACACGTTACAACGTGCGTTTGGCAGAGAAGAAGGGTGTTGCGGTGCGCGTAGGCACAGTTGAGGATTTGCCTGCGTTGTATAAGATGTATGCCGAGACTTCGGTGCGCGATGGCTTTGTGATCCGCGACGAAGAATATTACATGACCGTCTGGAAGTTATTTATGCAAGATGCGGTCAACGGTCAGCCGTCCGCGGTCCCATTGATTGCTGAAGTCGATAACGAACCCGTCGCTGCCATCTTCCTCTTCATGTTCGCCGGGCGTGGATATTACGTCTATGGTATGTCGCGGGATAAACACCGCGAAAAAATGCCAACCTATCTTTTACAATGGGCGGCAATGAAACATGCCAAGGCGCATGGCTGCCTGACCTACGACCTGTGGGGCGCGCCGGATGTCTTCGACGAAAGCGACTCGATGTGGGGCGTGTACCGCTTTAAGGAAGGCTTGGGCGGTGACGTGGTGCGGACGCTTGGCGCGTATGATTTTGCACCCAGTAAATTCTGGTATTCGATGTACTCAGATGTCATGCCGCGTGTTTTGGATTTCATGCGTTCGCGTGGCAGGGAAAAGACGAAGCAAGTTGTTGGAGGCGCGTAATGACTGTTGCACGATTAAACTTTGCCCATCTTCCTACCCCAATTGAAGAACTCCCCAATCTTTCCAAAACCCTCGGTGGACCACGCATCTTCGTCAAGCGTGACGATCAGACCGGGTTGGCATTTGGCGGGAATAAAACTCGCAAACTGGAATTTCTTGTTGCCGAAGCGCGCGAACAAGGCGCGGATTTGCTTATTTCAGGCGGCGCGATGCAGTCGAATCATTGTCGTCAGACGGCGGCGGCTGCGGCGCGATATGGCTTCGAGTGCAAACTGGTATTGACCGGTGCCAAGCCTGAGCAAGCCACCGCAAATTATCTACTTGACCAACTCTTCGGCGCGGAGATTGTCACTGTGGAAGATCGCGCCTTCCGCGACGGAGTATTACAGAAAACTTTTGATGATGCCGTTGCCGCAGGGAAGAAACCCTATCTCGTTCCGTATGGCGGCTCCAGCCCAACTGGTGCGATGGGCTACACTTTTGCAATGGAAGAATTGATGCAGCAGAACATTCACGCGGACTGGATCGTCTTCGGTACATCCTCGGGTGGGACTCATGCAGGGCTGGTGTTAGGTCAGCGTCTGTTCGGCTACAAAGGCAAGGTGCTGGGAATCAGCATTGACGAACCGGAAGAAGAACTGAAATCACACGTCTCAGACCTGGCTTCACGTGCTAGTGAAAAACTTGGCGAGCGGATTCAATTCTCGCGCAACGATGTACTGGCAACCGAAAATTACTGTCAGGCGGGCTATGGTGTTTTTGGAGAGGGTGAGCGCGAGGCGATTCTCTTGTTTGCCAGACACGAAGGCTTGCTACTCGACCCCGTCTATACTGGACGCGCCGCGGCTGGGATGATCGACCTCATCCGCAAGGGATTCTTCAAAAAAGAGGAAACTGTGTTATTCTGGCATACCGGCGGGCAACCTGCACTATTTGCGGAGAAGTATGTAGATAAAGTTTTATAAGTTGAATAAGGAGTGAAAATGAGATCGACAATAAGATCCATCGCATTGTTCATCATCGTCATCTCCGTCGCAACCGCCTGTAGTTCTCCCGAGTCTTTGCCAACCCAAGCCTTGGCAATCCCTCCAATTGAAACAATTCCGCTTTCACCAACAGTGACCTCCATTGTGGAACCATCGTTCACTCCAACGCCTGCCTTGCTTCCTCTGGAAATTGTTGAATGGTCCGAATGGCCCTATACCGATCTGGCGGATCCTTCGATTACGGACACCCATGTGGAAATGCTCATCCGCAACCTGAATAACTTCCCTGTAAGGGTGAACCGTGATGAAGTTGAATTGCGGTTTATCAACCCGGCGGGCGAAATTGTGTATGCCAATCCCAATCCGGTTTTTTACATCTGGCAAGGCGAGTGGATGCTGCCGGGCGAGACCGCAGCTCTTTCCGCATGCGTATGTTTTGACACGCAGGGACTGGAAAAGCAGGCATGGGAATCCCTCGAACTGGTAGCGCCGCTTGAGATCGCTACCGATATTGCCTACACACTCGACGTAGAAGTGACGCTTGGCGAGATCGTTGACATTGCTGCGGCACACCTCGGCGGGAGTGGATTTGCTCTTGAGACCACTTTTACCAATACCAGCGGTCAGGCACTGGAAAGCGTTCCCCATCGTGTGATTGCCAGAGATGCCAATGGACGGTACGTTGGAGTGGCATTTGCCGGAAATGCCGTTGCGAGCTTCACTGAAAACATAGCCATACAACCTGGCGATACCGCCACGGGTTTGAATGTGATCGAGATCAACTATATTGACAGCAGTCTTACGACGCTGACCTATGAGGTTGCGGCGATCGGAATCCCTTATCAGGCTGCGGCGGCGACTGCGGAAGCTGCCTTGCCTTCAGGGACTCCGCTCGCTGATTGGAATGGCATTCCGATCATGCCCGGGGCTATTGGCGGCGAGGCGGTCGAAGGTGCATATCAATTCACAATAGCGGTGAGCCTCCCCGAGATCGCAGCTTACTACGAGGCGGAACTTTCCAATCTGGGCTTCGAGGTTGAGACATCTGTCGATGAAACTGTGGGGCAGGCGGTGTTGAATTTTCAAAAAGAAGGCATGACCGGCATGGTCGTGGTTGTGCCACTTGGCGGCGGACTCAATGGAGTCGCTATCATCATAAATCCGTGACGGCTGTTCAACCGCTGTTTCGTTTCTTATTTGCCAGTGTAACCACCGCAATTCCCACCCAGGCAATATTCAACCCCACAGAGGGATACGCTCGTAAATATAACGTATTGATAATGAGCATTGCCCCGGCGACGAAGTTCATCCCTTGATACGTCCACGAGTCGCTTTCAATTTTTTTAGCCGAGACCAGACCGTATGCGAGAAGATAGAGGATCGTGCCTGTCCAGCCGATGATGTCGATGATGGTGCGTTCCATTAAGCGATGATCTCCATTTCCATTCCAATTTCGATCTTTCCCTCGTTCAAGGGAATCGTATTCATCCCGAAGATCGCGCCGAGTTCGTGGTTGCGATATCTGTTCAATGTCTTCAGAGGCTCTTTGCTTTTTGCCAGCGTCTCTTTGTCAATGGTCGTCACCACACAGCGCGGACACGGCTTGACCAACGCCATCTCCACCGTGCCAATGCGGATGTGCTTCCACGTATCCTCTGCGAACGGCGCACAGCCTTTCACCACCAGGTTCGGGCGGAAGCGATTCATCGGGACGGCAGAATCAAGCCGCGAGTTTAAGTCCTGTAGCGATTCTTCCGAGATGATCAAAATTGGGTAACCGTCTGCAAATCCGGTGTGGTCATCCTTGCTGATGGCATAATTTTGGTTTAGTGTCCGCTTGAACCCATCTGCAATGTGGACGAGGCGCACAGACGCGCCCAGCCAATCGGAGAACCATGCCGCGGCTTCATCGCCTTGGTCGATGGCATCCACGCCGTTGCTTGACCAGATATTGACGGGCGACGGCGTGCCGGAGGATTGAACCGTGAACTGAATGGATTCAAAATTGGGCGCGGACAACGTGACCGCCTCATTCTTAAGGGTGGGCGTGACCAGCGCCAGACGCGGATATTCACGCTGAGTCAGGAACTCGCCATCCGGCGTGACGACCATCATGCGCCGGTCATGTTCAAGCCCCATGCACTCGATATTGCTTGCAGGTACGTCGAACCCGCGACAGGCTTTGATGGGATAGTAGGTGAGGGTGGATATGTTTATCAAGTTAGCTCCTTATTAAGACGACGGCAGACCGCAGACGGCAAAATGCGGTCGTCGGTCTGCCGTCTGCGGTCTTTTGTTATTTCATTAATTCAGAATAGATCATCCGCGACACCTCTGCCATGCACTCGTGTGCCTGATTTTCATCGTCTTCAGGAAAACCATGTGTGAACAGCGAAATGGCGTACGGTTTGCGGTTTGGTGGGAAAACAATGCCCGTGTCATGGAAGAAGTCGCCCGTCCAGCCGGTTTTGTGAGCGACTTTTACGTTATGTGGCAGCAAAGCGGGGATGCTCTCATTGAACTCCTGCCCGAACATGACCTCGATCATCTCATCGCAAACGTTGCGCGAAACGACCTTGCCTTCGGCGATCAACTTCATCATCTGCGTGGAACTGCGCGCACTGGCAGAATTATTTATATTGAGGCGATATGCCTTTTTATCCTCTAACCCGCGAATGACGGTCATGTTCGCGATGCCGAGTTCTTTTATGAGTGCATCCACACTGGCGCAGGTAACCCGCTCCATAAGCAAATTCGTGGCAAGGTTCGACGAGCGCACGATCATCAACCGGTTCAACTCACGGATAGACTCGCTCTTGCCGATTCTCGTGTACAGTGTCTTGTCCGAGTCGTCGGCTTCTTCCAGTGAAAACTCACTGCCATCTACAATGCTTTTGAACGAGTTGAAAATTTTCAGCGACTCATCCAGTGAAAGTAACTCAGCCTCCGCCTGGCGGAACACCTCCATCATCACTGGCACTTTCATGGTGCTGGCGGGGTGCATGCTCACATCGGCATTGATAAAAATCCCTTTGCCGGTTTCCAGATCTTGCACTGATACACTAACGGTTTTGCCTTCGAATTGTGCAATGAAACTTTCCAGATTTTCCAATTTATGCCCCCTCTACAACAATGGCTTTGGAAATGGAGTATTTATGCCGCAAGGCGCGTGCTTCACTATACTCTGGCGAGTTGATCCACGCCTTGGCACGTTCCACGCTTTCGAATTGCAGAACGACGATCCGCTTTGGCTCCCAATCGCCTTCAAGATTTTCTGCGTGACCGCCGCGTACCACATAGGTACCACCAAACTGCGCCACGGTTGGAGCGGCAAGTTGTTTATAGCCTTCATAGTTTGCCGGGTCTGTTACTTCAATATCTAAAATAACAAATGCTGTCATCCCATGCTCCTGTTTTTATTTTTGATTAACATGCTTTACTCGACCGTCGACGTTAAGACCGCGGTCAATGGTCGGCGAACTTAATCCTCACATCCACTGCCACTGCGCCCTTTGCCAGCACGCGCAGCGGATTGATCTCGATCTCCTCGATCTCTTCGTGTTCTGCGGCGAGTTGCGAGAGTTTGACCAAAACATCCTTGACCGCTTCCTCATCTACCGATGGGATACTACGGAAACCTTTGAGTTTTCTCCCAGCCCAGGTCTGACGCATCATTACCTCCGCCTCAGCCTGATTCAGCGGACCCAAAGCAAATGCCACATCCTTGAGCCCTTCCACTTCCACGCCGCCGGAGCCGAACATCATCAGCGGACCGAATTGCTGATCGTGCACCATGCCAACGATGACTTCCTGCCCACCGGCAACTTGACGTTGTAGATGCACTCCGTCGATACGAGGCGGCGGGACGAGTTTCTCCATCCGTTTCATCATTTGCGCGTAGCCAGACTGAAGGGCGGCGGTATCGTTTATATCCAATAACACGCCGCCAACGTCAGATTTGTGAAGGATATCCGGTGAAGCGATCTTCATCACGATGGGGAATCCAAGTTCGTTTGCAATGGCAACGGCTTCATTTTCATCACGCGCAAGTTTGATCGGCGCGGTGGGAATGCCATAGGCTTGCATCAACTCATCCGGCAATCTGACCGCAGACCGTAGACTGTTGACCGTGTAGTTTTCCGTCGGCGGTCTGCGGTCGAGGGACTTTGCCCTCTTCACCAGCGCCGCCAGCGCCGAAGCCGCCCGTTCAGGGAAGGGATAGGTTGGAATGCCTGCGTTTTGAAACTCGTCTTTTGCGTTCTCCACGAGAGTTGAGCCGAGCAATGCGATCACCACGGGTTTATCGAATTTTCCAATGACTTCATTTATTTTCCGTGCCACTTCTTCCGCTTTGAACATGGGCGGCGGTGGCAGGATGACCATGACGGCATCCACGTTATTGTCTGCCAGCAGAATTTGCAGGCATTCGGCGTATTGACTTGGCGAAGCCGAGGCGAGCATATCCACCGGGTTGTGGGTATTGGCTGCAGATGGGAGAATGGCGGATAAAGCATCCAGTGTTGTGTCCGCTAAACGGGTAAGCACCATACCGTGATGCTCGAGAGAATCGGCGGCGATGACGCCGGGTCCGCCTGCGTTGGTGAGAATCCCGATTTTGTTTCCCTTGGGCAATGGGCAATTTTCCAACGCCCGCGCCCAATCGAACATTTGCTCGGCGGTTTCGGCGCGAAGTACGCCTGATTTCTCGAAGGCGGCATCGAAGGCGGTGTCGGAGGCGGCTAAGGCTCCGGTGTGCGAGGCGGCGGCTTTTTGTCCGGCTTCGAAGCGACCGACTTTCAGCGCAATGACCGGCTTGTGACGTGTCACCTCGCTTGCGGTGCGGACGAAGCGCCTGCCGTCTGAAATGCTTTCCATGTACATCACAATGACTTTCGTCGAGATGTCACCTGCGAACATGGGCAGCATATCGGTTTCGTTGACATCGGCTTGATTGCCGAGGCTGACGATGCGCGAAAAGCCAAAGCCCTGACCGCGCGCCCAATCCACGATGGCGGCGGCGAATGCGCCGGAGTGTGAGATGAAGCCGACACCGCCCTGTGTAGGCATGGGCGGTTGTAAAAAAGTTGTGTCGAGTGGGAAGTGCGTGTCAATGGTGCCGATGCAGTTGGGACCGAGCAGCCGCACGCCGTGTTTTTGCGCGACCTCTAAGCATTGTTTTTCCAATGCCGCGCCTTCTTCGCCGACTTCGCGAAAGCCCGCCGAGACGATGACCGCCGCTTTGATGCCGCGTTGACCGCAGTCTTCGATGACTTGCGGCGTGGATTGGGTCGGGACGATAAGGATCGCGAGGTCAACCGGGTCTGGGATATCTTTTAGGCTGGTGTGAATCGTTTTGCCGAACAGTTCGCCGCTTTTTTGCGCCACGAGATGAATCGCACCGGCGTATCCGCTTTGGATGAGATTACGCGCCACGCCATAGCCGAGTTTTTCGGGCGAGGTGGATGCGCCGACCACGACAACGCCTTTGGGTTGAAAGAAGGGGAGAAGCGATTCAGCCATTCGTAATGCACTCCGGGTTTATCAGGGAATTACGGCGAACTTTGTGTGATTATACCCAGCGCGGTCACAAATTTCGCTTTTTCGAGAAGAGGGATATCGCAATTTGTGACCGTGGGCATTATGTATATCACCCGACTTCAAAACGAGGTTCCTCCTGACATGCTCAAAACGGGAAGATAATCAGTAGGCATTTTTTGTCCCTTTTGTCATAATGGGTACAGCGCTTTCTGCGCGATCCATGAAAAAGGAGAAATGTCCATGACCCTGTCTGCACAACCGGCAGAATCGACTTTACTGGGGGAATATTCATACGAACTGCGTGCCGTCGAACGCGGCTATGCCAACCGAACGCTTTACATCAATTTGGAAGATAACCGCATCTTGGAAAAACCGGTCACACAACAGATGAAAGACCTGTTCACCGGCGGGCGCGGATTTGCGCTTAAATTATTGTGGGATGCGGTCACGTCTGAAACCACATGGGACGATCCGCAAAATGAGTTGGTCATCGCCAATGGACCGATTTGCGGAATCACTGCCTACCCGGGCAGCGGGAAATCAACCGTCGTTACGCTTAGTCCGTTGACCGGTAACGTCATTGATAGCAATGTCGGCGGGTATTTTGCGCCGTTCCTTAAATTCTCCGGCTTCGATGCGCTCGAAATTCAGGGCAAAGCGGCTCAGGATGTGATCATTTTTATCGACGGTGATAATGGCAAGGTCACGATCGAGCCGTATTCGTACGAAGCAGAAGATTCTCATCTCATCGGCAACCTCCTCACGGCAAAGTTTGGCGGCGACGAAAAGGGGAAACGGGGAGTTTCGGTTTTGGCTGCTGGTCAAGCCGCGGAGCACACACGCATTGCTGCGATCAATTCCACCTGGTACGACGTCCGCCGGAAAGAAGCGCGCTTCAAACAGGCTGGGCGTGGCGGTGCGGGGCGCGTCTTCCGTGATAAGCATATTGCCGCCATCGTCTGCCGCTTCACCGATATGGGCGGCGATAAGAACGGCGTGGCAGATATGCCGCTCATCCGCAAGGCAGGTCAGCGCATCAACAAAGAGATCACAGACCTCGACGATTCGCAGAATCAGATGCGCAAGATCGGCACAGCGAACATTGTGGATGTGATGGATCACTTTGACCTTTTGCCGACTCACAATTTCCGTTTTGGTTCGCATCCCGAAACGCACAAGATCGATTCGAAAGTGTGGAAGGAAAAATTCACACAAGGCTTG
The DNA here is from genome assembly GCA_002343775.1 of Anaerolineales bacterium UBA2395. Lineage (GTDB taxonomy): Bacteria > Chloroflexota > Anaerolineae > Anaerolineales > Villigracilaceae > Villigracilis. Next base: position 263,668 of record DDSH01000030.1, read on the forward strand.
CCGGATGGATGCTGGCTGGGATGCACCATGTCCTGCTCGCATGGCGTGGATCACTTCCCGATTCAAACCGGACCGTATGCCGGGACCTGTGTTCTGGTAGATGGTCCTGAATACGAGAACGCCGCCGGTCTCGGCTCGAACATCGGGAACTTCGATGCGCAGAAAGTGCTCGAACTCAACTTCTACTGCGATACCTACGGCATCGACACGATCTCCGTGGCGAACTGTATCGCCTTTGCGATGGAATGTTACGAAGAAGGTATCCTTACGAAGGAACATACCGGCGGTCTGGAGTTGAACTTTGGCAACGGCGTGGCAGCGCTTGAGTTAATTCACCAAATGGCGCGAGGTGAAGGCTTTGGCGTGGTCGTGGGTCAGGGCGTGCGCTACATGAAGGAATACTTCGCGCGCGAATTCGGCGGTGACCCGGCCTTCATGCACGACATCGGCATGGAGATCAAGGGGATGGAAATTTCTGAATACCTGACCAAGGAATCGCTTGCCCAGCAGGGCGGCTACGGACTCGCCACCAAAGGTCCGCAGCACGATGAAGCCTGGCTTATCTTCATGGATCAAGTCCATAACCTGCTGCCCAGTTTTCAGGATAAAGCCGAAGCGCTGCACTACTTCCCCATGTGGCGGACGTGGTTCAGCCTGCATGGGTTGTGCAAACTTCCGTGGAACGATATTTCCCCCGCGAACAACAAGCAGACCAAGGAACCCGCCAAAGTGGAGGAGCATGTTGAGAACTACACATGGATCCATCAGGGTGTGACCGGCAAACCGACCCGATCTGATGACTTACTGGCTCAATCGGAACGCGTGTACAACTTCCAGAAGGTTTTTGCGCTGCGCATGGGGCGTGTGGGACGTCAGCATGATTATCCGCCCTACCGCGCGATGGGACCGGTGACAAAGGTCGAATATGAGTCACGCCAGGAGCGCTACGATGAACAGCTCAAGCGTCTCGTCGGCATTGACCCGGCGAAGCTATCCACCGAAGAGAAGATGGCGCAACTCCGCACGTATCGTGAAGCGCAATACGAACTGTTGATGGACGCCGTCTACGAGCGCCGCGGCTGGGACAAGAACAGCATTCCCACCGTGGAGAAACTCCGCGCCCTCGGCATGGATCTGCCCGAAGTCGTCGAGGTCGTGGAGCAGGCAAGGAAGATCGTATAAAGCAAGACAGAATCAAACAGGCAGGTGGTGAGCCTGCCTGTTTGATTCTGTGACCAGTGAAGGGTTTAAGAAAAAAAGTATATTCCCAGCAAAAGCAGGATCACTGGGAAATACAGAAGCATCATCCACTTTGAAAGAAAAACATCCAAAAAAGAATATTTCCCTTCGGTGTAGTTTTGAATGGGCATTTCAAAAGGTCGCACGGGTTTTACATCTTTGGAAAGACCGGTCACATCATTGTAAATCCCGCGGAATTGCCGTTCCAGTTGCAGGTAATAAGAATCCAAGACCCAAAAGATCACTACAGGCACAACGGCAACCAGCGCAAATCTAGTGTTATTAGAGTTGGCATAAAAGCCCAACAGGGCAGAGACGATGGTGAGCATCCAACCCTTCATTTGGAAGGAATTGGATGCAAAGCGGTTGATGCCGCCCTGAATGAATTCCAAATGTTTGATTGTTTCCTCGGAGAACTCTTCCTCTTTTTTGGTCTTCTTTTTGTCAGCCATAGTTTATCCCTTTCTCTGCCAGCGGATTTCCATCAATTATACGTCAGCACTGGTCGGCTTCATCTCATTTTGTAAGAACGACTCTGAATTCCGCTTCCGACCTGAAACCTGAAACCTGAAACC
>DDSH01000030.1:265754-291556 GCA_002343775.1 Anaerolineales bacterium UBA2395
ACCTGAAACCTGAAACCTGAAACCGACTACCACCTCTCCCAATGCACCACATCTTCCAATGCCACCCGTCCACCCTTTTTTGGCGGCGCAGATAACTTCGACTCCTCCAACGGATAGCCAAACGAGAGCGCGATCCGCAAATGCCACTCAGGTGGGAATCCCAAAATGGCGCGAGCCTTGTCCGGGTCATAGATCGAAGCGGGGACGGATCCCACACCCAATTCCCATGCCGCCAGTTGCATGAACGCAGCTGCCTGTCCCGCATCGAACATGATCTGAAATTTATCGCTTGGGTCGGGGGTGAGGATGGCAACCCCGAGCGCCGCGCCAGCAAGATGCCCCGCCCACTCGCCGCAGGTGGAAAGTTCCTTCAAAATGGATTTGTCTCGCATGGCGATGAACTGCCATGCCTGCGTATTTTTCGACGACTGCGAACGCCGTCCCGCGTTCAAAATGGTATGAACCACATCGTCGGGCAGGGGCTTGTCCTGAAACTTCCGCACTGCCCGCTTCAACCGAATTGCCTCAGATACATTCATATTTCACCTCGTCTTTTTCCAAAAGTATACATTCCCTCAGCCTAATTGTGTGGATTCCGTGAGCATTCCCGCCTTTGTAAGAACAAGGCGAATTCTCTCATCTTTATCTAAAAAACAAGCCTTATAGTAACTTCAACGTTTGAGTCGCGTCTGGCATCCCAATACCCTTAGGAATTGTGCATGAGCGAATCGTCTGAAACAAGAATAGCGCGATGGAAAGGGTGGATGAAGAACATCGCTTCATTACTTCGCCGAAGCCTTCCCTTTGCTTCGGGAGTTTTTGCCGCCCTTTTGGTTTTACTTCTCTATCACTTTGTTGTCGTCCAGCCCAGCCAACTCAGCGTAGACGATGTCAATGCGTCGGTTGCCTCGGCGATGGCGTCTGCCACGCCGCCCCCCGCGTATTCAGCGCTGGTCTATCAAGTCATTCAACCATCGCTGGTTGTGATTCAAACGGAGGGAAAAACCCGGGAGGAAGGATCAGGCTTCGGGTTGGGAAGCGGCGTCGTCGTCGATAGTTTTGGAGACATCCTTACCAGTTTGCATGTCATCGAAGGCGCGAGCCGCATCACTGTCACATTTGCAGACGGCACCGAGTCTGAGGCGCAGATCATCACCGAGATTCCAGAACTTGACCTCGCCGTCATTCAAGCATTGGACACGCCTTTATTTGTCGTCCCGGCAACATTGGGCAATCCAAGTGCGATGCGGGTGGGGGACGAAGCATACGTGGTTGGAAACCCGTTCGGTCTGTATAGTTCGATGAGTTCTGGGGTCATCTCAGGGTTTGACCGCACCTTCCGCGTGCCAGATAGTAACGTGGAGATCCCCGGCATGATCCAATTTGACGCGGCGGCAAACCCCGGCAATTCGGGTGGCCCGTTGCTGAACCGCTATGGTCATGTCATTGGAATTGTCACCGGCTTAATTAATCCCACCGAAGAAAATTTCTTTGTAGGTATCGGCTTTGCCGTTCCCATCAACATCGCAGTCGGTGGGATGGGCGGCTCGCCGCCGTATTAGGTCTATCATCGTAGGGGCAACCCGCCCATTGGAATCAAGTCGTTCTGATCTATATTGAAGGGTTGCCCCTGCTTGGGCGTCAACTCAAAAGGAGACTCTTACATGGAACAAACCACAAATCGCGAGAACAAACTTCCCATGGAACGTGTATTGTATGAAGTGAAGAAGATCATCGTTGGGCAGGACCATTTATTGGAGCGGCTCATCGTCGCCTTGCTCGCCCGTGGACATATCCTCGTGGAAGGTGTGCCGGGGCTGGCAAAGACGATGGCGATCAAAACGCTGGCTGATTCCATCGGCGGCGAATTCAAGCGTATTCAGTTCACGCCAGACCTTGTCCCCGCAGATCTGGTTGGGACGCGCATCTACAACCAGAAGACGGGCGAGTTCAACACCTCGCTCGGACCTGTGTTCACCAACTTGTTGCTTGCGGATGAGATCAACCGCGCGCCTGCCAAAGTGCAAAGCGCTTTGCTCGAAGTCATGCAGGAACGACAGGTGACCATTGGGCGCGAGACCTTCAAGGTGCCGAATCCGTTTTTGGTTTTGGCGACGCAGAACCCTATCGAAACCGAAGGGACGTATGCTCTGCCTGAAGCACAAGTAGACCGTTTCATGCTCAAGGTGTTGATCGGCTACCCAACGTCCACTGAAGAATTCGTCATCGTTGAACGCATGACCGGTGCGATTCAAGCCGTGCAAAAAGTGTTGACCACCGATCAATTATTGGAATTGCAAGCGAAGGCAGATCAAGTCTATGTCGATCCGTCGCTGATCGAATACGCCGTCAAAGTGGTGACTGCCACTCGCAGCCCGAAGATGGTCGGCTTGGCGGATCTGGAACGCTACATCACTTTCGGAGCGAGTCCGCGCGCTTCGATCAATTTGATTCTCACAGCCAAAGCGCTCGCCTTCGTGCGCGGACGAAACTACGTCCTGCCGCAAGATGTCGTGGACATGGCGCTCGACGTCATCCGTCACAGGTTGGTGCTTTCATACGAAGCGTTGTCTGATGAGATCTCCAGCGACGAGATTCTGACCAAAATCCTCGACCGTATTCCGATCCCTGTGGTGCCGATGAATGAACACTTTAAAGTCCGCGCGAACTCCTGAGCGAATTCTGCACCGGCTGGACTGGCAGGTCATCCGCCGTCTGGACGGATATTTGCAGGGCGATTATCGCAGTCTTTTCCGCGGCTCCGGCGTGGACTTTGCCGACTTGCGTGAGTATCAGCCGCAGGACGACATCCGCTACATTGACTGGAACGTCAGCGCGCGCATGGACACACCTTACGTCCGCGAGTACATGGAAGACCGCGAGATCATCGCGTGGTTCCTGCTCGACCTGAGCCCGTCTGTGGATTTTGGCGCGTTGGATAACCAGAAGCGCAACGTGCTGATCGACTTTGTCGGCACGTTGTCACGTCTGCTTACGCGGCATGGGAACCGTGTCGGGGCGATCATGTTTGGGAGCGGCATCCAGCATAAGGTCCCGGCGCGAAGCGGGCGGCTGCATGTGTTGCGCCTGCTCAACGATCTGCTCAAGCAGCCGCATCATCAACGCGCGCCCATGACCGATCTATCCGCTTTGATGAAAGGCGGACTGCACACTATCAAGAAACGTTCGCTGATCTTTGTGATTTCCGATTTCATCAGCATGCCGGGGTGGGAGCGTTCGTTGAGTTTGCTCAGTCAGCGGCATGAGGTCATCGCCATCCGCTTGTGGGACCCGCGTGAGATCAGTCTGCCGGATGTCGGTCATGTCATTTTGGAGGACTCTGAAACGGGCGAGCAAATTTACGTCGATACGCATGACAAGAATTTTCGCAAGCGGTTTGCAGAGGCGGCGCGCAAACGAGAAGCCGAGTTGAGCGAAGCCTTCAAACGCGCGGGCGTGGATGTGCTGCCGCTTTCGACCGAAGCGGACTTGATCCATGCCATCGCCAGTTTCGTCATGCTGCGCCGTCAGCGCCGGAGATAACGCATGTCGTTCATTTGGACATCCATGCTTTGGTCGTTGATGTTGATTCCCTTGCTGGTGCTGTTGTATCTGCGAATGCAGCGGCGGCGAGCGCAGATCGCGCTTCGGTATGGAAGCCTGGGCTTGGTGCAACAAGCCTCGGGGCGCGGCGTTGGAGTGCGGCGGCATATTCCCGCGATCTTGTTCCTGGTCGGGCTGACGGTTCTCTTCGTCGCCCTCGCCCGCCCGCAGATGGTGATCGGCTTGCCGAAGGTGGAAGGCATTGTCATCCTCGCCTTCGATGTTTCGGGCAGCATGGCGGCGGAGGATTTTGAACCGAATCGACTCGAAGCCGCAAAAGCCGTGGCAATTGATTTTGTCTCGCGTCAGCCTTCGACGGTGAAAGTTGGGGTGGTGGCATTTAGCGAAAGCGGACTCTCGGTGCAGATCCCCTCAGCAGATCAAACCGCCATCATTGACGCAATCGAACGGTTGAAACCGCAGCGCGGCACGTCGCTGGCGAATGGGATTGTCGCTTCGTTGAATACGATCGCGAATCTCACAGGTGAGGAACCGATCGTTGGCTTTGAAGGCGCGGATGTCCCTCCGCTGCTGAATGGCACGCCGGAAATTTCCGCCGATCAATCTTCTGCCATCGTTCTGTTTACGGATGGCGAGAACAACATGAATCCCGACCCGGTGGAGGCGGCGTTACTGGCTGCCGAGCGCGGAGTGCGCATCCACACCATTGCGGTGGGCAGCCCCGAAGGCACGCAATTGACCGTCAATGGTTTTACGGTTTTCACGCAAGTGGATGAAGCGGCGCTTCAACAAATTTCAGAAATTACGCAGGGAATTTATTACAACGCGCAGGATGAAGATGACTTGCGCGAGGTCTATGAAAGTATCGAGCCGCGCCTCAAGGTCCAGGAGGAAGCGCAGGAAGTTACTGCTGTCTTTGCAGGTGTCAGCATTTTGATCCTGCTCATCGGCGGCTTGTTGTCGTTGTTGTGGTTTAGCCGTGTGCCGTGAGGGAGTTTTAACCACAGATGAACACGGATGAACATTGATGGTTGATAAATAAAAAACGAATTTATCTGAGTTCATCTGTGTTGAATCCTCATTGACACTGGAGGTTGTGATGGAATTACTCTGGTCACCAGTTTTATATCTATTGGCGTTGATCCCGCTCTCGATCCTCGTCTACATTCTGATCCTGCGGCGGCGTAAACCGTTCGCGGTGCGCTATTCGAGCCTGTCGCTGATCCGTGCCGCCGCGCCGAAACAATCTCAATGGAAGCGGCATTTGCCGTTCGCCTTGTTCCTGATCGCCATGTCCAGCCTTATCATGGCAATGGCGCGACCGGTTTCGGTCGTCACGCTCCCGGCGTCGAATGCCACCATCATCCTTGCCATCGACGTGTCCCGCAGCATGTGCTCCACCGACATCTTCCCGAACCGACTCGAATCCGCCAAAGCCGCCGCGCTGGAATTCATCAAGGGACAGAACTCCGATACGCAGATCGGCATCGTCGTCTTCGCTGGTTTTGCCGTCATCGCCCAACCGCCGACCACAGACCGCGCTTTACTCGAAACAACGATCACTAACATCACAACTGCTCGTCGAACCGCCATTGGCGAGGGCATTCTCATGTCGCTGGACGCCATCGCGGAGTTTGACGATTCGGTCGTCAGCCCGTATTCTGGTGTGGAGTTCACCCCCATGCCCGAAGGTCAATATGTGCCCGCCATCGTCGTTCTACTCACGGATGGCGTGACCACCACTGGCATTCATCCGCTTGAGGCGGCGCAAATGGCAGCGGATCGCGGCGTGCGCGTTTACACCATCGGCTTTGGCACGGTCAACAACACCGCGCCGATGAACTGCAATCCCTACGCTTCATACTCCGCCCCGTTCGACCCGTTCTTTGGCGGTGGAGGCGGCGGTGGTGGAAACTTCCGCCGCGAGATCGATGAAGCCACGCTTAAGGAAGTTTCCGGCATGACCGGTGGCGAATATCACCTTGCCGAAAGCGCTACCGAACTGCAAGAGGTCTTCGACAGTTTGCCGACGCAACTCTTCACCATCACCGAGACGACCGAGATTAGCGTCTTCTTCGCCGCCATCGCAGCGCTGTTCGTTGTGCTTGCCATTGTGCTGTCCATCATCTGGAATCCGTTGTTGTAAATATGGAATCCGCAAGTTCTGCCTTCGGATTTTTAACAGTTTTACCCAATCTCCAGAAGTAGAACTTCTGGACTCCATACGGGTATAATTCTCCCAATGGATGAGAAACTTCATTTCAAACCATTTGGGTTATCTGCACTTGCCCTCGCCGTCATCGGCTGGGGCGGGTTGTATTTCATCATTTCGCTGACGCTGCCCTTCGTTTGGTCACGCTGGGGATTTTTCGCCCTTCTTCTCATGGCGCTCACCGGCACAGCTCTGCCCATCGTGTATTATCTGCATCAGCGTTTCCCCACCGAGCCGCCCGCCGAAGCTAATGTCATCATCCGACAGGCAACCTGGGTGGGTGTGTACGGCGCGACCCTGGCCTGGCTGCAACTGGGTCGCCTTGTCACGTTGTACGTTATTCTCGGTCTTGCAGGCGGACTCATTGCCGCCGAATATTTCATCCGCATCCGTGAGAAAGCCAACCGCCGCCCGCCCGTGATCCACGATGACAACGCTTCGTAACCTTCCATCCGTTGAAGGACTCCTTCAAACCGAAACGACCGCGCATTTGATCGCCCGCTTCGGCAGACCCCTGACCTTGGACGCACTTCGCAAAACATTGGATGACATCCGCGCGCGCTTCAAACGGGACCCGGAAATTTCCCTGCCTTCCATCGAGTCGATCCTCGCCCAAGCCGAATCCACCCTCTCCGCCTGGACGGCACAGACCCTCCATCCGGTTATCAATGCCACCGGAGTTATTCTGCACACCAACCTCGGACGCGCCCCGTTGAGCGACGCCACCATTCACGCAATGGACATCGTCTCACGCGGCTACTCCAACCTCGAATTCGATCTCGAAACCGGCAAGCGCGGCTCGCGGCTGATCCATGCCGAGTCGCTTTTGCAAAAACTCACCGGCGCAGAGTCTGCACTCGTGGTCAATAATTGCGCTTCCGCGGTCTTGCTGACTTTATCCGCATTGGCAAATAAAAAGCGCGTCGTCATCGCCCGTTCCCAACTTGTGGAGATCGGCGGCGGCTTCCGCGTGCCTGATGTGATGAAACAATCCGGTGCGAAACTTGTGGAAGTAGGCACGACCAACAAGATTCGCATTTCAGATTATGCGTCCGCGCTTGAAGAACCGACTTCGTTAGTCATGCGCGCGCACCGTTCCAATTTCAAGATCATTGGCTTCACCGAAGAACCCGAATTCGTGGATGTAGTCCTTGCGGCACATCAAGCCGGTGTCTATGTCGTCGACGACCTCGGCTCTGGCGCATTGTATGACACCGCCAAATATGGGTTCACCCACGAGCCGACGGTCCAAGAGTCCTTGCAAGCCGGTGCGGATGTGGTGCTTTTTTCCGGCGACAAACTCCTCGGCGGTCCACAGGCGGGCATCATCCTCGGCAAAAAGATTCTGCTCGATAAGATCAAGAAACATCCGCTGGCGCGAGCCGTCCGTGCGGATAAATCCTGTCTGGCTGGCGTTTCTGCCACGCTATCGCATTACCTCAAGGACGAGGCGGAGCGCGAAATCCCCATCCTGAGGATGATGTCACTGACGTTGAAACAGGTTCAGGGTCGGGCTGAAGCGTGGCGTATGGAATTGGGGCAAGGCGCTGTTGTATCTGGCGAGTCGACGGTGGGCGGTGGTTCGCTTCCCGGTGAATCCATCCCCACCTTTTTGCTTGAACTCAAAGTCTCCTCCGCCGAAAAATTCCTGCGCGAGCTGAGAAAGAACAATCCGCCCATCATTGCAAGGACCGAAAACGACAAAATCCTCCTCGATCCCCGCACCGTTTTCCCTGAACAAGAAGGCGCATTGCTGGTGGCGTTGAATAATTTATTGAAACGTTAATTGGATGGAGCGCAATGATCTTCCAAATTCCTGTTCCTGACTTGAAGAAGCCGCCTGTGTTGAAATTCCCGGAGCGGTGCGCCAACTGCGGCAAACCGAAGGAAGAGACGCTTGGAATATCGTTGCATATGGGCGCACAGCATCGCAACAGAACCGTGACCCTGGATCTGAAAGTACCCATGTGCAAAGCCTGCGCAGACAGAGAACGCAGCATTGCCAAAGTGACATTGATTCCGTTCTTGATCGTTGGCTTTATCTTCGGAGCCATTGCTTTTGTCCCTGCCACGTTAATTTCACCCGAAGGGACAACCCCTCAAACGATGACGTTTCCACTTGTGTTCGGTGGTTTTGTCGGGTTGGTCGTTGGCATCATCACCGGGACGGTTGGTGAAATGATCGTCAAAACCTTGGCTGTGCCTTTTTATGGGAAATTTGTCACCCGTCGTCCGTTGACCATTCTCAGTTTTTTTAGTGAAACGGATGATCTGCTCGGTGTGTCTGCTAAATTTCTGCGCGAGAAAAAACTCGTGCAGTTGGAGTTCGAGAACGAAGAGATCGCACGTGAATTTGCAAAACTCAATCAACTGGAGCCTCAATGAAATCAGACCTTGACAGCATCATGCAATCCCACAATTTGGATGCGTTCGTTGTGTTCGGCAATGCCGAGAATAATCCGCCCATGTATTACCTGACCGGCGGCGGACATGTCAGCCATGCCACGGTCATCAAGAAACGCGGCGAAGAGCCGGTTTATTTTTACAACGACATGGAACGCGACGAAGCCGCCAAAAGCGGATTGAAAACCGTGCCGTTCAGTAAATATGATTACAACGCTTTGTTGAAAAAATCTGAGGGTAATGCCTTGCTTGCCAGCGCCATGCGCTGCCAGCAGATGTTCGAAGAAATCGGCGTCGTTAGCGGACGTGTGGGTGTGTATGGGCATTACGATGTCAGCATGGTGTTTGGGATGTTAAACCATTTGCAGAAACTGATGCCTGATCTTGAGTTCATCGGTGAAGCGCGGGAAGATTCGATCTTCCTGCGGGCGATGGAAACAAAAGATGAAACAGAAGTCGAGCGCATTCGTAGGATGGGCAAGGTCACAACGACAGTGGTGGCGAAGGTCCGCGAATATCTCACCTCGTGCGATGTCCGCGATGACGAAGTTCTTCTCAAGGAAGATGGCACACCGCTGTCTGTCGGTGATGTTCACTCAAAAATTCGTTTGTGGGTCTCTGAGCACGGCGCAGAACTTCCCTCTGGCTTTATCTTCGCCATCGGGCGCGATGCGGGCGTGCCACACTCTGCGGGCAACCCTGCCGACCTGATGCGTCTCGGGCAGACCATCGTCTTCGATATTTATCCAGCCGAGGCGGGCGGCGGTTATTACTACGACTTCACTCGCACATGGAGTCTCGGTTACACCACGCCCGAAGCGCAGGCGTTGTTCGACCAGGTCAAGGAAATTTATGATACGCTCAACGATAACTTTGACTTGAACGTGGCGTTCAAGGATTATCAACGCATGACCTGTGAATTCTTTGAATCCAAGGGGCATCAAACGCCGCTCAATACCAAGGCGCCCATTGAAGGCTACGTCCATAGTTTGGGACATGGCGTAGGCTTGAACATTCACGAGCGACCGTTCAGCGGCTTGACCGCGGGCGACGATCAACGCCTCTCTCCCGGTGTGATCATCACCTCCGAACCGGGCTTGTACTACCCTGAAAAAGGGATGGGCTTCCGCATCGAAGACACGCTTTGGGTGCGCCCCGATGGCGTGATGGAAAAGCTTGCAGACTACCCGTACGATTTTGTCCTGCCGATGAAGAAGTGGAAGAAGAAATAAGATCGTGGATGATGAACGGACTATACATAACTGTCCGCCGTCTGTCGTCCTCCGCCCCAAAATGATCCATCTTCAATCCCTCGCTCCGCGTCCATATCTCGAAAGTGATCTGAGCGAATTCCCGTTCACGGTTCCAGTGATCCGGTCTCTCTCTGAGATTCATTTTACTGCGCCAGTGACCTTTTTTGTCGGCGAGAACGGCTCCGGCAAATCGACGGTGATGGAGGCGTTGGCTTGCGCTGTGGAATCCATCACCGTAGGCAGCGAGAGTGTCAAAACAGACAAGACTCTCGTGCCCGTCCGCAGGTTGGCAAAGTATTTCAAACTGGCTTGGACAAAGCGCACGCGCAAAGGTTTCTTCCTTCGCGCCGAGGACTTTTTTGGTTATGCCCGCTCCATGCGCGAAACGCGCGAAGAGTTGGAGGAAGAATTCAATAATGTGGAAAAGGAGTATCAGGGACGTTCGAAATATGCCGCCGATCTGGCGCGTTCAGCGTACGCTGGTCAATTGGCGGCGATGAAGCATCGCTACGGCAAAGACCTCGACAATTTTTCGCATGGCGAAGCCTTTCTCATGCTCTTTCAGTCACGTTTTGTTCCCGGCGGCTTGTATCTGCTGGACGAACCTGAAGCGGCGCTTTCTCCGTCTCGTCAACTGAGTTTTCTTTCCGCTTTAAAACAGATGATCGAACAGGATTCGCAATTCATCATTGCCACTCACTCGGCGATCATCCTTGCCTTTCCTGAGGCGCAGATACTTCAATTTAAGGATAACGGCATCCGCGAAGTGCAATATAATCAATTGGAACACGTCAATCTCACCCGGGATTTTCTCGCAAACCCGGACGCATTCTTAAGGCATTTGTAAAAAGAATTCACCACTGAGATCACTAAGGGTACGGAGATTCTTAATTTATTTTCTCTGTGTGCTCCGTGTGCTCTGTGGTAAAAAGAAAGAACCATGACTGAACTGAAACCCGCTCGAATCCTCGCCATTGAAACCTCTTGCGACGAAACCGCCTGCGCCGTCATCGAAAACGGACGCGCGTTGCTCACGTCGGTCGTCGCCTCCCAAATGGAGATCCACGCCCGCTATGGCGGTGTTTTTCCTGAAGTTGCGTCACGACAGCATGTTCTGAGCATCATCCCGGTCGTGCAGCAGGCGCTGGCACAGGCGCACCTCACGCTCAACGACATTGACGCCATTGCCGTCACGCAGGGACCTGGTCTCGCCGGGTCGCTCATCGTAGGTATGAACATGGCGAAGGGTATCGCGCTCGCGTTGGACAAACCACTTGTCGGCGTGAATCATCTTGAGGGTCACATCTACTCTGCCTGGGTGTACGAAGCGGGAGACACCATCCCGCCTGCGCCGCAATTCCCGCTTATAGCGTTGCTCGTCTCGGGCGGTCATACTGAACTGAATCTGATGACCGACCATTTGACCTATCAACGCCTCGGCTCGACGCTGGATGATGCGGCAGGTGAAGCCTTCGATAAAGTGGCGCGATTATTGGATCTGCCTTATCCCGGTGGACCGTCCATTCAAAAAGCAGCAGAAGAGGGTGACGCTTCGCGCTTCAACTTCCCCCGCGCCTGGCTCGATGGAACCTGGAACTTTTCCTTCAGCGGAGTGAAGACCTCGGTATTGTATGAAGTGCAGGAATTGAAAAAACGCAGCAACGGTATCCCCGTCCATGATCTGGCGGCGTCGTTCCAAAAAGCCGTGGTGGATGTGCTGTTCAAAAAGACGATGGATGCGGCACGTGAATTCGGCGCGAAGGAAATTTTGGTGGCGGGCGGCGTCTCTGCCAACCGCGCCTTGCGGCAGGTATTCAAAGGGCAAACTGAATTTCCAGTCCATATTCCGCCGCTGTCACTTTGTACGGATAATGCGGCGATGATCGGCGCGGCGGGCTATTTCCGTTACGCGTTGGGTTATCTCTCCGAGTTTGAGATGGATGTCTTGCCGACTTGGCCCCTTTCTTAATTCGTTTATATAAAAATGGGCGACCCGTATGGGTCGCCCATTATGTTTAAAAAATCACTCCCCAGCGGCTTGCCCAAGCCAGACAGGGGAGTAATCAGGAGAATGCATCTGTTATTATATTCTTTGAGTTAAATGGTTGCTGAACACGGATTAAGTATTGGATGAGAAATTATCGGCAGGCGGAAAGTAAATTTTTGAACGTAATCGGACCTTCTTTTGAAAATTCGTCTTTGCGATCCCCCGAGGTATCTCAGTTTTCACCTTTTTCGAACTCTCCCAGGAAGAGATCAACAATGGCAGGGTCGAAGTGTTTTCCAGCCTCGGAACGAATGTATTTAAAGACCTCTGGTTTGGGCATAGCTCTTCGATAGGGACGGTCGTGCGAGAGCGCATCGAACACGTCCACAATGGCGAAAATTCGCGCTTCAAGCGGAATGGATTCGCCAATCAACCCATGTGGATATCCGCTGCCATCCCATTTTTCGTGGTGGTAGCGGGGGATGTTCAGGGCGGGCTTCAGGTATTCGATGGAGGAAAGCAGATCCACGGCGATTTGTGGATGCAGACGCATGATTCGGGTTTCCGACTCGGTCAGTGGCCCCGGCTTGCGGAGGATGTCGTCGGGGATGCCGATCTTTCCAATGTCGTGCAACAGCACTCCCCGCATGATATGAACAATCTGTTCCTCGGGAACCCCCGCCCGGCGGGCAAGGCGCAGGGTCAGATCCGAAACGCGTTCGGAATGTCCTTGCGTTTCCCGGTCGCGGAATTCGAGCGCTTTCGACCAGCCTTGCAGGGTGGTTTCATAGGCTTCCTTTAGCTCTTCAAAAGTATTTTGAAGGTCTTCGACCAGTTTGTCATTGGTTTGGAGGGTTGTCTGGAGTTGATGCGAAATGACCCAGGTCATGAAGGCGATCGCGAACAATGCGACGATGGCGGTCAGGTTATATTCCCAGATGTAGCCCTCGAGGATGGAGTAGAAGGTATATCCGGCGGCGGTCAGGAAGGCGTACAAGAATGAAATGGATGGGCGGATGATGAAACTGGACATTGCGATGGGCAGGGCGAAGATGACCATTGAGTATTCGAGATACTTTGCCTCACTGACCGCAATTGCCAGAAGAATTGTCAGGGTGATCGAAACATACCCAACGAGAATGACCCTGCCCTTTTTATTCAGCCACCAAAGAAAATAGAATAATGCAAATAGGACGATGTCTTGAATTAGATAGATCGTGTATTCGATGCCGGGATGAAAGAGAAGATAGAGAGAGTTATTGGCGAGGGTGTATATCAGAATCCCCAGGATCAAGATGTGATATAACGCGAGCAGCTGCCCTCTTCTTTGCAGATGCGGATCTGTGGTCTCGACTGTGGATAGCCGGGTAATGAACGACCACACTGTTGAGCCGTACGCTCTTGCAATTGCCTTCATGGTTAAACAACCTTGTTCGAATTATACTGTTTATTCATGCAGGTGAATTTCAAGCAGGCGGTTTTGCCCGGCGAGGTCTTTGTGTAGTTGGATGGTGGCTGCGGAGAGCATATCGTATGCCATGCTGAGGGCGCTCATCCCCTGCGATGCTTCGATCTCCAGCAGGATGGAGCCTTTTGGCGCAAGCCAATCGACCGATAAGGTCAGCAGGCGGCGATAAAGTTCGAGACCGTCTGCGCCTCCATCCAGGGCGAGAGTTGGTTCTCGACCGAAAATTGGGAGGTCGCGTAATGTGTCTGTGGGGATGTAGGGCAGGTTGGCGCAGATGAGGTCGAAATGACTTTCTGTCGGCAGCGGGTCGATGTGTTTGGGTAACAGGTCGCATTGCAGGAAGTTGATCCGATGAGAGACATCGAATTTTTTTGCGTTGCGTTTGGCAACCTTGAGCGTCGCTTGCGAAATGTCGGTGGCGAGGATGTTCACCCCTGGGACATGCATGGCAATGGACACGGCGATGATGCCCGAGCCTGTGCCTACGTCTGCGACGGTGCGGCGCTCGGGGGCGGCGTTCAACCAGCGGATGGCTTTTTCGACCAGTAGTTCTGTCTCTGGTCTTGGGATTAGAACATCGGGGGTGATGTCAAAATCCAGACCGTAAAATTCCCAGTGACCGAGGATGTAGGGCAGCGGCTCACCCGCTTCCAGCCGGGCAAAGGCTTGGGTGGCTGAATCCGCTTGCGGCGGGGTCAGAGGCGATTCCAGGTGTGCCAGCAGCCACGTGCGCGGATGTCCGATCACATGTGCGAGCAGAACCTGCGCGTCCAAAACATCGCAAGTTTCTTTTTTTTGTGCGAGAAATTCGCCGAGGTTCATTCCGCCGATCCGAACATCATGCGTTCGAGTAGGGTGCGTTGGAAGATGAGAAAGATGACGACGACCGGGATGGACATGATGAGGGCGAGCGAACCGAGATAGCTCCATGGCTGTGCGCCACCCTGATATTGGGTTTGGACAATGGCATAGATGGACATGGCAAGTGTAACCGTGTCGGCTTTGTCCACGAAGAGCCAGCCGATGGCAAATTCGGAGTACGCCATGAGGAAGGCGATCAACCCGGAGATGGCAATGGTGGGCAGCGCTAGCGGTAATGTGATGTGTAAGAAGGTTTGGAGATCTCCTGCACCATCGAGGAAGGCGGCTTCCTCCACTTCTTTTGGGATGGCTTGGAAGGCAGCGCGCATGTTCCAGATGCAGAATGGCATGGCGAACGCGGAATAGACGATGACCAGCGCCCACAAGGTGGTGCGGATCTGCAACATGCTGAGCAATATATAAAGCGGTGTCATAAAAGCGACAGGCGGCAGGAATGCCGTGAGCAGGATGGCGAACAGACCACCCTGACGGGCTGGGAAGCGGAAGCGCGCAAAGGCATACGCAAGACTGATGCCGAGAATGATGGCGATGGCGGCTGCGCCCAAAGAAACAACCAGGCTGTTGCGGAGCAGGATCTCAAAACTTACGGATTGATACGGTTTGTCGAGTACGTTCAAAAAGGCGGTCAGTGACCATTCTTTGGGCAGCAGGCGGAATTCGGTGGGTCGTCCCCGGAGTGAGCCGTCGAAGGCGAGGCGGGCAATGCCCCAAATGGGCAGGATGACAAAGAAGCCGGTTAGGGCGAGCAGAAATTGGGTGACGATCTGCCTGAGTGGTGAGATGTTACGCATGGGTCACTCCTTCTCCAGCCTTGCTCCAGCGGTTGAAGAGATAGACGAACACGACGAGGATTAAAACGTTGATGATATTGATGGCGGCTGAAGTGGCGAACTGTCCGCCGCCGAACCAACCCGTCGGGTTGAAGGTATTATAGGAAAATGTGGAGAGTGTGGCGTTTGGAAAGAAAAAGACCTGGAACAGATAAAATTGGTTGAAGGCGAAAATGCCGCGCACGAGGATGGCGGGTAACAGCAGCGGCAGCAGCAGGGGAGCGGTGATAAAGCGGAAGGTTTGCAGTGCATTCGCGCCGTCCATGGAGGCGGCATCATAGACTTCGCGGGGGATCATCTTCAGCCCGGTGCTGGAAGCCAGCATCATGAATGGGAATCCGTACCACAGGGCGGGCAGCAGGAAGATGATCAGCCACAGGTCTGGGCTGGAAGCGAGTGCGCTTGTAAATTTTCCAAAAATTGAGCCGGGTCCGAATTTATCTGCGGCGAGATACAGCCAGCCCCAATCTTCCAAAAAGATGTTCAGCCACATCATCGCGCCGATCATTTCGGGAATTGCCCACGGCAGGATGAATAACGCCTGCCAGAACTTTCCCAGCTTCACGCCTTTTTGCCAGAGCAGCAGGGCGATCCCAAGTCCCAGCCCCACTTGCAGGACGACAGACAGCACCATCCACATGATGTTGAAGAACAGGTAACTGAAACCGCCGCCATAGCCGGTGTTGAACGCATCGAAAATGAACGGATAGGTGCTCAACCCGGTGAAGCCTACTTCGTTCGGGTTGCCACCTTCGGAGGGTATGATGGGAATTTGCCCTGTGATTCCCTGCCAGAAGGCGCGCCAAATTCCACCCTGAAACCCGTCGCGGATGGAAGCTGCATTGAAATCTGTCGTGGATACGATGATTTGAAAGATCAGCGGGAAAACAGTCAGGATGATAAAAGCGGTCAAGCCCGGAATGAGCCAGGGTGTGGCGCGACTCACTTCGGATTTTTTGTATATAGCCTTGTTTGAGTTGCGATTCTGCCACCACTCGCGGATCTGATCCCAAATTTCTGATAGTCCTTCCGCAGCGGCAAATGAGAGCGGGACGGTCAGAGTCAATACATATTGGGGCCATTTGGTGGGCCAAACCATCAGGAACAGCATGGCGGCTGCCAGCCAAAGCACGTAGACCCTTTCTTTTTTCCATAATCGTCCAAGCCCGATGAATGCCAGAAACGCGATCCACATGTCAGGAGCGTAAAAAAATAGATCACGATGCCAGATCTTGGGAGAGACAAACAACCAGTTGAATTGCTGCCAGAAGGGGAAATTGGCTCGCTCAACTTCTTCTGCGCTGGTGGAATACCCGGCATGATAGAAAACCGATTCACGCAGACGGGTGAGCGGGTCTGCCCACAGGTAGGGATTCATCGCGAAGAAGATGACCACTCCAAGAATGCCCCAAAAAGCGGCTTGCCTGAAAAACAGATTGACCTGTTCCTCGTCCTTCGCGTTCAGATACCAATCGATCAAGATGGCAATGCCGATAACACAATACAGATATTTTGATGCAGCCGTCAGACCGAGGAAAACGGCGGATGCGATCAACCATCCGGTTTTGCGACTCTTTTTGAATTGCAGATATGCCAGTACCATGATGAAACTCGTCAGTGCGGGCAGGGCTTCGAGCATGATCTGCGAGACATATTTGATCGTGAAGGTATGCGTCGCGAGCGCCAATGCTGCCAGCGGGTTGACGCTTCCCACAAGTGCCACGGTCAGCCAGCCGAGGACGGCATTGGTCGTGCGTGCCGGGCGGACGAGGTCGCGCGGCAGGTATCGATCCGGCTCGGCGGTGGTGGGGCGGTCTGGTGTCAGCGGCTTTTCCGGGGCGGATAAGAGACTCACGCCGATGACGATCTTTGCAAGCGGGGGGTGCTCGGGGCGGTAGTTCGCTTCCAGAAAACCGGACCAGTTCGAGGTCCGAATCAGATGCGCATATTCCTGCCCGGCGCGCAGGTAATCATCTTCGTCATAGTCGATGGGCAGCATCTTCACGGCTTGTGAGCGGAGAGTCCATGCGAGGGCGAGGATGACGATCACGGTAAGAAGACGAAGGATCGATGGGTGTCGTTTTACGGTCTGTGTTAATTGAGGATTGAGAAATTTCATCATGCTGCTCGCTTATTGTTTCCTAAAGTCTTTCCAGATCGACTGAAGGATGACGGTTGTCGCCTCTCCGGCGGAGAGTGCGATTGGGGCGCTCACCATGATCGTGTATTGGGGCCATTTTGTATTCCACAGCAGCAGGAACACAATGCCGACGATCAGCCACAATACGAATACGCGTTCTTTGCGCCACAGGCGGACGAGTCCCAAGACGCCCATGATAAGGATGAAGTTGTCCAGTGAATAGATAAATGTGTTTTCTGGATGCCAGTCTTTTGCCGAGGTGTTGAGCCAGATGAAAGGCTGGTAAAAGGGGAAATCCAAGTTGACAACCTCGGGCGCGTTTTGCGAGTAGTTCGAGTGAAAGAGCAGGCTGTCGCCCAGGCGCTGGATCGGGTCTTGCCAGAGGAATGGATTGAAGACGAAGAATGCCAGCAGCGAAATGATTCCCCACAGCGCGCTTCTTTTGAAAAAAGCGCCCCAGCGCCCGCCGGTCTGGAAGTTGGAAAGTACCCAATCTGCGAGGATCGCGAAACCGGCAATGGCATACATGTATTTATTGGCGGCGGTCAGCCCGAGGAAGACCGCCGAGGCGATCCACCAGATCGATTTGGGTTGTTTTTTGTAGCGGACATAGCATAGAACGGCGGCAAGGCTCGTGAACGCTGCCACGGCTTCGAGCATGATCTCGCTCGTGTATTTGATGGTCATGGTGTGCATGGCGAGGAGCAAGCCGCCCACCGGGTTGACCAATGCCAGCAAACCGGCGGTCAATGCGCCGAAGACGGCTGAGGTGCGGCGGGCAGCCTGTCCGCGCGGAAGGAAGACCGTTTCGTCGATGTGCGCGTTTGCGGGTGTTGCAGGCTGCGATTGGATCGCCACGCCGAAAATGATCTTGGTCAGCGGTGGATGTTCGGGGGTGGGGTTGGTTTCGAGGAAACCGGCCCAGTTTCCGGTTTGGATCAATGAAGCGAACTCTTCTGCAGCAGCCAGATAGATCGCTTCGTCCGAGTCGCGTTGTATGGTTGCTGCGGCTTTTTGTCGCAGGGAGTATGCCAGTAAGGCAACCAGCAGAAAGGCGAGTAGGGCAAATCCACGAGTGATGGTATTGGATCTCATCGTTTACCTCTCAATAAAAAAGCGCAGGAGTACTGCGCTAAATCGTACTGCGTCGGTTCATTCCTCGTCTTCGACTCCGGTGGCGGCGAGTTTTCCGGCTTCATCGCGTGTGGTCAGTTCGTCGATGAATTCGTCGATATCACCATCGATCACTGCCGGCAGGTTGTAGTTGGACAAGCCGATACGGTGGTCAGTGACGCGGTTTTGCGGATAGTTGTAAGTGCGGATCTTTTCGGAGCGTTCGCCCGTTCCAACCTGTGAACGGCGGTCTGCTTCCAGTTCGGCGTGGCGTTTTTGTTCCTCGATCTCGTACAAACGCGCGCGCAGAATGGACAGGGCGCGTAATTTGTTCTGCAATTGTGAGCGCTCATCCTGACAGGTGACCACCATGCCGGTCGGTTTGTGATACAGGCGTACAGCCGTGGAGTTCTTTTGCACGTTCTGCCCGCCCGCGCCGGAGGAACGATAGACTTCGATCTCGATATCGGTTTCGGGGATATCGATCTCGACATCATCCACTTCGGCAAGTACTGCCACGGTGGCGGTGGACGTGTGGATGCGTCCCTGCGCCTCGGTGGCGGGCACACGCTGCACACGATGCACGCCCGATTCGTATTTCAATTTTGAGAAGGCGCCCTTGCCCTTGACCTCGAAGATGACTTCTTTATAGCCGCCCACGCCGATGGCATTTTCCGACATGATCTCGGTCTTCCATTTTTTGCCGTCTGCGTAGCGCGTATACATGCGAAAAAGATCTGCGGCAAAGATGGCGGCTTCGTCGCCACCTGCCCCCGCGCGGATTTCGACAATGACGTTCTTGTCGTCACGTGGGTCTTTGGGCACGAGCAGGCTCTTGATCTCTTTCTCGAGGACTTCGATCTTCGGCTCGAGATCCTCGATATCCGCTTTGGCGAGGGCGACCAGTTCCGCATCGCTCTCAGACGTGAGAATGGTGCGGGCTTCCTCCAGGCTTTTCATCGCCTGACGGTATTCCTTTGCCTTTTCCATCAGCGGCTCCAGCCCCACCCGTTCCTTATTGATCTCCGCTGCGCGTTTGTAATCGTTACCGACCTCCAGCAGTTCACTGCCGAGTTGTTCGAATTTTTCTTCGATTGCCTGTAGTTTATCGAGCATGGGTCCTCGTTATTGATCGTATTTCCTTCATCCTTCGCAGGAGAAATACTCTAAATTTGCACAAGAAAGCGCGGCACCAGGGGGAGCCGCGCGAAGGGACAAGACGATTGAAAACGCTAGTAGCTGGTAACTGCGGAAAGCACCATCGAAAGGATAAGGATCACAGCAAAGACCGCAAAAACGACCTGCGTCGCTTTTTGCCTTCGGGAGGCGGTCTCTTCCGCCGTTCGGATGTTTTTTTTGTTTTTTGAACTTTTTACTGCCATTCCTGACTCACTTTGCAATATGTTTATAAAAGGCTTGCGCCATGGCTTTTTCCAGTTCGTCGATTGTAACAGGTTTCATCACATACCCGTCTGCACCGAGCTGCATGGCTTTCTCCACCATCACATCCGCTGCCTCGGAAGACAGCATAATCACCGGCAGATTCTTCCATTCCTTGCGACGGCGTAAAAACTCGAGCATGTCCAGCCCGGTCACTTCAGGCATGTTGATGTCCAGGATCAGCAGCTCGGGGCGTTTCCCCGCCAGCAATGCCTGCGCCGCCGGGCGTGGATTTAGGAAGTGCGTAGGAGAATAGTCCAGCAATTGCAGCATCAAGCCAATTGCGTGACCCATCTCCTCGTCATCGTCAACGATCCAAATATCCTTCATTCCAAATGTGCCTTTACATTTTGGGCAGCCGTCTCGTTCATGCCTTTCACGGTCATAAGGTCTTCAAGGCTCGCCTCTCTAATCTTATCCATAGAACCGAAATGTTTCAAGAGTGCTTTTCTGCGGGTGGGACCAATCCCCGGGATGGAATCCAACTGCGAGGCGAGACCCAACTTCGAGCGTTTTTTTCGATGCGCCGTGATCCCGAAGCGGTGCGCCTCGTCGCGGATGCGCTGCACAAGGTACAGTCCCTGTGAATGACGTGGCAGCAGAAGCGGCTCGCTCTTGTGCGGGAAGAAAATTTCCTCCTCCTGTTTGGCAAGCCCCACTACCGGGACTTTATCCATCAAGCCAAACCCCTCCATTACTTTGACCACACGCCCGAGCTGCCCCTTACCACCGTCGATGATGACCAGGTCTGGCAGGAAGGAAAACGACGCATCCTTCTTCGACCCGACCTTGGATTCGGTTTCCTGTGAGCCTTGCCAACGCCGGAAGCGCCGCGTGAGCATCTCCTCCATCGAAGCGAAATCATCCGGCGCGCCGATGCTGGTGCTGTCGATGTTGAACTTGCGATACAGGTTTTTAGACGGCACCCCCTGCTCAAAGACCACCATCGCGCCGACCGTTGCCACACCCTGCGTGTGGCTGACGTCATAACACTCGATGCGGTTCGGCGGCGCAGAGAGATTAAGGTACGTCTGCAAATCGGAAAGCGCCTGCTCCTGACGGTGCGCATCCGCCTGCCATTGCGCCCGCAAAGACTGCAACGTCTCGGTTGCATTTTCGGCTGCCATCTTTACCAAATCTTTTGGCTGACCTTCGTTCGGCACGAACAGTTCCACTTTTTGTCCGCCGCGCTTCGACCGCAGCCATTGAGCAATGATCTTGCGTTCTTCCAACTCCTGTGGCAGCATCACCTGCCCGGGGATCGTAGCGGCTTCGGTATAAAACTGCTTGACGAACTCAGCCATGACTTGATTGTCACTAGTATCCTCCGTACCTTCGAGGATGAAATATTCCCGCCCGATCAATTTGCCGCCGCGTATGAAGAAGATCTGCACACAGGCTTCGCCGTCGGTACGCGCCATAGCGATGACATCCGAATCTTCGTAGTCTGAACCAAAGACGATCTTCTGCCGCTCGATGATGGATTGCATCGCCTTGAGTTGGTCGCGCAATGCCGCCGCTTTTTCGAAGCGCATCTCATCCGAGGCTTTTTGCATCTCCAGTTGCAGCCGCTGGACGATGGGCTCGCTGTGTCCGCTCAGGAAGTCCATCAGGTCGGAGATCATGGCGCGGTATCCGGCTTGGTCGATTGCGCCAATGCAGGGTGCAGTACATAACTTGATGTCGTAATACAGACATGCGCGCGGATCATTGCCAGTGATCTCGCGGTCGCAAGTGAGATAAGGAAAAATCTTCCGCAGCACTTCCAATGTCTGGTACACCGCCCATGCCGAAGTATATGGACCGAAATACCGCGAGCCGTCTTCCGCCATTTGGCGGGTGACGGTCACTTTTGGGAACGGCTCATTCCAATGGATTTTGATGTAGGGGTATCGTTTGTCGTCCTTGAGGCGGATGTTGTATTTCGGGCGATGCTTCTTAATCAGGTTCATCTCAAGGATGAGCGCCTCGAGTTCCGAGCCGACCACGATCCATTCGATGTCTGCGATCTCACGCACCAGGCGGCGGGTCTTGTTATCGTGGCTCGAATCCGCGTGGAAATAACTCCGTACGCGGTTCTTCAAATTTATCGCCTTGCCGACGTAGATGATCGTTCCCTCGGCGTTGCGGTACAGATAACAGCCCGGCTTGGTGGGCAGGGTGGCAAGAATGCCTTGCAATTTCTCCGAAATTTCCATTGGCGGCAATTCTAACACTCAGAGCTGTTGTGAAGGCGCTGCTTTTTCCCCGGCGCTTCGCCCGCTAAAATAAAAGAAAATTAAGAAAGGAAGTAAAAACGCATATAGCCTGCTTTCATTCACCAAACCAAACACCAGAACGCTGGACGTCATGACGAGATAGACAAGCACCGCTTTCCATTCATGCCGCAGGAACGAGAGAGCATATCCCAGCGAGCCGAGTAAAAAAACGGAATGTAGAACGTTGGCGTTAGTGAAATTATCGACCAACAAAATGTGCAGATTTTTTATCACGTTTATATGGTTTCCCAAAGCCGCATGTTTGTTATCGAGAAACCCGCCCGGTTGACTGATAAAGAGCAGGTTGCGAACGGCGCCGACATACAGAATGCCCAGCCCGATCAACACAACCCCTGCGATTAGTTTCTGTTTGGAAATCACCCGTAATTTTTTCCCGAGGCTTGCCGCCGGGTCAAACTCAAACCCGTCCAACAAAAGATACAAGCCGATGAATAGCCCGCTTTCCCGATTGGTGATTGCCACAAGAAAAAGGACGATGAAAAAGAAAGGCGATTTTCGCTGAAAAACTCCCCAGCCAAACAACGAAAAAAATAGCAGATCCAAAAAATCCCACGGATACAAACTAAATCCCTGAATGAACAGGAACAGCAGGGAAAACGCCAGAACCCCGCCAAAGGCTTCCCGATCTTCCACGCCAGATTTTGTCAACAAAAAGAACAATAAGAAAAATTCTGCGATCACCGCCAGCAATACAAAAATTTTTAAAGAAGAAACCGCGGAAAACCCCGCCAACGAGATCAGGGAAATCAACCAGGGAGCCAGCAATCGGTTTTGGTACGCCAGCCAATCGGGTGTGCCTGAAAGAATCCCGAACGACACGTCTGTCATTTCCTGCCAGTGTGGCGCGTAAATATAACGAAGGATTTGATAAACAGCGAGAGAGATCAGCAAAACGACAAATGAGTGGGTGAAATGACGCACGCGCATATGGGGAGTGTAAACCCTTGCTTTGTTTTTGCTGTGGATTATAGCGCGGCTACGAAGGCTCGGGCAACTCAATTACAAACTCTGTCCCCTTTTGCTGCTCACTCGTCACGCGGATTTCCCCGCCATGTGCCTGAATCAACTGTCGGGCAATGGCAAGCCCCAGCCCGCTGTGTGCGCGTCCGCTGCGCGATTTATCCCCGCGCCAGAATCTATCGAAGATGAAGGGCAGGTCTTCAGGTGCGATTCCCTCGCCAGAATCCTTGACCTTGACCCGCACGCTTCTTTCCTGACCCTGAATGGATTCCGCTTCGACGGAAATTTCTCCACCCGATGGTGTGTGCCGCAGCGCATTTGAGATCAAGTTGGATAGCACCTGATTGATCCGATCATAGTCGGCAGTGATCTCCTGCTCTGGGATCTGGCTGCGCATGGTCAATTCGACATTCTGAGATTTCGCCTGCGAGGAAAAACTCGACGTGAGATCTGCCATCAGGTCAGAGAGAAGGAAGCGGGTTGGGTGAAGCGGAAGTTGTCCGGTTTCGGCAAGCGACAGAGTCTGCAAATCCGCCACCAGGCGCGCAAGCAGTTTGGTTTCATCCAGTGTGTTGTTGATGTGTTCCGGCGTTGGCTCGTAGACTCCATCCAGCACGCCTTCAAGGTTGCCTTGAATGATGTGCAGGGGTGTGCGTAGTTCGTGGGCAATGTCGGCGGTAAGGTTGCGGCGTTGTTGGTCGGCGCGTTCCAGTTCCTCGACCATTTTGTTGAAGCGTTTGATCAATTCGCTGAACATTTCTGAGTTGCGTTCCGTGACGCGCACCGAAAGATTGCCCTCTGCAACGGAGTCGATGGCGTTGAACATATCGCCAAGCGGCTGACCAAAACGCCGGTACAGGGTGAACATGGTAAAGACTGCCAGGATCATCACCGCTACCGGTGCAGCGCAGATCAACAGCCAGATGTTGCGAAAGCCGGAATATTCAGTAAATGCCCAATACAAGATGGCTGCCACGCCGCCAAAGAACAACGAAAAAATTCCGAAGAAGAAAATTGCGAACGGGAAGAATCGTCGTCCGCGACGGCGGGGCGGGAAATGATTGCCGTGGTTCATCATGCGTTACCCGATCTCCAGGAACCGATATCCAATCCCATAGACCGTTTCGATCATCGTCTTGCCGGAGGCGGCTTCTAGTTTTTTGCGCAGGTTTTTGATGTGAGAGTCGACGCTGCGGTCGAAACTGGAGGCAATGCCGTGAATATCTTCGAGCAATTGTTCGCGGGTGAGCGTTTGCCCGGGGCGTGCCGCCAGTAATTGTAATAGTTTGAACTCGTTGGGTGTCAACTTGATGGGGTTGTTGTTGAAAGTGACCGAGTATCGATCCGGGTCAACTTCCAATCCTCCCACGCGGATCAGGCTTGGCGCTTTGACCTCGCCCTTGCTGCGGCGCAGTAGCGCGCGCACCCGTGCCACCAATGCGCGCGGCGAAAACGGTTTGGTGATGTAATCATCCGCGCCGATCTCCAAGCCGGTGACTTGATCCACCTCTTCGGCTAATGCCGTCAACATGATGATGGGGACGTCACTTTCGCGGCGCAGGGTTTTGCACACCTCGCGACCATCCATGATGGGCAGCATTAAATCCAATACGATCAGATCCGGTTTTTCATTGCGGGCAACTGTCAGCGCCGATTGACCGTCGGTGGCAGTCACCACGCGAAAACCATTTTTTTCAAGGTAGTCGCGTGCAATGCGCACGATCTTGGGTTCATCATCTACGACAAGGATGAGTTCTGGCATGGGGAGAGTATAAAGTGGAAACTGGTCAGTGGGTAGTGGGTATTACAAGAAAGAGGAAAGAAGAAAGAGGCGTTTCTGACCTCTTCCTTCTTTCTTTGATTTCTATTCTTTCTTATTGGTCTCGGCGGATTTTTCGCCATCGCCATCGCCTTCGCCATGTGCGCGCTTGTGCCATCTCTCAAAGAACGGAGGGACGCCGCCTTCCCAATCTTTGCGCCAGTGACCTTGGTGCCCCCAGCTGTGGCGCATGTGGCGGAAGAAGATGATCCGCAGCGCACCGAAGAACAGGAAAAGAAAGAGAATCGAGAAACAGATCGCCCCGAATGGATTGAAGAAGTACGGGTGACCGAAGCCATGTCCATACGGGTAGCCATAAGCGTACATCGGTGGGATGAATTGCCCGCTTCCTGCCGACCCTTGAATGGCTTCTGCCACCTCGGGAGCTTGTGCAATGCCGTGAGCGACTCCGGCGCGATAGACCGTGATCCCTCCCCCGGCGAGCAGACCGATCAGGAGCAAGACTCCGATCAGCCGAAATACAAAACTGTTGCGTGACATGCGTACCTCCAATTAGGATTGAAATAATGTGAACTTACACTGCTACTGTATCAACCCATTGTGGAAAAAATATGGATGGACAGGTGAGGGATTGTGGAGGGAATGTAGGAAAATCATTAGCGGCGCTTTCTACCGCACCTTCAACACGATCTTCCCCTTTGCGTGCCCGGTTCCCAAATATCGCATCGCATCGGCGACCTGGCTTAGAGGATAGGTTTTCTCAACGAATGGCTTGACCTTCCCCGCTTCCACAAGACCTCGCAAAACATCCAAGTCCTTGCGGGTGAACTGGGCGACAAAGAAGGATATTTTTTGGCTCGCCCCCAATGCTCCCAGGCGGATCTTGAGTACATGTGCCAACGGACCAATGACCGGGTTGCCTTTGGGTGCACCGACAATAACAAACCGAGCCTCAGGCGTTAACACGCGTTTGTACTCGCTCCAGGAACGTGTCCCTGCGACATCCAACAAAAGGTCAAATTGCCTGCCGCAGCGGGTGAAATCTTCCTTGGTGTAATCGATCACGGAGTCAGCGCCCAACGAGTAGACCATCTCCACGTTTTTTGTGCTGGTCACGCCGGTCACTTCTGCGCCGAAGGCTTTGGCGACCTGTACAGCGAAAGTGCCCACGCCTCCCGCCGCGCCGTTGATGAGAACCTTTTGCCCGGGTTGGATCTTCCCGTAATCGCGCAATCCTTGCAGGGCGGTGATTCCTGCGGTGGGGATTGCTGCCGCTTCTTCAAATGAGATGTTGGCAGGTTTACGCACCACGGCATTCACCACGCTGACATATTCTGCAAACGCGCCAGTACGCCCGCCATAAACTTCGTCACCTGCTTTGAGGTGTGTGACCTTGCCTCCCACGGCTTCTACCACCCCGGCAAAATCCGCACCAATACGCGAGTCTTTGGGTTTGAGCAATCCGCCCATCAGGCGGGCAACCAACAAACC
>DDSH01000019.1:0-1227 GCA_002343775.1 Anaerolineales bacterium UBA2395
CCCCAGCGCAGGTATCCCCTATCGGGGACGAGCCGCAAACCGTTAGGCAGCATTAAATTGATAAGCCATAGGAGTAACACTGTGCGATTTTATGTCAACGTTCTCACCCGTCTTTTGCTGTTAGGTTGTGTTATACCCCTAACAATTAGCACGATGGTCTATGAAGGCTTCACCACCAATTACACAAGGTATGTTTTCTCACAAAGAGGATTTGAAAGTCAATACAACGAGGGAATATACAAATATCGGGTTCTGGGTAAAGCTCTGCTCCTTAAAACGTACAGAGTCATAAAACACTATGAAATCCCGACGATTAAGCCTCAATTTCTATCTCTTTTAGACGAAAATGCGGATCGGAAATTTTACTCTGCTTACTTTTACATGAACACGATTTTCCTCTGCCTAACATCTATCATGTTGTTCTTCGTTCTTGGCGGGCAGAAGAACCTGAATTTCATAACCGTAGATCTTCCCATAATTTCGATGTGCTTCCTCATGGGAATTACTCAATACGTTGTTGTTCCATATGATACGCTATCGTATTTCTTTCTTGCTTTGGCTGCATTCTTCATCATTTCCAGTAGGCAGACATTATGGAACACAATGGCATTATGTTTTGTTGTTGTGTCAGCCACATTAACTAGAGAAACATCTGCCTTGATATTGGCTCTATATTTTGCCATGAATTATAGGACGATACTCGCGAAACCAACGTCGTTAATGATTAACCAAACCCAAAGGGATTTCTTCCTTATCACCATTTGTTATATCAGTACGTATGTAGGGTTGCGATATGTGTTGGGGGGCGCAAATGTAATATACCAAGATCTAAGAATCTTAGAAAACATCAACCCATTGTCCCTTTTGAGCATCATATTCTTTGGCAGCTTTGCAATTCTGGTTTCAATCACAGAATCGGCGTCAAAAAGCGTACTGGTATTGTATATTGTCTCACTGCCTTATATAATATCTATTGTGTTAATCGCCAATCCATGGGAAATTCGGCTATGGATACCGATCATATTACTGGTTCTCATCTTGAAGGTCAAAGCCGCCCAGGCGCATGAAATAACAGAGCAAGGGGTTTCTAAACAACATGCTGCCTAACAAAGCGTGCGTCTGACGCTGGGGACTGCCGCCTTCGGCGGTGTGCGCACATCCCAAGCAGTTTTTTACGCCTTGTCATTTTTCTGGTCGGACGGCTTCGCCGTCCCCGCCCCAGCGCAG
>DDSH01000019.1:1431-85565 GCA_002343775.1 Anaerolineales bacterium UBA2395
CCTCCCCCCCCCCCGCCCCAGCGCAGGCTTGCGCCACGAAGTGGTGTATCCCACTCGCTTCGCTCGGGGACGATGGCGCAAACCGTTAGGTGCTTGTCTTGAAAAAAATAGCATTGGGAGAAATCAATTGGCTATCGTTGAAATTAACTCAGAAGTAAACGGGCATCGTTTATTCGGCGTACTTTCAGGTGAAGGTGAAACCACTGTAATCCTTGACGCTGGATTAGGCGGAACTTCTGAAGATTGGGCAAAAGTCCAGCCAGAAGTAGCAAACTTTACAAAAGTTTTCAGTTACAGCCGAGCAGGTCTTGGAAAAAGTGAAAAGGCTTCAACGCCGAGAACTTGCAAAGATATCATTGAAGATCTCAGAAGTTTTTTATTGTCAGTAAATTTGAATCCGCCGTATATTCTGGTTGCACATTCATGGAGCGGAATTAATGCTCGCTGGTTTGTAAATCAATATCCCGATGAAATTGCAGGAATGGTTTTGATTGACGCTGTTCATGAAGATAAATACGAACAGTTTGAAAAAGTTCTTTCGGAAGAAAAAGCAAGTCGTATGTGGCTATTTGTCAAAGACCCTTCCAAAAACGATGAGAACATTGACCGAATCGCAAGCATTGAGCAAGTACGCAGTAAGCAAAATACTTTTGATTTTCCATTAATTGTCTTGACACGAGCCACAGATTCCGATGAATTGAGTAAAATCGAAACAGATTTACAGGTTGAATTTTTGAAGTTGTCTGCGAAAAGCAAGCAATATTTTTCAAAACATAATGACCACTTCATTCAGAATTCAGAGCCTGAACTTGTGATAGATTCGATACGTCAGGTTGTAGAGTCTGTGAAAGCAAATATCGCTTAAGATTCAACCGCACCTAACAAAGCGTACACCTGACGCTGGGGACTGCCGCCTTCGGCGGCGTGCGGCATCCCAAGCAGTTTTCACGCCTTAGCATTTTTCCCTGGACTGTCCGTCCAAAACAGGCTGGCTGGAATAGCCATTTGGTCTATATCGGCATTAAATTAGAAATAACCAAAAACAAACAGGAAGGTCATAATGAACTTTCTTAAGAATCTATTCGGTATTCTGGGAACGCTTGTTTCGGTATGGGGGCTTTTTGTAATTCTCGATGCGTTAGGAAGTCGGTCAGAAGGCGCTTGGGTTGACCCTGCTGGTTTCAGGGTAGTGTTCGGATACATTATCCTTATCCCTGGATTGATTATGTTGGGGTTATGGCGGCTGATCAGTAAATTCGTTTCAAAACCAAACGACGTCCCTATCAAGAATGAACTTGAACATGAACAGACTCTTGACTCTGCCGAAAAAGAACAAAGAAGAGCAGAAAGTCTTGGTGTTGAAATAGCAATTTGCCCGAATTGCGGAACATTAAACTCATTATCGTTATTGACTTGCGAGAAATGCAAAACCAATTTAGAGAAAGTAAAGCCAGTTCGCAATCCGCATATTTGATGAAATGCTATTTACATTAAGGAGACTGAAATAGCTGGAAATAGGATTTCGATATATAATCCAGAACCCCGATGAAAATCGAGATACGAATCCCCTCCCGATCAGACCGCCTCCTCATCCGCCGGATGATGGAGCTGCACAACTATGATTTTTCCGAGTTCGAGGACAATGATCTGGATGAACATGGTCATTTCGGGTATGGCGATCTGGATTATTTCTGGTTCGAACCAACCCACGCGGCGTTCATCGTCACGGTAGATGAAAAGCTGGCGGGCTTCGTGCTGGTGGACAATGAGACGTTTGTAGAGGGGAACGAACGCTCGATTACGGAATTCTTTGTCATGCGAAAATACCGCCGCAAAGGCGTGGGAAAATGGGCTGCTACAGAAGTGTTCAGCCGCCTGCCCGCCAAATGGGAAGTGCGTGTGATCGAAAACAATGCGCCTGCCAAGGCGTTCTGGAAACGGATTATCGGTGAATACACCGGGGGGAATTATCAAGAGACGCAGCTCGATTCCGACGACTGGAAAGGTCCGGCATTTTCATTTGATAATCGTCCAGAGAAAACATGACCTCCACCTGGTTTTTCCTCTCACTTGGCGACGGCATGACCGCTGACGAACTATCGGAAGAGATCCGCGCGGCATTTCAGACGGCGTTTGAGTCTGCGGGTGAGCCTGTTGATATGGCGGTATTCAAGCGGCTCGAATCGGAGGGAAGATTGCATTGCGAAGTGATCGCATATTTCTCCCCGTCTGCTGAGGGGTTGGCTAAGCTTTTCGACGCGGGACCCTGCCAAAGACCGGAGCGAAGCGGTCTTGGCTTGCTGGCAGGATACGAGGGCAGCTGGTCGGTTTTATTCCCCCAATCCGAAGCGTAGATCAGTCAAAAACGACCCCGGAAGCCAGTGTGCTTCCGGGGTCATGATTTTATCCCTTGAAGAAATTCGAGACGAAGAACCAGATATTGGCGGGGCGCTCCGCCAAGCGGCGCATGAAGTACGGATACCAATGCGTACCGAAGGGGATGTACACGCGCACGGGGTAGCCTTCCTTCACCAACTGCTCCTGCAAGTCGCGGCGGATACCGTAAAGCATTTGGAATTCGAGCCCGCTTTTGGGCAAGCCCACTTTTTCGGCGTAGCTCTTGGCAAAGGCAATGCGTTTTTCGTCGTGCGTGGCAATGGCGGGGATGGGCGGGAAGCGCCCGTCGTCGCTGAGTTGGGAATGGGTGGCTAGAGCAGTATCGATCAGGATCTTGGTGAGCAGATCGAAGTTCGCGTCCACATCCGCTTTTTTAGGGAAGGCTTTGTCTGGCGGTTCGCGGTACGCGCCTTTGACCAGTCGAATGCGTGTTGCGTCCTGCATCATGCGGCGCAGGTCGGCTTCGGCGCGGTATAGGTATGATTGCACCGCCATACCGGCATTGTCGTATCCCTTTTCGCGCATGGCATAGTACAGGTTGATGGTCTTGTCGGTGTAGGGGGTGTCTTCGATGTCGATGCGGATGAAGGTCCGGCTCTGACGCGCCCGGGCAAGGATGCGCTCCAGGTTCTCGGCGCACAAGGTTTCGTCGAGACCAAGACCGATCTGCGTCAGCTTGATGGAGACGTTGCCCCTCAACGAGGGTTCTGCGCCCAACGCATCGAGCGTGGCGAAGATGTCATCGGTCGCCTGCTGGGCTTCTTCGGGGGTACTGGTGTGCTCGCCGAGATGGTCGAGCGTGGCATTGATCCCCCGTGCATTCAGTTCGCGCAAAACACGTATGGCGTCTTCGAGTTTTGTACCTGCAATGAAGCGGGAGGCGGTGCGCCAGGCAAATCCCCAACTTGTGATCAAATTTTGTGCCCAGGCGGCTTTGGAAAGGTAGATGAGAAGAGAGCGTAGCATTATCCATCCTTGGAATGAGGTGGGAATATATTAATGCTGACTTATTCTAGCACAAGCCCCCCGTTTCAGTATGTTATACTTTTTCCGTGATTTTCTTCCTGTTTTTGGAGGCAACTTAACGTGAGAAACCGCAATACCAATACCATCCTGCGGGGTGTTTCGATCCTTTTTTTACTCGCCGCGTTCGTGCTAAGCATCGTTTCCCTGATCACTTACAGCCGTCAGAGAAATAATTACCCCACCGGGATGACCATCGCAGGCGTGCCGGTTGGAGGTTTATCGCCGGCACAGGCGTCGCAGCGTCTCCTTGAGGTATATACCTCTCCCATCGAAGCGAATTATAACGAAGCCGTGATCCACATTGACCCGGGCACGGTCGGTTTTTCGATCGACATCGAGACCATGCTCGCCGCCGCAGACCTGACCCGTACGGGCGGTTCGTTCTGGGGAGGGTTTTGGGATTACATCTGGGGGCGCACCCCGCCAAATACGCAGATTCCCCTCAGCGCCTCTATTTCGGAAGAGCGCCTGCGCGAATATTTACAGAATGAGATCGCTTCACGCTACGATGAGCCGCCCGCACCCGCCCAGCCAGTTCCTGGCGGGACAACGTTCCTGCCCGGCGCGCCCGGTCAGACCCTTGACCTCGACCGCGCCATCCTGCTCATCACAGACGCGCTTCGCTCGCCTTCGAACCGTTCAGTTGCCTTGTCTTTCAACCGTAGCACCGCTGCCAGACCAACCATTGAAAATCTTGAAATCCTGCTTAAGCAGATCGTAACCACATCCGATTTCGACGGCTTGATCGGCTTCTACATGATGGATTTGCAAACCGGTCAGGAAATCCATTTCGCCATCAACAACAAACAGGAAATCTCCACTGAACCGGATGTGGCGTTCACAGCGTCCAGCACCATCAAAGTGCCCATCGTGGCGTCCTATCTCATCAATCGCGGCAGCGACCTTGATGCGCAAACTGCGGACATCATCTCGCGCGTGCTCGGCAGGTCGGATAATTCCGCCACCGACCTTGTCCTTGAACGCATCGACCCCAACAACGGTCCGATCATTGTCACGCAGAACATGGAAGCATTGGGGTTGCAAAGCACCTACCTCGGCGGAATGTTCTTCCTCGGTGCACCCAACCTCCTGCCGGGACGCATCACTCCCGGCAACTCGCGCAGCGATGTGTTTGCCGACCCAGACCCTTACTCCCAGACCACCGCTTCAGAAATGGGTGTGCTGCTGGCGGATATTTATCAATGCGCACAAAACGGCGGAGGCGCGCTGATCGCCGCCTTCCCGGATAAAGTCAGCCCGGCGACCTGCCAGCTGCTGATCGATTTCATGGCGCAGGATAAACTCGGTTCGCTGATCCAAGGCGGAGTTCCAGACGGTACGCTCGTTCCGCACAAACACGGCTACGTTCTTTCACGGGACGGCATCATGCATGACACGAGCGATGTCGGCATCGTGTACACGCCCGGCGGGAATTTCGTCCTGTCCATTTACACCTATCATCCTGTGCAAAACATATGGGACATCACCAACCCGCTGTTCGTGAATCTGACTCAAGCAGTGTACAACTACTTCAATATCGCAACGCAATAGAACAAAACCTGACTATACAAAGCCAAACCCGTTTTCTTTGGAAAACGGGTTATTTTTTCACTCTTCGTATATAATTCGACCCATGAGCGCATCACTGGGACTCTACCGTCTTCAGCAAGTAGATCGGCAGATCGACCGTGCGCAGGCTCGTTTGGAAGCGATCCGCAAGACGTTGGAAAACGATACAGAACTCAAAGCGGCGCTCACCCGCATGGAAACCGCCCAGGCAAATCATCACCGAGCCCTACATGAATTGAAATTCACCGAAACCGAAGCCGAGACGCAAAAGATCAAGGTCGAGCAGACCGAAGCCAGTCTGTACGGGGGTGGCGTCAAAAACCCAAAAGAACTCCAGGATCTGCAAAAGGATGTCGAATCGCTCAAAAAGCACCTTGCCACACTGGAGGAACGGGAATTGGAAGCGATGATCGGCACCGACAGTGCGGCAGATGAATTGCAAACCGCCAAAACCGACCTGGATGGCATCCAATCGCGGCTCGGCAATGAACATAAATCTCTGATCGAAGAACGTTCTGCACTGGCAAGACAATTGGAAAATCTCACCGAAGAACGGGAAGCCGCGCTTTCGCCCATTTCAGTTGACCAGCTGCGCATTTACGAAGACCTGCGCCGGCAGAAACGCGGAGTGGCTGTCGCCGAAGTGGAGGATGATGCCTGTGCAGCGTGCGGCACAACCATCAACGCGGCGGTCCAACAAAGCGCCCGCTCACAAAAATCACTGATCCACTGCCCCTCCTGCGGGCGCATCTTGTTTGCCAACTGACCTCATGTTCTCTTTTGCCATCGACCCTTTCTCCTTCTTCGTAGGTTTCGCCGCCGGGATCATCCTGTGGATCATCGCCACACGCGTACGCCCGTTATGGAACGAACTGCGCGAAAACTGGCGCGAAGGTCGTGAAGCCGCACAAAGCCGCAAAACCAATACAGTGGAGGAAAATCATCGCCGCGCCACATTGATCCGCGCCCAGGGGATGCATCTTGCCGCGCCGCTTTTTGCATTGGATGAAATTATTCAGGAGCCACTGCTCCTCGTCCCGCCGCCAAGGGTGGAACCTGGCACA
This sequence comes from Anaerolineales bacterium UBA2395, assembly GCA_002343775.1. Classification (GTDB taxonomy): domain Bacteria; phylum Chloroflexota; class Anaerolineae; order Anaerolineales; family Villigracilaceae; genus Villigracilis. Next base: position 7,488 of record DDSH01000019.1, read on the forward strand.
CCACCTAAATACGAAGACGTTGTCACACAAACGCTGCCATACCTCCCTGCCTGGCCCGAGATTGCCGCCGTTTACAGACCACAAACCTTTACTGTGTCCGAAGCATTATTCGGCAACGCCAACATAGTCATCATCGGTCAACCCGGCGTTGGGAAGACCGTCGCCTTGGCACACCTGGCGAGCCTCGCCGCAAATCGAAGCGAAGCATTGGGAACCCTGAAAGAATCCATTCCCTTCCTTTTCCATGTCGCCGACCTCAATCTACCTGTCAAGGATGCCAAAAACCTGCTCAACCCGTTGATCGAAACCGCATACAACCAAGCCGCAGGCATGGACTATGGCAGGCTTTCGACCCTTGTTCAAAACTCGTTCAAAAATGGGCACGCTCTCCTGCTGGTGGATGGCTATGATGAGATCCCACCAGATGAGCAAAAACTGATCTCCGAATTTTTCAGCCTGGTTTTGCAAAACTATCCGGGCACGCGCATCGTCACCACTGGCTCGCCCGAATATCTGGATGGCTTGATCCCGCTCGGGTTTGCACCACTGGCGTTATGTGCATGGTCATCGCGCGAGAACACGGCATTCATCGAAAAGTGGGGACAGTTATGGTCTCAGACCGTAGCGCTGGAAGCCTGGATGCAAACCGGCCCTGAACAAGTGGATCCGCTTCTCCTTAACACGTGGCTGAGTACCGACCATGGAAATTTATCTCCCCTCGAGTTGACTCTGAAAGTCTGGGGGGCATACGCCGGAGACAGCCTCGGACCGAATGTGCTCGAGTCGATTGCCACGCACATTCGCCGCATTGCCCCAGCCAATACCCCGCTGGCGGCGCTCGAAACGCTTGCCATGCAGGTCATCACCAGCGCACAGCCGGTCTTCGACCCGCGCAAAGCGCGATCGTGGGTGAAGTCGTTTGAGGTGGCGGAAGATATCACCGAAGGCGTTGAATCTGAAGTCACGGAAGAGGAAGCGAAGCAGGAGACCAAGCCCAAAAAGGGGAAAAAGAAAGTCGAAAAAGTATCCACTCCATCCACCGGCTTGCTCGGGAGAATGGCATCCAGCGGATTGTTGGTCACCTATCCCAACAACCGGATGCGCTTCGCTCATCCGGTCTTTGCCGGGTATTTAGCCGGTCAATCGCTGACCAACTTCAACGCAGAAGAGTCCATTCTTAACCAACAGGATTGGTCTGGAAAATATCTTGCGTTACGCTATTTTGCCGCGCACGGCGATGCCAGCAGAGTGGTGCAAGCCCTGCTCGAATATTCGCGCCTGCCCATGCATCGCCCGTTGTTCACGGCGGCACGCTGGCTGCGTGATGCGCCCAGGAACGCTCCGTGGCGGGGAAAGATTTTTGGCGCCCTGGCAAACCTCCTGCAAACAGAGGGCATCCCCCTCAACCTGCGCGGTCAAGCCATGGCGGCATTCGCTTGCAGCAACGACCCCGGTGCCGCCACGCTTTTCCGCCAGTTTGCTGTCACCATGTCCTTCGAACTGATCCACCTTGCCATTTTGGGTTCTGGCGTGATCCGCGATGCGAAGGCGTTGAAGAATCTGGAGAATGCACTGCAAGCCCCAAGCTTGAGCGTGCGCCGTGCCGCATGCATGGCGCTGGTCGCCATCGGTACGAACGAAGCGCTGGAGATCGTCGCGCAAACCCTATTGAGCGGAGACGAAGATATCCGCCGCGCTGCCGGGGAAGCGCTGGCGAACGACCCGAATGAAGGTCACGCCATGTTGAAGGATGGCATTACCCTGAACGACATCTTGTTACGCCGCGCGGTCATCTATGGGTTGGGGCGCATCCACGAACCGTGGGCAGATGAACTACTCCGAAAGTCGCAGATCGAAGACGACCAGTGGGTTGTCCGAAACGCCGCTACTGAAGTGCTGGACTCGAAGGTGCATATCAACCTGCTTGCGCCTTCCAAACTCAAAGCACCGCATGAAACCCCGTGGTTGATCGAATTCGCCGCCAAAAACGGCATGGGGATCTCGCCGGGAGTCCCCGCCACAGACATCTTATTGCTCGCTCTGAAAGGCGACGACCCGGATAACTGCCTTGCGGCGTTACCGTATTTGAAATTCACGCCGTCCGAAGGCGTCATCACACAGATCTATGAAGCGATGTACAAAGGCGAGCCTGAGCTTCGCGAGGCTGCCTACAATACCCTTTGGGAGATCGGCGCTTCGGGCGTCAAACTCCCGCATCCCAGCCAATATGGATTGAATTGACCATGTTAATTACAAACGCAAATGTCATCACTTGGGAAAGCCCGAACCGGGTGTTTCCCAACCACGCCATCCTCATTGAAGGCGGACGCATCAAAGAGATCGGAACGACCAAAGCCCTGACAGCCAAATATCCCAAGCTCAAGCCGACGGATGCCAAAGGTCAGTACGTGATGCCGGGGGGCATCTGCGCACACACCCATTTTTATGGCGCTTTTGCACGCGGCATGGCGATCCCCGGCCCAGCGCCCAAGGATTTCCCCGAGATCCTGAAAAAACTTTGGTGGCCCCTGGACCGTTCATTGGATGCAGACGGCGTACGTGCCTCGGCGCTCGTCTGCCTTGTGGATGCGATCAAACACGGCACAACCACGTTGATCGATCATCATGCCTCGCCCAATTTCATCGACGGTTCGCTGGATGTCATCGCCGATGCGTTGGACAAAAGCGGGCTGCGCGGCGTACTTTGTTACGAAGTGACCGATCGCGATGGTGTGGAAAAAGCCAACGCCGGGATCCAGGAAAATGTACGTTTCTTAAAGCGCCTCGCATCGGACCCACACCCGCGTCTCGCCGGGACCTTTGGTTTGCACGCCAGCCTGACGCTTTCGGGCAGCACCCTGCAAGCCTGCCGCGCGGCTGTGTCGGAAGGCACCGGCTTCCACGTCCATACCGCCGAACATGAGTCGGATGAATACGACAGCCTGCAAAAATCCAATATGCGGGTGATCGACCGCTTGCAAAAGCACAACATCCTCGGACCGAACACCATCACGGCGCATGGCGTCCATTTTGACGCACGCGAAATGGAAATCCTAAAGGACACCGGTACCTGGCTTTCTCATCAGCCGCGTTCGAACATGAACAATGGCGTGGGCGTGGCACACATCGAGTCCATGCTGCGAATGGGCATCAAGGTCTGTTTGGGCAACGATGGATTCACCAATTCCATGTGGGACGAGTGGAAGACCGCTTATTTGCTCCACAAGGTTGAACATCGTGACCCGCGCCGCATGGGTGGATACGACGTCCAGCAGATGGCGATCTACAACAACGCCGCGCTTGCCAGCATTTTCTTCCCCTCTGCGCCCATCGGTCAGATCGTACCCGGCGCTGTCGCAGACCTGATCTTCGTCGACTACCATCCCTTCACCCCCCTCACCGATGGAAATCTCCCTTGGCATATCATTTTCGGTTTCCAGCAAAGCATGGTCACCAGCACGATGGTGGCTGGAAAGTTCCTCATGAAGGACCGCGAGCTGCTCACGCTCGATGAAGAAGAAATTACTGCGCGTGCCATGGAAACCGCACCGCGCATTTGGAAGAAATACGAAGAAGAAGTAGCGAAAGTCCTGTAGTTCAAATTCACATCATTGGAGATTTCATGAAAGACGAACACCTTTTATTATCCATCGCAGTTCTGGGCGGAACAGGCAAGGAAGGCAAGGGTTTGGCGTATCGCTGGGCGAGGGCGGGCTATCACGTCTTAATCGGTTCACGCAGCGAGGAAAAAGCAGTTGCCGCCGCCAAAGAGATTCAGGACATGCTTGGGGATGGCACCATGGTTCGGGGGATGGGAAACCTTCTGGCGGCGAAAGAAGCGAATATCGTCGTGTTGACCGTGCCCTACTCCGCACATCGCGATACGCTCGAAACGGTCAAAGAGGAGCTCAAAGGCAAGATCCTGGTGGATGTCACCGTTCCGCTGGTCCCGCCGAAGGTCGCCACTGTTCAAATGCCTGCCGCCGGGTCGGCAGCGCAGGAAGCAAAAGAGATCGTCGGCGAGGGCGTGGAAGTATGCGCGGCGTTCCAAAATATTTCCCATGAGCACTTGATGGGCGAGGAAGGCGTGGAATGCGATGTGCTGGTGACGGGCACAAGCAAGGATGCCCGCGCCGAGACCATCAAATTGGTGCAAGCCGCCGGGCTGAAAGGCTGGGACGCCGGTCCCATCGAAAACTCGGTGGTGGTGGAAGGTCTCACCAGCGTATTGATCGGCATCAACAAAAAGTATGGCTCCACCCATGCCGGTATCAAGATCACAGGGGCGTCGAACACTCCGAAATAATCCGTAGCGTGATGCGTACAGCAGCAATGCTTGCGCATCACGTAGTACGTGCCAATGTCTCTCACTCTCACTTCACTAAAAAATATCCCGCTCATCCGCCGAGGTGACCACCTGGCGGATATTATTCTTAAGTCGCTGCACGAATCCAACCAGGAGCTGCAGGACGATGACATCCTCGTGCTGGCTCAAAAGATCATCAGCAAGGCGGAGGGGCGCATGGTCAACCTTGCCAGCATCCACCCCTCTCCGCGCGCCATTCAACTTGGCGAAGAGACCGAAAAAGACCCGCGTGTGGTGGAGTTGATGCTTCAAGAAAGCAGCGAAGTCCTACGATCGCGCAAGGGCGTTATTGTTGTTGAACATAAACTTGGCTTCGTCTGCGCCAACGCGGGGATCGACCATTCCAACGTCATGGGCGCAGGCGATTCGAACGAAGAATTCGTACTGCTCCTGCCCGAAGACCCGGATACCTCGGCAAAACAACTGCGCGACCAGATCCTGCAATCTACCGGCAAACGCATCGGCGTGATGATCATCGACTCACACGGGCGTGCCTGGCGCAATGGCACGGTCGGGATCTGCATTGGTTTGAGTGGCATCCCAGCCCTGGTGGATGAACGCGGCTGGCATGATCTGTTCGGGTACACCCTCAAAGCTACCATCGTTGCCGTGGCAGATGAACTCGCCGCCGCCGCTTCCTTGATGATGGGGCAAGCCGCCGAGGGCACACCTGTTGTCCATGTTCGCGGATTCCCCTATCCGCTTGGCGAAGGTTCGCTCGGAGAGATCATCCGCCCAAAGGAATTGGACATGTTCCGATAGCAACAATGAAAAAAAACTCCACATCCACACAGAACGCTAACGCGAATCTTATGCACCTTTGATATAACCAAATGCGAGATAAATAGCCTGCTACAACCCCTGGAGTCTCAATGAGTTTCCCTGAAAAATTTCTCGACCTGCTAGACCCCAAAACCAAAGCTTTTCTCTATCTTGCCACCGTGAATGCCAAGGGGATTCCCCAAGTGACCCCGGTCTGGTTCGATACCGACGGGGAGCACATCCTCATCAACACCAATGAAGGGCGCGCCAAAGACCGCAACATGAAAGCACGACCCGACATCGCCATGACAATTCAAGACCCCAACGACCCCTATCGTTACCTTGGAATGCGCGGCAAAGTGGTCTCTCACACCACCGAGGGCGCCGATGAACACATCAACAAACTCTCGTTGCGATACTACGGCACCCCATGGACGTACCGTGAAGGACAGAAGCGGATCATCTTCAAGATTCAGCCGACCTCCTTTGACGAACACTAGCCTGCGCGATTTTTTGCGCACCCGCCGCTCGATCCGCCGCTTCCAACCGGACCCGGTGCCTGATGCCGTTATCAGGGACATTCTCCACACTGCCACATTTGCCCCGTCTGCCCATAACCGACAGCCCTGGCGATTCATCGTACTGACCGAATCTGCTGCGAAAAAAGACCTCTCCGACCGCATGGCAGAGGAGTTTCAACGCGACCTGGCACAAGATCGCCTCCCAGCCGAGGAAATCACAAAACGGGTCAACCGCTCGCGAGAGCGCATCACTTCCTCGCCTGTGGTCATCCTTCTGTGCCTCGACATGACCGATATGGACCGGTACCCAGATGAACGCCGCAGGGAATCTGAGCATCTCATCGCCACGCAGTCCGTCGCCAATGCAGGCATGCAATTGCTGCTTGCCGCACATGCGGAAGGCTTGGGTGGGGTCTGGGTTTGCAGCCCCATATTCGCGCAGGAAACCGTCTGCAAGGCATTGAATCTCTCACAAGCATGGGAACCGCACGCCATGTTCTTGTTGGGCTATCCAAGTGAAAACCCTGTGATAAGAGAAAGAAAACCATTGGATGAAATTGCAATTTTTCAAACGGAGAAAATTCTGAAGTGAAAATTGTTGCCCTCGCTGGCGGAGTCGGCGGCGCAAAACTCGCCGACGGACTCGCCCAGATCCTGCCGCCCGAAGACCTGACCGTCATCGTCAACACAGGTGATGATTTTGAACATCTCGGCTTGACGATCTGCCCCGACATTGATACGGTCTGTTATACACTTGCGGGTCTTGCCAATCCCGAAACCGGCTGGGGACGAGCCGGAGAGACTTGGAATACGATTGCCAACGTGGAAAAACTCGGCGGACCGGCATGGTTCAGGCTCGGAGATCAGGATATTGCCACGCATCTCGAGCGAACACGTCGGTTGAAAGAGGGACAATCTCTTTCGCAGGTGACACGCGATTTTTGCAAGGCATGGGGCATTCAGCCCACAGTGTTACCCATGTCCGATTCCCCGGTGCGAACTATGGTGGATTCAGACGAAGGTGAACTGGCGTTTCAGGAGTATTTTGTTCACAGACAATGCCAGCCGCGCGTCAGAGGCTTTCGGTTCGATGGGGTCGAAGTCGCTGAACCCGCTCCCGGGGCGAAAGAAGCGCTTAAGTCGGCAGATGCGGTGGTCTTTTGCCCGTCCAATCCGTGGGTGAGCATCGACCCGATCCTCAAGGTCATCAAAAACATGGACAAACCGGTCGTGGCAGTTTCCCCCATCATCGGTGGAAAGACAGTGAAAGGTCCCGCTGCGAAGATGTATGCGGAGTTGGGCATTGAACCCTCGGTGTTGGCGGTTGCGAATCATTATCGTACCATTCTGACGGGTTTCGTGTTAGACAATGCAGACTCAAATATCGAAAGTGTAATTAAAGATTTAAAAATTAAGACACTTGTTACTGATACACTTATGAACCAGCCAGCCGACCGCAAGAGGCTGGCGAACGATGTGCTATTTTTTATTGGGAGTCTTTAACATGTCTCTTTGGGCAATTGTCCCTGTAAAGCCGCTGCGACGCGGGAAATCGCGTCTGGCAGGTGCGTTGACTGAAGAAGAACGCGCCGCATTAAATGAGGAATTACTGCAACGTACGCTGCGTACCTTGACCTCTTTGAAGGAGCTGGACAAGGTGCTGGTCGTCAGCCGTGACTCACACGCGCTGACCATCGCCCGCAATCACGGTGCCAAGACCGTGCAGGAAGATGGTCAACCGCATTTGAATACGGCGCTGGCGCGCGCTTCGGTCATCGCCCAAGTCCATGCTACCCAGGGGGTGTTGGTCTTACCCGTGGACTTGCCCCTGCTCAACACAGACGATGTCCTCGCTTTGATCGACCGCGCCACCAAGCCGCCGGTGGTCGTGATCGCACCGGATCGGCACCATAAAGGGACGAATGCCCTGCTGATGGTTCCTGCCGGTCAGATCGAATATGAATTTGGCGAAGGATCTTTCCAGCGACATTGCGAACGAGCGATCCAATCAGGGGCGAGGCTGGAAGTGGTTGAGTTACCCTCACTTGGTTTAGATTTGGATGATCCCGAAGACCTTGAGATCATCCGCAAGATGGAAGCCTCAAAAGTATAGACATTCAATTTGCCACAGGCACGCACACCCTATGAAATTTGCGAAACCTGTGGCAAAATTTTTATCAATTGTCAGACAACCGTTTAGAAATTCTTGAAATCAATGAAAATCGTTAATCCTTTCATTTCACATTCAAGGAGAATGTCATGACCAAAGAGCGTGTTGCACTGTATTTGCAAGACTCGCATGACCTGCGGGATGGTTTGGACTACGCAAGGTATGCCGAAGAAAAGGGATTCGAAGCCGTGTGGCAGGCAGAAAGCCGCCTCGTGCGTGATGCGATCGTGCCGATGGCAGGATACGCCGCTGTGACCAATAAAATCAAAGTTGGTTCAGGCGTCATCAACAACTGGACCCGTAACATTGGTCTGCTTGCTGCGACCTTCCTCACCCTGGATGACCTCGCCCCGAACCGCGTCATTTGTGGTCTTGGCGCATGGTGGGATCCGCTAGCTGCGAATGTGGGGATTGACCGCAAGAAGCCGTTGACCGCCATGAAAGAAACGGTTCAGGTTATGCGGAAATTACTCAACCTGGAACGCGTCACCTTCGATGGTGAATTCATCCATGTCAAAGACATTGAATTGGATGTGGTCTACGGACGCCGCGAACCGCGCAATGTGCCGATCATGATCGGCGCAACCGGTGACAAGATGATGGAATTGACCGGCGAAGTGGCAGATGGCGCGGTGCTCAATTACTGCGTTGCCCCTGAATACAACGACAACGCGATGGAACTGCTCCAAAAAGGCTTGGATAAATCGGGTCGCAAAATGGAAGACTTCGACCGCCCGCAGTTGATCGTCTGCTCGGTGGATGAAGACCACGATAAAGCCATTGATTACAGCAAAATGCTCCTATGCCAATACATCGCACAGCAACCCCACATCGCCAAGGCTTCGAACGTTTCGGATGAAGTGGTGCATCAGATCCAGTCCATTCTTGGTTGGCCCGCCACCAAGGAACAGGTAATGAAAGCCAAAGACCTTGTGCCCGATGAACTGGTCTTGAAGATCACTGCCTCCGGCACACCCACTGAAGCCAAAGCCAAAGTGGAAGAGTACAAGAAGCGCGGCTGCACCTGCCCCATCCTTTACCCCGTGGGCGGCAATTTCAAATTGCTGATCGACACGTTCGCACAAGCATAAAACAGATCAATTTATTTTTTCCACGAAGGACACGAAAAACACGAAGTTCTTACTCGTGAAAATTCGTGTCCTTCGTGGATTTTTTGGGCACATCTGTAAAAAATTAAACTTAAAATGGACGATACATCGTCTGGTCAAGGAGAAATATTTCATGCGAATTGCACGCCCCTTGTTTTTCACTTTGCTTGTCTTGAGTCTTATGGTCGCCGCCTGCGCAGCCGCTGCCCCTGAGGTCCAGGATGAATCGCCGGTTGAAAATGTCGGCACGCTCAAGATCGCTGTCTTGCCCATCATCGACACCCTGCCGATGTATGTTGCCGAAGCCGAAGATCTGTTCGCTAAATACGGTCTGACCGTTGAACTCGTGCCGGTTGCTTCTGCGCCAGAACGTGACCAGTTGCTTGCAGCGGGTCAGGCAGATGGAACCATCAATGAGACGTTGGCAGTGATGCTCTTCAACAAGGATGCGGTGCAAATGCAAGCAGTGCGCTACGCCCTGCGTCCCGCGGAAGGCTATGGACATTTCTTTATCCTTGCTTCGGGTAAGAGCGGTATTACCGATGCGCAAGGATTGAAAGGCGTGGAGATCGGTGTTTCGCAAGGAACCGTGATCGAATACGTGACCGAACGTTTGCTGCAAGCAGAAGGACTGACTGCCGACGAGATCAAGACCATTGCCGTGCCGAAGATCCCTGACCGTATGGCATTGCTTGGCTCAGGCGAACTCGCCGCGGGCGTACTGCCCGACCCGCTTGCTTCACTGGCGATGAGTCAGGGCGCAGTAAACGTGTTGGATGATTCCAAGTACCCTGAATATGGATTTAGCATTTACTCCTTCCGCAAGGATGTTGTGGATACAAACCCCGCCGCCGTGAGCGCCTTCCTTGCCGCAATTGAAGAAGCCGTGACGCTCATCAACGCCGACCCGACACAGTACACCTCGCTATTGAGCGACAAGGGGCTCGTGCCGCCGCCCCTGCTGGAAACCTTCCAGGTTCCGCCCTTCCCTGCGGGGGCTGTGCCCACCGAAGCCGAATGGAACGACGGACTGGCATGGCTGACAGAAAAGGGGATTTTGAGCGCGGATGTGAGTTACGCAGACTCAGTCAACGACTCGCTTCTGCCCTAGCCGAAAGTTGTTACCGTTATAATCAAGTGACAGTCACCATAAGGTGACTGTCACTTTTCACGCGGATGATTTCTATCCAGTCACTAACGTTCCAATACGCCAATCACTTGCCGCTCTTCCAGAACTTCAACTGGAACATATCACGCAGCGAGACATGGGCGATTCTGGGTCCTTCGGGCTGCGGCAAAACGACGTTGTTGTATCTGCTGGCTGGCTTGAAATTCCCAACCTCTGGCAAAGTGACCATTCATGGGGAGAAAATTCTTCGCCCACGCCCGCACAGCGGATTAATCTTACAGGATTACGGCTTGCTGCCGTGGGCAACTGTGCGTGAAAATGTGGCACTGGGCGTGAACGTCCGCCAGTTTTATGGGGCGGATGGAAAACACACGCCGGACAATTTCATTCCCAAAGACAATATCGAGAGTTGGATTCAACGCCTCGGCTTGAGCGAAGTGGCGGATAAATTCCCCGGTCAACTTTCGGGCGGGCAACGTCAGCGCACTGCCATTGCGCGGACGCTCGCGCTCGAACCCGATCTGCTGCTCATGGATGAGCCTTTTTCTTCGCTGGATGCCATTACCCGTGAAGACTTGCAAAACCTGACTCACTCGCTTTGTGCAGAACAAAATATTACGCTGGTCATCGTCACCCACGCCATTGAAGAGGCGGCGGTGCTTGGAAAAAAAATCCTGCTTTTGGATATGCCGCCCAACCAAAAAACGAATGTTTTCGAAAACCCCAACGCAGGCAGAGATGGTTATCAAAACAGTTCAGAATTTCAAAACCTGTGTAAAGACCTTCGACATGAAATGCAAAAGCGGAGCACTCCATGAAGCGGCGTGATGTTCTGCTCGCAGCGGCGGCGATCTTCGCCTTTTGGCAAATTACAGCAATGATCGTGTCCATGCCTATTTTGCCCACTCCGCTGACCGTGCTGGCGGTCTTCTTCAACGAACTGCAAAACGGACTATTCACGCATTTCGCGGTCAGTTTGTGGCGGGTGACGGCGGGAATGTTACTTTCGGTATTGGTAGCGGCCCCAGCAGGACTGGTCATTGGTGGCTCAAAACGGCTGAACCGCATTTTCTCCCCCGTTATTTATTTGCTATACCCAATTCCAAAAGTGGTGTTTGTGCCGGTGGTGATCCTGTTCCTTGGCATTGGTGATACGTCCAAGATCATCATCATGTTCTTGATTCTGTTCTTTCAGATCGTGGTGCTCGTCCGCGACCAAGCCAGTGGAATTGCGCCGCAGTTGCTTCAAAGCCTGCAAAGCCTCGGCGCGGGACGAAAAGCGTTGTTTCGCTTTGTGTATCTGCCCGCCAGTTTACCCGCCATTCTGACCGCCCTGCGCCAATCCATTGGCACAGCAGTGGCGGTGCTGTACATCACCGAACTCTCAGCGACCAAATACGGGCTGGGATATTACATCTACTACCGCGGCAGCACGCTGTTAGATTACCCGTCTATGTATGCGGGCGTGATGGCGATGAGCCTGCTAGGATTGGGGATGTATTTCAGTGTGGATTGGTTGGAGCGGAAGTGGTGTAAGTGGAAGTTTGTAAATTGATGCGGAGTCGAACGACTCCCGTCGTTCATCAAAACAGTAACCCAATCCAGAAGAAGAGGCTGAACAAAAACGCGGATTGACCTGTGCCAGCGAGGGCAGCATTAAGCGGACGTCCTTTTTGCGTGAAGACCGTTCGTAAGGTGCGGATTGCTACAGGCAGCGAAAGCCACGCCAACATGCCGCCGATGGGAATCAAATTGAACCAAATCAATACAGGCACAATTAAATAAGCAATTGACATCAAGGTCACATATTCAACTTTTGTGCCATTCTCGCCAAACCGAACTGCCAAGGTGTGCTTACCCGCTTTGCGATCACTATCAATGTCGCGCAAGTTATTCACCACCAAAATGGCAGTGACGATTAAACCTACAGGCACCGACATCCACCACGCAGCGGCGCTGACCGAACCGACTTGCACAAAATATGTCCCCGCCACGGCGGCGAGACCGAAGAAGAGAAAGACGAAAATATCACCCAAGCCATGATAGCCCAGCGGATATGGTCCGCCGGTGTAGGCGACAGCGGAGAGAATGGCAGCAGCGCCGAGCCAGATCACAGTCCAGCCGCGAAGCGCCGCGAGATACAAACCAAGCATCGCCGCCAAACCAAAGATGACGATCATTCCGCGCTTGACCTGTGCCGGAGTCAAAAATCCCGATTGAGTCACGCGCACGGGACCCAATCGTTCGGCGGTATCCGCGCCGCGTTCAAAGTCAAAAACATCATTGGCAACATTGCTTCCAATTTGCAAAAGCAATGCCACAAACAGACAAGCCAGCGCGGGCAGCAGCTGAAACGAACCGTCGAGCCATGCCAATGCACTGCCCATCAACACGCCCGAAGCCGCCGCAGGCAAGGTGCGTGGACGAATGGCAAGCCACCATATTTGAATCAAGTTTGGTTTATCGCTCATAAGCGCCGCAGTATAACTTATAATCGGCGGGAATTTAGGAGAACTCATGACACAACTAACCGGGCAGGAACGCGCTCAATACGTTCAATCGATGTTTACAAAGATTGCACATCGCTACGACCTCATGAATCGACTCATGACTGGCGGGATGGATGTGCGCTGGCGCAGGGAGGTCATCCGCCTGACCAAGATCCGCCCGCACGGCTCGGTGCTGGACCTCGGAACGGGTACCGGCGATCTGGCTCGCGAGGCGCTGACGCAGTACCCCCAAGCGCGCGTCATTGCTTCCGACTTTACGCTCGAAATGATGCGCGTTGGAAAACAGAACGGGGACTTGAATTTTTCAACGGCAGACGCCCTGCACCTGCCTTTCAAAGACAACACCTTCGACGCGGTTGTTTCCGGCTTTCTCATGCGCAATGTGACCGATATTCAAAAAGCGCTGCAGGAACAATTCCGTATGCTTAAACCAGGCGGGCGCATCGTTGTGTTGGACACCACCAAGCCGAAGAAAAATTTATTTTCCCCTTTCATCAAATTCCACATGCATGTCATCATTCCCATGATCGGCGGATTACTCTCCGGGGTGCGCGATGCCTATGAATACCTGCCTGATACTACCGAAAATTTCCTGACCGCCGAGGAACTTTCCGTGCGCATGGTGGCGGTGGGGTTCAAGCGCGTTAATTTCAAACGGCTGATGTTCGGAACGATTGCCATCCATTGGGGTGAAAAGTAATAGCAAGATCAAGTGACTATCACTTTTTATAAACATCGGGGTTGGCACAATGCCGGAGACGCTCACCGTTCAAGCCTGCGATTAAATTCTGTGCCGCCAACAAAGACATTTGGTCACGAGTGCGTTTGCTGGCACTGCCGAGGTGCGGAACGATAAGGCAGTTTTCCAACTCCAGCAGCGGTGAATCCATGGGAAGCGGCTCCGGGTCGGTGACATCCAGCGCGGCGGCGAAGATGCGGTTGGATTTCAAGGCTTCGTACAAAGCGGTTTGGTCGAGAACTCCGCCGCGTGCGGTGTTGACCAACACGGCATTTGGTTTCATCTTCGAGAGAAAATCAGCATTGACGAGATGTTGCGTGTTATTTGTGAGTGGGACATGGATGGAAACAAAATCCGATTCGCGCAAGAGAGTATCCAAGTCTACATGTTCGGCGTTATAAGCGGGTTCTGCCGTCGGGTCGTGATAGATGACGCGCATATCAAAGCCTTGTGCTCGTTTGGCGACGGCTTGCCCGATGCGCCCAAAGCCGACAATGCCGAGCGTTGCGCCCGCTAAATCTGCGCCTAAAAGCAACGACGGACTCCACGTCACCCATTTGCCAGAACGGACGTAACGCTCCGCTTCGGTGATTCTTCTTGCAGCAGCGAGCAAGAGCGCAAAGGCTTGGTCGGCGGTGGCGTCGGTCAGAACGCCGGGCGTGTTGCCAATGGGAATTCCGCGCCGGGTGGCTTCGACGAGGTCAACATGATCCACGCCGACAGACATGCTGCTGATGACCTTGACCTGCGAGCCGATGGCGTCCATCAACTCGGCGTCGATGCGTTCGGTCAGCAGGCAGAGCAGACCATCGACCCCGCGGACTTTTTCGAGTAGTTGCTCACGGGTCGGCGGGAGGTCGTGAGTCCAAACTTCCAGTGTGGGAAAATGTTCTTTGACGAGATTCAACCCGAGGTCCGGGATGAGGCGGGTGATGAAGATTTTTGGATGCGACATGCCCAGAGTATAATCCGCACATGTCAAAATTCAAACAAGCTAATTCCAAAAATTGTTTCATCTGCGGGGTGGAGAATCCCGTTGGGTTGCATTTGCATTTTTACGAGACCGAACCCGGTGTGATCGAAAGCGAGTACACCGCGCCCGAACATTTTGAAGGCTTCCCCGGTGTGCTGCATGGCGGTATTGTGGCTGCCATCATAGACGAAGTCTCGGGGCGGGCATACATGGGCAACGACCCGGCGAACCCGCGCTTCATGTTCACGGGCAAGTTGGAGATCAAGTATCGCAAGAATGTACCGATTGGAAGACGGTTGAAAATCGTCGGCAAGGTCATCGAGAACAAAGGTCGCATTGCCAAAGCATGGGGCGGAATTTATGACGCAGAGACGGATGAACTTTTTGCCGAAGGGACGGGGATGCACATCAATGTGCCTTCGGATAAATTTGATGTGAGCAAGTTGGATGAACTGGGATGGAAGATTTACCCCGACTGAGGATGCCACTGTGGATCGACGCCTGTTGCCCGGACTTTTATTGTTGACCACCATTTGGATTGGGGCGAATTTCACGCCTAGCCGTTCTGTCTCCGCACAAGCGTGCGGTACGCCTGATTCTACAGGTGGCGTAACACCATGTCCGCCAGCGGGTGGGGAGGATGAGCAGGAAGATACAGGCAGAAAGACCTCCACACCTGTCCCCCCTACGCCCACTTTCACACCGACAGCAACACACACCAACACACCCACGAACACCCCCACCTCAACCGCTACATCGACCGGAACAAGCATTCCGGATACCGCCACACCCACAGTCACGCCGACGGCGATTTTCACGACAACTCCAACTCCGATCCCCGTTGCGCAAAGCGTGCTGCCTGGCGCAGGCATTGGAGCATTCATCTTATTATTGCTCATGGGGTTGTTACTGCCAGCCATCCAGAAGATTCGCGTCGCAAGACGAGGGTATTGACGAAAATTTTCCCTGTCCCTTTTCATTAGACCCCAAAAAACGGGGCGGTGCTCTTGTATGGACAGGCATCCCAATGTGACCCTCCCATCTACTTAAGCATTTATAATCAAAGCATCACGGAGGCACTACATGATCACTACATACCACCGACCCAAAACCATGGAGGAAGCCCTCGCGCTTCTGACTCAAACGAACACCCTGCCCCTCGGCGGCGGTACGCTTCTTTCCAAGCCGACAACTGATCCCCTTACAGGGGCGGTGTCTGTTGCTGTCGTTGATCTCCAAGCCCTCGGGCTTGATTCGCTCCGCGTAAACGGAAACGAACTGCAAATCGGCGCGACTTGCACACTGCAATCCCTGCTCGAAGCAGACAGCTGCCCCACAGCCCTCAAGACAGCCCTCAAACTCGAAGCGCCGCTCAACATCCGCAACACTGCCACCGTTGCCGGAACCCTCGTCGCCAGTGACGGACGCTCTACATTCGCAGCCATGCTTTTGGCAATGGATGCAAAAATCGAAATTCGTTCTTCGACACTCGAATCGCGAACATCGAATATTGGCGAATTTATCCTCACCCGCCCCAGCGGACTCGTCACCTCCATTACCATTCCACTCAACGTCAAAACCGCCTTTGAATTCGTCTCCAAAACCCCTGCCGATAAACCCATCGTCTGTGCCGCGCTGGCGCAGTGGAATTCAGGGCGCACACGCCTGACGCTCGGAGGCTATGGCAAATCTCCGCTGTTGGCAATGGACGGAACGGAAGCAGACGGATTGGAAACCGCCGCCCGAAACGCCTATCACGAAGCCAACGACGAATGGGCATCCGCCGAATACCGCATGGACGTCGCAGCGACTTTGTCAAAACGCGCTCTCGAAAGTATAAAGTAGTTCGTGATGGAAAAACCAAACAAGATCAAGCCCTTTGAAGAGGTCGCACGCATCTTTCAGATCTCGAACGAAAGCGCCAAATATTTTCTAAACCACGTGCAAAAGAGTTTCAAACTCGACCGTCCGCCGCATAAGTTGATCCTTGAATTTGTAGAAACGCAAAACTACGAATTTCAACCCACGCCTTACGATGTCGCCTCTGCCATGAAGGAAAGCGGCGTATGGAACTACGACCTTGGCTCACCTCCACCTGCCGTGGAAGATGAAGAGGATGTTTACAAGTAGTCCCGCAAATTTCGAGTCATACAAATGACCCTCCCCCTCAACCAAATCCTGCAAGGCAACTGCATAGACGTGCTCAACTCCCTGCCGGAAAAATCGGTGGACTTGATCTTTGCCGACCCGCCCTACAACCTGCAACTGCAAAACGATCTCTACCGTCCCAACCTCAGCAAAGTGGACGCGGTGGACGATAACTGGGACAAGTTCTCCAGCTTTTCCAAATACGATGAATTCACCTCAAACTGGCTACGCGCAACAAAACGAGTTTTAAAAGACACGGGCACGATCTGGGTCATCGGCTCGTATCACAACATTTACCGCGTCGGCGCGGTGATGCAGGACTTGGGCTATTGGATTCTCAACGATGTGGTTTGGCTCAAAACAAATCCCATGCCGAACTTTCGCGGCGTGCGTTTCACCAATGCGCATGAAACTCTGCTGTGGGCGCAAAAGGAACAAGGCGCAAAATACACCTTCAACCACAAAGCAATGAAAGCCCTGAACGATGACTTGCAAATGCGCAGTGATTGGGTCATTCCTCTTGCGACGGGAAAAGAACGCCTCAAAACCAACGGGACGAAGACTCACCCCACTCAGAAGCCGGAAGCACTCTTATACCGAGTCATACTATCCACGACCAACCCCGGTGACGTTGTACTCGATCCCTTCTTCGGCAGCGGCACAACCGGCGCAGTCGCCAAAAAACTTGGACGCAACTTCATCGGCATCGAACGAGAGACGAAATACATCAAAGCCGCACAAAAGCGGATCGACGCGATCAAGTCCGCACCGGCTGAGGCGTTGGACCTGCCCGAGAAACGCAATCAGGAACGAGTCCCGTTCGGAGCGTTGGTGGAGAATGGCTATCTCAAACCCGGGCAAAAACTCCAATACGCCAAAGGCAAACGCGAAGCGACCATCCTCGCCAATGGACATATCAAATGCGGAAAACTCATCGGCTCGATCCACGCCGTTGCACGCGAATTGACCAACGCCCCCGCCAACGGCTGGGAAATGTGGCTTTACACAGAACGCGGTAAACTTAAGCCGATTAACGACCTGCGAGAAAAATATAGAAAAAAGTTGAAGGTTACAGGTTGAAGGTTGCAAGTTAAAACCTTTAAACCTTCAACCTGCAACTTGTAACCCAAAAGGAAACCATGACCAAATCATTCACCCTTATCAAAGAACAACAAATCCCCGAGATCAACTCACTCGTGCAATTGTGGGAACACAAACGCACCGGCGCACGCCTGCTCTCGGTTATCAACGACGACGAGAACAAAGTATTCAGCATCAACTTCCGCACCACGCCCAAGGACTCAACCGGCGTAGCACATATCCTCGAACATTCGGTGCTGAATGGCTCAGAGAAATACCCGGTCAAAGAACCGTTCGTGGAATTGCTCAAAGGCTCACTGGCAACTTTCGTCAATGCCTTCACATTCCCTGATAAAACTTGCTACCCCGTCGCCAGCCAGAACGAAAAAGATTTCTACAACCTCATCGATGTCTACATCGACGCGGTCTTCAATCCCATCCTCAGCGAACAGACTCTCATGCAGGAAGGCTGGCACTACGAGATCGAAGACCCGTCCGCGCCGCTGACGTATAAAGGTGTGGTCTTCAACGAAATGAAGGGCGCATATTCCTCGCCCGATAATTATCTCGCCAAGGTCATCATCGAGTCGCTGTTCCCCAAGCACATCTACGGCGTGGACTCTGGCGGCAACCCCGCAGACATCCCCAACCTCACCTACGAAAACTTCCGCGACTTTTGGGAGACGTACTACCACCCGTCCAACTCGTTCATTTTCTTCTATGGCAACGACGACCCAGACAAACGCCTCAAACTGATGGATGGTTATCTCAAGCCGTTCAAAAAGAAGAAGGTCAAATCGGCGGTGCCGCTCGCTAAGCCGTTCAAGAAACCGAAGAAACTTGAGTATGTCTACCTCGCCACCGAAGGCGAAGACCTCGATAAAAAACATTTCCTCACCGTCAACTGGAAACTGCCCGACGCCTCCGACTCTGTGCAGGCGATGAGTTTCCGCATCCTCACACACGCCCTCATTGGCACGCCCGCTTCCCCGCTCTATAAAGCGCTCACCGATTCAGGCTTGGGCGAAGACCTCGCAGGTCTCGGTCTCGAAAGCGACCTGCGCGAGATGATCTTCTCGACCGGTCTCAAAGGCACCAAAGCCCGCAGCGCCAAAAAGATCGAAACGCTCATCTTCGACACCCTGCAAAAACTCGTCAACGAAGGCATCGACCCCGATACCATCGCCGCATCCATCAACACGCTCGAATTCGCCATGCGCGAAAACAACACCGGCGGCTTCCCACGCGGCATCGCCATCATGCTGCGCGCCCTCACCACCTGGCTCTACGATGATGACGCCTTCAAGACGCTCGCCTTCGAAGCCCCGCTCGCCGAACTCAAGAATCGACTCGCCGCTGACTCACGCTACTTTGAAAAGATGATTCAGACTCACCTGCTGGATAACGTCCACCGCACGGTCATTCGCCTCACGCCGGACGTGGAACTGGCTCAGCGCCTTGAAGCGGAGGAAAGGCTCAGGCTGGATTCTGCCAGACAGACCATGAGCGAAGACGACATCCGCAAGCATATTGAGAACACCGAGAAGTTGAAGATCCGCCAGGAGACTCCAGACAACCCCGAAGACGTTGCCAAACTCCCCGTGCTCGATCTGGAAGACCTCGATAAACAAATCCGCACGATACCGATCGAAGAAATTCAGGTGCAAGACTCAAAGGTCTTGTATCACGACATCTTCACCAACGGCATTGTCTATCTTGACCTTGCTTTCGACATGCGCGCCATGCCGCAGGAACTCCTGCCGTTGACGGAAGTCTTCGCACGCGCACTGTTCGAAGTCGGCACCGAAACCGAAGACTACGTCAAACTGTCGCAGCGGATCGGGAAAAGCACCGGCGGAATCTACGGCTCGTCGGTCACAGCGACCACGCAAGGGCCAAGAGAGAGCCACGCATATCTCACCATCCGCGGCAAGTCCACCATGAGTCAAGCCAACGAGATGTTGAGCATCCTGCGTGATGTCCTCCTGACCGTGAAGTTCGATAATAAAGAACGCCTCAAGCAAATTGTGATGGAAGAAAAGGCGGGCTTGGAATCTGGCTTGGCGCCTGCGGGACATCGCTTTGCGAACATGCGCCTGCGCTCGCAGTTTGGCGGCACGGGCTACATCAACGACCAGACCAAGGGCATTGGCTATCTGTTTGCGCTGCGCGAACTTGCCACCGAGATCGATAAAAAATGGGCGAACGTGCTGAAGAAGTTGGAGACCATCCGCGAGACGTTGATCAACAGCAAAACTCTGCTTTGCAACGTGACGCTCGACGCCACGAACTGGAAAACCTTCCAACCGCATCTTGAGAATTTCATCTTCGCCATGCCTGTGAAAGATGTGCAACTTTCACCTTTCAACTTTACACCTGCAACTCAGAAAGAAGGTTTGGCAATCCCCGCCCAGGTCAATTACGTGGCGAAGGGCGCGAACCTCTACGACCACGGCTATGAGTTGGATGGTTCTTCATCTGTTGTTGTTGGTTATCTCGGCATGACCCACTTATGGGAAAAGATCCGCGTGCAAGGCGGCGCGTATGGTGCCTTCGCCCAGTTTGACGACACGACGGGTGTGTTCACCTTCCTTTCCTACCGCGACCCGAACGTGGATAACACCATCGCCAGCTATGATAGCTCCGCCGCGTTTTTGAAAGGTCTCGACGCCTCACGCTTAAACGACAACGAACTAAAGAAGTCCATCATCTCTGCCATCGGCGACCTGGACTCGTATCAAATGCCCGATGCCAAAGGCTACACGTCCATGATGCGTTACATCACCGGGCGCACGGATGAGATCCGCCAGAAGTATCGCGACCAAGTGCTCTCCACCAACGGCGAAGATTTCATTGCATTCGGCGAAGCATTGGAGAGAGTGGCACAATCAGATGCGGTTGTGGTGCTGGGGGCGCAGTCCGCGTTAGAGGGATCAAAGGTTGGATTGAAGGTGACGAAGGTTGCGTAATTACGGTTGAAAGGTACAGGTTGAAAGTTGCCGGTTTATGTTCATTAGCGAAGATCAATTGGTAGCAGAACTTTGGGCACGGGATGTGCGGTTCATTTTGGGAACCGTACCTAGTCATCCGCCAATACTTTCGTCTGTGGACTTAATTGTTGCGCTTGCGGAAAGCAAAGAAACACGTCTGCAATTAAGTTTGATACCTGTTTTCTTGCGCCACCCCGAATTCTCTCAAAACGTACAGTTTGCCGTAAAAAAACTCAAGCCAAATCTGCAATTGCTTCTAAAATGCTTTTATAGCGCCGCAGTTTGGCTTGAGCAAAAATATCTGTCAACCCATATTTTGCCTGACCTATTTTCAAATGAGCTGGGTGTAGTTCCTTCGGAAAATCCAGAAGAAAACCTGAAAAAGCTTGCAAAACAGCACCAAGACTTAAGCGGTTCAAAAATCAACTGGCTTGGAACATATGAACATGCAGCCGTAGTCTGGCTAAAGGAAATTGAATTACAGAAAGCATAACTATGGGTAAAGAGAGGCTTGAAGAGATTTTAAGAACTTTGGGCGAACAAGTGCCGCCTGCTTCTCGTTTATTTTTACTCGGCGGAAGTGCCCTGACCCTTCTTGGAAGCCCACGCCCATCACTGGATATTGATTTTTTCGGCGATGATATTCAACCAAGTGAATTACATCGCATAATTCTCGACCAAGCCAAAAGTCTAAAAATACAAGTAGAGGCGGTTCCTCTTGACAAGTTCATTCCTTTACCAAACGGGAGTGATGAGCGGAGTATTTACATCGGTCAATTCTCCAACCTAGAGATATACATCGTTGATCCGTACAGCATCGCACTAAGCAAAGTTGACCGCGGTCTTTTCACAGATTTTGATGACATCGTTTTTCTTATCAAAAAAGGTTTCATCTCTCTTGAAAATTTAGAAATCATCGTTAAACAATCGGTATCTCAAGCCAGAAAATTCGATCTTCATCCAGATATCCTTGCCCATTTTGAAGAACTCAAATCAAGGCTGTCATAATTTCCAAAGTGGAATAGACAATCTTGAAAAACACTTTCTTATTTTTAGTACAATAAGAGGGCAAGGAAGTTCCTTGCCCTCTTGTATTAAATCTCTGCATGAAAAAATCGTATAACTCTCAAGGAGTTTTCATGAACATCACACTCAAGATCAACGGAATTGAACAAATCATCGACGCGCCTGCATCCACAACCCTGCTTGCCGCCCTGCGCGGACTGGGTTTTCACGGCGTGAAGTTTGGCGATGAGCAAGGTCTCACAGGCGCAGACACGGTTTTGCTGGACGGCAAACCGGTCAACGCGGGGTCGATGCTTGCGGCGCAGGCGGAGGGTCATGCCGTGGCGACGATCGAAGCCCTGGGCGAGCACCCAGAGCAAGGCTGGAGAAGAACCGATGGTCTTCATCCGCTGCAAAAGGCTTTTGTTGAATCCGGCGCGATCCAATGCGGCTACTGCACTCCCGCGCAGATCCTTGCCGCAAAAAGTTTGTTGGAGAAAAATCCGAACCCAAGCGAAGCCGAAGTGCGCGAAGCGATCTCGGGCGTGTTGTGCCGCTGTACGGGTTACCTCAAACCGGTGCAAGCCGTACTGAAAGCCGCGGCGGTTTTGCGCGGAGACGAGCCCTTTGACGTGACTTCGATCAACTGGGACTTTGGCACGCCGCAACCCGATTCGCCTTCCAGCGATTCCGCTTCACCCTCGACCTCAGCCGTGCTCACCCGACCCAAAGTTGTGGTCACGCCTGAAACGGAGAAGTGGCAAACCGTGGGCAAGCCCGAAAAGAAAGTGGATGCCATCAAACTAGTTCAAGGCAAGCCCGCCTTCGCCGCCGACATGGACATGCGCGGCATGTTACATGCCAAAGTGCTGCACTCACCTCATGCTCATGCACGCATTAAAAATATTGACGCAAGCAAAGCGTTGGCACTGAAAGGCGTTGTTTGTGTCTTGACTTGGAAAGACCTGCCGCGTGTCGTGTATTCCACTGCCGGACAGTCGGACCCGATTCCCGGTCCGTTGGATACCTTCTCGCTCGATCACAAGGTTCGTTTTGTTGGTGACCGGGTGGCTTTCGTTGCCGCTGAAACTGCCGAAATTGCAGAGCAGGCGTTAGCGTTGATTGATGTTGAATACGAGATTCTGCCCGCCATCATTGACTCGCGTGACGCGATGAAACCCGACGCGATCAAAATTCACGATGAGCCGGAATATGTCAACTTCGCAGATTCCAATGCCGATAAGAATCTTGCGGCGCATATCCGCATTGACATTGGGGATGTGGAAAAAGGCTTCGCCGAAGCCGACGAAATCTTTGAAGCCGAATACGAAGTTCCTAAGGTCCAGCATGGGCATATCGAGCCACATGTCTGCGTAACCTATTGGGATGAAGATGATCGTCTGGTGATTCGTACGTCCACGCAGGTTCCGTTCCATGTGCGCCGTATGATGGCGCCGGTGTTGGGCTTGCCCGTCAAACGCATTCGCGTCATCAAACCACGCATCGGTGGCGGCTTTGGCGGCAAGCAGGAAGTGTTGATGGAAGATGTCGCTGCGCATTTGACCATCGCCACCAAACGCCCAGTGATCTACGAATACACCCGCGAAGAGGAATTCATCGCTGCGCGCTCACGTCACCCCATGCGTGTGCGCATGAAAACTGGCGTGAAAAAAGATGGAACCATCACCGCCAATTCCATGTATGCCTTGTCCGATACGGGTGCCTATGGCTGCCACGCACTGACTGTGACCGGCAACACGGGTCACAAATCCATGGCGTTGTATGTCGGTGACGGCGAATATCGCAAATCGCCGAACATTCGCTTCTATGCGGATGTGGTTTATACCAACACGCCCCCCGCTGGCGCTTTCCGTGGATATGGCGTGCCACAAGGCTATTGGCCCCTCGACCGTCACTTGGAAAAAATTGCGCGGGCTATGGGCTTTGACCCAATCGAGTTCCGTCTCAAGAATGCGATTCGCCCCGGCGAATATCATCCCTTCTCAACGGCATGGAACGAAGGACGCGAGCCGCGCCCAGAGATCATCCACACGGTTGGGCTGGAACAATGCGTGGCGCAAGGTAAAGCCGCCATTGGTTGGGATCAAAAGTTTGGGAATGAGGAGTGGCGTAATTCGGTGTCGGGTGTCAGGTCTCAGGTACCAGGTAAGAACTTGACACATGGCACATCGCACTTGAAACGTGGAATCGGCGTGGCGATGGTTATGCAAGGGACAGCGATTCCCTACCTCGATATGGGCGGCGCGTCCATCAAGATGAATGACGATGGTTCGTTTAACCTGCTCGTGGGTGCAACCGATCTGGGCACCGGCTCCGATACTGTCCTCGCACAAATGGCGGCGGAGGTGTTGGGCGTTCCGATTGACGATATGATTACCTACTCATCCGACACCGATTTCACTCCGTTCGATGTGGGTGCATATGCGAGTTCAACAACCTACATCTCTGGCACGGCGGCAGTCAAAGCGGCACAGATCGTAGCCGAGCGGATCAAAGTCCGCGCGACGATGATGCTGGAGTTGCCAGAATCGGAAGCGGTGAATATTCGTCTGGCAGACCGAAAAGCCATTGCCCCCGATGGACGTTCAGTTTCATTTGCTGAAATTGCGCTTCATGCTTTACACAAAGCAAATCAAGAACAGATCATGGGTGTGGCAAGTTACGTCTCGCCAGTGTCGCCGCCGCCGTTTGCCGCACAATTCGCCGAAGTGACCGTGGATACGGAAACCGGTCAGGTGACGGTGGATAAGTTGGTAATGGCTGTTGATTCGGGTGTCATCATCAATCCGCTTACGGCTTCGGGACAGATCGAAGGTGGCATGGCACAGGCGTTGGGGTACGCCATCAACGAAGAGATGCGCTATGATGATAAGGGCGTCGCTTACGAGCGCGATTTGGATCGTTATCACCTCTTCCGTGCTGACGAAATGCCGGAGTTGGAAACCATCTTTGTCGAGACGTTCGAGCCGAGCCATCCGTTCGGGGTGAAGGCAGTTGCGGAGATTCCAATGGATGGAGTTGCACCAGCCGTGGGCAATGCCATTCTCGATGCCATCGGTGTGAATGTGGATGTGAACCCGACCACGCCGGAGAGAGTCTGGAAGGCGATCAAGTCTCAGTAAACAGAATCGAGTCAGGCACGGGAAAGACGCGGTCTCTTTGCATCGCGTCTTTTTTTCATGGATTCGTTAAGTTTTAAATCTTTCGAGGCAGATATAATTGTCTCCTGCCAACTCTACAACCAACATAGATGCCGTTATTGCCATGAGTCAGGAAAAAATCTTTCATCTCATCCCTTATGCCGGTTCGATCGGAATCTCCCTCGGGATCCTTTTCTACGTCTGGACATGGAAAAAAGCCCGGGGGGCGTATGTATTTTTTTGGTACATCTTGGGTCAGACTCTTTATGTTTCCGGCAATATTCTTGAGATGGTCGCTGCAGGTCTCGAAAACAAATTGTTTTGGGAGAGTTTTCAATGGCTTGCGCTTTCCCTGCCATTGTTAACCCTGCCCGTATTTATTGTCATTTATACTGAGTTCAAGTTAAGAAATTACAAACGCCTGTTTGTGCTGTCCCTGATATTTCCAGGCGCCTTCTCGACACTGGTTCTGACGGAAGACTCGCACAACCTTATCTACCGTAATCCCACTGTTTTGGAAAACGGTTTGTTTTCATCGCTGGTATACGACTACTCCCCGATCGTCCTCACGTATACGTACTATGTCTTTTTCATCGCGTTAGTCTGTTGCGCCATATTGGTGCGCCAGATGATGCAGCCCCACAACCTGTACCGCGTTCAAATCGCATTCATTCTTGCCGGGGTTTTGATGCCAATTGCCGGCTGGGCGCTGTCGCTGTCGGGCATCTTTATTACCCCCCAGCGCGATGCCTCTCCGTTCACAACCGCCGTTGGGAACCTGTTGCTTGCCTGGGGGTTGTTCCGCTTCCGCATATTTGAAGTGACACCCATCGCGCGCGGAAAAGTGTTCGAAGCGCTGGTGGACCCCGTTGTCATTTTGAACATGAAGAACCGGGTCGTAGACATCAACACCGCCATGCTGGACCTGCTGGGGGCGAATGCAACGGATGTCATCGGGCAGCCTGCAAAACAGGTCTTTGCTAACTTTCCAATTCCCATCCGCATGTATACCGACGTATCGTACGCACGCACGGAAGCCATCTTCGAGATCAATAAAACCCAGATCCACTACGAGTTGACCATCTGGCCCCTTTACAACGAGCGCAAGGAAATGACGGGCAGGGCCTATATCTGTCACGACATCACAGCTCTAAAGCAACTCGAGAAGGAACTGCGCGTCTTGAACACCAACCTCGAAGACCGCGTACAGGGGCGCACGCTCGAACTGGCAGAGGCGTACGAGTCCATGCTCGAGGGGTTCGCCCGCGCGCTCGAATTGCGGGATAAGGAGACCGAGGGGCACTCCCGCCGGGTGACCGAACATGCCTTGAAGATTGCGCAAAATCTCGGTGTCACTTCGGATGCCATGGAGGATATCCGCAGCGGCTCGATCTTGCACGACATTGGCAAGATCAGCATCCCAGACGAGGTATTACACAAAAAAGGCAAACTCACCCCTGAGGAGCGCAGGATCATCGAAACCCACCCCGAAACCGCCTACAAGTTACTTTCGCCCATCCCATTCTTGAAAAAAGCGGTGGAAATTCCTTACAGTCACCACGAAAAATGGGATGGGACTGGCTATCCGCAAGGACTTAAAGGGGAGGAAATTCCGTTGTCTGCGCGCATCTTTGCCATTGCCGACGTTTGGGATGCGCTCAGCCATGACCGTCCCTACAACAAGGCATGGGAGCGTGAAAAGATCATCGAGTACTTCAAGGAACAGAGCGGGAAACACTTCGACCCGAAGATCGCCCGGGTATTCCTAGCCATGGTCGAAAAAGGCGAGATATAATCACCCCGAAACCTTCCGAAATCATTTGGAGAACATGAACGGATGCCAGATCAAATTTACGTTGTAGGACATATCAACCCCGATACTGACTCCGTTGCCTCGGCAATGGGTTACGCCTGGCTGCTGCGCGAACGCGATGGCGCCAATACAGTCGCGGCACGCGCCGGGGCGTTGAATCCGCAAACCTCATGGGTGCTGAAAACACTCGGGCTTGAACCTCCCCTGCTATTAACCGACGCTTCGCCGCGGTTTGAATCCGTCATGCACCGGCTCGATAGCATCAGCCCCGACGCCCAACTCGGCATGGCGTGGACGCTCGCCAGCCGCACAGGCGGTCTGGCACCCATCGTTAACGAGGACGGAACCCCCTACGGTATCATCAACGGTTTGAGCCTCTTCCAATACTTTACCGACATTCTCGGTCCACGCCCCGGCGACGCAACCGTGCGCGAAATGATGTCTGCCCCCTGCAAAGATGCAGCGAACACTTCCGTGCCCAAATTCCAGTCAAACGCCCACATCCGTGATTCGCTCAACCGCATTTTGCGCGCCGAGATCGACGACTATTGGGTGGTGGATGAAAACGGACTCTACCTCGGCGTTGCCCGCCAGCGACACATCCTCAACCCGCCGCGCCTCAAGATCATCCTCGTCGACCACAACGAACCGCGCCAATCCATCGCCGCGCTGGAAGAAGCCGAACTACTGGAGATTTTGGACCATCACCGCCTCGGCAACCCATATACCCATCAACCCATCCGCTTCACAGTGGATGTGGTCGGCTCGACCTCGACCCTCGTGGCGGAACAAGCCACCGAAGCGGGACTCTCCGCCCCGCCAGCCATTGCCGGCGCGCTTCTCTCTGGACTTTTATCGGATACGCTCATCCTGACCTCTCCCACCACGACAGCGCGTGACAAAGCCGCCGCTGAGCGCCTGGCACGTTGGGCATTTGTCGGCGGGAGCCCACTAAAAGGCGAGACCATCGAAAGCTTTGGCAAAGCCGTGCTCTCGGCAGGCGCAGGACTCTCCAACCGCAAGCCGGAAGAAGTGGTCAGCACCGACATCAAACCGTTCGAAGGTGGCGGATTCAAGTTTGCCGTAGCGCAAGCCGAAGTGACCGACATTATGCAGCTCGGCGAGCACCTCGACCCGCTGAAATACGCGCTCGACGACCTGCGCGACAAACGCGGGCTGGACTTTGTCATGCTGCTCATCACAGATGTAGTCCGCGGCTCAAGTCGTCTGATCATTTCGCAGCCTGCCCCACCCATCCTGAGTGACCTGCCCTATCCCCCCCTGCCCGATGGCACACGCGATGCCCCCGGCGTGGTTTCAAGAAAGAAACAATTGCTACCTGTCGTGCTGGGGCTGTTGGAAAGATAACCTCTTCAATGAAAACAATCTACCAAGCCCTTTCTGAACTCGAAAAGAACAACGGCTCCGCCGCGCTTTGCACAGTGGTCAAAAGCGAAGGTTCCACACCAAGGCACGTAGGCAGCAAAATGCTCGTCTACCCCGATGGCTCGTTCATCGGCACGGTCGGCGGCGGAGACCTTGAACACCGCGTGCTCGACGAAGCCTGGATGGCTCTTGGCGATGGCGAGACGCGTTTTTTGCATTACAACATGGCTGACCCCTCGCGCGGCGATCCTGGCGTGTGTGGAGGTCAGGTGGAGGTCTTTGTGGAACCCATCCTTCCTCCCCCAACCCTGGTCGTGATCGGCGCAGGGCATGTGGGCAAAGCGGTCGTTCATTTGGCAAAATGGCTGGGGTTCCGCGTTGCCGTCAGCGATGACCGCGCAGAATTCTGCACACCCGAATCCACGCCCGGCGCGGACGAGTATTATCCGGTGGAGATGGGCAAACTGGCGGAACAACTCAAAATCACGCGACGTACCTATCTGGTTGTGACCAGCCGCGGGTCCAGTGTGGATGCGCTCGGTCTGCCGAACCTGCTTCAATCGGATGCGGCTTATATTGGCGTCAT
The DNA here is from genome assembly GCA_002343775.1 of Anaerolineales bacterium UBA2395. GTDB lineage: Bacteria > Chloroflexota > Anaerolineae > Anaerolineales > Villigracilaceae > Villigracilis. The sequence goes on from DDSH01000019.1 coordinate 35,936, forward strand.
CGGTTCGAAGCGCAGATGGGCAACCACGGTCAAGGCGCTGAAGGCGAACGGCGTGGATGAAGCACTGATCGAGAAGGTTCACTCCCCCATGGGATTGGAACTGCAAGCCGAAACACCCGAAGAGATCGCCGTGAGCATTATGGCGGAAGTTTTGATGATCCGGGATAAGGGGACGGGCAAGCCAATGACGAAATAACAGGCTGCGGGCCAGGGAGAGGCGGTTCGACGTTCAGCGTTTGGCAACGAAACGAATCTCTTCATTTCGCGTACATGTATAGGACAAACGGTTCTTGTCCCTGCCTGTCAGTTGGACTATAATCAAGCCGTTATTCACCGAAAAGGAGCAAACACATGGCTAGGATTTTTGATGTCATTGAATACCCCAATGAAATGACCGATGAGATCGTCCATCGCTTTCCCGAAGAGGGCATCGGCGATTTTCGCATCGGCTCGCAAGTGATCGTACGTGAAAGCCAGAGCGCGGTCTTCTTCCGCGACGGCAATGCGCTGGATGTTTTCAAGCCAGGTCGTCACACCATCGCAACTGCGAACATTCCATTGCTAATTGACTGGATCGGCAAAGCGTTCAATGACCGCACCCCCTTCCCTGCGGAGGTGTATTTCGTCTCTCGCAAGGAATTTGCCAACAAGAAATGGGGCACCCCGCAGCCGATCATTGTCCGCAACCCGGGCATGGGATTGGGTGTGGCATTGCTCCAGGGCTTTGGTACCTACTCCTTCCAGGTGAAGGATCCGCAGCAGTTCGTCACCCAGATCGTCGGTGTGCAGCATACCTATCGCACCAGCGATATCGAAGAGCGCCTGCGCACCATGCTTCTCTCCAAGCTGCAGGATGTGCTCGGCGAGACCGGCGCGAAGAATTCCGTGCCTGAAATGATCGGTCTGACCGAGGAGATCGGCGCAGCGGTTCGCGCGAAGTCGAAGGATGATTTCGAAGCCATCGGTCTGACACTCAAGACCTTCTATATCGGAAACCTCAAGCCGAGTGAAAAATCTGCCCAGGAATTGCGCGACATGGGCATGCTCGACATGGCAACCTACACCCAGCTGCAAGCTGCAGATGCGATGCGCGATGCTGCCAAGAACGAAGGCGGCGGCGCAGGTCTGACGGCTGGCATCGGCGCCGGTATGGGCATTGGCAACTTAATCCAGCAGGCAACCGCGGGTGGAATGCAGCAACAGTCCCAGCAGCAATCGAGCGGAGGCGGACAAGCCGCTTCTGGCGGCATGCCGGATGTGATGACTCCGTCCGAAGCGGCGGCGATCCTGCGGGTTTCTGAAGAGGATGTGAAAGCCGCCATCGAAGCCGGCGACTTGAAAGCCAAGAAACTCGGCAGCGCTTACCGCATTAGTAAAGCGGCATTGGAAGAGTTTTTGAAGGGCTAGTAGCATCGAATATGAAAGAGGCTTCCTGTATGGGAAGCCTCTTTTTTGTTTAACCCAGTTTATTCCAATTCTGCGAGCACCGCGGGGATCGCATTCAGCACATCACCCGCCAATACCGAAGCCGTCGTTCCAATCTCGTCCGCAGCAAGCAAGCCCGCCTGCGCATGGATGAACGCCCCCGCCACGGCGGCATCGAAAGCATCCAAACCTTGTGCGCGAAGACCAACGATTACCCCCGCCAACACATCCCCCGTTCCGGCGCGGGCAAGGGCGGGCGTGGCAACTGGGATGGTCGTTCTACGTCCATCTGGCGATGCGATCACGGTAAATGCGCCCTTCAACACAACGACATGCCCCCATTCTTTCGCGTATCGTTCAGCCACCTCTTCCCGCTTCGATTGAATTTCCTCGCGCGATAAACCCGTCAACACAGACATTTCACCCGGGTGCGGGGTCAACACGGTCCATGCGGGCAACTTCGTGTACCAGTCCGAAATCTGCGACACGTGACGCAATCCATCTGCATCGACCACCAATGGGATCTTGATGGAGGGTATTAAATTTTCAACGAACGCTCCCGTCACAGATCGACTCCCCAACCCAGAACCGATCAACATTGCCGTGGCGCGCCCGAAGTTTTCCAAGACTTTTGAAACTGCCTGCTCCGAGACGAATCCATTTTCGTGCGGAAGAAGAACCCATGTCGCTTCGGGGACGTGACCGGCAAGCGCGGCGTGCAGCGGCTCAGGCACAGCCATCGTCACCAACCCCGCACCGACGCGATACGCAGCCTTCCCAGCAAGCAAGGCTGCGCCAGTATAGGATGCGGACCCCGCTATTACGAAGGCAGTACCAAACGTCCCTTTGTGTGAAGCGGGCGACCGTTCCGGCAGCAAAGCCGAAACCATTTCCCAATCTGCCACTTCGGTTTTCACCGCAGACCAGGCACCCAGGTCTTCCGGCAAGCCAAGATCCACCACTTCCAGACTACCGACAAATTCGAACGCAGGCAATTTCAACAAACCCTGTTTGACCGCCGCCATCGTCACCGTCAGGTCAGCGGGGATGGCTTCATCTGCGGTTTCACCTGAGTCACAATCCACGCCAGAGGGACAATCCACCGCAACAACGAAAGGAGAGGCGTCCATTTCGGATAGGATGACTTGCGCGCCAGCAAGGACCAGCGCCGCTTCTTTCTTAAGCGGAAGATTGATCCCCGTACCAAGCAGCCCATCCACCAGGACGGTTGTTTCGCTCAGGGCTTCGCCCAGCGACTCAAGATTCGGGTCGCTGGAAAATTGAAAGACATCCCCGCCCGCGTCGAGATACCGCGAGATGAGCGGGTCGTCCATCTTGCGGTTGACCAGATAGGCATGTGTGCGCCAACCCGCCCCCGCCAGCCAGGTCAATGCGACCAGCGCATCGCCGCCGTTGTTGCCCGAACCGACCAGCCCTGTGACCGTATCCCAGCCGTTTTCCTGCCCAAGCACATGGATGATCTCAGCCAGCCCCTGCCCGGCATTTTCCATCATCTGAGCATAGGAAACACCTCTGGAGTCGGCTTCCTTTTCAATTTCACGCATTTGAGAGACAGTGACAAGTTTCATGGTTGGGTGGGGTTGAAAGTATAAGATTGAAGGTTATTTCTAAAGATATTCTAACCGATGCGGAAACAAGCCGGGGGTAAGGATAAAAAAATTCGAAGCATCAAAATCGCATGACAAACTTTAGAACCATTTCCACGATTATCGATCCCCAACTGGTTGTAGAAGGCGCGGGCGTTCTGTTGCGCCGCTCGTTCGGTCCGCACATCAGTAACAAATTTGACCCATTTCTTTTGTTCGATCACTTTGCCTTCAACAATCCCATCGAAGGACCCATCCGAGGGTTTCCCACCCACCCGCACCGTGGCATCGAAACCGTCACCTACATGCTCGAAGGCACCGTCCGTCATCGTGACAGCCTCGGCAACGCGGGAACCATTACCGAAGGCGACGTACAATGGATGACCAGCGGTCGCGGAATCCTGCACGAAGAAATGCCCCGCCGCAGCGAAAACGGAAATATTTATGGTTTCCAACTTTGGGTCAACCTGCCAGCCGCACAAAAAATGGGGCAGCCACGCTATCAGGAAGTTGCGACGAATACCATACCCGTCATTGAAAAGGACGGGGCAACGATTCGACTCGTGGCCGGAGAGATTGACGGTGTTCGCGGACCTGTGACCGAAATTGCCGCTGCGCCTCTTTACATGGATGTGAAACTGGCAGCGGGTACCCGGTTCAGTCACCCCATCCCACGCGGACATACCGCGCTCTTGTATGTTTTCGAAGGGGTTGGCGAATTCGCAGGAGAGGTCGTGGAATCCGTCAGCATGGTGGTGCTCAATGACGACGGCGAAAGTCTCGAGGTCAAGACCGAAGCGGGCGTGCGCTTCATGCTCATGGCTGGCGCTCCATTCAAGGAGCCAATTTTCCCATACGGTCCCTTTGTCATGAATACAAAAGAAGAGATCGAGGAGACCATTCGGGAATTGCGAAACGGGACGTTCATCAAGTAAACTCATGGGCGAGGCAACTCGCCCAATTTTTTTTGCATGGAGGCGTAAATGACACAGGTTGTGTATGGTCCGCGCTTGGGAAAGGAAGGACAACTTCGCGTTGGGTGCAGCGCGGTCATCTTCGACAAGACGCGCGAGAAGGTCTTGCTCACCCAACGAGCGGATAATGGTCACTGGTGCCTGCCGGGTGGTCACATGGAGTCGGGGGAAAGCGCTGCCGAGGCGTGCGAACGCGAGGTTTGGGAGGAAACGGGGCTAAAAGTCCGCGCGATGCGCCTGCTGGGAGTGTACAGCAACCCGGATCAGTTGGTCATTTACGAGGACGGGAACAAGGCATTCTTTGTGGTATTAAATTTCGAAGTGCAGGTATTGGAAGGCAAAGTGGGTCTAAGCGACGAAACCACTGATTTTGGCTGGTTCTCGCTTTCAGAAATGGCGTCCATGCGGATCCATGCCAACCACCAAATGCGAGTGGAGGATGCGCTCCGAGGCGGCGAGACGGTTATGAAGTGATGAGGTTTAAGATCTTCTGCCCCTACTTATATACCATCTACAAACACGCTACTAATTTTACATAGGCGTGTTTTTCATTTAAACTTTATACACGGAGAAATCATGTTACAGAATCTTTCACACAAATTTTATCAATGGGCAAAGGGCTGGCTGGTGCTCGTCCTGCTGGCGTTGGATATCTTCTTTGCAGGTTTCCTTATGCCGCTCGTCGGTGGGTTGATGCAAGGCGGACAGGGCGACATTCAACCGCTGGATCTGATGTTCTTTGCCACACCCGACCAGACCTTTGACATGATCGAGAAATATGGCGATGCGGGTCGTGCGTTCTACCGCAACGTGGAGCTGACCGTGGATATCGTCTACCCGATCGTTTACCTCTTCGCTTTTGGGTTGCTGATCTCGTGGCTCTTTAAACGCGGCTTTTCCCCCGATAGCAAGATGATGAAATTAAATGTCATGCCGCTCGGCGCCTGGTTCTTCGACCTGCTCGAAAACCTCAACATCGTTACCCTGCTCGCGATGCATCCTGCAAAACCCGCTTTCATGGCGTGGCTGCTGATGATCCTCACCACTGCTAAATGGCTGTTTGCCTTTGCGAGTATTGCCTTGATCCTGATCGGGCTGGCAATGGCGACCAGGAATGGATTTAGAAAGCAAATCTAGACCGTATACCGTTTGTTCCAACTTGCAGGAAAGGTCAAACCATTCCCGTACACAAAGCGGATCAACTGTCCATGATGCTGGGTTTCATGCTCAAGCAAGTCGAATGCGAGGCTAACTTGCGTGTCATTCAGGCTCATGAAATCCATCTGAGCCAGTCGCTCCTGGGTTTCTTTCAATGCTGCCAACGCTGCATGTTTGACACGCGGTGTTTGCAAACTACACGAAAAGCCCCGCCAACCACCCGTTTCGATGGCTTTGATGTAACTCTCACGTGCGCCGACAATACACCAAAGTTGACCCGAAATCCGGTTGGAAGGCAGGTTGGGCAAATCGGCACCAAGGGAAGCTTCATCGAGATGAGCGACCAGATCACACGTAAGTTGAAAGGCGCGGTCAAGATTCGATTTTAGTTGGTCAAGCATACATCATCTCCTGCTAGGTTTTGAGCCACCACACCCCCGTACATTCCGGCAGGATGACCCAATGCTTCTCCACCACTTTGTTCCCAAGTTCATCGCCAAAGAAAAAGCGGGAGAGTTCTTCGGCTTCCGCAAGTGACTTGAATTGATAGTCGGTGCGGATCCATTTGAATTGGAATCCTTTTTCGTCCAACCAGGGGTAGAAATCTTTGAGGTGATCTAACTTGATCGGCGCTTCATTGCCCGTGCCCAGCGACTCGAACAGGACGATGAAACTTCCCGGCTTGAGGACGCGCCGCATTTCATTCATCCAGTTTTCCAATTCCTCACGCCATGTATCCGGGTTCCACACGGCAAGATAACTGACGCTCCAGCCGGAAACTGCCAGGTCCGCAACAGCATCTGCGACGGGTAACTTGCGATGATCGGCGACATCTGCCTGCCAGTTAGTCTGTCCGGCAGCGGTGAACTTCGCGCGGCAAACCCGCAACATTTCATCCGAAATGTCGAAGGCGTGGACACGAGTCACATACGGAGCGAGCAAACAGGCTAATCGTCCGGTGCCCGCTCCAAGGTCCAGAACGATGCGTTTTTCCAACGGTGTGATCTCCCGCAGGGATTTGAGAATATTTCCCTGATGATCCTCTCGGGCGATCAGCGCTTCATACTTATCCCCTTCGGTTTTATAGATTTCTTCTTGTGTAGGCATTCTACAATTATACATAAAACAGCTCGTTGGCAGGGTTACCCTGCGCCGCGTTTATGCTATTCTGCCTGGAGCCAAAGGAGAGAGACCATGCAACCTGAACATCAATTTAATTTTTGGATCGGCGAATGGGATTGCACGTGGGCAGACGACGGTCGGGCTACCAATCATGTCCTGCGCATTCTGGGTGGTAATGTGATCCAGGAGAATTTTTCCGCGCAGGATCTAAAGGGCATGAGCGTTTCATGCTATGACGCGGAGCGGGGTCTATGGTGCCAGACCTGGGTGGACAACTCGGGCAGTTATCTGGATTTCACCGGGGGATTCGAGGGTGAAAAAATGATCCTCGCACGCGATGCCATCGTACAGGGTGAGGCATGCAAACAAAGGATGGTCTGGTACAACATCAAACCGGATCATTTCGATTGGAACTGGGAGCGTTCTGACGATGGCGGGCAAACCTGGCAGGTCAAGTGGCAGATCAAGTACACACGCAAAACTTAACCCGCTATAATTGGCGGATGCCAACCCTTTCCCCCTCTGCCCAGAAAATTCAAGACATTCTCAACACACTCGGGTACGACTACACCGTGGTCGAACACGCTGAATCCACGCGCACGGCGCAGGAAGCCGCCGACCGCGCAGGTTGTCAGATTGGGCAGATCGTCAAGTCGTTGATCTTTCGCGGCAAGGCAAGCGGCAAGCCGATCCTGATTCTAGCGTCGGGTCCGAATCGCGTGAACGAAAAACTCATCGGTGAGTATGCGGGTGAACCCATCGGCAAAGCGGATGCGGATTTTGTCCGCGCTGTGACCGGTTTTGTCATCGGCGGAGTGCCGCCCATCGGTCACGCTGAGAAAATGGAAACCTATCTAGACGAAGACTTTTTGCAGTATCCGACCATTTGGGCAGCCGCCGGTACGCCGAACGCCATCTTTGAATTGAAGACGGAAGACCTGCAAAAGATGACCGGGGGAAAGGTCGTTTCGATCAAGTAAGTTCCATCAATAATCATTGTCAAGGAGGCTGGCGTGGCTGATTTCTTTTCTGTGGATGTGACGGAAGTTCCCCTTCAATTATTTGGTCCCAAACATCTGGCTGTGATCGTCATTTTTATGTTGACATGGCTTTCTTTTTTCTACTTCCGAAACGTATGGAATGAAAAACAAAAGAATACGATCCGGATGACGTTGGCGATCCTGCTTGCCGTTTCAGAAATCAGCATTCATGTCTGGTGGGCGTACTGGGGAATTTGGAACATCCAAACCACCCTGCCATTGCATTTGTGCAGTGTGATGGTTTGGGTGACCGTGTATGCCGCCCTGACCAAAAATCGCAATACATATGAATTCGCTTATTTCCTCGGTATTGCAGGCGCTTTACAGGCATTTCTCACCCCGGCGGATGGAGCGATGTATGACATTCCTCATTTCCGAATCATGCAAACCCTGGTCGCCCACGGACTGTTGATCACCATCCCCATTTTCATGACTGTGGTGGAAGGGTTCCGTCCTACCTTGTCGTCGTTCAAACGCATCTTCATCTGGACGAACATTTACATGGTCGCCATCTTTTTTCTCAACCGTGCCATTGGCAGCAACTATCTTTTCATCGCGGAGAAACCACCTTCCCCAACCCTGATGGATGCACTCTCGCCGTGGCCCTGGTACATCCCACAATTGGAGATACTGGCGTTCATCATGTTGTTCATTCTTTATATTCCATTCCTGATCAAGGATAAATTTTTTACAGCAAAAGTCCAAACTACATAAAGCATCTACCCTGCCCGGTCAAAATACCGGGCAGTTTTTTGCCTGTATTTGGAACCTTCAACACAGTCCCAAATACAGATTTTTCGTTTGCAATCGGACATCCTTTGTCGTAAAATGCGGACATAGACCAACCAAAGGAGAGAAAATGGTAACAAAAGAAAAACCCGATTCCCGCCCCATGACCGAGGAAGCCGACTTCCTCCAGATCAAATCGTTCGACCACGTCCACTTTTATGTGGGCAACGCCAAACACGCCATGTACTATTGGTGGAAGGCATTTGGCTTCAAACCCGTTGCATATTCAGGGTTAGAGACCGGTAACCGCGACTTCGCCTCGTATGTACTCGAATCGGGGCAGGCGCGGTTTGTTGTTTCTGCGCCCTATTCCCCCTCCAGCCCGCTGGCATCGCATCACATGGTACACGGCGACGGCGTTAAGATCATTGCCCTTGAAGTGGACGATGTCGAAAAAGCCTGGCGCGAAACCACCGCCCGCGGAGGAAAATCTGCCTGGGCGCCGCGTGAAGAAAAAGATGACCACGGCATTTACCGCAGTTCTGCCATCTACACATACGGCGAAACCATCCACGCCTTTATCGACCGTGATGATTACAAAGGCACCTTCGCACCAACCTATCGCCCGCTCAAACACGAAACTGAATCCACCGGTCTTGCCGCCATCGATCACATCGTCGGCAACGTACAACTCGGTAAGATGAATCACTGGGTCAACTTCTATCATCAAGTGATGGGTTTCCGTCAACTCATGCACTTTGACGACAAAGATATCTCCACTGAATACTCCGCGCTGATGTCCAAGGTTATGCAAAATGGAAACGGACGCGTCAAATTCCCCATCAATGAACCGGCAGATGGCAAACGCAAAAGCCAGATCGAAGAGTATCTCGACTACTACATGTCGCCCGGCGCGCAGCATATCGCCATCATCACCGGTGACATCATTGATACCGTTGATAAACTTCGCAAGAACGGCGTCGAATTTTTGCGCGTGCCCGATACCTACTACGAAATGCTGCCCGACCGCGTCGGCAAGATCAAGGAAGATTTCAAGACCATCCACGAACTCGGCATCCTCGTAGACAAAGACGACGAAGGCTACCTGCTGCAAATCTTCACGCGCCCCATTCAAGACCGCCCCACCATGTTCATCGAGGTCATTCAACGCCACGGCGCGCAGGGATTCGGCAAAGGCAACTTCAAAGCCCTGTTCGAATCGCTTGAACTGGAGCAGGAACGACGTGGCAATTTATAGTCTCAGACGCACCGCCGCATCGACTCAACCCGACGCCTGACTCTGTTTGCCGGATCCGCTGCCCCGTTTGAAGCGAGCCGGTCCCTGTCAGCCAATATAGTATTTTTGGGTCAGATGACGAAATCCCGTTCCCGAATTACACTCAGATGCAGAGACGGTCAAAATCCAAATTGAAAATGGGAAGGGCAACATGAAACGAAACTCACTGACACTAATTCTGGCGGGGCTGACGATAATCGCGCTGGCATGCGGAGGGACGGTTCCCGCAACACAACCAGACCAAACCGAATTAGAAACCATGGTCGCGGCCACGCTACAAACCCATACACAAGAAGCTGCGAGCATCCCAACACCGCAGGTGCAGGAGGCTGAAGACACCGCCACGCAACCCAACGGCATTCCCATCGCCTTCCAAAACGTCAACTTCATCATTCCTGAAGGACTCGCCACTGGCGCGCAATCTGAGATCGTTCCGCGCAACGAATACGTGGAAGGTGATCCGTTCTGGTCCGTAGCGCCGGAATATACTCGATTTCTACTCACACAGACCGACTCATTCCCAAGCAACTTTGACTTCGAGATCAACATCATTCCCGCCGGAGAATACATGCAAATGAGCGAGGTCGCCGCCGAGCGGATTCCCCTGCTGCAACAAAAACTCGCGGACAATGACCTGACCAGGGTAACGGTACTACCACCCTTCAATGCAGGATTGGTCATCGATACGCAGAACGCCCGAGTCGATTTTCCGAACGGCAGCGGCATCCGTGCGGTTCAGCAATATCATCAGGCGCCGGTTCCCATCACCAACGACTTCCTGATCTATAGTTTTCAGGGTATCACCAGCGACGGCAAATACTACGTCTCAGTCATCGCACCGATCCGCGTACCGTTCCTAGTCGACATGTCATACAACCCCGATCCCAGTTCCACCACGCCAACGCCGGTTGTTCCCGAAGGCGGTTTAATCTTCCCCACCCTGACTGGGTTCAACGACCCGCAAGTCGCCCAGTATAACGAAGCGATCACCAATAAACTCAACCAGACTCCAGCCGACCAATTCAGTCCACCCATCTCCCTGCTGGATGCGCTCATCCAATCCATCCTTATTCAATAGGAGCCTCATGACCGACCAAGTCATCACCGTCCGCCCGCAAGGGACCCACCTGACCAAACAAGAACTCCCAAACTTTGAAGGCATCTCGGCGCGTACCGCCGGGTCGAAGCATCTCTGTATGCATTTGGTCATCATCCCGCCGGGCGGAAAAGCCGTCGCCCACTACCACGACGGCTACGAAACCGTCATCTACATCATCCAAGGCAAAGCCGAAACCCGCTATGGACACAACCTCGAACAGTCCAGCATCAATGAAGCGGGAGACTTTCTCTTCATCCCGCCCAACCTGCCGCACCAGCCCGTCAACTTGAGCGATACCGAGCAGGTCATCGCCGTCGTCGCCCGCAACGACCCAAACGAACAGGAAAGTGTCGTCATCTTTAATCCAAAAGAATAGGAGAATACGATGCCCTTTTATCATAAACTTGGCAGCATTCCCCACAAACGCCACACGCAGTTTAAAAAACCGAACGGAAAACTCTACCGCGAAGAAGTCATGGGGCTTGAAGGCTTCTCTTCGCTCCAATCCATCCTCTACCATCACTTCCTGCCGCCACGCATAAAGCAGATGGCAGACTGCGGACCCGCCAAACCCGAATATGTAGACTTCGGACCGATCCGCCACCGCGCCTTGAAAACGGATCACACCCCGCTCGGGGCTGATCCAGTTTCTGGAAGAATTCCCCTGCTCGGAAACAACGACGTCATCCTCGGCGTCTCGCGTGCCCCCAAAGGCAAAATGGATTACTTCTACCGTAACTCACAAGCCTACGAAACATGGTGGGTTCACGACGGCAGCGGCACACTCAAAAGCCAATTCGGCAACCTGACCTTCCGCAAAGGCGACTACATCGTCATCCCCTTCGGTACAACCTGGCAAATGGAACTCAACGAAGAGACAAAATTCTTCACCATCGAAAACCCCAGCCAGATCGAGCCGCCCAAACGCTACCGCAATCATTATGGTCAACTGCTCGAACATGCCCCCTACTGCGAGCGCGACATCCGCATCCCCACAGAGTTGGAAACGCACACAGAGCGCGGCGAGTTCGAGGTCCGCGTAAAGGTGCGAGACCGTATCTCACAACACATTTTGGACTATCATCCCCACGATGTCATCGGCTGGGACGGCTATCTCTATCCGTGGATATTCAACATCGAAGATTTTGAACCCATTACCGGTCGCATCCACCAGCCGCCGCCTGTTCACCAGACCTTCGAAGGCTGGAACTTTGTGGTCTGCTCCTTCGTCCCAAGATTGTTCGATTATCACCCCGATGGCATCCCCGCGCCATATAACCACTCGAACATCCAGTCAGACGAGGTCATTTACTACGCCGAGGGTAACTTCATGAGCCGCAAAGGCATCGACCGTTCAGATATCAGTCTGCATCCGTTTGGGTTGCCGCATGGTCCACAACCCGGCATGACCGAAGCCAGCATTGGTAAAACTGAAACACGGGAACTCGCTGTGATGGTGGATACCTTCCACCCGCTTCACTTAACAAAACAAGCCGTTGAAATGGAAAAACCCTATATGGAAACCTGGTTGGATGGTGATGGCGAGTAAAATATCCCCGGAAAAAAGATCATCGGTATTGGAGAAAACAATGAAGAGCATCGTCATTCTGTTACTCGTAATGGGCTTGACCCTTTCCGCTTGCAACTTGCCTGTCAACCCGGAGCAGACAGAACCGGATATCGCCACCGCCGCCGCGCTGACCGTTGAAGCTGCATTGAGCAACGCAACCCCGTTGGCAAGCCCCACTGCCGGGTCGTTATCATCTACACAACCCGCTGGCACCGCTGTTACCCTCACGCCGACGTTCTCACAGCCATCCGCCAGTTTTGAAGATGTGACAAATTGCCGCACCGGTCCTGGCACGACTTATGAGCGGGTGACACAGATTCTCCCCAATGTGTCGGTTGAGATCGTCGGATTTTTCCCGCCTAATTATTGGGTAGTGGAGACAGACAAAGGTCAGTGTTGGGTGGCGGGAGAATTCGTCACGCCGGCTGGAAGTTACACCACCGTGCCCACTGTCACCGCGCCACCCACTCCCATCGGCGGCGTGCCAGATGCCCCCACTTTCACGCAAAACGGCTGGAACTACTTCTGCCGCGGCGATGGTCAAACCGAAGTGACCCTAAATTGGAATGACCGCTCCGATACCGAATCCGGCTATCGTATCCTTCGCAACGGAGAAGAAATCGCCGACCTGCCTGCCAACTCCACCACCTACAGCGAGGTCATTTCGCTTTCATCCGGGCAGAGCGTCAGTTATCAAGTTCAGGCATTCAACTCAGCGGGCAAATCCACCAGCAATACCGCAAGCTTCACTTGCCCATAGCATTCAACAAAAAGCCTTACGAAATTCGTAAGGCTTTTTGTTTTCACTAGGCTTCGAACTGTTCTTTGACCTTTTTGGTCTGCTTGCCGCGCTCTTCCGTATCGAGAATGCGCTTGCGAATGCGGAAGTTCTCTGGCGTGATTTCGAGCAATTCATCATCAGCGAGGTATTCGATCGCTTCGTCAAGAGACATCTGTCGCGGCGGAGTGAGGCGGATTTCCATATCACCACGCGCCGCGCGCACATTGGTCAGGTGCTTTTTCTTGCACACGTTCACTGAAATATCCTGCCCGCGCGCGTTTTCGCCAACCACCATACCTTCATACACATCCACGCCGGGACCAATAAACAGAATACCGCGCTCCTCAGCAGACTTGAGCGCGTACGCCGTGGTCGTACCCGCTTCCCATGCCACCAGTGAACCGTTGTTGCGCGATGCGATTGGACCTGCCAATTCATCGTAGCCGTGGAAAATGGTATGCATGATACCCGCCCCGCGAGTGGATGTGAGGAACTGATACCGGAAACCGAGCAAGCCGCGCGTCGGCACAATGTAAACAATGCGCGTCATACCCTGACCCGAATCCTGCATGTCCATCATTTTTCCGCGCCGCGCCCCGAGCATCTCCACCACCGCACCGACAGTTTCATTGCTGGTTTCAATGTGAACTTCTTCAAAAGGTTCAAGCAACGCGCCGTCCTCGGCTTTATGATAGATGACCTCCGGGCGTGAGACCTGGAACTCATAGCCTTCGCGGCGCATGGTTTCAATCAGAATGCCGAGATGCAATTCGCCTCGACCTGAGACGAGGAAATTTTCCGCCGACTCGGTATCTTCCACACGGAGAGCGACGTTGGTGCGCAACTCATCATAAAGGCGTTCGCGCAGTTTGCGGGATGTGCTCCACTTGCCTTCGCGCCCTGTAAAAGGAGAGGTGTTCACCCCAAACGTCATACGAACGGTTGGCTCTTCCACTTTGATCGTCGGCAACGCCACAGGGTTGGCAGGGTCTGCCAGCGTCTCGCCGATGGAAATTTCTTCGAGCCCGGCAAGAGAAATTACATCGCCCGCCTCGATCTCACCTACCTCAACCTTGTTCAACCCCTTGAACGTGTAAAGATAGCGCGCGGTTTCGGGCAGGATCGTCCCATCCATTTTGATGCGGGCAAGTTTTTGCCCGGCTTTGATCTTGCCGGAGAACAGCCGACCAACGGCGGTCACACCGCGATAATCGTCATAGCCAAGAGTGGTAACCAGCATTTGCAAGGGCGCATTCGGGTCCACTTTTGGGGCGGGAATGTGCTTCAAGATGGCATCGAACAGGGGCTGAAGGTCAGGTCCTGGTTCGGGGGAAGTCCCCGCCCTGCCCGCCGTCGCCTGCGCATAAATGACGGGAAAATCCGCCTGATCTTCGCTCGCGCCAAGTTCGATGAACAGGTCGAACGTTTCGTTGAGCACGCGCGAAGGTTCGGCATCCTTGCGGTCTACTTTGTTGATGACCACAATGGCTTTGTGTCCCATTTCGAGCGCCTTTTTTAACACGAAGCGTGTTTGCGGCATGGGACCCTCCGCCGCATCAACGAGCAAGAGCACGCCATCCACCATGTTCATGACGCGTTCCACTTCACCGCCGAAATCGGCATGACCGGGTGTATCCACGATGTTGATCTTAACGGTCTGCTTCGAGACCGGGTCATCCAGCGTGATGGCAGTATTCTTGGCAAGGATGGTAATGCCACGTTCGCGTTCGAGGTCGTTCGAATCCATGACGCGTTCGGCAACTTGCTGGTTCTCGCGGAAGGTATGCGACTGGCGCAGCAGCCCATCCACAAGGGTGGTCTTGCCGTGGTCAACGTGAGCGATAATGGCGATATTACGGAGGTCTTTTCTTTCGATCATGAGTTCTCTTTTCAATTCAAATGACAGGCACATAAAAACCCTCGACAGGTCCGCCGAGGGTTTCTTTTTTCGTTCGGCTTGCGGGCGGTATTTTATCAGAGAGAGCCGGTTTGAGGAAGGGATTACAACCTAGCCAGCCTGCCCGCCTTTCGCAGGTCACGATAATTCCACAGCACCTGCCAGATACGGACGGCGGCTTCGATCTGGATCTTGAGCGACATCTTGGATTTTCCAAAGCGCCGGTCGGCAAAATAGATGGGTACTTCACCGATCTTGAATTCAAGGCAATGCGCCAGATAGATCATCTCCACGAGGAAAATATATCCGCTCGATTGGATGCGTTCGAACGGCATCTGCTTCAGCGCCTCAGTACGCCACATGCGGTATCCCGTGGTTACATCATGCAGGGGCAGCCCCAAAATGGAACGTGCATAGAAATTTCCAAACGCAGAGAGCCACTTTCGCCATATGGGCCATTTCTCGTCCACCGACCCGCCTTGGACGTAGCGAGACCCGAGCACGATATCAGATGACTCAAGCAGACGCGCCATCTCAACCAATTTGGCGGGGTCATGGGAAAAATCCGCATCCATCTGGACGATGGCTTGGGCATCCCCATCAAGAATCTTCTGAAACCCGTTCAGATACGCCGAACGCAAGCCCATTTTGCCGGGTCTGTGAAGCACATCCACCCTGCCAGGGTGGGTGCGAGCCAGCTCTTCTGCGATCCGTCCCGTCCCATCGGGACTGTTGTCGTCTACAACCAAAACCCGCAATTCGAGCGGAAGCGAAAATAAAGCGGAGACCAATTTGGGAAGGTTCTCCGCTTCGTTATATGTTGGAATAACGATCGTCGCGCGCAAATTTGTTACCTGTTCTTTGGGTTGAGCAATTCACCCTTGAATTGCTCAACATCCCCGGAAAAACCTTTGAGAGATGCAATTTCCACGATCTTGGAACCAAGTCGGTTGGGATGTTTCGTCATTTGCTCGCGGTCTTTGATGGGGTAGAAATATTCCACCGCCTGCTCAAGCCGTGACTTTAATTTGTCGCTCAAGGCTGCCAGGTTGGACGGCGGCACGACCAATATAAAATCGGTTCCGCTCAGGTGACCAAGGAAATCATCCGGCCGGCTGACCTCGCGCATGGTGTTCACGATCATCAAGCTCACCGCCCGCAGCACATCATCCGATGCAACGAACCCGTACATTTCACGAAATGTTTCCATATACTCAAGTGAGACATACAGCAAGGCAGACCCGTCTTTACCGAGCACTTCGGACAGCTTTTCATCCACCAGAGCGCCTTCCGGCAAACCGGTCACGGGGTTGGTCAACGATCCCTGACTGACTCGTTTCAGGGCATTTCGAACCCGAAGCCTCAGTTCCTGAATATCGAAAGGTTTGGTGATGTAATCATCGGCGCCGATCTCCAACCCCTGCAAACGGTCGGCACGGTCTCGTTTTTCGGTCAAGAAGATGATGGGGACATCCGCTGTGCGGCGGTCGGTGCGAAGGCGACGGGCTACTTCGTAACCGTCGATGTCGGGCAGGCGAATATCCAATATAACAAGGTCGGGGGTGGCTTGCTGGGCAGAACGGACGCCGTCCTCGCCCCAGTTTACCGTGGAAACATCGTATTCTTGTGAACGAAAATACGCTGTCAGCATTTCTGCCACATCGGGGTCATCTTCGACGATAAGGATTTTTGACTTTGTGACCGTCATGCTGGATCCTGTATCAGGAAATCGGTTCTTTCTGGATGATGAACTCGCAAACACTGTCGCCCATGGCAACACATTTGGACTCATTGACGCGGAATTCGTTTCCACCGGAGACCCACTTGAGGCTTTCCTGCAGCAAGCCTGCCGCAATGAAGCAGACGGGCTTGTCCACGCCGGAGCGTCCCCAACAGCAGGGGCATTTGTGGATTGTCCAAACCCACTCGGTATCTTTTTCCTCGACGGTGGTTTGCTGGTCGCTGAGTTGGGTGAAGATCTTGGCGAAGGCGGGCAAACCGATCCTCAGTTTGGATTGAAGCGGGAGGACGACGAATGCCAGGTCTGCGGCACCGGCTAAGGCGCCGAAATTCCTCAGGGCGTCGGCAAAGGTTGCGCGTCCGGCGCGAAGCGCGAGGCCACGACCGCCACGCGGACCGTACATTTCCTCCAAAGAAGAACCAATGGCGGAAAGTTCGGCAAAGTCAAATCCTTTATCCAAGTTATCAGGGGGGTAATTTTCAATGTAATGGCTTAAGCCGCCAAGGTTAAGGATGGCGTTCAAACCGTTCTTGCCCATCACTTCTTCGAGTGATTTGATGGTGATCAAGCCAAATTTATTGGGATAGTATAGTCCGGCTTTTTGAATGGGGCTCATAGGTACTCCACTAAATCAACTTTGCGAGATCTTCGGCAGCGCGGCGCATGTCGAGGAAGATCAGACCCAATTTGGCTTGTTCGCGAGCCAGGGCGGTCAGTACGGCTTCCTCACCCACCGACATCAGGACGACATATCCTTTTACGCCTTTGATATAGACCTGTTCGAGAGATCCACGCCCCAATTCTCCTGCAATGCGTTCGCCCAGGGAAAGCATTGCCGCTGACATGGCGGAGACACGGTCTTCTTCCACGCCTTGTGGAAGAGCAGATGCGATGCTCAAGCCATCTACACTGACTACTGCGGAAGCTTCAATATCCGGCGAGGATGCCTGTAGCTCGCGCAGGCGTTCCACCATCTGTTGCGTACGGTTCTTAGACAAGCAGCCCTCCTGGGGAATTATGAACGTCCCAATGAAGTTTTGCGGGACGCCACCTTCAAATTTGTGTGACAATTTTAGAACAGGGCTTTCATTGTGTCAAGTTAGATGGTTTGTAGTTTGCAAATTGGTAAACAACCTGCAAGGGGGAAATCGAAATCATAAAAGTCGATTTCGTTGTATTGACACGGATATACCATCATGGTAAACTATCGCCCGCTTAACCAATTGGTCCCGTGGTGTAGCGGCCTAACATGCGGCCCTGTCAAGGCCGAGATCGCGGGTTCGAATCCCGTCGGGACCGCTCTTACTGCAACCTTCAAAAAAGGTTGTAAAAAGAGGAAGAAACGCAAAAGTCGGTTGGATAGCCACTAGCGCGTTTTCTCGCACAAAGATTGCTTCGATCGCGAGTCGAAGCAATCTTTTTTGTTCGATTGTACTTAGTTTAGTCCAGTTGGCATATGCCTCTTGGACTTTCTTGCTTAATGTTAGTGTAGCAGTGAAATTATTTTCCTGCAAGGGATTGATGATATTTTCAACGCGTTCCTTCTCTCTTTCAAGAATTTCTTTCGTAATTTCACCGCGTATATAAAGTTCCTGTGCTCTTTGTAATTCATTCTGTGCATCATTTGCATGCTTGTTGATCACATCAGGCTTTGCAGATTTCTCCCAAGCCTTTGATGCTTGATACAGAAGCTTGACCACCTGCTTCTCCAACGGGATCGCTTTTATCACTTTCTGGTCACAATGTCCATTATCAAGCTCTATTCGACCGGAGTCCGCGTAAACAAATCCTTTCGCCCGCCATGTTGATCCGCGCATGGGCCAACCACAGCCTGCGCAAAATATTATTCCTGTCAGAGGGTAAAGTCTTTGCTTTGTATTTCTTTTCATGTGTGACACAGTCCCCATTGTTTTTCGTAGATCCATTAGTGCATTAAATGTCTCATCAGAAATCAAGGCAGGATGTTTTCCTGGATACAAGGATTCGATTTTTCGCTTTCTACCTCTGCCATAGTAGGCAATCTTTCCCGTATATAAAATCCTCGTCAGGACTCCCCGCACAAAGTCTTTTGTAAATACACCTGGACCTTTCCTTCCGTGAATCCCCTTTTGCCGATAATTTCGCACTGTACCATCCGGCAAAGTGAAGGTCATTTGGTTCATTTTCTCTGCAACGCCAATATCACTCTTTATCCCATTCAAATAAAAATCGAACATCATTCGAACACCATTCCCATCAATGGGATGTTCGATCATTGTTTTGCCATTCCCCTTATCCGGCATCCCAACATCCGGACAGTATCCCGGACCATTGGGGTCGGTACATCTTGAGCATAACCCACGGCAATATCCATAGGAAATATTGCCATTCCACAGCCCATCACGGGCACGTTGCATCTTCCCCTTTCGAGTTTCCTGACGCAAGTTGTCGATATAAATCTCCGCCAGCATCCCAAGCATGGTTAGAGTTAACTTACCCCAAGGAGTGGTGAAATCCAGGCGCTCTTGAACGGATATGAAGGTGACATTATGGCTGTTCAGTTGATCCAACGCATTGAGAAGACCGTTCAGGTGGCGATAGAAGCGATCAATCTTATCCACGATGATGACATCGAAATGTCCATCTTCCGCATCCTGCATCAACCTTGCTAATTCCGGACGCCGGCTGTCCTTCTTGGCGGAGATACCCGCATCTGTATATATCTTGATAAGGTCCCAACCTCGCTCAGCAGCAAGTTTTCGGATGTTGTTTTCCTGCGCATCCAGGCTAAAACCATCCACCTGTTCACGCATTGAGACCCTTCGATAGCCAACAGCTCGCATAGAAAAAGACGTCATACAATTTTTCTCCTCTCAGTGAAGATATATAATCACGTTCGTGCATTCTATCGCATCGAGGAGAATCCAATGGAAGAACCAATTGCAAAACGCCTAAGAAATGCCCGAAAAGGAGAGATCGATCTCACCCCATTGTCAAACAGAATTAGGGAATTACTCGAACAGAGAAATGAGTCTTTACGAGCTGCTGGATTGAAGGCAGGGCTGGATCATCAATTCGTTCGAAGGATCGTCAATGGGGAACGCCCTAACATGATTGCATGCATCATGCTGGCGGATTACTTTGGCATCAACCCAAATGAACTGCTTCAACTTGCCAAATGGCCTACGTTGAAGATCTTTGATATTGCTCACGGCAACAGCACCAAACAAATCTCTCCTGAAGCTGTGGATTTGGCTTTGGATCTCACAGAAATAAACAGTGCAGATTCACGCCGTAACCTAGTCAGCGCGTTCCGCACCATTATGAGTGAATTCAGAAAACGAAGCTGACTTTACTCTTCCAAGCCCAGCAATGTATCAAAGGGTGGATAGGCAAGGATTTTCCGTAATTTTCCCTGCGCATCAAAGTACAAACCCTTGAACATGATATTGAGAAGGATTCTTTTTTCGCCAGGCAACATTCGGGACCAGTTTCCAGGAAAATCTTCCAATAACGGCAATAATTCCTGAACGGCAGGATTGGCAGAAGGCTTTAATGACCGTAATCGTTGCAGGATGAAGTGGGCTTGTTCCTCATATTCCGCCTTGCTAATATCGCCCTGCTTATATAGATCCTGATATCGTTTCAGGGATTGACGCAAGTTGAAATTTTCTCTTTCAAACGCTGGAAGACCCTCATCCGAGACAAAGTAAGCCAGTATTTTTTCCTTGATTTCATCTGTCAATTTTATATTTGCCAATAGTCGATCCACCTCGGATTCCAATTGATCACCAGATAAATAACGGGTGGTATGCAGCTCCACAATAGCCTGGCTGATGGAATTGGAGCGGACCTTGATTTCACGAAAGGACTTGTTATCAATGACAAGATTCTGCCTACCCTTTTTCGTCACACACCGATCCTGTAACGCTGCACAACGATAGGTCCGTTTGTTGTTTCGCATGGTTCCGCCTCTGAGCGTGACAATGCTTCCATTCTGTTCAAAACATATCCAGCACCGGCTAACACCGGTCAATGGATAGATTTGTTTTGTATTGGAAATAGAAGTTGGTGTGCGTCCCTTCATTTTCCGCATGTGTTGAGACGCTTTCCATTCCTCCATACTGATCAATGCCTGATGTTTGCCCGGCTGCAATTCGATGATGCGCCGACTGTTAATCTGCTTCCCTTTCTTGATCTTCCTCTCCGGGTCCTCCGGGTCATCATCCATATCCAGTTCAGGACGTTCATAGCGCGCGACCAAGCCGGCAAAAAACGGATTCTCCACAATGGCGCGAATGCTATCTCTAGAAAATAATCCCAATGGATTGCTTAGGGTTTGTCCCTTTGTACGATACCGAATAGACTGTCCATTTGGCAATGTGAAGTCATGGGAATTTAGCCAGTCGGCGATCTCGCGGTAGCTGTACCCTTTCAGGAATAACTCGAATATCCACGGAATGGCAAAACGTGTCACTGGATGAGGGACAGCAATACGCCCCCGCTGGCTTTCCGCTCGATCCTCCATCCCCACCAAGGGGCAAATTCCTTTCCCGTGAGCATCATTACAAGTGGTGCAAAGACCATTACAGTATCCCAGTGGCAAATAGCCGTTTGGCAAGCCGCTTCTTGCGCGATGTGCCTTGGCTTCACGGGTGCGTTCGCTGGTCTGATGCACATAACTCTCTGCCATCATTCCCAGCAACGCCAGCATCTGAAGTCCCTGCCGGGTCTTGGTATCAATATTCTCGGTGACACTTATTAATCCAACTTTGTGTCGTTTCAAAAAACGGACAAAGCCCAAAATGGACTCAAGATTACGATACAGACGATCCAAACGGTGAACCACAACCACTTTGATGCGACCCGAGCGGACATCCCGAACCAGGCGTTGGAGTTCTTTTCGTCGGCTATTGCGACCAGTCTTGTTCGGATCACTATAGATCTCCACTTTTGTGGCGCCATGAGCTCGTGCATACTCTTCCGCCCGGTCCGGTTGGATCTCAAGGGAATACCCTTGAAACTTGGGGTCAACCCGTGACACTCTAGAGTAAATAGCCCAAGTCGAATTTCCCTTGATCTCATCCAGGTATTCATATTCCTGCTTGATATATTCATCCAGCTCCTCGAAGGTAACTGGGAAGTGTTGTCTATCTGCGGGTAGGCTTCTTTGCATTTCCGTTCTTTTCCTTTTTTTCTGTTTTTTTGCTTTCGACAAGCATCCGTCGTAGATAAGCTACAAAGGCTTTTGCAAACTCATCAATGCGTTCATCTGTTATGTAGGACAACTCTGGTATTTCTCCTGATTTGGTAAGGTTCTGTCTTGCTAATTTAGTTCGATTTTATTGTCCGCGTCCAGAAGGTGGTCAAATGCTGTCGCTAAGCGGAATTTATATGAATACATTTGCAGTATACAGAAGAGGGGAAAAACTGTAAAAGCACGTAGGCGGCAATACATTCGAGGGCAGATTGGGTGATAGAATTAAAAGGTACATGTACCTTTCATATATCAGGAGGAAATCATGTTAACTGTGACAGGAAAAAAAGCAGGAATTTGGACAGTCGTTCTTATTTATGTATTAACTTCAATAGGCATTGGTAACGCCAAAGCATTACCCCCTGCCCAGTATCTATCTCCAACCGTAATTAACCATGTAGAAAATAACTCAGCAAATATTCCACACATACTCCAAGTGTATCCAAAAGGCGGTTTTCTTTCAGATCGGTCGAGCAGCATCCAAGTGACGTTTAGCCAATCTATGGATCAGGAACAAACAGAGTCTGCGTTTTCCATTCAACCCGACCTGCCTCATGCATTTAAATGGTTAGATGCAATAACACTACAAATCGAGTTCACGGAATTATTCAAACCAGGCACTCAATACGCCCTGACTTTCTATGGTGAGAAAGCAATAGATATAAACGGACAAAACCTCAAAGAAGATTATCGATGGTACTACTGGCTTGACCCCTTTACCATTGATCTTGAAATCCCTGAACCAAATAAGATCAAACTAACATTCAGTCATTCAATAAATTGGAGCAAAAGCCATATCCCGTTTGAAATTCAACCACCCCTCGAGGGTCAATGGATATGGCAGAACACCAAAACCCTTGAATTCATCGGTTCAACGTCAATACCACCTGCCAAACACTACACCCTACAACTGAAGTCACCTTTATACGACAAATTCGGGGAAATTGTATTTGATGAACGCCCACTTTCCTTCAATGCTCCAGCTCCTGTCGAGTCGGTTCAACCCAAAGACGGAGAATATGTACACGAGGATTTTTCTGCAATCCAGATTATTTTCAATAAACCAGTGGAAAAGCTATCAGCACAAAATGCCTTTTCCATACGCCCAGCCATTAAGGGGAGATTTTCCTGGGACCGAAGCGAGGGAAGCTCTTTTGATAATATACTTATCTTTACGCCAACGGAACTTTTTCAAGGTGAGCAAGACTACACGGTCTCGATTTCACCTGCATTAAAGGATATTGCCAATCGTCCATTAATCCTGGAACCATTTCAGTGGAAATTTACTGTTCGGGATTACTATTCTTCATATCCAGCTATTGCATCGTTTGGCGGATATGGATCCAATGTTCAAGTTGTAGATGTCAATGGTCCACGTAGAGTTCAGTATTCCGGGACAGATCCGATTCAGTTTGAAGCATATCGTTATGACTTGAACGATTTCGTAAAATTGTATTCCGAGGATTTCGGTCGGGGGTATTCTCTACCAAGAATCACTCTCCCTGATCCATCAGAAAATCGCCTGGTGGCTTCCTGGAATTCAACAGACGATGAAATTGGAGGCATCAGGGAAACAATCATCCCCCCGCAAATAGCACCCGGGTTATATGTCTTGAACATGAAGCATGATGGGCGCAGTTATAGCCAGTTATTCCTTATTTTGTCACGAAATACAGTCATGGCAAAAATTTACGGGGATCAAATATTTGTCTGGGTTACAGATATCAATGGAGATGCCATATCCAACGCAGAAATTAGATTGTATTCGAGTCGTGGAGAAAAGATTCGAGAAGGCAGAACAGATGAACAAGGGCTTTACCAAGGTTTGGTACCAACCGGCTATCAGCCTATGCTCGTAACTGCAAGGGTAGGAGGCACAGGAGATGCTGATGTTGCGGTGACCGGCTTGAATGAAGGATGGGACAGTTATGATGGTTGGGTGCAATACAATAATGATCCAGCCAGATATCTCGTTTATACCTATACTGATCGACCAATATATAAACCAGGACAAACCATAAATTACAAAGCCATCATACGCCACGATTATGACGTGCGCTATTCCATCCCCGCCGAAGATGCCCCCATTACAATTCATATCCGTGACCCCAGGAACAATCTCATTCAGTCCACTCAGATGACTACGAACGAATTTGGTACAGTGAATGGTTCCTTTACGATATCCGAAGGCGCGCCATTAGGCTACTATGCAATCGAAATAGATATTGAAGGGGAAATCAGCCGCCAGATATTTCGAATTGAAGATTACAGAAAACCTGAATATCAGGTAACACTAGAACCATCCAACCCCCAAGCCGATAATCAACTAATTTCTGGAGAAACCCTTGATCTGGACGTTGATGTAAACTACTTCTTTGGGGAACCAGTGTCAAACGCAAAACTCACATATAGATATTACCGCCTCCATCCTTATTATGATTGGTGGAATTCCAATCCTGAGGAGGTGCAATACACCTGGTATGCAGTTTGGGAGGAAGAAGAAAATGTGTTAAGCACAAATGAAGACGGAAAGGCAAAACTCCAGCTCTGGACCGACCAGGGTGGCTATTTTGAATACGGGACATTTGGTGACTGGCGTTCAAGTCTTCGTACAAAGACTTTTGCAGTGGAAGTAACCGCCGATGATGGAAATAATCAGCCTGTTAGCGGGTATTATATTTACACAGTTGCAAACGCAGCAGAAAAGATAGGGTTGGATACTTCAGGTTATTTTAAAACTCCCAATACCCCATTTATTGTTCAGGCAAATGTGCAGGAACTCTCCGGTGCTCCTGTGCCACTCCGCGATTTATCGTTGGAAGTGAGTCGCTGGAATCGCGAAACATATAAGTACGCTACCACGCCGGAAACCTTTTCCATGACCACCGACATGAATGGTATATCTACCCTCAAATTACAACTTGATGCGGGTTACTATAAATTAACCCTGACCGGGTTGGACGCACTGGGTAACCGCATGACCTCGGAAAGCTGGTTGAGTATTTTTTCAAAAAATAGCAGATGGAATGAAGATACATATGAACCACTGGTGATCAGTGCAGAGAATAAATCCTATCAACCAAACGAAACAGCAAAATTCATGATCGAATCTAGTTTCGATGGTCCTGCCCTGTTGACTTTTGAACGCGGTAGTGTACTTCACGCCCAACAAGTCCTATTGACTGCGCCATTTACCTTGATTGAAACTGATATTCTGCCAGAATATGCCCCCAATGTTTATGTCACTGTTAATGCTTGGGAAGCAACCAACCGTGATGATCCAAAAATATATAAATATCATTACAGTAATGTTCCGGATAGTCAAATGCACATAGCCAGGACCGAGTTACAGGTGCCGGCCGAGTTAAAGGCACTGGATATCATATTGACGACAGACCAATCAGAATATGCGCCAGGTGATCCGATCACTGTGGATATTGAGGTGAGGGATGGAGATCAAAATCCGGTCCTAGCTGAAATTTCTCTAGCGCTCGTGGACGAAGCTATTTTCAGTCTTAGTAATGAACTTTCACCTGCGATTTTCAAAGCCTTTTATGGTGCCCGCCCACTTAGTGTGGATACCTATAATTCCATGAACCCGTATCGAGAAATAATCATTGGCGATCGAGGTGGCGGAAGTGATACACCATCCCTGGCTGGCGTGCGCACAGATTTCCCAGATACAGCTGCCTGGTATCCAGAATTGGTAACTGATTTAAATGGAAAGGTCTCCGTCACATTCACCTTGCCTGACAACATTACCAGTTGGCGTTTAAGTGCAAAGGCAATCACCCTAACCCATCAAGTTGGAGAAAAGCATATCAATATCGAAACCAAACAGGATCTGCTTTTACGTCCGATTCTGCCAAGGGTCTTGACCACCGGTGATCAAGCACACCTGACTGTCATGGTACATAATTACTCCGATGTAGATCGGACAATCAAGATATCACTTACTGGAAATGATATAGATATTCAGGACACCTCAACACAATCCCTTATCATTCCATCCAACGGTGTGGTAACAGCAGGATGGAGGGTGATTCCAACAGGTACAACTGAAACACAATTAACATTTACGGCAAGTGGCAATGATGGGTCCAGTGATGCGATTCAAATTCCGATCTCGATTCAACCCTTATCAACACGGGATATCCAATCAACTTCTGGTGAATTTACCGGGGATCTAACTTTGAATATTCCCATACCGCAAAATCTATTGGTGGATAACAGCCAGATCATTCTTCGAATTAGTAATTCACCCGCCTCCAGCCTCCTGGATGGGTTGGAATTTCTAACTGGGTACCCTTATGGCTGCGTGGAACAAACGATGAGTCGGGCTATGCCGAATGCAGTGCTTGGAAGGGCAGTCTCCCAGCTTGGTGTAGGTGGGGAGGAATTCAATGCACAATTAGATCCGCTGATAAATGCCAGCATTCAAAGGTTGTATGGTTTCCAACACTCAGACGGCGGTTGGGGGTGGTGGTTGGACGACAATAGTGATACCTATCAAAGCGCCTGGGTATTACACGGATTGGCGGTAATCCAGTCTGCAGGATATCCCATCGAACAAAAAGTTATAGAACGGGCAGCAGGGTATTTAATTCGCAACTTATATAAAATGGACACCCGCACCAAAGCATATGCCTTATTTAGTATGGCGTTGGCCGGACAGGGCAACCTTGCAGAAACCCAATCCCTAGCAGATGCATCCCTGCGTGAACTCGATCCGTTCAGTCAGGCAGCTTTGGCACTGGCTCTTCATCATTTAGGGGATAAAACCCGATCTGAGGCGATCGTAAATGTACTCGAATCATCTGCTGTATTAGAAAAGTCCTTTGCATTTTGGCCGCAAGATGCTACAGATGGTGAATATCACCGCAAGACAATGGCGTCAAGTTTACGCACAACAGCATTCGTATTATCTGCTATCCTGACTATCGATGGAAAAGACAATTTATATGTGGAACCTGCAGCGAATTATTTAATCAATAAACGCAATGGGTATGGTTGGGGAACTACGAACGAAACCTCTTTCACCATTCTGGCGCTCACAGATTATTTGGGCACTCAACAAAACACAAATGGTGTAAATGAATACAGAGTTCAACTGAATGGCACCCCATTAGCGGATGGCACATTGGAACGTGGGCACATTTCAACGAATATCGAGATTCCTCTTTCTTTATTAAAAAGCAGAACAAACCAGCTGGATTTGAATAGCTCAGGCACTACCCCATTACAATACGATCTCATCACTCGTTATACAATTTCAGAATCAGAGATTGAAGCTTCCGGAAATGTGGGTATCACCCGTCGTTATCTTGATCCAAAATCTGGCGATGTCCTAAAAACCCTTGTCCTTGGACAATTGGTTCGTGTGGAGTTGTCAGTTCACATGCCTCAACCAGGATCTTACATCCTTATCGAGGATCATCTCCCAGGAGGTTTGGAAGCACTTAACCAAGGTCTAAACACTACCGGGCATGCAACAGACTATTACAGCGAATACTACGACCCATTAAAGTATCTTTGGCAGGCATTTGGCTATAACTACAAGGAAATTCGCGGAGACCGGGTTAGCTTTTTTATAACCGACATGAAAAAGGGATTAACCCTCCTCACCTACTTAACGCGGGCAACCACTTCTGGAACATTCACCGCCCTGCCATCAGAGGTGAGTGCTATGTATGACTATCAACTATGGGGTCGATCTTCGGACAATGTCGTCATCGTTCACGACCAAAAGTAGCAGAAGTATTCCATGATCGAGGATTCTTAAGATAAACAGATCTATTTAAGAATAAAACATATAGATCAGCAAAGATGCGATGATAGCAAACAAACACATGACTGATACCTAGAACGAAAATAAGGAAATGTAAATGGCGATGATCTCAAGAAACCTAAACCTCTTAAAAGTATCGTTATTTATGATTATGATTGCCTTGGGCTTTTTCGGTCTGCTATCCTGTTCGCCAAAAAGCGCTGACATCACAGATCCTCAGAATCTTTACCAATTTAAACTAAAGAATGAATTCGGAAGTGGCATTGTGGAGGCGGCGGATTGGTCGCCGGACGGCAGCACCTTTGCTCTGGCCACCTCCCTAGGTGTGGATATTTATGATTCGCAGACACTTGAAATCATTGCAACACTGGAAACTGGTCAATGGAATCAAGAAATTGAATATAGTCCTGATGGTAAGTTTTTGGCGGTTGGGGGAGAAGAGAATATTATCCAACTTTGGGATCTTCAAACCAAAGAATTGCTTCACTCATTCGCTGCCACTGGTCCGGAACCATATTATGGTAATTACCTTTCCTTCTCTTTCAGTGAAGACGGTCGAAAATTAGTCTCTGCTCAATATCAAACGGTTTATCTTTGGGATGTCACCACCGGAGATTTGCTTGACTCGTTTCCAGGTCACCTTCAAGGAATTGGAAGTGTAGCACTCAGCCCAGACGATAAAACCATTGTGGCGGCCGGTACACGAGGTATTTTTGTGCGTGATGTCGCCAGCCGTGAACTGTTATATCCACCCATTGATGAATCGGCGGAACAAATTGTCTCGGTCTACTTTGCGCCAGGTGGTAAACAGTTCTTTACGATTCATAATAGTTGGGTATATGAAAGTAACATCTCAAGCTCAAGTTACCATGAAAGCAAAATCAGATATTGGGATTTGTCTAACGGGGAATTATTAAATGAAAATGTAATTGGTAACGACCAGATCAATGAGACAGATAATGATCCGGAACACCAAACCCTTATCTTGGGAGAGAGTAATGGATTCCGGGTTTGGAACCAATCTACTCGGAGAGAAATCTTGTTTATATCCGGTCAAACCGGACACCTGAACTCCATCTCATTAAGTCCCGACGGGAAAAAGCTGATTACAGTTGGAAATGACTTTGGAAATGGATTGACCCAGGTATGGGATTTGACCAACAAACAAGTGATTAAAACCTTCGACAAATACACTCTTCCACCTTTCGGTTTCGCTTTGAGCCCTGACGAAAAATTGGCTGCCATTATTTACAGAAATCAAACCAGAATCATGGATGCAACTTCCGGTCAAACACTTTATACCCTGAACGGTGGTAATCCAATCGCTTTTAGCCCGGACAGCCAAATAATTGCGTATACCGCGGGTTTTAATCAGCTTGTTTTTGCTGATGCGAGAAGCGGTGAGAATCTGCCAATTCCTGTGATTTCATGTCCGGAGATAAAAGCGATAGCCTTTAACCCAGATGGGAAGACCATAGCAATGGGAGGAGATTCGTGTGATCTTCAAATCCGTGACGTTCGCACAGGAACCTTAATCAAAAACCTCAGTCAGGTGCCAGGCAATGAATATTTATATTTGGACACTTTATCCTACACCCCGGATGGCCAGATGCTCATCCTCTCAGGTTATCGACTTAAATTTCTGGATGCTCAAACGGGAGGAATCATAAGCGAGGAAGATGCTGGATACAACGACCACCTGACTGCTCTTAGCCCCGATGGTAGATATCTAGCCATCAGTGGGTTTGGAGAATATTCGAAAAAAGATGTTGTTCAAATCAGGGATGTTGCGTCTGAACAAATAGTTTTAAACATTAGCACCTTGCAAGATGATATCAAGAATTTAACCTTTGGAGCCGATAAGCGCACCTTGATGATCGTTGGCGAAAACATAGAATTTTGGGACCTATGGGACAGGAAACCTTTAGCCAACGTAAAATTAACAGAGAATCCGCCAAGTGGTGTGGCATTACTGCAAAACGGAAAAGAGTTGCTGTTAATTAATGACAAAGGGGAACTTCAACATTGGTCATTCCAGCCTGATCCACAGTTGGCATTGGGTAATCAACCCACGCCAACCTATATTCCTACTCTTACAACCACTCCAGATATTCCGAAAATTGAATTGACTCAAATTGCAGAGGTTGGCAGGGGGTATGGGTCCCGTGTGGATTATTCCCCAGATGGGACAATTGCAGCTTTCGTAGAAAACAATACTTTGAGATGGTTTGATGCAAAGTCTCTTCAAGAGCTTGGATCGCTGGAAATTGGTGAAGTTCTTGGAGGCGTTCTAATCAGCCCCAACAATAAGATCGCAGTAGTTGACGATTATACTGGCGCACAGATCGTAGATCTCGAGACTCGACAGATAATCGGAAAAGCATATGGAGGAAACGGATCAGCCTTTGGATTTACATTCTCCAAGGACAGTCAGTATCTGGCTTACACAGTTGGTGACCGCACTACTGGCGGATCCTATCATTACATTAATCTTTGGAATGTTTCAATGGAAAGTGACGCCTTTGCTGAATGGGGTTTCTTCCCGACCCTTCTAGATGGTCGTTACCACACCATGAGCGCACCCGCCATCAGTCCGGATGCAAAACTTGTTGCAGCTGGGCACAGTGATAAACGCGTTTATGTCTGGGATCTGCACACAGGCGAAACCCGTTTCATATTGGAAGGTCATGGCGGGGAAGTCAACAGTGTGGATTTCAGTCCAAATGGCAAGTGGCTTGCCTCAGGTAGTGACGACGGAACAGTCCGTATCTGGGATCCTTCCAAAGGAAAGCTTATTCAAGTCATTACAGGGTTTAAGAACGATATATGGCGTATTCGCTTTATGTCCAATGGTCAGGAGTTGCGAGTCTATCTTGCTGAATGGGACGAATATCGGGTCAACTTATCAACCAATCGGATCACTCATCAACCGCAGGCTATAAGCACCCCAGACCCGCTTGAAATTCAACAATACCAACAAGGTTTCTCAACGGGAAACAGCAGCATTTTTAGCGAGGTGCTCTTCAGTCCAGATGGAAAAACACTTGCCACTGCAAGCCAGAATGTACTATTGTGGGACATTCCCACACAGGAATTATTGATGTTCCTGGACAATCCATCTAGTGGGCTCCTGCGCGGCATGGCCTTTAATACAGATGGTTCCCAACTCGCGGCTACAACTGCTGATGAACAAGTAATCATCTGGGATACGCGAAGCGGTGAGATCATTTTTTCACGAAAGAGTAATTTCTTAACTGGATCAAGTGTAATTTATGGCTATGGCGATTCAGAATGGGGGCCTGCACGCAGTGGCAGTCTAGTGGCTGAACAAGAACTGTCATTCTCACCGATTGAAAACCTGCTTGCATTCGGGAACGATAACACAATCGAAATATGGGATGTGACCAACAATATCCTAGTTGCTGAAATGGTAAATCCCAAGGGGTACTATGCAACTCAAGTATCGTTTTCCGCCGATGGTAGCCGTCTTTACGCGATCATCAACCGTAATCGCATTGCCCAAATCTGGGACATTCCTACGGAAAAACTGATCCGCCAGGTGGAACTGCCTGACGTGGATGCAAATGCCTTCAGTGCGATCGCACTACAAGGGTCGGTTTTTGCCAGGAATAACATTGATGGTCAAGGAAACGCAAAGATTGAAGTATGGGATTTGGAGAAGGATCTATCTGTTTCGATCCTGGCAGGTTCCTCATCGAACGAGCCCCTGGTCTTTAGCCCGAATGGAGATCTGTTGGTTACTTTTGGGAATGACGACAACTTATATATTTGGGATACCTCAACTGGCAGATTAGTGTACACAACGAAATTCGATTTCTACCCGGGCGGCGCATCCATCAGCCCGGATAACAAATACCTGGCAATCGGGCATTCCGGCAAAGCTTCCATATTCAACTTTGAGCCGCTTTTGCAACTTGCAAAACAACCAAATCTTCAAGTTGCCACTCCACAAGCTACACCAACCCCTTTCATCCTCGCCTGGCCGACAGCTACTCCCGCCCCAACGATGATCCCATCATCGGATTCAACAACAGATAACACCAAGAGCATTGAAATTGGCAATGCGTCCCAAGTTCAAGAGAAAACCAGATTCAGCAAAGGCACGATAGAGGAAGTAATTTGGTCGCTTGATGGCGCTTCCATACTGGTATCTGGTTCGATGGGTAATTCGGAATACACCATTAATACTTTAAATGGCAACTTCACAAATTCGTCTGATAACGAACATAACGGTTGGACATACCATTCAGTCTCATTACCTGATGGTCAAATCCTATCTACAGGTACCAATTTTGGCAGAGTATATGTATGGGATGATACTACTGGCAGGACATTGGTCGATCTCGAGGGAGGTGGTGAACCCGTTCTCAGCCCGGATGGGAATTTGTTGGTCTATCTAAACCCGGATGTTAAACTGGAAGTGTACGACATTGCCAATCAAGAATCTTTGACAATCCTTGAAAGCTATTCCAATTATTCACTACGCCCTATCTTCAGTCCCGATGGTCAGTATGTGGCTGCCGTTCAGTCTTTGGGCTGGCGGCTCAGGTATGAAGACTCGATCCGAATTTGGAATGCCCGAACTGGAGAGATTGTCAACGCCCTTTCTGGTCCCGACAATGACATCACCAATATGTCTTTCAGTGTAGATGGAAAATTTATGGTCGGTGCAGCGGGCGGCTCGGCATGGGTTTGGGATTTGCGCCCGGGAGCAATACCAGATGAAATGGGACTTTACCCCGTGGAATTAAAAGATAACCTGAACATATATCCCCGCAAAGTGACTGCTGCAACGCTCAGCCCGGACAACAAAATATTAGCTGTCGGCACAAGCGAACATACTCTTAAGTTATACGATCGTGGAACAAAGGAAGTAATTCGTGAACTGAATGGGCATTCAGCATCTATTCGCGCTCTAGTCTTTAGTCCCAATGGGCAGTATCTAGTCTCTGTCGATCAAGACGGAAACCTTATTCTTTGGGAGGTTGCTTCGGGAAAACGACTTGCGGACTTGCATGACCACAGTGGTCCAGTTGCCGGATTACTGTATCAACTGGATGGCGACCTTGTCGCATGGGGAGAGGGAACAACCTGGGAACTATCCCCCTCTGACGGTCAAATCCTTCACAAAACTCAAATCAAATCCAACGGCTCAATCCTAGCTGCAAGTCCCGCAGGCGATCTGCTAGCAGTGTATGAACCTTTCACCGTTTCTTTGCTCGATGCCCAAAGTGGAATAATTATCCAAGAACTTGAAGGGGAAGCAGAAGATCCCTGGGTTGAGTATCAGCAGGAAGGTTTGGTTTTTCGCCGCTTCTACGCGGCAAGCTTCAGTGCAGATGGCGATCGTCTGGCAACGGCAGGGACTGGAGGAGTTTGGTATTACGACACATCTAGCAATCGATTGTTACAACAATTCCCCGGAAATAATGCCCAAAAAATAGTACTTAGCCCAGATGGACAATGGATGTTGACGTCTTTGTATGAACAGTACAGTCCCATATCTGTGTATGATTTGCAAAGTGGAAATATTCTATTTTCTCTGGATGAGGCGTTTAGGGGCAGTGACATACCACAGGCTATTTTTAGCCCGGATGGACACTGGGTGGGAATGATTCAAATCACCTGGGATGGTCCATATAAACTAAACATCTATGACACAGTTACAAAGCAATTAACCATGAGCATACCTCTGGGCGAGGATATTCCATTGAGCAGTTTGGCATTCAATCCAACTGGGAGTTTAGTTGCTGTGGGGCGGGCTGACGGTGAAATTCTTTTGATTGACGTCAATCAGATGGATGTGGTTGTAACCCTTATTGGTCACCGAGGAGCAGTGGACCATCTGATTTTTTCTCCAGATGGTCGCTATTTGGTTTCCGGATCCAATGATGGAACTAATCGCACTTGGGGTTTACCATGATCAAATAACTGGAGGAAAGCTCGATATAATTGAGTTCGACATTGGAGGTTTAACAAACATGATCACCCTTACCTTTGCAGGCGACGAATCGGGAGATGTCAGTTTTAATTTTGGGAAGGGAGCATCCCGTTACTTTGTGATTGCCTTGATCGCAACCAAAAAGCCTCAGGAACTGCGCGAAATGCTGGATGAGATTCGAACTGAATTTCATCTACCCGCTGGATACGAATTCGGGTTTAACTCGATGGGATCTGCAGCGAAGTTGCGCCAAAAGGTGTTCAACCACCTTAGCAAAGCGGACTTCTCTGCCTGGGCGATCATTGTGGATAAAACCATGTTGCCCCAAATCTACGCGGACGTTCCACGCCTGAGTTTTTACCTATTCTTTGCTACGGAACTTTTACAGGTCATTCCCGAAGAAATGCGTGAAGGAGCAACGTTGATTCTGGATGAATTCAGTGGGGAGAAGGATCTGCCACTTGAATTGCGAAGATACATGAAAAAACGAAATATCCCGCGTCAATTTAACCGTGTGTTGACCAAGCGCTCGAAAAGTGAGCCATTAATCCAAATTGCGGACCTAGTTGCAGGCTCAGTCTTCCGCCGTGACGCACGTGGAGAATCAGATGCGTATGAAAAAATTCAGGGAAAGTTCGTGAAGTTGATCGACTATCAAGAAAGCAACCCGCCCCGCTAGCCGCACCGTCAGCACTTCCAGACGGGGGCGGTGCCGCCACAGTAGGCGACATTTCGCGGGGCAGGACAAGCCGCAGGGCTTTTACAATTGAATCTTACTGATTTTTGCCATTGAAGTCAACCTCGTTTTTCATTCTGCATTCATTTACTATGAAACTCTCCTCCACCCTCACTACCTCCACCACCCGTACCCTAGGCCCTGCTTGTCTCTTTGGCGCGATTGCAGGTGACATGATTGGCTCCCGTCACGAATGGAAAGCCTGTACTGATCCACAGTTTGTGCTGTTTTCAAAAAGTTCCAAATTCACAGACGACTCTGTTCTCACGATTGCAGTGGCAGATGCCATTATCAATAAACGCGGATATGGAGAATCCATCGTGGAATATGCAAGACGCTACCCGAAAGCAGGGTATGGGAGTTATTTCCGTCGCTGGTTGAAAGAAGATGGCATTGAACCCTACAACAGCTTTGGAAATGGGTCTGCCATGCGGGTTAGCCCAATCGGTTGGGCTTTCAATTCGGTGGGAGATGTTCTACTTGAAGCTGAACGGTCCGCTTCTGTAACGCATAATCACCCTGAAGGCATCAAAGGCGCGCAGTCTGTGGCGTTGGCAATCTATCTCGCGCGGACTGGGGTTGAGAAGGAAGAAATCCGTCAGGAAATAGAAACCCGCTTCGGCTATGACTTGAGGCGGTCTTTGGATGAGATCCGCCCAAACTATCAATGGGATTCGACCTGCCCTGGATCTGTTCCTGAATCGATCATCGCGTTTTTAGAGTCGACAGATTTCGAAAGTGCTGTTCGCAACGCGATCTTGTTGGGTGGAGATGCTGATACGATGGCAGCCATTTCAGGCTCGATCGCTGAAGCCTACTATGGGAGCATACCCCATGAGATTGAAGCTGAGGTCCGCAGTAGATTGGCACCTGAACTACTCAAAATAGTTGAGTTATTTGCCTCATCTCACTTGTAAAATCCCTCAAAATTTTTGTTACATAACTGCTCTTGTGCGACGGTATTAGACAATAAACTGTTTTATTTCGTATGATAATTGATTATTAGTATGACTAAAAGTTGTCGCACAAAATTACAATTGACAAATCCCATACCCTAGTCTATCATCTATAAATTATTGCCTCACAGAGAGGGTCGCTGCGCAAAATAGCGCAACGGATGGGGACGGCATGTGACAATCACCCACCGCCTGCGCAGGTCATTTTGCGCGGGCGGTCTTGTCTTATTCTGGCTGTAGCAAAGGACACTATTGTGACTACTAGCACTTTATCGTCTGGAATTCGTGACAACCACACACATGGCAGGGTGGGCGATTTTTTGCGCGACAAAATTGAATCTGGTTCAAAACTCTCCGTTGTTTCGGCATACTTTACCATTTATGCATATGAATCGCTAAAGAATGAACTCGATGGGATCAACAGTCTGTGGTTTCTTTTCGGTGAACCGCGTTTTGTGCAATCGCTAGACCCAGGCAAAGTGGACAAGAAGTCGTATAACATTGAAGATGACGGACTAAAGCTTGCAAACCGGCTTGAACAGCGCCGTGTGGCAAAGGAATGTGCGGAATGGATCCTGAACAAGGTGGAGATCAGGTCCATTAAGCAAGCAAATCTTCTGCATGGAAAAATGTATCATATTGCCAAGGACGGGCGCGAAGAAGCGATTTTGGGCAGTTCCAACTTCACGGTTAATGGACTGGGGCTTTCTGAAACAGGCAGTAACATTGAACTGAACCTGATCGTGGATAGCAATCGCGATCGTGCAGACTTGAAAAACTGGTTTGATACTCTTTGGAACAATGATGACCTGGTAAAGGATGTGAAAGCAGATGTACTTGCATACCTGGAGCAGCTTTATCAGGATAATGCGCCAGACTTCATCTACTTCAAGACGCTGTACGAAATCTTCAAGGAATACCTCAGCCAACAGGATCAAGGCGGATTGGCTGATATCCAGAAGCAGGTAGTCGATACGCAGATATGGCAAGCACTGTTCGAGTTTCAAAAAGATGGAGTAAAAGGCGCAATCAATAAGATACAAAACCACAACGGATGCATTCTTGCAGACAGTGTTGGTTTGGGTAAAACCTATGAAGCACTTGCGATCATCAAATATTTTGAACTGAAAAACCAGCGGGTGTTAGTCTTGTGCCCCAAAAAATTGCGTGAGAACTGGACAGTGTACCAGGCTCATAACGCCAGTGAACTCAATCCTTTTGTGAAAGACCGTTTTGCCTACACAGTTCTTTCACACACCGACCTCAGCCGCGAGGGAGGATACTCTGGTGACATTGACCTAGCCAACGTGAGCTGGGGAAACTTTGACCTAGTTGTGATCGACGAGAGTCATAATTTCCGCAACAATACTCTTGGGAAGAAAGACGAAGATGGAAATATTATCCGTCGCAGCCGTTATACGCGTTTGATGGAAGATATTATCCAAAAGGGTGTGAAAACCAAGGTGCTAATGCTCTCCGCCACACCGGTGAATAACAACCTGAAAGACTTGCGCAATCAGATCTATTTCATCACCGAAAATAAAGACGACGCCTTGCAGCCCTCACTGGGAATTGAAAGCGTGCAGGAAACTCTGCGCGTTGGTCAGTTGACCTTTAATGACTGGGCAAAAAAGAACACAGAGCGCAATACAGCAGAACTACTAGACAAACTGAGTTCTGCGTTCTTCAAGTTATTGGATGGATTAACGATTGCCCGCTCGCGCAAGCATGTGCAGAAGTATTACAAGGATACGGTTGCCCTGCTGGGTGGATTCCCCGAGCGTGCCAAACCGGTCTCGGTTCACCCCGAGATCGATACACGTGGTGAATTCATGCCGTATGACCAATTGAACGATGAGATCATGCGGTATCAGCTTGCTTTGTTCAAGCCATCCACATATCTGTATGATGAATACAAAGGGAATTATTCAGGCAGAGCAGCCGTGGCTGGATTTACTCAGGAGAACCGCGAAAAATTCCTGATCGGAATGATGAAGGTCAACTTCCTAAAACGGTTGGAAAGCTCGATCCATTCCTTTGAGCTGACACTCTCCCGAACCATCAACAAGATCGACCTGTTGATCGAGAAGATCGAGAAATTCAAGAAAGTACAAAAAGATAATCCCGAGATCGATTGGGATGATCTTCAGGTTTCCGATGCAGATGATGACGAATTGCAAGAAGCTCTTGATCTTCAAGAGTTCCAAGTGAGCAAGGCGGGAATCAAACTTGCGCATCTCAAAGTTGATGAGTGGCTTAAGTACCTTCGTGACGACAAGAAACAACTTGGCAAGTTGCATGACCAGGCAAAAGCGATCACTCGCGAACGGGACGCCAAGCTCGAAGAACTGAAAAAACTGATCGTGGAGAAAGTGACCCATCCCACCGAAACAAAGCGTGGAACACTCAACCGCAAGGTGTTGGTCTTTACTGCGTTTGCCGATACGGCTGCGTATCTCTATGATTCATTGGTGCAATGGGCACGGGATGACTTGAACATTCATGTGGCAATGGTTTCAGGTGGATCGAGCGAAAACAAGACCACATTCGGCAGGAATGAGTTCAACCAGATCCTGACCAACTTCTCGCCGTATTCGAAGAAGCGCGAGAAGATGCAGAATATGCCGCAGGAAGGCGAGATCGACCTGCTGATCGCCACGGACTGTATCTCGGAAGGGCAAAACTTGCAGGATTGCGACACACTGGTGAACTATGACATTCACTGGAACCCGGTGCGGGTAATTCAACGTTTTGGGCGCATTGACCGTATTGGCAGCGTCAACCATACGGTGCAGTTGATCAACTTTTGGCCCACACAAGACCTGGATAAATACATCGCGCTCAAGACCCGTGTTGAAGCACGTATGGCACTGGTGGATATTGCTGCGACTCAGGAAGATAACCTGCTCAATACAGAAGAACTTGAAGAACTGATCACGGATGAATTGAAATACCGTGACCGCCAGTTGAAACGATTAAAAGAAGAAGTGCTGGATCTGGAAGAGTTCAATGAATCCGCCACGTTGACAGATTTCACGCTGGACGATTTCAGGGCAGAGCTGCTGCGCTACATTGAGGCGAACCGTGAAAGGCTGGAAGAAGCGCCTGATGGATTGTATGCCGTCGTCCCAGCACAAACGGAGCGGAATGTGCGCACAGGTGTGGTCTACTGTCTGAGACAAAAGAGGAATGCAGCCAGTTCAGAGGTCAACCCGTTGCAGCCGTATTACCTGGTGTATATACAAAATGAAGGTGTGGTGCGCTTTGGTTTCACCCATCCCAAACAGATATTGACCATCTTTCGTGAATTGTGTTCAGGGAACTTTTCACCATTCGAGGACTTGTGCCGTGAGTTCGACCGCGAGACGCAGAACGGCAGGAATATGAAGACCTATAACGACCTGCTGGATAAGACCATCCGCTCGATCGAGAACTCATTTAAGAAGCGTGTGACCAGCAACCTGCAAAGTGGACGCAGTGCAGTCATCCCGCAGTTGGATGCGCAAGTGACCGACAAAACCGATTTCGAACTGGTGACCTGGTTGGTGATCAAGTAAGCATTAGAGGAATAAAACAATGCCAGACAACAAAGACCTTAAACAAGCCATTCAGAACGCACTCGGCGCTTTTGAAAACCAGCCGCTGGCAGATGCCACGCTGGGACTATTGAAGACACTGGGATACCACAGCGAGCGCCGGCTGGTGCTCAAGCCCAATAGCGCCGACCAGTTTCGGATGGAGTTCGATGCGGAGCGTCAACTTAATGAAGAAACGGCTTTGGTATCTGCATGGAAGTCAGTGGATGTCCTCTTCCAGATCACGGATTCGGAAGTGCAGCAGGCGTTGAAAAATACGCAAGACATGTTCGCCTCGAAAGAAGTGAACGGGGCAGACATCCGCTCGTATTTGTTCTTTGCGGTGGAGCTGAAAGGCGAGAAGTACACCCGTACCCAACTGGCGGGGATTACACGCGAGATCAACAAGCTCTTTCCTATGCCGGTGATGGTGATCTTCCGCTACAACCATGTGGTGAGTTTGGGCATTATCACGCGGCGCATCAACAAGCATGATGGCAACAAGGATGTGCTCGAGAAAGTAACGCTGATCAAGGACATCCGCTTTTCAGGCAATCGCGCCCAGATCGAAATCATGCATGACCTTGCCATTTCGCAGTTGGTGGAAAAACACGACCTTGCCAACTTTGTGGACTTGCAAAAGGCATGGGAAAAGACGCTCGATACCAACGAGCTGAACAAGAAGTTCTACAAGGAGATTGCCAACTGGTATTTCTGGGCGGTGAAGACGGTCAAGTTCCCGAAAGATGCGGAAAAGGACGAAGAGACCCGCAACGCTACCAGCGTCATCCGCCTGATCACGCGCCTGATCTTCGTGTGGTTCATCAAAGAAAAGGGATTGGTGCCCGAAGAACTATTCGACAAGCGTTGGCTGGATGCCGTGTTGAAATACGAAGACCCCAAGAAAAGCACCTACTACAAAGCCATTTTGCAAAACCTGTTCTTCGCCACGCTCAACACTGAGATGGGCGAAGGACGCATATTCCGGCGCAAGAACACTGGCGGACTCGACCCGGATTATTTGATGTCTAACTATTACCGCTACAAACAATATCTCAAAAACCCCGAGAAGGTTTTGGAATTGTTCGCGGGCATTCCATTCTTGAACGGTGGTTTGTTCGAGTGCCTGGATAAGGAAGTGGAAAAAGGGACGGTGATCCGCATAGACGGTTTTTCAGAACGCGAAGACAACCCGCTGAGCGTGCCCGATGATCTGTTCCTACTCGAAAAGGAAAAAGAACTCGACTTGAACGAGATCTACGGCACAAAAAACAAGAAATACAAGGTTCGCGGCATTCTGCACATTCTCAACAGCTACAAGTTCACCATTGAAGAGAACACGCCCATCGAAGAGGAAATTGCGCTTGACCCTGAATTGCTGGGCAAAGTCTTTGAGAACCTTCTGGCAGCCTACAACCCCGAAACCGGCACCACCGCCCGCAAGCAAACGGGTTCGTTCTATACCCCGCGCGAGATCGTCAACTACATGGTAGACGAGGCGTTGGTGGCGTATCTGAGTTCAGAACTCGGAAAGCAAAATGCAGAATTTGAAGACCGCCTGCGCGATCTGCTTTCCTACAATGAGGCGCCGCACGCATTTAGCGAAGACGAAACCACACTCCTGATCGCTGCTATAGATAAGGTTAAAGTGCTCGACCCCGCTGCGGGTTCAGGCGCTTTCCCTATGGGCGTGCTGCACAAACTGGTCTTTATGCTCAACAAGCTCGACCCCAAGAACGAACGCTGGAAGCAGAAGCAAATCGCCAAAGCGCTGGAAATGGATAGCTCGCAGTCGCGTGAGGCGTCGATTGCATCCATCGAACAGGTCTTTGCCGAAAACCATGATGACTACGGGCGAAAACTGTACCTGATCGAGAACTGCATTTACGGCGTGGATATTCAACCCATTGCGGTGCAGATCGCCAAACTGCGTTTCTTCATTTCACTGGTAGTCGACCAAAAGACCAACGCCAAACTGCCAAACCTTGGCATTTTGCCCCTGCCCAACCTTGAAACGAAGTTTGTTGCCGCCAACACCTTGATCGGGATTCAACGCCCCGATGCAAAGCCTGTGGATGAAGCCCCCGCTTCGCTCTCCCCCGAAGTGGAAGAGGCTTGTGACATGCTGGTGCGAAAGCTGGAGCAGTATCTCAAATCCCGCAACCCCGACCTACGCGCCAAATACACCGTGGAAGCCCAGGAATATGCCGACACGATCAATGCCAATATGGGCGCGGATTTTACACCCCTGAACACAAACTGGCTTTTCACCACCGCCACCGATACCAAAACCTTGAAAGCTCTCTTGCCCAAGAAGCCCGAAACCAAAGCCAGCGTATTGGTTCTGCGTAATCAGGAGATCGATCAAAAGGAGAAAGAACTGGAACGTGTGCGACGCGAACACTTCTCCGCCCGCACACCTACAACAAAACGCAAATACCGCGACCTAGATAAAAAGCTGCGAGCCGAGATATCAGAACTTCTCAAAAAAGACGGCTGGGGCAGCGAAAGCGCCCAACAACTGGCAAGCTGGGACCCCTACAACCAAAACGCCCATGCCGATTTCTTCGATCCAGAATGGATGTTTGGAATCGAAGGCGGCTTTGATGTGGTGATTGGGAATCCACCATATATCCAACTGCAAAAAGACGGTGGACATTATGGCAAGATATTTGACAAAGCAGGCTACAATACTTTTGAACTCACAGGCGATATTTACTCTTTGTTTTACGAACGTGGCTGGCAAATACTGAAACATAAAGGTGTATTATGTTTTATTACTTCCAATAAATGGATGCGAGCTGGTTATGGCGAAAGCACACGCAAGTTTTTTGCGGAAAACACCAATCCCATTTTATTAATTGACTTTGCAGGACAAAAAATATTTGAAGCTGCGACTGTTGACGTAAACATTTTGATGTTTAGCAAGGATAAAAACCAACAAAAAACTTTGGCTTGCACTATAAAAGAAAATGTGTTAAATAATTTGAGCGTTTTTGTTAAACAATCAGGAAATACATGCTCATTTACTAACACCAGTAGTTGGACAATTCTTTCAGATATTGAACAACGGATAAAAGAAAAAATTGAGCGAATTGGAACGCCATTAAAAGATTGGGATGTACAAATAAACTACGGCATTAAAACAGGCTTTAATGATGCTTTTATTATTGACGGCACAAAGCGAAAAGAACTGATTGCCCAAGACCCCAAAAGCGACGAAATAATACGACCTATTTTGCGTGGCAGAGACATAAAAAGATATGGTTATGACTTTGCCGACTTATGGCTTATAAACACTCATAATGGCATTAAAGAAAAAGGCATAAAACCTGTAAATATCACGGATTATCCTGCAATTAAAAAGCATTTGGATAAATTTTGGGACAAAATAGCACCAAGGGCTGATCAAGGTGATACGCCATACAATTTACGAAATTGTGCTTATACGGACGATTTTTCTAAACAGAAAATATTATGGGCAGAAACTATGCGGATAAGAAAAGAGAATGTCGAACGCTTTCCTCGGTTTTCCTACACAACCAAACCATTTTATGCTGATAAAACTTGTTTTATCGCAGTCGGTAAAGATTTGAAGTACATACTAGCCTTCTTGAACTCCACAATTGGACGCTATCAATTCAGCCAAACAGTTTCCATGATGGACAATGGGGGCTATCTTATGCAGAAAATTTATGTTGAACAAATCAAAATCTATGAATTAGATGAAAAAATAAAAATTCAACTTGTGAAATTAGTTGATTCTTTACTTGAAATCGCCAATGACAAATTAGCCGAAGACCTTGAAAATCAAATTGATATAGTCATTTTTAAAGCATTCGGGATAGAAACCCATGAGCAAAAGTATTTGAAAGAGATACTGTCTAAGCCACTGGAAAGAGGATAATACTGTTGGTAATCATATCGACTCCGAGTATTTTTCGATAAATTTTATTTCTTCGTCAGTTAAATTTAGTTCTTGATAAATTGACATATTAAGTTCTGTCAGTTGTTCTGTATAATCTTCGTTTTTAGATTGTTTTAGTATGATTGAATTGACGATAGTATCATAATACACATAACGATCAATAGATATTACAGGCACATATAGTTGC
The DNA here is from genome assembly GCA_002343775.1 of Anaerolineales bacterium UBA2395. GTDB lineage: Bacteria > Chloroflexota > Anaerolineae > Anaerolineales > Villigracilaceae > Villigracilis. The sequence continues at coordinate 78,744 of DDSH01000019.1, forward strand.
TCGATTGTAAATTTTTTCCATCTTACAGTTCCAACGCCTGTGGTTGTTCCGATCTTAGAAAAAAAGTACTCTGATACTTTTGAATTAAGAAATCCGAGCAGGTAAAGAAGCGATTTTCCAGTCATCAAAAACGTTGTTGCTTCTGTAAAGAACTCACCTTTTAAATCAATGCAAAATTTCGTTCTATCAGAAATCTCTCCCCAAACAATTTTCTGTTTAGAAAAATCGTCCCAATAACTTATACTATCTTGTGTTTCAAACCATTTGTTCGTGGTCTTTTTTCGGGCTTTTATAGTTTCGTCATTTACTTTATATTCTTTTCCTGTCTGTTCTAATCGTTTTATTCCAAAAGAAAGTAAATGCTTTTTTATAGCGGGATATTTTTCAATATCGATTTTTAAACTTGGGAACGTAGCAATCAAATACAGATCCGCGAACTCGTAGCCATAACGCTTAATATCACGTCCCCTTAAAATAGGTCGTATTATCTCGGCAGATTTTGGATCTTCCTTTATTAATCTATCTTTTGTGGTGCCGTCTATGATAAATGCTTCGTTGTAACCTGTTAGAATCCCTCGATAAATATTGATATCCCAATCTTTGAGCGGTGTGCCAACGGCTTCAATTTTCTTTTTAATGCTTTGCTCAATCGGGCTAAGAATAGTCCAGCTTTCTTTAGTGGGAAAATTACATTCTACGCCTTGTTGCCTAACAAAAACGCTGGAATTCCTGCCACAAAAAATAGATAGGTTTTCTCTATGCAGTTTTGGATAAAATTAAACAGTTTCATGCACCATTAATTTTATCTCAAGGAGAAAAAATGATTTACGGTTACATTCGGGTAAGCACCGACAAGCAAACAGTAGAAAATCAACGCTACGAAATAAACCAATATTGCAACAATAATGTTTGGGTAGTGGACAAATGGATTGAAGAAACTATTTCAGGTGCCAAAAACCTACAAGACCGCAAACTTGGTAAACTGCTCAAAAAAATGCGCAAAGGCGATATTCTCATTTGTTCCGAACTCTCGCGCCTCGGCAGAAATCTGTTGATGATTATGGGTATACTCAATGAATGTATGAACCGTGATATTCAGGTTTGGACAATTAAAGACAATTACCGCTTAGGCAGTGATATCAATTCAAAAGTTTTAGCTTTTGCTTTTGGTCTTTCAGCCGAAATAGAACGTAACTTAATTTCACAACGCACCAAAGAAGCCCTAGCCCGAAAAAAAGCAGAAGGCGTAATTCTTGGTCGTCCCAAAGGCAGGAAATCTTCCAAAACTAAACTTACAGGACAGGAAAAAAAGATACAGGAATTGTTAGACAAAAAAGTTTCTTATTCTGCCATTGGTAGGATATTAGGCGTTCACAGACTAACTGTTTCAAGTTTCGTAAAACAAAGATTAAAATTAATCATATAGCATCTCAACCTCACCTCATGGCACGAACGCGAACCAAAGTACAACCTGCGGGAGTGGTTCGCGAGACCAAAGGTGGCACCAACATTGACCTGCTGCGCTTCCCCCATGAAGCCAGCAAAATCCGCTGCGCCCAAAAAGCCTTTGCCGCCCTCGGCGTCGACTACCACATCGTCACCAACACCACCGCTGACTGGTGGAAGTCCGAGGTGGAGCAAGGCAATCTTGGGGTTTAAGAAATCATTATGGACAGAATAGCCCCGACTGGTGTTTTTGATGCCTCATGGCTCATCACTCGCTTGGACCTGAAGCAATTAGGCATCCTCTTTGACAAACTTGCCATTATCGATCGTGAGAATTAGTTGAGAAAATATGAGTTTCGAAAAAAAGTGGCTCAAGTATCCGGGACACAACTTGGCAAGGAGTTGGAAGTCGAGTGGCTGGATCGATCAAGGATTCCTTGTTCCTATCCAGCCTTTATCTGATGAAACGTTTCAAGGTACTTCTGACTCAAAACGTTTCATCCCATTTGAGATTGAAATAAACCTTTTAACAAAAAACGCCCCAGAAATAAGGCGTTTTGATTTTTTCTTTTGATTACTGATTTAATTCGGAACAGGTGTATGACTACAAATTTTTTCCCTTGAGATTGGGATATTTAGAACAAACTTTAAGACTATGTTCTACAAAACATACTTGCAAATTCTAGCTAGAAAGGCTAGAATTGAAGCCATGTAGAACATATATTTCATGAATAAGTGTTCTACAAAAATGAAGTCCCGGTAGTTTCGTGGACAACCGGGACTGAACAAAAACGGCAGCGTATGAATTTTTCTCCTCACGGCCGCACACATCGATAATACATGAAGTCCGCCTTTTAGTCAACATTTTTGATACGTTGATAGGTTGGGGTGGGTTCTCATTTATGATAGGTGTAGTGTTTCACTGTTGATCTCGTACGCTGCCAACTCCCTCAAGAGTTGGCTTTTTCTTTTGGGGATGGCGTTGCAGTATTAGGGAGATATTCTGCACGTGGGATCAACAGGAGGCTAGTCGCCATCTAGTATTTTTATATACTTACCTAATGTCGTATCCAAAATTTGAAAACCAATAAGGAGCCTAAAATGGCTAAATTTGTAATTTCACGTTCCACCAATGCACAGTATTATTTCACCTTCCACGGTGATAATGGTGAGCGGATGCTTTTAAGCGAGATGTACGTCACAAAACAATCTGCAATCAACGGCGCAGGTGCTGCGAAAGCTGCATCACCTTACGACAAGAATTATTCTCGTCTCACTGCCAGCAACAACCAGCCTTACTTTCTGCTCAAAGCTGAAAATGGGCAGGTCCTTGGAGTGAGCGAGACATACAGCTCTACATATGCCCGCGATACAGCAATTGACACCATGAAGCGCACCGCGCCTTCAGCATCTATTGTCGATAACACATAAAGGAGACCTATAAAATGGCTAAAACACGCACACAGACCAAGTACCGCAGTTCCATTACTGGACGGTACATCAAACCTTCAACAGCAAAGAAACACCCAAAGACTTCCGTACGTGAGACCGATAAGGTCAAGCCGCACAAAAAGCCCAGTGGTCGCTAGGCTTTGAAATAAAAGCTCTCCCCGTGTACACGGGGAGAGCTGAATATTCTTATAATATTAAACGGAGGCTTTAATGGACGAAGGTGACAAAGTACTTCAAATCATCCCAGCGATTCCAGGTATCTTTGGTAAATATATTGATAGTGAGGATGATGGCAATGGGGTTTTTCATTCTCCTGTTGTATGCTTTGCCTTAGTTGAAACGACTAGAAGTGATGGCACAAAGTATCAATTTATTCAACCGATGGACATGTCAATCGATGGAATGGTTGAACCAAGCAACGCATCAGAGTACATCCTTCCATCACTATAAAACATGGAAGCGCGAAACAGACTCTCCGCCTATGCGGGGAGTTCTTTTATATTTTGATAGAACCATGTTTCCTGAAGATTATGTAAAAAATATTGGACATCTAAAAAAGATGCTGAAATGGACTATCAACAGGAGTTAGAAAAATTCAACGGTGAACTAAAGCCCGTGATGGAGATGTTTTTTGAATTCACGAAAAACACAGCTATAACGGTTTACAAAATTCTTGACGCTAACATTGACAAATCAGTAATGATGTTCAGTAATCATTTGATTTTGGGCGACACAATGGAAGCCCCGCAGGCTTGGTTTGGCAAAGTATTCACCTTGAAATCAGTAGAAGAAGCGCTCATCTTGTCCATGACCGGCAAACTCACAAACTTGGATTTGATGTTTCAGCAAGCCAAGAGCCTGCATCGAAAAACCTACGGTGGGAGTAGGTAAAAATTACGTATTTTGCGACAATAAACAATGCACCCCCGTTACGCCACTTTCATTAGTTCATCACTCCTCCCCCTCCGAGCGGTCTCCATACCATGTGTCGTCGTCATTTTCTCCTATGGAGAATCTGGGTTTTGAGGACTTCGGTTTGGGGGTTTTGTTTATCTTTTTCTTTTTCGGCTTGGGTGGATATTGGTTCGGGTCAAAGGGCAGCTTTGTCTTGGAAATATGCAGCGCACGGTTTTGCAGCAGATCATCGCGCCACTCACCCATCACATACTGGGGCAGCCCTCCAAAGTCCCGCCAATCGTGCCCAATGAGAGCGATCGGAGTGAACTTGGAATAATCGTATTTTCGGAAATGCCTCACCACCCAGCCCGGTCCCATAATACAAAAGATAATGGGCAGGTTCCATGCAACCGCATGCCGGCATGCCTGGGCAATTCGCCCGCTATAGATCCTTTGCATCGTTTGTCCGGAGCTTTTCCCGCTGTCTACTTCAAGCCAGAATAGCATCTCTTTTCCCTGATGCGTTCCCCAAGCCAGCGCATCGGGAATGCCTCTCTGGATGGGAACTTCCGTCCAGGACTCCCAGATTTCAATATCCGGGTAAGCCTTTTCCAGCCATGCCCGCCACATGCGTGCCTTGCGTCGGTGACGCTCGCCAGCGTATCGGAATTCGCCCCTGTATTTCGTGAAGTGAACGCCTTTGGGGATGTTCCATGACCGATGCACGATCCTCAATCCCTTGGATCGGATCGCATATCCTTCGTATTTGCCAATCTGTCGGCGTTCGATCAACCCCTCAACTTGAAGCTGCTTCAACAGATTCCGCACATGACTCTCACTAAACCCTGCCAGGGAAGCGATCTCGGGGCGGTATGCCGTTTTCAGTCTCGCCAGGACCTGCAGGACACGTAGCGCAGGTTCCTTGATGCCATATTCTTTCGGATCAAAAAGAGGCGCCAGGATAGGGAAATCCCCTGCCTGTATATGGGTCGGCTGGATCGGACTGGAAAATTGCCATTCCCAAATAATAGGTTTCCATGACGGCTGGATGGTCATCGGTATTTTGAACTTTACCAACCGTTTGATCTCGGCATAAAACCAATTCCCAGGCGTGTCCACCGAGACCCATAAAGCAGGATGTGGACGCGCCTTGATCAGTTGATTGGCGAACAGGTCGATGATCCGCGCCTGGGCATAAGGCGGCAGTCCATCTTTATAAGAAATGTGGTGCCTGAAAATATCAAGCACCACATCCTGTCTGTTCGTTGTATAACCTGGCGCCCATTCCAACGCCAGGTTGGACAGAGGGTTTGACAGGCTAATCCTTTTCATCTTGTGTCAATTTTCGATAAAGATCAATCTGCCTGCCATAATTTACATAAAGGACTTTCAAATTATGTTGAAGATGCTCGATTTCCTTTTCTCGGGTAGCAATCATTTCCCGAATTGCTCCCATCTTATCTGCAAGGTAATAAGTTTTCTCATCTTGTTGCACAATTGGAATTGCCCGATGCTGCAAATTATCGATGGCATCAGAAATCTCCAATTCCAAGTTTGGTTTACGTCCCTTAGATTTTGAATTCCAGCCTAAAACAACCCTGACCAATTCCTGGATCGTATAAGATTCCCTGGTGGTTGCAAGTACGTCAAAAAGATTACGTTCAGTATCATTGAGGCTGTCTTCTTCTATGAGTTCGGACAACATTGTGTGATAGGGGGATTTATATTTTCTGACCATTCGATTTAGGCTCCTTTGAATGCGCATGATAAAGAATTCGCATCAAGGGTCTCTGCAACGCGTCGCTAAATCCTTGCCGGCAGACCTGTTTCTCCAAAAAAGGCTGGAATTTTTAATTAAAGTCCATATGCTCTTTCTCTTGTAGTTCAGTAGTTCCCGCCCTCCCGATACCCGCCATATTTGGATGATCTCCCTTTAGGACTGCCCTAAAAACCCAATATGTGGCGGTGGTTTTATGGAACTACAGCGGGAACTGCACCCCTCGAAAGTAGTTCCCTGCCAAGTACCAGTAGTTCCCAAGTAGTTCCCGAGTAGTTCCCGAGTAGTTCCCACAGTAGTTCCCTCAAAATACGCCCATATAAAGAATAAATAGGAAGAAAATAGATTTATCAATCCCATATATAGGCACTATCTTTTACAGGGAACTACTGAACTACAAGAGAATGCCACTTTTTTAATTAAAAACTTTTCTGCTCTCACCCTAGCAACAGGAATCAAAAAAGCCTGACTATCGCAAGCCAGGCTTTTGAGATACGAACCTTACTTCTCCGGTCTCTCCAACGAGACTCCATACAGCTGCTCGACTTTCTGTATGTTGACGACCAGGACACGCTGCTTGATCCCGCCACAGGACCGGCTTGCTTCCACCTGCCGCTCCCCTACTTGTGCGAGGAGTCCATCGACCTGACGCAGCTGTCGGCGCAGGGCATCGGGCATGATGTCGAGATTCTCATCCAGCCCGCGCCAGAATTCCTTGGCTTGTGCCAGGCTGGTTTCGGTCCGTAGGTAGATCAGCTTTTGTTCCGGACCTGGATCGTAATAACCGATCTGACTCGCATGGATCGGTGGTTGGTATTCCTCGTCCTGGGTGCGCGGCGCCAGATAGACTTTGCCTTCCACCAACAGACTGGCAAGCGCTGTGAAGAATTTGCGCACCGGGGACTCGGCAGCCACCTGCTCTGCCTGGTTTTGGATCAATCCCAACAAGGCTTGGTTATTCTCTGCAATCATCTCATCGACATCCTTCCACGAGATCAATTGCAGATCTTCAAAGCAACGCAATGCCAACTCCTGCGCTGCTGCAAGGACTCCATACGCATCCGGCAGACGGTTCTGCAAGCTGCCGGCTTGACGTGCAATCTGCGCCGCTTTATCCACCATAGCGGGAAACTCCTTGGAAATACGTTCCCAATTTTCTGTCAAATACTGCAAATAGAGCTTCATCGCCTGCGCCAGCAAGCCTTGTTGAGCCTTCCCTTGAAGAACCGTCAATTTATTTTCACCATTGT
>DDSH01000022.1:0-45680 GCA_002343775.1 Anaerolineales bacterium UBA2395
GCCATTGACTTGAACACCGGTGTGCTGACCGATATTTCGGGACTCGAAGCCAACGGCGACTCATTCGTGGCGACCCGCCCGATCTACGAAGGCAAAGTCATCGAAAAGACTGTCTGCTCTGGCAAGCCTGTGATGGCGACCATCCGCGGACGTGCTTTCCCCAAGCCTGAGCGTGAAGAAGGCAAAAGCGGAACGATCACCAAAGTTGCGGCGGCGGGTGAAGCGAAATCGACTGTGGAAGGCTACGGCGCTTCGGAAGGCGCGGTCAACCTCGGCGACGCGGCGGTCATCGTCTCTGGTGGACGCGGCGTTTCGAACAACCCATCTCTCACTCCGCCCGCAGGCATGGACGAGAAGCAAGCCGAAGTCTGGCGCGCTCAACAAGGCTTTGCGTTGGTCACCGAACTCGCGCAATTGCTCGGCGGCGCTGTCGGCGCAAGCCGCGCGGCTGTGGACGGCGGCTATATCCCCTACGCCCATCAGGTCGGTCAGACCGGTAAAGTCGTTGCGCCTGACCTGTACATCGCCGCTGGTATCTCCGGTGCGATCCAACACCTCGTCGGTATGCGCAATGCCAAGTTAATCGTCGCCATCAACAAAGATGCCGACGCGCCCATTTTCAAGCAAGCCCGCTACGGTGTGGTCGGTGACTTGTTCGCCATCCTCCCGGCGCTGACGGAAGCGATGAAGAAGAAACTTGGTAAATAGTAATTAGAGATTGGTAATTGAGACCTCCGGAGTCGTGATGGCTCGGAGGTCTTTTTTTTCGTGTAAAATCAGGCAATCTTGCCTCGAGGTTATCTCATGTTTACCTGTAAATACTGCGGTACAGAATTTTTAGAGCATCAGCCTAATTGTCCTAACTGCGGCGCACCCATCAAGATTTCGGAAAGCAAAGGAAAGAAAGGTGAGCCGAAGTCCATTCGCGAAGTGTGCATCAAGTACGAAGAAGTTCGCAACCTTTATTTAGATGAGACCATCGATTCCAAACGTATGGCAACCGTGCGCGAACAGTTTAACATCCCTGCCAATGAAACGATCATCATGGTCTACGACGATACGATTTTTGGAAACAACAAACTGGGGTTTGCCATCTGTGCGGGCGGTTTGTATTGGAAGAACGATTGGTCTGTGGAAACCAAGCGCACTTTCCTCTCGTGGCAGGCGTTCGCTGAACGAGAGGTCGAGTTGGATACTTATCACATCAAACTAGGTCGCGGAGATGCCATCGGCACGGCTGGAGTGGGCGATAGCGATGCCCGTAAGCAAATGGTCAAGTTATTGCAGGAGATCAAGACGTTGATGCTTTAATCCCCGAAACCGGCAGGCGGGATACCCAATCCCTGAATCAGACGCGCCCAAAAATTGACCTGTGCCGCCGTACTGGCGAGAATGACGAATTCCCGTTCGGTAAAGGCAGCTTTTACTTTGTCCACCATGTCAGGATGAAATTTTAGAGGCGTTGCAGAGATCAGGCGGGTGTAGGCAATCGCCAGTTTTTCGCGTTCGGAAAAAGAAGATACGTTTTCAACGTCACCACGCAGGGATTGGGCTTCTTCATCGGTGATGCCATGTTTACGGTACTCATGCGAATTCATATCCACGCAAAAGGGGCAGGCAACCGTATATGACGCGGTCATGCGGATGAGTTTGAGCATCCGTTTGTCCATGCGACCGTCCTCATGCGCCACGAACGCTTCCATCACCCCGGACCCGATGGCGGCTTTGGGATACCAGGAGAGGATGCGCGGCGGAAGCATGATCTTGCCAGTGATTCGTTCGGAAAGCAGAATTCCGACTTTGAGGAGGAATGGGATACGAGGGGGTTGGGGGATGAAGGTCATGAAGGAATTATACGATGATGGAAACTTAAGTACTAAATTTGCAAAAAAAGTACTCACGTACCATTCAACCCATGGCACAACCCCTTAAAATAATATTCTGCTATCGTTTTAAAAATAGAAGGAGAGAGACATGAAAAAATTAACACCCCGTATTATCATGGCAATATCGTTCCTCGTTATCGCCGCATTGGCGTGTGGCGCCCCGGCCGGTGATGAAGTATCCACTGAAGCGCCTACCGAAGCGGCAACCGAAGCAGCAACGGAAGCTCCCACCGAAGCCTCAGCACCACCCGCCGAGCCGGACATCGAACATACGACCATTCCAGTCAGCCTGCCGGAAGACCAGAACGGACAAGCCGCGGACTTCGACTCATCCAATGTCCTCGAAAACAACAGCCTTATCGGGGGTGACCGCTTCACATTTGGGCGTTTTGAACGTCCGTTCAATGCCAACACCATGGACATGTACTTCCCGCAATTGGACATTGTGAACACGCAAGTTCACCAGGATGATACATGGATATACGGCTCCGTAACCCTGAAGGAATTACAAGAAGCCAGTTCTTCTGATGAAAAATATGCCATAGAACTGGATGTAACCCTCGATGGAAAAGGCGATTGGCTGGTGATCGCCAACAAACCTGAATCAACTGACTGGACTGTTAAAACCGTCCGCGTGTACAACGATGCCAACAAAGACGTTGGAGGCGAAATGCCCACCCTTACGGATGATCCAGCTGTCACTGGTGATGGCTTCGAAACACTGGTTTTTGAAGAAGGCGTTGGCGATGACCCGGATACCGCCTGGGTGCGCCTCTCTCCGAACGACTCCAATACCATTGAATTTTCCGTCAAAAAATCCGCCATTGGCAACCCAACCCAATTCATGATCAATATGTGGGCAGGTACCTCCCTTTTGGATGCTGGTATCTTTGACATGAATGATAAATTCACTCACGAAGAAGCCGGCGCGGCGGATGCAGGTTTGGAATACTTCTACCCCATTAAGGCTGTATCAGAAGTGGACAATTCCTGCCGCATGGCTGTGGGCTTTCAACCAAATGGCAGCGAACCCGGCATTTGCCCGGTCCCTCAAAGTGTTCAAAGTGCCCCTGTTCCCCCTGGTACATCGTGCCCGGTTGGGACCTACTTGATCTGCCTTAATGGGAATTGTTTCTGTATGCCGCTCATTTTTATCCCCCCAACTGATCCACCTCCGGTTCCGTAGCACAAAATAGATTTTCGAACAAGACTCACTCCAGACAAGTGAGTCTTGTTCTTTAACCCAAGTTGCTACCATGATTACAAAAACCTCCCTCACCCCGATTAACAAGGCTTTTCCCCCTCTCCCGTTGGGAGAGGGCAGGGTGAGGGTTTTTAGCGAATAATCATGACTAACTGTTGCAAGGTGGCAACTTGGATTCTTTATTAATTCGAAAATTTCCGGGCGAGGATGAAGCTGGAAGCGCCGGATTAGAAATCAGTCCAATGGTGATGCGTTATGGGTAAGTTCCGCGCCCTAATCTCTTTTAGGTCAAAAAAAACATCCAAATACCATCCAGAGGGATGTTTTTCCTTGACAAAAACGAATTAATGCGTAAAATACATCCATTGACCATCCATATGGATGGTAAAAGGAGCGATAATGGCAGATACTGAGAAAATTACCATCAATATGAACGCAGTGGAGTTGGGAAAGATCGACCTGCTGGTGGAGCAGGGACATTATTCGAACCGCACCGATTTTATCCGTTCGGCGATTCGTTCGCAGTTGGAGAAACATACGCTCGAAGTGCAGCAATCGGTGACGCGCCATTCCTACGGCGTGGGTGCGTTTTACCATAGCCTTGCCGATTTTGAGAGGTACAAGGCGAAAGGCGAAAAAATCAAGATCAGCATTGTGGGCATTTACACCATTCCTAATGAGGTCTCCCCTGCCCTCGCGGTTGAAATGATCGAGTCGATCAAAGTGTACGGCATTTTTCAGGCGAGCGCTGCTGTGAAAGACGCTCTGTCGAACGCCGGAAAGATTTTATAGGAGTAAAACAATGAAAAAATTCTTCCCCAATTTGCTTTACCTGCTCTTTAGCCTCCCGCTTGGGATTTTGTATTTTGTGGTTCTGATCACAGGGTTTAGTGTGGGGGCAGGGCTGGCGATTACCATTATCGGTCTGCCGCTGCTGGTCGCGATGATCTTCGTCACATACATCCTTGGTGACCTGGACCGCAAGTTGACTACGCTTTTCCTGGGCGTGCAGATCGCCAAACCGGAAGCCCGACCTTCAGAAAAAGAAACTGCAACGGCGATCCTTGTGGCGCAATTGAAAAGCCTGCAATTCTGGAAGGAACTTGGCTATTTGTTGTTGAAAATGCCGCTCGGTGTGATCGCATTTACCATTGCGGTGACGTTCGTGGCTGTGAGCCTGGCGTTTATCGGTGCGCCGTTCATCCTTACCTATTTCCCCGATGCACAGATGATGCTGTGGAACGGCTTTGTCGTCGATACCATGCAAGAAGCCCTTGTCACTTCGGCGCTTGGCTTGATCTTCGGCGCATTCTCCGTGCTCATTGTGAATGGTGTTGCCAAATTGATGGGCATCATCAGCGTTTGGGCGTTGGGCAAAGCGGAATCTGCATAACGCCTTACAATAAAACTTTGGAGACCTCTATATGAAATGGTTCGATAACAGCAGGCTTTTTGAATTTGCGCGTAAAGGTCAACGACTTACGCACATTGCAGCCGTCATTCCACTGTCTATGATCTTTGCCTTGGTTGCGCAGTTTGGCGTCCTTCCACTGATCGTCATTCTGGGGTTAATGTATGGGTTCACAGATACGGGCGTCTCTCTGGAGGGGGTTTCCAATACTGCCGCCGGTTTTTGGATGGGGATGCAGTTGATCTTTGCCTTTGTGTTGATCTACGCGATCCTTTGGGCGTGGCTCAAATGGGTTGAAAAACGTCCATTTTGGACGCTCGGTTACGAGATGAAAAATGCCGCCTACCAATACGGACGCGGTTTCCTCATCGGAATGTTCATGTTCGCAGTTTCGGTGGGAATTCTATCCCTGTTCGGCAGCGTATCGTTCGAGCAGGGTGACCCATCCAAACAGGGGTTTGCCGCTGTGGCGGGAGTCGTGCTCGTTCTGGTCGGTTGGATCGTACAAGGCGGCGCAGAGGAAGTTCTCCTTCGCGGCTGGGTCCTGCCCGTCATTGGTGCGCGCTACAAACCGTGGCTTGGCTTGCTCATCTCCTCGCTCATCTTCGCCCTCCTGCATGGACTCAACCCCGGTTTGAGTGTCATCGCGCTCATCAACCTCACCTTATTCGGTGTGTTCGCAGGTCTGTATGCCATGCGCGAAGGCTCCCTGTGGGGCATCAGCGCCCTGCACAGCGTGTGGAACTGGGTGCAGGGGAACTTCTTCGGCTTCCAAGTCAGCGGTACAGATGCCGAAGGCGGCACATTGATCAATCTTATGGAAACCGGTCAGGATTGGCTCACCGGCGGTGCATTTGGTCCGGAAGGCGGGTTGGCGGTCACAGCCGTTTTGGTGATCGGCATGCTATTCATCTTATTCTGGAAAAACAATGAAAGTGGAGATGAGATCTCTCATGAACGAACTTAATCACTATCACTTCCGTGGGTTTGCCGGGAGGAGCGATTACCCCAAGATGGCGAAGTTGATCCAGGACATCTCCGTTGCAGATGATGCCCAGATCTGGACGACCGCCGAAGATATCGAACGCGATTACGGGCATTTGGTCAACTCAAAACCTGAGACGGATATGCTCATGGTAGAAGATGGAAAAGGTGACCTTGCCGCCTACGTCCGCGTGGATTGGGATGTGGATGATGAAAGACGACAGGTGTTCGGTTTTCCGTTCAACCTCCACCCCACAGCGAGGATTCCGCTCCTTTACAGTCACCTGCTCGAGTGGGTGGAGAAGCGCAGTCGTGAAGTCGCCGCAGAGACAAAAGCCGCAAGTACATCCATTTTGCGGGCGTTCCTGCGCAATGTCGAAAAAGATGCGATGCTGCAAAGCGCGCTCGAAGGGCAGGGATTCTCGCCCGTACGTTTCATGAACCGCATGTCGCGCGATCTGAACGAACCCATCGAAGTGCCAGCCATGCCCGAAGGGTTGGAAGTGCGCCCCGTGCCGGAAAGTCACTACCGCGCTGTCATCAATGCGCTGGACGAAGCCTTTCAAGACCATTGGGGGCACTCCCCCATCCGTGATGCCGATTATCAGGCGTGGAGTTCCAGTCCGGTATTCAAACCGTCGCTTTGGCAGGTGGCATGGGACGGCGACCAGATTGCAGCCGGCGTACTAAATACGGTGGATGAAGAAGTGAACAAGCAATTCAATATCCAACGCGGCATGACCGACCCCATCTTCACACGCCGTCCGTGGCGCAAACGCGGATTGGCACGTACCTTGCTCATGCGCAGCCTGCAAATGTTCAAAGACATGGGCATAACCGAAGCCATGCTGGGCGTGGATACCCAAAACCCAAGCGGCGCTTTTGCCCTGTATGAAAGTTGCGGCTTCAAACCGGTCATGCGCAGCGTGATCTACGAGAAGAACATTACCGCCTAACACACCTCCCCGCCAGGACCCAAATGGCGGGGGTTTTTTTACGCTTCCCATCAAAAATCTTGCTCGGGTATTAGAAATATCAATTTCATGTTGAAAATATTAATTTTCCAGAGCCAATAAATAAGAATTGACAAAATAACATTGACAAAATTCAATTAATAAGTAAAATATTCTTAACTCGAGTGGCTGATTTTCAAATTTTATTAAGGCAACTATGAATAATCTTGAAACCTCCCTACCCAAAAATTGGTCTGTCCGCTTCTTTACCATTTTTACCGGGCAGGCATTTTCCCTGTTTGGGTCATCGCTGGTTCAGTTCGCACTCATTTGGTATCTGACCAAAGAAACCGGCTCGGCGACCGTACTGGCAACCGCCTCGCTGTTCGCCATGCTGCCGCAGATCCTTCTTGGTCCGATTGCCGGAACCGTGGTGGATCGCGGCAATCGGCGCATCATCATGATCCTGTCCGATGCATCCATTGCCGTTTCGACGCTTCTTCTCGCGTACTTGTTCTGGTCAAACATAGTGGAGATTTGGCACATTTATGCCATTCTAGCCATCCGCTCCGCGGGCGGAGCCTTTCACTACCCTGCCATGGCGGCATCCACCACGCTGATGGTCCCTAAAGAACAACTCTCGCGAGTGGCGGGCGCGAATCAGACCCTGCAAGGCTTGGTTGGCATCGTCGCACCGCCTGTCGGCGCCCTGTTGGTGGAAGCGCTGTCCAACGAAAATATCTTGATGATCGATGTAGTGACAGCCATCATCGGCATCACACCCCTGTTGTTCTTCTCCGTTCCCCAGCCGCAAAAGGCAAAGGCGCACGAATCCACACCGAAAGCTAGTTTCATGCAGGACTTTGCCGCAGGCTTCAAATACATCGTCGCATGGCCCGGTTTGTTGCTCCTGGCACTAATGGCAACCCTGCTGAACTTCCTGATCGCCCCCACCAGCGCGCTCACCCCACTTTTGGTGACAAAATACTTCAATCTCGGCGCTTTGGAATTGGGAAGTCTCGACTCATTATTTGGGGTTGGGATGATCGCAGGCGGCGTCACTCTCGGACTTTGGGGCGGGTTCAAGAAGAAAATCGTCACTTCGCTGACAGGGATCGCCCTCTTTAGCTTCGCAATTCTTGCCATCGCAGCCGCTCCGGCAGATAAGTTCTGGATCATGCTCGTCTCGATGTCTGTGTTCGGTTTCCTGATGCCGTTGGTCAATGGACCGATTCACGCCCTGTTCCAGTCTGTGGTGGAGCCGGAAATGCAGGGACGTGTGCTTTCGCTGGTCGGCAGTGTGGCACAGGCAATGATGCCGCTCAGCCTGATCGTGGCGGGTCCTGTAACCGATGCAACCAGTTACCAGGCGTGGTTTTGGGTGGCGGGCATCTTAAATCTGGCAATTGCGCTGGCAGGTTTCTTCATCCCGGCATTGATGAACATCGAAAGCAATCACGCCAATGCCACGCTGAAAACTTCTCCCGATTCTCCCACCGTGGAGCAGACGCTCATCCAATAATTTGGTGTTTTCGTCCTCCAAGACGTTTGCCGCAGGTCACGCTCTCAAACGTGACCTGCGGCGCTTTTATTCCCATCGAAGAACTTGCCGAACCAGAAACACGTGGTATAATTTTGCCCGCTCGCTTGGAGAGGTCGCGTAGTCTGGCTTAGCGCGCACGCTTGGAAAGCGTGTAACCCACAAAGGTTCGCGGGTTCGAATCCCGCCCTCTCCGCCAAAAAAAACATCCCTTTTGAGGGATGTTTTTTTTTGGACACACGAGTCTCCATTAAGGAGATGAGCCATGAACACAAAACCCGGCTAAAATTGCCGGGTCTTGTGTTTATTTCATATTAGGGAGTTGGGGTAGCTTCCACCGGGAGCGGGGTTCCGGCAAAGATCATCAAGTCGGATAAATCTTCCGTGTGCCCGGGGACATCCGCTTTCGCTTCAAAGATGAACTCTTTTAGAAGAGAAGAGTTCCAATTCCCGCCACCAAGAATATCCGTACCGGTTGCGGCTCCCTCGGCGCGCCGTGAGCCGGCAAGGATGCCTTCATAACTGCTTACATCCAGCTGAGCAGGAGAAACAGTCAAATTGACTGAGTGACAGGAAACGCAGGAGAGAGACCCGGAATACCAGAGGTTGGCTTCCACAAAAAGCGGTTTGACCTCTTCAAATGTGGATTCACATTCCCGACCAGTTGCATCGGTGAACTGAAAGACTTCGGTATCGGAAGCGCCGGCATCCACCCACGCGCCCATCAAGTCTGCCGCAGCCACGTAACAGGCATCTGCATCGGCGGCTGCCATACCATCTTCCGGCAGCATGGCAGGCAACGTAGCGGGAATCAGGGTTGGGATCGGTGTGCGCGCAACTGGAATGGTTCCGCGATTGCATGAGAGTGTGAAGCCACAGGCGTTCACATACACCAACCCCACCCAGGCTAAGACCCCTATCAGGAAAACACCAATCGCACCATAGATATATGTTCTAACATCATCTTTCATCTTGATCCCTCCCTATTCCGCAGGTGTGAGCGTACGCAGGTAGTTAACGACATCCCAGCGTTCGCGAACGGTGAGATTCTCATTCAACGCCGGCATCTGACCGGAGAATTCGACATCCGGGAAGAGGCTGTTAGCCGGGTTGGAAATGCCGTAGGAAATGGCAAGGAACCAGCTGCCATCAGATTTGGCGCGCACCGCTTCACTCGTCAGGTCAGCAGGTTTCTTTTTGACGAGAAACGCAGCAATCGTGCCGGTGCCGCGTCCATCTGCGCCGTGGCACATCTGGCAGTGAATGGTGTAAAGTTCTGCGCCGCGGGCGATGGAGGTCTCATCTGCGGGAACCGGGTTCACCGGCTCCCCCATACCGGGTAGATAAGCAGCGCCTTCCACCGGAATGGAACGGGCGGGAACCGCCAGGGGGGTTTCCTGGTCATCGAACGATTCCTGAAGCTCCATTAAAACCAGCCAGTCAATCTTGATCACATCATAGGAAAGGATCATCAGCCCGGCAACAAGAACGGCAAGAACGGAAAATACAACAAGGAGTTGTTTGAAGAGTCTCATAGGTGTTGCGCCTCCGCAGGCTTCACAGATTCCGCGCCAAGTTTCTTCAAGGCGTCTGTGATTTTATTTTCTTCCACATGCGGGCATTCCACCAGAATGGCGATCTTGCCATCACTGATCTCAGGGACGTACTTCATCGGGCGATAGTTCGGGAAGAAGCTATCGAGGAAGACGCCGACAAAAGTGGAAATTAACATACCGAGCATGGTCAATTCGAACAATACGACTACAGTGGGAGGTCCGGGAACGGGGTATTGCGAACCGACCTGAATGGGGTACGGGTAGAGAAATGGGGTGACGAACGCCAGGAACATGCCTGCGCCAAGACCCAAAAGTGCCCCACCCATTGCAATGCGCGGCACATTCGTCCATTGTTGGGGACGACCAAGCATGGCTTCAGTGACCGGGACGCCGGAGATGATGTTCATGCAGTCATCGTGAACGCCGAGGCTGCGCAGATGCTCAACGGCGTCTGAAGCAGGTCCAAGGTCCGAAAAGACCGCAAGTAGATCGACAACTTTGGATTCAGTTTCAGTCATCGCATCCTCCTATTCCAATTCGCTGACCGAAACAACGGTCTCGCGTCCAAATTTCTTGAGTTCGTGCGCCATCTGACCTTCCTGCACTTCCCAAACCGGGATGAGGGGAATCAGTTTTGAAGCAATCATGTATAACAAGATGAAGAGGGCGACTGTGCCGATGCCCATTGGAACTTCGATACCCGGCTCATATTGACGCCAGGTGAAGGGCATCCGGTTGATGGTGACTGAAATGGGGACAATGATATAACGTTCAAACCACATGCCTATATTGATGGCAATGCCGACAAAGCCGACCAGCCAGGGGGTGGAGCGCCACTTGGGATTCCAAAGGATTGCCCACGGCAGCACTACGTTACAGAACAACATGCCGAACCACATCCAGTTTAGCGGACCGTATTCGTGATAGTGGAGCATGATCTTGGTCCACATATCGCCGCCGTACCACTGCACCATGTAGTCGTTGAAGAAGAAGTACGCCCACGCCATGGAGATGATGAGCATCAGTTTGCCGATGGCGTCGAAATGCTCGGCGCGGATGAAGTAATCCATGTGTTTCATGGTGCCGCGGATGACCGCCAGCACGAGCACTGCCGCACCCATGCCGGAGTGCAACGCGCCAACAATGAAGTACGGACCAAAGATGGTGGAATGCCAACCGGGGCGCATTGCCGCTGCGAAGTCCCAGGACACGATGGTATGTACCGAGAACATGACCGGGATGATGGCGAAAGCGAAGATGTTCATCGCATTACGCAGGTGAGCCCACTCGCCTTCTGTACCACGGAAACCAAGGGCAAGGGTTTTGTAGAAGGTCTTGCGCCAGCCAGTGGAGCGGTCGCGCGCCATTGCCATATCGGGAATGAGCGGCAGGAAGAGGTACATGGTGGAGGAAAGCAGGTAGGTGGTGATCGCCAGCAAGTCCCAGGTGAGGGGCGAGTGGAGATTGGGCCACAACATGCGCTGGTTCGGGTAGGGCATGAGCCAGTAGGCAAGCCAAACGCGACCCAGGTGCATAAAGATGGAAAAGCCTGCCTGTACCAGACCGAAGGTGGTCATCAACTCGGCGGCGCGGGTGAACGGACGGCGAAATTCCGCCCGAAAGACACGCAAAATCGCAGAGATGAACGTACCGGCATGACTGATACCGATCCAGAACACGGTGTTGACGAGGAAGATACCCCAGTAATCGGGGCGCATCACCCCGGCTTCACCCTGACCATTTGCGATCAGGACACCCCATTTGTAGAACAGGAAATACACCACGATAAAGCTGAGGAACCCAGCCACTACCCAAAACTTCCAGGTGGGTTTTTCGAGCATGGATTCCATCACCATTTCGTTCATGCGCCCGCGGGGCAGCGGGTCAAGCATCAGGTGTTTTTGGCGGAAGTGCTCCTCACCGTGACCATGATGGTCGTGGTGGGCTTCGGCTTTTTGTTTTGCATTCGCCATGATTAGCCTCCGTTGAAGTAGGTCACGTTCGGGAGCGTGCCAAGCTCTTTAAGATGAGTCTTGCCGCCGCTACGTTCTTTGAGCTGGGAAACCAGACTCTGGGGATCATCCACCCGACCGAAAACGATGGCGCTGGCGGGGCAGGCTTGCGCACAGGCGGTGGTAAATTCGCCATCCATCACTTCGCGCCCTTCAGCTTTCGCCTGATCCTGCGCCTTGAAAATGCGTTGGATACAGAAGGTGCATTTTTCCATGACACCCACGCGACGGACTGTCACATCGGGGTTGAGTTGATTGGGAAGCGGCTCAGGGCGTTTGTAGTCACGCCAATTGAAGGCACGCACCTGGTAGGGACAGTTGTTTGCGCAATAGCGGGTACCAACACAGCGGTTATATACCTGCAAGTTCAGGGATTCCGCCATCGAATGAACGGTGGCGAACGCCGGGCAGACCGGTTCGCAGGGGGCGCTTCCACACTGCTGACACATCATGGGCTGCTGGTTGGTCATCTTCACTTCGGGATATTCACCCTCCCAGAAGCGTTCGATGCGGATCCAGTGCATGGCGCGTCCATAGCCGGAGTCTTCTTCACCCACGAAAGCGATGTTGTTTTCCATGGCACAGGCAGCCACACAAGCCTGACAGCCCGTGCAGATATCCTGGTCGATAACCATGCCCCACTTGCCGGCTTCTTTTTCAGCCATTGCGATCTCGGGCATGTTCAATTCACTCGAAGTTGTCATACGTCATTCTCCTTAGTGAAGTTCGATGCCCTCGCCGCCATACACACCCAAACCTTCAAGGCGTGAAAGCGGACGTTTGACACCGGTCTTCTCAACTTTAACTTTCATACCAGCAAAAGCGAGATCGCCGCTTGCATTAAAGTGAACACTGAGCAGGTTGGCAGGGTTGGCGCCGCGGTTTTCAGCATAGCGTCCGTACGCAGTATGTCCCTGACCAAAGGGGATCGCAATCGTATCAGGGCGAATCGCCGGATACAGATAAACCGCCGCTTCCACTTCACCAACTTCACTAATGACACGCACTACATCGTCACTCTCGATGCCGAGTTCGTGCGCGGTTTCGGGGTTGATCTCAACCCAGGTATTCCACATCACGGTCGTGGTTGGGTCAGGCAGTTCCTGAAGCCAGGGCTTGTTCGCGCCTGCTTCTGCCAGCGTCGGTGAGACGAACGGCACGAGGAAGAACTCACCTTCACCTGCAAACTCCGCTTCGGCGGCATCTATATTGCTGTTCAAAATGCTCGAAGCCGGCGCGAGGCGGGAATCGGTGTTCTTCCACCAACCGCCATGTTGTTGGAAATACGCCATGAACGTGGCCGCATCCAGCGCGGAGAAGGAACCATCCGCTTCGTTCATCAAAGCCGAGACCTTGGTTTGCAGGAACTCAACTTCATCTGTGTAAGGAAGCGCTTCGGCAAACGCCCCGCCCGCGATCTGGGCGGCAGCGATCAAGACATCCGCAGTGGCGCGGGTGTTGTAGTACGGCGAAACCACAGGCTGCGCGCCAGACAAGACCGGCAAAGACGTACCTGTAACCACACGTTGATAGCCCCACGACTCCAATCCGTGGTGGTCGGGGAAGACAAAGTCCGCTTCGGCGGCGGTCTCATCGGGGAAGGTCGCAAACGAGATGACCTGCTCCACGCTGCCAAGCGCATCCTTGAAGCCAAGCGAAGCCGGTAATTCAAAGACCGGGTTCACGCCATGAACGAACAGCACTTTGAACGCGCCGCTCGCCATCTTCTCAACAAATTCCTGCATTTCACGGGCAGACGCCGGGCGGGAATAGTCGCTCTGGCTGGGAGCCAACGCAGAAAGATACACGCCGCCGGGTTTGCCGAGGTTATCGGCGAAGGCATTCAATGCCAGCACGGCTTCGGCAACGGCTTGTCCATTGCTCTGACCGAGCGCCGCGCCGCCGGGAATGGCAAGCACGCCAGATGAATGAGCCACCATTTCAGCGATGTGTTCGAGCGCTTCCAGCTTGATGCCGGAACGTGCCGCCACATCGAGCGGATCCACGCTGGAGAAGGCGCGCGGCATCGAGCCACCGCGAATCTCGGCGGCGAGTCGCCCAATGGCAAGCGCAACCAAGGCTTCGGTCCCGGGGCGAAGCGGAATCCACTCATCCGCCTTGCCACCTGTGGCAGACATCCGCGCTTCGAACTGGATCAGTTTGCCGCGCATCTTGGTTTTGGCTTCGCGCAGACCGGCGAATCCGCGTGTGTAGGAGACGGGCGAAAGCCAGGTCTCGAGGAAGTTCGCGCCAAAGGAAAGCACCACCTGTGCCCCACCCACATCGAAGAAGGGCAAGCCCGCCTGACCAAACAGCGCCTCAGCCGCCTTGCTCAAGGTGGCGCGTGCTTCGAACATGCCAAGCGCGCCATACCGGACAGGAGCATTCATTCCGGTGGCGTTTGCCATGTCGGTAACGAGGTCGAAAAGATGGTCAGGAGCCATCCCCATCAAAAAGGCGATCTCGTCTGGTTTATTGTTCTTGAGGGCATCCGCAACGAGTTGGATGGCTGCATCCCAATCTCCGTTGGACGGTCCCTGTACGCGGTCTGGATTGTACAAGCCGTGAAGGGTGGCTTGTCCGCGTGCGCAGGTCTTGCCAAGGTTGAGCGGATGGCTGGCATTGCCTTCGGTCTTGATCGCGCGTCCCTGGTAGGTGCGGACGACAAGCCCGCATCCTGCCGCGCATTCGCGGCATGTGGTGGCGTAATAGGTACTCTGACCGACGTAGTTGTATTCGGGCATTTCTTGATACGGCTCACGCGTGACGTACCGCGAGGCAGGACCACACCCCGTAAGGACCGCCGTGGTCGCTGCACCCAAACCAGCCAGTTTCAGAAAATCACGCCGGGAAAATTGTTCACTCATATTGATTTCCTTTCACCCGGTTTAATAATGACACGTGCCGCAGTCGCTGAGTTTGATCAACTTTTCCTGATCTTCACCCGCGGCTTCGATGTGACAATCCAAACACCACCCCATGTTCATCACCTGCGGGTTCTCCGCAATCGTCACTTTCGACATATCGCCATGGCACTCTTCACAGTTCCGCCCTGCTGCGATGTGCGCCCGATGATTGAACTGCACAAAATCCGGCACGATGGCAACCGGGATCCACTCGAGCGATTCGCCGTTGATGACGGCATCTTTGAGCGGGGCAAGTTTTGCGCTATCCACCGTCTTTTGGATCTGATTGTGACAAGCCCAACACTTGGACTGTGAAGGAAGACCTGCTGCAGGTCCCTTGGATGCGCCCGGGTGGCAATACAAACACTGGATGCCAAAGGCAACATGGGTCTGATGCGGGAACTCCGGCACGGGTTGTTCCGGCGCTTGCTGCGTCAGGTAGATGCCATATGCAGCTGCGCTGAATACCGCCAGGAAGACAATCCCCACCGCGATCAGACCGAGAGGCTGTTTCAGCCAGTCAAAAATCTTTTTGATCATGGATGCTCCTAAGATGAATTCTAAGCGTAACGCCGCCGCTGAGGCAAACCAACGACGGCGAAAACTGAACGAACCTATTCCTGTGTTTCAGGAATGGAAGAAAAATACACTTCCCGGCCATTAAATAAATCTAAAAAAGTTCCTGTACCTGTAAACACAAAACCTGCCCCGGTCTGAATCAGGGCAAGGTTAATATCCCCAAGATCGAATCTCAACTCCATGCAGTCTCCATAAATTTTTTCTTGCCGCTCAACAGGGGACAAGTAATTTGTGAATTATACAACAAAAGTGCAAAAAAGTACTAGTAGCGTCTAAATTGTCTTAATCCAGGTTGATAATCGATTTAACATAAGCTGATAACGTTCTCAACCCGGATTGATAAGTGATTGATACACCCAACATGATACAATTATAATTGAATAAAGCAATGAGAGGCATGAGATATCTTCGCTTCATTTTCGCCCTGATCATTGCCCTGGTACTCATCCTGGCATTGACCAACTTTACATCGACTCCAACGTCTGCTCAATATACCGGGGCAGCTGCTTTGCCATTGCAGATCACCCCCACGCCAGCCTCGGATGACGGTTCGGAGATCGGTTCGACGGACGGTATCCTTATCATGGGCATTGTCATTGTATTGATCGTTATCCTGCCCATGTTGTTCCGAAAAAAGGGAAATTAGAACCAGCCTGCCGGTTTTGGCAGGCTGGATGCTTTAACATCGTCTTAACAGATGGAAAATTCCTTTATGGTATAGTCCGCGTCATGCCTGAAAAAATTCTCATCGTAGAAGATGAACTCGCACTTCAAGAAACGCTTGCTTACAACCTTAAAAAGGAGGGGTACAGTGTCGAAACTGTCGGCGACGGCAGGTCTGCGTTGGAGAGCGCGCGCAAAATGAAACCTGACCTGATCGTCCTCGACATCATGCTCCCGGAAATGGATGGGTTTGAAGTGGCGCGCATCCTGCGCAAGGAAATGACAACCGCCATCCTCATGCTCACCGCCCGCGATGATGAGATTGACCGCGTTGTGGGGTTGGAAGTCGGCGCGGATGATTACCTGACCAAACCATTCTCCATGCGCGAGCTGATCGCCCGCGTCAAAGCCCAGATGCGCCGCGCACGCCTGCTGCGGGAGGAGATGGGTAAATCAGTCGAATCAGCCCCGCACGAAGTGCTAAACTTCGATAATCTCACCATTGACCTGACGCGCCGTGAAGTCATCCTCGACGATAAAACCGTGCAGCTCAAGCCAAAGGAGTACGAACTGCTGTTGTTCCTTGCAGAACACCGGCGGCAAATGCTCTCGCGTGAATTCATTTTGGAACGCGTCTGGGGCTGGGATTACATCGGCGATAGCCGCACTGTGGATGTGCATGTGCGCTGGCTGCGTCAGAAGATCGAGAAGAATTCGAGCGAGCCCAAGCGCATCGTCACTGTGCGAGGCGGCGGTTACCGCTTCGAAGGATAAGACGCCCATGGCGCATCCCTCGGCATGAATCAACTGCCCTACTTCCTTGTTATCGTTTTTTTCCTGCTCGCCGCCTGGTTCGCCTGGCGGTATTATCGTTTAAGACAGGAAGTGGAGCAGTCTGCAAAGGCGATCCGTAATTCACAGCGCCCTGCTGTTGACCTGGATGAAACAAGGTCACTCGTCGCAGCGGTTGAATCTCTCAGGTCCACGTTTGAAGCGCAGCGGGCAGCATTAGGCGCGGAGAAAGCCCGTCTCGCCACCGTTTTGGAGCAACTCACCGATGGCGTCATCATTGCGGATGAAGAAGGGCGGGTGCAGTTTGCCAACCCCGCCGTTTGCAAACTGTTCGAGGTAAAAAACCCCGTCCATCAAAGCACGGCACAGGTGCTGCGAAACCATCAATTGGTCGAGGCTTGGAGGCGCTGCCAGAAAACACGCGAGATCCAGATCGAAACCGTGGAGATCCCCGCGCGAAAACAGTTCCTGCAAATGATCGCCATCCCCGATGTGCATGAAGGCGGCAGTTTGCTGCTCGCACAGGACCTGACGCGCATCCGCAAATTGGAGACCGTGCGGCGTGATTTCATCTCCAATGTTTCACACGAGCTGCGGACTCCGCTCGCTTCGCTCAAAGCCCTGACCGAAACCCTGCAAAACGGCGCTCTTGCAGACCCGGAGGTTGCTCCGCGTTTTCTGGAACGAATCCACACCGAGGTGGATACGCTCGCGCAAATGACCCAGGAATTGCTCGACCTCTCGCGGATCGAATCTGGGCAGGTGGAACTTAACTATGCATCGGTTTCCCCGAAAAAATTATTGCATACCGCCGCCGACCGAATGAAGGCGCAAACCGAACGCGCAAACCTGCACATTGGCGTGGTATGCGATGAAGACCTGCCAAGCATTCGTGGTGACAGTTTCCGCCTCGAGCAGGTGCTGGTCAATTTGATCCACAACGCGGTCAAGTTTACAAAGCCGGGGGGAGAAATCACCCTCTTTGCCGAGTCCGTTTACGGCGCGGTACCGAGCGGAAATTACATCCGCTTCGCCGTGCAGGACACGGGCATTGGAATCCCCTCGGAAAGTTTATCGCGCATCTTTGAACGGTTTTATCGCGTGGATTCGTCTCGCACGGGTTCGGGCACGGGGCTTGGGCTGTCGATTGCCCGTCACATCGTCGAGGCGCACGGCGGAAAAATTTGGGCGGAAAGCGAAGTGGGGCGCGGCAGTACCTTTTATTTCCTACTCCCCCATCAAATGTGATTGCACGTCGAACGGCTTCTCGTTGGGACCTGGTTTGGCGCGTTGGTAACTGCCATCGGGTTCGAGGATGCGGGCACGGGTATTGTCTTTAAGATAGGCATCCAAAATCTTTTCGCGCAAAAAGCGCACCTGTTTTTTATTCTCGACGGGGAAGACAACCTCCACGCGGTGGTTCAGGTTGCGCGGCATCAGGTCGGCGCTGCCAAGATAGACTTCATCGTTTCCGTTGTTCCCGAAATAGTAGATGCGACTGTGTTCGAGATAACGACCGACAACACTGATGACGCGGATGTTATCACTAACACCTTTGATGCCCGGGCGCAGACAGCACATCCCGCGTACCAGCAGGTCGATCTTCACGCCTGCCTGCGAAGCCTGATACAGCAGCTGGATCATGTCCATATCCACAAGCGAATTCATCTTGAAGACGATGCGGGCTTTGTTTCCCGCCTTGGCATGTTCGATCTCGCGGCGGACACGCGTTTCGATCTGCTCCCTCAGGTTGACCGGGGCGACAAGCAGTTTTTTATAGGTCGTTTTGGTTGAGTAGCCGGTCAGGTAATTGAACAGGTCTGTGGCATCGGAGCCCATGTCTTCGTCACAGGTGAACATGCCGATGTCTTCATAAAAACGGGATGTGACCGCATTGTAGTTGCCGGTGGCAAGATGCAAATAACGGCGGATGCCCTCTCCTTCGCGGCGAACGATCATGGAAACTTTGCAGTGGGTCTTCAACCCGACCAAGCCGTAGACGACATGCACCCCCGCATCTTCCAACGCGCGCGCCCAGCCGATGTTGGACTCTTCATCAAAGCGGGCTTTCAATTCCATCAGCACGGCGACTTGTTTTCCGCGCTCGGCGGCTTCGAGTAATGCTTCGACCACCGGCGCATTGGAGCCCACGCGATAGACGGTCTGTTTGATGGCAAGCACATTCGGGTCGCGGGCAGCGGTGTAGAGAAAATCGATCACCGGGGAAAAAGTCTCGTAGGGATGATGCAGCAGGACATTCTCGGAACGGATGATCTCGAAAATACTCTCCGGAGTTTCCAGGTCTCGCAGAGGCTTGGGGGTGCGCTGTTTGTAGGGCGGATATTTCAATTCGAACCGCTCGACGCTGTTGTATAACTGCCACAAGTTCGCCAGCCCCAGCGGGTGATTCATTACATACACATCATTCGGCTGGACTTCGAGGTTTTCCACCAACAAGTCGCGGATCTCATCCGGCATGGATGGATAGATCGCCACCTGCACCACAGAACCGAATTTTCGTTTGCGAATGCTCTGCTGCATGGTTTCCAGCAGATCATCGGCTTCGAGTTCCTGGATCTCAATATCAGCGTCGCGGACGATGCGGAAAGGATGAGCATCAACCACTTCCAAGCCGGGGAATAGATCACAGAGGTTGGCGGCAATGACCTGCTCCAACCAGACAAAATAATGATGGAAGGGGATCGTACCGTCTTTGCGAGCGCTGCCAGAGGAACGTTTGATCGGGATCAGGCGCGGCAAGGTATCCGGGACTTTGAGGCGGGCGAATTTCTCGTTCCCCTTTTTATCGCGGATAACAATCGCAAGGTTGAGGCTTAGATTCGAAATATGGGGAAAGGGATGTCCCGGGTCCAGTGCGAGCGGGGTCAGAACCGGGTAGATGACATCCTTGAAATAACTATCGGCGCGTTCTTTTTGCGATTTGCTGAGTTTTTGGTAGTCGAGGACATGGATCCCCTCCTTGTCCAAACTCGACAGCAGCTTGCGTTGGAAGCAATTCTGGGCATCCTGCATAAGACCTTGCGCCACTTTGCGGATGGCGGCAAGTTCCTCACGCGGGGTCAGACCATCCTCCGAAAGTTTCATGACGTTGGATTCCACCTGCTTGCGGATGCCGGAAACGCGCACCATGTAAAACTCGTCCATATTGGAGCCGAAGATGGCGAGGAACTTCAAACGCTCCAGCAGCGGATTTTCCTCATCACGCGCTTCTTCGAGCACACGGCGCTGGAATTCCAGCAAACTAAGTTCACGGTTGATGTATAGGGAGGGGGAGGTCAGGTCGATTTCAGTCATGGGTTGGGTCGGGGCAAACAGGTATGGAAAAAGGAAACGACTGCCTTATTGTACCCATTCTCCATGAAGCCGTTGAAGATTCTTATCGATCTCCAATTTCCACCAGCACACCGGGGGTAAGCAGCCATTCGAGAGTGGCTCGGCGGGTATGGTGAAGATCGTCGGCAGAAAGGCGGCAAACCCCGCCTTTCTTGAACGTCATTTCGACGGGAGCGCCGCCCGTCACCAGCAAGCTGACCAACGCGGACAAATACGGCTCATGCCCAACGAGCGCAAGGCTGTCTGCCTTGTATTTTTCGTTGATCTCCGCCAGCAGCAGGTCGGGGTCACCCATTGGGGAAAGGTTGGCGCTGATGAGGATTTCCTTTTTCAAGCGGAAGACATCACCCAGGATATCCGCCGTTTGACGGGCGCGGGTGTAGGGACTGGTCAAAATGAGGTCGAACTCCACGCCGAGTGTCCGCAGACCTTTGGCGATCTGACGCATCTTCTTCACGCCTTTTTCGGTCAGTGGGCGCTGACTGTCTTCACCCGAAGGGTCTTCCTCCACGGCAATGGCATGACGGATCAAATATAAATTCATGGTTGTTTCTCCCAAGGGAAGGATCGATCGGGCGCAGAGCGCCAGAACGTGAGCGCCTCACCCTTATCGTCGATAAAATGATTCACCGCTTTTTTCAGCCGCGCCGCATAATGCGTGCGCACGGGTTCGTTCACAGATGCCGAATCCGCCCATTCGTGGACGTATTGTTGGGCGACTTCCAAATCCTGAATCTCGCCCATCATGGTTTGGTAGGTATGCATCCGTTCAAAATTCTCCGCCGGGAAATTCACCAGCAACGGATGCAGGATCTCGATCAAATAGCGGAATTTCTTGAAGGCGATGCGCAGCTTGTGGATCGTTGCGATCTTTTCCGTATCCACAGCAGCGAGGCGGCGCGTCACCTTCTCGTACGCTTCATCCAGGACTTCGAGCAGTTGTCCGCTTAGCAGCTCATCGGGTAGGGATGCGATCTCGGCACGCGTTTTTTCGATCCGCGCCGATAAGGTCTTGGACTTGTTAGATTTGACCATCCCACGGCTGAGGCGCAGCAGCTGTTTTTCACGCCCCTGTAAATAGCCACGGAAGGGAGACAACTCGGGCGCTTCGTGCATGAATTCGGAAATATCCGCCAACAGCACCTGTATGTCGCGCAGGTCATCCAGATCGTCCAGTTGCTCCTTAAGCGTGCGGCGGGACGGTTGAGCCAGTTTGCGCGGAACGACCACGCGCAGCAGGTCGAACACCGCCAACAGACGCCGAGTTGCTACCCGAAGGTCGTGAACCGCCTCCTCCGAGAATTCGAAGCGGCAGGTCTTAAGTTCCGAGCGGTATTTCCTCCAGCGTTTCTCCAACGAATCCAACAGCACATCTCTGGCGTTCATCATCGCTGCGCCTCGATCTCAAGTTTCATGCCGAACACATCCTGGAACAGCGAGCGCCTTTTTTCGAGCGCCCAAGTCTCCAGGCTCAGACCTTCCTCCCCTTCCAGCTTAAGCAGCCACCTGTTGCGGACCTGTTTCATGCTGACATCCTTCACGCGGCGTTTGTGGCTGACATCCATTGCATCAGCAAGCCGCAGCAATGCCGAAAGTTTGATGACCACCAGCCGGTCTTTCGAAGACAACGCGCGAAAATTTTCGTCCTGCACGCCCGGCATGGCTTTGCGGTGATAGCGCATCACGTTCGCCACGATCTCGTTCTGGGCCTTCGTCAACCCGATCAGAGGGTTCGCCTGCATGATGTACCAGGCGTGTTTGTCGTGGTCCACCGTGTTGATGAAATGACCAATGTCATGCAAAAACGCGGCAACTTCAAGCAGCATTTTGTCCTCGTGGTCGAGGTCATGCAGAGATTGGGTCTGGTCGAACAATGTTCCAGCGAGGCGCGCAACCAGATTGCCATGCTCGGAATCAAACTGATACTTTTCACCCAGCCGCATGGCAGAGGTCCACACCTGTTCGCGCGGGGAAGGACGTGATGCCTTGCCCAAACTTTGCGCCAGATCCAGCAGAATGCCGTCCTTCAACCCCACATTCGGAATGCGGACTTCTTTCGCGCGCGCCTCCTGCGCGATCATTTTCAACACGATGGATGCGGGGAGGATGACGTCGGCGCGGTCTGGTTTGAGTTTGAACTTTCGCATCCGCTCCTCGACCGTCAGCCTGCCCAGCGCACTGATCAATTTTTCCAACTCTTCGAGTGTGATCGCTTTGTCGCTTTCGCGCTTGAAGAGTTTTTTTCGCAGAATTCCCATTTCTTCGATGTTCCCCCCGGTGCCAACGCACAGGTCGATTCTGCTGTCCCCAATCTCGCGTTTGATGCGTCGTTTGGTGGCTTCGGCATATTCGCGCACCAGTTCGATAAAGGGCAGTTTGGTGGGTTTCCCGCTCAACTTTTGCAGCAGGCGCACCGTGCCCATGTTGTAACTTTCGGTGGAGAGGATGTTGTTGCCCCTCGAAAGGGTCACCTCCACGCTGCCGCCGCCGATGTCGATCAGCATGGCATGTTTGTCCTTCAAATGTACAGCATGGGAAACGGCAAGATGGATCAGCCGCGCTTCTTCATCCCCGCTGATGGTTTCGATCTCGATGCCGGTCGCCCGGGCAATGCGGTCGCTTAGCAGATCGCCGTTCCGCGCCTCGCGCATGGCGCTGGTTGCCACCGCGCGGATGGTCCCCACTCCGTAATCATCCGCCACTTTTCGGAAGCGCACAAATGCATCGGTCGCCAGTTGGGCGGTCTCCTCGCCGATCTGCCCAAGGGAAAAGGCATCCTGTCCGAGACGCACGGGCAGGCGCAGGTTTTCGAGCGTTTCCAGGGTCCCGTCGTAATTTACCCTCCCAACGACCAAACGCATGGCATTGGAACCAACATCGATTGCGGCAATAGTCTGCATGGGAATGCCTTGTCCAGATTATACAGGGTGTTAATCCACGCTTGTTAACAAAAGGTAAAGAAAGGTTTGGATTAAGGACCTCTTAACCAGATATTCCATGAGACTTAACGCTCTATCGTTAAACTTTCCGGAACCATTGGAGCCGGAATCATGAAAAAGATACTTTTTATCTGCGGATCGCTCAACCAGACCACCCAAATGCACCAGATCGCAATGCACCTGATGAATGAACATGAGTGCTATTTCACTCCCTACTATGCGGATGGAATCGAAGACCTCGCTGCGCGCATGGGCTGGCTGGGGTTTACCGTCCTTGGGGGAAGACATCGCCGCGAGACAGATGCATACCTGAAAAAACACGAACTCAACGTCGACTTAAGAGGCGAGAGACGGAGCTACGATCTGGTGGTCACATGCAGTGATTTGATCATCCAAAAAAATCTGCGCGGGAAAAAGATCGTTCTTGTACAGGAGGGGATCACAGAACCCGAAGGGTTCATGTACCAATTGGTTAAGTGGTTGAAACTTCCGCGTTACCTTGCCAATACTTCGACGAACGGACTTTCGGATGCTTATGATCTATTTTGCGTCGCTTCCGAGGGGTATGCAGATCACTTTATCCGCAAAGGGGTCCGGGCTGAAAAGATCGCAGTGACCGGCATTCCCAATTTCGACAACATCATCTCCTTTCAAAACAATACCTTTCCATATCGAGACTATGTCCTGGCGGTAACCACCCCGTTTCGAGAAACGTTTCGCTTTGATGACCGGGTATCCTTCATAAAAAAATGCGTTCAAATCGCAGGGAATCGCCAACTCATCTTCAAACTTCATCCCATGGAGAATGCCCCGCGTGCCATCCGCGAGATCGGCATCCATGCACCGGGCGCATCGGTTTTTACCCATGGCAATGTCTCGCATATGATCGCCAATGCTTCGGTCGTCATTACCCAACAATCCACATCCACTTTCGTAGCGGTGGGGCTGGGCAAGGAAACCCATTCATACCTCAATATCACCGAGCTCGGGCGGTTGATGCCGATCCAAAATGGAGGCGTATCCGCTGCGCAAATCGGCAGGGCATGCCTGCGTGTATTAAATGCGCCGGCAAAAGATGCGATCGAGGCAAAGGGGAAAGCACGCCGTCCACAAGCTCTTCCCGAACATTCCTGAACCTTTCAAACATGTTTACAGGTTGTTAACTGGTTCTTAAGTCTTCCATAAACGATACAAAGTATGATGTGGGTATGGAAACGATCACTGCATCCGTTTTGTTGCTTTCCCTCCTGACCATCTTCGGGGTCGACGCTTCGCGCAAGCGCAGGGAATTCCTTCAAAAACAGGTTTCCGATTTCTGGCGCGGGAACCAAAAGATCAGGTCCAGTATGATACCTGAACAAGTGTCGAAACGTGTGTAAATCTCTTTTCATTCCTTCTTCTCCTCCCTTTTTTGAGCCACCCGCCTCCCTTCAGGCGGGTGGAACTCTTAACAGGAAGGACACAATTTATTCAAGCCATATTAACAGTGCCTTGTTAGACTCCGAAACGACGTGAAACTTTTTTTTCAAGTTCACGGTCTAATTAAGAAAGAAATGGAGAATTTCATGGGACTCGCAGATTTGCATTTGCACACCATTTACAGTTACGACGGCACAGCCACCGTCCCCGCCGTGTTGAGGCGCGCGAAGGAGATCGGGCTGGATGTCATCGCCATCACCGATCATGATGAAATTGCCGGTGCGTTGGAAGCGCTCAAACTCGCTTCCCACTACGGCGTCGAAGTGATCCCCGGAATCGAGATCACCACCGCTGAAGGTGACCTGCTGGCGTTATCCATCACCGAGAAAGTCCCCCCCGGCTTATCCCTGATCGATACCATCCTGCGGGTGCGCGAACTGGGCGGATATTGCATTGCCCCCCATCCCATGGCGGGTGGCATGGGCATGAAAAGCCTGTCGGCTGCGGCGATCTTGAAAGCGCTCAAACACCCTCAGGCGGCAGAGACGCTGCTTGGTATCGAAACCTACAACGCCACCGCCATCGACCGCATGAGCAATCACTACGCGCGGATCTTCGCCAACGGACTGAAGATCGCCCAAACCGGCAGCAGCGACGCGCATGTCGTCCAAGCGGTTGGTTTGGGGGTGACCCAATTCTCTGGCAACAACGCCGCCGATCTACTTTCCGCCTTGAAAAAATCCAAGACGCGTATCCACAAACAGGGCGAATGGAGCGCGCTGCGCATCATTGGCAGTTGGCTGACAAATTACCCCGGCAGCGTAGTTTCACGTTTGGCAATGAACCTAAGGTAAGGTCCAAAATGATCCTGTATTGTTTCGCCTCTTTTCTGTTGGTCGCATTCCTAGTCTCCATGTTGATCTGGGCAAGCCTGGTCGTCGCGAAACGGCACGACATCGATCAAGGTCTTGACTATACACAGGTTCTCCATACAATGGATTAAATTTAATCTCAATCTCTGAAAGACCTCGATCTTCATGACCAAACACATCCTAGTCACCAACGACGACGGCGTTCTCGCGCCCGGCTTGCTCGCCCTCGCGCAGGAAATGCGAAACCTCGGTACTGTCACCATCCTCGCCCCCGACCGTAACTGGTCTGGTGGCGGGCACGTCAAAACCCTCGACCGCGCCCTCCGTGTGCGTGAGTTCCGCCTCGAAGACGGCACACAAGCCTTCGCCAGCGACGGCGCCCCCAGCGATTGCGTATCGCTCGCTTTGCTCGGTTACTTCAAAAAAGAAAAGTTCGACCTGGTCGTATCCGGCATCAATGTCGGCGCGAATCTTGGGCACGATGTCACCTACTCTGGCACCGTCACCGCCGCAATGGAAGCGGTCATCACCGGCATCCCCGGCGTGGCGGTTTCGCTCGAAGTTTCGGAAGGGCATATTGGTCCGCTCGATTTTTCGGCTTCGGCGTATGCCGCTCGCATTGCCGTGGAAAATGTGCTCGCGCATGGGCTGCCCGAAGATACCTTGCTCAACGTCAATATCCCCGCGCTTAAGAAAGAAGAGATCAAAGGCTTTCGGGTTACCCGTCAGGGATTGCGCGTATATCACAGCCGCCTAGACGAGCGCCTCGACCCGCGCAATCGTCCCTATTATTGGATCGGCGGCGACGCCCCCACCGGCGTACCAGAATCGGGAACCGACGTAGGCGCGCTGGCAGAGGGATACATCTCCATCAGCCCGCTGCAACTTGACCTTACGGCATATCGCGCACTATCAGACGTCAGCACCTGGGAATGGAAATAAAGATTTAAACCACAAAGTGTCACAAAGGAAAACCTTCGTGTACTTTTGTGACACTTTATACCCTTTGTGGTTTTGTTTTACACGCTGGCTTTTAGAACACGACTTTTTTGTAATGGCTGGATCTGATACGCACCGCAGCAGGCGGGAATTAAGAGCGTATCGAATTTATTGAGGACGAACGCCTCTCCCTCCGCCTCAACCCGCACCTGCCCCTCGATCACGGTCAACCCGTGAAAGGATTCGCCCCCCGTCTCCAAGCGGACGGTTTTCTTCCCCACGCGGATTTCATCCAACTGAAAATACTGGCATTGCGTCAGCGTCGTCACTTCGCCGTCTTCCATTTGGGGCGGTTTTACAGGCAACGAAGCAGCATTGGGGTTTGACACAGCAATTGCTTTATCGATGTGGAGTTTGCGCGTTTCCGTTTCGGCGCGTCCCCAATCATAGACGCGATAGGTGATATCCGAAGTCTGTTGAATTTCGTAGATCAGCATGCCCGGTCCCAGCGCGTGGACAGTGCCCGGGTGCATAAACAAGGTATCGCCCGCTTCCACTCCCACCATCTCAACCAAATCCAAGATCGCTTCGCTTTTGCTTCGGATCGCAGAGGTCAGCGCCTCGGCGGAAATATTCGGCTTGATACCTGCCACAAGTTTTGCATTCGGCTCGGCTTCGAGCACGTGCCAGGCTTCGGTCTTGCCAAAGAAGCCCTCCCCCTCCAACCTCTGTGCCTGCTCATCGTTCGGGTGGACTTGCAGGGATAACCATTGGGCACAATCCAAAATTTTCACCAACACGGGAAAGCGCGACCCGGCCAACGCGACAGCGCGCGTACCAAGCAAATCCACGCCAAAGGTGAGGGAAAGGTCTGAGAGTCTGCGCCCGGCATACGGTCCAGAAGTGATGCGGTTGCCTGCAAAGATCACCCAGGCTTCAGCGGTGGGCACGATCTCCGGGCGGAGTCTCGCTCCTCCCCACACATAGTCGCGATATTCAGGGGCAAGGAAGAAGGGACTTTTATTCATAAACCAATTGTAACTGAAGACGATGGAAGGAATCCTGCATGGCGCATCATTCCTGAGCACGGTCACTTTTAACAAGATGTTAACCAATTTTTCCATTGACCTTAAGAGCGCGTTGATACCATCTCCAGCGTAGAAAATACAAAGGAGAAATTAGAGAAATGTCCAAACTTTTTCGTACGTTTGTTTTCCTCGCAGTGGTTATGAGCGTTGTGCTCGCCGCCTGCGGTGCCCCGGCGACTGAAGCGCCTGCTGAATCCCCCGCCGAAGCCACTGCAGCTCCGGAAGCGACTGAGGCTCCCGCCGAAGATCCGATGGCGATGTACGCTCCCGACGCTGTTTCCGGCGACATCATCACTGCTGGTTCGTCCACTGTCTTCCCCGTCACCGAACGCATGGCGGAACTCTTCCAACAGGAAGGCTACACCGGCAACATCACCGTTGACAGCATTGGTACCGGCGCCGGTTTTGAACGCTTCTGCGTGGCTGGCGAGTCCGATATCTCCAATGCTTCCCGCCCCATCAAAGACAGCGAAGTCGAACAGTGCCAAGCTATCGGTCGTGAACCACTTGAGTTCCGTGTGGCTACCGATGCCCTCGCCGTGGTTGTGAGCATGGAGAACGATTTCGTCACCAACCTGACCCTCGAACAACTCGGTCAGATCTTCTCCGGCGAAGTTACCACCTGGGATCAGGTCGATCCCTCCTTCCCGGCTGAAACCATTCAGGTCTACTCCCCCGGCGCAGATAGCGGCACCTTCGATTACTTTGTCGAAGCTGTGATGGAAGACTTCGGCGGTGAAGAAGCCCTGCTCGCCCGCGAAGGCGCTCAGTACTCCGAAGACGACAACGTCCTCGTGCAGGGTGTCACCGGCAGCCCCTATGCCATTGGTTACTTCGGCTATGCCTACTATGTCGAAAACACCGGCACTCTGAAGGCTCTCAATGTTGAGGGTGTGGAACCCAACCAGGAAGATGTGGACAACGGCACCTACCCGCTCGCCCGCCCGCTCTACATCTACTCCACTGCTGAGATCTTGCAAGAGAAGCCGCAAGTTGCTGCTTTCATCTACTTCTACCTCACCAACCTCGAAGATAACATCATCGATGTCGGTTACTTCCCTGCTCCCGCCGCCGAATTCGAAGCCGCCATGAACGCTTGGATGTCCGCTGTTGGTAAGTAAATAAAATCAAATATTGAGAGGGCTGGTCTCTGAAAATTGGGACCAGCCCATTTCTGCTGTAACTTCAGGATGACAAATCATCCAGACAAAGCACAAGAGAGTACTTATGAAAGAAGAAGCACTGGACCTAAAAACTGCGAAAGCCCAGTCTTTCCGCCAGATCGACCTGAGGAAGAAAACCCGCCTCGGAGAAGGCACCATTCAAGCCCTGCTCTTTCTGACCGGGATATTATCCATCTTCACCACCATCGCCATTGTCTACGAATTGGGCAAGGAAGCCATGCTCTTTTTCGCGGACCCGGATGTAACGCTGGTCAAGTTCTTCACGATGACGAGATGGCAGCCGGGCATCGGCGAATACGGGATCGTAGCGCTTGTCTCTGCCACGCTGACCACGAGCGCCATTGCCATATCCATCGCGCTTCCTCTCGGACTGGCATCCGCTATCTACTTGAGCGAGTATGCCTCCCCGAAGGCGCGTAGCGTACTTAAGCCGATCCTTGAAATTCTGGCGGGAATCCCCACCGTGGTCTATGGCTACTTTGCGCTTCTGTTCGTTACACCCATTTTGAAATCCATCTTCGGGGATGGGATTCAAGTCTACAACATGCTATCTGCCGGGCTGGTGATGGGCATCATGATCCTGCCCTTGATCGCCTCTATGAGCGAAGACGCGCTAAGCGCCGTACCGCGCGCCCTGCGTGAAGGCGCGTATGCCATGGGCGCCACCAAACTGGAAACCAGTATGCAGGTGGTCGTCCCCGCTGCCTTATCTGGTATTGGCGCGGCAGTGATCGTGGGCATCTCCCGCGCTGTGGGTGAAACGATGATCGTGGCAGTTGCCGCAGGGGCGGGACCTAATTTCTCCTTCAATCCGCTCGACGCTGCCGAAACCATGACCGGACACATCGCCCGCATCAGCGGCGGCGACCTGTCGTACAACACCATCGATTACACCAGCCTGTTCGCCATCGCGCTGATGCTGTTCCTTGTAACACTTGTCTTGAACCTCATCAGCCAGTGGGTGGTCAACCGTTTTAGGGAGCGCTACGAATGAGCACACACACAAACACCTACCCGCAAGGCGACGCCTTCAACGCCTCACTCAAAACTCGTTACCGGGTTGCCACCATCTGGCAGTTCGCGTTCCTTTCAGCCTTGCTCATCGCCATTCTCGCCCTGACCGCCCTGCTCTACAACGTGGTGGATGGCGCATTTGGTTACGTGGCATACGATTACAAGAAAGACCCGGCGACATTCACCCCCATTCCGGTCAATGAATTAACAAAAGAAGACTTGCTCGTCATTCTCAAAGAAAACCTTTCCTCCGGCGCATACAACAAACTGGAGAACGAGCAAAAGCTGGAAACACGCACACAGGGTGAACTATATACCCTCTTTTTAGAACGTCTCGTCCAGATCGACACCAAAGCCACCTGGAGCATGACAGATTCCCTGTTCCGCAGTGCCGAGATCCGCGCCGAAGCCGCGGAGAAATATCCCGACGCGCAGTTGGAATTCCGCTCGTGGCTGACGCCTCAATTCCTGACCACGCCCATGTCTTCCAAAGCCGAGTTCGCCGGTGTGCGAACCGCTGTTTTGGGTTCTCTGTGGCTGGTGGGCATCGCCATTCTCTTTGCCCTTCCGGTGGGAGTGGGCGCTGCCATCTACCTGCAGGAATACGCACCGAAAAACTGGTTGACCAATATCATTCAAACCAACATCAACAACCTTGCCGGTGTGCCAAGCATCGTCTATGGCATGCTTGGTTTGGCGGTCTTCGTCCGTACAATGGAAGCGCTGACAAGCGGCTCTGCCTTCGGGGTAACCGACTCGAACGGGCGCACCGTCCTCTCTGCCGGGTTGACGATGGGTATCCTTGTCCTGCCGCTCATCATCATCAACGCCCAGGAAGCCATCAAAGCTGTACCAGACTCTTTGCGGCAAGCCGCTTTCGGCGTAGGTGCGACGCGCTGGCAGACCGTCTGGTATCACGTGTTGCCCAACGCGCTGCCAGGCATTCTAACGGGCAGTATCCTTGCCATCTCCCGCGCGCTCGGCGAGACGGCTCCGCTTATTGTGGTGGGTGCTTCCACCTTCATCAGCCTCGACCCCAACGGACCCTTCTCGAAATTCACCGCCCTGCCCATTCAGATCTATCAGTGGACGACCCGCCCGCAATCCGAATTTCACGCCATTGCGGCAAGCGCGATCATCGTGCTGCTGGTGCTCCTGCTGACCTTGAATGCAACAGCGATCCTGCTCCGCAATCGCTTTCAACGAAAATGGTAAATCAATAGCTTTTGGAAGTGAGTCATGGAAAATAACAATTACGCAATCGAAACCAACGACCTCTCCATTCATTACGGCAAATTCACAGCCGTCAAGAATGTGAGCATGAAGGTCGAACGAAAAAAGATCACCGCCATCATCGGACCTTCCGGCTGCGGCAAATCCACATTGCTGCGCGCCTTCAACCGCATGAACGACTTTGTGCCCAGCTGCCACGTCACAGGCGAGTTGATGCTGCAAGGTCAAAACCTGTACAGTAGGGATGTGGACCCCGTGGAAGTACGCCGCAAGATCGGCATGGTCTTTCAAAAACCCAACCCGTTCCCCAAATCCATTTACGAGAACATCGCCTGGGGCGCGCGCATCAACGGCTTCAAAGGCAAAATGGACGAGCTGGTGGAGCAATCGCTGCGCGCCGCCGCCCTGTGGGATGAGGTAAAGGATAAATTGCAGCAAAGCGCCTATGCCCTCTCCGGCGGTCAGCAGCAGCGACTTTGCATTGCGCGCACCATCGCCATCCAGCCGGAGATCATTCTGATGGACGAACCCGCCTCGGCGCTCGACCCGATCTCCACCTTGCGCATCGAAGAGCTGATGCAGGAACTGAAGCAGAACTACACCATCATCATCGTCACCCACAACATGCAGCAGGCGGCGCGCGCCTCCGATTACACCGCCATGATGATGATCGACGATCAGCGCGCCGGAGGCGTGATCGAATTCGACGTGACCAAGACCATCTTCACGCGCCCGAAGGATAAACGCACCGAAGATTACGTGACAGGAAGGTTCGGCTAACATGCTGCCCAAAGTCCTATTCTTATGCACGGGCAATTCCGCGCGCAGCCAGATGGCAGAGGGCTTGCTCCGCAGCCTGGCGGGAGAGCACTTCGCCATTTTCAGCGCAGGCACCGAGCCAAAGGGCAGCATCCTGCCCGAGGTCCAGGCGGCGATGCGTGAAGTCGGCATTGACATTTCGAACCAGTGGTCGAAGTCCGTCACCGAATACCTTGGCAGGGTCCACTTCGCGCATGTCATCACCGTCTGCGCGGATGCGGAGGAGAATTGTCCCGCCGTGTTCCTGAACATGGGGTCTCATGAACACTGGCCCTTCGACGACCCGGCAAAATCTGAGGATGGAACCCGCCTCGAAACCACCCGACGCGTGCGCG
Source organism: Anaerolineales bacterium UBA2395 (assembly GCA_002343775.1). Taxonomy (GTDB): domain Bacteria; phylum Chloroflexota; class Anaerolineae; order Anaerolineales; family Villigracilaceae; genus Villigracilis. Next base: position 31,683 of record DDSH01000022.1, read on the forward strand.
ACCAGATCGAGCAGCGTTTGCGCCTTTGGCTGACCGAGCAAGGCATTGCCCCCAAATGACCATCGTCAGATGGTATCGTCGGTAGTAAAATGAACGCAACCAATCCCAAGAGGACTTATGATTCGAAAAACATTTGAGAGCGATATTCAGCAGGTGAAAGACGAAGTGCTTTTGCTTGGCAGCATGGTTGAGCACGCTATCATCGGTTCGGTGGAGGCGTTGAAGAAACGCGACATCAAAGCCGCCGAAAAGATCATCCTCGAAGACAAGGAGATCAACAAGAAGCGTTTCGCAATCGAAAACCAGTTGATGATCCTGATCGCCACCCAGCAACCGATGGCACACGACCTGCGCCTGCTTGCCTCCACCATGGAGATCATCTCCGAACTGGAGCGCATGGGCGATTACGCCAAAGGCATCGCCAACATCAACATTCGCATGGGCGACGAACCCCTGCTCAAGCCGCTGATCGATATTCCGCGCATGGCGCAAAAGGGCGTGAACATGTTGCACCGTTCGCTGACCGCCTTTGTGAACGAAGATGTGGAAGTGGCGAACTCCATCCCCATCGAAGACGATGAAGTGGATGCGCTTTACAACCAGATCTACCGCGAGTTGATGATCTTCATCATCGAAGACCCGAAGAACATCGAGCGCGCCAACTGGCTCTTGTGGGTGGCTCACAACCTCGAACGTTTCTCAGACCGTGTCACCAACATCTGCGAACGCACCATCTTTATTGCGACGGGCGAATTCGGCGAGATCAAATCCAGTGACGATGAGTTTTGGAAAAGCCAGAAGAAATAAGCAAAAAATCAACAAAAACCGAGCGGATGAAAAAATTCATCCGCTCGTTCATTTAATTGCACATGGTTTCTTGAAGTTCCGCTTCAGAAACAACCTGAGCAGTTCGAATTAGACCCCTTGTGAAAGTCGCAAAAATTGAAAAGGACTCCGAAAGTTCTACTTTCGGAAACTCCACCTGAAGTAGAACTTCAGGATTCCAAACTACTTATGCAAGAGGTCTATTTAAGAACTTTCAGATTTCCCCATCTCCTACCCCATTCTTCCCGTAATATACGCTTCGGTCAATTCCTGCTTGGGAACCGTGAACATCTGGGTCGTCGGCGCGAACTCCACCAATTCACCCAGCCAGAAGAAACCAGTGTAATCGGAAACACGCGCAGCTTGCTGCATGTTATGCGTCACGATGACGATGGTGTAATCCTTCTTCAAATCCGCGATCAGTTCTTCGACGCGCAGGGTGGCAATGGGATCGAGCGCCGAGGTCGATTCGTCCATCAGGATGACTTCCGGTTGCACGGCGATGACACGCGCAATGCAAAGCCGCTGCTGCTGACCCAGCGACAAACCCATCGCATCCGACTTGAGATCATCTTTGACCTCGTCCCAAAGCGCGGCGTCGCGGAGGGATTTCTCCACCACTTCGTTCAGGTTCACGTCCAATCCCATCACCCGCGGACCGAAAGCCACATTATCGAAAATGGATTGCGGAAACGGGTTCGGCTTTTGGAAGACCATGCCCACTTTCTGACGCAGCGTAACCACGTCCATATCTGCGCCATAGATGTCTTCCCCGTCGAGAAAAATCTTTCCCTCCACGCGGGTGCCGGGGATGGTGTCGTTCATGCGGTTCAGACAGCGCAGGAAGGTGGATTTTCCACAGCCGGAGGGACCGATAAGGGCGGTCACCTTTTGTGGCTGAATCTCAAGAGTGATATTCGAGAGCGCTTTCGATGCGCCATAGTAAAAGTCCATTTCCTGGACGGTGAAGGCGGGTTGCACGGAATTCATAGGCGAGATTGTATCAAAGAATAAAAGGGGAAAACAAAAAGAGGATGAATGTCCTGAATCAGAATCAGGCTGCGGCGAGTCAGAGGCGGTATAATCCCAGCCGATGAAACGCGTTTTGACATTCTATTTTCTATTTTCTTTTATCCTCATCTCCTGCGGCACCCCATCCACCGACTCCAACTCCCCCGCTCAATATATCGAGAATAAGGGCTCCGATACCATCGTCAATCTGGCACTGGCGTGGGCGGAGCGGTATCAGAGCGAACGCCCCGATGTGCGCATCTCGGTGACGGGCGGCGGCTCGGGCACGGGCATTGCAGCGCTCATCAACGGCACCGTGGATTTGGCGAACGCTTCGCGCCAGATCAAGGAGGAGGAGATCGCAGAGGCGCAATCCAAAGGCATCGAACCGCTCGAGCATATCATCGCGCGTGATGCGATTGCCGTGATCGTGAACCCGGACAACCCGGTCAGCCAGTTGACCCTGCAACAGATCGCGGACATTTACAGCGGTGTGATCACCAACTGGAGCGAGGTCGGCGGCGAAGACCGACCCATTGTCAAACTTTCGCGCGAGACGAACTCCGGCACACATGTCTATTTCCTTGAAACGGTGCTGCGGCTTGGCGATAGCGAAAACAAAACCCTGTTCTCCACCGATACGCTTCTACTGCCATCGTCTGAGGGTATTATCGCAGAAGTGCGCCAAAACCCAAACGCCATTGGGTACGACGGTCTCGGTTATGTGCCGCATGACCTGAAGATGATCGCCATTGCAGAAGAGGCAGGTGGGGCGTACGTCCTGCCTGCCATCGAAACTGTGAACGACAAGACCTATCCCATCGCGCGCGATCTTTATATGTATACCAACGGAGAAGCCACAGGTGTCACCAAGGCATATCTCGATTGGATCCTCTCCAGCGAGGCGCAGGAGATCGTGGCAGAACTTGGTTTCGTGCCTGTGAAGTAAATTAATTCACCACAGGGAAACTCTGATGAAAAAGATTCGCCTCAAACCATCCGTGTTCATCTGTGGTTAAAAAGAGTTGAAATGGAAAAATCTTTAAACTGGCGAGAGTTCGTCGTAACAAGAGCCATCAAAGCAAGCGGATATTCCGCCATCGTTTTTGTGCTGCTCATTTTTGTATTCCTCATGCGCGAAGGCTTGCCAGCCCTCAGCGAGGTGGATGCGGGCAACCTCTTCAGCCTGCGCTGGTATCCCATCGAAGACCTCTTCGGCATCCTACCGCTTATCACCGGCTCGCTCATTGTCACGTTTGGTGCAGCACTCATCGCCGTCCCATTCGGGATCGGAACCGCCATCTACATCTCTGAGATCGCTCCACGTTGGATGCGCGAAATCCTCAAGCCGTTGGTGGAATTGCTCGGTGGACTTCCTTCGGTAGTATTGGGATTTCTGGGAATCCTGATCGTCTCTCCAAACTTGCGCATCCTTCTGGACCTGCCAACGGGTCTGACCGCCTTTACCGGATCGCTGCTGTTGGGTGGGATCGCCGTGCCCACCGTCGTCTCGGTGGCAGAGGATGCGCTGGACTCTGTCCCGCGCGCCTACCGCGAAGGCGCCTGGGCATTGGGCGCGACCAAGTGGCAGACCATCTGGCGTGTGACCCTGCCAGCCGCCAAATCCGGCGTGCTGACCGCCATCATGCTTGGCGTGGGACGCGCCATCGGCGAAACCATGACCGTGATGATGGTGACCGGCAATGCGCCCGTTTTGGCAACCAGCCTTGGCAGCCTCTTCTCCCCCGTCCGCACCATGACCGCCACCATTGCAGCTGAAATGGGCGAGGTCGCAAATGGAAGCGTTCACTACCACACGCTCTTTCTCATCGGCATCATCCTGTTCCTCATCTCGTTGACCGTGAACGTCATCGCTTCATCGGTTGTCTTCCGCGCCAAGAAGCGGGCAGAGAGGATCCTCTCATGATGAAACTCTTTGCTCGCAATCGTCATGCTGTGCAACGCATCGGGTACACCCTCATCACCCTGATGGCGGTGGCGACCGTGATCCCCATCGTTGGCACAGTCATTTTTATCCTCTTTCAAGGCGGCTCCGCCATTTCATGGGAGTTCCTAACCGGTTTTCCTTATGATGGTATGCGTTCCGGCGGAATTTTGCCCGCCATCATCGGCACACTGTATCTGACCATCGGCACAGCCATTTTTTCCGTCCCATTGGGAATTGCCGCCGCCATCTACCTGTCCGAGTACGCCAAAGACACACCGCTGACCCGTATCATCCGTCTGGCGATCATCAACCTAGCGGGAATTCCGTCTGTGGTATATGGCTTGTTCGGTCTGGGATTGTTCGTGCTCTTCCTGCAATTCGGCACATCCATCCTCGCCGCTTCGCTGACGCTTTCCATCATGACGCTGCCCGTCATCATCAGCACGGCAGAAGAAGCGTTGCGTTCGGTGCCGCAATCGTTCCGCACCGTCAGCATTTCCCTCGGCGCGACCCGCTGGCAGACCATCCGACGCATTGTCTTGAAGGAAGCGCTGCCGGGTATTCTCACCGGGGTCATCCTCGGCTTGGAACGTGCAGCCGGCGAGACCGCGCCCATTCTCTTCACGGGTGCGGCATTCTTCCTGCCGCAACTGCCGCAAACTCCATTTGATGCGACCATGGCACTGCCCTATCATCTCTTCGTCATCTCCACCCAGGTGCCCGAAATGCCGATCCAGATCCAATATGGTACGGCATTGGTGCTGTTGGTCTTTGTGCTAACGATGAACGTCATTGCAACGATCATACGTTCTCGCGCGCGTGCCAAGCGGCAATGGTAGTCATCATGACCGATAAAATCATTATTGAAAACCTCTCTCTCCAATATTCTGATGGCGCAGAATCGCTGCGTGGCATCAGCATGGGAATTCCCCAAAATGCGGTCACCGTGCTCTTCGGTCCGGCGGGCGGCGGGAAATCCACCCTGCTGCGTTGTCTCAACCGCCTCAACGACCTGACCGACATCAAGACCAGTTCCGGACGCATCCTCATCGACGGGGAGAACATCCTCGACCCGAAAACGGATGTGATCGCCCTGCGCCGCAAAGTGGGCATGGTCTTTGCCCGCCCCGTCCCCTTGCCAATGAGCATCCGCGAGAACATCACCTACGGTTTGGAACTTGCGGGCGAGAAGAACCGCATCAAACTCGACGAAGCCGTGGAACGCAGCCTGAAACTTGCCGCCATTTGGGATGAAGTGAAAGACCGCCTCAATGATCCCGCCGTTGCCCTTTCCGGCGGACAGCAGCAACGCGTCTGTCTCGCGCGGGTGCTGGCGCTGCAACCAGAGATCATCCTGCTCGACGAACCCACCTCGGGTCTTGATCCCATTTCCACGGGTAAGGTCGAAGCGGCACTGCAAGAACTGAAAAAGAATTACACCATCATCCTTGTCCCCCATTCCATCCAACAAGCCGCCCGCACAGCCGATCATGCCGCCTTCTTTTTGCAAGGCGAATTGATCGAATACGATGAGGGCAAAACGATGTTCACCACCCCGAAGCAGAAGAAAACCGAAGATTACATCATGGGCAGGTTCGGCTAAAAAGTGGCGGTCACCTCAATGTGACCGCCACTTCGTTTCCTACCAGACTTTTTCCAAATTCTCGTTCTCGCCTACCTTGCGTCCCACCTTCGCCATATCGATCCATTCGTCATGAACTTTCACACGCACCACATCTGCTGTATAGTCAGTGGAAGTGCCATTGCCATTGCTAAAGAGATACGACCCAACCGCATAAATATCGGCGGGGACTCCCAGTTTTTCGAACTTGCGAATTTTTTCCGGATTAAAACCACCCGACACAACGATCTTTACACTATGACAAAATTCCTTCGCCGCTTCTTTCCAAGACGCAGGCAGACTCCAACGTTCCCAGGCAGTATCCAACGCCGAGCGGACATTGAACACCAGCCGAGGGTTGACTCCCAAATCCAGCGCCGGGTCACCCAGCGGAGTGACCGAGACATCGCGCAAGTTCCCGCCTGTATCCAAACGCACACCGTACAATTTATATTTCTCTGCCTCTTCCTGATTACCAGCATCCATCAACTCGCGATATTTGGCAAACATCCCATCCAACACCCGCAGCGAATCGCGCACTGAGTCGTTGTTGAAATCCACCAACGCAATGCGCGGAATACGCGCAGGCAGGATGTGCGAGAACTGCATCATTGCCTCCGCCGTATCTCCAACGAAGGATGCAATCGCGGCGTGAGCCACCGTCCCGCCGCCTGCACCGCCCCACCAGTCCCCTTGAGCATCGGTCGAGACAAAGGCACCCAATTCTTGTGCATGGTCTTTGTTAAAGCGCTGCAAAGCAATATTATAGGCATATCCATCCGCTGCCTGCACCTCATGCACATCGAAGCGCGCCGGGAAGAACAAAACCGGCTTGCCGCGCGCTGCCACCAGGGTTTCATACACATTTGTGGCGACACGGCTTGAGCGCGTGAGAATGCCCAATGTAGGCGTTTCAAGCAGCGCAAAATCACGGTAGCGCCCGCGCACTTTGATGACCGGCTGGATCCTGGTCGGGTCGCCATCATACTTGACCGTCGTGCCATCATGAACTGCCCAGACCTCGATCTTGTCCGATGTATCGACAAAGTTATCGCCATCAAAATAGCCGGTGCAATGTTTGAGCATTGCCAGCGATTTGTCCACACCCACCACGGTGGTCTTGCCCATGCGGCGCGTGAACCACTGCATTTCCACTTCGATATCCCCCACGGCGATCTGTTCCGGGGAAATTCCCTCCGGCAGGTTGTGATGATTGCCGGAATAGGTATAGTTTTCCTTCGCCAGAGCTGTCAACATGCGGTTGATGTTCTCGAAATATTTATCCGAATACCACCCACGCCGCATGCGTTCAATATCGAGTTTAAATGTATCATTCGTAAGTCGTTTACCGTCAAAAATGGACATTGAGGATCCTTATCTACATATAAATATCAAACTTTATCAGCGGATTTCACGATACGCATCCCTGCTTCGGCAAAGCGGATATAGGCTTCATTTGCCGCATCCGTATGATCCACAACGCCGGGAACGACCACAGGCGATGAACAGTCTTCAAGCAGATAAACCTTCTTCGCCAGTTCGGGGTCGGTTGCCAGAATATCGTCAAGTAAATCTTGCACCGTCCACGCCACACAGTGACTCTTCGCCTGCCCGGCGATATAGAGTTTATCCACCTCTTGTAAGTGCCGCACATATTTTTGACTTCGCACCCCAAGCACCTCCCCCATCGGACCTGTTAACACTTCGGGACCGATGACGGAATAATTCTCGGTAAACGGCTTGTTCCCTTTAATTTCGAAATCGGGCTGGGCAATGCGGGCTTGGGAGTGGAAGAAGATCGCTTCTTCCACGGCAGGCACAAGGGCATGTCCGATTCCGCCCAACATGGCGTGATAGGGCCAGATGGTGAGTGCATATTTGCCTTTCTTCTCCAGGGCTTCGGCATAATGGAGCATCATCTGTTGACCGTAATCTGGCGCGATGCCAAATTGCGGAGCCAATGCAGGATTGAAGGTCCATTTGCCGGATTGTAATTCATCTGCATGAATATCGGTGTACGGGACGGGATGATTACCTTCAGCATCGACAAAGAAGATGGGATGAAAAATCTGCTGCGCCAGGTGCGTATCCATCGTGGCGGTGATGTGGGTGATTCTGCCAAGGTTGCGATAGATGAATTCGCACAAGCGGAGATTGTCTTCAACGGCGCCCTTTCCGCTGCGACCGCCGACGAATAATTCAAAGCCGGGGATGCAGAAGGTGTTCTGCACGTCGATCAGCAACAGCGAGATGCGCTCCGTCGAAGCAGAGGCAGGCTTGAGGTCATGTTGAAGCGCGTACTTGCGGGCGTCTTTGGCGCGGGCAGCGTAATCCACTTTCCAGACTTCGCCCATGCGGGCTTTGTCAAAAAAATCGGGGATGGGAAGTTGCATCATCTTTTCTCCTAAAAGAAAACGATCTCTTTCGATTTGAACTGGTACAACATGGCAGGACGATGCGCGCCTGCAAGATCTTTTTTACCCGTCTCTTTGAGCAAGCCGGTAGCAAGCATCCGTTTGCGGAAATTGCGTTTGTCGAGGCTGTCATCGATGATGGTCTCGTACATGCGCTGCAATTCGGAAAGGCGGAATTGTTTGGGCATGAGACCATACACGATATTGCTGTAACTAACTTTTGCACGCAAACGCGTGACGGCGTACTCCAAAATTTGTTTGTGATCGAAGGCGAGTTTTGGGAGAGCGTCAACGGATGACCAGTTGAGGTCAGCAATTTTTTCGGATTCGGGTTGGGGCAAACTCTGCCACGGGATGAGCGCGATGTATGCCACGGTGATGACGCGTGAGCGTGGGTCGCGCTGCGGATCGCCGAAGGTGTAGAGTTGCTCCATGTACACTTCGCTGACGCCGGTCTTTTCATGCAGCACACGCTGGGCGGCGGAATCGAGCGATTCGTTTTCCAGCAGAAAACCGCCGGGCAATGACCAGATTCCCTGAAAAGGAGTCTCAGCACGCCGGACCAGCATTACTTTGAGCCGATCTTCGTTGACGGTGAAAAGGACAAGGTCAACAGTCACGCCGGGAGATTCAAAACCCTGATACTTAGTGTTCATATTACACTTAGTATATTGATTTTTTCGGCTTTGTCAAGAGAAAACGAACTTCGGTTCTGGCAGACCAAATGCTGTTTTTAGATGTGTCTTGTTACGGTCGAAACTCGCAACCCTTATATATTGACAAACGATATATCGTATGATAATATATCAGTTGACGATATAACGAAAGGCGACACACATATGCCCCACAAAATAGAAAAATACCTGCCACTCACTGAATCCACCGCTTATACCCTGCTAGCCCTGTCGGAGCCGCTGCATGGCTATGGTGTGATGCAAAAAGTGGAAGCGATGAGCCAGGGTACAGTCAAGATCGGACCGGGCACACTCTATGGCGCGTTCACTACGCTGGAAAGCGAAGGGTTGATTGTCAAGGTCGGTGAGAGTGACCGGCGCAAGACCTATGCGCTCACAGACAAAGGCAAGGCGGTCATCAAGGAACACATCCGCCGCGCGGTAATAATGGTTGAAAACGGAACAATGACACAGGGCTGGTAACCCTGGGAGGAAACGATGACAACGCTTAAACAATTTCACTGGTTTTGGGCATGGGATGACGATAAGGAAGAAGCCTGGCTGCGCAAAATGGCGCAAAAGGGCTGGCATTTCAAGTTGGTAAAACTGCCGGGTTACTATTCCTTTGAACAAGGCGAGCCCCGGAACGATTTTTACAGGCTTGACTTCTTCATCGATTCCAAAGCAAAAGCGGATTATGTGCAGCTCTTTTTGGACGCAGGCTGGGAATATCTTGGTGAGATGGGCAGTTGGCAGTATTTTCGCAAAACCGCACTAGAAAACGAGACCTTGGAAATATACAGCGACAACGAGTCAAAGTCCAAAAAGTATCAACGCATTCTGTTCTTTCTCGTCGTGTTCCTGCCGATTTATATCAACTCCATCAACATTCTAAACAAACGTCAGGATACCCTGAGTCTGATTCTCACCTTCGTGATGTTTGCGTTTATGCTCTTGTATGGATACAGTATCATCCGGTTGGGAATGCGGGTGAACCAATTGAAGAAAAAGTTGTAAGGTATACGCAAAAGCGCCCCACTTCTTTACCAGAGAAATGGGGCGCTTTTTTATTTCTTTTTTCCTGCTGCCTTGCTGCCCTTCGCAACCTTACGATACGGCGGCATGTTGATCGCCACCACCCGGCATTTTTCAGGGTCGAGCAGTTTGTTCCACAGGTTTGGGTAACTGAGCGCGAACGCCTCCGGTTGCAGTGTGGATGTGATGACTGTTGGAAGGTGCGCGTTGTAGCGATAGTTGAGCACACTGTAGAGTTTATCTTCCGCCCAGACCGAAGCAGCGCCACTTTCCTTCAAGTCATCAAGGATCAACAACGGTGTGGTGCGGATCTCAAAGAAACGGCGGTCGAATGAGACATCCGAATTTTTGCCGAAGGTCTGGCGCAGATAATCGAGCAGGGCAGTCACTTCCACTAACAAGGCTTGCCCGCCCAAGCCAATGCGATAGTTGCCAATTGCCGCAGCAAGATGAGTCTTGCCACTGAATGTCTGCCCCAAAAACACAAGCCAGCCTTCAGGATGTTCTGCGAACTCCACCGCCGCATTGTGAGCATCGTGCAGGGTCTTCACATCATCCTTTGTGACCTTGATGCGCGAAATCTCTTTGCTCTTGACCTTGTTGCCGAAGCGGTCTGCTTTTTCTACCGTAGTTGTCGTCACCGCCTCCGTTCCAACCTCATCATCACGTGGCTGGAAGGTCTTGAAGGTCATCACTTTCATTTCGGGCAAAGCCAGCATGGAGATGCCCGGGTTGCTCGTCTCTTCAGGGCGGCGATAATCAGGTGCGCTGATCTTCAAATGCTTCACGAAACTTTCGTCCTGCAAACGCGAGCGGATGCGCGCCTCGATCTCATCCAGCATCAAATTCGTGGTAATGACCGTTGGCAGTTTGTTGATGTAACGAAAATTGATGATCTGGAATAATTTTTCCTGCGCCCACGGGGTTGCGTTCTGCGTGCCAAAGTCGTCAAGGATCAACAAACCAGAATTGCGAATATCATCGAAGCGTTGTTCAAACGTCGTTTCAGGGTCATCGTACGCGAAACGCAAAGAATCCAGTAGATCTGGCACGGTGATAAACAGAGTCGGCACGCCGTTATTGACAGCAAAATTTGCCAACGCCGCCGCAAGATGCGTCTTACCGCATCCATAACCGCCTTCCAACAAAAGCCAGCCTTGTGGGTTGCGGGCATATTCTTCGCTGGCTTCAAAGGTGGTGCGTAAATTCTCGCGTTCCTGCCCGGACATAAACTTCGCCTTGGGGTTCCCAACCTGACTAAAGTTTTCAAAGGTCAAATGACTGAGGCGATTCAAATTGCTCATCGCAAAAAGGCGTGAACGTGCAGCCTCTGCCACGTCTTTGGCACGGCACACACACGTTTCCAATTTGCCGAATTTCTCATGTCCTACCGGCACATCATAGCGCACATACCCCACCCCCCCACAATGCGGGCAGTTCGGGTCACCCAGCGGCTTTTCAACGCTCTTAATCGCGCTTGAGGAACTCGGAGAACTCGCCTTCGGTGTATCGTTTTGCATCTTTGACAGAGTCTTGTGAATCTCTTCTTTCATCTTTTCCGTTTTCCTTCCAGCGCGTCAGGATCGCCTCGATGTATTTCCAATTGCGCACATTGCGGCTGACCGCGATCTCGAACGCTTCCTCAAACCATGCGCCCGGGTACTTCTGCTCCGCTTCCTTCAACATATCCGCCAATAAAGGAGTCAATGCTCCAATGTTCTCCTCATACAACTTGAACACATTCGACTTGTTCGGAACATAAACCGCAGACGGTTTGACCTGACCTTTTGCGAACGCATCCGCAGATAATCGTCCGCGCGGAGAGTTGAGGAAGTAAAAAACATTCGCATCCTTCGCGGACTGTAAGAGGATTCCCCTCTCATAAGCTTTTTCAAGCCCACGGCGGATCTCCTCTTTTCCCAGCCCCAACGCCTCGCCGTCAAAGTCCGACTCGCTCAACGCGCGAAAATTCCCTTCCATATGTTCGATGCGCCAAATCGCATACAGCGTCACCTTCAACTCGGCAACATCCTTGATCTCGTTCAGCATCCGAAAGAACGAATCCGGGATTTGGGTAAAGGTTTCAGAGGAAGTGAAGCCGGGGAAGGAAGTCATATGTTTTCCGTAGTAGCGACCCGGTGGGTCGCCACTACATAGTTATTCATTCGGACGAAAGACCTTCGTCGCAGCATTATCGAAGCGGGTCAGGTCACCGCGGAAGATCAGGTCAATCTCACCAGTAGGACCGTTACGATGTTTTGCCACCGAGATCTTGGTGATGTTGCTCTTGTCGCCATCCTTTTCGTAATCATCGGGGCGGTGAATGAACATGACGATGTCAGCATCCTGTTCCAACGAACCGGATTCACGCAAGTCTGAGAGAATAGGACGTTTATCGGTGCGCTGTTCGACGGCGCGACTCAACTGTGCGGCAGTCAGCACGGGGACGTTCAATTCACGCGCCAGCACTTTGAGGTTACGGGAGATGTGTGAAACTTCCTGCACGCGGTTGTCATTGCGATTGTCGCCGGTCATCAGCTGGAGGTAATCAATAATGACAAGATCCAAGCCGTATTCCATGTGCAGGCGGCGGCATTTGGTGCGCAGCTGAAGTGGCGTCAGTGCGGGGGTGTCATCCAAAAAGACCTGTGTGCTGCCGAAGACCTCAATGGCATGGTTGAACAACTGCCATTGGTCTTCCGCCAGTTTCCCCGTGGCAAGGTTCTGGGATGAGATCCCCGTCTCCTGTGCGATGAGACGCTGCACCACCTGCTCGTTGGACATTTCCAACGAGAAGATGGCGACGCGTTTTTTATACGTCAGACCGGCGTTCTTGGCAATGGAAAGCAAGAAGCCGGTCTTACCCTGCCCCGGGCGCCCCGCTACAATGATCAGATCGGAGGGATGTAATCCGCGCAGGAGTTTGTCGAGGTCAATGAAGCCGGTTGGCACGCCGTGAAAATCCGCGCCAAGGCGGGCAAGTTCGGCAACTTGATCGTAGTATTCCGAAAGCACTTCGCGGATGGGTTCCACGTCATGTTTGGTACGTCGTTCGCTGACGCCAAAGACGGCTTTCTCTGCCTCCCCCATCACATTGTCGATCGTGTCACCTTTGTATGCCAGCGATGCGATCTGGTTCGCCGCCTGGATCATCCTGCGGCGCAGGGAGTTCTCTTCGACGATGTGACCGTAGGCTTCGGCGTTGAGTGAGGTCGGGACCTGGTTAATGAGCGAAGTCAGATACGCCGAACCGCCGATCTCTGCCAATTGGTTGGATCGCTCCAACTCGTCAGACAGAGTCAACAGGTCAACGGGGATGCGCTGTTCGTGCAGGCGGACGAAGGCTTCCCAGATCCATTTGTTGCGGTGGATGTAAAAATCATCCCCCGTCAAGAATTGGGCAATGTCGTAATAGACTTCGGGGTTAATCAAAACCGCCCCTACAACGGCTTCTTCGGCTTCTCGGCTGTGCGGTACACCTGGGCTGGCGGGGGCGGTTGATTCTTCGAAAGGAAGGGTGTCTGTCATCGGGTCAAATCATCTGTGTTTATGGCGAGTCAGGTTTGTCCTTATCTGGGCTGTCAATATCGAGCTTATCAAGGAAGTCTTTGAACACGGACAAGCGATTGGCATCATCCGAACTTGGCGGCGGGGGCGGCTCCTGACGGGCAAGAGGAGCGTTCGTTTCGGGCACTTCACGATCAGGCTCCATGCCTGCTGCATCCATCACGCTGCGATGAACCATGATAGGCACATGCGCGCGCACGGCAATGGCAATGGCATCGGATGGGCGCGAGTCGATGTGAATCTCGCGTCCGCCCGCGTCGGCGACGATGTTGCCGTAGAAAATATCGTCCTGCAATTTGACGATCTCCACGCGGGTGATGCGGGCACCGAATGAGTTGAAGATGTTCTTGATGAGGTCGTGCGTGAGCGGGCGGATCATTTCCACTTCCTGCAAGGCGACAGTGATCGCTTCCGCCTCATAGGGACCAACCCAGATGGTGAGATACCGCTCGGTACTGGACTGTTTCAACACAACCACGCGCTGAGGCGCCATTAAATGCACGCGGATGCTATCGATAACGACTTCTACCATTTCAGACATAGGGGACTCCGATGCGCTTATTTTAGCATAAAGGCTGTGGGATTGCAGATAAGAGTTACAATAAAAAAATTCGATTTGCCAGAATGGGGAAACACGACTATAATCGGCTTCGCTCATTCGGGGCGTGGCGCAGCCCGGCTAGCGCACTTGCATGGGGTGCAAGGGGTCGGAGGTTCAAATCCTCTCGCCCCGACAGAGAGTACGACAACCATCCTCACCGGGAGGATGGTTTTGTTTTAAGTGATATGAGGTATTCCACCACACTTTCTAATGGTCGGAGGTTTCCCATCGAGAGACTGGCGCAAATCCCTCCGTCAGAGAGTACGACAAACCGTCCTTGCCGGGGACGGTTTTGTTTTAAG
>DDSH01000022.1:46057-219598 GCA_002343775.1 Anaerolineales bacterium UBA2395
GAGGTTTCCCATCGAGGGACTGGCAAATCCCTCCGTCAGAGAGTACGAAAAACCGTCCTTGCCGGGGAAGGTTTTGTTTTAAGGCATAAATCATATCCAGACCTTAATCGATTCTGATAATCCTTCTTGCAATCCTTTTCTCCTTCGGGTATCCTTGCGGGCGGGAGTGGTTAAGTCCCGGTGGGCTTCCTGGTCTTCAAAACCTGTGGCGGGTCGCGTTGCGGGTCGCGGTGGGTTCGACTCCCATCCACTCCCGCCTAATCGTTCTATAAGGAGGGGCGACCATATTCAAAGCGGGTCGCCCCTGCCTTGCATTTTAGGAGAGACATGTCCTTCCCTGACAATGAAGTTTTCAACCGGTTGGTTTCGCGCGTCTTTCGCATCGAAGACGTCACCAGCCAGGAACAAAGCAAAGGCTTCTTCCTGCGCTATCGCGGACAATTGCTCGGCGATGATTCGGCGTTGGCGTACGACGAGTTGGCAGAATATCTGGCTTCGTATAACGCCGTGCCGATCTTTCGCATCGAAGAAGGGCAGCAGGTCATCTACCTTGCACCAAAACCTGCCAACCCTCCAAAAGAAAAAGTTTCCACCAACATCATCCTTTTCGTACTGACGGTATTCAGCGTGATGCTGGCAGGGGTGCAGGTGGAAGGTCCACTCCCGCAGGATTTCATGGGGCAGTTGCTCGTTTTGATCCGAAATATTTTCACCGGCTGGCCCTTTGCGCTCAGTTTGTTGGGAATTTTGCTGGCACATGAACTGGGTCATTATTTCATGAGTCGATATCACAAAACACCCGCCACCCTCCCATATTTCATCCCATTCCCTCTCAGTCCGTTGGGGACGATGGGCGCGGCAATCTTAATGCGCGGCACACCCAAGAACAAACGCATCCTGTTTGACATCGGCGTGGCAGGTCCGATCGCAGGGTTGATCGTGGCTGTGCCCGTGTTGCTCTACGGGTTGTCCCTCTCGACGTTGAATATCATCGACCCGGCTCCGAACGTTTTTCTCGAAGGAAATTCACTGCTTTACCTGCTTGCAAAATACATCGTGTTCGGTCAGCTGCTACCTGCACCGGTCGAGCCGCAGGGAGCTTTATACTGGCTGAAATATTTCTTCACCGGCATTCCCTTCCCCGCCGGCGGGTTGGATGTGTTCATTCATCCCGTGGCATTCGCGGGCTGGGCTGGGATTCTCGTCACCGCGCTGAACCTCATTCCCGCAGGCACACTCGATGGCGGACATGTCGTCTATGCGTTATTCGGCGAACATGCCAGGAAAGCCTTTCCATTCATTGTGGGAATTCTAGCGGTTCTGGGATTCTTCTGGAACGGCTGGTGGCTGTGGGCGGCGCTGCTCTTTTGGCTGGGACGCGTCAACGCACAACCCATGGACCTGATCACCACGCTCGACCCGGCTCGAAAGATGGCCGCGTATGCGATGATCGTGGTGTTTGTTCTCGTCTTCACGCCCGTTCCTTTCGTCGTCATGCTACCCTGAAACCTATGAAAAAAATCACCTCCCTTTTATTTATCGCTTCGATCCTCCTCGCCGCCTGCGGCGCGGACACGACTACCACCGTCACTGCGGAAGCGTCTGTGACACAGAGCGTGGCAACCAACTCCACGCCAGAAACCACCCCCATGGCAGAGAGCAGGCTCGAGGTCAATGAAGAAGCGCTGAACGGACTCGAGATCACCGTTTGGATGCCGTGGTACGGAATCGAGTCCAGTTTGTTCGAGACCTTCGTCGAAGAGTTCAATGCATCGAACGCGTGGGGGATCATCGTCAGCGCCAGAAGCCAGACCAACTTTGCGAATTTATACGAGATGACCACTTCATCGTTTGCGACGATGGACAAGCCGGACATGGTGATTGCGCTGCCCGAACATGCACAAGGCTGGTACGATGAAGGCATGGTGACCGACCTGACCGATTATGCCGAAGACCCGGTGTATGGGTTGGATTCGGATGACATTCCGTTCGCTTTCTGGAATCAGGACCTTTCCGCAAACGCGCGTGTGGGCATCCCGGCGCAACGCACGGCGATGGTGCTGTTGTGGAATCAAACCTGGGCGGATGAGCTGGGCTTTGTTTCTGCTCCGGTTTCAGCCGACGATTTCAAACAGCAAGCCTGCCGCGCACACGACTCGATGCGCACGGACGCGATCACCGAAAATGATACGCTCGGCGGCTGGTTGGTGAACACCGAACCGATGACTGCCTATGCGTGGATGCTGGCATTTGGCGGAGGCGTGCTGGAAGAGGGCAACTATCGCTTCCTCGCGCCGAAGAACATCGACTCCTTTAAATTTTTGCGCGAATTGTCCGAAACCAATTGCGCGTGGCAGGGAGCCAGCGACCCGATCACCTCGTTCGCAAATCGCGAAGCGCTGTTCATCACGGTTGGTCTGGGCGACCTGCCGAGTGTTTCGCGCATTTTTGCAAGCGCAGGCAACCGCGATAAGTGGTCTGTGCTGCCTTTCCCGAACAACGGTAATGGCATCATCGCGGTCTACGGTTCATCGTATGTCGTCTTGAATTCCAGCGAAGAAGAGCAGCTCGCATCGTGGCTCTTCATCAAATGGCTGTTGGAAAAAGAACAGGATGCCCGCTGGGTGGAAGCGACCCATCTCTTCCCGCTTCGCTCCTCGACGTTGGAGTTGCTCGGCAACTACGAGCGGACCTACCCTCAGTGGAAACAAGCCGTGGACTTGATTCCGCAGGGCGAGATGCAACCTCCGCTGGGTTCGTGGCGTACAGTTAAAGTAATGTTGGGCGATGGCTTTGCGCACATGTATCGTGTCAACGTGCCAAGTGGACAGGTGGCAGCCATTCTCGCCCAGATGGAATCCACGGCGCGTGACCTAAGCAAATAAGCCGACTTTACCGTTTATCGGCAAGGAGAGAGAGCATGCCTACATCTGAATACAAGGCAAGGCAAGTGCGGGCGAAAACCCACGAAGTGTACGAATACGACCATGACGAAGACAAGCCCGGCAAGCCGTTGCACATTCTCATCCCTGGTGGGTTGATCGCGCTGGCAACGCTGGCGCTGATCGTCTTTATCGGATATCTGACCTTCATCGAAGAAAGTTTTTCTCAAGATCTTGGCATTCTGCTGATGCTCATCCTCGCGCCGTTTTACGTAGGCGGTGTCTTCCTCTTCAGTTACGGCTACGAACTCTATAACATCCCGCGCGCCCTCCGGCTGACGGCGATCATTGTCTTCGTTACATTGGCCGCGGTAGTGATCGTGGCGGTGCTGTTCCTCGTGCTTGGAAACATGAAAGGCGGATCGAAGTCCTCGTCCAGGTCGTCTTCGTCTACGCGGGCGCGAAGTTCAGGCGGATCATCATCGTCTGAATCGAAGAACGCCTTCGGCGGCGCAGCCATCGGCGGGATAGCCAGGAAGGTCTCTTCGGGTTCTTCCTCCTCTGGGGGCGGATCCTCTCATTCTGGTGGAGATGTCCTCGTCTTTGGTGGGGGCGGCAGGACTCGCACCGTCACCCGCGAAGTGACCAGGGAAGTTATTAAAGAAGTACCAAAGGAACCGATGCCCATCACTTGTCCGTTCTGTACGCGGTCCTATGTTCCCATCGAACACAAATATGTTTGTCCCAGTTGCGGGGCGGCGACACCGAAGGACTTGATCGAAGAGTCGCAGATTCCAGATAACGAAAAGTAAACAATCCACCATCCGTTTATAATCAGAGCCATGAAAAAAACGTCATGGCTCTTTCCTTTTCTGCTGTTAATTGGGGTAACGGCTTATACATTGCTCAACCAAGTTGAACTCCCCGGTGAGGGCTTTTCAACCTTCGGTGCAGATACTGTACGGGCAGAGGTGACACAGATCATCGAAGAAGGCGAAGTGGATTTCGGTGGGAGCCTGCAAACCTACCAGATCGCGCGCATAAATATTCTCGAGGGGCAATACACGGGCATTCCGATGGAGATCGATTATGGCAGGCGGCAGGTGCGTTCGGATGATTACCTGCTCAAGCCCGGCGACAAGATCATCGTGACCATCTCGAAGACGCCCGACAACGTGGTCAATGCCTATTTCGTGGATTACGTTCGCACGACACCAATTCTTTGGCTGGCGCTGATCTTCGCCATTTCCATTGTACTCATCAGCCAGTGGAAGGGTGTCCGCGCGATGCTCAGCATGGCGTTCAGTCTCTACATTATCATCGGCTACATCATTCCACACATCCTCGCGGGCGATGACCCGCTAACGGTCAGCATCATTGGCTCGATCATTTTGCTCTCGGTCACGCTTTACCTCACCTACGGCTGGACGTTGAAAACACACGCGGCGGTCATCAGCATGATCTTCGTGCTGCTCATCACTGGCGCGCTGGCGGGTCTGTTTGTGGTCTTCGCCAAACTCAACGGTTCCGGCGATGAAAACGTGATGTTTTTAATGCAACTCAGCGAAACGCCCATCAGCCTGCGCGGGCTTTTCCTCGGCGGCTTGATTATCGGTGCGCTCGGTGTATTGGATGACTTGGTGACGACTCAAGCCTCGGCTGTGTTTGAACTCCACCATGCGAATCCAAGCCTCGGGTTTGGTGGTCTCTATGGGGCTGCCATGCGCATCGGTCAGGACCATGTAGCGGCGACGGTGAACACGTTGGTTTTAGCCTACGCTGGAGCCTCGCTGCCCATGCTGTTGATGTTCTCCCTCGGGCGCGGCGACTACGGCTATATCGTCAATTTCTCGTTCATCGCCGAAGAGATCGTGCGGACGTTGGTTGGGTCGCTTGGGCTGATCGCGGCGGTACCCATCACCACGGCGATTGCCATCTTCTTCGCTCAAAGGGCAGAGAGGCTTGGGAAGTGGGAACAGGTTCTCGGTCCCGTGGGAAGCGGAGACGGGCACGGGCATAGCCACTAGTAGAGGGAACGCTGGTCAATTGGATAGTACATCATCAGGCAATTCGGAGTATTCTTTTCTTAGGATGAAAGAGAATTTCTCCAAAAGTTTGGTGTCCAGCATTCCGCACCAAGAATTTGTTTAGTCAAATTTTTGAAACTTTTCCTCAAGTGAATGCGTAAGAGAAGGTAGAAAGCCTTCGAGGAGAAACGTGAACGAAGAACAGACCTGGGTTTCCCAGGCGCAACAAGGTGACGACGAGGCATTTACGAGGCTCGTGGAAACCTATCAGACCCCCGTTTTCAACCTGTGTTACCGCATGTTGGGTGAACCCGAACTGGCGGAAGATGCCGCGCAGGAAACCTTCTTACGCGCATATCAGCACCTTCACCGCTACGACCGGAAACGTCCGTTTGCGACCTGGTTGCTTTCGATTGCGGCGCATTACTGCATTGACCGTCTTCGCCGCCGCAAGTTCTCCATGTTCTCGATGGACGCAGAGGACGAAGAAGGCAATTCCATCGAATTGCCCGACCTCGATGCGCCCAACCCTGAGTCGGAAACGGTCAAAGGGCAGATGCAGGAACGCATCCATGCCATGCTCAAAGACCTGGATAATACCGACCGCGCGGCGATCATCATGAGATATTGGTACGACTATTCAGAAAAGGAAATTGCTGAGTCCTTGAATCTGACGGTCAGTGCGGTGAAGAGCCGCCTGCACCGCGCCCGCAAGGAACTGGCAGGCATGTGGCAGGAAGAAGAGGAAGACGACTTGCTTGCCGAAATGGAAAGGAGACATCATGAATCACCAGCCTTTTGAATCGTGGCTGCTGGACGATAAACATCTCACCCCTGTGGAGAAGCGCGACCTCGAAGCGCACCTGCGGACTTGTAAGAATTGCTCCGCACTGGCAGTGACGGGGCTGGCATTACGCTCGGCACGTGCAGCTGCGCCTGCGCCGGGGTTTGCCATGCGCTTCCAACAGCGGCTCGCCGCCCAAAAGGTGGCGGAACGCCGCCGCAGGTTGTGGGGGCTGATCGTCCTGACCGTGAGCACGGTAAGCCTGCTGGGGTTGTTCCTTGCTCCTTATGCTCTTGCCTTTGTCTCCGCGCCGGTGGAATGGCTCACGGCGGCTCTGGGCTATTTTCTATTCCTGTTCACATCCATCCAGGCATTCGGTGAAGTGTTGAGCGTGTTTGTACGCATGCTACCGAGTTTCCTCCCTCCGTACGTTTGGATGGTTATCCTCTCCGGTCTGGCTGGGGTGGGCTTGTTATGGATCGTATCCATCTGGCGCTTCGCGCGCAGACCTCAAGGAGTCACTGCATGAAACGAAAAACGAATCTAATCCGCATCCTTCTGCTGCTGGCATTGCTTATTCTGCCAACCGGCAGTGTGTATGCGCAAAGTCCGAACGGGGATGTGATCCTGTTCGGGCAAAACTATACGCTCGAAAGCGGTGACACGTTGAACGGCAGCCTGGCGGTCATCGGCGGGAACGTGATGATCGAGGAAGGCGCGACCGTGAACGGGGATGTTGCGGTCATCGGCGGGAATATTTCCATTAACGGTGATATCGATGGCGACATTGCCTTGATCGGCGGGAATATGTCGGTCACCTCGTCCATCGACGGTGATATCGTCATCGTCGGCGGGCAGGCGAACCTTGCCAGCACCGCCCTGGTAGACGGAAACATCGCCACCATTGGCGGCAACGTGCAAAAGGAACCTGGCGCACAAGTCACGGGTGAAATTACGAACAACGCCCCGCCCACCATCGACGTCCCCGAAGTGCCAGACATCCCCTCTCCCAACACCCCGAATGTCCCTGACCCGGATGTTAATGTCAGTTTCAGCAACCCGTTCTGGGAGTTCATGGGAGCCATCGGGCAAGCCATTATCATTGCAGGGATCGGCATGTTACTGACCCTCTTCCTCCAGCCGCAATTGGAGCGCACAGGTGACGCTATTTCGCGTCAACCCTTCGCCGCAGGCGGTTTCGGCTTACTGACAGTGATCGTTGTGCCGGTGGCGGCAGTATTGATGGCGATCACGATCCTCCTCATCCCGGTCTCGTTGCTGGTAGTATTCCTCGTCATGCCGGCAGTATGGGTCTTCGGCATGGTCGCACTCGGACAGGAAGTCGGCGACCGCTTCACCCGCGCCATCAACCAGAGTTGGGCGCCCGTCCTCTCCACCGGTTTTGGCACATTCCTACTAATGCTGATCGTCGGTTTCGTAGAACTGATCCCCTGTGTGGGCTGGCTACCCTCCTTCCTCGTGACGCTGGTTGGCATCGGCGGTGTGGTCATGACCTGGTTCGGCACACGCAACCCACCCGGCTACCTGCCCACACCCATCACAGCAGAAGAGATCCCGCCCGCATCGTAGCCACCAAATGACCGTGATATAATCCGCCCGCCCCGGGGAGAAACCCGGGGCGGTTTTCTTTTGGAGGTACGTTATGTTCAAGCATGAAATCCCAAATACTCCCATCCATAAAAATCCCCCCATGCTCATCGAAGTCTCCGGCTCACACCGCGAAATGGGCCAGCAGATCGGCGAAGCCGCCCGTCCACAGATCCAGCACAGCATTGCCAACGCACGCGTCCTAATCGATGCCGCGTACGACACCCTCGAACTCACCTGGGATGGCGCGAAGATCCAGGCACGCAAATACCTGCCCTTTGCCGAGGAACGCTATCCGCAATATGTGGATGAACTGCGCGGCATCGCCGAAGGCGCAAACATTTCCCTCGACGACATCATGGTCTTAAATGCAATGGAAGCCGTTACAGGCGACGCGCTGCACCTCACCCGCTGCACCAGCATGGCGGTCAACGAGCAGCGCACGGCAGATGGGCACGTGCTCGCCGCCCACAACGAGGATTGGATCCCAGAAGATGAAGACGATGTGTTGGTCATCTCTGCCAAACCGGACAAGGAACCTCCATTTCTTGCCATGACCTACGGCGGACTCCTGCCCAATGTCGGATTCAACGCCTATGGGATCGCCCAGCTGATCGACTCGGTCTACCCGAGCGATTCGCGCATCGGAATTCCCCGATTGGTGGTTGCCCGTGCCGTGCTTGCCTCACGCCGCATCTCCGGCGCCATCGGACGCACGCTCGTCCAACACCGCGCGGCAGGGTACAATCATTTGCTCGTCCATGAAAGCGGCGAGATCTATTCGGTGGAGGTCTCGGCGCGCAAATTTGAAATTTTATACGCGCACGATGGCTACATGGTCCACACCAATCACTATCTTGACCCGCAAATGAAGCAAGTGGAAAAAGACCCCGAAGAATTGCTCTCGTCCCGTGTGCGCTACTTCCGCGCCTCGCGGCTGATCCGTCAGAACGAGCAGCATTCCATCAAAAGTCTGCAATCCATTCAAAAAGACCACGTCAATGTGCCGAACTCGATCTGCAACCACAACATCGCCGGGGCAGACCCGCTCGACCGGGAAAAGACCATCAGCGCGCTGGTCATTGACCTGACCTCACGCGAAATGCACATCACCTGGGGCAACCCCTGTCAGAACGTGTATCACACATTCCATTTGAATGCGTAACTATAAAAAAGTCCCTCCCATTTTCAAATAGGAGGGACTTTTTTATATCAGGCTACGGGGTTGGCGTCGGCTCTGGGGTGTCAGTTGGTGGGATAACCTCAGGCGTTAATGTGGGCGTCTCTGAAGGAAGAGGCGTTTCAGAGGGGATCACTTCCTGGGTCGGAGTCTCCGTTGCCGTCTGGGAAGGAAGCGCAAGCGTCGCCGTGGGGGTTGCTGTGCTGGTAGAAGTCGGCGTAACGGAGGGGCTAGCCACTCCAGTGTTAAAAGAGATGTACAGCAAGGGGGCACCAGAGCGGTCACCTTCATAGGCTTCTGCCACGCGCTTGGCAGCATTCCCTGTGATGATGATGACGACCGAATTACCAGGTGCCCAATTGGATTGGTTGATGATCTCCTGAATGACAGGCGCAAGGTTGGGCGTTGCCTGTTCGGGACCTGCCGCACCAACCTTTGTCCATGAAGGCGGCGCCCAATTGACAAAACTCAGCGTTCGGGGGCGCGAGGAGATGTTGTAGCGTTGACTCGAGAAGGCAGACGGGTTGGGGCTTGCCTGTCCCTGAATCTTGAGGTTGACAGTCCCTGAAGTGGCTTTATCTACTTTAAACTGGAGGTAGGCATTGACGATGGTGGCACCCTTGGGGACTTTTACATTGGTGAAACGGATTCCCACGGTTTGAACGCTGGAGTCGTAAACTAATTCGAGGTCGGAACTTGTCGTATACATTTGACCTCGTGAGTTCTCTTCAGCATCGTTCGAGCCGGAGGAGACGCGCACGCTCACGCTATTTTGACCGGGTGCGCCAGTCGTCGGTGAAGGAACCACCCGGGTAGCTGTTGCCGTATGTGTGGAAGTGGGTGCAACAGGCGAGGATGTTTGGGTGGCAGTGGGAGAAGCCGTGAGGGTTGCCGTCGGGGTCACAATGGTTGTGCCGGTCGGCAATATTGATGTGGAGGTAGCCGTTACCGTAGACGTGGATGTTGCTGTGGAAGTCTTCGTGGAGGTGGCTGTGAACGTGGACACCGGAGAGGTGGGCACAGAGCCAAGTGTAATCGTCCCCTGCCGGGTTCCAAAGTCTACCGTCACAACGCCATTTTGGAAGGTGCGCGTACAGATATTCCCGGCACAGGAACGTGGAGCAGTGGGCAGCCCCAGGTTGTAGTCATAATCTGGGATGCTTAATAGTTGCCCGTAGTTTTCGCCAAAGTGGAAATACACTCCTGTTCCGTCGTTCCGCGCAACCAGCAAGGCGGCGGCAAATGTAAAGCGGTTGGATGTTTCGTTCGTATTGGGCGGGCGGATGACGATAAACGCAGTCCATCCATAGACGTTGATCCACTTATCAAGCACAGAAAGGTCGTTGAGCATCCGCGAGGCGTTGGGCCAACTACCACCCCAATTCGAGAAGCAACTTTCGCACATTGCGCCATTCAGGAAGGAAAGTTGATCCCACACACTGGGTACGGCGTTCGCCAGATTGCCTTGAACACGATACCCGGTCAGGTTGCTATTGACATACGCCGCGAGGTCCATCATTTGTGCAGTGTAATCGTTCAGGTTGGGATATTCCTGCGGAGTACCTCCACAGCGCTCCTGTACGGCACTCAGGCTGGGTTGCAAATTATCCAGAAACAGGGTATTGACGCCGAGTTGCGTCATTTTTTCCGCGCCACGGCGGACCAAATAGTTCCGAACGAATGATGAAGCGGGATTAATCAAATAGATGGCTCCACCATTCCCGGAGGAGGTGCAGCGCTCGCCATTGGATTTGTGCAGAAAAACCGCTTCGGTCGGGACCATGCCATACACGCTTCTTCCATCGAGGATCGCATCGTTAAAATCCGGGCAGAAGCGTTTATCCATGGTGATGGTGTTTTTGTAGTAGTCAGCGCTAGCCTGCGTGGATGTACAGCGCGTTCCAGTCTTCTGCAAACCGGCAGGTCCGTTGACCTTGTTCCCATCCACATAAAAGGAGATCTCCGAGCCGGGTGGCATTTTGGATGCCTCGGAAGAGAGTTGCCCTTGAGCAAAGATGGCAGCACCAAAATTAGTGTAGGGCACAGATTGCTTCTCGTATACCACCAGCTGCTGGACGGGCATGGAGGTATCTGCAAAACGAGCGGCTGAATTATCTGCCAACGCCTGGGCATTGCCCGACATGGCAAACATTGTCGTCAAGATCAGGGTGAGTGTTGCTATTGTCTGAATCAGTTTTTTCATTTTTGATCCTTTCTACTGTTTTATGGCTTTGCACCCCTGTTTCAGGAATATCCGTCCCAAATCTTTCAATTTTTGGGCTTTTCCAGACAGCAGCCTGCATTATGGGTTCTGCAAGACATTCCTTGAATAGGACTTGGGTACTGAAAAGCTGACTTTCCACCCTACAAGACTGACAACTAAACATTTAGGAAAGTAATCCTGACATCTTCTCCCGGTACTATGTTTGCGATGTTTTTCGATGACATCAAAAGTCAGACAACCTAACGTTTCTGCAAGGTGGCAAAGACAATAAAAAAATCCGCGTCAACATACGGCGCGGATCAAAATAGGAGAAGGTGGGTTTATTCTTTGAGCAATAAAGCCAGCGGCGAAGCAACCAGAACCATGCCCGTGGTCAAGGTCAAGACATAGGGGAATCCATATAGTTCCGCCAGATGACCGGTGTACAGCAAGCCTAACGCGCCGGAGGAGAAGATGAATCCCAGCACCAAGCCGGAAGCAAGCGCCATCCCGCCGGGAATGACCCGCTGCGCAAGCACGACCATGATGCTATGAATGGCGCCCGTGAACACCCCCGCCAGCGGTACCAACGCATACAACCACGGTGACCATCCGACCAAACTCACGGCATAGATCGGAATCGCAGCCAGCAGCAACACACCAGCCGCCACGAAGCGCTTCGGATATTTATCACCCAAGTGCCCGCCCAAAACATTCCCCAGCGCCGATCCGCCCATGAACAAACCCGCCATACTGCCATAGACCGTGGCACTTTGTCCCAGATCCTTAATATATTTGGGAATCAAGTTCACCATGTTCGCCTGCGCCCATGATTGCAGTGCCGCTACCGTTGCCAGCACAAGAATGAAAGCCAGCCCAGCTCTCGCACGGTTGGAAGTGGAAGATGGTGCAGGCTGCGGGTGCGGATGATTATCCCGCAGCTGCGCCATGACAGAAATTCCAATGGGGATGGAAACCAGCGGCAGGATATACAAGCCGGGAACTTCGAGCACGGCAAGGATCAAACCGGTCAAAATCGGACCTGCGAAATGTCCCAGCTGCCCAGCCATAAAGAACAACGCTGTGGAAGTGGTTTCGCGTCCCTTGAGCAATTCCCGTCCGCGCAGGGCGGCTTGCACCGCCCCCACCGGGTGGAATGCCGATGACCCCAATGCAGCGATGATCAGAAATGCCAGACCGAGATTCCCCGGAAAGAAAATGGTAGCAGAATAAAAGACCGTCATCCACAACACACCACCCGCAGCAAGCCAGCGCGGACCCATGCGGTCGGACAGCCAGCCGAAGAAAGGCTGCGTGAGGGCAGATGCCCAAATATAAATCGTGGAGAACAGGGCGATCTGCGATTCGCTCAGCCCGAGGTAGGTCAACAAAACCGGGCGGCTGGCATTGAACGTATCCACCATGAAGTGGCTGAGGGCTATGGAAGAAAAGAGAGAGTCAAGAAAAATGGACATGGACGAATGGGCGGGTGGTCACGGATTTCGATAGAGATGATGGGTTTCAATATAGTCGAACACTTCTGGATGGACATAATAGCGATACATCTCCCCTGCTTCGATGCGTCGGCGCAATTCGCGCGACGAGACTGGCTGCACCAGAGCATCCAAAAAACAAACCTTCTGCGTCACACCGGGAATCTCAGATTCAAGCGGGGCGAGGTCAATGAAGTCGCCCGGGCGGCGCATCACCCCCAATTTGGAAACCGCAGATACGAGGTCCGCGCTGAAGCGCCAGGTGGGAAGATCGCGCAGGGAGTCACCGCCGATCAACAGGTAGAGTTCCGCGTCCAGCTCCTGTTCTGCGATCAAACGCACCGTGTCGATGGTGTAATGCGGACCGGGTCGGTCGATCTCGACGCGGGAGATCTCGAAGACCGGGTCATGGGCGAGCATGCTTTGCAGCATGGGTAGGCGATGTGCGAGCGGCGTGATGGGGTTATTCTGTTTGTGGGGCGGGTCGGGCGTGAGCACCCAAAGCAGGCGCGAAAGTTCAAATTGAGAGACGGCTTCACCAGCAAGGATGAGATGTCCGATGTGAGGCGGGTCGAATGTCCCGCCAAAAAGACCGATTCTATTCCTGGGCATGAGGGTAGTATATCGCAAAGTTTTTCAGGGACATCTTATTTGCCGGTGGTATACTTTTTTCTGTATGTCGAACGTAACGATCATTAGCCACAGTTCACCGCTCAAACGCATCATGCATGCCGTCCATGCAATCGCGAAAGGGGAGTATTCCTCGGATCTTTTGAGCGACTTTACCGGTGATTCCGGTGATCTGGGGCAGCTTGCACATACCTTGGACGCCCTCGCAACGACGGTTGCGCAGCGAAACACGCAATTGAAGCTCTTAAAGCGGGTCATCCCTATCGGTGTTTCGCTCTCTGCCGAAAAGGATTTCAATCGCCTGCTGGAAACGCTGGTGATCGAAGCGCAATCTTTCACCAATGCCGATGCGGGCACGCTTTATCTTGTGGAAAACGATGCGCTCAAGTTCGTGATCCTGCGCAACAAGTCGTTGAACCTGCGCATGGGCGGCACGAGCGGGAATCCGATCGAGTTCTACCCGGTAAAGCTGCACAAGGATGGGGTCGAGAACCGTTCCAACGTGGTTTCCTATGCCGCGTTGACCAAGCAGCGGGTCAATATTGCAGACGCCTATGAGGCGGAAGGCTTCGACTTCTCCGGCACAAAAGCCTTTGATGCACGCACCGGCTACCGCTCGAAATCCTTCCTGACCATCCCGCTTGAAAACGCAGACGATGAAGTGATCGGCGTTCTGCAACTGATCAATGCCAAGAATCGTTCCGATGGGTTGACCATTGCCTTCGCCGATGACGATGCGCTCGAGGCGTTGATCCTGCTTGCCACTGCCGCGCTGGATGGCTATATCCGTGAAGCGGAACTACGTCAGGAGATCGCCCAATTGCGGATCGAGATCGACCAGAGCCGCCGCGCCCGACAAGTGGCGGAGATCACCGATTCGCAATTCTTCAAAGACCTGCAAAGCAAGGCAAAGAATCTGCGCAACAAACCCAAAGAGTGAAAACTTCATGGGGGAGCCATGCTGAAATTATCAAAACTGCAAACATTTGCGGCGCCCACACTAACCCTTTTCCGCGTATATTCGCCACTAAGGATACGGGTCTGTAATTAAATAGACAAGGAACAATCATGACACAAACCTTCGATGCAATCATTATTGGGGCAGGCGTTATCGGAACGAGCATTGCCTTTCACCTTTCAAAACGCGGCATGAAACCAGTCATTTTGGAGCGAAAACAGGTAGCCTTTGGGGCAACCGGCAGTTCCAGCGGACTGGTGCGTATGCATTACGACCTGGAAGCTGAATCCCGCCTTGCCTGGGAAAGCTTTCAATACTTCCGCAACTGGGGCGAACGGGTCGGCGGTGAATGCGGCTTCCGCCGGACGGGTTTTCTGCACATCGAACCCGCCGAACACGAAGATAAACTCCGCGCAAATGTGGCGATGCATCAAAGAATCGGGATTCCTTCCAGCATAATCTCAGGGGACGACGTCAGAAAGTTATCTCCCTCCTTCAAAACAGATGATATTGCCTTCGCAGCCTACGAACCCGAATCTGGCTACGCCGATGCCACACTGACCGCCAATTCCTTCCTTGATGTGGCAAAGGCAACCGGGGCTGTCTACACGCAAGACTGTGAATTACTAGGCGCACACGTTGCCAGCGGAAAGGTGACCGGCGTAAAAACCTCACGCGGCGACTTCTTCGCGCCCATTGTCATCAATGCCGCCGGTTCATGGGCGGGCATCGTCAGCAACTTTTTCGGCGTAACCATCCCGCTCGATACATGGACACACGATGTCCTCCACATCCGCCGACCGGCGCACATTCAAGACCATCTCACCGTCATCGACAGTTCTCTGGGCATGTACTTCCGCCCTGACTCTGGCGACCTGACCCTCGTGGCGCTCGAAGACGACAGCCGCATCGGCGAAGCACCCGACGCCGACCGCCATTACGTCGCCAAAGATTTCGTCGAACGCGCCATAGACCGCATCTGTCTGCGCGTCCCAGATATGGAACAGGGATCGCTGCATTCCTCGCACGTTGGCAGGGATGGGTT
This sequence comes from Anaerolineales bacterium UBA2395, assembly GCA_002343775.1. Taxonomy (GTDB): domain Bacteria; phylum Chloroflexota; class Anaerolineae; order Anaerolineales; family Villigracilaceae; genus Villigracilis. The sequence continues at coordinate 60,868 of DDSH01000022.1, forward strand.
AACTCCCGACCAGCGTGCCATCATCGGTTCAGCCGGACCGGAGGGCTATTTCCTCGTCACCGGCTTCAGCGGCACCGGTTTCAAACTTTCCCCCGCCATCGGGTTGTGCGTCAGCGAACTCATTCTCGACGGCAAGGCAGCCACTGTGGACATTTCAGGTTTCGATCCTCTGCGCTTCGAACGCGGCGAGCTGCTCAAAGGCGACCACAGCTACGGCTTCATCTGGCGAGACTCATCCGCTTAACCGGCAAATCCACTTCATGAACATTCAAATCAAAAAATCTCCACCTGTTCTTTTCCTATACCTCGTCTTTGCCACGCTTGCATTATCTGCCTGCACCGGCGATACCACGCTGCTGAGCGGCGCCGCCGGTCAGGAAACCACAACCACCGAACCGGCTCTCATCCCGGGAACAACAGAGGTCACGCCCGAAGTCCCAACCAGCACTCCCATCCCGGAAACGTTTGGTCGCATCATCTTTGTCTCCAATCGTGACGGTCAAATGAACCTGTACATGACCACTCCCGACGGTGCAGAAGTGACGCGCCTCACGACCAACGCATCGGAAGACCTCACTCCACGCATCTCCCCGGACGGCACACGCATCGCCTTCGTCTCCACCGTAAATAACAACATGGATATTTACATTCTGGAGATTGCATCGGGAGTTATTACCCGTCTTACCGAAGCACCGGAAAAAGATTTTGCTCCCAGCTGGTCGCCGGACGGTGCGCGCATTGCCTTCGAATCCTTCCGCGACGGAAACTACGAAATCTACATCGCCAACACCGATGGCTCGAACCCCATGCGCATGACATACGAACCGACAGCAGACAGTCACCCGGTCTGGTCGCCGAATTCCAATGAGATCGTCTTTGCAAGCAGTCGCTTCGGCAACTCGGACCTGATGCTTCTCGATGCCAACACCGGGGCTGTCTCCACGCTGACGACCAACCCCGCACCCGATAACTCCGCCATCTGGTCACCCGATGGCAGCCTGATCGCCTTTCAATCCTTCTCCGGCGAATATTCGAACCTCTGTCTGATCGGGCGCGACGGACTTTCCCAGCGCTGCCTCACTTCCAACGCCGCTCCCTACGGGCAGCCGGTCTGGTCGCCAGACGGATCTTGGCTGGCATCCAACTACAACCAGACCGAAATCCACCTTCTCAACATACAAAGCGGAGAGGTGCAGCAGGTTTCATCAGCCGGCATCGAGCCGCGAGGAACACCCATTTGGTCGCCGGAGGGATTGCGACTGGTCTTTCAGGCACAGGTCAACGGAGATATGGAATTGATCTCGTACCTGCTCCCCACCCGCGAATTTACGCAGATCACTTCCGCCCCCGGTTATGATGGAGACCCTGTTTGGGCATTAAGGTAAATGCCTCCCTGCGCGAAACATAATTTGCATCATGTATAATGGGGTTCATGCTTCCCGAGTCACCGCTTACCACAATCGAAAGTCGTTTGCGATATTTACTGCCCGCGGAAATGTACGTGGCGATGTGGGGCAACCCATCTGTGGACATCATGATCGAAGTCCACAAGCATCTGCGCACATTGCAGCGTATCTTGCATGATTACACGTCCCGGCAGATCGATGTAGCCAAGTTACGACCGGGGGATGTTAAAACAGAGTGGCAATACGGGACGATGATGTTCACCGACCTGGCAGGGTTCACCAAACTCATGGAAGCCAACGCGTCCAAAGGTCAGGAAGGTGCGCAAAATCTCACCAAGCAGCTGACGCGCTATTTCTCCGCCATGATCTCGACCATCAGCAAATCGGGTGGGGAACTGGTCGAATTCACTGGCGATGCGATGCTGGTCATCTTCCCCAAATCAGAGCGAAACGACGACGCCCTGCGAGCCGTGCGTGCCGGTCTGCGCATGCAGCGGGCGATGAAGGCATTTGCAGAGATCGAAACACCATCGGGCATTGTTAACCTTAAGATGCGCATCGGCATCCACACGGGCAGGTTCCTTACCGCTGATATTGGCACACCCCGCCGCATGGAACATGTGCTGCTTGGCAAGGATGTGCAGCAGGCTAAGCTGGCGGAAAGCCGCGGAAGGAACGAACGCGTCAACCTGTCGGAGAAAGCGTACGAACGGGTCAAGGACTTGTTCCGCTTCGAGGATGGTGAACCGGGCTATCAACTCGTGGTGGATGACCTGACCGACGATCAATTGGGCGCCTACGAGATCACCCCCTTGCGCCGGCGTATGGCTAGCAATGTCGTCATCGAACGGGATAAAAATGCCGTGTTGCAACAGATCATCACCATGCTGGATACGATCGAACCCATTGCCAGTTTCATCCCAGACCCGATCCTTTCGCTGCTGGTGGAAAGCGCCGCCGACCGGCGCATCCCCGCCGATTTCCCCGAACCGACCATCATGTTCGTTAACTTTATCGGCTTGCCAGAATCAGCAGACCGCGCCCTGCCCGGCGAAGAACGGAAACTCGCCCTGAGCTTCTCCCGCGCCTTTTCCTTGATCAACGCAGCCGTGGAGGCTCGCGGCGGCGTGCTGAAAAAGGTTACCTACCACCTCTCCGGCTCGGATATCGTCATCTACTTTGGGGTCCCGAATGCGCACACGAACGACGAGATGCGCGCCGCGTCGGCGGCAGTAGCCATCCGCGAGATCATTCAAAACCTTAAGCCGCCAACCATCGGCAACATCCAGCCGGAGATCTACTGTCAGATCGGCATCAACGCAGGTCCCACCTTTGTTTCAGAGATCGGCGAGCCACGCGGGCGGCGCGAATACAACGTGCTGGGAGATACGGTCAACACGACGGCGCGTTTGATGAACTATGCCCAGAAGAATCAGATCGTCATCTCGGAACGCATCAAGGAAGCCATCGAGTCAAAGTATGAGTGTGTATCGCTGGGCGATGTCTCGCTCAAGGGCAAAAGCAAACCGATGCAGCTCTTCGAGTTGTCACATCGAAAGCCAAAAGAATAGAAGAAGCGAAGGCGCCGCGTTGAACGCGGCGCCTTTTTCATGCTGTTTGGGCATTAGGTATCTGAGGGGTTTTTCTTCAATTTTGCATCCAGCGCAGACCAAATCCCCGCCGCCAGTTTGCTGCCCTCCCTGCGGCGCAGGTTCACCTTGTAGATCGCCTTCTCCCCTTCGCCGATGCGGTTCAACCACTGTTGTTGGGTTAATGTGGTGAGTGCCTCCTGTAGTTCATCCCGCGAGAGGCGGTCTGACTCAGGAATGGCATCCATCACTTCGCAAAGACGCGGGTAATTCATCTGCAATTCGCGCAGCATCAGGCGCATGATCTTTCGCAGGGCAGGCGGAAGTTCTGCGAGGTCGAGGGGGGTAATGCCGCCTTCCTTCTGCTTATCCTTTATTTCTTTATCCAGCCGATCAAAGACTCCGGGCATGGCGACCTCGCTTCTCAATACAACTCAGGCATGCTGATCGGTTCGGGCTGCGGCTCGCATTCGCCACACCAGATGACGTTTGCAACCGCCAGCCCTTTGGGGGTGTTGTTTGCGCCGACAAACATGGTAATGAACGTGGACATGGTGGCGGCATGGTCCTTGCACACGAACCGTCCACAAAACGCGCATGACGCGCGGGCTTCTTCTTCACAGTGCCAGCATTTCATGGCTCATCTCCTATTTCACAGCGAGGACGAATTCCACCACACGATTCAACGCCTTCGACCAGTCGTGTTCGGGGAAGCGGAGCGAGAACAGGTCATTGCTGGCATTGTCTGCAAGATCGAACGAAAGGGGCAGGACGCTGGTGACAGGCGCATCGAATTTTTGTTGAATTTCAGTTTGAACCTGGGCAAAATCATATTTTGGAAGCGCTTTATTCACCAACAGGAAGAGATTCGGCACATCCAGACTGCGGGCAATATCTACTGTAACGGAAGTTCCCTGCAAATCCTGATTATCCGGGCGCAGGATGATGATCAAAATATCCGACGTGGCGATGGAAAGCAACGTCTCTTCGTTCAAGCCAGGATGCGTATCGATGAACAGATAATCCAGATCGAATTCTGTGATCGTGCTCTGCAATCCCTCGTTCAACAGGTTGAAATCAACGCCTTCTTTTAGTATCTGGCTGATCTCCCGCCCACGAATGCTGGAAGGGAATAGCCATAGATCCTTCCCTGCCAATTTTGAGCGTCCCTCTCCGCCACCGGTGTTTTCACCCACCGGAAAGCCGATCTCGCGCACTGTGGCTTTTCCATGTAAAAAGTCGTTCATGGTCTTGCCCATTTTGCTCTCATCCAAACCGAACAACACATGAATGCCTGGCGACTGGATGTCCGTATCCACTACGCCGACGCGTTTGCCGGTCATCGCAACCTGCGCCGCAAGATTGGCAGTGACGTTGGATTTTCCCGTCCCACCGCGAAACGAATGAACCGATACGATTTTGCCTTTCATCATGCCTCCATGTCCAATATCATTCCTGCGCGCGTTTCTGACGCAGTGCCTTCGCCTGTTCCTTCAACCGCGCGTAAAACTCCGTGCCAGTGATCTCCTCAAACTCCTGCTTGCGGCGTTCCTGATCGATCTCGAAATTCAGGCGCTCCAGTTCCTGCTTCAATCCTTCTTCGCGTGCCTTCACCTTGCTGACCATCGAATAGAACGCCGAAAGCAACTGTGCCGCTTTATCATCGTCCGACCCGGTGCGGTTCAGCATCGGCTGGGTTTGCTCAAGGAACGAATAATCGCCCTCTGCCGTTTTCTGCGACCAGTCGATCACCTTCTCAATGTAGGTTGTCGAAAAACGCAAGCGGTTTGAATACCCACGCAAGATACCCAGGGTCACATCCGTGCGCTGGGTCATCAGGTCGAACAGCATATCCTTCATCAGCTCAAGCGCTTCCACCTCCTCCAGAGCGACCACTCCAGCCGAACGCGGACGCTCATCGATCAGCGACATCTCACCCACCGTCTCGCCGGGTCCAACCTTGTTGATGATGATCTCATCACCTTTGGCATCGGTCGTAACAATCTTCAAATGTCCATTCAACACCACAAAGAACGAGTCAGCCGCATCGCCTTTGCGCATCAACGCTTCATCCCTGGCATAGCGTCGCACCGATGACCGCGCCGCCACCGCCGCCAACGCGTCATCGGTGAGCGCGGCAAAAAATTCAGTCTCTCTTAATTGCTTTAGGATGTCTTCGCTCATGACTGATCCTTCTCGCGAGGCTTTTTCTTGATCCGTTCTGTTGCCCGGTCGAAGAGTCCGCCTCCTTTTTGACCTGTGCTTGATTCTGCAACCCGCGCCTGAATCTTGTCCCAGACCCGGTAATCCTGATCGAGATACACCGTCCGCACGAACATCATATGATATGTGCCGATCTGTTTACGTAAGTCGTTCATCTCCCTGCCAAGCGTACTGATAATCCCTTCGATCTCCTGCCGCTTGGTGGGGCTGGGCGTGGCGTCCAGCAGTTTGCGCTTGATACCGATCTCGATCTGCTTGTAGAGCATATCCCGTACAGCCGGGACTTTTTCGTCTCCAAAGCGCTCTTGAAACGGCTTGATGAGTCTATCAACCAATTGCTCGATACTGGTGGCTGCCCGCGTCTCTTGTACCGAAACCCGGTCTTCCGCGCCAAGTTTCTCTCCCACCCATTTCTGCTGCTCGCTCATTCCACGCCGAATGACATACCAGATCAACCCCGCCCCCAGCACACCGTATGCAATCGCAAACACCAGAAACGCACCCGCATTGACCATCGTGTTAAAGAGGGCATGAAAAACCATCGCAAGCAGGTAGCCAGCCAGAATTACCAACCAACCGCGTCGCTTTTCTGATATGCCGCGATGGAATGCCAGCGCCGTTCCGATCAGCCCGCTGCTGGTGGCATGCATCAGATTTGTGGAAAATACCCGCGCCAGCGCGAGGGCAAGCGCGATCTCGATATTCCCATTTACATATTCCACATTTTCGATGATGGCAAAGCCGATCCCCACCCCAAAGCCGTACAATGCGCCATCCACCACATAGTTGAAATCTGCGCGCGAGACCAGGTAGATGAGGATCAATGATTTGAGCAATTCCTCAATAATGGGAGCCGTGATGCGCACCACCTGCCCCCAGGTTACCCAGCCTGCATCGACCATTGCCGGGTTGATCTGTGCAGCAACATAATATGCCGCGATCCCACAGACAAGTGTGACAATATTTCTCTTGAACTTTACCGTCTTATGCAGATCGAACGTCCGCAGGAAAAACAAAAAGCCAACGGGGATGGTCAGGGCAATGACGATCGAAATTGCGAGGATCATGTCAAAATCATACCTTATCTGCAAATGACCTGCAAGGAATGGAAAACGCGGCAGCAAATCTGCCACCGCGCTCAATTGATCGAAAAGGAAAACCGTTATTTACGCCGCGAGAGGAAATATACCAGCACCAGAACGGTGATCAACCCACCCGCGATCAAAATATTGCCGCCGGAGAAAGCCGTTCCGCTGACAGCCGAGCCGCCGGGTTGCAACGCAGGGACACTGATGAATACCAGCACCAAGACCGCCACTGCTGCCAAAATCATGCCAATCTGCAGGTTGGATTGGATATCGAACAGCCGCTTCCATAAGGATGGGGTGGCAGCTTGTTCTTCACGTCGCACCCGTGCTTTGAGACGCACCAACATTTGCTTCACCGACGCCTCGTCGACGGAGGCGGGAGGGATGGCGTCGTTCAAACGGAGGACCGTTTTTTCGAGGCTGACCAGTTCCTCGTCTGGGCTGGAAGCGATCTGAACGGCGGTTCCTTCCATCACCCGGTCGGCAAAATCCGCCAACAGGTTGTCTTTCTTTGGGTCGTTAAACTCGTTTTGTTGGCTCATATCAGTCATCCAGGTGGGTGCGAAGCGCGGCAATGGCGCGGCGGAAAAGGGATTTGGTGGCTTCGAGGTTTTGGTGGGTCAGCTCGGCAATCTCGTTGAATTGAAGGTCTTCGGCAAACCGAAGCAGAATGATCTCGCGGTAGTTTTCCGGCAGGTGCTGGAGCGCCCGCTGGATGTACACTCGTTCCTCCAGGTGTTTCGAGGTGCTGCCCGTGGTGTGGGCGTTCGCGTCGGAAAGCGGAGCAAGCAAAGGCTCCTGTTTGCGGGTGCGCTTTCGGTAGAACTCAGCCACTTTATGATTGGTCAATGTGCGCAGCCAGGTGCCGAATTTGGAGTCGCCTCGAAACGATGGAAGGGATTTCAGCGCCGCGATGAAGACCTCCTGTGTCACATCCTCCACATCGTTTTCAGGGATGACGTACCGCACACGCCTGTACACGCTGGGGAGGTGACGGTGATACAGAAGGTCGAATGCCTCCTTTTTACCATCCCTGAATTGCTGGATCAGCGCTTCATCGGCGGTTTCCAGAAGGACTTGGTTTGATGGTTTTTCCATATACTTGGTCGTCATAATGAAGGGAAATGGGTTGATTTTTATGGTCTGCCGTGAGAATTAATATAACATAAGAAGTGGGCATTTGACTTTCAGATTAGTTAGGCTATAATCTCTCAAGCAATCTGGTGTTTGATCGCAAAGCTATCATACTATTGGAGCGAATGCATGTCCAAAATCATTTCAGTTCACTCATTTCGTGGCGGGACCGGGAAGTCGAACACGACAGCCAATATCGCGGCGCTCCTTGCCATGGACGGCGCACGGGTCTGTGTAGTGGATACCGACATCAACTCGCCCGGCATTCACGTCCTCTTCAACCTGGACGAGACCGAAATGGCGCACTCTCTCAACGATTATCTGTGGGGGCAATGCTCCATTGAAGAAGCCGCCCACGATGTGACCGGGCATGTCGGCGGTGAGATCAAGGGACAGATCTTCCTCATCCCGTCCAGCATCAAGCCGGGAGAGATCGCCCGTATCCTGCGCGAAGGCTACGATGTGGGACTGCTGAACGACGGTTTCCGCGACGTGGTCGATAAACTTAAACTCGATTACCTGCTGATCGATACACACCCGGGTTTGAACGAAGAGACCCTGCTTTCCATCGCCATCTCGAACGCGCTGGTCATCATCATGCGCCCCGACTCTCAGGACTATCAAGGCACAGCTGTCACCGTGGATGTTGCAAAAAAACTGGATGTGCCGAAGATGCTCATCCTCGTCAACAAGACGCCCAGCTCGTTGGACCCCAATGACGTAAAGACCCGCGTGGAGCAGACCTACGATGCCAAAGTCGGTGCGGTGCTGCCTCACTCCGATGAGATGATGAGCCTCGCCAGTTCGGGGATCTTCTCGATCCACTTCCCCGATCATGCCGTGACCAAAGGGCTGCGCAGCCTCGTGGACCAGATCAAAAGCTGACAGATTGGAGTGGCTGCAGGAGGGCGCCATGGGTAAACCTCTTTTCGAGACCGCACTTCGGGAGTTGGAAGAACGCAAGGATGACATTCGCCCATCGGATATCGTCCTGTTCTCCGAGCCGCTTCGCTCCGCCTTGAACACGGTCATCCGCCTCGGGCGCTTCAGCCTGACGGAATTTACGGAAACCCTGCCCTTCTCACGCGAAGAGGTCAAACGGCTCGCAGACCTGCTCATCCAACGCAACCTCTTTGAACTCTCGCGCTTTGCCACTGAAGCCGAACCCTATTATCAGGCGCGTCTTTCCGCGATGACCCGCCCGCTGAAGCGACCTCCTTCCGACATCTGGAAAAAGATCGACGACTAGCACAGTCCCCGCCCGTCAAAACGGGCGGGTTTTCATTTGTACAATGCCCACGGTCACAAATTGCGTTTTTATGACAAGGAGTGCAGCGCAATTTGTGACCGCGCTGGGTATAATCGAACCATGGCAGATAAACTCCTTTCCCGATACGAAGATCTCAAAGCGCAGGTCAACTTTCATAATTATCGTTATCACGTGTTGGATGCGCCTGTAATCAGCGATCTGGAATATGACCGCCTGCTGATTGAACTGAAGAAGATCGAAGCGGATCATCCAGACTGGATCACACCTGACTCACCCACTCAGCGGGCGGGTGCAAAAGTCTCGGAGAAGTTCGAGAAGGTGCGTCATCCCGCGCCGATCCTTTCATTGGCAAACGCTTTCGGCGCAGACGATGCGCGCGCGTGGTTTGAGCGCGTCAAAAAGCTGGATGACCGCGTAGAGAAAGCCAGGTTCGTCGTCGAGCCAAAAATCGACGGTTTGTCGGTTGTCTTGCATTATCGCAACGGTCAATTCGTGCAGGGAGCCACACGCGGCGATGGCGAAGTCGGCGAGGATATTACAAGCAACTTGCGAACGGTTCGGGCGATTCCCCTGCGAATCCCAGTGGAAAGTGGAAAGTCAAAAGTTGTACCGCCGTCTTATCTGGTCGTTCGCGGCGAAGCGTTTATCCCCATCAAAGATTTTGAAGCGCTGAATAAAAAGCTCGAAGAAGCCGGGGAAAAAACCTATCTCAATCCGCGTAACACGGCGGCGGGATCGCTCCGCCAGCTTGACCCACAGCTGACCGCCTCACGCCCCATTACCATGCTCGTTTATCAGATCGTCCATGCGGAAGGCGGTAACGTCCCAACCTCGCAGTGGGAAATTTTGGAGTACCTCAAGTCGCTCGGCTTTCCTGTCACGGATATTTCCAAACGCTTCAATGACCTGGGATCTGCGATTGCGTATACTGAGACCTTCAACACCGGGCGAGACGCGCTTCCCTACGAAGCCGACGGCATGGTCATCAAAATCGACGATTTGACCCTCGCCGAAGATTTGGGCTTTGTCGGCAAAGACCCGCGTGGAGCGGTTGCCTTCAAATTCCCTGCCCGCGAAGTGACCACCACTCTGCTCGGCATCGACGTGGAAGTGGGACGTACCGGTGTGCTGACTCCGCGCGCGCAACTGGAAGCCGTGGAAATAGGCGGTGTAGTTGTCCGCAATGCGACCTTGCATAACTTCGATTACATCGAGGAAAAAGACATCCGCATCGGGGATCGGGTGCTGGTCAAACGTGCAGGGGAGGTGATTCCGTATGTCATCGGTCCCGTGGTGGATGCACGCACTGGCAAAGAGAAGAAATACAAACCTCCCACAAAATGCCCCGCCTGTGGACAGGACGTGGAGCACATCGAAGGCGAGGTGGCGTGGTATTGTGTCAATGCCGCCTGCCCGGCGCAGTTGGTGAGAAATGTGGAGCATTTCGTTTCGCGCGGCGCGATGGATATTGTCGGGCTGGGTATCAAGATCGTCGAACAGCTGATCGAAGCAGGTCTGGTCAAAGATGTGGCGGATTTATTCAAGCTCAAGAAGGATCAACTATTGGAGTTGGAGGGCTTTGCAGAGAAAAAGGCGGAAAATCTGCTTGGGTCGATTGCGCAGGCAAAAGGTCAGAGTTTGAACCGCTTGATCGCGGCGCTGGGAATCCACGGTGTGGGCGAGGTCATGGCGGGCGATCTGGCGCGGACGTATGGAAATCTATCCGCGTTGTCGAAGACCGATACGGAAGAACTCCAGCAGATCGAAGGGGTGGGACCGAACATTGCCGAATCGATTGTGGATTGGTTTGCGCGCCCGGCGAATCAAAACCTGTTGAAAAAACTCAAAGCCGCCGGTGTTGACCCGCAAATGCAAAAAGATGAAAAGAAAAAAGAGGGCGTATTCACCGGCTTGACCTTCGTGGTGACCGGCACGCTTCCAAATTTCTCGCGCGATGACGCCAAGGAATTCATCGAGAACAACGGCGGCAAAGTGACCGACAGCGTCAGCAAGAAGACCAGTTATCTCGTGCTCGGCGAAAACCCCGGCTCGAAATTCGAGAAGGCGAAATCGCTCGGTGTGAAGATCATCGACGAGGCGGGATTGAAAAAACTGGCGGGATAGTCAAGCGACAGTCACCTTTCAACTAGACAGAAAATACCCCCTCGGCTAAACTTACGCAATTCTCTTTTGGAGGCACTTTCATGGATTTTCATAGCACAGACAACAACACCACCCGGCGCATTGCCGCGCTCAAACAGCGCGTGGATTACATCAAGGAACATGATTTCTACTTTTATAACCAACCCGTGGAAGAAATGTTGGGAGGGGCAAAAGTCCGCGTGAAGGGGCGCGTGATGGGCATGTACGCTTCGTACTCGTACCTGGGGCTGGTCGGACACCCACGCATCAACGAAGCCGCAAAAAAAGCCGTGGACAAATTCGGGACGGGAACCAACGGCGTGCGCACCCTGGCGGGAACCCTCACCATTCATAATGAACTCGAAGAGACCATTTCCAACTTCAAGCACACCGAATCTGCCATCACCTACACCTCGGGCTACGTCACCAACCTGACCGTCATCTCGACGTTAATGGGACGCGGCGATTACGTCTTCTCAGACAAGATCAACCACGCCTCCATCGTGGACGGCTGTCTGATGTCTGGCGCGGAATTCCGCCGCTTCCGCCACAACGACATGGCACATCTCGAAGGGCTGCTCAAAAATGCGCCAGCAGACGTGTCCAAACTCGTGATTGCAGACTCGGTCTTCAGCATGGACGGCGACATCATCGACCTGCCGACCATGGTGAATCTCTGTCACAAGTACAATGCCTGGCTGATGATCGACGAAGCACACTCGGTGGGCGTGCTCGGCAAGACCGGTCGCGGAATCGAAGAGCACTTCGGCATGGATGGCGACACCATTGACATCAAGATGGGCACGCTCAGCAAGACCATCCCGTCAGTCGGCGGATATGTGGCTGGCAAAAAAGAACTGATCGACTTTCTGCGTCACGGCAGCCGCGCGTATATTTTCTCTGCGGCGTTGCCGCCCGCGCAAGCCGCCGCCGCGAACGAAGCCTTCAAGGTCATCCTCGACGAACCGGAGCGCATCGAACGCTTGAATGAAAATACAAAACAGTTTATCGGTGGGTTGAAAGGCATGGGTTTCGATACCCTGCTGACCGAAACCGCCATCGTGCCGGTGTTGACCGGAACCGATGACAAAGCGTTCGAGTTGACCAAGCGCTGCCAGGAAAACGATGTCTTCGTCCTGCCGGTGGTTTCCCCTGCTGTGCAAGAGGGGATGTCCCGCCTGCGCGCGACGGTCACTGCCGCGCATGAGCCGAGTGAGATCGAACGCGCGATGGATGTCATCTATGAAGCGGGCAAGGCAATGGGGATGGTGAAGTAGTTGAGCAGTTTGATAGTTGGGTAGTTTAGATCGCCTGTCGATGAGACGGGCGATTTTTTTTCGGCGCTGGCTCCACTTTGAGGGGTCTGGCAGGTTCGGGCGGAGTCTGAAGCGGTCCTTCATCCTGATAGTTCCTGATAGAATTTTTATAACATTTTTCTAACAAATTCCTTTTACAATGTCCACATGTTATCAAGGAGTGAACCATGAAATGGCAATGGAAAATTGGAACCTTTGTTGGAATTGATGTGTATATCCATGCCACCTTTTATCTGTTGATCGGGTGGGTTGGATTAAGCCATTGGCTCGAGAATCGAAACTGGCTCGACGTGCTTTCGGGCGTCGGCTTTATCCTTGCTCTGTTTTTGTGCGTGGTCTTTCACGAATATGGGCACGCGCTGACGGCTCGCAAATATGGGATCAAGACACGCGATATTACGCTGTATCCTATCGGCGGCGTGGCGCGGCTGGAACGTATGCCGGAAAAACCCATCGAGGAGTTGTGGGTGGCGTTGATGGGACCGGCGGTCAACGTGGTCATCGCTGCAGGATTGTTCGCGTTTCTTTTTCTGACCGGAAACCTGGTGCCGCTCACCGAACTTGGGGTGGCATCTGGAAGTTTTCTCGAACGCGTGATGGTCGTAAACATTTCGCTGGTGTTGTTCAACCTCATCCCCGCCTTCCCCATGGACGGCGGACGCGTGCTGCGGGCGCTGCTTGCCATGCGCATGGATTACGTCCGCGCAACGCAGATCGCCGCGAGCATTGGTCAGGGCATGGCGTTCCTGTTCGGGTTTATCGGGTTGTTCACCAATCCGTTCCTTTTGTTCATCGCGTTCTTTGTATACATTGGTGCATCGCAGGAAGCCAGCGCGGTGCAGATGAAGAACGTCATCAGCGGTATTCCGGTGGGGCGCGCGATGTTGACCGATTACAAAAGCCTCTCGCCGCGCGATCCGCTTTCACGCATGGCACAGTTGATCCTCGCCGGGACTCAGCACGATTTCCCGGTTGTGGATGACAGCGAACGCGTCGTCGGCGTGGTGACGCGGGATGATTTCCTCTCCGCGCTCACCCAGCACGGACAAAACATCGCCGTCTCGGCGGTGATGAAGAGCAGCCCGCCTGAGGTCGATTCGTATGAGATGGTCGAAATGGCGCTGATGCGAATTCAGGAATCGGGATTTCCCGCCCTGCCCGTCACCCATGGGGGACAATTGGTGGGCATCATTACGGCAGAGAACATCACCGAATACCTGATGATCCGCACTGCTTTGCGAACATCTCAGGCAGTGACTTTATGAGTGACGCTGGAAGGTTAGATAAGAGGTTTCTTAACCACGAGAATCGCTTTTTCCATATACTTGTTACATCCTCCGATGGGGAGTAGCCGCCCAATACTTGGGTAGCTCAGCCGTCAATACGGAAAATTTTCCCGGCTGTTCTTTAAAGGCAAGACCATCGTCAACATTCTTGACGGTGGTCTTTTATTTTGTCAAAAAAAACCATCAGGCCTATCCTTAAGGTTAGAATGTTCGAAACACTTGAAACGACAATCCTTTCTGCATTACAAAGTCTCTTCGACCAGTTCGGCTGGGCGGGCGTCTTTGGGTTGATGATCTTCGAGAATGCCACCGGCATCACACCCAATGAGATCATTCTGACTTTCGCCGGTTGGATGCTGATCGAACGTCACGGCATCTCTCCTGCCGTCATTCCGCTAGGCGGATTATACGCAGGGCTTGGCAGCGCTATTGGCGCATCCATCACCTACTGGGTGGCACGCTTGGGTGGCCGCCCCGTAGTGGATCGCTTTGCAAAAATTTTCCACATTAAGCCTGCACTCATCACCAAAGCCGAAGAACAAATGCATCGGTGGGGCCCAGGGTTGGTCTTGGTCGGGCGCGTCATTCCGGGAATTCGCACGCTAATCAGCATTCCCGCCGGGCTGGCGAAGATTCCCTTTTTAAAGTTTTTTACAGCAACTTTCATCGGGGCTTATATTTGGTGTACACTTCTAATTGGCGCTGGATACATCCTTGGGCACGAATGGATGTTGATCAGCGGCTACATCAAGACCCACTTGCCGCTGGTTATCTCGCTTGGGCTGGTCGTGTGCCTCGGCTATTTGGGGTATCATTTCCGCGAGCCGCTGAAAGCCTTTATTGAACTCAAACTAATGAAAAAAACGGAAACAAATCAATGAACTGGCATACCATCGAAACCCATACTGCCTTGAAAGAATTCGCCTCGTCCACTGAGACGGGGCTTAATTCTGCGCAGGTCGAAGCGCAGCGAGCCAAACACGGCGCAAACGAACTCATCGAGCGCGGCGGGCGGACTCCGCTAAAGATCCTATGGGAGCAACTCACCGCAACAATGGTGCTCATCCTCATCGCGGCGGCAGTGCTCTCCGGTTTGCTGGGCGACACCAAAAATACCATTGCCATCCTCGCCATTGTGGCATTATATGCCTTGCTGGGTTTCATTCAAGAATATCGCGCCGAGCAAGCGATTGCCGCCTTGAAAAAAATGGCCGTACCAAATGTGCGCGCCTTGCGCGACGGAAAATTGCAGGAGCTCTCGGCACGCGAACTCGTACCCGGTGACATTCTCCAACTCGAGACCGGCAACGTCATCCCAGCGGATCTGCGTTTGCTCGAAACAGTCAACTTGCGGATCCAAGAAGCCGCGCTGACGGGTGAGTCTGAAGCGATTGAAAAACATACCGTCGCGCTTTCCAACGAAGACCTTCCACTGGGCGACCGTCGCAACATGGCATACATGGGCACGGTCATCACCCAGGGGCGCGGACTTGCGCTCGTCGTCGCCACGGGCATGAATACCGAACTCGGCAAGATCGCGGACATGATCCAACGGGTCAAAGAAGAACAGACTCCGCTCCAGCGTCGTCTCGACTCGCTTGGGAAAAAACTAGCCCTCATCGGCGTCGTCATTGCCGCGCTGATCTTTATCATCGGCATTTGGCGCGGCGATGAAATCCGCAACATGCTGCTGACCGCGGTCAGCGTTGCCGTCGCCATCGTACCCGAAGGTCTGCCCGCCGTCGTCACCATCACACTCGCGCTCGGCGCGCAGCGCATGTTGAAGCGTCAGGCGCTCATACGCAAACTTCCCGCCGTCGAAACGCTCGGCTCGGTCACGATCATCTGTTCCGACAAAACCGGCACACTGACCGAAAACCGGATGACCGTCGTCGTGCTGGACGTTGCTGAACATGCGCTCGACCTGACCGAAGAAATGGATCGCGGCGGCTCGCTTCGCGCCACCCGTGGGCTGGGTGCGCCCGCCCAATCCTCTCTTTCGCTGGCAGCCATCGGCGGTGCGTTGTGCAATGACGCTAAACTCATCGACGAAGGCGATGACCGCTTCCACACCATCGGCGACCCGACAGAAGGCGCGCTGGTGGTAGCCGCTGCCAAAATGGGGTATTGGAAATCATCGCTTGACTCGTCCTTCCCGCGCACGGCAGAACTCCCCTTTGACTCGGAACGCAAACGCATGACCACTGTCCATCACCTCGGTCAATACGACCCGACGGTGTTATCCGGTTTGGAGATCGGCGACAAACGATATATCGCTTTCACCAAAGGCGGCGTGGATGGTCTGCTCGACATCACGAGCCATGTTTGGGTGGAGGGAAAATCTCTATCACTGGATGAAAACTGGAAGTCCAGAATTGAAGCGGCGAATGAACGTCTCGCCAAAAAAGGAATGCGTGTCCTCGGCGTTGGCTTCCGTTTGATGAACTCCATCCCTGAAGTGATTCAAACCGACCTCGAACAAAATATCACGCTGGTTGGTTTGTTCGGCATGATTGACCCGCCGCGCTCCGAAGTGCAGGAGGCGGTGGCGGTTTGTAAAAACGCAGGCATCCGCCCGATCATGATCACTGGCGATCATCCGCTGACGGCAATCGAGATTGCGCGTCAGTTGGGCATCACCGAGAATGGACGTGCTCTAACCGGTGTGGAGATCGAAAACCTGACGCCCGATGAATTGAAAAATATAGTGGACGAGGTCAGTGTGTTTGCACGCGTCGCGCCGGAACATAAATTGCGAATCGTGCAAGCCTTGCAGGAGAAGGGACACATCGTTTCGATGACCGGCGACGGAGTCAACGATGCGCCCGCTTTGCGCAAAGCGGACATCGGTGTGGCGATGGGCATCGCTGGCACAGACGTTTCCAAAGAAGCGTCGGATCTGGTCTTGCTCGACGATAACTTTGCAACCATCGTCGCCGCTGTGCAAGAGGGACGCACCATCTACGACAATATCCGCAAGTTCGTGCGTTTTAGTGTGGCAGGCAACATCGGTAAAGTGTTGGTGATGCTGTTGTCTCCATTTCTAGGCAAGCCGTTGCCTTTGCTGCCTTTGCAATTGCTCTGGCTGAATCTGTTGACGGATGGTTTGCTTGGTTTGGGTATGGGCGTGGAAAACCCCGAAGCAGACACGATGAAACGCAAACCATACTCCCCCACCGAAGGCGTGTTCTCGCGTGGCGCGGGTATACAAACAATCTGGGTCGGCATGCTAATCGGCGTCATTGCACTTGCGCTGGGCGGATGGTACTTCTTCACCGGTCGCCCCGAATGGCAGACGATGATCTTTACGTCACTGGCATTTATGCAGGTCTTTCAAGCATTCGCCGCTCGTTCGGATAAACAATCACTGTTCGAGATCGGGTTCTGGAGCAATCCTGTCCTCGCGGGTTTGGCGCTGGTGGTGGTCGCCTTACAGATGATGGTTATTTACGTCCCCGCGTTGGCGAATTTCTTCGAGGTCGTTCCGTTGGGGCTCGCCGACCTTGCCATCTCCGTTGCCGCTGGAGTGGTGGTGTTTGCCATCATGGAAATCAGCGAGAGATTTAGAAAGTAAAGCGAAAGACCCCGTCAATTTAGACGGGGTCTTTTTTTCATCCTATCATTCCCCTCCACAATTGATATAACCCAAAACAGAATAATGCAATGGATGAAATCCCAAGCAGCGCGCGGTTGAATTTGGGTCCGAGCCGTGTTGCCGTGGCAAAGACGAGCACGATCCCAACCAGGGTGCTGATCATCGCCATGTAGAATCCCGCGAGGAATCCAACTCCATTCAGCGGCGTTTCACGCCAGCCCGCCACCAAAATGGGACCGGTGACCAGCGTCCAAAAAATGTAGGGTCCCGGGCTGAGCATGTTCATTACAACTGCTTTGGGCAAACCATCCACCGTGGATTCAGGCTGGGCGGTGTTTGCGTCAAAGTCACGCCATGATCTGAATGTGCCAAATGCAAGATACAAAATGAACAATCCGCCTACGATGTAAAGCACCCGCTGAAACCAATCGGGCACCTGGCTGATGACCAACACGCACAACAGGATGATGGGACCATCGCTCAACAAGGGCGCGAGCGCAGAGGGCAGAGTCCGCTGCCAGCCGCGCATCAGCGACTGGGAGATGAGATACGTTTGAAACGGTCCGGGTTGTGAAGCGGCGGCGAAGCCGAATCCGATCCCTTGAATCAGGTAAAGCCACATGCCTTATTTCCCCAATGCTTGTCTCACCGCTTCGTGCACATCCACGATACCAAAGCCATAGGCATTGCTGGGATTCTCCCCCGTAAAACAGCCCAGAGATGTATCGCCCGTGTAGGGTTGGGCGGTGTCGATGATGAGTTGCTCGGTCGCATCGATATCTCCGATCAAGTCTGGTTGCGCCGACCAGATCAACGCCACGACGCCGACAACGTGGGGTCCTGCCATCGATGTGCCACTGTTGGAACCGTAGGTGCCTTCAGGCAGAGCGGAGAAAATATCCACACCTGGAGCGACAATATCCGGCTTGACCCTGCCAGAACCGTCCGCGACGACAGGTCCACGGCTGCTGAAATCTGCCATGTCACCGAACCAATCCACCGCGCCGACGGAGAAGACCGAATCGTACAACGAAAGCGGAGAAGCCACCGTCTCGCAATTTGGACCGTCATTGCCGGTTGATACCACCACGAAAATACCCGCATGCCGTAAATTATCGGCTGCGTAGAGCAAAGCATTCGGGTCACAGCCTTCGATCTCGGGGCAGCCCCACGAGTTGTTGATGACATCTGCCGCCTGAGTCGGGTCGCCATCCAAAAACGGATCGCCGCCGATGGGGAATGGCGCGAGCATGAACTGCATACAATCGAGATACAACGCCGGGTTGGCAAGGTTGCGATCCAAATTCACACAGCCGATCCATTGCGCGGCAGGAGCAACCCCAATGCCATCGGCGCCAAGGATCGTCCCCAGCGTGTGCGTGCCATGACCACCTTCATCGTTCGGCGAGGTGGTGCCATCCCACGGGTCGAACCAGTTGTAATCGTCGCCAGAATTTAACCCGCGATATTGTTTTGCAAACGCGGGATGATCTCCATCCACGCCTGAGTCAGATTGCCCAACCACGATCCCTTCACCGCGCACGTTGAACTCGTCCCACACTCTGTCTGCGCCGATCATCGAAATGTTCCACAGCACCTCGCCGCTGTTCACAGTGGAAAGTCCCGGCGTTGGCTCATCTTCGGGAGCGGCACGCAGCCTCGGGCTCGGAATGACGCGATCCACTTCCGGGCGGAACAGCAGGAAGAGGCGGATCAACGTTCCACCTTGAACCTCCATCGAATTTTGCAAATAATATGGCGTGTATTTCACACCAAGCGTATCGAAGACGCTGCGCACCCCTGCCTGTTCGATGTTTGCAGTTTTGACCAGCATTTCATACGCCGCCGTTCGGCGCGCATCCACATCGGTCATGGAATCGAGGTCTGAAAGATCCGCCTGATTCCTAAAGATGACGAACAAGCGGTCGCCATAATTGCCGGGATTGCCGAACAGAAAGAAGACCGCGATGAGCGACATCCACGCAATGCCCGCACCTGCCCAACCAATGGCGCGCTTCACACTGGACCCGGAACCTGTGCCCGCCACCAGGCGAATCACCACCCCGACAACGCTCACGCCCCAGCCGATGAGCAGGGCAATGGACACCGCGCTGAATGCCAGCCCGGCAATATCGCCAAGCACGACCGTCAGTTCGGTGGGATCAAAGAACGCCAGCCCGGCAAAGGTGAGCAGCCCCGTCGCCACCATCGCTGCCGAACGTGACGGCAAGACCGCCGCAATGGCAAATGAAAATGCAGGGACAAGCGCGACCAGAATCAATTGCGCGCCATCGTACCCAAGCGCAGAGGTCAGCAATGCCAGCACGCCACCCACACCAACCCCATTGAGAAAAACATTCTCCGCCTCTCCCATCAGCACTGCCGCCAGCAGACCGATCGCCAATCCCGCCAGCAAACTGTAGAAGGCATCTCCGGGTGAGCCGAACGAACCATAGATCGCCAGCGGAAATATACCCAACGCCGCGACCAACAAGCCGAACGGCACTGTGCCGAAATTCCATGTCAAATCTTTTTTGCGGATGCGTATCACAACCAGCGTTGCGATTATTGCCAATACAAACTGAACGATGGAACCCAATTGGTCATTGTTTGCGCCAAGCGCCCGCAACAGCAACGTGGGGAAGCCCATCAACGAAGCGATGAACAACCCCAGATACCAGCCCTTGAAGCGGTCATCGGTTGTGAAACGCCACAACAAACCAAACAGGAGGCTCATCAAGAGCGCCTGCCCCGCCACGCCCATCGGTCCCGCCCACGCTGCTCCACCTATGCTTAAGGAAATGATCGCAGCCTGTTCGGTGGACCACAGAATAAAATGGTAGATCAACAAACAGAACGGCATTGGGAGCGCCATCAGTAAAAATAATGCCAATGCGCCGCCGCTCCGGGGTTTTGATTCAACAAAAGGGGTGGTTTCGATCGGTTCGTTCATTATGTTCTCCTTGTGCAAACTCCCAACTTATTCCGCGCCGCCTTCGATACCCGCTTGAACCACTTCCTCTTCCCTATGCGGTTGGACCTTGAAAATCTTAAAACCCCACTGCACTGAAGGTCCGATCAACAAGGCAAAGACCAATGTGCCGATCCCCGCTGGTCCACCCAGCAGCCAGCCAACCGTCACCACGGTCACTTCGATCATTGCACGCGCTGCCCGGATGCTGATACCCGTAGTACGTTTGATGGCCAGCATCAAACTGTCCCGCGGACCTGCGCCCGCGTCCACGCCAATGTAAATGGCGCTGCCAAGTCCCATCAAAAAGACCGCCAGCAGAAGCATCCCCACCTGCAAAGGCAGGTTGTCGGTTACGGTGGGCATGAACGAATTCCACACATCCACCCACGGACCGATTGACAGAATATTCGCCAGGGTGCCCCAGCCCAACTTCTCACGCATCGCCACTGCGCTGGTCAACACCAGAAACCCCATGATGACCGTCATCGTTCCCACGGTCACTCCAAGTTTTTCCGCCAGCGCGGCCTCCAGCACCACCCAGGCGCTCGTTCCGATGTTGCCGCGGATCATCAATGTAATCGCCAGCCCGAACAAAAAGAAACCAACCTGAATGCGGATGAAATCCCGCACAAACGTATTCCAACGTACCGGTTTTATCATAATGCTCCTTTGAAGGCATCATGATACCATGCGGCAGTATGTGCAACCCCGCTTTCAGTCAGGGTATAGTCTACTCCGCTGAGTAGACAACAGCATGGTTACGCCCATGCTGTTTTGCCTTGTATAGCGCCTGATCTGCACGACGGATGATGTTTTCGATCGATTGATCCGGGGGGGTGAAATTAATTTCAGAAATTCCCAAGCTGATGGTTACCGGGAAGGGTGCTGTCTCCACACCGATATGGTGGTTCTCAATCTGCTCACGAATGCGTTCGGCGGTCAGCAAAGCCTTTGCCTTATCGGTTTCTGGCAGCAGCACGATGAATTCATCACCACCGTATCGCGCCAGAATATCGACCCTCCGCACCTGCGCCTTTGCGATGTTGGAGATCCCGATCAGGACCTCATCCCCAAAGGCATGACCAAAGGAGTCATTTGCCTGTTTGAAATCATCCACATCGAACAGGATCAATGTCAATGGCCGCTGGTAACGGATCGCCGCATCGAACTCACGGACTGCAAGATCGAAGAAATGACGCCGGTTATATAGTTGGGTCAAGGAATCCGTTCGCGCCAAAACCTGTTCGTGCTCGAACATCTGCTGGAGCTCTTTATGAGCGGCTCGGAGCGCTGTATTCGCGTGGCGCAACTCGTCTTCCGACCGCTTTCGATTGGTAATATCACGCGTCACCCAGATGGTTGTATCGAAATCCAGGGGGGAGACGGATGCCTCAAACCAGGGAGACGCTCCCTCCAGAACGATCTCGTACTCAAGACGAACCGTGTCCCCGGTTTTCAACACTTGCCTGATAACCTCCATGAACTCCTCGACCTTTTCCTTTGGGAAAAATGCAGAGAGCGATTTTCCAACCACCTCTTCAGGAGAGATGTATTTATACTCCGGTGAAGTGGGAGCTATACTCTTGTAGACCCCTTCCCGGTCGATGACGAGAACCGAATCGGTCATGGAAGAGAAAAGTGCCCGCAGTTCCGCCTCAGACCTATACAATGCATCCTGCGCTTTGACCTCCTCGGTCACGTCGTTACAAACGATCAGAATGACATAACGTCCATCCACGCCAGGGACCGCCCGGGCAAACTCACGCACCCAGAACACACTCCCATCTTTGCGTACCTTTCGTGCTTCCAATTGGACGGTGCGTTCGGTATCCTGCAAACAAAGTTCGATCTGCTGCCGCGCAAATTCGCGGTCATCGGGATGAAAAATGTCAAACAAGGATCTGCCCATCAATTCGCCCACCATAAAACCCGATTGCTTGACCCCGCTTTGGTTGACAGACAGGATGACACCCGCTTCATCTGTTGTGAAATACATGGACGGGTTGTTCTCATAGAGGACGCGATAACGTTCCTCACTGACCCGCAGGGCATTGTTGATGCGGTTCTTGTTGATCGCAATGGCAACATGCGATGCAACTGCGTGGGCAAGCTGAACTTCCATATCCGTAAAGTCATGCGGCGAATTAAAGTAAAGCATGAACTTTCCCAGCAGTTCATCCTGATGCACAAGCGGAATGAACCCGAGCGCCCTAATCCCTTCTTTTTCAAGCGCAGCATGAAGAGATGTCAAGCCAGCATCTTGCAACACATCCGGGATAAGAACAGGTTGGGGAGACAGGTCACCGGGCTTCCAGGGTGAGTGTCCTTCCACTGCCTTGCGGTACTCCTCAGAGAGTCCTCGCCAAGCGGTGAAGCGCACAACGCCTTTCCCATCGAACAACAGGATGGCGACGTGTTCCATGTTCAAGATGTTACACAGGCTCGCCAGGGCAATATCATAAATATCTTCGATCACATCGGTTCTGTTCAACGCCGCCGTAATTTGATAAAGACCGTTGATCTGGTCGTTCTGCTGTTTAAGGTTCTCTTCCGCCTTTTTTCGTTCCGTAATATCGCGGGCAACGGCAATCACCACTTTTTTTCCAAAATACATCCCTTGTGTCAGGCGTACATCCGTTGGAAAAATCACACCATCCCTGTTTATCCCCCAAAATTCGAATTCGACCGGCTCGCCATTGAACACCCGATTAATTTGATGGAAGGGTCCCCGATGATCATTCCTGCCCGGTGCCGCCAAAAACTCAGGGGTTCGCCCAATAAAATTTTCCCGCGGGTACCCATACATTTTTTCAGCGCTCTGGTTGACATTCAGGAATACACCGTTCTCATCCTGAATATAAATCGCTTCTGTCACACTGTTTAAGATGCCTTCAAAGGTGAAGTATGAAATTCGAAGCGCTTCCTCGACCTGTCTGCGCTCCTGCAACTCCATCTCCAGTTTTTGATTCAGCTGTACATTTCGCAAGCTGACAGAAACCTGAGCTGCAAACGACTCCATCACCGGCAGATCTTCCGTACGTAGAGGATTGCGACCAAAAACGACCAGGCTTCCGTACATTTCATCATCCACATATAGCGGAGCGACGATACTGGGACCAGCCCGCAGGGTGTCCATCAGCTTGCTCATGACAGGTTGAACAATGGAAGGCAAAGCCTCTCGATAGAACGGATCTGCGTCTGGAATAAAAATAGCACGTCTTTTCTTAAGTATCTCCCCAAACTCGCTATCCCGTCGAAGTGTCCATCTGAAATCTTGCAGGGTCATACCCGTGAGTTTCTCGGCAGCCCATAACGCCTCTTGAGGAAGGGTTGTATACTGTAAACGAAGCCGCACCTTGTCACCATCGAAAAACAAAATGGTCGCTTCAAACCCCAAAGACCGGATCTGCTCCCCTACGACCTGAAAGATCTCATCAGGCGTGCATGCCAGATGAACAGAATACGCAGCCCGATTTAACGAAAACAACAAATCACGGTGATGGTCGAGCTGCCTCTCCGTTCTTTGATGAGCCGCCAATTCATCCTGTAGATTCTTCATCAAGCGGATGTTCGTAAGCCCGGTGGCAACATGACTGGCAAACACCTGCATGGCAGGAATATCATCCCGGCTCAGGAAAGTCCCATTCACCTTCAACAACCCCAAAACATGATCTCCCGCCCGCAAAGGGGCAAGAATTCCCTGGCGTAAATTGAACATGGATGTCACCAAAGGAGCGAAAGAATGCAGCGCTTTTGGAAGAATATCCGCAACAAGTTCTGCGGTTGTTTCGGTAAAGATCGCAACATCACTTCTCAGTGCCAGACCATATTCATTTTCCGGATTAATTGGAATTGGATGATCATGTAAAAATAGACCCGTCATCTTTTCCGCCCGACGGATCAAAGTACTCGAATATGATGTGTAAACAATCGAAAGCGTAGCCTGATCGTCATTGAGCAGCATCAGGGTCACTTCACCCCCCAGCTGCTTGATCTCCCTGCCCACGGCAGTATAAAAATCCTCCGCCGTCTGCGCCTGCTGAATGGAATGCGCCGCCCGACTTAAAGCAAGCAAAAGGTAATGTGCATGGCTTTGCACACTACCTTCGTCCTGTTTTTCGAACCTGGAATCCCTGCTCAAGGTCATGGAACGTTCCCCTTCAATTCGACAGCCCGGTTACACCACCCAAGAGAGAAAACCCAGGCAGAGATGCTGTTTGCTCGAATTGATCTGGAATCCAAATCGGGCTCGAACGGGAAAAAACAATAAAAATACCGGCAAATGAAAATGCCCGTTTCATTGTCATTAATATATATTGTCTTTTACCCATAGTCAAGTGATGAAACTCAGGCGCGGGCTGTCGTTCCCAGCCCGTTTACGGTAAGATAGATTTCATGAACCTTTCCCTCAAACCCGGACGTGACAAAAGCCTGCTGCGACGCCATCCCTGGGTCTTCGCCAGCGCATTACAAACTCCTGACATACAAACCGCCTCCGGCTCGACCGTAAGCCTGCACGACTCTACCGGTCAATTCCTCGCCCAAGCCTCGTACTCCCCTCACTCGCAAATCCGCGCGCGCGTGTGGACATTCACAGACGAAGCGGTAGACAAAGAATTCTTCAGAAGGCGCATTAAGGCAGCCATTGAAATACGCCGCCAACTGAAGGTGGGAAGTACCTCCGACTCATACCGACTCATCCACGGTGAATCAGACGGCATCCCCGGTCTCATCGTAGACCGGTACGCCGATCTGCTCGTGCTGCAATCGCTCACCGCTGGCACAGAATTTTGGAAGGAAACGTTCGCCGACCTGCTCATCGAAGTAACGGGAATCGAAACCATCTACGAACGTTCCGATGCGGATGTGCGAGAACTCGAAGGGTTACTGCCGATTACAGGCAGTCTGCGCGGCGATCCTTCTTCATTCGTCTTTCCTATCACAGAGCACGACCTAAAATTCAATGTAGATATTGCCCGTGGTCACAAGACCGGTTTTTACCTCGACCAGTGTGAGAACCGTCGCCGCGTTGGAGAGTTATCCAAAGACCGCGATGTACTGAATTGCTTCTGCTACACCGGCGGATTTTCCATTCATGCGCTGGCAAATGGAGCAAAATCTGTTCTTTCCGTCGATTCCTCTGCGGATGCGCTTTCATTGCTGGAGGAGAACCTCACGCTCAACGAACTTCCCGCTGAACGCCATACGTCCATGCAGGGGGATGTCTTCCAACTGCTGCGAAAATTTCGCGACGAAGCCCGTTCGTTCGATCTCATCATCCTCGACCCGCCCAAGTTTGCGCCCACATCTGCACATGCTGAGAAGGCATCGCGCGCTTATAAAGACATCAACCTGCTGGCTTTCAAACTGCTACGGGTAGGCGGAGTTCTGGTCACATTCTCCTGCTCCGGCGGGGTCGATGCGGCATTGTTCCAAAAGATCGTCGCATCCGCTGCTCTCGATGCCGGTGTGAATGCCACCATCATCGAGCATTTGTCGCAGGGAGTGGATCATCCCGTTAGTTTGCACTTCCCCGAAGGCGCATATTTGAAGGGCGTGATCTGCGTGAAAAGCGCTTAAAGTTTGATCTTTGATTTGAGATGAGCGCGTAACTTTGCGATCTTGATCCCGCTCAAGTCGATTTTCTTCGCGCCGATCATACCGGCAAATCGTTCAAGTCCGTTCGCCAGCGCATCGGCAAATGCACCGTCTTTGGGAGCATCCTCTTCGAGCCAAAACCCAAGGATGTGGAGCGTGCCGGTCGTGCGGTCGAGTTTGGGGTCGAGGCGCGCAACAAGGTCATCGCCATACAGGACCGGCAATACGTAGTAGCCCCACTTGCGTTGATGTTCCGGCTTGTACACTTCCCAAACATATTCGAAATCAAAAACCTTCTTTGCCCGCCCGCGTGCGCTGACGATTTCCAACGGAGCAAGCAATGTGACTTCCTCTTCGGTGGTGAGACCTTTCGGTTTCCACGCTTTGGGAACACGCCCCGCTTCAATGGAAGACAGGTGGGGCATGTCACTGTTTAGGATGAGGAAGTTTTCGCTGAAGCCCTCCACCCCCACCCGCGAGATCTCTTTCTTTTCAATAAGCCGTTCGATTTGTTCCTTGGATTCCTTCGCGCCGATCTTGCGTTGAATATAGTAACTCAGGTCGGTCTTCACCGAGTTTTCACGCGTCATGCCATGAAAGGCAATGTGCTTTTTGCAAAAGAAGTCTTCAGTCTCCTGAACACTTGCTGCATAATCAAATTCTTTTGGCACCACGCGCTCACGCAGGTCATAGATGCGGTCGAAGCCTTTGCGGCTGGTGATCATCACTTCACCGATCAACCAGAGGTAAAACAACGTGACGGAGGTTTCTTTGCGTCCGCGATAGCTCCATGCTTTGACGGCATCCCCTTCAATGTCACGATTCCCCAGCGGACCTTTCTCACGCAATTCGTCCAACACAAATTTGACGACCGCCTTGGGCGGATGAGTAAAGTGCTCCCATCGCAATCCCTTTTCTTCGCGGCGTTTCATGTGCAAACGCCAAAAGGGAAATTCGTACATGGGGTACATCATCAACCAGCCGCCATAATCGAAGGCTTTGCGTTTTTCATATGCCATTTTGTAAAGCAGGTCGGGCTTGTAATCGAGCACACGCCCATACATGGCTATGTCCTGACTGCGGGCGACCATGACAAGCGGGTCAAGCTGCAATGCCTGCATTTGGCGCAAAGCGGATTCGGTGCCGCTCAAGCCTGAGAAACGGCGACCGGGCCAAAGTCCCTGTGAAGCGAGAAGGAAGCGGCGGTAGGTTTGTCTGGAAATGGAGTCCATCGCGAAATTTTAGAACTTATGTTCGGATATGTCAAGCTGGCGCTTCCTCCCCCGCCGAAACCGGGGGGTCAGTCCTCGAATGTTTCGATAACCCTGAGGAATGCATCCACAACCTGTGGATCGAAATGTTTTCCGCTTTGTGCCTTGATGTAGACGAGCGCTTTCTTTTTGGTCCATGCTTTGCGATACGGGCGCGGGCTGGTTAACGCGTCCCACACGTCGGCGATGGCGAAGACGCGAGCGGTAATGGGGATTTGGTTCCCTTTGAGTGCGCGCGGGTAGCCTGTGCCATCCCACTTTTCGTGATGACAATAGGGAATATCCAGAGCCTGGCGCAGGTATTGAATTGGGTTAAGCAGTTGGTAGGCAAAGGTCGGATGCTTGCGCATTTCCTCCCATTCCTTCTCCGTCAGCCGGCCTTTCTTAAGCAGGATTCGGTCTGAGATTCCCATCTTTCCGATGTCGTGCAACAATGCTCCGTGACGAATGCGCTGCAGGCGCTGATCCCGGATTCCAAGTTCCTTTGCGACCAACAAGGCAAGGTTCGCAACGCGCAAGGTTTGCCCTTCGATCTCACTGTATCGCATGTCTAGTGCGCGCGATAAGCCTTCGATGGTGGCTTCGTAGGCGACTGCCAGCTCCATGTTCACCCGTTGGATGTTCTCGAACAATTGCGAGTTATCGATGGAGATCGCAGCCTGACCTGCGAGAGTCTCTACGAACTCCAGCCATTCTGCGCTGGGTGTGTAGGGAGTGCGATGATAGAGTTCGAGCACTCCCTTTGCCTCTCCCTTGACGATCAAAGGGATACAAATGTAATGGCAAAATCCTTCTTCGCTCCACAAGTACGCAAACGGCTGGTTGCCGATAAGTTCCGCCGGGTCTGTGGTCTGAACGATGCGCCTCTCCATGATGCTACGTCCGGCAAAACCATCGTTGAGGCGAACTTCTGCCGCCTGGATCAGGGATGTTAAAAAGCCACAACTGGCGGCATATTGCAGGGTCTGTTCGTAGGGGTGCATCAGCAGCACCGAGGCGGCATCCACTCCCAGCTGATCCACGATGCGGCTCAAGAGAATATTGAGCGTGATCCGCAGATCCAAACTGGATGCGATGGCTTTATCCACTTCGTGCAGGGTTTGCAGATTCCGCAGACGCTTGATCGCCTCTTCCCTGAGACGGGCAGAGTGTACTGCTCCGGCAGCCTGGGAGGCGAACAAGGAGAGCAGGCGCTCGTCTGCTTCGGTGTACGTTCGATCAGAATCGCCGATCTCGTCCACAGCGAGGACGCCGATCAACTCTCCGCCGTACATCATTGGTACTTCCAAAACAGCGCGCAGGGGAACACCCTCGTATTGAGGTGAACGCCCTTCCCAAGTGGAGTAATCATCGATCCGCAGCGGCTGACGGGTTTGTGCCACAAGACCGGCAGCACCTTCACCGATCATCAGGTGCGAACCTGTGGGGATGAATGGCTCGGTATCCATGATTAATTCCAATTCGCTCTTGACCGGGTCGAACAGGTACATGCCGCTCGAAGCGGAGTCTAGCATTTTCTTCGCAGTTATTACGATCAAATTCAGGAGGGGCTTCAGCTCCGTCTGTTCGGATAATGCCTTGCTGGTCTGGTACAACGACTCGAATTCCTTTGCACGGCGGGCAGTCTCTTCAAACAAACGGGTACGTTCAATGATCGACCCGGCGATCTCCGTCAGCGAATGGAGAAGCTTTATCTGTTCGGGCGTAATGCGACTTGGTAATTGCACAGCAATAAACAGCACCCCCACAACCTCATCACTGGAACGGATCGGCAGGCAAGCCCCTCCCCAACCGGCGGGGATTCTCGCAAGTGAGTCAGGGCGCACCAGCGGATCTTTTATAAATTCTTCCGAGACATGCATCTGTCCTGTCGAAAAGACATTCCCCGCCACACCTTCGCCGATGTTTATCCGAATATCCTTCAAATCATCAAACCAGCCGCGAGGGTTTGTATCGCGCAGTTCATTTGTTTTCGGATCGTACAAGAGAATGGTACCCGTATCCGTAGCCATGGCAGCAAGGGTCTGATCCAAAAGGGCAGGCATGGCTTCCTCCAGTGTTTGAGCAGAACGAAGAGAGGATGATATCTTATACAACGCTTCCAATTCGACCAGACTTTGACGGAGGTCATCTTCCATCTGTTTACGACTGGTAACATCCTGAATGGTGCCTTTCATGTTGAGGAGATCTCCCCCAGCATTGACCTCCAACTCGCCCATGCCATGCACCCAGCGTTCTGCGCCATCGTTCTGGCGGATGATCTTGTACTCCCGGTCGAAGCGGTTCTTTCCCACGATCACATCCTGGGTGAAGTATTGAACCATCCACTCGCGATGACCGGGATGGACCAGGTTCACCCAGCCCTGTATGGAGCGTTCATAGGAATCGTCAATGCCAAGGATGCGATCAAGCGTATCTGAACTTTTCCAGAAGCCGGTCAAGAAATCCAACACATAGCTGCCGATCCCGCCGATCCGTTGTGTCTCTCGCAACAACGTGTCATTTTCACGAAAAGCCGCCTCCGCCCTCACCCGTTCTGTGACATCGCGAAGCATCCCTTCGTGAAAGAGGATATTGCCCTGATCATCGTGGACGTAATAGCCGTGGTCCTCCACCCAGATCTCAGAACCGTCCTTGCGACGCATCCGGTAGACCTCGATCTCCTCCATGCCCGTATCAAGGATGTGGCTGCCACGTTCCTCCGGAGAGAAGTAAAGTTCCTTCTTAATGTCGATCTTAAGCATTTCCTCCTTCGAGGAATAACCGAACATTGCCACCATGGCGGGATTCACATCCACGAATTTTCCCTCATGTGTGCTGCGATAGATACCGTCCATCATTCGGTCGAACAAACTGTGATAACGTTCCTCGCTTTCGCGTAATGCTTCCTCAGTCTTTTGCCGGACGGTAATGTCGTTAACAATGGAAAAAAGAACCCTGGCACCCCCCCACTGAATGGGAGACATATTTAATTCAACAGTCCGAACGTTTCCGCTTGCCAGCCTGTGGGGAAAGATAAAATTGCGTTCCTGCAACAGGGCGTGAAGCCACCCTTTCACCAATTTTTCCTGTGGAAGGGCGGTAAGATCCGCAATGGTCATGCTTTTGAATAGCTCAAGGGAATAGCCGTAAAACGTTATCGCCGAAATGTTGGCGTCCACAATCCGCCCTGATTCGGGATCGATCAACAACATGACCGCATTATGGTTCCGAAAGATGGTCTCGAATGGGTTGTCTTGCGGCATGGTAGACTCATCCAACATCGAACTCTCCTGAAATGCGCCGCACTATCCAGTTACCAATAAAAAGGAAACAGACCGATGCACCCATCGGCCTGTTCGGAAAAGCCGTAGTTAATCGTCGCCCAGCGAGGCGATTGCGCGCAACAAACCGAAGACCAACACGCCGAGTTTTAATCCCTCGCCCGCAGTGAGTGCGGTCTCACGTTCGTTCTTTTCCGCACGGCGGGTGAGAAGCAGTGCAGCGACCAGTCCGGTCACGGCGCCGAGAAGAGCACCGCCCAAGATCACTCTGGTTTTATCGTTCATGGTGTCATCCTTTCGAAGAATGCTTTAATGGTTTCCAGCCAGCTGTTCAGGGCGAGGATGGGTTTCACTGCCATATCCGCGCCGCGAAGGATCACCCCCCTGGCTTTGAACACATAATCCTGCGCGATGCCCGTGTAATAAGGGAGGACGCTCAACGCACGCGCAAGCAGGTAGATCAAGCCGCCCAGGATGGCGAGGAAGATCAAGCCACCGATCAGCATGGGGATGATCACCCAGATGGTGGATATGGCTGCCCAACGCCCGACATCGCCGCCCTGTTGGAAGGTGGCAACGCTGATCCAAACGATCATACCAACCAATACCAGTGCACTCAGGACGATGGGAAGAAGGATCTGCCGGGCAAATTGCCTGCGATGCCGCAAATAAGAGTAATGTTCAGGCTGGGGAAGTTGTGCTTTCATCAATCCTATTTTACCAAAATAAAAGACCCCGAAGATTTCAAAAACCTTCGGGGTCTCGGTGAGCCTGTCTGTTATCTTCGGTTGCGCAGGAAGGTCGGGACATCCAGATCGTCGTTGTTGATGCTCGGCAATGGCTGGGATTTCACATCCGCAGAGGAACGTGTTTCGGCGCCGACGCTCACGGATTCGCTTGAGCGTGTGAAAGGCGTCGATGCAGGAACAGGCTTCTCGGTCCGGGGGAGGCGCTCAAGCGCACGGCGCGGAATGCCGCTGCGCTCAAATCCGGTGGCGATGACCGTCACGCGGATCTCGTCTCCCATTTCCGGATCGATGACTGCGCCGAAGATCATGTTGACATCGGGGTGGGCAGTCTCGCGGATGATAGCGGCAGCCTGATTGACTTCGAAGAGGGTCATGTTGGGTCCGCCAGTGACGTTGAAGAGCACGCCGCGCGCGCCATCGATGGTGATGTCGAGCAGCTGGCTGGAGATGGCTTGTTCGGCTGCGGTCTTCGCGCGTTCGTCGCCTGAGCCGCGCCCGACCGCCATGAGCGCCGCACCGCCTTCAGACATGATGGCGCGTACGTCGGCAAAGTCGAGGTTGATCAAACCGGGGATGGTGATCAATTCGGAGATGCCCTGGATGCCCTGATGCAGGACTTCATCCGCCATGCGGAAGGCATCCTGCAGGGATGATTTTTTATCCGCCAGTTGGAGTAGACGGTCGTTGGGGATGGAGATGAGGGTGTGCGCATGTTCCTTCATCTTTACCACACCCGCTTCAGCAGATTGGGCGCGCTTGCCGCCTTCAAAGGTGAAGGGGCGGGTGACCACGCCGATGGTGAGTGCGCCGCATTCCTTTGCCACTTGCGCCACCACGGGAGCCGCGCCAGTGCCTGTGCCGCCGCCCATGCCTGCTGTGACGAAGACCATGTCTGCGCCTTTGAGCACGTTGTAGAGTTCATCGGACGATTCTTCGGCCGCCTTGCGTCCGATTTCGGGGTCGCCGCCTGCGCCAAGTCCGCGTGTGATCTTGTCACCGAGACGGACGCGAACAGGCGCGCGTGAAAGTGTCAGCGCCTGCGCATCGGAATTGGCGGCGATGAATTCAACACCTTGAATGCCTTCCTCCATCATGCGGTTGACGGCATTCTGTCCCGCGCCACCCACACCGATCACTTTGATCCGTGCGAAGGCTTCGGCTTGCTGTGTTCTTTTGTTCGGGTCCATTTGTTCCTCCTGGCAAGGAATATGCCATATCTTAAACGAGAATGCGATTTTTTAACAGGGTTAATGTGTACTAGTTTTTATCGATTGTGAATCTTTTCGCAGAGATGGTCTTCTCTCTGTAAATTCCTTACGGCAATAGACGACTGATCCAATTTTTGATGGCATCCAAATTCATATTCTTTTCACCTCGCGATCTGCGGCGCTGTTTGCTGCCGCCCGCCATTGCAATTTCATGGTCGTGCATGGCGGTTGCCCAACGTAAAAGCCCGATGCTGGTGGAATATGCAGGGGAGTTGAGCTTGTCCACCAGCCCTTTCAGGTTTTGCGGCTGTGCCATTCGCACCGGCATGCCCAATACTTCGCTCGCAACTTTGCTGATGCCCGGCAATGCCGATGTCCCGCCTGTCACCACCATTCCCGCCGGGAGCAAGCCATCGTAGCCGGAGCGTTTGATCTCCTGAAGAATCAAGCCGAAGGTCTCTTCGATGCGCGCTTCGATGATGTGAGCCAGATCCTGGCGGTTGATGCGCACATCCCGATCTTCGCCAAAGGGACGGATCAGGAAAAACTCCTCGCTTCCGATCTCGGACCGAATGGCGTGTCCCTGCTGCTTCTTTACTTCCTCTGCCTGCGAGATGTTCAAACGCAAGCCGTGCGCAATATCCTGTGTGATGTGATTCCCGCCGACTGCCAGAACCATCGTGTGCCAGACATCGCCGTCGACGTAAATTGCCAGGTCGGTGGTTCCGCCGCCAATATCGCAGACTGCCACGCCCAGCTGACGTTCCTGCTCGGTCAGCACTACTTCGGCAGAGGCAAGCGGATTCAGAACGAATTGCTGGATCTGCACACCTGCCGCGCCCACGCATTGACGGAGGTTATCCACCGTGGCACTGGCGGCGGTGATGATGTGCGTTTCCACTTCCAACTTGTAGCCGTGCATCCCCACCGGCGTCTTGACGCCTTCCTGCCCATCCACGGTGATGCCGCGCTGGATGACATGCACGATCTCGCGGTCATGCGGGATGGCAATCGCCTGTGCTTGGTCAAGCGCACGCGCCAGATCGGTCACATCGATGATCCCACCGGGAATGCCCGCCGCGCCACGACTGTTGACAGACGAGACATGCGCCCCAGCCAGGCTGACCAACGCCGTGGTAATCTCCAAACCGGAGGTACTCTCCGCTTTTTCGACGGAACGTTTGATGGCTTGCGACGCCGCAGCAAGGTCTACCACAATGCCTTTGCGGATGCCTTCAGAAGGCTCGATGCCAACCCCAAGAATACGAATGCCACCATCGTCTTCCACACGCCCGACGAGGGTGCAAACTTTGGTCGTGCCTACGTCAATACCAACAACTATCTCATCCATTGCGTACCTGTCTCACTGATTTTCGTCCAATGCTTCATCCGATTCGTTTGACGCCATGCGATAAAACGGACCATCGGGATGAACCACACTGATAAATTCGGGGATTCGATTGCGCTGCACCAGGGAGTCGACCAACGATTGGTATACGCGAATCTTCAACGGCATATCGTCTGCGCTGATGCCGAAAGCGGCGCGCCAGCCACGCGGGTCGTTCCAGCCCAAACCGTCAGCGGCGCTATAGGTCATGGTCGTATTCGCAGGCACGAGCGGAGAAAGAGCGATGATCGCTTCCACCAGATCGCTATTGATGAAAGGTGGTGGGCTAAGCGGGTCATCCAAGATGGGCAATCCCGCCGGGGGCGCATCCAAGCTGTTGACGGAGACGACCCCATCTGCTGACCCTCGCGGACGGAAAGCGACGCCGCTGGCATCGATCCAGGTATAGCCGCCATCCTGCTGCCAGAGGATGACCGGCTGCCGCTCCACTACCGTGACGTATACATGGTTCGGCAAATAGACCTTGATCTCGGCTGAAAGCAGTTCCGGGTAATTGGTCAGCAGGCGCGCCCGTACCTGTTCCGGCTGGACGGTGAATATGGATTGACCCATCACCCCGAGCACCGAGTTGATCTCTTCCTTTGTCAGGCGATTGTTTCCAAGCACCGTGGCAGATGGGACATGGAAATAGGGCAACGAGAGCGCCAGATAGACACCCACCCCAAGCAGCAACACGATCAGAAGCGAAGCAAATCTCCAATTGGCGCGGAAGTGCGGCATGGAGAACTTCGGCTTGTGCAAATGGATCTCGGGCAACCCCAGCGCTACATTGAAACGCCGACGTTCCTTTTGCTTGGGCGCGATCACAATCGGGACGGTCTTTGTGCGCGAGGTGACTTTTACCATCGGCTTCAAGGCGCGTTCGCGGGTTTGCGTGATCTCTTTGACAGCGCGTTCGTTGCGGCGTTTGCGCACCTGCTCGGAGCGGGAAAGCGAACGTTTATCGCTCATTCCGTCCTCCGGCGTTCGGTGCGGTCGCGCTGCGCCTTGCGTTCGAGCGCGAGTTCGATCAGGCGATCCACCAGTTGCGGGTATGCTAAGCCACTCGCCTGCCACAGTTTCGGGTACATGCTAATGGATGTGAAGCCTGGCAGAGTGTTCAACTCGTTCAGGAATATGCGGTTGGTTTCTTTTTCGACGAAGAAATCAGCGCGCGCCATGCCTGCACAGTCGATGGCTTTGTAGGCACGGATGGCATATTCGCGAATCTCTGCCGAAACTTCTTCCGGCAAAGGTGAAGGGATCAACAAACCGGACGTGCCATCGATGTATTTTGACTCGTATGAATAGAACTCACGGCTTGGAAGGATCTCGCCGCAAACCGAGGCTTCGGGGTTCTCATTGCCCAGCACGCTGACTTCCACTTCACGCACATCCTTCACGCCGCTTTCGATCAGGATGCGGCGGTCGAAGCGTGCGGCATCCATCAAGCCTTCTGCCAGATCGGAGCGCGAATTACATTTGCTGATTCCCACCGACGAGCCGAGGTTCGCCGGTTTGGTGAACAGCGGATATGTACCCATCGCTTCGGCTTTGGCGATGACCGCATCCATTTCATTCTCGATCTCGGCGCGCAGCACCAGAATGGAATCAACGATGGGAATCCCATTGGCGCGCATCACATCTTTGAAAATGCCCTTATCCATGCCGACGGATGAACCTGCCACGCCCGCCCCCACGTAGGCAACATCTGCCATTTCGAACAGACCTTGAATGGTGCCGTCTTCGCCGAACGGTCCATGCAGGACGGGGAAGAAGACATCGATATCTGCAAGTTTACGCAGCACTTCGCCATGCTCGGTGGCTTTCCATTCATAAGCCGTGGCATGGGAAGGGTCGCCGGGGAGAACGACACGGTTTAAATTCTTACCATTGCCCTGCTCGAAAGATTCAATCGCATTCTCCCCCGTGAACCATTCGCCATCGAGCGTGATGCCGATCTGTGTCACTTCATATCGTTCAGGGTCAAGCACTGACAAAACGGAACGCGCAGACATCAACGAGACATCATGCTCGCCAGACCGACCGCCAAATAAAACCGCAACTCGAAGCTTCTTAGCCATTATTCCGCGTTCCATTCTCCGACAAGTTCAACTTCCAACTCCAAAGTCACACCGAACTTTTCCATCACTGTCTTTTGCACCAAGCGAATCAAAGCATGAACGTCTTGCGCCCTGGTCTCTCCGTGATTGATAAAAAAGTTTCCGTGCAGCGTGCTGATCTCAGCGTTACCGATGCGCGTACCCTTCAACCCCGCAGCCTCGATCAAACGTCCCGCATAATCACCCTCAGGGTTCTTGAACATGGAACCCATGCTCGCACCGGGCGGCTGCGTGGCTTTTCGGCGTTCGCTGAATTGTTCGATTTTAACAGACACTTCCTCTTTCGAAGAATTTTTTAACCTCAACAACGCGCTTAACACGATGCCGGAAATTTCATGCCGCTTCAAAACACTGGTGCGATACCCATAGCCCATTTGCTCGAGCAAAAGTCTTTCGCGCCCATGCTTTGTCAGTAATTCAGCCCAGATGAGATTGTGAGTCATATCGCCACCGAACGCGCCGGCATTGCCATAGACCGCGCCTCCGACCGTGCCGGGAACAGTTGCCGACCATTCGAGTCCAGCCAGCCCCTTGGATGCGCAGCGCTTGGCGAGGTTGGCGATGACAACCCCCGCTTCACACCAGACTGTGGGCTGATCCCCCGCCTCAAAGCGGACTTCCTTCGCCCGATTCAAAACCACAACTCCGCGAAAACCTTCATCACTGACCAACACATTCGAGCCGCCGCCAAGCATATAAAACGGAATCTCATGCTCCCAGATCAGTTGCATCGCCTCTGCCAACTCGTCCGCAGATTTAACCGTCAGCAAGGCATCCGCCGGTCCGCCAATACGCGCAGACGTATACGGTGCAAGAAGTATATTTTCCTGCACGGCATCGCCAAACTTCTGGCGCAGCACATCAATGGCAGATTGGGTCATGGTCATAAACATGTATCTACGAGTTCTTTTCCAGATGGGCGATGATCTTCTTCAACGCCTGCGGCTTGACCTTTTGATCCTGCGGGGTCGCAGTTTTGATCACCGCACTGAGCGCGTTCTCGCGCTCGTCCTTTGCATGGACGAGGACCATCTTCAATGGCGGCAACGCGATCACCTCGGTCGGGGGTTGAAGCGTTTGTTCCTTTTCATCAACCATGGTATGTACCTCTAAAGTTCCTTCAACAGGTCACTGGTGATCTGGTCGGCATCACCGGCAGAAAGGACGATCACCACATCACCGGAGCGAAGATGGTTCATTAAGTAATCCTTCGTATCCGCAATCGAACCGCTGTACCGCGCCGATGTGTGCGGCATGGCGCTTACCACTTCGGCGGATGAAAACTCCTGTTTGGCTTCGCGCGAAGCGTAGATCTCGGTTACGAGCACTTCTCCCGCATCCGCAAAGGCGCGCGAGAATTCATAAAACAACGCCTGTGTGCGGGAATACGTGTGCGGCTGCCAAACCGCCCAAATGCGACGGTTTGGGAATCGCGCCTTCGCGCCCGCAAGCGTGGCGCGAATCTCGGTGGGATGATGGGCATAGTCATCGATCAAGGTTACGCCTTTGCGCTCCCCCCGGACCTCGAAGCGTCGTCCGGTTCCCTCAAATTGACTCAACGCCTCTGCCGCATCCGGCAGCGAAAGCCCAAGCGTAGCCACAATGGATAGTGTCGCCAACGCATTGCGCACGTTGTGTTCGCCTGGCACCTGCAACGAGACGTTCAAC
Organism: Anaerolineales bacterium UBA2395; assembly: GCA_002343775.1. GTDB lineage: Bacteria > Chloroflexota > Anaerolineae > Anaerolineales > Villigracilaceae > Villigracilis. The sequence goes on from DDSH01000022.1 coordinate 98,158, forward strand.
GCAGACGCCGCGCCGATGTTCGTCATTGCGGAGAAATCGAACCCGCCGCGTGTGTTGGGTTTCAACGTGCGCGCCTGCATCCACTGCGGGCTGTTGATGGTCATTTCGCCCTGCACACTGTAGGAGATGACGTTCACCCCCTTCCGGCGCGCGTGGGGCAGCAGCGTGGCAGCCCCTTCGTCATCGGCGCTGGCGATCAAGGTACCGTCGGGCGGGAGCAGGTCCACGAAATTTTGAAAAGCGGAATACATGTCTTCGAAAGTTGGGTAGCAATCGGGATGGTCATGTTCGAGATTGGTAACCACGGCGATCTGCGGCTTCAACCCGAGGAACATGCGGTCGTATTCATCCGCTTCAATGACGAATAGATCACCCTTGCCTGCGCGAGCATTCGTCTTCAGATTATTCAACGTGCCGCCAATGATAAAGGATGGGTCGCGCTGCAAGGAATGTAACGTCCAGGCGGTCATGGCGGTCGTGGTGGTTTTGCCGTGCGTTCCGGCGATGGCAATGCCAGTCTTTTTCGACATTAACTGACCGAGGAAGTCTGCGCGTTTGTACACTGGGATCTTTGCACGTTTCGCCGCCACGACTTCGGGATTGTCGTCTTTGATGGCGGAGGAACGCACGACCCAATCGGCTCCAGTCACATTGCGTGGATGATGCCCGATGAAGATGGTCACACCGATATTTTGCAGATCGGCTGCAAACGGAGAGAGGGTCTGGTCTGAACCGGTCACTTCATAGCCGCTCTCCTTGAGCAGGCGCGCAATGGCAGAAAGCCCCGAGCCCCCAATGCCGATGAAGTGAACACGTGTCATAATTTAGCCTTTTCGCAGGTAGCGGTCAGATGTAGACAACGATGATGAAAATGAGGATGAGAATGACGGCAAAGTAAATGCCGGGCTCGCCCAAAAAGCGCGGCGGCATGTAGGCCATCATGCGATTGATGGTTTCGATGATGGCAATGTCTGTGGCAGGGCTGATAATGTTCGGGAAGGGATACCCAGCCACATGGTTATAGTACAAGACCGTGCCTGCAATGAGGTAGCCATTTACGCCACCCAGTACCGCACCAAAGAGGGCATCTTGCAAGCGCTCACGCGCCGCTTTGGATGCCAGTCTAGGCAAAGCCACGGTCTGATAGCCGAAATAGACCAGCGCGATCACCACAATCACCCGAATCCAAAACAGGGAGCGGGCAATATCTATATTGGGGACGGCGGGGCTGGCAAGGTCTTTGACAAGCGGAACGTATCGCTCAAGCAAAAGGTTGACCGCCAGGGCAGTGACCACACTGAATGCCACCAACAATTCCTTTGCCCAGCCGCGAATCGCGCCGATCACGGCAAAGAGGAGGACATACATCCAGAAGATATAAACGACGCTCATCATAAGGTAGCTGCTCCTGCCAGTTTAACCAGCTGGCTGGCGATCATGTCTGCGGCGAAAGGCTGCGATAGATTCTTCATGGCGGTGCGCATCGCATCCCGTTTGTTTTGATTCAAGAGAATATCCTTTAATACCGGCAGAAGGTCGGCGTTCAGCATCTCGTCCTGTACAATGACGGCGGCATTGCGTTCGGCGAGATAATCGGCATTGACCTTTTGGTAGCGCCATGCATACGGATAGGGAACCAGAACGGCGGGCAACCCGAACAAGGGATATTCACCAAGGGTGGATGCGCCCGCCCGCGAAAGCACCAAGTCTGCGGCGGCGAGGGCAGCGCCCATTTCATGCAAATATGGCATGGCTTGATAGCGCTGCCGTAATTCATCTGGCAATTGTAGAGCGGTTTCTTCCACGGTCTGCCAATCCAACGAACCTGTAATGTGGATGATCTGCGCAATTTCCAGCAGTTCGTTCAGATGGTTCAAAACCGCCATGTTGATGGAACGCGCGCCTTTGCTCCCGCCGGTGACCAGCAGGGTGGGCATGGCAGGGTCAAACCCGAAGCGCTGAAGAACTTCCTCACGTGAGAAAATATCAAGGTCGGCGCGAAGCGGGTAACCTGAGGGGAGAACCCGCTCGGGGTGTGAAAAATATTTTTTCGAGTCAGATGCGGTCACGGTGATGACATCCGAAAAGTAACCGAGAAACTTCAATGCCAGACCGGGTTCGATATCTGGCACATACAAAACGATGGGAGTATTGTGTCCGGCAACCGCCATTGGGGCAGCGACATAACCGCCGGTGAAGAAGAGCACATCCGGGTTGAACTCGCGCAGAATGCGACGCGACTCAAGAACGCCGCGCGCCAGTTTGGCAAGGTTGCCAGGCAATGCGCGCAACCCCACGCCGTGGACGCCCGCAGCCGCGATGGAACGATAGGGAATCCCTGCGCGTTTCACAAGGTCTTCCTCCATGCCGCCTTCGCCGCCCACCCACAGGGTTTCGACGTTCGGATATTTACTCTTCAACGCCTGGTGAACGGCGAGCGCGGGATACACGCCTCCGCCCGTCCCACCAGCGCACATTAACAACCGCACCGTAAGACCTCCATTCTTCGTCTGTTATGGTTGCATCGCCTGCCTGACGGGAAATGTTAAAAAGAATTCCCAACGCCGCAAGCGTGGTCACCAAATTCGAACCGCCCGCACTGACAAACGGCAGGGCATTGCCTGCAAAGGGCATCAGCCCGACCATCACTGCCATATTGATCAACGCTTCCATGCCGATCCACAAAACCAAGCCGGAAGCCAGCAACGTTCCCAGCATATCGGGCGCGCGCCGCGCAATGACCATGCCGCGCCAGACCAGAAAACCATACAAACCGATCAACGCCACCGCGCCGAACCAGCCGAGCTCCTCGACCACCACGGCAAAGACACTATCGGTGGGAGGGACAGGCAGACCGGTCACTTTGGAAAGGGATCTGCCGATGCCCACCCCAAACCACCCGCCGTTGACAATCGCTTCGAACGAACGCCGGACATGATACGAAGCCTGAAGCGGATCTTTAATCCCAGCGATAAAATCTGAGACGCGTTCCTGACCAGTAAGGCTGACCGAAACCACCAGCCATGCCGCCACCACTGCGATCAGCAACAAGCCACCGATCTGCGTCAGGTCGCCGCCGGCAAGGAAGAAGAGCAAGCCGCCCAGCATAAGCACCGTCGCCGCTGCGCTCAGATCCGGCTGCTGGTAGATCAAACCGCCGACCACTCCAAGGATCACGCCGAGCGGAATCAAGCCGAGGGAAATGTCTTTCAAAAATTCGCGCTTCGCATACAGCCAGACACTGAGGTACAGGATCGAAACCAACTTTGCCAATTCTGAAGGCTGCACCGAACCATCAAATAAATTGCGGCGCGCATTGAAGCGGATCTCGCTCATTGCCAGCACCAGCACCAGCATTACGATCGTGAATGCCATGGCAGGCACGATCAAACGTCGCCAGCGGTGATAATCGAAAAACGCCAAAACGACAGCGACGACCAAACCAATTCCCAACCACATCAACTGGCGGTTGAACATGTAACTTGCATCACCAAAGGCGGCATGCGAAAAATCCCACGAAGCGGAATACAGCATCACCAGCCCGAACACGATCAACGCCACCACCACCACCAGCAGCGGCATGTCGAATCCGCGTGTGGAGCGCGGCGTGCTTTGAGGCAGGGTTTCCTTTACGAAAGTTCCAACACCCATTTTCTAAACGATTCTCCTCTCTCCGCGAAATCTTTAAACTCGTCGAAACTTGTACAGCCCGGTGATAACAGAACGACATCACCCGGAGATGCCACTTCCGCCGCCAGCGTGACCGCCTCTTTGAGCGTCTGCGCCCGGCGGATATCCAAGCTTCCTTCCCCGGCGACAGCGTTCACTGTTTTCTGGATCATCTCCCCCGCCTCACCAAAGACAACCACATGATCCACACGTTCAAGGATCAGTTTGGCAAGGTCACCCCAGGGAAGGTTCTTGTCACGTCCACCCAGCATGAGGACGATCGGTTCATCAAAGGCATGGACAGCTGCCGCCGCTCGTTCGGGTGCGGTTGCAATCGCGTCGTTGTACCAGCGCACACCGCGTAACTCACGGACCAATTCCAACCTGTGCGACACACCTCGAAAGTCCTCCACGGCTTCGAGCATGGCATCCAGTGTGAAACCCGCTGCATGACCGATGGCAAAAGCAGCCAGCACGTTCGCCACATTATGATCGCCGCGCAATTGGACTTTCTCTCGCAGCATCAATGGGACGTAGGCAAACCCATCACGCAGGCTCAACAGCCCGTCATGGTGGTAGTATGTGCCATTCAACCCTTCTTCCAGGTCTTGCATACTGAACGTCATCAATTTGCCTTTGACGCGGTCTCGCAAACTCCACGCGCCTTTGTCATCGCGCCCCAAAATGGCAGTGTCACTCGCAGATTGAAAATCCAAAATGCGAGCCTTGGCGCTGGCATAGGCTTCCATCGTGCCATGCCTGTCCAGATGATTCGGCGTGATGTTCAAAATCGCTGCGATGTTCGGAGAGATGGTCATCTGGTCGAGTTGGAAAGACGACAGTTCGAGAATGGCAATGTCTTCCGCGGTCATCTCGTCCACGTAGTTGATGAGCGGATCACCGATATTGCCACCGACAAAAGCGCGGTCGCCTTTGGCAAGTTTTGCCATGTTCCCCACCAGGGTGGTGGTGGTGGTCTTGCCTGCCGAGCCAGTGATGCCGATGGTCTTGCACGGCACAACTTCCATGAAGATCTGTGAATCGTTCGAAAGCGGAATGCCGCGTTTGATCGCTTCTGCCACGATGGGCAGGGTCAATGGCACGCCACCCGAAAGACAAAGCACATCGGTATGGTCGAGCAATTCCAACGGATGCCCACCCAGCGCCCATGAGATATTCACACCCGCAAGCGACGCTTTCGCCAAGGCTAACTGCTCCTCGTTACGTGAATCGCTCAACGTCACGATTGAACCGTGACGTGAAAGCCAGCGGGCAAGGGCGAGTCCCTGCCGGGCGGCTCCGAGAATGAGGGTGCGGGTTCCATTCCAATTGGTCATATCTACACCTGCGACAACCCGATCCCGATCAACGCCGCCATCAAGCCAATGAGCCAAAAGCGCTGAACGATCTGTGTTTCGCTCCAACCGAGCAGTTCAAAATGCAAATGGATGGGCGTCATCTTGAAAAAGCGTTTGCCGCCCGTCCAGCGGAAGTAGGTGATCTGAATGACAACGCTTAACATTTCCGCAAGTGGAATGATGCCGATCACCAACAGCATAGGCCACTGACCGGTCATCAAAGCGATCACAGCCAGTACCGATCCGAGCGCCATTGAGCCGGTATCACCCATGAACAATTGAGCAGGATGCACGTTGAACCAGAGAAAGCCGAATAATGCGCCCACCAGGATGAAGCAGAAGCGAGCCAGATATACCTGTTCCTGGATCAGTGCAATACCGCCAAAGGCGGCAATGGCTGTGGCGGCGATCAGACCGGCAAGTCCATCCAAACCATCGGTGAAGTTGACCGCGTTCGATTCGGCAATGATGATGAAAGCTGCCAATGGAACATACAACCAGCCGATCTCGATCTCGAAGAAAAAGCCGGGCAGATACAGGTCAGGGGCGTCGATCAAATATTTCAGGGCATAAGCCGTTCCCAATGCCAGGACAACCTGCACCATGAACTTCGTCCGCGCGCGCATTCCATCGCCTTTGCGTTTGCCGTGAATGCCTTCCCAATCATCCACTGCGCCAAGAATGGCAAATGCCACCATTACTGCCATTGGCAGGAGGATCGAAGACCCCACCCCACTGGCAGTTACGCTGATCAACGCGACGGCGTTCAGCAATCCGCTGAGCAGCAAGACCGGCAATATGAACATTACGCCGCCCATGGTGGGTGTTCCCATTTTTATGCCATGCGAACCCGGTTCTTCGACGCGAATGATCTTACCGATCTTGAAATGACGCAGGATGCGCAACAATGGTCCGCCCCAAATGGCGGTCATGATGAATGCCAAACCGGCAAGGCTGAGGGAGAGGGCAATATCTCTCACGAGCGTACCTCCAGGGCGGCGGTGATGCGGTCCATGCGCAAACCGTGAGATCCCTTGATAAGTACGGCGTCGTTTGATGTCAGGTTTTTCGTTAGCCAGTCCACGATTGGAGCGATATCTTCAAATTCCATAATTTGGGCGGGTTTCATCCCGGCGCGACGTGCGGCTTCGGCGATCATGTGTCCGCGTTTACCGAGGGTAAGCAGCACCTTTGCCACCCGTGCAGCGCGCATGCCAACCAGATCATGTCCCTGTCGTTCGTAGGGACCAAGTTCAAGCATATCACCCAATACTGCAACCTTGCGCCCTTCCAATTCATCCAGCAGGTTCAACGCCGCCAGCATGGATTCGGGGGAGGCATTGTAGGTATCGTCGAGGATGAGCGCGCCGATACTGCTGCGCACGGCAACCAGACGAAGTTGGGCATGTCCGTGGGAGAGACCTTCGAAGATCTCCTGCCAGGTCAAGCCATCGTTCAAGCCGACCGATGCGGCGCGCAACGCTGTATGGACCGAGTGGCGACCGATCATTGGGATGCGGGTGTGCAGCGTCTCGCCTTTGTAATGCAGGCGGAAGCGGATGCCGTCCAAGCCCAAGCCTTCGATCTGGTCTGCCCACAGATTCGCCTCTGGGGAAAGACCATAGAAAAAGATGCGGGCTTTGGTGCGTTCCTCCATTTTTCGCACCCAGGGGTCATCGAAGTTCAGGATGGCAACTCCGTCCTGCGGGAGGGAAGCAGGTAATTCGCTCTTGCCGCGGAAGATGGCTTCCTGTGAACCAGCACGTTCCGCATGAACCGTGCCCACGTTGGAAACGACTCCGATCTGCGGTTGGGCAATATCGCACAGGAATTGGATCTCACCAGGGACGTAGAATCCCATTTCGAGCACGGCACGTTCGTAGCCTGCGCCAAGCCGCAGCATGGCAAGCGGCAGACCGATCTCGTTATTCAGGTTGCCAGGGCTTTTGAGTGTGCGATAGCGGATGCTGAGCACTTCGGCAATCATCTCTTTGGTAGTGGATTTGCCTACACTACCGGTAATTCCCACAACTTTCAGGTTGGGGAATTTACGACGCCAGAAGCGAGCGATCTGTTGCAGGGCGGAGATGGAATTGTCTACGCGCAAGCAGAGGGGCTGGTCAGGGCTGAGGGGCGGGAAATTTTCCAAACCGCCGCGCAGGTCGAGGGTCGGGAAGGAAGCGTTCACTTCCCGTTGGATTAAAGCAAAAGAAGCCCCCCTCTTGAAGGCATCTGCGACATAGTCATGTCCGTCCACATTCTCGCCGGGGATGGCGACAAATAGCGAACCGGGGATGACCTGGCGCGAGTCGATTGCCGCTTCGGTAATGACGACGGTTGCATTCGCAAGGCGAATTTGGGTCAGGGCTTCCAGAACATCGGCAAGGGTCAGCATGTTATTTGGCTGCAATCTGTTGGCGGATCGAATCGGGTGGAATATCCATCAGGATGACGGTTTTCTTTGCCATCTCTGCAAATACAGGGGCGGCGGTATCCGAACCCCACGGCGATGTGCTCGGTCTCTCGAGCCAGACGTAGATCATGAACTGCGGGTCGTCCACCGGTCCCCAACCGATGAAGGAGGCATTGGTTTCGCTGCTGTCATAAAAACCGTCCACAGGAATCTGCGCCGTGCCGGTCTTGCCAGCAACGCGATACCCGGGAACCAGCGCGAGGGAGGATTCCGATTCGAGTGAGATGGCAAGCATCTCGGTCAGTACGTTGGCGGTCTGTTCAGAGATGGGTGAACCGCCATACTGGGCTGGGACGTTGTATTGCCTGCCTTCGCGCACCATGCCATACAGGATGTGCGGGATGACCATGCGCCCATCGTTGGCAACTGCAGATGCGGCCGCCATCATCTGGATGGGCGTGACCGCCACACCCTGACCGAAAGAATTGGTTCCCAAGTCAACAGGATACCAATCCGAATCACCCGGGACCTTGAGCCTGCCAGGCGCTTCGCCAGCCAGATCTACCTCGGTGAGATGACCGAAACCGAAGGCGTCCATGTAGCCGTAGTAGGTGTTGGCGCCCATCTGCGAGGCGAGGTTGACCATGCAGACGTTGAGCGAATGCTGCAAACAACCGACCATGTTCTGCACACCCCAGGGATTGCGGTCCCAGTTCTGGATGGTCACGCCGCCGATGAGGACGGAGCCGGTATCAAGGTAGGTGGTGTTGGGTGTCACCGTGCCGCTGTCCAATGCGGCTGCCATGGTCAAAATTTTGATAACGGAACCGGGTTCGTAGGTCTTGGAAATGGCGGGGTTGAAATCGGTGGCGTTATCATACACCACACCGTAATTCCAGAATTTGTTCAAGTCCATGCGGCGCGAGGTGGCAATCGCCAAAACCTCGCCATTGCTTGGGTTCATGATGGCGATCACACCGTCGAGCGCGCCATATTCCACCAGCGAGGCATCGAGGATATCTTCGGCGGCGGCTTGCAGATCGCGGTTAATGGTCAGGATCAGGGTCGTGCCGTCGGGCACATGTGGGATCTCGATGGCTTTGTTCGGGTCGGTCGGAACGAGCACCTTTACAGGGTTGCCCGCCAGAAGATTGTCATAATTTTCTTCGACACCAAAGTACCCCTTCCCTTCGCGGTTGACAAAGCCAAGGATGTTCGAACCGAGTGCGTTCTCAGGGTAACTGCGCATCGGGTGCGATTTGAACTGCAAACCGGTCAAGCCGCCAGATGTTCCGGCGGTTGCCTGTGCTTGTAATGCCTTCTTAACTTCCTGAAGATATTGCGCCTTGGATGCTTCAACGAAATCCGCCAGCACAATGTAAGAGATGCCCTCCGGCGGATTCTGGATCACATCCAAGGTTTGAGTGTAGTCCAGATCGAGAGTTTCGCTGACAGCAAAGGCGATGGCATGCGGGTCTTTCACGTTGATCAAGTCCACACCAACTTCGTACACGGTGACTTGCCCCGCCAAGAGACGTCCATTGCGGTCATAGATTTCTCCGCGATTGGGGTAGAACGTACGCCATTCGTAGGCATAGTTCTCCGCTTGTTGACGGAAAATCGCGGCTTCCGGGCTGTTTTGGATGCGCGTCATCTGCACGATGATCGCAAGAGCAACCAACAACAAAGCCCCAGCCAATACCTGACTGCGGCGGGCGAATTGCTGTCTCATTGCGGACCTCGCGTAGCGGTAACCCGTTCATCCAGCCAATCCAACAGCGACTGGTTGTATTCCGGCGGAATGGTCAACGCGCTCAGCTGCGGCAGCGCAGATGTGGACAGATCCACCGGCTGCGGTTGGACGTAGCCGGGAACCACCAAGTATTCCACCTCATCGGGTTCCATCGGGCGGAAACCCAACTCACGCGCACGCGTTTCCATTGCAACCGCAGAGGTCAGTGCGGCAAGCTGGGTTTGCATATCGCTGCTCACCTGCTGGCTGACGGAAATGGCTTCGGTCAGGTCCTGGATCTCACGCCCGGCAATGGCAGTGCGCGAGGTGATATTCAAATAAAGCGCCGCCACCATGGCAAACGCAACCACCAGCAGCAATGTATTACCGATCCACTGGCGCTGCACGCGCCAGGGAGCAATTCGGTAGGCATGGATCAGATGGTTGACGTTTGGTACGTTCATGATTCTCTCTCATTGCTCCGGGCGGGAAAACCCGCCCTACATCTTTTCAACAACTCTAAGTTTTGCACTGCGCGCGCGAGGGTTCTCACAGACTTCCTCTTCGGTCGGCAGGATCGGTTTTTTATTAACCAACTTGACAATCGCCTTGCGCTCCACTTCATAGATCTTTTCATAAGGCGGGTTGATGAGATCCTTGCTCTGCTCGCGGAAATACTCCTTGACGATGCGGTCTTCCAGCGAGTGGAAGGAGATCACCGCGCATCGTCCACCAGACTTGAGGGCTGCGATGGCTTGAGGGAGCGTGATCTCCACTGCCGCCAATTCCTCGTTGACGACGATGCGCAGCGCCTGAAAGGTCTGCGTGGCGGGGTGGGTTTTATCGCCTCGGCGTGGACTCGCCTTCTCGATCACAGCCACCAACTCACCCGTCGTATGAAGCGGTCGGTTTTGGACGATGGCTCGCGCGATCTTGCGCGCATCGCGGTCTTCGCCATACTTGAAGATGATGTCCGCCAGTTCGCGTTCATCGTAGGTGTTGACGATATCTGCTGCGCTCATGGCGAGGTGCGGACCGAAACGCATGTCCAGCGGACCATCCTGCAAAAAGGAAAAACCGCGTTCGGCGTTGTCGAACTGCATGGACGAAGCACCGAGATCCAGCACAATACCGTCGATGGCGTCCCATTTCAATGAAGCAAGTTGCTCATTGAGGGTGATATGGGAGGCTTGCGCGAGATGAATGCGCCCTTCGTAAGGAGCCAAGGTCTCACGAGAAAGCGCCAAAGCCTGCGGGTCTACATCAAGACCGAGCAAATGCCCATCCGGCGCGCAAGCCTCCAAAATGCCGCGAGCGTGACCGCCCGCGCCCAGGGTGCCATCCACGTACCGCCCGCTGTTGCGGGGTTGCAGAGCGTGTATAATCTCTTGGTAAAGTACAGGTTTGTGTTGCATGGCAGTGATTAGCGATTAGCGAAACAACCTCTAATCATCTATTCTCTAACTATCTTTTTTCGACAGATCCAACGTCGAGAAGCGCGCATTGTTGGCTTCGGTGTCATGAAGCAGAGCCATTTGCTCGCCCCAGATGCCGGGAGTCCATACTTCGAAGTACTCACCCTGCCCCGCCAAGACCAGCTCACCGCTTGTAATTTCAAGAAACGCGCGCAGGTTCTGCGGAACGAGGATGCGCCCAACCTTATCCACCTCAACAGGATAGGCGTTGGACAGGATCAGGCGGCGCAACATACGGGCGGTCGGGTCGGCAAGGTTCATGGCTTCGATGCGCTCATAAACCTGTTTGAAATACGCCTCGGTCATCACCATGAGGCATTTATCAAAGCCTTGAGTAATGAAGGCGCCGCCTTCCAGCAGTTCACGAAAGCGCGCCGGAATCATCAGGCGACCCTTATCATCGAGGTTGTGCTGGAACTGACCTAAGAACATTTGTGCTACAATTCCTTTTAATGACGTGAACGCCGGGACGCCCGGCGCTCTACCACTTCTTACCACTTTCTACCACTTATTATACCGTTTTACGGTCAAAAATCAAGTGGGATGGTACTTTTTTCCCATTCCAAAGGCATTGCTGAATGACCAACTCTCCCACCTTTACCCTGCTCGAAGCCACACACTGGCAGGATTATGAACTACTCGACTCCGGCGACGGGCAAAAACTCGAGCGTTTCGGCAAATACATCTTCGCGCGCCCCGAATCGCAGGCGATGTGGAGCCGCGCCCTCCCCCGCTCCGAGTGGGACAACGCTCATGGTGTCTTCATCCCCACCGGCGAAGAAAGCGGCGGTCACTGGCAATTAAAGAAGCGTGTGGATGAGAAATGGGTGATGAACTACCCCCTCCCCACTCAAAACAACTTGCGATTTAACGTAATGACAACCCCCGGGCGTCACCTTGGCGTTTTCCCCGAAGTCGCTTCTCATTGGGACTTTATGGCGGATTCCATCCAGAAATCTGGTGCCAAGCCGAATATTTTGAACCTGTTCGGCTACACGGGTCTTGCCACCCTCGCCGCCGCCGCCGCGGGAGCCTCTGTCACCCATGTGGATGCGTCGAAGAAATCCGTTGGGTGGGCGCGTGAAAACCAGGAACTCTCAGGGCTGGGTGACCGCCCCATCCGCTGGATCGTGGAAGATGCGCTTAAGTACGTCCAGCGCGAAGCAAAACGCGGCGTGAAATATGACGGCGTCATCCTCGACCCGCCCAAATTTGGGCGCGGACCCAAAGGCGAAGTTTGGGAAGTGTACAAGTCACTGCCGAATCTATTGGATGAGATCCGTCAATGTTTGAGTGACGATCCCCTCTTTGTGATCGTCACCGTCTATGCCGTGCGTGCTTCGGCGATCCATGTGGCGCAAGCCGTGGACGAAATGATGAAAAAACACAAGGGTTTGCTCGACAGCGGCGAACTGGTGACGCGTGAGAAAAGCGCAAACCGCCTGCTCTCACAGGCGGTCTATGCAAGGTGGTCGCGATGAAAAACTCCGAGGCTCAACACCTCGGAGTTTTTTTGTTAACCTTTCGATTCGCCCGTATCGCCCCCGCCGCCACCTCCCTTGGAGGGAGAGACCAATTTCTTCAGAAGGTCGTACCAGAAAGATGATCCTTGCGATACGGCGGCTACCGTCAGACCAAGACCCAACACCTTCAACAAGACAAATCCTGCCCACTGCATGGCATCTGAACCTGCAGGCGGAAGTTCCGTCTGCCACCAGCCAACCCGGACGATGTTCAGGTCGCTCAATTGCTGGACGAGATCTTCCAATTCCACATCGGCGCCTTCCTGTTGAACTGCCATCTCCGCCTGGGCAACGGCAAGAGCGCGCACGCCAGCATTCGTCCACAGGGTTCGCACCAGCTGGATGCTGTCAGTTCCGAGCAGGATCGTCAGAAAAATGGATAGGACGATCACAAAACTGCGCGCATTCGACTTGAACGTCGCAGACGCCTGCTCCATTACGCCGGTGAAATACGTGGTGGTGCGTTTGCGCAGGTCCTCAATGTTCGTCACGCCTTGATCGATCCATTTGATGACCGCGCCTTTGGTCTCCGAGTCCGGCAGGATGTTAATTAACTCCTTCAAGCCATCTGCATTGACCTCTTTGGTGGCGGTCAGACCGACGAAGTCAAAATACGAGTCCACCAGTGTGGAGACGGGAATCTTCTCCACCTTCTTCGGCTCCGTTGCAGATGTGATGAAACTGAACATGTTTTTATAGCGGATCGGGCGCAACGATTCGATTTGGGGAAGTTTCACAAAATCCCCCACCTGCTTGTCACCGACGATGCGCATCAGGTGTTTTTCCAACGACCGGGCGCGCGTTTCGAAGGCTTCATTGATCCATTGTGTGACCAATGAGACAATGGAACCCAGCACATAATAGATAAAAACCAATCCAATGACGACCTCGAGAGCTTGTGAAAACGACATGGCAGTCTCCTTGTAATTTCGTTAATGTTTATTCTTTTCCAACTCTGCAAGCCATTCCAGCGGTTTTTCCCAACGAGCACGCTGGTAAACATCCGTCTGTTTCTTTTTGAGCCTATCCCATTTCGGTCCGGGCGGACCCGATTCCTCGCCCAGCAAACTTTTTACGCCCCACAATCCCTTATATTGTACCCAACCCGGCTCGGAATTCAATAGGACGCGTTTCCATTCGCGGTTCGGAATCATGGTGACCTTTCGCTCCGACATGAATTTCTTCAAAAAATCCTCCGAGCGCTCAGTGGGTTCGTCTGAATTTTTGCCTTGAAAGCCGATGCGCAACCCATCGCCGGTGGCGATCTCCATCGGTAGGCGCACCACATAATGGTCGAATTCATCTTTCATCTCATCGAAGGCATGTTCTTGCAACAGGTGTGTTGGGTGTTCCATGATCTCTCCAATGGCGATCTTGCGCGCCTTCTGGCTGGGGTTAAAGAGAAGGAACAGGTAGTGGATCAAGCCGTCGCACCAGAAAAGGAAGCGTTGCAGCGTCCCCGCCTTGTACATCCCCGGCGAGCGGATCACCTCCGGGCGGCTGTAGTTCGCGTGCGATCCCAACGCTGCATAAATGATGGGATGTGTGGTTTCATTTCCATCCACATCATGCGCCTTGAGTACTTTATCCCATGCTTCGATGTTCCCCGCGCCATGCTGCGAAAGCAAAACTGCGTACGGTTCGCCGTTCCTTAAATAAACCGACACCATTTCCCAATCTCCCTCATGATGATTAAAGCCGTTTGCAGCCAGCCGCCAGTCATTGAAGGCGTAGAAAAAATGATATTGCAGGACCGTCCAGAGATTCTCCGATTCGTCCTCCTCCCGCACCACGCGCCCGTAATACACCGCCTGATGATGTTTCTTCAAGATGTCGGCGTATTGATGATATGCCTCGTGAGCGATCTTCTCGGTGGCTTGTGAAAGCATATCCATCACCAAGCCGGGACCTTCAGGCAGGATGCGCTCGATGATCCAACGCAGGACGTTCGTCAGCCAGATGAAAAGAAACAGCAGATAGATCGGCAGCAAAACCAGATACTCGACCGCAATGCTGACGTATGGCATTGGGTTAAGGAAAAGCCAGATCGGCGCAAGCCCCAATACGAGGAAAACAAAAACCGCCAACACCGCAGGGATGATGCGCAAGCGGATGGGCGACGCCAGCATGAAGATGACCAACGCAGCTGCGAGTGAAGCGGCAATGGCAATCTCCAATCCGATCACACCAAGGGTGAACCATCCGCCCAATAGACCGATGACCGAAAGCACACCCCACCAGATCCAGGCGTCGAAATCGAACAACGGCTTGTTCACAAAACGCAAAAAATATTCATGAGATTTCAAACGCCCGAGCATCTCGACCAAACGCTCATTCAAATGAGAGAACAACTCCGCCGCCCCCAAAGGTCCGCTGGGAAAAAGCAGGCAACGCTCCAGGTAGGGCTCCACTGCCATTGGAAAAAAGCGTTCCCCTTTGGCATAGCGCATCACAGGTTCATAACGTTCCAACAATTCGAGATCGTTCATGCAGCCTCTATGGTATAAACACGCTTATGGACATCACGACTCTCACACAACAATACGCAACCCATTTTAACGCCAAACCGGAGATAATCGTCCGCGCGCCGGGGCGGGTTAACCTGATCGGCGAACACACCGACTACAACGATGGATTCGTCCTGCCAATGGCAATCGACCGCGCCGTCTGGCTGGCGCTTCGTCCACGGGATGACAGGCAGGTGCGCATCTATTCACTGGAACTTGAAACTGAATCCGGTTTTCTGATGGATTCTCTCATCCGAGATTCTGACTGGATCGAATACCCAAAAGGCATTGCCTACGAGTTGCAGAAGAATGGATACAACCTGCGCGGATTCGACGCCGTGATGACCGGCGATGTGCCGCGCGGGGCGGGCTTATCTTCTTCCGCTGCGGTGGAATTGGCAATCGCGCGCGCCTTCGCTGTCGTCTCAGGCATTGAGTGGAACGCCGTGGAGATGGCAAAGCTGGCGCAAAAAGCCGAGAACGAGTGGGTTGGCGTCAACTGCGGGATCATGGATCAGATGGCAAGTGCGGCTTGCAAGGATGGGCAAGCCTTGTTTTTAGACTGCCGCTCGCTCGAAATTCAACATGCGCCCCTACCCCCCGGCGTCTCTGTCGTCATTCTGGATACCTCCACCCGACGCGGATTGGTGGATTCCGCGTATAACGAGAGAAGAAGTCAATGCGAAGAAGCGGCAAGATGGTTTGGGGTGAAAGCGCTGCGGGATGTCCGCGTGGAAGACTTGAGCAAATGGAAAGCGGAAAGTGGATTAAGTGAAATTGCCTTCAAGCGCGCCAGGCATATTGTCACCGAGAATGCACGCGTATTGGAAGCCATAAAGGTGATGAGACAGGGGAATGTCAGTCGGTTGGGCGAATTATTCAACGCCAGCCACGACAGTCTGCGCGATGATTTTGAAGTGACCAACGATGCGCTCAATGTCATGGTCGAATGTGCGCGTGAGCAGGAAGGTTGCCACGGCGCACGCATGACCGGCGCAGGATTCGGAGGCTGTGCGGTGGCACTGGTCAAACAGGAACAGGCAGAGGCGTTCACTCAAGCCGTCTCAATGCTGTATGGGCAAAGGTCTGGGTTGGAAGCGAGTATTTATGTTTGCAAAGCCAGCGAGGGGGCTAGCATCGTTCAGGGATAAAAAAACGGGACACTGCAAAAGTGTCCCGTTTTCGTTAGGTGTATGCCATCTGCTCGACCGGCACGCGCTCGCGTTTGCGTTGCTGGCGTTTGATGATGCGTTCGGCGGCAACACGCGTCTGCCGGAATTGCGCGTTGCGGATGATCAGCTTCATGAATTTGGTGTGGTTGGTCGTCGGGTCGTTGAGCAGGGAGAAATCTGCAGAGCCGGGTTCGTGCGGGGGATAAAAGATGCCGCAGTTCGGGTTGATCTCGAGCATGTGAATGGTTCCATCGGCATCCATGCGATAGTCGCAGCGGGCGTACCCATTGCCGCCCAATTCTTTGAAGACACGGACAGTCTGCTCGCGAAGGATTTTGTCGATGCGTGGATCGGTCACCACGGCAACGGACATTTTTTCGTAATCGACCCATTTCATGTCGTAATGTTTGAAGGATTCGCCATCGGGGAAGATGAACTCGACGGGGGTAAAGGTGGAAGGCTTGTTGGGGTCTTTGGTATTTTCCGCGATCAAACAGGTGAATTCGCGTCCTTCGATGAATTCCTCTACCAGCGCACGACCGAATTCGTTGATCTCGAGCTGCAACTGCTCACGCAGCTGTTCGATATTTTCAACACGCGAATTACGACGGATGCCAACGCTGGCATACCCGTGCGGCGGTTTGACCAGCATAGGGAATTTGAGCCGCTTGACGACCTTCTCCGCATCTTCGGCGCGATTGACGAAGATCCAGCTGGGTGTGGGAACGGAGACGCGTTTGGCGGCGTTCTTCATTTCATCGCGGGTGGGGTCGAAGAATTTCGAGTCGGCGCCGGTGAATGCCGCGTTGTATTTTTCGAGCGCCTTCACCAATGCGATGCCGGAAAGAGCATCATCAGGCGTGCCATCACACAGGTTGACGAAAACATCCACCCCTTCTTCCATCAGATCCTTGATCTGTTTTTCGACGTTCGTCGGTTCCACATGATGCTGCTTCCAACGATATCCATTCATATAAGGAGATGGGTCGTACGGAATATCGTTATCATCCGGGGTGCTTGTCAGTACGCAGATATACATGATTTTTCCTTTGTTGTTCCTTCCATTCAACATCTTTCTTTATTGATTCGATATCATTGAATCATGTTTATTCATTTTATGATTCATGCAATAAACAATAAATCAAGTTAATCAATGAATAATCTATTGTTATTTTATACAACAATTGATTTATGTAAAGGTTTTTGAAGATATGTTTATCTTAAAATATTATAAGTATTATATGTGTCTGATATAAAAATATTTTTAAGGTTTTTAAGGTTATTAACGTCTTTAAGAAAAGAAGGACGGGCTTGGCAGCCCGTCCTTCGCTTTTTATCATTGTATGTTATTTCCAAAACTGCGGGAGATGCTCGCGATAGGTCTTGAGGTAATCATCGAGGATATTTCTGGCGGTGTGCATGTCCGTTATCACCGGGTCGAGCAACAGACAGTGCAATGCTTTTTCATAACTGCCCTCCACTGCCGCATCGACGCACAACTGCGCAACCATCAATTCACGGCGGCATAACTCAGCGATGGGTTCGGGCAACGCGCCCACATGCACAGGATGGACGCCTGCACCATCCACATGCACGGGAGTTTCAACGGTCGCGCCCAATGGTAGGTTGGAGATCTGTCCCTGGTTCGGAAGATTGGCGGCAAGATGATAATGATTCCCCGCGAAGGCGATGTTCTCGATCATCTCCAATGCGCCTTCCGAATCGGATTCGAGCAAGCCTTCCACGGTCATTGTGCCATTTGCCATCTCATTTAAACGGTCGAGACTGAAGTCTCTTAATCCAGCCATCAGGTCCCAGTCGTACAAACGGATGTGGAACGCTTCCCACGGTTTGGTGATGGGGTCGCTCATCCACGGGAGGTACTCGCAGAGATGGGTATCTCCGGGAACGGGAAAAATGCCAAAGTCTTGAAAGATGCGACGCGTGAGCGGCTCGAAGGATTCATCCAAGTCAAAGAAGCGTTCCCGCAAAAGCGGATACAGGTCCTCGCCGGTGCGTTTATCGCGGATTGAGAGTATCCAGGTAAAGTGGTTTGTGCCCGCAGCACGGATGTCGATCAGCGGAATGACCTGTTGTTTTACCCGCTGTTGCAATGGATGCTGCATGACATCGGCGTGCATGCCTTCCAGCCCGTCAGGGACTTCAATGCCAAGGTCATTTGCGAGCGCAACTCCCACCATGCCATAGCCAGCATAGATTTGATGGCACAAGCCAACGGCTTTTATTTTGCTGTGGCGATTGACAAGATCGCAGACACGCACCATCGGGTTGGTGAAATTGATGAACCATGCATTGGGACATTCCTGCTCCATATCGCGGACGATTTCGAGCACCGGTTTGACGTTTCGTGCAGCATGGGCAAAGCCGCCGGGTCCGCCGTTTTCGGCATAGGGTTGGCGCACACCATATTTGAGGGGAATCTCAAAATCGGATTTCCATAATTCTTCACGAGGTCCCACCTCAATGGCAGAGACGACAAAATCCGTCCCATCGAGAGCATCCTTGTGATGTGCATGGGCAGTGATGGTCAATCCCGAATCCCATTCCGTGTTCAATCGATTTGCAAGGCGATGGACGATATCAAGACTGTGCGGATTGCGATCCACAAGGCGCAGGGTGGCTCCTTTGAGTTTGTTCGAACGCATTAATGCAGACAGAGTGTTTTCGCCAAACGATGCGCTGCCAGCGCCAATGACGGTGATGGTAGTCATGAGGGTTCTCCTTAAAAAATAATCACGCCTGAACTTTCGGCGTGATTATTTTACATCCAATATGCAGGGATTATTTGGTTTGAATTTGGACTTCGGCGCTCATACCCCACAGTAAGCCTTCGGGTTGTTTGTCCAGTTCGATGGTGACTGGAAAGACCACGTCGCCGCCGACCGTTTCAGCGATGGGTGAAATGCGGATTACTTTGCCTGTCACCGTCAAGTCGAGCGCTTCGATGTACACATCCGCGCGTTGACCAACTTTCACGCGGGCAATATCGCGTTCGCTCAAATCGGTGGTGGTGATGTGAAGCCTCTTCAGATCTGCGAGTACCAGCACGGGTTGGTTGATCTGAACCAACTCTCCCGGAATGACCGCAAGATCGACGATGGTTCCATCGAACGGGGCGAGCAAAACAGATTGTGCCAGTTCGGCGGCGGCAGAATCCCATGCGGCTTTCGATTGTTCCGCCACAGCAAAGGCTTTCTGATAAACCTCCGCCGGAAGGCTATACCAGCTTTTCTCGCCGGTATTCGGGTTGACGTAGAGGACTTTATCTGCCTTTTGTAATTCGGCTGCCTGACTTCTGGCTTTGTAATCCGCTTCGGCAGCGATGACAGCGTATTCCAGTTCGGGAGTATTGAGGGTCATCAACACATCACCCGCCTGAACTCTATCACCTTCGCTGACGGGGATTTCTTTTACCAGCGCCGAGATGGCATAACTCAATTCTGAGACTTGTGCGGGTTCCGCATCTGCTGAGGCAACCACTATATCCGGCGACTGTGCGGGAAGTTCCTCGACCTGAACTGGCGCTTGCGGTGACGCAGCGGGTGTCGGGCTGGCGCAGCCGGTTAATATGAATAAACTGAGGAGTAAAAACAACATCCGCTTCATGACTGCCTCAATCGCCAATATTGATCTCAACGTCTGCGCTCATACCCCAGAGCAAACCCGCAGGCTGCCTGGCAAGGTCAATGGTCACTTTGTACACCACGTCACCTCCGAGTTCGGAAGAGATGCGGGCAATATCCACTACCTTGCCTTCATATTCCTCTCCGAATGCTTCGATAAATACTGTCGCAGTCTGTCCGATCTTCACCTTGTTCACATCGCGTTCACTCAGGTCGGTGGTTTCGATATGGTACTTCGACAAATCTCCGATGACCATCACGACCTGTCCGGGGGAGACAGTCTCATACGGGGCGATATCGACCGAGACAACCGTCCCCGCTATCGGTGCGGTCAGATGCGATTGGGCGGCAAGGACTGCTTTTGCAGAGTCCACCAACGCCTGCGCCTTGGCAACATCATTTTCTGCGACTTCGATATGCTTGTAGGATGGAGCACAGCCTTCGCCCCGACAGCCAACATTCCGAACGAGATACTTGAGCTGGATCTCTGCGTAGGCAAGATTGGCTTCGGCTTCACGTACACGCGCTTCAAGAATTGATGTGTCGAGTTGCACGAGCACATCCCCTACATTGACCTTATCTCCCGCTTCCACGTTGACCGATGTTACGCGACCAATGGTGGTGAACGAGAGGTTCGCATCCTGCAACGGGACTACGATCGCTGAGGCTGCTATCGAATCTGCGCTGCTTTGGGGTTGGGTTCCAGATGAGTTGCCTTCCAATACAACAGTCGGTACGACCTCAGGCGCTCCTGCGCCGCTGCAAGCCGCCAATATGAGGGCGAGTGAACTCAAGAGTACAACAAAAACTTTCTTCATTCCTTATCCTTTTCTACAAATCCTGCCTGTTATTTTTCCATTAGTATAACAGAATGCACAGGTTTTGCAAAGGTTTTATCACGAATTTAATGTTCCTTGGAATCCTTCACGATCAGACCATCTTGCAAGGTGACCACACGAGTGGCGTATTTGATGACGCGTGGATCATGCGTGGCAAAGACAAAGGTGGTGCCGGTCTTTTCGTTGAGGCGCTTCATAATCTCCATCACCTGCTCCCCATTGACGGTGTCGAGGTTGGCGGTGGGTTCGTCGGCGAGGATCATGGTTGGGTTGGTTGCCAATGCCCGGGCAACTGCGACGCGCTGCTGCTGACCGCCGCTCAACTGGTCGGGGCGATGATGCGCGCGGTCGGTTAAATCCACACCTTCGAGCAATTCCATTACACGCTGTTTGCGTTCCGCCGGGGTTTTGCCGTTGAGCAGAAGCGGCATTTCTACGTTCTCATACGCGGTGAGGGTCGGGATCAGCGCGAAGAATTGAAAGACGAAACCGATCGTGCCTTTGCGCAGGTCGGCACGCTGATTGCGTGTGAGATTCGTCGTCTCTTTGCCATTGATGACCACGCTACCAGAAGTGGGTTGATCGAGACAGCCAATGAGCTGCAGGAGTGTGGTCTTGCCGGAACCTGAGGGACCAACCAGTGATGTGAACTCGCCGGTGTTGATGGTCAGGCTCACGCCGTTCAAGGCGCGGGTTTCCACTGCACCGATCTTATAAACCCGAGTGACGTTATTAATTTTTGCGACTTCCATGATTTTTCTCCTTAGTTCGCGCCATGCAAGGCTTCGACCGGCTCCATGCGGGAAGCCAATCGTGCCGGGTAAATTGAAGCCAGCACCGTGATGATGAATGCGGTAACAATCAAGTTGATGGTGGCGTTGAGGGTCAAATAGGGATAGATGCGGTCTTGTAGCAACATCCCGCCGCTGATACCCAGGTCACCGAAATAGACGCCGACACTCCCAAAATAGGCAGACAACGCCCAGCCAAGTAATGAGCCAAATGCAATGCCGCCAAACGCCAGCAAACTCGCTTCGGTGAGAAAGAGGGTGATGATCTGCCGCCCCTTCATGCCGATGGCGGTCAGGATGCCGATCTCGCGTGTGCGCTCGAATACCGACATCAGCAGCGTGTTGACGATGACGGTCGCCGTTACGCCCAGCACAATCAGGTTCAGGATGAAGATATACGCATTCGAAAAGTCGTTGATGAGCACGAGCAGTTCGTTCAACTCACTCCACGTTTTGACCTGGTAGCCGCCGCCTTGAATTGCCGCAGCAACCTCATCCGCCATTTCACGATCCTTCAACAAAATGAAGATCATGCTGGCGCGATTCTCCGCACCGGAAAACGATTGCGCCTTTGCAAGTGGAAGAAATACAATGCCCTTGTCGTAGGCGGTTGTGCCGGTGGTAAAAATTCCGCGCACGGTGAATTGTTGTTCATCCACGTCGCCATCGGATGTATTGACCAGCAGGTTGATCTGGTCGCCCACGTTCAACGCCAAACTTTCCGCCAGCGGATAACCGATGAGGATTCCTTCGCGGTCGTCGGCGGCAAGGAAACTTCCCGCCACGAGTCCGTTGCGATATGGATCGTTCGCTTCAGACCCTGGGACGATGCCCATGATCTGCACCCCGGCAGATTCGTCACGGATGGAGACGATCCCGCTTGCGATCAAACGCGGAGTGGCAGTTTGCACCTGATCCAACGCTTCGATCTGCGCCGCAGCCTGATCCGGGTTCTCGATCAAATATTCCCAGGCGACGCTGAGTTTATCGGGGTCGTAATCTGCATCGCGGATCTGAATGTGTCCGCTATCAAGCCGCAGGGTGGTTTCCATGGAACTGCGCATTTCACCTTCGAAGAAAGCAGCGATGAACATCAGCAACGCCGTGCCGACAGCAAGCGCCAACCCCGAAAGTATGGATCGGCGGCGATGCCTGCCCAGATTGCGATATGCCATTTTCAAATAGTTGGTCATTGGGCTCTCCTACACGTAATGCAGCGCTTCCGCCGGTTCGCGGCGAGACGCCTCCAAAGCCGGATACAAAGCCGCCAGCGCGGCGATGACCGCCACGGTCAGCGCGTGTTGGAAGACCTTCATCGGCACGAGTTGGGAATAGATGCGCCCGCTGATAAGGGCGGTATATTCGGTCAGGTCGGCAAAGGCGCTGTAGTCAATACCGTAATATCCAAGCGCCATGTTGACGACCGTTCCGAGAAGCGCTCCCAGCGCCGCACCCATCATCCCGATGAGAATCCCTTCCAGCAGAAAGAGAAGCGTGATCTGTCGCGGCTTCAATCCCAATGCGCCGATGATTCCGATCTCGCGAGTCCGCTCGAAGACTGCCATCATCAAAAGGTTGAGAATACCGATGGCGGCGATGCCAAGCATGACGACGCCGAACACACCCATCACGGATGTTTTCATTTCCATGGTCTGTTTGAGATCGGGAATGCTGGTTTCCCAGCTTTCCACCTCGTAGCCGGGCGCAGCCCGGTTGATCGCATTCATCACGCCGGCTTCCTGACCGATCTGCTCGAGTGCGATGACAACCTCAGTCACCTGCCCATCCAAGCCGAAGAGGTTCTGCGCTTCAGCCAGCGAGACATAAATCGTGCTCTTTTCAACGGAAGGCACGCCGACATCGTAAATGCCGACGACCGTCATGGTGCGTTGACGGGTCTGTTCGTGTTTCGAATTGCCTACCATCGTGATGCGGTCCCCCACTTCCAGTTCCATCGCAGTCGCAAGCCCCTGACCGATGACGATCATATCGCCATCGTCCGCGTTCAAATAACGACCGGCTGAAATATTTTGCGCCACCGGGCTGACAAGCATCTCCTTGTCCGTTTCCACGCCGATGATCGAAACGGAGAACGCGCCTTCGCGATTGGTCACCAATCCACCCGTGACGATGCGCTTCGCCGCGACAACCACATTCGGCTGCGCTTCAGCGACCTGAACGATCCTGTCAGGATCGGCAATGGGCAGAAGCGGTTTTCGTCCCGCCTTCTCGCCGTAGCCATCCGCATGGACCTGGATGTTACCGCCCAATAATTGAATGGCATTCCCGTAAATGGCTTGCTCAAATCCGGCGATGAGTCCATCATATAGCACCAGCAGCGCCATAGTCACCCCCATGCCAAGGGCAATGATGAGCGTCCGACGACGCTGCCGCCAGACATTCCGCCATGCAAGGCGTAGAAAAAGTATCATGGTCAAGTCCTTTCTTTCATATCGGATGTGAACTCCGATTCAGTCTTGCGCAATCCGTACTCCATCACATACAACATCTTATCAATACGCTCCTGCGTCTTCGCAGAACGCACCCACTTCATAATGTCTTTCTGCTTCATACCTTCATTCAAGATGTAGGAACTGATGGCGTTGCTCCACGTCTCAATGATCATCACAGCCAAATCCACATCCACACTGGGGTCCACCTCGCCGTTCTGAATGGCTTGCTGGATCATCGCCTGCAACCCCAGCGTAGAACGCTCACGGACATGATTGAAATTCTTGTAATACAACCCTTCGCCAAACATCACACGGCTGATGGCTTGCACCAGATGAGGATACGCAGAATTGAACTGCATTCCCTCCTTGATCATCCAGCGGAAATACCCGAAGGTATCCATGTTCATGCTCGGCGGATGCTTCCCCTTAAAATATTGCACTTTTTCCTGCTCCAGTACAGTGAGCAAATACATAAAAACATCCTGTTTGTCTTCAAAGTACTGGTAGAAACTGCCCTTCGAGATGCCGCTGTTTGCCACAATGCGATTCGTAGAAGCGTTATCCAACCCATACTCCATGAACTCATTGACCGCAGCATTGATGATGGTATTGCGTTTCTCGTCTGGCAGGTTGAAAAAAGTCTGTTTTGGCATACATTTCAGCTCCACGTTCTGGATAAAATCCGCTTCGCACTTAACGTCAACTTGCTTCGCCCCTCAAAGCGGACTCTCACTCCAACCTTTATCTCATCAAAATCCACGCCCCGCCGACAATGGTTGCAATGCCGACGATGGTGAAGAAGATGACTGTCCCTTTTTCAGAGAGCAATTGCACAAAACCCTGAATCTTACCGAGATTCCAAATCGCTTTGGGCTTGGCGTAGGCGATGTACAACACGGCAATGCCGTATAGAATTAATGTGTACGCGATGATGGTGAGTGTATCCATAAGATTCTCCTGTTTTTTTCTGTACCGCGACATAAATGTCGCGGTACATTTTCTATTGATGCAAAACCTTGTAAAACTTCCGCGCAAAAAAGGCGGTGACCAGTAATTGATAAACAACCGCAACGACCACATACAACCAGACGTTCGCCGCGCCTTCATCTAGTAACCAGTACACTTTCATGGGCCAGTAGGTGGGGACAATACCGAACGCCAGTTCCCAGCCCGCAGGCGTAAAGTAAGCAACAACGGGGGCAATGAAGATGAAGCCTGTCAATTTCATCAGCGCAAAGCCTTGCACCTTGTTCTGCGCAACCGACCCGAAGATCAACGCCAGCATGGGCGCCATGGGCGCGGCAGCAATCGCGGAGAGCAAAACCGTCCGCAGGTTGAAAGGCGTCAGATTGGCTAAAGGAAAGAGCACGAACATCAGCCCAAACGTCAGCAAGATCGGAACCGTCACCCGATAGAGGATGTATCCGTTCAGGGGCAGAGGCGTCACCTGGAGGGCGGTCAGGGTGCGGTCATCTTTTTCATCCAATAAGATGAAACCGATCAATGCGCCGAAGATCATTGGGCACATGCCGATGAAAAAGTACGCCAACAACACGGGATAATATGGGACGAGGTCAAAGTTATATTCCTCAAGCAGCCGTGCCGTGAGCGGAGGCACGCCCCAACGCATGAGCAACGCCATAAAGATCGGGATGTAGATCATCCAAGAGACCAGGCTGTCGCGGCTCACACTACGAATGTCAATGGGACCGAGTGAACGGAAGACCATATTGAGATTCATCTTTTACGTACTCCTTCTTTCGTCACCACAAAGCGGTGGAACGTGCGCAGGCTGAGCCACGCAACGATACCTGTCCACAGAATCGAATAAGCAAATCCATACACGATCTGCCACACAGGCACGGACATAAATGCCGATTGCAATAAAATGATGATCGCCAGCAATGGATGCAGGAACATCACCCAATGTTGCCAGATACCAAAGTAATACAACAATGGCAGAGAGAAACCCAGCGTCCACGCCGCGGACGGCAGGATAAATTCACTGATCGAGTCGTAGCGAGCAACGACGATGAAGCCATAGAGTGCAAGCATGGCAATGTACAACACGATGCCCGTCACCAACAGAAACCAGTTGAAGTTCACGCCCTGCACAATAACGATCATGGCAAGTGTTTCGAACAGCGAGAGCAGACCGAGCGTGAGCACCTTCGAGCCGAGGATCTCCCATGGGCGCAGCGGCGAGACGATCTGTGCCTCAAGCGTCCCTTCACCTTTTTCAAGCAGGACAATGCCCGCCATGAAATAAAAAGCGTTGATGGTCAAGTTGCCCGTGATGATGGCGGGCCACCAGTACCCGAAGTCGGTTACTTCGAATTGCTTGAGCAGGAGGATCACAACAATCGCCGAGAACGCCGATACATAATAAAACCCGTTGCGGAATTGCAGGCTCACATCCCAGCGGGCGGCGGAAAGCAAGCGTGTCATGCGAGACTCCTTCCCGTCATCTGAATGAAGATGTTCTCCAACGTCGCTTCCTGCGTATGCAAGGTGCGGACTCCGCCCTCGCGCAGCAGTTTCAAAAACTCGGCATTGTCTGCCAGACCTGCCAGTTCAAAATCGCGTTGTTCGGTTTTGCCGTTCAAGCCAAACTCCACGCGCACTTCGGGCTTGCCATAACGCAACTTCAATTCACGCGGCGAATCGATCACGTTCAACTTACCATCCACAATGAAGGCAACGCGGTCACATAATTCATCGGCGATGTTCATATCATGCGTGGTAAGGAACACCGTCTTGCCCGCATCCTTTTGCGCCTTGATCAAATCTTTAACCTTGCGCGCGTTGACGGGGTCAAGCCCCGCAGTCGGCTCATCCAAAAAGAGCAGTTTGGGGTTGTTGACCAACGAGCGCGCCACACTCAGGCGGTTCTTCATCCCTTTGGAAAATTGCGAAACCAACGTATCGGCATCATCGAGCAAGCCGACCATCTCCAATAATTCGTCGGGGTTTTTCACATTGCCCTGATACAACGCGCCGAAGTAACGCAGGTTCTCGCGCGCGGTCAACTTGGTGTAATGGTTCGGCATCTCGAAACTGACACCGACCTGTTCAAAATAATCGTAGCCCCACTCGCGCAAGTCGCGTTCAAAGACTTGCACCGAGCCTTGAAAGCCCTGCAACAATCGAAACAGAATCTTCTGCGTGGTCGATTTACCCGCACCGCTTGGTCCGAGAAACCCAAAGATCTCACCAGGCTGGACGACAAAACTAATGTCCTTGATGGCTGGCTCAGTTGTGCCTGTATAAGTAAAAGTGAGGTTATTAACATTAATCATGGTGCTTCCTTTGATGGTCCCGCAAGCGTACTCGCGGGAAAATGTGACTTGGTGGTCATATGACCAATAGGTCACATTATAGGACGATTCTCCCCCGAGTCAAGGGAAAAAAGTCACATTCGCCTCATTCTTGACCGTTTCTTGATACGGCTTTCTCCAGCCTTTTCCACCCCCCAACAAAAATCCGCGAGACCTTTGCCTCACGGATTTTCAACTGGTTACTGTTCACTGCTCACTGGCTTACTGGTCACTCTCGAAAACTTCTCCCCTATCATCTTCACCAACAACCCCGCCCGCCAAAATGCGACAGCCGCCATGCCATGCGCGAGGACTGCGAAAAACGGCGGAGTCTCGAAGGTGTAATACGTCCAGCACTGACGGGTGGTACCCCACAACTCGAGGAAGTAACCGAGACCAGAACCTGCAGCAAAGGTCAGCAGGGCAAAGCGATAATTTGTCGGGGTGAGGATAAGCAGCACACACAACAAGATCGAGAGCAAGGTATAGGACTTGTCGAAGGTTGGGGAAACAAAGACCAGCATCAGGGTCAGGAAAGAAGCGAAGGTGATCCAATAGAGAGAAGAAAATAGGGAATGGTGAATAGGCGCTTGAGTCCGATCTTCGATCCGTTTGATTCCCCAATCCATAAATCTTGTAATACGGTCAATCGAAAGGCTCGCAATGGGCCAGGCAGGAATGATCCAAAGCGGCGGCCGTTCGGCGGTGTAGTAATGCCAGAGGTTGGTTTGTGTGCCCCATGACTCAATGGCAAGCCCGCCACAGATGCCCACGAAGACGATCAGCAGATCGGTCTTTAGGTTGGCACGCGCCACAATGGTAATGGACATGAACAGGAACACGCCGATCAGAAGCCAGTCAATGTAGCGCCACCAGGCTCCGTCCCAATCCACATAGGCAAGATATTCCTCGGCAAGGGGCCACCAGATGTAGACGATAAGGAAAATGGTAAGTAAGAATCCGCCGAGGAGGATGCCGCTGTCGCGCGTCCAGAAGCGTGTCTTTTCGTTTTCCATTCGGCGGATTATAGCAGTGGTATGGAAAACAAAATAAGACAAAATTGGTCTGGTTATTTTCTTGCTTTTTTGAAAACTCTATCCTACAATGAAATCGCTGGTGCATGTATCTTTTATTCTGACCGACCTCAGATTCACATAAAAGGAGAATGCAATGCCAAAGTTTTTGAATAAGTTGTCCACTGTTCTCATCATCTTGACGATGATCCTGGCTCTGGTGCCCGTGCAATTTGCTAGCGCGGCGACATCAGAGTTATTTTTTTCCGAGTACATTGAAGGGACGAGTAATAACAAGGCGCTCGAAATCTACAACGGCACGGGGGCGGCAATCGACCTGGGCTCCGAAGGGTATAACCTTCAAATGCACTTCAACGGCAATGCCTCTGCCGGGTTGACCATCAACCTGACCGGCACGGTCGCCGATGGCGATGTGTATGTCGTGGCGCAGTCCTCCTCGAATGCCACCATCCTTGCCCAGGCGGACCAGACCAGCGGGGCGGGTTGGTTCAACGGGGATGACGCGGTGGTTCTGCGCAAAGGCACTACAGTCATCGATGTGATCGGTCAGATCGGTTTTGACCCCGGCTCGGAATGGGGCTCCGGTTTGGTAAGCACAGCCGATAACACCTTGTGGCGCAAAGTGGATGTCTGCGCCGGCGACCCGGATGGTTCGAATGCATTCGACCCCTCTGTGGAATGGGACGGGTTTGCGACCGACGTGTTCGATGGGCTCGGTGCTCATACCGCCAATTGTGATCCCCAGCCGACAGTCATCAACGAAGTACTGGCAAGCACCGTCGGGACGGATGTGGAATACATTGAACTTTACGGCGAACCCGGCGCTTCACTGGCAGGGTTGAGCCTGATCTACGTGGAGAGCAACAACGGCGCTTCCCTTGGCGTGATCGATTTCCGCTACGATTTCGCGTTGACAGATGCCCTTGGACTCAACGGCTTCTACCTGATCGGTACCACGTCCAGCCTGCAATCCACCTACGGAGTGACACCGAATGCGAACATCGCTACAAACAGCCTGGAAAACAGCAGCGCGACCATAGCCCTGGTCGAGACCGCCAGTTTGAGCGGCGGCAGCGTTAGCGGGGGTGAAGTCGTACTCGATACTGTCGCGATCACAGATGCGACCCTCAGCACCTTCTTCTTTGGAGCGCCGGTGGTGGGACCAGATGGAACCTTCTTCCCGGCGGGTGTTCGCCGCGTGACCGATGGCGTGGATACCGATACCACCGCCGATTGGGTGATCAGTGACTTCAACCTTGGTCCGGCAAACACGCCCATCGCGGGGATATCCTCCGACCTGCCTCCCACAGTGACCGAGACAAACCCTGCTGATGGCATGACCAATGTGCCCGTTGGCAGTAACGTCAGCGTGACGTTCAGCGAAAGCGTGGATGCTGCCGCCGGGGCGATCAGTCTCGAATGTCCGGCAGGTACCCCGGTGGCAGGCAATGACGCGGCAAACGACGTCACGAGCGTGACCATCGACCCAGCCAGCGACCTGCCTGCAAACACCACCTGTTCCATTGTCATCGACGCCAATGATGTCACTGACAATGATGGCACGCCCGATTCCCTGACTGGTGCAACCACCTTCAGCTTTACCACTGGCGCGGGGGCAGCGGTCACGCCGATCCACGCGATTCAGGGCAGCGGCGATGTATCCGCACCTGGAACGTTCACAGTGGAGGCAATCGTCGTCGGCGATTACCAGACCCAAGGCAGCGGTCAGCTGCGCGGGTTCTTCCTCCAGGAAGAAGATGCGGATATTGATGCCGATCCAGCCACATCGGAAGGTATCTTCGTCTTTTGCAGCAGCTGCCCAACGCCGGTCAATGTCGGCGACAAAGTGCGCGTCACCGGCACATCGAGCGAGTTCTTCGGCATGAGCCAGCTGTCCGCCACGACGGCAGCGAGTGTCACCGTTCTAAGTTCCGGCAACCCGCTCCCCATCCCAGCCAGCATTGACCTGCCAGTACCGAACGTCCCCAGTGGCGATCTGAACGCAGCCATAACCGCCATCAACGCTTACTTTGAAGCGTTCGAAGGCATGTTGGTCACATTCCCGGATGCGCTGTCGGTTAGTGAGTATTTCGAATTGGCGCGTTATGGACAGGTGATCCTCACCGAGGGCGGACGCCCGCATACCTTTACTGCGGTCAACACTCCCAGCGCGTCCGGCTTGATCGACCATGAAATCGACCTGGCACGGCGCTCGATCATTCTCGACGATACGGACAACCGCCAGAACCGTCCTGTGGATGCACCGAACACGAACTATTACCATCCAGTTCCGGGGCTTAGCACCGGGAACTTCTTCCGCGGCGGCGATACGATCACCAACCTGACAGGTATATTACATTGGTCGTTTGCCGGTCAAACGGGAACCGATGCCTGGCGCATCCGTCCTGTGACGGAAGCGTACAGCTATGCCTTTACCTCAGTCAACCCGAGAGCGGATGTTCCCGATGTCGGCGGCAGCCTGAAGGTTGCCAGCTTTAACGTCCTCAATTACTTCCTGACCGTGGACACGACCGCCTCGAACGACGTGGGCATCTGCGGACCCTCGGGCACAATGGATTGCCGCGGCGCAGACAGCGCCCAGGAACTGGACCGTCAGCGCACGAAATTGCTGGCAGCCCTCTCTGCTCTCGATGCGGATGTGCTTGGTTTGATGGAGATGGAAAACACTCCCGGAGTCGAACCGCTGGCAGACATTGTGGCTGACTTGCCGGGCTATGCCTACATCGACACGGGCGTCATCGGCGGCGACGCCATCCGTGTTGGCATCATTTACAAGACATCCACCGTCGTACCGGTTGGCAACTATGCCATATTGGATAGCAACGTCGACCCGCGCTTCGATGATGGTCGCAACCGCCCGGCTCTCGCTCAGACCTTTGAAGAGATTGCCTCCGGTGGACGCTTCACTGTGGTTGTCAACCACTTGAAGAGCAAAGGCTCCAGCTGCGGCGCAGGCGATGATGACACAACCACCGGTCAGGGGAACTGCAATGGTACCCGTACGCTGGCGGCACAAGCCATGGCAGACTGGCTTGCCAGCGACCCAACCGGCAGCGGCGACCCGGATATGCTCATCATCGGTGACTTGAATTCCTATGCCCGGGAAGACCCGATCGTTGCGCTTCAGAACGCCGGATACACCGACCTGGTGGCAGCCTTTGGCGGACCCAGCGCGTACGGCTACGTCTTCGACGGTCAGTTGGGCTACCTCGACCATGCGCTTGCCAACGCCAGCCTCAACCCGCAAGTGAGCGGTGTGGCAGAGTGGCACATCAATGCCGACGAAATTCCGCTCTTCGACTATAACGACGACGAGAGGACTGGCGGCGAAGCCGCCTTCGAAGAGGAATCGGACACACTCCCGCTCTACGAGCCGAACGAGTTCCGCACCTCCGACCACGACCCGGTCATTGTAGGGTTATGCATGCCACCCACCCTGAGCGTAACCGTGACGCCAAACGTCCTTTGGCCTGCCAACAACAAGTATGTGGACGTGGAAGCATCTTTCACCGCTTCGAGCAATGTCGTGTCGATTGATCTGCTTTCCATCACCTCCAACGAACCCGATGACAGCAAAGGGAACGGGAATTTCATCAACGACATCGTCATCCTTGACAACGACTCTTTCAAGCTGCGGGCGGAGCGCATGGGCAATGGAAACGGGCGTGTGTATACGATCGTTTACCAAGCCACCAACTCGTGCGGTGCCACTGTCATAGCAGAAGCCACAGTCACTGTTCCGCATAACAAGTAACCGGCAATGAAATAAAGGATGCCCGCCAAATGGCGGGCATCCCGCTTTTGGAAACGTTTTTACATCCCAAACGTTTTTAGACTTCTTGGGTCGGATATATTCTTTATAAATGCTTCATTACATTGTAAATCCCGCCAATCCTCCCTATAATGATAGTGGAGAAATTCACAATGGATATTCGCAAGCTAGAGGCATTTTTGCGGGCAGCGGAAACTTCCAGTTTATCGGAGGCATCGAAGCAGCTGCATCTCAGCCAGCCCGCGTTGAGTCATCAGATCAAACTGCTAGAAGAGGAACTGGAAGTTCAGCTTTTCATCCGCAGCAATACCGGCTTAAAGTTAACCGAAGCGGGGCAATTATTGTTGCCCTGGGCACAGCGCCTGCTTCACGACACCAATAACTTGAAGGATATGATGTCGTCGCTGCAACATGTATTTGTGGGAGATTTGCGCATCGCATGCAGTTCCACCAGCGGGAAATACATTCTGCCCCTGCTGGTCGCCCGTTTTTGCTCACACCACTCTGGCGTACGTGCACACATCCTGTCCTGCCGACCAGACTATACCGTCCCAAGCCTGCTGGAGGGAGAGGCGCATTTGGGGATCGTCAGTTCGGAAGTTAACAACAGCAGCTTGGAGTCGCAGGAATTTTTCCGCGACTCGATCAACCTAATCGTGTCGTCCAATCACCCGTGGGCTTCGCGTACCTCGGTGGACGCTTCGGAGATTACGCAGGAACCGATGATCCTTCGCGAGGCAACGTCTGGGACGCGGCGGGTGATGATGGAGGAACTCGCCAAGTTCGACATCAGCCTCGATGATCTGAAAATCTTCCTTGAGCTTGGCAACGTGGAAGCAGTGATGGAGGTGGTCGCGGAGGGCTTCGGGATTTCCTTCGTCTCCGACCTTGCCAGTTATTGCATGAGACAGTTAAAACGCGTCGTGAAGGTCAAGGTCGATGGGTTGAACATGCAGCGGGTCAATTTTATGATGCGGAAAAGGAACGCTCCCCCGCATCGCGCCAGCAACGTCTTCTGGGGCTTCATCCATGCGCCTGAAAATGCCGACATCCTCATCACTCGACATATCGCTTAAACAAAAAAGAGACCCTCAAGGTTTTTCGTGCCTGATTCACATGGCGGCAGAATATTAAAACACCGCCTGAGAGAACACGCTAACCTTCAGGGTCTCCACTACACTTTCAGGCTGCCCTTGCTAAACGTTCACCTTCATGCATCCTGCTTTTCCTGGAAGAGCGTACAATGCACCACGAAGAAACTGTAGACAAAGCTGCATGCCATGCAGCCGCCCCAATAGAAAGGCGTGGGGTTGATGAACAACGAACCGCTCACAACCGCGGTGGGGATAAGAATCAGCCCCAGCAACAAGGTGATAGCGATTCCCTTAAACAGGGTGGGATGCTTCTCCCGGATAAAGGTGCATAGAGACGACCGACCATTCTGGGTTGCAAAGCCAAGGATCGCCCCGCCCATGACACCGATGAAGAGTGAAACTGCCATATCGTCCTCCTTCCATTTCAAATACTTTCGGAATGCACCGACTTGTTCCGCATTTTCAGCATAGTCGTTTCCCCCGCATATCACAAGTGGAAAAGGTAATTCAGTCCCTTCGATCATTTTATGGCTGGGTATAAATTTTATTTATATCCATGTTGGTTCAATTCGTCTTCATGGTCTATGTTAAAATAGCCGCATGCTTTCACGCGTTTATTCCTGCGCTGTGGTGGGACTTGAAGGCGTCATCGTCGAAGTGGAAGTCGATTACACCAACGGTCTCCCCGGCGTCACCATCGTAGGTCTGCCCGATACTGCCGTTCAAGAAAGCCGTGAACGTGTGCAAACCGCCGTCAAGAACGCGGGCTTGCATTTCCCCCGTCACCGCATCGTTGTCAATCTCGCACCGGCTGTCGTCCGCAAAGAAGGACCCGCCTACGACCTGCCCATCGCGCTTGGCGTTGTCATCCTCGCCGGGTATCTTCCGCACGAAACCATCGAAGGCGCACTCGTCATCGGCGAACTTTCACTGGATGGCATCGTCCGCCACACACGCGGCATGTTACCCATGGCAGCCTCTGCACGCGCCAATGGGTTCAAGCGGATGTTCGTCCCCGAAGCGGATGCAGGTGAAGCGGCTTTGATTCCCGACCTGGAAGTGTATCCCGTCAAATCTCTGGCGCATCTCGTCGGACATTTGAGCGGGCGCGAACCCATTCAACCTTATCAACCCTCCAGCGACGACCAGCCCGAGCCGCTCTTCACCCCCACCGACTTTGCCGAAATCAAGGGACAGGAACACGTCAAACGTGCGCTCGAAGTCGCTGCGGCTGGCGGACATAACCTGCTTATGGCGGGAAGCCCAGGCAGCGGAAAAACACTGTTAGCCCGTGCTCTACCGGGCATCTTGCCAGAAATGAGTATTGAAGAATCACTGGATGTGACACGCATCTACTCTGTGGCGGATCAACTCCCCGCTGGCACACCACTCATCAAACATCGTCCGTTTCGTTCGCCGCATCACACCATCTCCCATGCAGGTCTCGTCGGCGGTGGGAATATCCCCAAGCCCGGCGAAATCTCGCTCGCCCATCGTGGCGTCCTCTTCCTTGATGAATTTCCCGAATTCGGCACACGCGTCCTCGAAGTCATGCGCCAGCCAATGGAAGACAAGATCGTCACCATCAGCCGCGCAAAAGGCTCATTAACTTTTTCAGCAAACTTCCAATTGATTGCTGCCATGAATCCCTGTCCATGTGGATTTTATGGAGACGCCCAAAAACCCTGCACTTGCGCCCCTGCCGTAGTGACCAAGTACCAAAAGCGCATATCCGGCCCCATCCTCGACCGCATTGATATCCACATCGAAGTGCCACGTGTCGACTATGAAAAACTCAGTGGAGATCGCTTAGGCGAAACCAGCGAGTCGATTCGCAAGCGAGTGCAAGCAGCAAGAGATATTCAGACACAACGATATTCGAGTAGTCGAAATTCGAATATCGAAGTATCGAATATCATCTGCAACGCAGACATGCGCATCGGCGAGGTAAGGCAATTTTGCCAGTTACAGCCCGAAGGTCAGAGCCTGATGCGGGCGGCGATGAGTCAACTCAACTTATCGGCACGTGCTTATCACCGCATCCTCAAACTATCCCGCACTATCGCGGATTTGGCGGGGAGCGAAGAGATCCAGTCACCGCATCTGGCAGAGGCGCTGCAATACCGTCCGAAGATGATGATGTAAACTTTTATGGGTATGAGTTTTACCCCATACTTAATACATACCAACCCCTGCTTTTATATAGAGACAGGATTCTAAGAAGAGAACCAAAA
Organism: Anaerolineales bacterium UBA2395; assembly: GCA_002343775.1. GTDB lineage: Bacteria > Chloroflexota > Anaerolineae > Anaerolineales > Villigracilaceae > Villigracilis. Next base: position 133,206 of record DDSH01000022.1, read on the forward strand.
GAACTTGATGAACAAGAACCCATCAAGTTCTTTTGATATATCAGCCCAAGAGTGGAAACTGCTATTTGAAAGAATGATAGAAGGGTGTATCAAGAAAAACATTACACAGCCCTATATTACATTTGTCACTACACATATCTGAATAAAGTAATACAATTTTTTTCGAAAATAACCTTTTCCCAGTTTGCACGACTGTTTTTTATAGGAGTTTTTTTGGCTTTTCTAAATGTATTTAAGCGCAGCGCCAGAAAACGCACAACCCTCGCCGAGGGACATGTCGTCCCTGATGCGGCGCGGTGTGTGCAGTGCGGCATTTGCACTTACAACTGTCCCATTGAAATTGATGTGCGCGCTCATGTCTGGCGCAGTGAAGCCATCAACCGCAGCGAGTGCCTGACATGCGGCGAGTGTGTGGCGCGTTGTCCGCGTGGGGTGTTGCGCTTTGAGCGCACCGACCTCTTTGCAGCGGAGGCATCATGAGGCACGTCATCATCGGTTCAGGCGTGGCGGGAATCGCAGCAATAGAATCAATTCGCAGCGTGGAGCGAGGCGCAGAGATCATCATGCTCGGCGACGATCCGCATGGGTTTTATTCGCGCCCTGGGTTGGCGTATTACCTCACGGGTGAATTATCCGATCACGCCCTGTATCCCAAAACGCGCGAAGATTACAAAAAACTTGGATTCACCTACCGCAAAGCCCGCGTGACGAAAATCCTGCGTGACGAAACCTCGCTGCAATTGGATGACAACTCGCTTCTAACGTACGACAGGCTGCTGCTTGCCACTGGAGCCTTTGCCACGCCTCTGGCTGTTTCTGGCGCAACCCTGCAAGGTGTAGTGAAACTCGATCATTTAAGTGATGCGCGGAATATTCTCAAACTCGCCAAACGCGGGCGGACTGCGGTTGTGGTCGGTGGCGGCATTACCGCGCTCGAACTCGCCGAAGGCTTGCTGGCACGCGGCATGGACGTCCATTATTTGTTGCGAGGGAATCGCTACTGGAGCAATGTACTCGACGAACAGGAATCGCGCATTATCGAAGCGCGTTTGCAAGTGGAAGGGATCACCCTGCACTTTCATTCAGAATTGCAAGAGATCATCGGGCGGTCGGGTAAGGTAAATTCCATCCGCCTGAAAAATGGAAAAACGCTCAAATGTGACCTGCTCGCCTATGCCATCGGCATCCAACCGCGTGTGGAGTTGGCGCGTGAGGCGGGTCTGCAAGTGGATCGCGGCATTCTTGTGAACGAATTCATGCAGACAGATGACCCAAATATTTTTGCGGCAGGTGATGTGGCACAAGTATTCGACCCGATCAGCGGGCGCTCGATCCTCGATAGTTTGTGGGGCGCTGCCCGTGAACAAGGCTGTGCGGCGGGCACGAACATGGCGGGACGAAGCACACCCTACATCAAGTCCATACCGTTCAACGTTACACGGCTGGCAGGGCTGACCACCACCATCATCGGCGCAGTTGGGCATGGAAGGGATGAAGACCTGGTCGGCATTGCACGCGGCGATAGCGAGACCTGGCGTGAACTTCCAAATGCCGTGATCGCCCAAAGCGGCTTCGATGTGAACCGCGTGCGCATTCTCGTCGGCGAGAAAAAACTGATCGGTGCAGTGGTCATGGGAGATCAAACGCTCTCCATCCCCTTGCAAAGAATCATCACACAACAAGTGGATATTTCTCCCATGCGCGACAGGCTGCTCGCCCATGATGCGAAGTTATCCGATGTCATTGTGGATTTTTGGACCAAACTTAAATCTTGAGAAAATAAATATGTCGGGAGGCAGGCATGCTGAGAGGCTACACAGAACTCTGGCTTGCGGTTTTTGTTTGTATATTGATCACGGGTGGGTATGGGGCAATGGTTGTATTGAATCAAGGCATCCCCGCTGCCAGTGAATTGTTCGGTCACACCATCGGCATCATCGGTTTCATTCTGATGCTGATGACCGAAACATTTTACAGTTTGCGCAAACGGGTGCGCTTTGCCGCGTGGGGAAAATTATCCACCTGGCTGAAATTCCATATTTTCATGGGGTTGGTGGGTCCGTATATGGTTCTGCTCCATACGTCATGGAAGTTCAACGGGCTGGCAGGCGCCACCACCCTGCTGACGATCATCATCGTCGTGAGCGGATTCATCGGGCGTTACATCTTCACCCGCATCCCCCGCACGCTGGATGGCTTGGAGATCGAAGGCACACTTTCGCAAGAGGCATTGAAGCGCGCGCGTCAACTCATGGCATTGTGGCATACCGTTCACATTCCGATTGGTATTGCGCTGTTCATTTCTGCATTCGTTCACATTGGCGGGGCGTTGTATTACGCCACATTTTTCAAGTAGGAGGCGGGCATGAACAACAATCGTCTTGGGTGTCTTACGGGTACGGGGGTTATCGCAGCATTGATTACATTCTTTGCCTTGGTTGGCGTTGCATTTGCCAGCGGCGGAGAGATGTTCAGTTCAGGCGATCTCAACACCCAACAGGGTGAAGAACTGAATGGGGTCACATCTCATGCCCAAATTAAGGAATGCGGCGCGTGCCATGTCCCATTTTGGGGGCAGGAGGAGATGGCAGATCGCTGTATCCAATGTCACACAGAAATTGCGGCGCAAATGCTCACCGTCGCCGAGTTGCACGGCATCATCACGCATCAAAGTCCCGCGCTTGCCTGCCGTGATTGTCACCCCGAACATCGCGGCGAAACCGCTTCACTCACAGAGTTGGGCAAAAACGAATTTCCGCATGATGCGCTTGGATATTCATTGGAGGGTCACCAACAAAATCTGGATGGGACTCCCTTTGAGTGTGCCGACTGCCACGCGGATGACATCACCACCTTCGCTTCGGACTCCTGCCTGACCTGCCACCGCGAAGTAGATCTTGTATACACCCAACTTCATCTACTCGAATTCGGCGCGGACTGCCTTGTTTGCCACGACGGCATCGACACCTACGGCGATGACTTCGATCACAACCGCTTCAGTTTTCCGTTGCAGGGAAAACACGTTGGGCTGCCGTGTTCGCAGTGTCACTTGAATGCCCGCAGCATCAGCGATATGCAATTGACATTACAAGATTGCTACTCCTGCCACCACTCGGATGATCCGCATGAGTTTGCCTATGGCGCAGAGTGTCAAGCCTGCCATTCGCCCGAAGGCTGGACGCCCGCTACGTTCGATCACAATCTCTCTGCCTTCAAACTGGATGGCGCACACGCAAACGTGGAATGTGAATCCTGCCATAAGAACGGCGTATATCAAGGCACACCGAAAGAGTGCGTTGCCTGTCATGCCGAACCTGACGAACATCGTGGGCAATTCGGCACCGACTGCGCCGCCTGCCATTCAACCAGCGCCTGGGAACCTGCTTCGTATAACGGTCCGCATACCTTCCCCATGAATCATGAAGGCGCAGAAGGCAAGTGCGCCACCTGCCATCCCAACAGCCTGACCACCTACACCTGTTACGGCTGCCATGAGCATAATCCCTCCAGGATTGCTGAAGAACATCGCGAGGAAGGCATCTCCGATTTTGAGAACTGTGTCGAATGCCACGCCGATGGGCGAGAGCATGATGATTAATTCCTGTAGAAAAAAGTCCCTGCCAGTTGGCAGGGACTTTTTTCAAACGGAAGATTTAATGGTTTCCGCCGTTGCCTTTCCCATTGCCGCCCGCCCATAACGGCTGCCCCGTTTCACTACGGAAGGTGTAGGTCATGCCTGTTGCATCCATCGTGACCGTAATCGCGCTGTTCACGCCCTGGTCGCCGTAGAACATGACCACCGTCAAACCATCGCCAGCCGCGGGCGCGAAGCCGAGCGACTGGCTGTAGCGCATATTGCCCGTGTCTACATAGAGAGTCTGTCCATCATCGGCAGTGAAACTGATGCCCATGCCGTCGTATGAATTAACCACACCGTGGACAGTGACCGCGCCAGAGACATTCGCCTGCGGAACCCCGCTTCCCACCTGACCTTGACCTGTCTGCCCAGCCTGAGCATTGCCGCCGCCATAACCGTTCCCATTGCCGCCCTGTTCACCCGTGAAAGCCGCGAGGTGATTATATGAAGCGTTCATCAGGTTGGTGTACACCAGTTGGATATCGGCATTGTCGGTCTGAGCAAGGCGAGCCTGCAAGTCGGCGATGTCCGTCTGCTCGATCAATGCGCCGACATTGAAAGCCTCAGTCGCAGAGATGGAGCCTTGCGCGATCAGTTGGTCGTACAAAGCCTGAAGGTTGGCATCTGTAAATTGACCAGGAGCAAGTGCGGGGTCGGCAAGACCGTAGCGATCCAATAGCAGTTTGATCTCATCCATATGAGCCTGCTCGCTGGCAGCGATATTCTGGAAAACAGGTTGTCCCCACAGTGCATACATCTGATTGTAGACATCGCGTGCCAGTTTTTCTTCTTCGCGCATGAAAAGCAATGCAGCGGCTTCTTCGGCGCTCAAATCTGAGGCTGGGATGGCAGTCAACTGCGTGCCATTCCCGCCCGTTGTGCCGCCATTACCGTTTCCACCGTTCCCGTTGCCATTGCCATATTGAGCAAGATCGGTAGTGCTGGCAGTCGGAGCCGATGGCGAAGCAAAAGCATTGTAGGCACTTGCGCCCACGGCGATCACAACCACCGCTGAAAGGACGCCAATGAGAATGTGTTTGAAATTGTTGAACATGATTATCTCCTTGTTTATACGTCGCGCTTGAAACGTGACGTTCTTTTTTTACGATGACCCCATGATAGAACGTCCATGTAAAGGCTTTGTAAACGTCCTTTCAAGACTCGAAAAATATTTTTGTTATTAATAACAAACCCAGCCTTTACCAAACCTTCACAAGTTCTTTTACCCCTCTACAACTTGCATTGATAAAACCACAACATGGAATCCGAAAGTTCTACTTTCGGAAAACCACGAAGCAGAACTTCGTTATTCCGCAAAGGAAATCTCATGGAAGAACAAACACCTCAACCCGAACCTTCATTATTTGAACGAATGCGAAAACGCCTCACCCCCGAGGGCATCCCAGCCGATGACCGTGGACGAATGCGCATGGTCATGGAAAGCCTCGTCCTGCACATCCACCCCGCCAAAGTGGAAACCACCTCCATGAAGTGGACATACACCTGGGGCTTGGGCGGGCTCTCTGCCCTGCTCATGACCATCCTCGGCGGCACGGGCATCATCCTCATCAACAACTACACTCCCGCCGCACCGCAAGCCTATCTCGACATTTTAGAGATCAACTCCAACGTCTGGTTCGGCGAACTGATCCGCAACCTGCATCACTGGAGCGCAAATCTCCTTATTGTCGTCACCGTACTTCATCTTATTCGTGTCTTCGTCACAGGCGCGTACCGCCCGCCGCGTGAACTGAACTGGCTCATTGGAGTTGCCATGCTGCTGCTTGTTCTCGGCGCAAATTTCACAGGTTATCTTTTGCCGTGGGATCAACTCGCTTATTGGGCAATTACCGTCGGCACCAGCATCATCAGTTATGTGCCGCTCATCGGGCAGTGGCTCACTCAACTCGTCCTCGGCGGACCCGAAGTGGGCGCGAACACCCTGCTCAACTTTTACTCCATGCACATTTCATTTATCCCGCTCGCCATCTTCGGGTTGATGTCGTATCACTTTTGGCGCGTCCGCAAAGATGGCGGTCTGACCATTCCAAAATCTTCAAAGCAGATTGAAGACCCCAAACCCGAACGCGTGACCACCATCCCCAACCTGACCAACCGTGAAATGATCTTTGCACTTGCATGGACGGCTGCGCTTCTTCTCTTCTCCATGCTTGTTCCGGCTCCATTGGAGGGAATCGCTAACTCAGCCTTATCTCCCAACCCTGCCAAAGCACCGTGGTATTTCATGGGACTTCAAGAACTTCTACTGCACTTCCACCCGTTGGTTGGCGCGATCATCATTCCCTCGCTTGCGATTGCAGGGATTTTCCTGCTCCCCTTCTTTGACTTGAACCTAAAAAGCGTCGGCGTCTACTTTCGCTCCCAACGCGGACGCGCCCTCACCATCCTTGCTGTCGGCATCGCACTCATCGCCACTCCCATCTGGGTCTTGCTCGATGAGTACCTCCTCAACTGGACTCTCTGGCTGCCTACCTGGGACACGCTCATTTCAAACGGACTCATTCCCCTTGCCGTCATCGCCCTGCCGCTCATCCTACTCGATGACCGTATTCACAAGATTTTTCAGGCTGACACCGAAGAACGCGTGCTGTTCATTGCCACCTTCCTCTTCACCGCCTTCATCGTCCTTACCCTCATCGGCATCTACTTCCGCGGACCAGGCATGAATTTGTATTTTCCGTGGAATATGCCCGTTGTAGTTCATTAGCAAATTGGTAGGTTGATAACTCATGCATTACGCATCACGTACCTTCAACCTGTAACCTTCAACTTATAACTGGACTTTCCCCATGACTGAAACTTCCCCCTCCTCCCTCTCCCGCCGTGATTTTCTCAAACTCACTTGGGCATTCTTCGGCGGAGTCGTTGCCGTCGAAACCGCTGGCGTATTCCTTGCCTATCTTCAACCGCGTTTAGCCGAAGGTGAATTCGGATCGGTCATCACCGCTGGCTTGGTGGATGACTTTCCCGCAAACTCCGTCACCCACATCCCGAACGGACGTTTCTACATCGTCCGCATCGGTGATGGCGGATTTCTTGCTGTATATCATCGTTGCACCCATCTCGGCTGCACCGTCCCATGGGATGCGACCGCACAGAAATTCGTCTGCCCGTGCCACAACTCCCAATTCGACCAGCAAGGCACCGTAGAAAATCCACCCGCCCCGCGCCCGCTCGATCTCTTCGCCCTCACCATCGAAAACGGCGAAGTCAAAGTGGATACAGGGGACATCATCCAACGCCAAACCTACGATATGGCGCAAGTCATCTATCCATAGCCCTTAACCTTCGTGTCTCTTCGTGGATAAAAAAACAAGAACCACAAAGGAGACAAAGGGACACGAAGTAAAGTTCTTAAAAACCTTTGTGACCCTTCGTGACCCTTCGTGGTTAAGAAAGAAAAATCATGAACCCAAAATCCCACCTCATCGAATCCCTCATCAGCTTGGGCGCCACCATGCTCATTGCCGCAGGTCTCGGCTGGTACATGCTCAACGAACCGACCCGCATCGTCTCCGCACAAGGAGAAGTCCTCGCCGTGCAACTCGACGAAGCCATGACCCTCTATGCCGAAAACTGCGCTGTCTGTCACGGCTTGAACGGCGAAGGTATCGGCGCAACTCCTGCACTTAACAATCCCGCCCTCGGTACCATGCCCTTCGAAGAGATCCAAAAGACCATCGCCCGTGGACGGTACCAAACCGCCATGCCCGCCTGGTCACTCCTCGATGGCGGTCCACTTAGCGATTATCAAATTGACGAACTCGTCCTTCTCATTCAATATGGCGACTGGGCAGAAACAGGTGACCGCGTGGTCAACCTCGGTCTTGCCCCGCTCGTTCCCTTCACCACCGAAGCCGACCCTGCCCTGCTCGCACAAGTCGGCACATTGACCGATGGCGCAACCCTGCAAACCGCAGTGCAAATCTTCGCCGCAAATTGTGTCTCCTGCCACGGCGCAGACGGACTCGGCACCAGCATCGCCCCTGCCCTCAACGACGAAGACACCCGTGCCAAAACCGCCGACGAACTCACCCGCACCCTCACCTTAGGCAACACAGGCACGCTCATGGCAGGCTGGAGCAACACCCTCACCCCTGAAGAAATTTCCGCGCTCATCACCCTCATTCAACGTTGGCAGGAAGTTCCGCTCGGCACCATCCCTGCGCCAAACGTGCCCATCCCCACCACCGAAGAATCGATTGCACTTGGCAGTCAACTTTACGCCGCGAACTGCTCGCGCTGCCACGGTCCCGAAGGGCAAGGCACACCGCGCGCACCGTCACTCAACGTTCAATCTTTCTTCGTGGATAGAACAGACCAAGCCATTCAACAGATCATCACATCAGGCGTGCCCGGCACCGCCATGCCCACCTGGGGCGACCGCATGACCGAAGCCGAAATCCAAGCCATCGTCGGCTTCATCCGCCAATGGGAAGCCACCGCGCCCGAGGTTGCCACCCTCACCCGCCCTGGTGGAGGCGGTCCACCGTGGAGGAATAATTCTACAGCCACCACCCAAACCACTCTCTTCGGCTTACTACCTGTCACCAGCACCAACCCAACCATCTCCACACATGCAAATGGCAGCACCCAAACAACCAATGCACTGGATTGGCGGATTCTCCTCCTTATAGGCATTCTCCTCGCCTCAGCCTTTACCCTCATCTCAAAAGGACTCTCATCCCTCGCCCGTCTCAAACGCTGACCTGAATCGGTTCGGGCGAACCAAGCCTTTTGTCTTCGCCCGAACTTTTTTTCATGCTACACTTCGCCAAGTTGATGATGCAATTGCACGTTGATATCGCGTTTTTCCGATCGCATCTTTTTGATTGGGGACATTGTAATGCCCGCCTACATTCAAAAGGGGTAGAATGAACACAGCAGGTCTCATTGGATGGCGAGCATGAAAGAACGATGCAGGATCCTAATTTTCTTTTTGATAATGGGAGGTGTAAATTTGTTTTGCGCATCACCCATCCCACCAACAGAGACGCCCACCCCCAATGTGCCTACCGAGATCCCGGGGAACGTTTTTTACGTGAGTGCCGATGGGGATGATTCCAATGACGGCTCAAAAGAAAGACCATGGCGAACTATCCAGCACGCAGCTAATGCCAGTGCAGGAGGAGGAACGGTCATGGTGGAAGAGGGGAGATACGCTGAACGCGTTGTCATAACCTTTTCGGGAAGTCCAGATTCACCGGTCCGGTTTGTGGCGGAGGGGCAGGTGGTGATGCAGGGGTTTACCATCACGGCGGATTACGTCTCAATCCAGGGATTTGAAATCACCAACACTCCTGACAGTACACAAGACGGCTGGGGAATTTGGGCAAGGGGCAGTCATTGTGTGATCGAGGATAACTTTGTATATGATGCCACGCGGGGTGGGATCATGCTGTTTGTGTTGCCGGGTGAAGAAACTCAGGTGCATGATTGTATTGTCAGGAACAACCGGCTTGAAGGGAATGCGTTCGCCGGGTTGGTGATCAATGGGCGCGATCACCTTGTTGAGGGAAATGAGATTCTGGGCACGATCCAAATCCACCCCAAATGGCTGGAACCGCCCGAGTGGGCAGACGCGGATGGGATACGGTTTCACGGGGAGGGACACGTATTTCGGAAAAATCATATCCACGATATTGTCTATGGGATTCCTGAAAACCCCAACCCTCACATCGACTGTTTCCAAACATTTGCGGATGGCAGTTATCACGAGCGGGCAAGCAACATTATCTTCGAACAAAATGTGTGCGAAAACATGCAGGCACAAACCCCATTGGAAGCGGGAAAAGCCTTCATGATCCAGGATGCCAACAACCTGATCATCCGCAACAACATTCTACGCGCATACCGGGTAATGCAAGGGATTAACAGCAACCACCTGCAAATCGCCAACAACGTATTTACGAACCGGCTGGATCTTTCCATGGAAAATTTTCCCTCCATGATTACACTGAAAAATACACCCAACAGCCTGATCAGGAATAATTCCTTTTTTGACCCTTTGTTACATATTATTTACTTTGAAGACCCGGCATCGAGATCAGGCACAGACATCGGTCATAATCATGCATATCGAAGCGATGGGCAGGACGCCTTTGGGATTCCGTATCCAAACGATCTGTGGAATGTGAATCCGCTGTTTGTGGATGCGGCGCAAGGCGATTTTCACCTGACGCCCAATTCTCCTCTCATCGATGCCGGCGCATCCCTGACCATCGTTTTTTCAGACTACGATGACGATCTCCGACCACAGGGAAATGGGTATGATATTGGGGTAGATGAGTGGATGTCTGACAATTGAGGTAATTTGGACAGATTTGTCGCTTTTATTTATATCTGATTTTTTGAACAATTCGAGATTCCAACGCTTTTGAACTCAGAATCCGTGTTTCAGGATTTCTTTGATGTTTTCTTGAAAATCCATAAAAATTACGGGGTATTTTCTCAAGATAAGAATCGTCTATCATTTTTGCAATGCGAAATGAGGTTGATTGTTGCTATAAATCGAATTCCCTATTACAGATTTGATAAGGGTACTTTTGGTTGATGCGAGTTGCATTTTTGCTCCATTACCATGATGGGCGTGAAGAAGGAGTATCCCATGATCAAGCGAAAATACCATATAAGTCTAAGTCTATTAATGGTGGGAATTTTTGTTTGCCTGACAGGCATGCAACCACCAACGGTAACAGCGTTCTCCAGTGATCAATATCAGAGCACCGATTCGACCACATCCATTCCAACCGAGTCTGCCACTGAAACATCCACCCCAGCCACACTACCCACTTACACTTCGACTCTCACTGCGGTTCAAACTCTCGATACACCGCCCCCCCCTCATTCCGAAACTGCCGCGCCATCGGTCACCACAACAAGCCAGGCCACATCATCCCCTGTTGCTTTGATGCAATCTGCACAAAGCGATGTCCTCTATGCGGGAACATTCGATGATAGTCACACCTCGTTCAAATATACGGCGGGATGGATAAGCGAAGCGAAAAAATCGGCGCTTAATGGCTCGCACAAAACAACCAGCCTCGCAAATGAAAAAGTTAGCTTTACTTTTTATGGAGGCAAATTCCATCTGTTGTATACGCGAACCAACTCCAGCGGCACATTCCTTTTAACCATCGATGGAAAAGAACATTCCTTCAAAAGCAGTCAATCGAGCACACAATACCGGGCGCGCTGGCTGTCGCCGTCTCTGCCGGTCGGGTATCACACTGTTGTGATCCAAAAACAGGATAAGGATAAGAAACCCATATATGTGGATGGTTTCATCATTTACGGTCCCATTTCATCCCCTGTAGAGACAGCAACTGCAACAAATCCGCCTCCAACTTCGACCCCAAGCCTGACCCTCACTGCGATGCCCACCTCCACGCCGACGGCTATACTACCGAGCCCAACCAATACTGTCAGCGCGAGCCCGACTTTCACACCGACCTTTACTGCCGTTGCAAGCCCAACTCTTACACTTCTCCCCTCACCGCTTCCAAGCACAACGCCAACCGCAACCCTCCCCTCAACGCAATCAGGAGCAACGTATTATGTATCTGCCAGCGGGAATGATGCGTCGCCGGGGAATGAAACCAACCCATGGCGCACTATTCAAAAGGCGGCAAATACAGCCTCCAAAGGAGATACCGTTATCGTTCTTGCAGGAAATTACCCGGAACGTGTAATGGTCAGCCGCTCCGGCGAGGCAGGAGCACCAATCACCTTCCAGGCACAAGGAACGGTCGTCACATATGGTTTTACAGTTACGTCAAACTACATATCCATTCGTGGATTTGAAATCACGAACACGCCCAATGATTCAAGGAACGGCTGGGGCATTTGGGTCAACGGAAGTGGATGTTTGCTCGAGAACAATTATGTCCATGATGCAACCCGCGGTGGGATTGTTTTATTTGTCATCCCTGGCAAAGAAACTGTCATGCGCGATTGTATTGTGAGGAATAACCGCCTATATCGAAACGCATTCACAGGCATCGAAGTCCACGGACGAAACAACCTCGTGGAAGGCAACGAGATTTGGGGGACCATTCAGTATCACCCCAGCTGGCTCAATCCCCCCAACTGGGTGGATGCGGATGGAATGCGCTTTCACGGTTCGGGGCACATCATCCGCAGGAATAACATTCACGACATTCACTACGGTATCCCCGAAAACCGCGCGCCCCATATCGACTGTTTCCAGACCTTTTCAGACGGCAGCTACCACGAAGCGGCGAGCAACATCGTCTTTGAACAGAATATCTGCCTCAATATGCAATCGCAGTCCTCACAGGCGGTTGGCAAAGCCTTTATGATCGAGGATGCGAATGGTCTTGTCATCCGCAACAACATTTTGCAAGCCTATCGTGTTCTACAAGCCATCGACAGCAACAGCCTTCAAATCGTCAATAACATTTTCACAAACCGGCTCGACCTGTCGACTGCACATTTTCCCTCGATGATCACACTGAACAACACACCCAACAGCTTGATCAAAAACAATTCATTTTTCGAGCCGCTTTCGCATGTAATCTACTTCGAAAACAGCGCCGCCCAACAAGGGGTCAACATCGGTAATAACAATGCATATCGAAGCGACGGAAAGAACGTGCAGGGAACTGCATATCCAAATGACCTATGGAATGTGAATCCGTTGTTTGTCAACGCAGCAGGAGGCGATTTCCACTTGCAGGCAGGGTCACCGCTCATTGACAGAGGTGTGGCGCTCTCGATGGTTCCATCCGATTATGATGGAAAAGCCCGCCCGCAGGGGTCTGGCTACGATATTGGCGCGTTTGAATGGATGCCATGAGCCATCTCGAGAGTTAATTCCCCGTTTTCTAGATTGGCAACAGGGGAGATTCTCCCATTCTCTTCACCGCGCGGATGTACATCCGCGCGGTTTCGCCACCATGCTGCAATCTCACAAGGCAGCACATGCCAGTAGTCATCGCTGGTTTTCATCATAATGAGGAAATCCCGGTAAATATCGAGCACCGCGGGCCTTCGCAGATAATCTGGGTGTGTATTTACCAATGCCATGCCATGATATTTCCGAATGAATGCTACTTTTTCCAGCCACATCCTTGGGCTGGTCTCCCCCAGTACAGAAGTGAGGGTGTAGTCCTGAACCAATGTATAAGGTAATTCGATGAAGTGACCTATAAAAAACGGATGAATGCTCATGACACCACCGGGCATGGGCTCAAAAGGATCCGTATCGAAGAACGAGAGGTCATATTCGATACGCAGCGTTTGCATCCATTCCGGGTTGCGGAGGGTAAGCGGCGAACGAAATCCGACTGCGTCAAATTCGTTGAGGTAATGATTGATCCGCTCGGCACGGCATATGAATTCAGAATGAGAATTGAAGAGTTTGCCATCATGCTTCAATCCATGAATGCCGATCTCAAATCCGCGTTCGCGCAATTCTGCCATAAGACCTTTGTCCACCCGGTATCGCTCAGGAACAAAATTGAACGATGAACGAAACCCGAGGCTTTCCTCCAAATCCGCCACAGCGCGTACAAATGCCTGCCCATTTTCTTCTTCGATATCGTGGGTGAGGATGAAGGCAAAACGCCTGCCATGAGACCAGAACGCCTCAAACCGGACCGATGACATGCCAGTCAGTTCCATAAGGTTTTTCAATACCTGAAATTGAAAGCGTGGATAACGCTCCTCGATGGTCCAGCCCAGCTCAAAGTCACGCTGGTGGCGTTTTTGCAGCAGCTGGCGCAACGCACGGCTGAGCGTCCGCGGGATGAATGGTTTCAATTCATAATAGAGACGTCGAATGCGGCTGAGTTCCCAATGCCCTGCGCCGAATTGCCCTTCACCAAGCACCTGCTGAAGCAGGTCATTTTCATCAGATGGGCTCGGATTCAAACACAGGATTGGCAGTGCTTTTTGTATGGCGGATTGCCATGCTGCATCTTCAACGGAGCAATGCAGCTGCCAGAAATTTTTCAATGTGTTTGCAGACCACAAATTGACGGGCATGGTTAATGCGAAAGGAGTCTGGAAAATAGAATACGGATGAGGCGGAATGTAAAAAAGATACCGGGCAGTGGGTCGGCGCTGGAGTAGATCGCCCACATCTTTTCGCCTCGCAAGGAGGCAAGCCATTCGCGCCATGTAAAGATCCTGTTCCGCATATAGGCGATGGCGGCGCGCAGGTCCCTTTGCCAGTCCAACCAGATTACTCCGGTGCGGAACGACAGACAGGGTTCGACCGGAATATGCAACGCATCACAGTAGGCGATATAGCCGATATCCACACCACAGCGCGCGCCCAGACCATCCCACATACCGAAGCGTGTATTAACTTCAATTAGCTTGTACGTCTCGTCACGCGGATCCTTTTTGAATTCGATGCCGCCCAATCCTTGATAATTGGTTCCCTGAAAAATTCGCAGTCCCATATCGATCAACTCCGGGTCGTAATAACTATGGACAAAACTTGCTGAGCCGAAACCAATCGGAATGACGCGGTCCTTGCGCCCGGCAAACACTGCTAGCGGCTGCGACTGGCGGTTCATATAAAACGAGGCGTAATACAGGCGACTATCCTCGCCGGGGATGACCTCCTGAACGACCAATTCCGGGTTGACAGCTGCCAACGTATGGTAGGCATCTTTCAGTTCTTCGGCGTTGCTGCACAGAACGACTTTGGCGCGTCCATCCAGGATGCCGCGCCTGAGCTGTCTTTCAATAAGCGGGGTATGCCATTGCGGGCTTTCCCCGGGTTTGATGATCGCCGGGTATGGGATTTGTTCTGCAATCCAGGTTATCTCCTCCGCCGATACCGGGAAAAAAGTGGCCGGCGCGGGGATACTTAGTTTTTTTGCCACCTCGATCAAGCCGACCTTGGTACAGAGGGATTCAATCGTTTCCGCGTCCGGCATGATAAATACATAGTGATCCTTCAGCATCTCCCGATTACGGGAAATGATCAGGATATGTTCGTCGCTCAACGGAAAAAGAACCGGTTTGAAGCCAAGTTGTATTGAAAACCGGACCAGGAATTCAAGGTAACCACGACCGTCTTTTTGCGGGTCCGGAGATATGACAAGCTGGCAGGCATTCGAATATTTTCCAACCGCCTGCCTGTCATGGTCCAAGCCATAGACCGGTATGCCGCGCTTATGCAGGGAGCGGGCAATATCCAATCCCATATGTTCGTCGAGCGGGGTTACTACGGCTGCAATTGGGGTGTTCATCTGAGTCCTTTCAAGTTTCAATGTGGCTTTTTCTGTTTTGTGAGAACACTGCTCATCGATTTATCATTCTCATATCTACGATCCCATGCCTGATGGGATATTCTAGCGCGCAGTGAGTGCAGCAAAAAGCGGCATCTTTTTGGGACAGTTCGTTGTGGCAGACCGGGCAAGCGAGCAGGTCGCTGTTTTTTTCAAATGTCTGCCTGGGGATGTGGTCTGAGAGTTCCGCCTTGCAAAAAACCCACGGAGCCAATGCTGTCTTTCCGAGGAAAGGGGCGAGACGTTTTCCCGTTGGGGCAAAGCGGTGGATCGGACCGAGGAGAGGAGCGATCTTATCGAAGACCCCCGCTCCACGGTGGACCAGACTCTGGAATCCCGCACCAGCCATCAGTCGGGTAATTGAAGCGGGATGATGATGGAAGAAATTTGCCTCCGCCTTCAGCGTTTCCGGAGTAAAGGGATTGTGTCTCGTCATCATAAAAAGGAATTTAATGATCTGCAAAGCGTTGCGTTTGTTGCTGTAATTCATGATGAACAAACCGTTCCCGCACAACAGTCTGCGAATGGCGCTGACAACCTCTTCAGGATGATTTAAATGATGAAAAACCCGCACCAGCAGCGCAGTATCAAATGCCGCTGCTCGGAATGGAAGATGCTCGATATCTCCAAGCACATAGAATGCCTTTTCTTTGAAATCCGCTTGAGCCTGGCGCAGGAGCGACTCGGAACCATCGAACAAAACCACATGTTGGAAACGACCTGCATACTGTGAGAATAACCTTCCATAGCCGCATCCTAAATCGACGATGGCATGACCATGCGTTGGCAACAGTTCATCCAGAATGGATCTCTCCAGTTCATCCAGTTTTTGACGCGAGAGACTCCGCCAGTAATGGCGATAATTCACATTTTCGTAAATGTCAAAGTCGTTGGGCGTATCGACGGGAGGCAGTGGGTTGTTCATCATTGGTTCGCTTTTTATCAAATGAGGACTTTCTTGAAAATTGGCGGACGGGTGACCGCAGTCTTCTGCAAGCATAAGATGGGCTCCGACGCACGATGCAGCGGGAACACCTTTGCCTTCAACCACATCAGGTTTCGATATGCCAGAGCTTTCATCTTCGACTCTTGATACAGATTTTGATACCGCTCCGAACCCTTTGGTAAAGCAATATAAACACACTCCAGCGAAAATCCGTGCATATCCAGCAAAACACCAAGAGTTCTGAAAGTGAAATAACGGACATGGGCATAGAATTCATAGCGGGATGCGGGTGCAATCGGGTCATGAAACGTTCGGGCGTGCAACACAGGCTCAAGCAGGTATTCCGGTGCGGCGTAATTCGGCGTGGATATGTAGAGATAACCGCCATCGCAAAGGATGCGGTTCAGTTCGGATAGAAATTCATCCACGAACAGGAGATGTTCGATGGTCACAAGTGAGATGACAGCGTCGAAGGAACCGGACGAAAAGGGAAACCCGGTTTCAGAACTGTCAATGTCAAAACGCAGTGTGGGGGCGCCTAACTTCGCAAGATAACGCAGGCAGGAAGGGCTGAGATCGTGGCTGATCACCTTTGCCGGATAACTTTCCACCAGTCGTTGGGTTACATACCCAATACCGGCGGCAAGGTCCAAAACCTTTTTGTGATTCCTGTTTTCAAATACGGCGGGAAACACCCGATGACGTTCCTTGAATGGCGGAAAATTCAGGGAAAGTTCCTCGTCGGCAACCCGCGCTTCCTCTATGTTAATGGCATCTTTTCTCATCGCTTTCTCCTTAATTCCTGAAAATAACCCGGCGCAATACATCGTAGGCAAATTTACTCACAGCCAAAAAGGCGGGACGCGCCACCCAAACATTCCTGCCATACCCAACCAGCGCGCCGCCAAACTTGGCTTTGAAATCCCGAACCCCATACTTCTCATCCGGCTTGCCAGCACCGCCAAAATCGTAGATACGATAGCCGTTTTTACATCCCCACTCCAGAACATGCCACATCATAAGTTCATTCGGCGCATTGGGTGTGAACCGTCGATCCACGCCGCCATACCAACCGTATATGACATCCTTGTATATCAATTCGACGGATACCGCAGCGGGCTCTTCATCCACAAAAGCAAGCGTGAAACGAGCCATTTGCTTCGCCGCCAGCTGATCGAACGCGGCATGGAACAGGGAAATATCCGCCAGTGGGACATTCGCCAGCCCATATGTTTTTTGCAGCAGGTCGTAACAAATACGAATTTGTTCCCGTTCGCGGACTTCAGCGACCCGCACCCTATTACGCTTGATGGCTCTGCGGATGTGCTGGCGGGTGCGCGATCCAATTCGGTCAAAAACCGCCTCCACCGGACCTTGGAGATTGATCAGGTAATTCAAGTGTTCTTCATACCTGAAGCCTGACTCTGAAAGAACTGGCAGGATGCCATTGGGTTCGGAAACATTGCGAATTTCCGTGAACAGAGAAACGATCCTCGCATGCAGCCGAAACTCGACAAGGAGGTCGTGCAAACCCTGCCTTCCCGCCTGCCCTTCTACGCAAAGGGCACCACCAAAGACTACTGTGCGAGTGGTAAGTTTTTTCAACACTCCAGTGGAAATGGATATATGCACAGGGATTAAAAGAGCAGCAACCTTATCATCCTGTACAGCCGCCCAAAGTTCCGGGACATACCCCCTCGTCGCTTTCCAAACCTCGAACATTTCCGGGGTGTGAAAAACATTTCCCTGCGGGTGTTCCCTCACAAACGAACTCCACAACGCATGCGGCAGCTCGCGGACAATCTTCACGCCTCCATCCTTTCGGTTTCTTCAGAGGTGAGCAACTTGTACATCCTGACAAGCAGTTTGGATTGATGCTGCCACGCGAGCTGGTTATGGATGCGTTCCAACCCATATCTGCCAAGCCTGCCCTGCACAGCAGGGTTATCGATAAGAAAATCGAGTTTGCAGGCAAAATCCGCGCAGTCGTTCGGTGACGCGTACAAGGCAGCATCCTGTGCAGAGAAACGATGCTCGATCAGATCAAAGGACACCACCGGCTTTCCCACCGCCATGTATTCCATCACTTTTGCCGCCGTGGAACGCTGGTTGTAAACATCCCCAGGTTCGGGCGCGGCACATACATTCATGGCATTTAAGTAACGCAGCACCTGTTCCTGTCCATCCACCCAACCCGTAAATTGCACATATTCCGCAAGCCCAAGACATTCCGATAGATGCTTCAACTCAGGCAATGCGTTGCCGCTTCCTACCAATACACAGAGTACATCCTTTCGCCCGATCTCAAAGACAAGATGCTTTATCGCATATAGCAGGTTGTCCACACCGTCCTGGGTCCCCATCACACCCACATACCCGATGATCGTTTTCCCGTTCTTGCGTAGCGCCGGTTCCCCCTCCGACTGATATAGTTCCTGCAGATCCGGTCCATTGCGGACGATGACAATCCGTCCCTCGTCAACGTGATCGCGTTCCATTTCCACGCGTTTATAAGACTCATTGGTTGCAATCACGCGGTCTGCAAGACGACAGGCGAATTTTTCCAACCAGACCAACACCCGCGTGACAATCCACTTTGACCTGCCGCGAAAACGCGCTTCGTACAAGTCCGGGGCGAGGTCATGATGGTCGAGCACATATTTCTTCCCCAAAAGTTTGTAAAACCCCGCGATGAATACGAACAGGTCCGGTGGCTGATGCGCGTGAACAATGTCGAAGCCTTCGCGAAAAAAAACATAAAGCGAAAGCAGGAAAATCCTTGTCAGTGAGTAGGCATATTCCCAGATATACCCAACAAAGCCGACCTTCTCGACAGGCGGCGGATACCGATAGACGTTTACCCCTTCCCACATCTCCCGCATCGGCTGAGACCTCGAAGCGGGTGCAATTACTGTGACCTGATACCCCGCTGATATCAATGCGCGCGCCTCACGCCGTACACGGTCATCCTTTGGGAACGGGCAATTTTCCAATAGCATCAGAATGCGCTGTCTTCCCTTCGTTCGTTCGGTATCCGATTTACCTGGTTTCGATTGCATCGTTCGCTCGTTTCGTAAGTTCGTCGGTTTAACTTCTCATCAACAGGTTGAGAACATAATTAACTTCCGACCTAAACCGGATTCGCCTGAAAATGTTCCAGTATCCCCAGTCAAGGGCAGAATTGTAGAAACGGTCATATGCTTCCGGATAAAAAACGACCTGTCCGCCGAAGCCGAATTTAAAGGAGGCAACGGAACCTTCGTTTTTGTCAGGTACATGCCCCGTTTGCAAAATGGACTTTGCGATGTCGGGGGAAATCCCCTCGAAATCATAATAACGATACCCCTGCCGTTTTGCCCACTGGATCGCCTCCCACTGCAGAAGGTCATTCGCATGAAGTTCCCTGTGGCGTCCCATCCAGCCGCCTTTTTTATAAATGACCGTATCGCCAAATGAAACCAGAAGCAGGGATGAAAGCACCTCTCCCTGATACTCAGCCAGGAAAATCTTCGCAAAGCCGCGAGAGCCAAAGACCTCAAAAAATTGCTTCCAATAGCGAAATGGATATTCCTTGATATTCTTTCGGTCGCTCGTCGCCGTCAGGGTCTGGTAGAACAGATCAAGATCGGATTCTGTCGCTTCCCGGACAGTTACCCCCCTGCGGTTTGCCAGACGAATGTTGTACCGTGTAGTGGAGCGCATTGCCGCGAGGATCACATCGGGGTCTTTATTCAAATCAATGACCAGGGTTGAAAAAGGCGCAGGGGTAAAGGAGATCAGACTTTTTTTGTAGCCCCATTGCTCCATGCGTTCTGCCAGATTATGACGGTCATTGGGAGGTTGGATGGCAAGGTATTGAATATGTGCTTCCCTGCAATATCGGTGAATCCCGCTTACGACCAAATCCTCGAGCGGCTGATCGCCCCCGATAAACAAGGGACCTTTCACCACATACCCTATCAAACCCAACAACGGCACCCGCCGCACCAGCATTTGAGCGCCGCCCGCAATGTCTCCTTGTTTGCACGCAATAAATCGCACAGACTGCCAGCCAAGCAGTGATTTGATGCTCGCCCACATTGCAGTTTGAACGTGATGCCCGCCGTGACATTTCGCGACAAAATGATCCCATGCATCATCTTTGATGCCGGTGGATATTTTTAATTCGTAGCCGGTCAATTCTTGCGATCTGATCATCTTCCAATCCATCATGTCTTGTATTTCAACCAGGATGATAGACCCCAGCTGAGGGATCCATGCTCGCGCTGAAAATGCAGGTAATCCAGCGCCGTACGATTATGTATGGGTTTGCGTTCCTTCCAGAGCGTGGGTAATTCACAGACGACAGCCCAAACAGCCCGGAACACCCAATCCATGCGCTGCATTCGAAACCCTTTCACCGTTTCAGCTGCAATCTTCAATGGAAGCATCCAAGCAAGCAGCCACCACGGATAGCGGACCAGATATATGCGCAAAGCGTTGCGAAAATCGTGATACCTGCGCTCGCTACTGGCGATCCGCTTTTGGGGTGAGGCGCGATGTAATATCACCACGGAAGGACAATACAAAATCCGATAGCCTGCGTCCAGCATTCGCAATGCCAATTCTTCGCCTTCACGCCCAAAGAACAACCGCTCCCAGAACATGTCGGTTTTGAGAAGCGCATCCCTGCGGAAGGCGCATCCCGTCTCGGAAAAAGTATGGGTATAGAAAGGTGTGTCGCTTTTCATCTTTTGTTCTTCGCTGTACGCCCAACCGGCAATAGGATCGAAGTTCCGCGTAAAAGCGTTGACGACCTTTGAGTTCACAACGCCAATGGTCGGGTCTGTCTCAAACGCGGCTACAAGGGCGTGTAACGCGCCGCCCTCCAGGCTGGCATCACTGTCAAGGCAGAGGATGTATTCGCCGTCCGCTTCTTGCATACCGGCATTGCGTCCGCCTGAAGCGCCACGATTCTCTGAGAGGCGAATCAGTTTCACGGTCGGGAATGAAACGCGAATCTTATCCGCCGTTCCATCGGTCGAGGCATTATCCGCCACAATGATCTCAAAGCACGGATAGTCCTGCCTGTACACCGAGTGGATGGTTTCCAAAACATCCTGCACACGATTCCAGGTGGCGATCACAACGCTGACAAGCGGCTTTGTGGACATTTCAACGAGCGCCTTTTGTATATCGAAAATTTCTCATGCCGATCTGGTCCAGCCATTGCACGCTCATTTGCAGACCTTCCTCCAGATCGACCACCGGCTGGTAGCCAAGCATGTGGCGCGCCTTGCCCGAAAGATACGTTGCCCGGCGCCCATATAGTTTAAGGTCGTGAACGCGCGGTGTGGTCTTCATGCGGGTTTCCACGAACTTCATGATGCGCCTCGCCTGTCTCTGCCTGGCAGCCACCAGTTTGATAAAACGTTCGAACCGATTGCGCGCGAATTTGATCGAATCACGAAGCGGTTCCATCAACCGTGTCTTGAAGCCGATCCCCTGAGATTCGTACACCTTCAATGGAGGCAAATCAAGCGCGTCGTTGAAGCGCTCAAAGTATTCGTTCCAGGTGGGTTGCTCCGGCCCGTTCAAGATGAAGACCTGTCCGGGCGCCAGATCCGACTTGGCGGCGAGCAGAATGCCATCCACAAGGTCGGAGATGTATATGAGGTTGCAAAGTCCATCTGCCGCGCCTTTGAAGATGCCCCAATTGCCAGCCAGCAATTTGTACGCCAGATTGACCGTGAACGTCTTGCTGAACGGACCGTACACGATCGGCGGGCGAAGGATGACCATGGGTAATCCCTTGCTATGATATTCCCAGCACACGTTCTCTGCTTGAATTTTGTTGTCTGCGTACGGGTCTTGCATGCTCTGACAGGGGAAGGTCTCGTCGATGCGACCCGACTGTTGACCGAAAACCTCGGTGGTGGAGACATGCAGGAAGCGCTGCACGCCATGCCTGTATGCCGCTTCCAGAACATTCTGAGTTCCCTGAGCAATCGATTCATCCGAACCCTTGGCGCAGTGAATGACTTGTGAGACCCCCTGCATGGCTTCATCCAGTTCCGCTGGATTCATGATATTGCACGGGACAATATCCATGCAAAACCTCGCCGGGCGCGCCGCACCAGACCAACTATGCACACCGGCACGCACGGGCTCCCCCCTTAGGTACAACGTTTCCGCCACCCACCCGCCAATAAATCCCCCAGCCCCCGTTACCAGAGTCAGGGTATCAGGCGACATCCTGCACCTCCTCAAAGCGATACCAGGGCATATTCATCAGCCGCGCCTTTTCATACGCTTCATCTGTGAATTCGATGGATTCCAAAACATCCGAGCCGCACACCAGCGGTCTTTCCTCTTTTTGAATGACAGCAACAAAATTGGATGCGATCTCCCGCGCAACATCCAGCTTGGTATGGATGGGAGACTCCACGATCATTTCGCGTTTACGACCATTTTCCGAAATGATAAGCTTTTGGTAATCATAGATCTCCCCTTCGATTGTCGCTTTTTCGCATTCGATGGAAAAGCGACAAGGCACATCGGCAAACCAACTCATCACCAGTTTCCCCTTGCATGAATCCCTTTCAAACTCGACATGCGCCACAGCCTCACTACCGCCAAACGAGTCATTGCAAGAGGAGATCACAGTCGGCTTGCCGCCAAGCCACCAGCAAATATGATCCACGGCATGCGCGCCACGGTCACGTAAAATTCCACGCGTGGAGGGATCTGACTTGAAGTAAAACCCGCTCACCGTGGGCCAGTTGAAAATTTCGCCGATCACATACTCCATCTTCAATGGGCTCCCAAATGTTTTCGAAGCCAGCAATTGTTTCACCATGGCAAAATGAGGGATGATCCTTTGCAGGTAATTGACCACCAGCTCGGTCTCTTTCTGATGCGCCATCTCGATCAGGATACGCGCCCGGGCGGCATCCTCTGCCAATGGTTTTTCACACAACACAGGGATTCCACGCGACAGGAATTCGACTCCGACCAAGGCGTGTAGTCCGGTGGGAAGCGCGATAATGACCCCATCCGCTTCATTCTGGACCTCGCGGTAGTCCCGCACTTTCCGTCGAACCGGATACTTCGCCGAAAGTTTATCGAGACGGCTGGGATTCTCGTCCACCAAAATCAGGTTTTCCATGATCTCAGGCAGCGACGCGAGCGCAGGCAGATAGTATTCCTCCGCAATCGCACCGCAGCCGATCAACGCAATATGGGGCACCTTAGACCTTGTCATGCATTGCTCCTTTTTAATATCCAGCCAAGGCTTTCAAATAGACCTGCCTGGTTTCCATTGCGATCCGTTCCTGTTCACGGCAGACCCACTGCCTGGCATTTTCTTCCATACGGCGATACAGGGCGTTGTCATTCAAAATGCGCACAATTGCATCTGCCAAACGTTCAGGGTCGGCAGGCGGGACGAGGAAGCCGGTTTTGCCTTCCTGAACATATTCCGGCAGCGCACCGACATTTGTCGCCACGACCGGCTTACCAAACACATACGCCGTGGTCAACATACCGCTGGTCGAAGCGGAGAGATAAGGCAAAGCGACCAGACTTGCTTTTTGAAAACATTCCGCCATCTTTGCCGAAGTGAGAAAACCCTCTTGAAATTCAAATTTGCTTTCATCTACAACAAGAGCCCGGCAGCGCGGCAGATCCTCGCCATGCGCGGCGATCAAAAAACGGGCATTGGGCATTTTCTCTGTCACAAGTGGCTGCGCACGGATGAGAAACTCCAAGCCTTTACGGGGCTGGGCTTTCCCGGGGAACAAAATGGTTTGCAACTCCGCTTCACGAACCCCTTCCGCCCATTTCGCCGCAGCAATGCGCGGGATCAGCGAAATGTAAACAATCTTGTGCGCAGGCACGGAATACAAACGGCGTACAACGTCCGTCTGGTCGGCTCCATTGACGATGATCAATTCAGAACCCAGTGTGAGCAGTTTCGCGATCATCCACAAAACGAATACTGGAAGTTTTTCGCCGAGGTTGGGCTGAGGGATGATCATGGTGGAGACAACAGGGACGTCGCGAATCCAGCAGGCAAGGACGGCAATCCACAATTCGCCGGGTCCCATCAAGATGTGCGCCACATCCAGTGAGTCGGCTTCGATCATGCGTTTCAGGCGAGTCACTGCAAGGAGGGAACGCGGGTCACGCATGCGCGGGAAGTGGAAGAGCCGCACGGTCACGTTTTGGGGGACGAGTCGCTTCTTGTAAAGTAATTCAAGCAAAAGGTCTGGAGAAGAAGCGTTGGGCGATTCACCAAGGTACCAGGCAAGATTGGTCATGGAGAGATACAACGTCACTTCATCACTTGCATCTCCCAATGCGTTGGCAAGGTCCAACCCATAATCCAGGTCATCCGAAACGATCAGACCGATGCGCAGAGGGCTCATATTCGTGTCTCTCCGATGGTGCGGGTGACAACCTGATAAGCGTCTTCGAGGAGCAGGTTCCAGTCAAATGCTGCCGAGTAATTTAGAGCCAATTCGGAACACAACCGGTACAGGATCGAATCCTTGAGAAGGGCTTCTGCGGCTTGGGCGAATTCATCGGCGGAGTTGCCGATCAGCAAGCCGGCTTTGGATTCCTGCATGATGATTTCGGTCTGCCCGAGTCGGCTGGCTATGACGGGCAATCCCGCCGCCATGTATTCGATGATCTTCAGCGGGGTGGCGTAATGGCGGAAGGTACTGTCGGGAAGTGCGGTGGTGATGCCAACATCCGCTTGTGCAAGGATGGACGGAAGCGCCTCATAGGCAAATGTGCCTAGGAATTTCACCCGTTCCTCTTGCCCGAGTTCACGGCTGAGTTGACGCAGGGCAGACTCTGCCGGTCCATAGCCTGCGATCAACAGCCGGACATTGGGGATGCGTTCTGCAAGTGTGGGTAGTGCTCGAATGGCAATCTCGATATTCCACAAGGGCGAGAGGCTGCCCATATACAGGAGTGTGGGCGGGTGAGATTGTTTTTCTCTTGCACGGGAGAACAACGAAAGGTCCAAGCCGTTGGGGATGACCTCCACCTGTTTCGCGCCTTGCTTCTTGCGCAGGTCTGCCAACAAACCGTTGACAGTGATGACCACGTCTGATACTCGGGCGCAAAGTCGTTCGCGCCGCTCGACCCTGTTCCGTTTAAAGGAGCGGGTCTCCAAGCCAGGGTGGTAATCCCAGTCGTCGTAGATAAGTTTCTTTACGCGCCCGGAACGTTTGAGGAGCGCCGCTGTCCACGCATTGCCGGGGTAGCCGAAGATGGCAGCATCATAGGGCGCTTTGATGCAATGACAAAGGTTCAAATAACGCCACAGGTCTTTGATGGGCATTTCGACGACATCAGGAGCAAAGACATCCCGAATGATGATGCGGCGCGAGTTTCCATTGCTCTTGATCTCGATTCTGTTTTGAGTCAGATTGCGTACGCCAACACACATTTTTTTCATCAGCGAGGCAGGCGCGCCACCATACATCTTCCGGTAACCGACCACGTCCATACCGGCGAACCGACCTTCGAAGTAATTCGCCATGTGACGTGTACGGTGGTTCAATCCCGAAAGCAAATGCCAGCCGCCGATGAAGAGGATGCGTCCAGAGTGCATTGCGTTTTTGATTCCTTTTAGAAATAACCGAGCGCGCGCAGATGGTTTTCGAGCAGTTCCTTCTCTTCAGGTGTCATCTCGACCGATTTGGATTGCGAGAGCGTGATCTGGTCTGTAATCTCCAGCGGGTTGGAGGCAAGATAGGTCTCATCCACCAGATCGGTCAGTACGCTTCCATCCACGTAATCGGGTATGGGGAGTTTGTTCAGGTACAGGACCGTCGGCGTAATATCCGTGATCTGAGCATTCATCATGGATGGGTTCCTGCGAATATTCGGTCCGCAGGCGATGAAGATGCCCTCGGGGCAGTGCCCACCGGAACGATCCATTCCATACAGAAAGGATGGCGTGACCAGTTCATCGGGGAATCCTTCCTGGAGCGAATAGCCATTCTCAGGAATCAGAACGAGGTCGGGTGAATTCTGTGACCAAGGACCATGATATATTTCGGATTTTTCATAGGCAGCTTGAAGAACGGGTTTTCCCGTCTCCGGATCGATAATGCCTCTAACCTGTGAAAGCACTTCTCTTACCAATTCGTTGTATTGGTCTGCCTCCACACAGCCCAACGACTCACGTCCTTTCAGGTTCACTTGAAGGGATTGAGAGGATACGCCGGCAAAGAATACTCGCGTTTGAGACCAATCCACATTTTGATTCAATCTTGCCTTCTTTCTTTTTTCGTTCAGGCGCTCTTTGAAAGTAGAGATCAGGCTGCGCGAGATGGGATTGTTCTTTAACGCCGTTTTCAAGCCCTGGCTGGCTGCCAGTTTGTTCCATAGAGAATGACCCATGCGTTCATATCGGGTTTCCGCCGACGTCACCGGGGTTTCCTTCAAATGCAGGTACCCTTTTTGTCGCAGCCAGTTTTCGATGTATACGTCCTTCGACAACCCGGTAAAACCGTGGTCGGAGACGATGAAAAAGTTGCTTTCGGGGCGCGTTGCGATGATTTCCGCCAGGCAGCTATCGATATAGCGGTAATAAGCAGAAATGGATTCCATAAGTATCTTGCTTGTTCGTTTGGGATGGCGCGGATGTGTCTTGTCCCAGTATTTCCAGAAAAAGTGCTGGATCTTGTCGGTTCCGTCGAAAACAGCAAACAGGAAATCCGGCTGGTATTCATTTTGCAAACGGATAATCCAATCCGCTTGAATGCGTGTTTTCTGTTTAATCTCCTCAAGAAACGCTTCAGGACTCCCACCATTGACAAGAGTTTTTCCGATGAGCCACTGCTCGCCGGGGTTCCCAATTTTCGGACTGATTTCTGGGGGATGGGTATATATTTCCGCGCTCCAGGGCGTGACCAGACCGCAGATCATGAAACCATCCACCGGTTCAGGGGGAAAGTGGATGGGCAGATTTACGATTCCAGTCGTCATCTTGAAGCGGTTCATAATCCGCCACAACGGTAGCGCAGAAATACGTGACATGGCGTCGATGGGAACCTTATCGTAGGAAGTATCGATACAGGTAAAGTCGAAGATGTTGTGCTTGCCCGGGTTGACGCCCGTAATCATGGACGCCCATGCGGGAGGGGAGTTTGGGGGAACAGTGGAGTTCAGAACACCATGACTGCCGTTTTCCATCAATTTTTGTAACATGGGCAATTCCCCCTGCTCCAGCAGTGAATTGAGAATTTTCCAGTCAGCGCCATCCAAACCCAGAACCGTGGTTTTCATCAGATTTTTTTCCTTCTCATCGTTCTTCATTATCGAATCAGATGTTCATTTGGTACTTTGAGTTTCTTTCGATTAAACATTTGGAAGAACAAATCCACATCGGGTCGTCCGACAACGCCCAACGCGAACAGGGCAAGCCCATAGGTCAATGGAGATACAACAAACACTGCCAATAACAGATGCCATTCCGAACACAGAGCCCAAAGTACACATCCTGCCATAATAGAAGCCGCTAATATGGATTTGAGTATCAGCATATAGGGAATCAGGATGCTCAAACGTTTGTGACAAATCAGGGTAAGCGGAATGAACAAGATGGCGCCGGGAATGATTCTTGTCAGGGCGGCGCCGACCAAGCCAAACCGGGGAGTGAGGGTCAAAGACAGGCCAACTGTCAGGATCACACTGATGACAGCGAAGCGGGTCGAGATTCCCTGTCCGCCAGTGGCGTTTAAATATGAGCCGTTTGCATATCCAAAAATCCAGAAAAGAAGCGGAGAAAGAATCATCAACACTGTGGCAGCCTGTTCAAAGCCCGCCCCAAATACCAGATCGATCACCTGCCCTGCGGTTATAAATGTTCCAAAGGAAAGGGCACATCCCAAAAGAAGGAGGTATTTGAACGAAATTGAGTACACTCGTTTCAGTTCGTCCGGGGATGTGGCATGAAATTTCGAAAAAACGGGGAAAATCGCTTGCAAAAAAATGCCAGGCACCAGCAGGAGATAATTCACCAACAGAGCTGCAGAGCTATACCAGCCAACTTCCTCTTCCGGACGAAAGAGAGAGAGAACGAACACATCCACTTCTTTTGCGACAACAGAAACGAATAGCATTGCCGCAAACGGCAGTGTCGAGAGGAACAAACTGCGGGTGATGGCGAGGTCGATCCTGAATTTTGGAAGAACAAACTTCCATTTCAAGATGACCAACCCAAGGATTAATTTGACAAAGCTGGCAAACACTGAAATCGAGACGATGACAAAAAGACTGGCATGCAATGCAATTGCTGCCATACTCAACAACATGTTCAGAATATCCCTGCCGGTTTGCAACGCGGCGGAATACTCCATCTTTTCATACGCACTGAACACGGAAAAACAAATCAACGTTAATTCGTCTAAAATGAAAACAAAGCCGTAGATCAAAATCACTGTGATCGTGGTGGGGGGATAATCGATCAACCAGGAGAAAAGCAATACCAGCACAAAAAAAATACCAACGAACACGCCCCGAAGGAAGAAAAGATTGGGAAGATACGCTGACACGCGGGACCGGTCCGCGGAAATATCCCGAATGGTGACATCGTTCAAACCGAAATTGAGCAGCAAGCTCAGCATTGCCACAAATGAAGTTGCTGTGGCAATGATACCCATACCAGAAGCCTGAACATACCTGGATAAAGCGGCGATATACACGACCCCCAATGCAATCGCGATACCACGCCCAAGCAGTAATACACCGGTATTCTTAAGAACGGTCAGCCCGGTTCTCATTTGAGTGCCTTCCTGTCAGCGAGTTCCCTGCAGCTTGCTGACACTCTGCGCACCAATTCTGGAAAATTTGTCAACGCTAATTTACCCGCATGCAAAATCCGGCGGAAAGGCGGGACGCGAAGATGATAGTAACAAGGCAAAACTTCCACGCCAAATCCCATCTTCCATTTCGCAATCCCGGGCTGAACCAACGGGTCGATCACCATCAGGTCGAACGTGTGGCAGCCCAGGGCATGTGCATGAGAAGCAATAGTCCATGCCAAAAGATCGTTCGACGAAAGATTTGCAAACTCCCTGCGCCAGCCAATATCCCAGGCATATACCGTGTCCTTAAAATAAAGCACAATACTTCCGGCAATGTATTCTCCCTTGTAACTGGCGAGAAATAATCTCGCCAGTCCAATCGGCTCAAGAGCCTCCATCACCTGTTTGTAGAAATTCATTCCGAGCAATTCGATTGGGTTGCCGGAACGCGGGTCATACGCGCCGCTAAGTGTGGAGTTCACAAGCATCTGGTATTGATCCAAGTCCGCACTGCTCCCATGGACAATCGTTACCCCCTCCCGCATCGCTTTGCGGATTTTCGTGCGTTTATCTTTGTCCAAGCGCGACCATAATTCCTCTTCCGTGAAGTTCAAATGCCAGAGCGGGGTCTTGAACATTTCCCGTGACCGATATCCAAGCCTTGTGATCGAGGCGGGGTTTCCTCCAGGCGGTGACCATATGTGAAAGATGGAAAGAGGCTTGCGAGACTCCGCTGCGCGCAATAACGCTGTAATGACCGAAGCATCTTCGCCAACAACCACAGGTCCACCGTATATGCTGAACATGTTCGCAAGGGAGGAATAACAAAGAGCCGAATCCAGTACAAAAAACACATATACGCCAACCGGGCGTTCATCCTGTATCGCCAGAAGAACAATATCTTCGAAACCAGATTGCCGGGAGAGTATCCGATTCCACTCGATACTATGAAAGATCGTAGCGCGATCCGACTCTTCCAACACCTGCCGGATGGACATTTCATCCTCCGGGCTCAACGTTGAAAGACTCAGGTGTTTAATGGTCAGGCTCATTTTGATACCAATATCCGCATCGCCTATACGGGCAGGGGAAGTTCCTGCGAAGACATTAATTCATCGGCAAATTGGCCCATATTTACTTTTTGCCCGTTTATGTAGGAGCGATGAATCGCCTTTTCAACCAGAATGTTGAACAGCCCCTGCTCACCAGGGGTTTCAGGGGCGGTCCCTTTTACATAGGCGTTCATAAATCCTTCGATGGATTTGTAAAAACAATATTCGTATCCTTTTGAAAAAACTCCGTTTCGATGCTCAAGATCCAAACCGAACTTATCGCGCTTGCTCGTCCATGAAAGATTCCCCACTACATCCTCCATGCGTATGCCTGTTAATGTGACGGCCCCCTTCTCGAACAGGGTATCGACGCTAAGGATCAAGCCGAAGGGATCGAAGAAATAGGAGGAAGTAACAGTACAAACCGCCTTGTTCCTTAACTCAAATGTCGCCGCCATATTCCTCGAAGGGACATATAGAATGTCGTGATCGAATTTCCTCCAATCCATGCCACCGAACGGACGCATGGCGTCGTCGTTCTGGTAGGAAGCCGAAACTGAGATGATCTCGCCGCCAAGAAAAGAGACTAGGTCTAGCGCGTGGTGATAGCTGAAGGCATGTACTTTGATATCCAGCAATTCGAGCTTTCCAAAATAACAATTCTCGATAATCTCCTTCAGTTTTTGGACGCCGGGCATGAAACGATAGTTGTAGTTGACTCCCAAAACGCGGCTTCTTTTCCGCGCCAGAGCAACCATTTGCTGCGCCTCGTCATAGTTCGAGGAAAGGACTTTCTCGCTGAACACATCGACATCCCGGCACAGGAGGTCCGTGACCGGCTGGTGATGAAGCCACTCGCGTGTGCAAACAGACACGAGATCCAGATCGAGGCGGGAAGTCATTTCATCCAGCGATGTGAATGCAG
Source organism: Anaerolineales bacterium UBA2395 (assembly GCA_002343775.1). Classification (GTDB taxonomy): domain Bacteria; phylum Chloroflexota; class Anaerolineae; order Anaerolineales; family Villigracilaceae; genus Villigracilis. The sequence continues at coordinate 163,863 of DDSH01000022.1, forward strand.
CACATCCATGCCGCCGGGCAAGGGATTGCGCCTTCTCAGCGTCAATATCCGCAACCCCGGCAACTTGCACGCCTATCAGTCGTTGAAAACCCGCCGCATGCATTCCGCCCGCATAACCGCATCCAAGAATCCCAACCCGAATAGGTCGTGGAATGGGGACAGATAGGTTCACGCTTCCCGGTCGTTGAATAACAGGCTTGCTGCGTTTGAAGGGTTGGTATTTATCCTTCCAGACGCCTTCATAAGCCCGGACGGGTCGGAACGGCGTCATCAAGCCCCATAGACGATGGTACATATTTCTCAGAAGAGTGATCTTACGAAGTTCCCGCTTGGGATTATGAACAAGGCGTTCGAAGGTTTGCACCCAAGGGCGTGCATGAAATTTAAGTTTTGATGTAATTTCCCGCCCCTCAAGACAGGCTTCGATGTATTCTTTTGCAAACCGAAGTTCCGCACGTTTCTCGGCAAGGGAGTAATTGGAGAACTCGAGTTCCAGCGAAATCCCACCGTCATACCCCTTTTCCCGAAGCATTTCGATAAAGGACTTGAAATCCACATGTCCCTTACCGGGAGTAATCGAAATATCCTCGCCGCAAACATCGCGCAAATGAATATTGCCGATCCGCTCAAGACCGAGCTGCTCAACCCCGGCAAGCGGGGTAACCTTCTCACCGCGAAAAACATGGCTCGTATCGAACGTGCATCGGATGCGTTTATCATCCAGAATCTCGAACAGGCGGAGGGTTTGACCGACCGTTTCGGTAAATGTGTTCAAATGCGGCGATTCGATCTGAAGTTGAATGCCTTTCTCCCCAGCCAGATCCGCAACCCGACACAAGCCGCGGGCGATGGATCTTGCTGTAGCCTCCCATTCCTCCTCCTCCACCTTCGAACCCGGAATGACCGTAACACACCTGACATCCAGTTCCAACGCCAGCTGAAAACCCGCCTCCATGTTGGAAAAGGTCTGAGATATCTCTTCTTTCAGAAATGATCCGGGTGTCAGGTACAGTGAGGTAATTGCCTGGTTATTTCTGAAAAGGGTTTCCTTGAGTTTCTTCACGAAATGGGAACGATCCCCCTCAAAATGAAGGTGCGGACAAAAACCCGGTACATCCACAATTTCCACGTACTTGAATCCATCTGCGGCGATGAGGTCGAGCGCGCGAAAGATCTCCATTTCATGATGCAAGACCGTCGAACAAGCTAATGTATGAGCATTCATCTGCTCCTCCAATGAACATGCTAGGACAATTTTCGAATCAATTCCGGCACAGCCTTTGCAGGCTTGCGATGAACCATCCACGATATACCCGACAAAATACCCAACAGGCGGGCAAGGCGCGGTTTGAACGTATGCCGATTCATCTTGATGATCGAGCCAACCAACCGATACAAGGCTTGCGACCCGCTCCAAACAAGGTATCGAAAAAGATGAAACCAGCCCTTATGTTTTGCAATGGCAATGATGCGGCTGCGTTCGAGAAAATAGTTGTTGATCGGGCTTCCCACCCCGCCGGTGGTAACGCTACCGTAATGCCATAGTTTTGCGTGCGGGGTGTAATAGATCTTCCAGCCCGCTTTTTTAGCGCGCAGTTGCCAGTCGAATTCCTCACATTGCAGAAAGAACTGCGGATCGTACCCGCCGATTTGGTCGTACAACCGTTGGTTGACGAGGGTGTAGACGTCATCCACGAACGCGCGTTCCTCCATCGCTTCATACTGACCCGCGTCCTTTTCCTCATACCCGATATAGTCTCCCGACCCTTGAATGGGGTCGTCCTTTTTCCCAACCGACTGGAACACATCGCGCCGGTCATGGAAATACACTTTGCCGGTAACAAAACCCGCGCGGTCTTGCGCTTCAGCAGCGTCTACTAGCGCTGTCAATGCATGGCGGTCGATCTCGGTGTCGTTGTTCATGACAAGGAAGTAGTCCGCGCCCAGATCGGCAGCGTATTCGAGCCCAGCGTCAAACCCGCCTGCGTACCCTCGGTTGGGTTTGAGCGCGAGGATATGCACCTGTGGAAAATTCGCCCGCAAAAAAGACTGTGTCTCATCAGAAGAACCGTTGTCAATCACAACAACTTCGTAATTCAAGTAGTCCATGCCCAGTACGGTAGGCAGGCAGCCCTTCAGCCATCTGACGCCGTTGTAGCTCAGGATGAGAACGAAGACCTTCGGGATATTCATGAGTGTGGCATCTCCGAGCTCATGCGCTGGCGATACAGGTTCGGGTCTACGACCATGCCCATTTTTTCAGCATCCAGTTCAAGGTCCAAAAAGACGCGGAGGTTTTCGATCTGCGGGGTGGGATTTTTCAGCAGGTCGTTGTAATTAACATCCAGTCGTTTTACGCGCGGTTGGGTCTTGAACCAAGCATCGACCTGGTTGAGATGCTTGTAGAACAAGCTGACCAAATCATCGGCACTTAGTTGTTGGTTGCTGCCGCGATGTTCGAGCATGGTGTGCTGCGAGGCGGTGATTTCGAGGATCGCACGTTGCATGAAGATGACGCGATAGTCGAATTGAGTTGGAAGGTGGGGCAGGAAGACAGCCACGATTTTGACGACCTTCCCTTGCGCATCGGTAATCCAGGCAGAATCACCCTGCGGAAGTTTTTTAACGCGTTCAAGTTCATAGTAGCCGTTTGGGTTATCCACATCGGCGGTACGGATGTTATCCATGAGCGGGGTCATGCCACCCGCTTCGAGCATCTTCATCATCATGGAAGTGCCCGAACGTGGCAAACCGGATACGACGGTGATGAATGTATGATTCATAGATGCAACCTATCCATTCGAGTCGAATTCCTGCAAAGCCTCGATGACATAATCCACTTCCACATCAGTCAAATCTGGGAACAAGGGCAGGGTGATGAAGGTTTGCCAGAGTTGTTTTGAGACGGGAATCGGGTCGTCGAATTGCGAGAACAAGGGGTGCAGCGGCAGCGGCAGGAAATGCACACCTGTTGCAATGCCGAGTTTCTTCAGGTGGATGATGAGCTTGTCACGCTGGTCGCAGCGTACGCCGAACAGCCAGTAGGCACCATTCTCCAGCTCATAGGGCAGGAGCGGCTTGATCGTTTTGCAACCCTTGATACCTTCAAGGTAGCGGCGGATAATCTCTGCGCGGCGGGCGTTCATTCGGTCGAGTTTCTTCATCTGTGCAAGACCAATCGCTGCCATGACGTCGTTCATGTTGTATTTGTAGCCGAGCACGGCGATCTCGTAATACCAGTGACGGGCATCGAGCATTTCCTGGCTGGTGTATCCCGCCGAGCGCTTCCAGGTATCCTTGTCGATGCCAACCCAGCGATAGGCGCGGAGCGGTTCGATGAGGTTGACCTGATCGGAGCAAATCATGCCGCCATCACCGGTGGTCATGCTTTTCTTTTCCTCGAAACTAAAACAGCCGATGTCGCCCCACATGCCCAGGCGTTTTCCTTTGTAATAGCCGCCCGCGCAGTGGGCGCAATCTTCGATCACTGCCAGATGATGAGCCTTCGCAATCTCCAACAAATTTTCCATCGGCACAGGATGACCACCCAAATGCACCGGGATGACCGCCACGCAATTCTGCGCGATCTTTCGTTCCATGTCGTTCAAATCCATTGAAAGTGTGACCGGATCCACATCCACGAACACCGGGACAAGGTCGTTGTACAACACAGCCGTGGCAGTGGATGCAAACGTGATGGCAGGGATGAGAACTTTGGAGCCGCGTGGAAAATGGTAGGCAGTGAGCGCAAGATGCAAAGCAGCTGTGGCGGAGTTCACACCCACCGACATTTTCGCGCCAATGTATTCACTCCATTCATTTTCAAACTGCGAAACAAGCGGTCCCAAGCCCAGCCAGGCACGTTCGAAAACGCCGCGCAGGTTTTCAAGTTCCTCCTCCCCCACGCTGGGTTTGAACAGGCGGACTTGCATGCGAGGTTTATCGGACATTCATCATCTCCTGTCGTTAACCAAAACCACAATTGTCCAACGTGAACGGTGAAATAAAATCGGAGAAACGCGGCAGATTCTGGTCTTTGGCAGAGACGAACGGCGAATGCGCAGACCAGTCGATCTTAAGGGTTTCATCATCCCAACGAATGCCGCCCTCAGATTCGGACGCATAGCAGGCATCTACGTGATAATGAACGATGGCGTTTTCGGTCAAAGAACAGAAGCCATGCGCGAATCCTTTGGGGATGTAGGCATAGTTAAATTTATCCGCAGATAATTCGAGCGCTTCCCACTGACCGAATGTTGGGGAGTCGCTGCGGAGGTCGACGAACACATCGAGCACGACTCCCGACAAAGCGCGCACCAGTTTGGTCTCGGTGTGGGGCGGCTTCTGAAAGTGGAGTCCGCGCAGGGTCCATTTATGAAGCGACATGGATTGATTCTCCTGAAGCCAGCCTGTGATTAATCCATGTTCGGCGAAGATATTACGGTCGAAGGTTCGCATGAAATAGCCGCGCTCATCCCGTTTCGGTGTCAGGCGAATTTCATAACATCCATGCAATCGAAGCGGTTTGATATCCATCACAACAGATCCCGCATTCTCTCGTTTTCAAGTTTGAAGAAGCGTGTGTACCATTCCACGGTTTTTTGAAGACCAAGATCCAGGTCAATGGCTGGCTCCCATCCCAGGGCAGTTTTTGCAAATTCATAACTGACATGCTGTTCGGGAATCTCATGACGGGCGGCATCCTGAACAACCGGCGCGAGGTCTGTCCGACCCAAAGCGGATAAAATTTTTTGCGCCACGTCCAACACCGTGTGGGATCGCATCGCCCCAAAATTGATGGCGGTTCCCGCGGCGAGCTTCCCCTGCAAGGCGGCGGAGAGTGTCTTCATGTAAGCGTGGATGATATCGCCCGCGTAAATGTAATCGCGCCTGAGCAAACCGTTGCTGCGAATGAGCGGAGGCTCGCCAAAAAGCGCCGAGCGGATCGTGCCGGGGATCAGACGATCCCAATGCAAATCCCCCTCGCCGTAAATGTTTCCGCTTCGTACGATGACGATGGGCATGTTGAAGGCTCTGGCGTACGTTTGAGCGAGCAGGTCGCCACAAAGTTTGGAGGCATCGTAAGGATGGTCATATCCCATGAGCGCCGAAGACTCGTCATACGCCCTCGGCTGATTGCCATAGACCTTGTCCGTGGAGATCCAGATGATGGTCTTGATGCGCTTACCAACGTTGCGGCATGCTTCCAAAAGGTTATATGCGCCGCGCACGTTGCTTTCCATCGTATCGACAACCGAATCCATTGCCGTATCCACGAGAGGCTGGGCAGCGAGATGAAATATCACCTCCGGGTTGGTGCGCCCAACGATGCGCAGGCAGTCATGAAAGTCTGCCAGATTGCCGTGATAAACCGACGACCCAATGGGAAGCATCTGGCGCTCATAATCCAACACGAATAGTGAGGGATGCGCGCCTAATTCGCTCAACGTGTGCAAGAGGTGGCTGCCGATAAAACCCGTGCCACCGGTAATCAATATGGCGCGTTCCTTCAATCGCGCGAGATGCGAGTCCTGAACATACTCGCTCAAATCTTCACGCGGATAGTCAGGAAACCCACCCGGTTGAAAAGAAGACATCCACATTCCCATGTTCAAGAGTTCCAAACCTTCCAGGGCGCTTCATCAGATTGCCATAGCCCTTGCAAATAGCGGACATCGCGCAGGGTATCCATGCACTGCCAAAACCCCTGATGCTGATATGCCGCCAGCTGGTTATCTGCCACCAGCATCTCAACCGACTCGCGTTCCCAATCCGTCGAATCGCCGCTGATATAGTTCAGCACCTGCGGTTCGAGCACGAAGAATCCGCCGTTGATCCAGCCTTCGCCGATCTGTGGCTTTTCCTTGAATTCCACAACATGGTTGTTCGCGAGCACCATCCCGCCAAAGCGCGCCGGCGGGCGGACAGCTGTCACAGTGGCGAGCCTTCCCTGCTGTTGATGGAAGTCAATCAAGCGGCGAACATCCACATTCGAGACACCGTCTCCATACGTCAACATAAAACGTTCATTACCGATCAACGAACCGAGGCGTTTGATGCGCCCACCCGTTTCCGTTTGGAAGCCTGTATCCACAAGATGAACGACCCAGTCCTCAGCTTCGCCATCATGCACATCCACCCTGCCATCTCGCATACAAACCGTCAGGTTGCTGTGCAATTGGTGATAGTTGATAAAGAAATTCTTGATGAACTCGCCTTTGTACCCAAGCGCGAGAATAAATTCGTTGAAGCCATGGGAGGCATAGATCTTCATAATATGCCAAAGGATCGGCCGCCCGCCGATCTCCACCATTGGTTTTGGACGAACCTCTGTTTCCTCAGACAGGCGCGTACCCAATCCACCAGCCAGAATGACCACTTTCATGATGAGCCTCTGCGCTTCGCCACGGACCTCATGCCTGCCCTGCCGCCCCAAGCGGATCCTCGCCTTTGGAGTTGTTGAGTCCGCTTTGCATTTGGAGAGAGGGATTCCTTTTCACGCAAGGCAAGCGAGACTTCAAAGACCCCCATCCCCACGGCGAAAAAGGCAAGGTTAAACCTTTCAACCAGCATGGGCGCAATCGAATTGCTGATCATGGCGACGGTCAATGCAATCGCAAAACCTAGCGACGCCATCCGCAGCATGTGGTCGGGGATGTCCTGCCATTTGCGGAAAATGCGATGAAGAAATGCGGTGAGCATCCACAAGAAAAAGAGCAATCCAAACAAACCCGTTTTGAGCCACAGCCACAAATATCCGTTGTGGATGTAACTCTGCAACTGGTCGCCTTCATAGAAACTGGGGCGGTATTGCGTTTTCAGCCCGATACCCAACCAGGGGCTTTGGGAAATCTGCACCCAGGCATATTGTGTCTCGTTGTACCGCCACAGAAGGGTTTCTTCCGAAGAAAGCGGGTCAGTGGTGAACAGGTGGTTGAAACGGTCAACCAGCGCAACAGGGTATTGCAGGATACCCGCTTCGGGGGCAAAGAATCGCAAAGATAGGAATACAAAACCCGCCACCAGAATCAACGCCGCCATGCCTTGCAACAACCTCCCGCGCTGGGATTGTCTCAATAACAGCCACAAGATGCATAAGCCAGCCGCGCTCGAAATAACGATATTTCTGCCCAAGGAGGTGAGCATGCCCACGCCCAAAGCAAGGATCGCCAACAAAAGCAGCGCCAGGTTCAGGCGTCTCCGCTCTGCGGCAAGTAGGCAGAACAGCGCAGCGATGGCAAGCAGGATGGAGGTAAACCCGGGATGGAATGCCCGCACAGGTTCGGTGCCGAATCCTGCTTGCAACGTCTGTGTGGTGATGATAATCACTGAAAGCACACCAATGACGAAGACGCCGTAGACAAGTCGTTTGATCTGCGCTTCGGCGCGCACCAACCCGACCACTACGAAAAAGGCGGTGTAATACAGGAAAATTCGCGCCTCATAGGTGGTATAGCTAAAGTTGATGCCATGCAGAGTGACCGCCGTAGCAATACCGCCAAATACCGAAATGCAAAAGAGGATCAGCGGCAGGGTAACCGGCGTTTTGAGAACCCGAAAGGACGGTTCCGCCCAGAGCCGCAGCGCCAAAAGCCCCAACAGGGAAATCAGAATTAAATCGGATATCTGAAAGCGCCCCACCCCAAGGTTTATGTACGGGTTAAATTGTGAAGGTATCAAGCCGGATGTGTATGCCAGCATTGCAAGTAGCGGCAATTCAGGTGTTTTGAAGAATATCCCCAGCACAATGGGAAACAGCAGTATTCCAATGGTTGGAAGTGAACCCACTATGAGCAGGCAGAGCCCAATCAAGACACCGGCGGTGACCCCAACGAAGATATCCATGCGTGGCAATAACCCTTTCCACCCCTTGAAATTCCAATTGCCGCGCATGGCTTCGGTGATTCGCATGGTTGAAAATCCTATATTACTGCGACGTTGTTTGATATCATTGCACGGCAACCGGCATGTTCGCGATCTCGGAAGCCACCACCTCTACCTGCTCCACGGTCATTTCCGGGAACATGGGCAGGGATAGGATCTCGTTGCAGAGTTTTTCTGCAATGGGGAATTGCCCGTGCTTATCCGTTCCATTCGCATAGAATGGCTGAAGATGGACCGGGGCTGGGTAGTGAATGGCGGTGCCGATGCCGCGTTCCTTCAGATGAGATTGCAGGGCACCCCTGTTCTGTGAACGGATCACGTACAGGTGATATACATGCTGGTAACCGGGCGGTTCGGAAGGCGTTTCCACATGTCCTTTGAGGAGGCTGTTGTACAACGCTGCCAAACGTCGGCGAGAAGCGGTCCACTCATCCAAATAATTCAACTTAACCCGCAGGATGGCAGCCTGAAGGTTGTCGAGGCGGTGGTTAAACGGGTGCAGTTCATGCACGTTTTTTACCCGTTGCCCGCAGTTGCGCAGGGCGCGCATCGTCTCCGCAGCTTTGGCATCATTGGTGGTGATCATGCCACCATCCCCGCAGGCACCCAGGTTCTTGGTGGGATAAAAACTGAAACCTGCCGCATTCCCAAAGCTGCCGGTACGATATCCCTTGTACATGGCGCCGTGCGCCTGACAGGCATCTTCCACGACGACCAGATTGTATTTTTCAGCGATGCCAAGGATCATGTGCATATCCGCTGGAAGTCCGTAAAGATGAACGGGCACAATGGCTTTTGTCTGCGACGTGATCGCATCTTCGATCTTATCCACATCGATGTTCCATGTTTCAGGGTCAACATCCACAAAGACGGGGGTTGCACCTACAAAGGTAATTGCCGCCGCCGTCGCCGTGAAGGTATGTGCCGGGACGATGACTTCGTGACCGGGTCCGATACCAAACGCACGCAAGCTCAATTCCAAAGCGGAGAGACCGCTATCCACACCAACGGCATATTTCGTCCCACAATACGCGGCGAATTCCTCCTCCAACTTTGAAACATCCTGTCCAAGAATGAAGTCACCTCGATCCAGCACCCCTTGGATCACAGCATTGATCTCGTTTCGCAATTGTTTATGCTGGGTGGTCAATTCAACAAATGGAATATTCATGGCTCCTCACTATCAAACTTCTTTTACCGAAATCGGGCGGGCGGGATTTCCGGCAACCACCGCACCCGCTGGCACATCACGCGTTACGACACTCCCGGTGCCGATCAGCGCCCCCTCTCCAATTGTTACCCCGCAAAGAATTGTGGCATTGCTCCCGATGGAAGCGCGCTTTTTGACCACGGTTGGCACGCATACCCAATCCGCTTCGGACTGAAGAGAACCGCCCTCAGTGGTGGCGCGGGGATATTTGTCGTTTATGAACATGACTCCATGACCGATGAAGACTTCATCCTCGATCGTGACACCTTCACAAATGAAGGAATGACTGGAGATTTTGACGCGCTTTCCGATCTTTGCGCCCTTTTGAATCTCAACAAACGTGCCAATCCGGCTCTCATCGTCCACCTCGCAACCATAGAGGTTCACAAAGGCGTACACCTTCACATTCGCACCCAGTTTTACATCTGGGGCTATACGGGAATACTCTGGCGTTCCCATTCGATCACCTCTTGTTTCGATCCATTTTTCATGGAATATTCGGCGGCTTCCAGGATTTTCACCACTCGCAAACCGTCGTAGCCATTGCTACGGGGTTGAGTTTGGTTGATAATGGAGTCGAGAAAATGCTGACATTCCTGGCGCAGGGGTTCAATGAACCGGATATTGGGTATTACAATGTCGCCTGAGCGGTAATTGCATTGAAATTCACCAAACCCGTTTGTATATTCAGGACTCTCGACACCTTTGTCGTAGATCTTTATCTTTTGTTCATTCTCCAGGTCATTGAAGACCATCATTTTTTTGCTGCCCACCACCGTGACCCGGCGAACCTTGCAGGGATCAAGCCATGAAACATGAATATGGGCCGGGATCTTGCTTGGGAAGATCAAATTCACATATGCAACATCGGTAATTTCGCCAAAAACGCAGGGCATGCCCTGGGCACTGACCGATTCGGGTGCCTGTCCCAACAGGTATAGAAGGATCGAAATATCATGCGGCGCCAGATCCCAAAGTACGTTGGAGTCTTTTTGGAACAAGCCAAGGTTCAGCCTGGCGGTATCAATGTAATAAATCTCACCCAGTTCCCCGCTTTCGATGTATTGCTTAAGCGCCGCAACCGCGGAGTTATATTGAAATGTATGCCCCACCATCAGAATCAAACCCTTCAGCTCCGCCAAGTCGATCAATTCTTGTGCATGTTGACTGTTCAATGTGATGGGCTTCTCTACAAGAACATGCAAGCCATGTTCCAGGCAGTCACGCGCAATGGAGTAATGAAGCGCCGGAGGGGTTGAAATCACCACCGCATCCAGATCCATCTCGAATAGATCCCGGTAATCCTTGGTTAGCTTTATCCCGGGATACAGAGAATGAGCGCGTTGAAGCCTCTCCTGTTTGACATCGGAGATAGCGACCAATTCCGAGGACGGGAGATCAAAGAAATTACGCGTCAGGTTTGGCCCCCAATATCCATACCCAATAGTGCCCACCTTGAGCCTGTCCATATTCAAAACCTCCTTTTGTTAACCTGCGCCCCTGCCTGAAAGAACAGCCAGGGGGGTTAGTAGTGCAATCTTTGCATCCAGCCACAGGGACTGGTTATCCACATATTCAATATCGAACTTCACCTGCGCATCGAAGTCGGTAGTGCAACGCGCCTTCACTTGCTGCAAACCTGTGATGCCGGGTTGGGCTTCGAGGCGACGATAATGCCAGGATTTGTATATTTCCACTTCGTAAGGAATCGCCGGACGGGGTCCGATCATGCTCATTTCGCCATGCAGGACGTTCCACAACTGCGGAAGCTCATCGAGGCTGAATTTACGCAGGAATTTGCCCGGTTGGATAATGCGCGGATCGTTCAGCAGCTTTCGAACCTGGGTATCCTCTCCCTGGATTTCGAACATCCTCTTTTGGTCGTTTTGGATCAATGCCTGCACATAATCCTTGTGAACGGAAGAGTCGGCATTGATTTTCATTGTTCGAAATTTATGGCAACGAAAGGTTTCCTGCCTCCAATACTGCCTGCCGCCCATTCGTATCCGCCGCGCGCCAACCCGTTCCTGTGAAAAAAATATCGGACCCGGCGAGTAGAGGTATATTGCGACCGCGATCAACGACATGATGGGCGACAACACAATCAGCAGAAAGCCAGCCAGGGCGATATCCGCTGTACGCTTCAAAAAGTAATACCCCCTGCGACCTGCAATAACCGGGCGTAATATTCCCGGATCGTATCGGCGTGTTGTTTGAATATTGACTTCGTTCTGCATGATGTCAATTCCGCCTTTGTGTGGGTTCATCAACGAACGGTTGGATACTGTGTATTTCAGATTCGTTGACAATCAGGCCCAAATACTTATTGCCAAAACGCGTCAGGAGGTCCGTTGCGATTCGGACGGAATCCCTCCGCACATGCGACCGCCGAACAACGAGTACCACTGCGTCGGCATGGGCGGCAATATTTGCAGTTTCTGCAAAAGGTACCGCAGGCGCATCGATCAGAATGTAATCGAACAGATGACGGATGGTCTTGAATAGGGGCTCGATTTCAGAGGAGGTAACGAGTAGAGAAGCAGAATCACTCACAGGTCCGGTTGAGAGAAGCGCGGGCTGTCCATCTTCTCCTCTCTGGATCGCATCCTCCAATTCTGCATTTCCCGCAAGTACATTTATCAATCCTTTGTCATTGGGGAGATCGAACGTTTCGTTGAGTTTTGGGTCGCGCAGGTTGCAGTCCACTAGCAGGACTTTCCTACCCTGTTCGGTTAGTGCGCTTCCCAAATTTGCTGCGGTCGTCGTTACTCCCTGACCAGGTTCTGCCCCGGTAAGCAAGATTATTTTATGGTGCCGCCAGCCGTCTGCAATTTGCAGGGTTGCGGCAAGGTTCCTCACTGTATTGGCAAGGGGTGATATACCGTTCCGGGAGATCTGCAGATGGGCGCGGCTGGTACTGGGGAAATTCGCCAGAGAAGGCGCGTTGACGATCATCTCGATCTCTCGGGTGGCATACAGGCGGGTATCGAAGCGCTCGACCAGGAACGCTGCGAACACGCCAACTGCCGCCCCGGCAGACAGGGCAAGAAGATAGAAGATGATTCGATTCTGTTGGGACGCAACAGGGTTGGGCGGCGCATATTCGACAAGGCTGACAATGCCGGTCTCGAGCGCTTCACGATATTCCGCCTGTTCGTACTGGCGCAACAGCGTTTCATACGTCCTTTGTTTTTCCTGCAATAACTGGCTCACGAGCGTGATTTCATCCGACACGGGCGGTGTTCGCACGATCAACGTTTCATAGTCCGCCCGCATGGCATCCAGATCGGCTTTTGCGCGTTCCAACTGCCCAGCCAGGATGTTCTTCACATCCACGGTACTGCCGGAGTACAACGCCCTGCCTTGTTCCACCAGGATCTCCGCCAGCGTATTCGCGGCACGCACGGTGAGTTCCGGGTTTGGGTCGGAAGCCCGGACCAAAACAAGTTCGGTGCCTTCAATCGTATCCACTTGAACATCCGGGAGATGGTCTGTTTGCAAACGCTCCGCGAGATCCCTCCTGACCGAGGTACTCAGTGCCACCCGCACAAAAGTGTTCGTCAATTCGTCGTTATAGTTGTAAAGGGCTGGGGTCTGTGAAGCGCTGGCGTATATTGCAATCCGTAACACTGCGGTGGATTCGTAAACGGTCACGGCAGATCTCCCCCCGATGTAAACCACACCCAATGCCGCCAAAGCCGCGGTCAGGATTATCCATTTCCTCCGCCACAATACTGTGAGATAGTTGAAGTCCATATGCGCTCCCGGCGGAATCGCCACCATAAATTACCCGGCAAGCCCGCCAAGGACACAATATCAGAATAAATCTTTTAGTTTATTTAAAAATTCTTTGAATACTATTTGATAAATTCCCCCAATACCCGCCGGATTACTCCTCTTTTCTTGGCTCGAACCAATATCCCCGTCCCCACAGTGTATGGATGTAACGATGACCGTGCTGGCCATCCTGTATCTTTCTGCGAAGATAGAAAACGTACAAGGACGGGTTCGACAAACTGCCTGGAACCAAATCCCCCCAGACCTCCCTTGACAACTCATGTTTCGAAACGATCTTCCCCTGTTCGCGCACCAGATGCGCCAGCATGCCGTACTCATGCGGCGAAAGTTCCACGATCTCGCCATTCAGCCTGACCATCTCTGTCGACAAATCTATCGCAAGGAAGGGATCTTCATAGGCAAGGATATAGGATGCTTCTTTCGAGGCATGCGCATGGGAGCGACGTAACAGAGCGCGAACCCGCGCCTCGAACTCATTTTTATTGAACGGTTTTCTGACGAAGTCATCCACCCCAACATTAAAACCACGCAACATATCATGTTGATCTGTCCGGGCGGTCAGCATTAAGACAGGGACACTGGACATTTCGCGCAGACGCGCGCACACTGAAAACCCATCCATCCCCGGCATCATGATATCAAGAATGACCAGATCGGGATGAATATCGTAGGATTTTTTTAAACCATCAGGACCCGAATACGATTGATAAACCGTCAGGTCCATCGGACGCAGGATTACATCCACCAGCTTCCCCAGTTCCGGGTCATCATCGATCAATAGTATTTTTTTTCCCATCCCGATCTCCCAATACATGATGGTGATCTTGTTCTCAATCATCATAGCACAAACCCCTTAACCTTTCAATTATGAAAGGTTAAGGTTGCGTGTAAATCCGATTAATTCCGCCGCAAATGTAAAAAATGGTTTTTTGACGCAACCCTTGAGACCAAATGAGATTTGCCAGAATTTGTGGTACATTCTTGACAATATTCCACCAAGGAGCATCCCATGGAACAAAAAGCAGGTGCGCAGATCAGCCAGCGGGCATTCATTCAGTCGCTGGTGATTTTGTTTGTATTGATGATGATCGCCGGGATTTTGACGCTCGTCGTCCCTGCCGGGCAATTTACCCGTGTCGAAGTGGACGGGCGTGAGACCATCGACCCCGCTTCCTTCCAATTCATCGAACGCCCCGACTACCCTATCTGGCGTTGGTTCATCGCTCCTGTTGAAGTCCTCGGCAGTGAAAGCGGTTTGACCGTCATCGTCATCATCATCGTCTTGTTCTTCGCGGGCGGCGCCTTCGCCGTGATGGACAAGACCGGAACACTGCGCGCTTTCATCGGTCGCATCGTGCGTCGTTTCAGCGGACAAAAATACACACTGCTCTGGATGGTCTCGCTCGCCTTCATGTTCCTCGGCGCGACTCTCGGCACGTTTGAAGAAGTCGTTCTGCTCGTCCCGGTGATGATCGCGCTCTCCTATTCGCTCGGCTGGGATGCACTCGTCGGCTTGGGCATGTCCATCCTCGCCACCAACATGGGATTCTCCGCCGCCATCTCCAACCCATACACGCTCGGTGTGGCGCAGCAACTTGCAGGCTTGCCGCTCTTCTCAGGCGCATGGCTGCGGGTGATTATCTTTGTAGTTATCTACCTCATCTTTATGCTCTTTCTTTCGGCGTACGCACGCAAGATCGACAAGGACCCCAAAGCTTCGCTTGTGCATGGCGAAGACAATGCCGAACGTGAAAAATACAAGAGCATGGATGCATCCTTCATCGAAGAAGACCCGAAGCAAAACCGCGCCATGAACTTCTTCGGCATCTTCCTCATCTTCATCTTTCTCACGATGCTCGCCGGACCTTTCGTGCCTGCCATCTCCGATTACGCGCTCCCCATCGTCGGCATTCTCTTCCTCATCGGCGGATTGGGCGCGGGCTTCCTCTCTGGCAAAGGCGGCAAAACCGTCTGGCAGGGACTCGTCGAAGGTCTCATCGGACTCGCTCCCTCGGTCCCGCTCATTCTCATGGCTGCCAGCATCCGTTTCATCATCGACAGCGGCGGCGTGACCGACACCATCCTGCATGCGGCAGCTGAGCCGTTCCAGCAACTCGGGGCATTCCCCGCTGCGGTTGTCGTGTATGCGCTTGCGCTTGGCATCGAGTTCTTCATCGCGTCGGGTTCTGCCAAAGCATTTTTGATGATGCCCATCGTCCTGCCGCTTGCCGACCTGATCGGCGTCACGCGCCAAACTGCCGTGCTCGCCTACATCTTCGGTGACGGTTTTTCCAACCTCGCCTACCCCACCAATCCGGTCCTGCTCATCAGCCTTGGTCTAACCATCGTCAGTTACCCTAAATGGATCCGCTGGACAGCAAAACTCTGGCTGTGGGTCATCCTTGTGACCATCGTATTTTTGGGCGTCGCCGTCGCGATCAACCTTGGACCGTTCTAATTTCCTGTCCATCGCTTCTTTGGCAACAGGGTTGTCAAAAATAAACGACCTTGTTATACTGCCGCCCAACATGAACAACAAGTCCGCGCTTAAGCACCACCATCATCATATTCAACCCCCGCATGGTCGGGAGGTTTATGTGCGCGTACCTGTGATTGGATAGCAGATACCCATACTTCACCTCATCAAGCCCCGACCCCGCGTCGGGGTTTTTTGTTACCTACCAGACACAAAATTCAAAGGAAACCTTTTATGACCCAACCCACCCTTCGTCTCTCGCTTCCCTCCAAAGGACGCCTCATGGATGACTCGCTCGACTTCCTCGCCGAGTGCGGACTCTCCGTGCAAAAACTCAATCCGCGCCAGTATCAGGCGAAGATGCCCGCCCTGCCAGAGTTGACCGTCCTCTTTCAACGCCCAGGTGACATTGTGGTCAGCGTCCGCCAAGGCAGTGTGGACTTTGGCATCACGGGCATCGACGTGCTCGAAGAAAATCGCGGCGACAACGGCGAGATCATCGTGCTGCATGACGAACTCGGCTATGGCGGATGTGCGCTTATGCTTGCCGTCCCTGAAGCATGGGATGATGTCAATGACATCCCATCGCTGAAAAAGTATGTGACGAATCTCAACCGTCCGCTGAGAGTGGCGACCAAATTCCCCGTCCTCACCGAACGCTTCCTCAAGGCGCAGAACATTCCCCACACGCTCATCACTGCCGAAGGGACTCTCGAAACCGCGCCGACCATCGGCTATGCCGACATCATCTCCGACCTTGTTTCATCGGGGCAAACGTTGCAAGACAATCGTCTACGTGCGCTGCGCGACGGAGTCATCCAAGCCTCGCAAGCCGCATTGATCGCAAACCGCAAAGCCCTGCAAACGAATCCACAAGCGCTTGAAATGGCACGTCGCTTGCTCGAATATATCGAGGCACATCTCAGGGCGAAGGAAAATTTTCTGGTCATTGCGAACATGCGCGGGCGGAGTCCCGAAGCGATCGCGTCCAAACTTTTCAATGAAACTTCCGTGGGAGGTTTGCAAGGTCCCACGATCAGCCCCATCATCACCCGCGAAGCAAATCAAGATTGGCACTCCGTCACCGTCGTCGTGCCACGCAAACGTCTGCCACAAGCCATCACTGAACTTCGCAGCGTTGGTGGCAGCGGCATCATCGTCTCGCCTGTGACCTACATCTTTGAAGAGGAACCGCCGCGCTACACAGCAATGCTGGCAGAGTTGAAAAAATAAGACGCGCGGCGCGCTTCTTACTCAGCCTGAACCTGATTCTGTTTTCTGGAGTTTTTATGCAAATCCGCAAGCACCTCGAATCCCTTCCGCCCTACACCCCCATCGAGCCCTTTGAAGTTCTCTCGGCTCGTATCGGACGTGAACCGTCGCAGATCGTCAAACTCGATGCAAACGAAAATCCCTACGGCATTCTGCCCGCTGTTCGCAAGTCGCTCGCAGAGATGAACTTTCCGCACATCTACCCCGATCCTGAATCGCGTGCCTTGCGTCAGTCGCTTGTCAAGTTCACCGGCGTGGATGAAGATTATCTGCTCGCTGGCTCTGGCGCGGATGAATTACTCGACCTGCTCATGCGCGTCTTTCTTGAGCCGAACGAGTGCATTCTCTCCTGCCCACCGACATTTGGCATGTATCCCTTCGACGCGGAGTTGAACGCTGCGCGTTGTATCGAAGTGCCGCGCAATGCGGACTTCTCTTTGAACATGGACGGCATACGAAAAGCAGTTGATGAATACAAGCCAAAGTTGTTATTCATCGCTTCGCCCAATAACCCCGACGGTTCGTTGATCCCATCGGATGTAATGGATGAATTACTCGCGCTTCCGCTATTGGTGGTGCTCGATGAAGCCTACATTGAATTTGCTGGCGAGAATCTCGGCGCGAGTCTCAGCCGAATCCGCGAAGTGCCACAACAGGAAAATCTGGTCGTGTTGCGAACGTTCAGCAAATGGGCAGGGCTGGCAGGTCTGCGCATTGGTTATGGCGCGTTTCCCAAATGGCTCATGCCCACCTTGTGGAAGTCCAAGCAGCCGTACAATGTCAACGTCGCTGCCAGTGTTGCCGCGCAAGCGTCACTGGCGAATGTGGATGAGTTGAAGGTGTTAGTCGAAAAACTCAAGGATGAACGAACCCGCCTCCTCTCCGCGCTGACAGAGATTCCGTACCTCAAGCCGTATCCCACGCAATCGAACTTTATCCTCTGCCAAGTGGACGGGCGCGACGCTGCCGAGTTGAAAGCGAAATTGGCGCAGGAATTCGGAGTCTTCATCCGCTACTTCAACAAGCCTGGGTTGAGAGATCACATTCGCATTAGTGTTGGAAGACCGAATGATACGGATGTGTTATTGGAAGCGTTGAAACGGTTATAAGGTTCAATTTTGAACGTTGAAGGTTCTTAACCTGCGACCTGCAACCTTAAACCTGTAACCAAAGGAGAATTATGAGAACTTCAGAAGTATCCCGTCAAACAAACGAAACACAGATCGAGATCAAATTGAACCTGGATGGCACAGGCAAGCACGAGATTTCCACAGGTGTTGGGTTTCTCGACCACATGCTGACCCATCTTGCCGTGCATGGTCTCTTTGACCTGACCGTTAAAGCGCAAGGCGACCTGCACATTGACGTCCATCACACGGTGGAAGATGTGGCGCTGGCATTGGGTCAAGCCTTCGATAAAGCGTTGGGCGACCGCAAGGGGATTGTCCGCATGGGCGATAGTTTCGCGCCAATGGATGAGACTCTTGCGCACGTGGCAATGGACTTGTCAGGGCGATCGTATACAGTGGTGCAGGTCGAGTGGCACACGCCGTATGTGGGCAATATCCCTGTGACGTTGTTTCCGCATTTCTTCGAGTCGTTTGCAGTACAGGCGCGTTGCAACCTCCATGCACGAGTCTTGTACGGGCGCGATGACCACCATCAAGCCGAAGCGTTGTTCAAAGCCTGGGCGCGCGCGTTGGATGCGTCCACGCAGTTTGATGCGCGGAGGGGTGGGGCGATCCCATCCACAAAAGGCAGTTTGTAAAAATGACGATGGACGACAGACCATTGACCATCCCAGGGGGACGCTTCGCAATTGTCTATCGTCCGTGGTCTATAGTCAATACGGAGTATTTATGAAAGAAATAATATTGATAGACGCGAATACAGGGAATTTGCGCTCGGTGCAAAAAGCGCTTGAAAGCGTTGGTGCGAATGTTTTGCGCACAGAGGATGCTGATAAAGTTTTGAATGCAAAGAAAGTTGTACTGCCTGGTGTGGGTGCGTTCGGTGATTTTATGGATGGCATGAAAGCCAAGGGACTCGATGATGCTGTGAAGCAAGTCGTGGCACGCGGTGTGCCGATGCTGGGAATTTGTGTCGGCATGCAAGCCTTGTTCGAGATCGGTGAAGAGATGGGCGAGCACGAAGGTTTGGGTCTGCTGCGCGGCACGGTGGTGAAGTTTGCAGATACGCTTTCGGTGAAGATTCCGCACACGGGGTGGAATCAGGTTCAGGTCAAGAAAGAGGCGGCGCTCTTCGATCAGATCCAAGATGGGGCGTATGTCTATTTCAATCACTCGTTTTACTGTCAGGCGGGCGATCCATCTGATGTGATCGCCGAAGTGGATTATGGCATTCGCTATGCGTGTGCGGTGCGGCGCGAGAATGTGTTTGGCGTGCAGTTTCACCCTGAGAAAAGTCAGGCGGTGGGGCTGCGCATTTTGAAAAATTTTGTGGAGGCGTGATGTTTACGATCTATCCCGCGATCGATCTGCGCGGCGGAAAAGTTGTGCGTTTGAAGGAGGGCGACCCTGCGCGGATGACGTCGTACAGTGATGACCCCGCCGAGATGGCGAAGCGTTGGATCGATGCTGGTTCGACTTGGTTGCATGTGGTGAATCTCGATGGCGCGTTCGGTGAAAGTGATAATGCGAATCGCGCTGCGCTTGAAGTCATTTTGAAACTTGGTGTGCACGTCCACTTCGGCGGCGGGATGCGTTCTTTAGATTCAATTGAAGCGGCGTTGTCGTTGGGCGTGAGCCGTGTTGTGTTGGGAACGATTGCGATTGAACAACCTGAGATCGTGCGCGATGCGTTGACTCGTTTTGGTGCTGAACGAATTGCAGTTGGAATCGATGCGCGCGATGGACTCGTGCGGACTCGCGGTTGGAAAGATAACAGTGGCGTGCCTGCGCTTGACCTCGCGCTTCAAATGCGGACCTTTGGACTGGATACCGTTATCTTTACCGATGTCAGCCGCGACGGTTTGGGCAGCGGGTTGAACATCCCTGCGACGCGAGAGTTATCTGAGAAAAGTGGACTCGACGTAATCGCTTCAGGCGGCGTGCATACAATCGATGATGTGAAAGCGGCGAAAGATGCGGGGCTGGCAGGCTGCATCATCGGGCGGGCGTTGTATGATGGGACGGTTGATTTAGGAAAGGCGTTACAGGTTTGAAGGTTTAAAAGTTGGAAGGTTATGCTCTTAACTTGAAAACTTTTCAACTTGCCAACTTTCAAACGATAGGAGTTTTATGTTAGCAAAACGTATCATCCCTTGTTTGGATATCAAAGATGGGCGCGTGGTGAAGGGCGTGAACTTTGTGAACCTGCGCGATGCTGGTGACCCTGTGGAGCAGGCACGTCTGTACGATGAGCAAGGCGCGGACGAGTTAGTCTTTCTCGACATCTCCGCCACGCATGAAGGACGCAAGACCACATTGGAATTGGTAAGCCGCGTGGCAGAGACGGTTTTTATGCCGCTGACCGTTGGCGGCGGAATCCGTGAAGTGGACGATATGCGGAATTTATTATTGGCTGGCGCGGACAAGGTCAGCGTCAACTCGGCGGCGGTGAAGCGACCTGAGTTGCTTTCCGAAGGCGCGAGTCGATTCGGGGCGCAGTGTATTGTGCTGGCGATCGATGCACGCAGAAACGGCTCAAGTTGGGAGGTGTACGTGGCAGGCGGGCGCACCCCCACTGGCATGGACGCGGTCGAGTGGGCAGTCCGTGGCGTGGAGTTAGGCGCGGGCGAGATCTTGCTCACCAGCATGGATGCCGATGGCACGCTCGCAGGTTATGACCTGGAGTTGACGAGTATCATCTCGAACATGGTCTCTGTCCCTGTCATCGCTTCGGGCGGGGCTGGGACTCCCAGTCACTTTGCAGATGTGCTTACCAAAGGCATGGCAGATGCGGCTTTGGCGGCGTCGCTGTTCCATGATGGGAAGTTGAGAATCCCTGAATTGAAAGAGGAATTGGCAGGATGGGGCGTGCCTGTTAGGTTGTGAAGTGACGATAGACCGCAGACGATGGACGATGGACGATGGAAAGAAATCAGCAATTGTTGTCTGTGGTCAATGGTCTATCGTCGATGGTCTGGAGAAAAAGATGAACGATGCGTTGTTGAGCGAGATTAAATTTGATGCGAATGGACTTGTCCCTGCGATTGTACAGGATGCAGCGACAAAAGATGTTTTGATGATGGCGTGGATGAATACTGAGTCTTTGCGATTGACCCTTGAAACAGGTGAAACTGTTTTCTGGTCGCGCAGTCGCCAGGAGATTTGGCACAAGGGCGCAACATCGGGCAATGTGCAGAAGGTGGTCGAGGTCCGCGTGGATTGTGATGCGGATACGCTGCTGGTATTGGTTGAGCCTGCGGGTCCGGCATGCCATACGGGCGAGCGGAGTTGTTTTTTTAGATCGGTTGAAGGTTCAAAGTTTAAGGTTGAAAGTTAAGATCAAAACCTACAACCTTCAACCTGTAACCTGAAACTGGAGTGAAAATGAGCATTCAAAGGTTGTTTGATGTGATCGAAGATAGAAAAAAGAATCCCAGCGAGAAGTCGTACACGACGAGTCTTTTCAATGAAGGCTTGCCGAAGATCGCGCAGAAGGTGGGCGAAGAAGGGACAGAAGTTATCGTGGCGGCGTTGGTGCAGGAAGATCAGCGACTGATTGAAGAAATTGCCGACCTGACGTATCATACGCTGGTTTTACTCGCCGCGCGCGGTTTGACCCCGGCGCATATTCTGGCTGAGTTGGAGAAACGTCATAAATGAAGAAAGTCATTTTGCTAGATGTGGATGGTGTGTTGGTCATGCCGGGCGGGTATCGCGCGGCGCTGCATGCCACATTGAATTATTTTGCAAGTCTGATGGGCGCTCCCCATTTTGATTTTCACGAAGAAAAGATCGCTGAATTGGAAAAACGCGGCATCTTCAGCGAATGGGACATGGTCCCTGTTCTGCTCGGTGCGGCATGGAATGACATTCTCGCCAAAGCGGGAAATGAAAATTTACCTTCGGATCTCAAATCGGCTGCTATTGAGATTGGACGCAGAATGAACGGCTATGTGACGAAAGACCTCGTCATCCCTGAGTTTGAAATTTTGCCGAACGTCTATCCCACCGAGTCCGCGTTGCAGCATGGATGTTTCCCTCACCTACCCGAAGCATTACGCCGCAACCTTTTGCACGATTCGCGCAATGTCCACTTCTCGCAAACCACACGCCTCTTTCAGCATTTCTCGCTGGGCAGCCGCGTTTTCAGCGAAACCTATAACCTGCCCGTTGAAGTTGAAACCGAATCGTTTTTGCAAACGCACGATACATCCAACCTCACAGATGAAACGCTAGCAAAACTACTCCAGCCGCATGTTCACCTTGCTTCGATCACTGCGCGCCCGTCTGCGCCACCGAAGGATGTGACCACCTCTCACATTGGCTACGCCCCCGAAGCCGAAGCCGCACTCGAACTGGTCGGCTTGGCAGATATTCCGCTTATTGGATATGGACGGCTGGAGTATTACGAAAAACAACACGGAGTTGCCGCCGCCTCATTGCTTAAGCCGTCGCCTGTTCAGTCACTCGCAGCAGTTGCCGCCGCCTTTACCGGAGCGGAATGGTCTTCGATCCAAGCCGCCGCAGAGTGGCAGGCAACGGGTCGCTTGAACAGCATCTTCTCAAGTCTGCCGCGTGAGTTTGAACTCATCGTCGTAGAAGATACAATGGGCGGCATCCGCTCGGCGATTAAGGCTGGAGAGATCTTGCGCGAGATGGGATGGAATGTGACCACACGCGCACTGGGAATTACCTCCGGCGCCATCTCCAAAGCAGAGGCGTTTCGCAAGGCAAATGTACCTTTCTTCGATAGTTTGGCATCCGCCATAGATTCCCTTGATGCGCTGAAATAAAAAAACCATGTGGTTGTTTCGAAGCAGCCACATGGTCTGATGGTCAAAGGTGGTTTATCGTTTTCTGATCCGCTGCCACGCCAATTTTGCCGGTTCAACGGAAAGCACCAGTAAGGCAGTGACGATGATGGCAGAAGTCAGACACCAGGCGCATGTCGCACCGATGACGAACGGCTCCAGGAAGGTCAGATAAATGGAAAAGAGCGTGCCAAGTGACGCCATTGCACCCAAAGCCAGCGTTGCAAAATCTGCAATGGGCGGTTTGGTATACCCTGCCACCAGCCACGCCGCGATCATGAGGATGTAACCGACCAACCCCAAAACACCGATGGGTAGGATACCGAACAAACGCGCATATTCGCTTTGCTGCACTGTGTTGCAATCACCCACCGGTCCGCAAACCGCTGTGGCGTGAAACACTTCCACATACGCGAGATAACCGGCTACCCCGATTCCAACTAGACACAAAACGGGAATGACCCAATTCCATTTTTTGTTCTTCGATAGGATGGGCTTTTTCCCAAAGCCTACAACCGCCCAACCCACAACCGCGAGCATGCCAACCAGCACGATCACTGCCAGCGTGTTCCCTGCCGGGTCCAGGGCGAAGCGCTCCTGCCAGGTAAGGTTGTTTTCGTGTGACAGGTCGAGCGCGGGGGCTTGTGTCGGGGAGGTGGAGGCTTGAGGGTCAGTGGCAGTTGACGGGTCGGTCTGAGGCGCTGCTGTTGCTTCCTCTGGCAGGATGGCTTGCAAGCCGGGCAGGTTGGGCCAATCCACACCGCCGTTCCCCATGTAGGATTCCACCAGAATGGGGAAACGTTCGGGGATGTCGGCAGAGCCGATCAGATAGGTTTTATCGATGACCAAAAATGGGACACCGCCTCTTTCCACGCTGAAAGTTTCCAGCGCTGCGAGGAAGAGTTCCTGCCCCTGTGGCTGGGTGACATCCACGCCGATGATCTGAAGCCGATGTTCCCCATAATCCGCGATCATGGGCAGGAGCGTTTGCTGAATGACAAGTTCACAATGCCCGCAGGTGGGCGAGTAGAACAAAACAGCCCGCACGACGGGCTGGTCGTCTTGCGCATGGATATTTCCGCCCGGAATGACAACCAGGCTGATTAAAAGAACGAAGAGTAGGAAGTGTTGCTGCCGTTTCATGTTTGTTCTCCATTTCACAATCAATTTTACCCCTTTACGACCATGAGACGGCTATTCTTGAATGTTCTGGAAGATCCCCGAGCGTTGATTCGCGCGTTCTGCCAGGACGGCGCGCATCATTTCACAGATTTCGGTGATGCGCGGGTTGGCGATCTGGTAGACGATGTCTGTGCCGTGGCGGGTGGAGGACAGGATACCCGCATTGCGCAGAACCGCTAAATGGCGCGAGGCGGTTGCCTGGCGGATATCCAACTCTTCGGCGATAGCGTTCACCCGCTTCGGTCCTTCGTGAAGCAGGTGAACGATCTGCTGGCGCACGGAATGCCCCATTGCCAGGCAGAGCTCCGCCTGGAGGTCAAAAATGGTGGTTTGTGGACTCATAGTAAGATATCCTCTCCAATGCGCCGGCGTTTTCATCGTTTTCACCTTCTTAAGATGACTGCCGTATGATCAATAGATTATGACCGAAGTGCCAAAAACAGCCACAACCCGAAGAGCACAAAAGCGAATGCCAGCCAGGGTAAATTGTCGAGCACTGGATGGGCTTCTTCAACAGACGGGTAGCCGGTCTTCAATTGGGAGCCGGGCACGTAAGGCTCGGGCAGAATGACTTCCTCAAAACCTTTCACTACGGCAAATTTCACGAGATAGGCGTCGGCATATTCCTGCGTGTGGCACTCGATGCATTTTGCAGCGCTATCCTGCTGTGGGTGAGCGATCATGCCGAGGTGCGCTTCGGCCTCGGTTAAGGCAGTATCATCCCCTGCGTGGCAGTTGGCACAGCGGTTTTGGTGCTCTGATATGCAGTACCAATCGCCTGAGTCATGCAGAAAGTACAGCTGTTCGTGACACGTCTGGCAGGAATCGGATGACGTATTGGTCGCAGGCACCCCTCCAGCATGGGCAGGCAATGCCGGGGATAGAAAGACGACAGCCATGAAAACAACGGCTGTGGCGATTAGCCAGAATTTGGATCGCTTTAGCATGGTACACCTCCGGTCTTTGGCTATTTTCCTATGGCGTGAATTCATTTCTCATCAAAAGAACCTGATATGGGTGGTTCATTCTTATTATCCTCTCTATTTGACAATTATTTTAGTAATAAATGTAATATTATGGTATTACTATATCAATATAATTGACATAAGGAAGACTTAAGTGTATTTTTTGTGAAAAATACCAAAATTCAGGTACTCTCTCTTTATGATTGCGTACAAACAGAAATGCCTGACAAAGATTTTGTTCGCGCCTGTCATTTCCGATACTCCCCTTGGATAAAGTGCCTTATTCTACATGCTATAATTTTCACAAGAACATGACTGACACCTCTACTACAACCTCACCGACGCTCAAACCGATCCTCCCCGCGTATGGACGCCTCCGGGTGGTGTGGAGCGCAACCCGTTATCTGCTTTCGAAGGCGATCCTGATCGCTGTTACGATTTTTATCGGGGTCTTTGTTACGATCATTGTCGCCAACCGTCCTGTATCTCTTGGGTACTATATTGCACAGCCGCAAGTCGAAGCGAACATCGAATCGCAGATCGACCGCTACATCCGTTCCCAGAGCAATACATCCCTTTCAAGAGAAGAAACAGCCGAGCTCCGCGAAGATTTGCGTGAAGAAGCGGGATTAAACCTGCCGTATCTGTCGCGCCATTTTCTGTGGACGCTCAAGGCGCTCAGTTTCGATTGGGGACGCATCACACAGACAAGAGTGCCAAATCTTTGGGGCAACCAAAGAGACGTGGATATTCGCGGCATCATTCTGGAATATTTTCCAAACACCCTTCTACTGGTCGGCACAGCCAATTTACTTGTCTTTATGATCGGGATCCCCCTTTCGTTATACCTTGCCCGTCATTATGGCAACCTGGTTGACCGCATCATCTCGCTGCTCTCGCCTCTTTCTTCCGTGCCAAGCTGGGTGATCGGGATTCTGCTGATCTCGATCTTTGCCGTGGAGTTACGCTGGCTGCCTGTGAGCGGCATGTTCGATACGCTCCCGCCGGAGACCCAAATCGGCTATGTGGAAGTGGTGGCACGGCACATGATCCTGCCGGTGCTTGCCATTGTGATCAGCCTGTTGTTTCAGCTGGTCTATACCTGGCGCACTTACTTTGTGATCTATTCAGAAGAAGACTACGTGGACCTGGCGAAAGCCAAGGGATTGCCGGTCAAGATCCTGCAACAAAAATACATCCTGCGCCCCACCCTGCCATATGTCATTACCAGCTTTGCACTGGTCCTGGTCGGTTTTTGGCAAATGACCATGGCGTTGGAAGTCGTCTTCCAATGGCCCGGCATCGGCTGGTTGTACATCAAGCAGGGATTGCCCAATTACTGGGGCGAATCCATGTACCCGGGCGAATTGCTGATTGCCATTGGGATCGTGGTCATTTTCGCTTATTTGCTGGGCATGGTGGTCTTCCTGCTCGACATCATTTACGTCTTGATCGACCCCCGCGTCCACATCACCACCTCCGACAACACAGCACAAGCCAGGCAAAATCAATCGGTTTCCGAATGGCGAAACAGCCTGTTGGAGTGGCTGAAGCGTAGTCGAAGCAATCTGCGGGCGACCTCTGCCAGGGCTTCGAAAGAAGCGGGACAGCCGGTTGGCGAACAGTTGACCCGCGCCTTGAAGCAAAGTTCGGCGGCAATCGCCAGATGGACGCGCTTCTTCCTCACGGAGGTGCGGCGTTACCCATCTGCGTTGGTTGGGCTGGCGATCATTCTCTTGCTGGTGATCGGCTCGATCACGGCGCTGGTTGTGTATCCCTACGAGCAGATCGGCACCTTATGGAATACCGAGCGCCTGAGCGGCAAGCCGCGCATTCCACGTCTTGCCCAGCCGGAGTGGATCAACCTGTTCCGGCGCGAAAAGTTACTTTCTGTGATCGCTCTCGATGAAGCCAACCCTGCCGTGAGCCGCTTCGATGAATCCCTCTCGAACGGCTGGACGCAGTCTAGCATTACTTACACCATCGATTACCGTTACAGTGGCTTCCCGCAGGAAATGTTCCTGTTCATTGACGCGGAATTTTTGGAAAAACGCCCCTTTGTCTCTGCCAAATGGATCACGCCGGATGGGCGCGAGATCGACCTGAAAAATGTGTCGATCACTTCCAGCCTGACCTACAACTTCAACAACAGCATCAACGCGCAACGGTTCGTCGCTCAAAACCCGAACTGGCAAAAGTGGTTCAACTTCGGGCAGATCAACACGACGCCGGAATTCCATGTCCTGTTTGCCGACCCCAAGGCAGATACACCCCGCCCCCTGCAGGGGACCTATCAACTTCAGATCAGCGGGCTGACCTTCGAACCGGATGCCACACTACATACGGAATTTGTACTGCTGGGTCAGGTGTACGGCTTGGCAGGTACGGATTATCTGCGGCGCGAGTTGGTCGTCCCGCTGCTGTGGGGCATGCCCTTCGCGCTGGTCTTCGGGCTGACCGGGGCGTTCGTAACCACCATTCTCGCCATGCTGATCGCTGCCACGGGCGTGTGGTTTGGCGGCTGGGTGGATAACTTGATCCAACGCCTGACGGAAGCGAACATGATCTTGCCGGTACTGGCGATGAGCGTGCTGGCATATGCGCTTCTGGGTTTGGACCTGTGGGTGATTCTCGGGATTATCATCGTGCTCAACGTCTTCGGCACTCCGGCAAAGACATTCCGCTCGGCGTTCCTGCAAATCAAGGAAGCGCCTTACATCGAAGCCGCCCGCGCCTATGGAGCCAGAAACTCGCGCATCATTCTCAATTATCTTATTCCGCGCATCATGCCGATCTTGATCCCCCAATTGGTTACGCTCATCCCCAGTTTCGTCTTCCTCGAAGCCACGCTGGGATTGTTCAACATCAAATCGACCTACCCGACCTGGGGACGCATCATCTATCAAGGCTTGTCGAATGGGGCGTTGTACGGCTCGCGCTTTTGGGTGCTGGAGCCGATTGCGTTACTACTTCTGACCGGCTTGGCGTTTTCGATCCTAGGAATTGCGCTCGAGCGGATTCTTAATCCGCGCCTGCTGGATAAGTGAGTCGATGCTTTCGGGAAGATAAAGTTGATGGATGGAACCCGCTTCAAGTCGGACTTGAGGCGGGTTTTTCGTCTCAATGGCGGTACAATGGTCAAAATCTCCCAAAGGATGCACCATGCTTCAATCAGATCTATTCAAATCAGCGAACCAATATGCCACGCTTGAAGAAGCGTTGAACGCGATCCGCGGATTGAAGGATGATCCGCTGGCGAATGCGGGCACGAACATCGTCATCAGCCGCGGCAACCCGGAAGCGAAACTGCTCATCATCGGGGAAGCGCCGGGTCCCGAAGAAAATATTAAAGGCAAGCCATTCGTCGGGCGTGCGGGGCAACTGTTGGATAAGATCCTCGAAGCGGCGAATTTCAATCCTGAAACCGATGTGTATATCACTAACTCGGTCTTCCGCCTGCCGCCCGGTGACGATGGCAAAGCCTTCCGCAAACCGACCGACGCTGAGATCGAATTTTATCGCCCGTATGTGTTCGAGATCGTGCGATTGATCGACCCGCGCATCATCCTGTTGACCGGGAATGTGGCGTGCCAATCCGTCCTGAAAAAGACCGGCATCACTTCCCTGCGCGGGCAGTGGACCCAGAGCGGCGAGCGCTGGATCATGCCCATCTTCCATCCATCCTATCTGTTGCGAAATCCCTCGCGCGAACCCGGCTCGCCCAAAGCTCAAATGTGGGAAGACATCCGCGAGGTGCGCCGGAAGTATGATGAGTTGATCGGCAAATAAACTGACCATCGAACCACTAAGACTCCAAGACAGAAAAACACGAAGAACTATCTTTGAGACTTCGCGCCTTTGTGTCTTTGTGGTTTAAATCCCCCACCTTACAACCGAATTAATCGGACACTGAATCCAGACGAACTTGGTATAATTTGCGCCTGCCTCCCTCAAAGTAAAGGCGTTTTTAGGAGCACGCATGAAATATCACATCTGGACCGAAGGCTGCCAAATGAACGTTGCCGATTCCCAGCGGGTCGGCTCGTCTTTGGAGCACCTCGGCTACACCCTTACCGACCTGCCCGAAGAAGCCGATGTCATCGTTCTGAACACATGCGTTGTGCGCCAGTCTGCCGAAGACAAGGCAATGGGGCGCGTCAGTTCGTTTAAGAAACTCAAAGAGAAAAACCCCAACCTGACCATAAATCTGATGGGCTGCCTCGTCGGCGTGCGCGGCGTGGAAAAGTTGAAAGCCAGACTTCCCTACGTGGATGTCTTCTCGCCTCCGTCTGACCCGTCGCCGTTGATCTCGCACCTGACTCAGGGCGAAATCCGCTCGCTCGAAGACGCCGACACCACGCGCCGCTTCCTCATGATGGACGAGGAACTCAAACTGCCGGTTGCCGAACAGGGCAAAACCGTCAGTGTGCATGTACCCATCGTGTATGGCTGTTCACATGCCTGCACATTCTGCATCATCCCTTACAAGCGCGGCATCGAACGTTCGCGCCCTGTCGGCGATATTGTTGCCGAAGTCCGCTCGCTGGCAAAGCAAGGCGTGAAAGAGATCACCCTGCTCGGTCAGATCGTTGACCGCTACGGCAAGGACATTCCCGACGGTCCCAATCTCGCCGCGCTGTTGCGCATCATCCATGACGTGGAAGGCATCGAACGCATCCGCTTCCTGACCTCGCACCCCAACTACTTCGACGACGAGCTGATAGACACCATTGCCGAGTTGCCACGCGTCATGCCACATATCGAACTGCCGATCCAGGCAGGGGACGATCAAGTCCTCGAAAATATGAAGCGCGGATACACCCAGCAGCAATTCCGCGACCTCGTAGCGAAGATCCGCAAACAGATTCCCGATTGTTCCATCGCGACAGATATCATCGTCGGTTTCCCCGGCGAGACCGAGGAACAGTTCATGGAGACGTATCGCGTCTTAGCGGACCTCAAGTTGGATGTTGCCCATTTAGCCCGCTACTCCGTTCGAGAGGGCACCGTCGCCACCCGCCGCATGGTAGATGACGTAACCGACGAAGAGAAGATGCGCCGCTTCCGCATGTTGGAAGATTTACAGGAGCAGGTCGTCGGCGAGATCAACCAGAAATATCTTGGCGATACCGTGACCGTGCTATTCGAGGAAAAGGTCAAGAACCGCTGGCGCGGACGCACCCCCACCAACAAACTGGTCTTCGTGGAAACCGAGGATGACCTGCGCGGCAAACTCCTGCCTGTCACCGTCACATGGACAGGTCCGTGGTCCATGCTGGCGACACTGGCAAAACAACCGGAATTGATTTCGATCTGATTTGTAGGGGCGGGGTTTCCCCCGCCCCTACAATATTTATGGGGTTTATAATTTCGCCATCATGTCCTTTACCGAACTCACCACCACCTTTGCCAACAACCTGCTGCCCATTTTGCTCATCGCCGCGGCAGGCTACATTTTAGGAAAAACCCTCACCGTCGACTCGCGCACCATCGGGCGCATGGTCTTCTACGTTTTCAGCCCCCTTCTTGTTTTCAATCTAATGGTCACCAGCCAGTTGAATTTGCAGCAGGCGCTCACCACCGTGGAATATACTACTGCTGTGATCCTCATCATGGGATTGCTTGCTTTCCTGGTCGGAAAAATCCTGCGGTTGGAACGTCCGCAATTGCTGGCGGTGATCCTCACAGTCGCGTTTGGAAACACGGGTAATTATGGGTTGCCGCTGGTCAAGTTCGCGTTCGGGGATGAAGCGCTGGCAATTGCGTCTATCTTTTATGTCACCACCACCATCCTATTCAATACGGCGGGTGTCGTCATTGCCTCGCTTGGGCATTTGGATTTGAAATCCGCTATACTGGGAGTATTCCGCTTGCCCATTCTGTATGCGGTCATCATCGCCTTGTTGGTCAAAGGTTTTGGGATTCAAATTCCGCTGCCCCTCTCGCGCACCATCGAGATCGCCGCGAACGGAGCCATTCCCGCCATGATCATCCTGCTCGGGCTGGAACTGACCAAGATCGAATGGTCGCACAGTTTCCGCGCACTGGGTGCAGGCGTGTTGACCAAGCTGCTGCTCGGTCCGCTGGTGGGGCTGTTCATCGCCAGCCTGTTCGGCTTGCAGGGACATGCCCGGCAAGGCAGTGTCATCGAGGCGGCGATGCCCGCAGCCGTGGCAACGACGGTCGTTGCCACCGAGTACAACCTGCAACCATCTTTGGTCACAGCAATCGTCTTCTTCGGCACCGCGCTCAGCCCGCTGACGCTCACGCCATTGTTGGTTTTTCTAGCGAGGTAATGAAATGTCCGCTCCGCGCAATCTGTTGACAAAGATGCTCGTGGTCACGCTTTTCGTGGCAACCCTCTCCCTGAAACCGGCACAGGTTTCGGGTCAGGAAGGAATCGTGGTGGAGTCGCCCGGCGTGGCAGTGGATTTTGGAAGATCGATCACCTTCACGGCGAAGGTCACGGCATCGAGTTCCATTCAACAAGTTTCACTGCTTTTCCGCGAAGTCAACGAGGAAGTAACGCGCGTGGAAACACTGCAACCCGCCGGAGACGGTTCGGTGAGTTTTGTGTACGATGCCTCGTTGAACGTCATCCGTCCGTTCAGTTGGGTGGTGTTTTGGTTTCAGGCAACCCTGACCGATGGCAAGACCTACACCAGCGATGCCATCAAGTTCCAATACATGGACGACCGTTTTCCGTGGCGGCAGATCAACCAGGCGAACGTCACCATCAACTGGTATGCAGGCGATGATGCCTTTGGCGCATCGGCGTTGGATGTCGCCGGCGCGGGGCTGCTGGGCATGAAAGATTTCGTCCCGATCTCGCTGACCGACCCGATCGATATTTATATTTATTCGAACGTCAACGACCTTCAAGATACGCTGCTGCTCGGTGGGCGCGAATGGGCAGGCGGTCACGCGCATGCCGAACTCGGTGTGGTGCTGGTCTCGGTCCCGCCCGGCTCCAGCCAGTTCATCGAAATGGAAACCAAGATCCCGCACGAACTCGCACACGTCATGTTGTTCCGCGCATTGGGCGACCAATACGACAGGCAGCCCGCTTGGCTGATCGAAGGCATCGCTTCGATGGTGGAACTGTACGCCAACCCGGATTATGCGCGCGCGTTGGAGATCGCCAGTGAAAACGATACATTAATTCCCTTTCTGGATCTGTGCGCTTCGTTCCCCGCCGATTCCGGTTCAGCGTTTCTGGCGTATGCCCAATCCCAATCCTTTGTCACCTACATCCGCGACTCGTTTGGCACGTCCGGCTTGGCACGGTTGACCAGTGCTTACAGTGAAGGTTTTAGTTGCGAACTCGGCGCCACCCAAGCGCTTGGTACTCCGCTCAGTCAGCTGGACCAACGCTGGCGCGAAACCGTGCTGGGGCAAAACGTTGGCGGTGTTGCCATGCGGAATCTCCTGCCATTCATCCTGCTTCTGCTGTTGGTCCTGGTCGTTCCCTTGTGGGGCACCATCGATCTGCTGCGCCATCGGAGCAGGAATTCAAATGGATAACCAGATGAACGAAGAAAACGTACGGGTACATGTCTGGGTTAAGGGACGCGTGCAGGGTGTGGGCTTCCGCGCGCATGTGGAATATCATGCCAGGCAGATCGGTGTGACGGGTTGGGTGCGCAACGTCGGCTGGAATACGGTCGAAGCCGTTGCCGAGGGGTCTCGTTCCCAGATCGAGCGGTTTATCGAAATGATGAAAACCGGTCCGAATATTTCGCGCGTGGATGAGTCGCGGGTGGAGTATGAATCGGTCACAGGGGAATTTACCGGCTTCGGCATGAAGCGCAGCATGTAAAAAACGCGAGCCACAAACTCATCACGTTTTACGGCTTAGTTAAATCCCAGACCCCGTTCTTTCAACGATACCCATTTCCCCATGCCGATCACCAAGTGGTCGAGCACATCAATATCCAGCAATTTGCCTGCCTGCACCATCGCGCGGGTGACAGCGACATCGTCCGGGCTGGGGGTGGGGTCGCCGCTCGGGTGGTTGTGTGTGACGATGATCGCTGAGGCGTTCGCGCGGATCGCCTCTTTGAATAATTCCCCCACCCGCACCTGCGAAGAATTGACCGAGCCTTTGTAAACCTCCACAATTGCCAGTACGCGGTTTCTCCTGTCCAACAAGATCACGCGCAAGTGCTCCTGCTCCAATGCAGACATCTCATATTGCACGAGCGCTGCCGCATCTGCCGGGCTGTTGATGGCAAGTTTTTCCTCGGGGGCTTCGAGCGTCAGCCGCCTGCCCAGTTCAATGGCGGCTTTGATCTGCGATGCCTTCGCTCCGCCCATGCCATGCTGATCCATCAATTCTTTGAACGGGGCGCGATGCAATCCTTGCAGCCCGCCGAGGTGGGTTAGTAAGCGTTGACCAACTTCCACGGCATTTTCTCCCGGCACACCCACTCGCAGAAGAATGGCGAGCAGCTCCGCATTTGTCAATGCCTGAGGTCCAAGCGCTGCCAGTCGTTCCCGCGGACGGTCTGATTCGTGCAAGTCTGAGATGCGATAGGTCGGTTTTTGTGTGGGGTCGCTCATGGTCTCTCCCTGATGGTGGGTTGGCTAATTTTACAACGATTTTTCCAGCAAGTTTGCGAGCAAGGTTAATGTCATCTCATGTGTTGTTTTTAAGTCACTTACGACAGGTATGCTTTTTAAATGCAACGAGACCGGTTGTCCGGTCTCGTTTTTTATTTATGGATTGGGCGTCTCAGCGGGCGCTTCCTCCTCGGGTGTCTCAGGCGGTGGTTCGTTCTCCACTGGTGGATCACTATTCGATTCTTGCTCTGTGGTTATACTGCCTCCCCCCGCCGTAGGAATCGGGACTTCCACTGCCTGAATGGCATCCATTTGCGCCTCATCCGAACCAGGTGGAGCAATCACCACAATGTACTGATAAGTATTACTCGGCGGGTTACTGGGGGCATTATCGACATCGATCAGGATGCCTGTTTGGGGCAGAGGACCGTCGCCATCAGGGTCATATAGTTCATCGGTATCAATCGGTTGGTTGTCATCTTCTGCTCCTGCTATGTCACCAACGTTCGAGTTGTTATCCGGGTCTCCATCTCCCCAATAGAATACTTCATAATAGGAACCCCCGGTGGGGTCGTTCGTAATGCCAATAATGATCTGATCCAGATATACCGAGCCACCATTGTTGTATTCATAAAATACAAGATCATAGTTGCCATCCGGCACGCCAACCACAATGCTCAATTGAATAACAATATACGTACCTTGAGTAATAACACCAATATTTTCATCGCCTGGTCCTATATTATCCGGTGGCTCACCCACGCCAATCTCGGCGGGAACAGGAGCCGGCGTGCCTGCTGGCGGCGTTGATGTGATCCCTGGTTCTTCCGTTGGTGTAGGTTCTGTTGGTGTAGGTTCTGTTGGTGTAGGTTCTGTTGGTGTAGGTTCCGTCGGTGTTGGTTGTGTTGGTGTTGGTTGTGTTGGTGTAGGTTCCGTCGGTGTTGGTTGTGTTGGTTGTGTCTCCGTTGGGTTGGGAGGTTTCGTCCCTGTCGGGGCGGGAGTTGTGGCGGTTGGGGGGGGCGTTGTGGCGGTTGGGGGGGGCGTTGTTGCCGTCGGTGTGATGGGGGGTTCGGTCGGCTCAACCGGTGTCGGCGAGGGAGAAGCGGTGGCAGTCGGTTCGATGATGATGAAAGGCGGGAAGGAAATCGATCCGACGGGGGTCAGGTAACTTTCTGCCCATGCCATCGGGGTCAGAATCTGAGGCAGGAGGGGCGGTATTAGGGAGATCGGTTGGGCGGCTTCCGAATCGGGGTCGAGGTTGGAATTCATACCCGCGTTCACGCTCCAGATCGGTACAATGCGGACGGCGATCTGACCGACGATCATGATCAACAGGATGCCGATCGGAACCACAAAGGCGATCAGGCTCCAATCGCGTTTTTCGCGTTCTGGAAGGTTCATGATGTCTTCTCCATCTCGCTTTTCACCGGGAGCGAGACAATGAACGTGCTGCCGGGGCAGGTCTTCTCGTTATGTCCCGAGCTTTCCACGCGGATGCGCCCCCCGTGAGCCTGGATGATGCCGCGCGCAATCGCCAGCCCAAGCCCGGGACCTCCCCCTTTGAACTTCGTCTTGCCGGAGGAGTGCATCAGCACTTCACCGGTCTGGTTGAATTTCTGGAAGATCAGTTCCTTCATTTCAGGGTCAATGCCGATCCCGGTATCTCTTACTTCGATCTCCACTTGCGGTGGTTCATTTCCGTTCAAATACCTGCCGACTATTTTCACTTTGCCCCCATCCGGCGTGAACTTGATGGCGTTCATCATCAAGTGTGAAAATGCCTTTTGGATCAATTCAGGGTCCATGGGGATTGGGGGCAGCTTGTCGAGTCCTTCCACTTTGAATTCGATCTTACGTTCTTCGAACGCTTTTTCAAATCCCTTGTGGACCTTGCCAATGACGCTATCGAAACCGAGGCTGATGCGTTTCAGGGTGAGAGCGTCACTGTCGATGCGGGAGACATCCAACATGCTTTCGACCACACCTGTCATCCGCTCGGCGCCTTCCAATATTCCTTTTGCGAGGCTCGCCAATTCCGGATCTTTCTTTGTATCCTGCTCCAGCATTTGGGAATACCCCATGATGAGTGTCAGCGGCGTCCTCAATTCGTGCGCCGAGATCTGGATGAAATTGGTCTTGGTCTTGTCCATCTTTTGCAGGACGGCGTTTGCGCGCTCCAGTTCCAGCGTGCGCTCCTGAAGGCGCGCTGTCATCTCATCGAAGGTGGAAGCCAGCGCGCCGATCTCATCCTTTGTACGGATGCCCGTCCTGCGATCCAGGTCGCCGCCGGCAATGGCTTGCGATGTATCCACCAGCGAGTACAACGGCTTGATGATCGCCCGCGCCACCAATGCACCGATGACGATGACCACGATCATGACGAGGGTGAAAATGGCGGCATAGGTCAGTCGGCTGTTCTCTCCGAACTGAATGACAAAATCGGACGGCAGCACCACGGCAAACACACCGATGCGGTCATTGCCGATCTGCAGCGGAGCGCGTCCGAGCGAATAATTGCGTTCAAAAAGCGCGAAATTCTCCCCCGTTACGATCTCATTCGAACGGAGGATAAATTGATACTGTGTCTCTGAAATGGAAAGGACCGACAGCGCCG
Organism: Anaerolineales bacterium UBA2395; assembly: GCA_002343775.1. GTDB lineage: Bacteria > Chloroflexota > Anaerolineae > Anaerolineales > Villigracilaceae > Villigracilis. The sequence goes on from DDSH01000022.1 coordinate 199,767, forward strand.
ATTCATCCGCATACCCGAAGGTGGTGGCGATCACCTGTCCATTGTTTCCATAAAGGACAATATCCGCCAGCGCCAGCTGTTCAAAGATGGGAAGCAGGGTCTGCACAGAAGTCCCCATCACGATCACGCCCATAAATTCCCCATCCAGGGTGACCGGCACGGCAGTGTAATAATAGGTCAGTTCATTGACGAGATGCACACCAAACGTTCGGCGGGGAGGTGCATTCGGGTCTTTGGTCTCAAGAAAAGCTGCCACGATCGGCGACGTCGCGGCGCGTGTATCCTGGTCCAATCGTCTCGTCTCGCCGTTGTCGTCCTTAATGAAGTGAACGATCTCCCTTCCCTGTGCCGAGATCAAGATCAAATTCTCAGCCTTCCCATTCCCAAAGGCTGGTCCTGCCAAGTCAGACGCTTTTTCCCGATCCTCATCCCTGAGTGCCTCTGCCAACCCCACCGTATAGGCTATGAGACGAGCTTCCGCAACATGGTTGGTTTCCTGACGGATAAAGCTATCGGAAACCACCCGCCCTGCCTCCAAGATCTGATTTGTCAGGCGTTCACGCAACGTATCAGTTACCAGTTGCGTGACCACATACACCCCGATCAGCGTCACAACAATGGTCAAGAATACATATGGCAGGGCGACCTTTAGGCGAATGCTCATATGAAAACCCGTACAATTTTGCCATAGGCATTATACAGGCACACAGTTATAGCCGCCTGGAAATGCAACCTAATTATAATGTGAGAAACGCTAATTTTTCTGGGGAAATTTCGCTTCTGACCCAACCGTAGCCTGCCAGCCCCCATCAAGCCGAGTCTCCCCTATAACTTCTTCACAAAATGCACCAGCCGCTCTGCCTCGCGATACCCCAATTTCTGATGCGCCCGAATGCTGACCTCGTTATCCAGCCAGGTATCCGAAGCCATTTCGGTACAACCCATTCCACGCGCCCATTCCTCTGCCGCGCCTGTCAGAACCCCAGCCACGCCCCGTCCGCGGAAGTCTGGATACACGAACCAGCCTTCGATATACCCCACCGGGCTGGTCTCACAGCTTTCGGCGTATTCCCGGAGGCGCACTTCGATCATCCCCGCCGGAACACCATCGACAAACGCAAGAAAGACCGCCTCCCGCTCACCAACGAGGATGCGATCCATATCAGAGCGCAAGTAATCATCAGGGGCTTCGTTCCAAATGCCCTTGCGCATCTTTAGCCATTCCTCCCGATCCTCGGGGGCGGCACGACGAACATATATCTCCATACATCTCCAAAAAAAAAACGACCCTGAAACAAAACCTCAGGGTCGCGTAGATAAACTACTCTTCGCCGCCTTTGCGTTTGGACAGGCGATGATCCAGCATCAGGACCGCCGTCTCATGCGCTTCGATCCGTTTCAGGTCCGTCACGAGTTGAGCGGCATTGTCCTCTTCCTCCACCTGTTCTTCGATGAACCAGTGCAGCATCACCTGGGCAGGATAGTCCTTTTCCTTCTGAGCCAGTTCATACAACGCATGGATGGACGCAGTGACCTTCGCTTCGTGCTCTGCCACTTCTTCAGCCACTTCCAATGCAGATGCCCAATTGGTCTTCGGGGCGGCAATGGCTTTCAGATCCACCTTTCCGCCGCGTTCCAGAATGAACCGATAAAACTTCATGGCATGTTCGCGTTCCTCCTCTGCTTGGATGTGCATCCAGTTCGCAAAACCGGGCAGGGTGTTCGCCTCAAAATACGCCGCCATCGAAAGGTACAGATAGGAAGAAAACAACTCTTTGTTAATTTGATCGTTCATTGCATCTTGCATGGTCTTTCCAATCATCTCTAAACTCCTTTTGCTTTTTTGCCATTATCCTTGATGACAATGAGAATCGTATTAACTTTCCACGGCAGCCCTTGGTCCAGACTCACTTACTGTTCTTTAACTTGACGGCAAGTTCATTCAAAATCTGGGAGGAGATATCTGCCATCAGCACTTTCTTCTCCAGTTTGCTGATACCCAGATTCTCGGAGCTCAGCAGAGACTCAAAGGTCTCTTCGAGCAATGTGGCAATTCGATCGGACACCCCCGAGGCATGCATTTTCTTCAAGACCTTGGATCGAACATTCAAAAACGACCCGGTATCATCTGACAGAAAAGAACCCTTCATTTCACTTGCCTCTTTCTTTCAACCAATCGGTTAACTTCTTCACAGACCAGGTATTGATGACATCCTTCGGCTCCAGCCAGGCGCGACGTCCGATGGCGATGCCATAGTGGAGCATTTCATAATCCTCTTCAGAGTGTGCATCGGTGTTGATGCTGATGGGAATACCGAGGTCTTTCGCGCGTCGGGCGTAGGCATCGTCGAGGTCAAGGCGCGAGGGATGGGCGTTGATCTCCAGCGCCACGCCCGATTCTGCGGCGGCTTGGAAGATGACTTCCATATCCAAATCTGCGCCTTCGCGGTCGGGAATTTCGCGCCCTGTCGGGTGACCGATGATATCCACATGCGGGTTGCGGACCGCGTTCAACAGCCGCTGGGTAACCTTCTCTCTCGGCTGGCGCAAACTCGAATGGAGAGAAGCCACTACGAGGTCGAGAGAAGCGAGAAAGTCATCGGGGTAATCGAGCGAGCCATCAGCTTTAATTTCCACTTCACTGCCGTGCAAAATCAAAATCTCATCGCCGAGTTGCTTTTGAATTTTCTTGATCTCGGCGGCTTGCTGTTTGTGGCGTTCCATCGAAAGTCCGTTTGCGACGCCCAAACTCACGGAATGGTCTGTGAAGACGATGACCTTCAAGCCGCGTTTGATGGCGGCACGTGCCATGTCGAGCATGCTCAATTTGCCGTCGCTGTAGGTCGAGTGCATGTGCAAATTGGATCTGATGTCTTTGACCTGAATCAACTTGGGGTGTTTGTTCGCTTTCGCTGCTTCCACCTCGCCGCGATCTTCGCGCAGTTCGGGGGGAATCCACGGCAAGCCCAATGTTTTGTAAACGTCCTCTTCATTGGCGCACAGGATCTCACCCTTTCCTTTAACTTTTGTAAGCGCGTGTTCAGAAAGTGACAAGCCTTTATCCAGCGCGATCTGCCGCAGTTTGACGTTGTGATCTTTGGAACCGGTGGCATATTGCAGCGCGGTGCCGAACTTCTCCGGCGGGTGCACCCAGACTTGCGCGCGCACGCCGTCATAAAACTCGATGCTCGATTTTGTATCGCCCCTGCCCAGCACACGCTCCACGCCTTTAAGATTGACGAAGGCTTCCATGACTGCGGCTGAATCCTTTGCCGCCACAAGGATGTCGAGATCGCCAACGGTGGAACGCATCCTTCTCAGACTGCCAGCGGGTTGCGCATCGACGACGCCTTTCACACCTTTGAGGATTCCAATGATCTCCTGCGCAAGCGGATACGCCCGCCCTAGCGGAATCCTGCCGGAGCGCCGCGCCAATGAGGCGATGCCATCCAAAATCGCCGCCTCCGATTTTGCGCCCATGCCGGGCAGATCACGAAGTTTCCCAGCCTTGGCTGCAGCTTCAAGTTCAGGCAGGGTGGTGATGTTCAACGCGCGCCAGATGGCGGCGATTTTTTTCGGTCCAAGCGAAGGGACTTGCAGCCAGCCTGCCAGGCTCTCTGGCACTTCCTTTTTGACTTTTTCCAAAAATTCCAGTTTGCCGGTCGAGAGCAATTCATCGATCTTTTCCGCAATGGCTTTGCCCACGCCGGGGATGTCGGATAGTTTTCCCTCTTTCCAATATTCACTGGCTTCACGCCCGAGCGATTCCAAACTCTCGGCTGCCTTGCGATAGGCAAGCGTCTTGTAAATGATCTCGCCCTTGATCTCAAGCAGGTTGGCGATCAGGGTAAATACTCCCGCGAGTTGTTTGTTATTCATCATGGCGCACCTCTAATGGATCAATTATACGGCATGACCATGACCAAAGGTTGATTGAGCTTTATGCGTATTTTTTATAAAGTTTGAGCATTACATCTACTTTAATGAGGAGAGACATATGGAGTCGATCAGCACGGAGACTTGGATCGTCATTGGCTCGATCTGCTTTACACAATTTGTCATTTCAGCGATCATGTTGGGAATCATCTTCGCTTCGCGAAACGCCGCCGCCAAGGCGCAGAATTGGCAGCCCGTCCCCGGGACGGTGATCCTATCCACGCTGGAGGCGCGGCGAGGCAGCAAGGGACATTACGTCAACTACCCGGTGGTGCACTATCGGTATCGGGTCGGTGGAATGGACTACCAAAGCCGAAAGGTCAGTCCTGGCATGGAATGGGGCGGCAGCGGCGCGGGGAAAGTGGTGGAACGCTACCCCACCGGTTCACAAGTGACCGTGTACTACAATCCTGAAAACCCAGCCGAAGCCCTGCTCGAGCGAAGCGTCCCGTCTGTGATGATCTGGCTGTGGGTGGCTATGATCCTGATCGATGTCTTTTTATGCGGAATGAGTGCGGTGTTCTTCTTTGCGTTTTGAGTTTTTAGTCTCTCAATGATCCCGTATCAGCAGCACAATTTTTGAGCGTGGGCATTCTATGATACGATTCGCACATGGATCGTGACTCACGCGTCATCTTTGGCTCCACATTCGTCCTGATCGTACTCATCCTCGTCAGTGCAGCACTTGCTCTGCTGCGCTTTGACTCGCTGCAGATCGGCACCTCCTACGACGACGCACATTACATCATCCTTGCCGAAAGCCTCAGCAGCGGGCAAGGCTATCAACTCATCAATTTTCCACGTCCGCAGATCGAACGGAATTTTCCGCCGGGCTGGTCGCTGCTGCTGACACCAATCACTCTCCTCTTCCCAAAAAATTACGACGCGCTCAAAGTTATCTCGCTGCTCTTATGGCTGGCGTCCATTCCACTGGTCTATCGGCTTTTCGCAAAGCGCCTGCCTTCCCCCGCGCTTGAAATCCTCACTGGCTTGGTGGCGCTCAACCCGCTGCTGATCGGCACATCCGTCACTGTGATGTCCGAGTCGGCGTATCTGTTTTTCTCGCTGCTCGCACTGGTGGTCTTCAACAAGGAACGCGAGAGAAGGATCGGGATACTTCTGCTCGCCGCGTTGCTTGCGTTTTACGCCCAACAGATTCGCACGATCGGGATCGCGCTTTTCATTTCGCTGTTGATCTATCTTCTGATCACCCGCCGCTTTCGTGACTTTGGAGCGGCTGCGGTGATTCTGGCGGTTGGGATCCTGCTCCAGGCATGGATCAACCTCCGCAATGGCGGAACCATTATCTCGTCTGGGTATGAAGCGCAAGTGTTCAGCGGCTCACTCATCGAGAAGGTCTATCAAGTCAGTTCGAATGCATTCGGATATTTTGATGGCATCCTATCCGGTTCACTGGTCCCGGTCTTCGGTTCGCGCCTGGATGCGATCCTGGCGGGCTTTGGCGTGGGCTGGCTGACGCTGGTATTGAACGGCATCATGTTGTCCATCATCCTCGTAGGATTGCTGACCTGGAAACCCAAACTCGAGTGGATGCATATTTATTTTGTCATTTATATCCTCGGCATTCTGGCGTTTTGGAACCCAAAGGTGGGCAGCGTGAAAGCGCGCTTTCTCATCCCCATTTTGCCAATGTTGTATTTTTACTTTCTACACGGGCTGACGTGGTTGATCAATAGAATCTTTGGGTACAATGCCCGCTTTGCCACGCGCAGCCTATATGGAATCACTGCTGTGATCGCGCTCACGCTGCTGGCGCGAAATGTTCAAGACTGGCGCTCTCCTGTGCGCGAGCAAATGACCGATCTTTCGATCGGCGCAAGTTGGGTGGCACAAAATGCACCGGCGGATGCCATCGTGATGGTGAACGAACCTGTCCCGGCATATGTGCATGTCAAACGCAAGACGATCGGTTTTCCGAGGAACGATCAGGATGTAGAAAAATATGTCGAGAACCAGGGCATTGATTACATTATCGTCGCACCGCCATTGGTATCGCCGCGCAATACAAAGTTGACGAAAAACGTCGAAGAGATTCTGCCCGCACTTGAAACAAACCCAACGATGTTCGTGATGGTCTACGAAAATGACGACTATAATGTGACCGTTTATCAGGTCAATACGCTGCCGTGAAATGGAAGACCCGACATCAGTTAAAATAGAATCATCCTTCATCAAGGCATACCAAATCCATGTCACCTGAACCAACGGCTGAACCAACCCCAGGCAAAAAGAATCTGACCGAATTCAAAGCGGATATCTATGCGGGCATCCCGCAAGTGGAACTTGTCGTCTTTGCGGTGCAGATCCTGCGCAACGATGAGATCCCCGCCACGGTGGAAGAGATCGTCTCGTTCTGCTTTCGATTATTCCCGCAAAGTTTTTCGCTAAAGAATTATTTTTACTGGCCCGATTCGGCGCTCGTCTCACGCCGCTTGCAGGATGCGCGTGAAAAAGGCTACCTCAAAGGGATGGCTGCGGAGGGATTCGAGCTGAAGGGCAAGGGCAAGCCGGTTGCCCGACGGGTAGCGAAGTCGCTGGGCGTCGAGTTGCCCAAGCCGAAAAAGGTCGAGCCGCTTCCGCCTGTAACCATTGCAGCGGACCCCGTCAAAGTGGAGACTCCCCCACTGAAAGTTGAGCCAGCAGAGATCACGCCGCCTTCACTGGAAGCGAAAAAACCGGTCGCGCCTAAAAAGAAAGCAATCAGAAAGAAGCCTGCCAAACAAACCGTCGCTCCGGTGAAAAAAACCGTCCCAAAAGCAAAACCATCACCGGTCAGGCAGAAGGCTGCGCCGGTTACAAAGAAGCAGGTCAAGCCGGTTACAAAACCTGAACCAAAAGCCAAACCAGACGTGAAGGTTGCAGCCCCGGTCAAACAAAAGGCTGCGCCGGTTACCAAGAAGCAGGTGAAGCCGGTTGCGAAACCCAAGCCCAAAACCAAGCAAGGTGTGAAGATTGTCGCTCCGGTCAAGAAAGTTGCCGCTCCCCCCAAGAAAGATTCAATTGGAAAGAAAAGACCCGGCAGCGGGAAAAAAGTCGCCAAGACTCCAAGCGAAACGCCACAGGCAAAACCCGCGCAGCTGACCTTGGGCTTTGCCGCGCCGCCATCAGCGAAGAAAAAGCCCGAGGCTCCAGCAGGCAAGCCCAAGGTCAAGAAAGAGGAGCCCGTCAAAGTGCAGGCAGCTCCGCCCGCGGTCCACGTCTCAAAAGAGGAAAAGGACAAAGCTGGGAAGATCGTCAAGTTGATGGAGCGTTCGGACGCATACCAGCAATATAAAAAGAACGGCGGAAAGGCGCGCATCAGCGAGTTCGATTTCCGAAACATGCTGTATGCGACGATGGAGTCTTCGGCGGAAACGTTGAAGCGCAATGTGGATTTGTTCAAGCGGTATGCGGGCATTCATAACCGTACAGATCTGATCACTTTCCTTTCTTTCTGTGAAGAAAGTTTTGCAGCGTTGTTGAATGCAAAACAACCAGCCAGAAGGTTGAAGATTTAACGAAAGGGTTTTATGGCAAGCAGTAGAAAGTTACAGTACGCAGACCGCGTTGCGATCCAGCAGGCGGATCAGGCGATCCGCAAGGATGTGATGCGCGCGCTGGTCGAAGTCATTACCAATAGCAACGACAGCTATTCGCGCCTCGAACATGCGGGCACAGCCACTGAAGGGTTGATCGTCATCGAGGTGCTGCGCAAACACAAGAACTCTGTGATCCGGATCCAGGATTTTGCCGAAGGCATGACCGATTCACGCATGGACAAAGTGGTGGGAACCTATGGCGAAGCGACCAGCGGATTGAAGGAAGACAAGCATGTGCGCGGTATGTGGGGGCGCGGCTTGAAGGATTCCATCTTTGGGTTGGGCTACGGGTATGTGCGTTCGTTCAAAGGCGCGAACTATTATTCCTGTTCGCTTTTGTTGAAAAAAGGTGTGCCAACTTTTGACCTGGACGACCCGGTGCGCGCGACGGTTCCGCTGCGTGAAAAATACAACGTACCAGAGGGCAACAGTACCCTGGTGGAGATCATCGTCTCGCGCGACGATGTGAAGATGCCGCAATATAACAACCTGCGTAATTATTTGCAGCGACATTTTGAACTGCGCCCGATCATGAGCAACCCCAAACGCCGCATTGTGCTGCGCGAAATGGGTACAGATTGGAAAATCCGCCAGGAGCATGAACTCAGTTATCGCGCGCCGCGAGGCGAAAAGATGCTGAGCGAACGCCTCAAGATCCCCGGCTTCCCTGCCTATGCCAAACTGGAAGTCTATCGCTCGGGCATTGAACTTTCGACGCGCGGCGAGGAAGGCGATTACGCGGACGGCGGGCTGCTGGTCATCAGCCGCGCCACGGTCATTTCGTTGACGATGCTCAAGTTCGAGAATGACCCGTATGCGGCGTATTTCTACGGCTCGATCCAATGCGATTATCTGCATGACCTGTTGAAGAACGACGAGCCCGTGCTGACCGCCACACGCGATGGCATCAACTGGACGCATCCCTTTGCGAAGGCATTGAAGACTACCGTGGAAGCGAAGTTGGAACCCCTCATCCAAGCCGAACGCGATCATGCCATCCATGACGAGCAAACCAAACTGGATAAAAAACTACGCCAGAAACTGGACCGCGCCCTGCATGAGTTGAACACCATTGCAGTGACCGAATTGCGCGACCAACGCGACGGCGAGGGCATCCGCAAACTTGAAGTGCCCGAATCTGGCATGGGGTTTGTCCCTGAGCGATTGTACGTGCAGACCGGTCAGACCGCGACGTTGACGCTGCGCGTGGCATTGGGCGAGAACGAACGCATGAACGCCACCGCCAGCATCATCTCCAACAGCCCGGAGATCATCGTCTCCACGCCACAGGTGGTGCTCAAACCCCACAAGACCGACCCTACGGTTTTGGAGGCGCGCGTCAAAGTAGAAGGTCGGCAGGTTGGTGGCGAAGGCACGATCACGGCGTATCTCGGCAGGAATCGCGCGCAAGCGATTGTGCAGGTACATTCCAAAAAGGAAACGCTCACCCCGCCCGCCCCACGCGGAAGCAACGCCCTGTTCAACGACATCAACTTCGATGACCGCACCGATCCGCGCCAACGTGTGTACTATGACCGCGTCAACTCGAGCATTGTCATTGCCACGGCGGCGCCGTCCGTGAAGATCTATCTGGATGAAAACAACCGCCTCGACACGACCGTGCAGGGTCAGGTGTTGCTGGCGGAGTTGATCACCGAAGCAGTCTGCCGCGAGATCGCGCGCGAAGGCGTGGAAAAAGGCAAGTATCTCGTGCTCGAAGGCTCTGAAGCGGATGCGATCCAGAATCACTTCATCCGCTTGCAGAACCGATACGCGCATCTCATCCATCAATACATGGTGACGAAGGAATGACCGAAAAACAAAACGGTCACAAAGGCGAAATCCTTTGTGACCGTTTTCTGTTTAAGTTGCTATCTATTTCACCGTCAGCCAAACACCGAACATCACCACGGCAAACCCGATGATGCGCTGAATGTCCATCGAACGCTGCGCCACGCCCAACCACCCAAAATGGTCAAGGATGGATGCGACGAGGATCTGCCCCGCCATGAGCGTGATCAACGCGCCGGCCGCACCGATGCGAGGAATCATATATCCCATCGCTGTGATAACGATGAGACCCAACGCCCCGGCTCCCAACGCATACCACGGAACGCTTCGCCACTCCCCGAGGCGGCTGCCTACGACCATCATCGGCATCAACGCCGCAACCGCTCCCCCGATGTGGATGATGAACACGCTTTCCAGCGACCCAAGCCGCTGGGTGATCACACTGGAGAGCGGACCTTGAATACCAATCGCCATACCCCCTGCCAAACCGATCAAAATAATAAAGAAAATGGGTTGCATTAAATATCCTTGTTACTCGCCAAACACGAACAGATCGCCAATGGATTCGCGGTTGTAGTTGTGACGGATCGACTCCGCGAAGATGCTGGCAACAGGTAATATGTTCAATTTGGGATGACGCTTCTCTTCGGGAAGATAGACCGTATCGGTGGTGACGATCTCGGTGATCTGCGGTACGTCCGCGAGGCGTTCCAAGCCGCCGCGCGTGAAGACACCATGCGTACACATGACGAGAATCTCCTCCACGCCTTCTTCGATGAGCAAACGGCTCAATTCCAAAATGGAACCGCCCGTGGCGATCTCGTCATCATAGATCAGGGCACGTTTGTGTCCCTTGACCTGATTGCCCACCAGTCCGCTGATGCGCACTTCCGTATCGGAAACGCGTTCCTTGTTTCCAGCGGCGACCGGCAGATTGAGGCTCCTGGCAAAACGCGCCGCTGACTTTGCCTGCCCCATATCTGGCGAGATGATGATGGTGCCGCTCAGGTCGCGGTTTTCGAGATACTTCCCAAAAACCGGGCGGCTGCTCAACGGGTCCGTTGGGATGCGAAAGAAGCCGTGTACCTGTGGCGAGTGGAACATCATGCTCATGACATGCGTCGCACCGGCAGTCTTCAACAGGTCTGCGACAAGGCGGGCGGTGATGGAAATACGCGGCGCATCTTTTTTATCCGAGCGACCAAAGGAATAATAGGGGATGATGGCATGGATCTCGGAGGCGGCGGCGTCGCGCGCGATGTCCAGCATCATCAGCAATTCCATCAGGTTGTCGTTGACCGGGTCGGACAATGACTGGACGATATATACCCGCCGGTAGCGCACACTGGCTCCCAGCTGAATGTAGAGATTGTCGTTGCTGAAACGTTTTATGTGTGTTTCGGCGAGCGGCACACCCAGTTCCGCGGCGATGCCTGCGGCGAGCGGCTTGTTGGAACTTCCGCTGAAGAAACGCACTTCATCGGCGGAGATCGAGCGTTGGGTCATTCCTGCCTCCAAAAATCAGATTACATCCTTGCGATTATCGCACAAAGTTCCGATTTTCAAGGCAGGTGAATCCTTCAATTTTGTCAGGCGCTGTAGTGCAGGACCACCCCGGCAACGATGGCGATCTGCCCGAGATGATACGCACCGATGTTGTAGATGCGCCCGTGCGGAATGGGTTGGACGAACTTGTTCCAGGCAAGGATGACATCGGAGAGATAGAACAGCAGCGCCCCCACGCCGACGAGCAGCGCCGCGCCCGCCCCCCAGGTGAGGTCTGCCAGTTTGATCATGGCGGAAAGCAGCATGAGCGAGATGACCACACCATAGATGATGATGGGAACGCGCATCTTTTCCTGACCTTTGGCTGGCAGCGCCTCGAGAATGCGGCGAATCACCCGTGAGCCGCCCAAACCGATCATGACCGCCAGGATCAAGCCCCAGGATGAAAACCCAGGCAGCGGGACGTTGAACCCCACCATGTAGGCGAGATGCGCGAGCAGGAAGGCGACCAACCCCGCCAGGAAGAGACGGTCGAGGGCGATCATCAAAAAAATATCGCCTGCCAAAGACAACAAAACTCCCAGCCCGAACCAAAACAGCGCACCATCCAGCCCGACAGACGTAAACAGCCAGATGAAAAGAACGATCATGACGGCAGGCTTGGCAATATATTCAAGCCATTTCCATTTCTTCCATAACGCCAATGACTCGAGCGCGGCAAATAATAGAGCGATAATCAAGTAGACCATGGTTTCTCCTGCGTCCATCGTAACATATAATTGACGATGTCTATTTAATGTTATACTGCCGGCATGGCAACGAAACTAACAAAACTCAACTGGAATCCCGAAGAAAAGTTCTCCCTTAAGGACAGCAGCGATTACAAGGTTATCATGAAACCGAACGGCGTCAGCGCCTCGGACCTGCTCTCCATGGCATTGATCGGATGCTCGTCACACGATGTGGTGGGCATTCTCGAAAAGCAAAAGCAGGACCTGGTGGCGTTGAACGTCAGCGCGGAAAGCGTGCAGGACGACGACCCGCCGTGGCGTTTCCGCAAAATTCATATTCATTTTCAGGTCGTCGGCAGGGGCATCGACCCGGAGAAGGTGCGCAAGGCGATTCAGATCAGCGAGGAAAAGTATTGCTCGGTCTACGTCACGCTCAAGGATGCGGTGGAGATCACGCACGATTTCGAAGTGGTGGAACCTTAGAACAATGACCACAGATAAGCACGGATGAAACTATCCGTTTCTCGAGCATCGGAGTTTATCTGTGTTCATCTGTGGTTGAAACAGCCTGCAAATTCCACCATGTCTCTGCAGTCAGATCAAAGGCGGGCTATTTAATTTACGAGAATTGATGGGTGTAATTGACCGAGTCGTTATAGGGGAAAACGTAGGAGAAGACGCGCTCGGACTTGAGAAAGCCATCCAGTGAGCCGTGGTCGCGGAGAAGATTATCCAGCGGACGTTTGCCGCGCTGCCCCTGGATCACCTCGAACTGACTTGGAAAGGTCGGCGCCTGCCAGCCGGTAAGACCGGAGACCGCGCCGAACAATTTCTGTATCGCCTCATTCTGCCGGTTGGGGTCCATCCATTGACATTGATACCCGCTCAACTGCAAATGGCGCGATGTGACCTGTCCCGTCGCGCCGCACAAATCCGAGCCCTTCAAAGATTGCAACACACCCGCTGAAAGTTCTTCTTCAAATTCTTTTGTATCCACTTCACCAAGCATCTGCTTGAACAGATCAAGGTCGAGGAAATTCTCCACCCACTCGCGGACGTTTTTCGCGAAGCGGTGCGACTGCGCGTTGATGAAGGATGAATCTGCCAGCCAGACCGTGAGCAGGCATTCGCGCGAGAGCGGACGACAGCCAAGCAGCCAAAGCAGGAAGTGGATCGTCCCGAGCGGATATTTACGCTTGAATTCCGTCACGTTGATACCACGGATGAAGTTCGGGTTCAACGTCCGTGCGTGACCGGGCAGGCTGTCACTCTCGCGATGTTCGAGGATGTGATGCCCAAGGCTGAAGACTTTTGCATAATAAACATCAAGGTCAATGGCAATGAGCTTGCCGGAATTGAATGCATCAAGAAAAGGTTCACGCTTGCCCCCCACCCACAGGTTTTTATAATCGTACACGGCGGCAACATCCCAGCCGAATTTTTGTTTGAGGTAACATGCCGAAAGGACCGAGTCCAGGTCGTTGCCGATGACCATGCCTGCGTAGTCGTCCGGGTTGGCGAACGGGTCGAAGGCGTGCATGATCTCGGTCTTGTCGCGAGTGTGAGTGCGGCGCAGGAGGGTCATGTCAACTCGATGGTGGGGATTCGGCTAAAACAAAGTCGGAGGCGCGGTTTTTTCTTTCGAGGATTTTTTGCTGCGTTTGCCGCCGCCCAACGGCTCATCCTTTTGCACCTTATCGAAGGTGGCGATCAATTGATATTCGCGCAGCGACAGGGGTTCGGTCAAGCGCTTTTCGGTCAGGTCTACATATTTTTTGATGATCTCATAGCCGACGTATTTGCGTTTGAGATGCTTGGCAACCTTCAAGGTTTGCCCCGAACCGGCGAAGGGATCGAGCACCAGGTCGCCTTGATAGGAATAGAGCGAGATCAGCCGCTGCGGAATTTCCTCGGGGTACGGGCAGGGATGGTCGAGATGGTCCGGCGGGACGGGCGCGATATGCCAGACGTTGTTGGCGATGTCCATCGTGAAGACGCGGTTGATCGGATACGCCGACTTTTTTTTCTTCGCCTCGGGTGTGTTCTTGTAGATCGCCTCGCCCGGTTTTTTGAAGACGAGGATGTATTCGGTCATGATGTTGGGATAGTAATAGCCGGGGTACGGTTTTTGGATGGTGACGCCCGCGCGCTTGACCCCGCCCGTGCATTTGTGCCAGATGATGTCCTGATGAAACTCCCAGCCGATGCGCGCCATGCGCGTGATCGCATCGAACGGGACCGGGTAGTGCCTGCCCTTCTGGAGCACGGTGCCAATGACGACGGCGCAGAACCCGCCCGGCTTGGTGACGCGGAAGACTTCGCTAAAGATGCTTTGCAGCCAGTTGAGATATTCCTCGTACTCGGTGTACCCCTCGGCATAGGCGCGTGTGCGATAGTGTTTGGATTTGTCGTTGGCGTGGATGTCGTAGTCGATGGCGTTCCAATACGGCGGGGATGTGACCGTGAGCGCGACGGAGTTCGTTTTCAGTTCGGGCATTTCCTCGCACGAATGCATGAATATCTTGTTCATCAATGACCTCTGGGACAGGATGACTGATTATACCCAGTGCGGTGAAAATTGCGCTTTTTCGAGGAATGCTGGCGCGTCATAACCGGGACAGAGCGGATTTCACCACAGATGAAGCGGATGAACGCTGACTCCTGATGATCTGATTTTATGCCCCTGCATCCTTTTCATCTGTGTGTATCTGTGGTTGGAATGTTTTGGCGATGATCATTTATTCCGCTGCGGGAGACATCTTGCCCGCCAGCCAGCGCGCCGCGGCATGGACTCCCGCGCCGAGGTAGATGAAAAAGAATCCGGTTACGGCGGGGATGAGCGCGATGGTCATGAACAGACCCGCGCCGAACCCGGAGTTGCTGTCCCAGCCGTTGACGAAGACCCCCGAAAACAGCATGATGAGCAGGGCTGGCAGGACGAGGCACAACGTGACCGGCAGGATGAGATACACCAACAGCGAGGTCCAGATGCGCTTCGCCCGGTTTGCAATACGGGACAGTAGCGCATCCACGCCTGCGCCGAACCAGAGCAGGATGATGAGCATGATGCTGGAGGGAATTGCCAAACGGATGGTGGAGGCGAGCTGCGCTTCGAAGGTCGGTGAGTCGACGTCGAGAATCCACAGGAAGGCGAAGGCGAAGAGGATCGCGAAGATGGAGAGTAGAATCAGGCTGAGGGCGGGGAGAAATTTTCTAAGCGTCATGAGGCGGGATTTTAATCCACAGGCGCGGGTTTTCCCAATCCCACCGCGGTACGGAGCGGGTTCTCGTCATCCTCATCCCATAAACGCGAATTCGCTTCGATGTAATCCGTTTTGTTTTGCAGGTCTTTTTCATTGCGGATGATGTGTTCGTAGTAATTGCGCTGCCAGATCCCTGTTTCGTTTAATTCGCGCCCGATAAGACGGGTCACAGCCGCTTTGTATGTGCGTATTATGGTGGGTAAAGAGCCTTTGACGGGTTCCCCATATTTTTCGATATTGGCATCATCCGTATCGTCATGGTCCGTAGGGGCACGATATATCGTGCCCCTACGGATAACAATGATTCCATGCATATGATTCGGCATGATGACATACGCCCCCAATTCCACATGTGGAAAATGGTTTGGGATTTCGCGCCAACACGCGTCCGCGATTTGACCGCGTTGGTTCGATCTCATTTCTTTATTGACAATTTCCCCAAATAAAAACTCTCTCTGCCACGTCACAATGGTGACATAATACGCGCCTTCTTGTGAATAATCATATCCCTTCAATCGAATGGATCGACGATGATGCCTCTGCGGGTCGAATTTGGTCATAGGCAAATTATAAATGGTGCAACCACGTAGGGGCGGGGCAGCGTGCCCTTTGGGTATCTCCCCGCCCTGTTCATGATTGATGACATCAGCCTCGGGCACGGAGACCGTGCCCCTACATTCCCTTACCTCAATTCAAAAACACTGGGACATTCATCCCAGTGTTCTCGCGTTACTCCGAAACACTCGTGTTGAGCAAGTTTGCAATCTTCTCTGCTCGTTCTTTTGCATCTTCTCGCTCGTCATATTCCGAGCAAACGCAGATTTCACGCTTTTCCGTCTGGTCAATAACCACAAATGTATTTCCATCAAATTGGCTGACAACATATCTCTGCATGACTTATCTCCCTTTGAGTTTCATCCTATATTGACCACGTCCAACAAAATCAAGGATGCCTTTATCCCGTAAAAACTGTAATTGTTGACGAATCTTTGCTTTTACATTGTTATTAGTCGGGTGCTTGGTTTTCAAATAGCCTTCAAAAGCATAAACATCGTCCAGAGAAAACTCATCTCTTTTGATTTTCTCAACACACATCAGAACATCCAAAAGCCAGCCTTTTGATTCAATGTTCTGAGCCGTTTTTACAAAATCAGTCTTACTCCATCTTTCAAGCACTTCGTCTTTGCTTTTGCGGACGCCGTTTTGGACGAAGAAGATTTTCCCAATTTCAGGGATATTGCTCACGTCAATATTGCAGCCGACCCAGCCAGCCCGTCTCGCGGTGGGACTCAGCGCCTTGCGCTTCTCAATGATCGCAGGGACAAAGAAGTACTTCGGGATGGTCAGGAAGTTCCGCACCTCCAGCGTGGACTTGTCGTAGGTGAGAAAAAAGAAATTCGGGTTGTTGTCTGCTTGCAGACGTTGAATCATGGTCGAGTATGCCCCGTCCACGATTTTCTTGCCCATTGCCCCGCTTTTTGATTTCAATTCGTATTCTTCCGAACAGCGACCGCAATAAAAATCAGCGACGGGAGCATTATTCTCGAAGCGACTTAACCCACCACCGCAATTCGGACAAAACGCAGACCGATTTACCCACCCTTCCGTCATTACGCGGATTTTTTGGGTTGGGCTTGAATAAGCAGCAAAAGGAAATTGAGCAAGTTTAATCACTACAACTCTTTTACATATTATAAAGGCTTTGCAAAAACATCAAACAAAATACTGTTGTAAAATAGCCTAGTAAACCTGCAAACAATTTGCATGTACAAGAGAGGCTAAGCATGGAATCAAAACAAGTGCCTACATTTGAACAATTTCACGATGAGTGGCTCAAAAGCATAACAGAAGGAAAGCCCAGTACTGTTCAACTCGGGAATCGCTTTTCGCAAAAATTATTAACTCAATGGCTTGACCTAGACCAAGATGCTGATGGTATTGTATATTGCGATGGTAGTGGAGATGGTGGAATTGACCTTGCATTTTTATTTGAAGGTGACGCCGATGATGAAATAGGTTCAGAAGCCCACACTTGGTATTTAGTCCAAAGCAAATATGGCAAAGCCTTTCAAGGTGAATCTACGTTGCTCAAAGAGGGCATGAAAGTTATTGAAACTCTAGACAATCAACAAAAACGCTTATCGTCATTAACTCAAGGTTTGATTGAGCAACTCAGTGCATTCAAAAGACGCGCATCTGAACGCGACAAGATCATTCTAGTTTTCGCCACCGAAAATCCATTATCAAACTCTCAAGCAAGCGCTCTTAAGGGAGTTCGCGCAATGGGAAAGGATAGGTTAGGGTCTATATTTGATGTTGAGTCTGTGTCGATAGACACTATTTACAGAAGGACTCTAGAAGATCAATCCGTTTCTTCTAAACAAATAAAAGTTCCATTAATCGCTAACCTACCAAATGAGCCTAAGGATTCGGACAGTTTGTTGGTATGTTCTGTTTCTTTGATGAGTCTATATAAATTCTTAGAAGGTTATCAAGAAAAAACTGGTGACATAGATCAAATTTACGAAAAAAATGTTAGGAGATTTTTAGGCGGAAGAGGCAAGGTAAACTCTTCAATTCAAAAGACTCTGAAAGAGGCTCCAGAACAATTTGGCTTTTACAACAACGGGATTACTCTCGTCGTAACAGATTTCAAATTAACTGACAACGCAATCAGATTGACAGATCCATATATTGTAAATGGCTGTCAAACAACACGTTCAATTTGGGACGTCTTTAGGCAACGAATCAAATCGGGCGGCACAGGAATTGACAGCGAATTTCAAACATGGCTAGATGGTGTTGAAAGAGGAATTGTTGTCACAAAAATTGTTAAGGTAGGTGAAAAAGGTGAAGAGTTACTGCAAAAAATAACTCGATTTACTAATAGCCAAAATGCGATTAAAGAAAAAGACTTTCTTGCTCTTGTTTCTGATTTCCAGATTTGGAAACAAGAGATGGATGAAAAATATGGAATTTTTCTCGAAATCCAAAGAGGCGGATGGGATTCTCAAAAAGCCTATCAAAAGCAACACCCTGGTTATAAACAGTATACAATGTTCGCAAACGCATTCGATTTGCTTAAGGTTTATGGTGCTGGCTGGATGAATGAAGCGGGGAGCGCATTTGGTAGGAACGCTGCATTTCTACCAAATGGCGCAGTATTCAAGAAAATTGTCAACAACGAAGAAGAAAAAGAAGCGTTTGACGCAGAAGATTTATATGCAGCGTATCAACTCGAAATGGCAGCAGATAAATTTGAATTTGGACGATCAGGTAAAAGTACTCGAAAACTCACCAGACACTTATTTTATAACATTGTGTTAGAACTACTGAAATCCCTGATGTTGCTTTCAAGCCTACCATCATCCCGAAAAGATTTAACTAGAGGGATAAACAAATTATTTAAAAAGGACTTGCAGGAAAACTTACTAGAAACGGCGCTTTTAGCAGTGGATGAATACTTAACTCCAGGTACCTACAATTCGATATTTGAAGAACCTGTTTTCAAAGAAATGAACAGTAACTTGAACGGATACCTAAAATCAGACCAAATAGGAAAAGGTGATATTTTCAAACGTTTGGTTGCTGACCATGCACGTCTTCTAAACAGATCTCAAAACAAAGGTGAAGAGTCATATAAAGAGCAAATTGAAAAAATCATTAAGGAGCAAATTGATTAACAAAAGAGGGTGATTAGTAATCACCCTCTTTTGTTTCGTCATCTTTCAAATCTATCTTATCAGGTAAACCTTTTGGGAGCACAGCAAGACCTAAAACATCAACAACTGAAAATCTCTTTTCCAGCCAATTGGAAAAAACCAATAGTTTTCCACGAGTAAATCACACCGTCAATACTTTTGGCAAACTTTTCTGCTTCTTGGGCATCCTCAAGTTGAAAGAACTCAAATTCAAAAGCACCATCAAGAGAGATTTTCATTAATCGCCTTCCACTGTTCTAATGGCGTCAAATATTCCTGTCCCAAAACACGGACACTATGCCAGCAATCATCACACAGTTCGAGCAAATCTGTCGAGCCTTCTTCCCAACAGACTTTTTTGTGGCAGCGTTCACACTCCCAAAGTTCGCCTTTGCAGGAAGTGTGATTCTTACTTTCACAACCGACAATCCTATTGCCTTTCCACTTCGTCTTTGTCATAAATCAAACTCCGTGTTTTCGGCGTTTATCCGCGTCCCAACAACCTACCCACCTCCCTCCCCGTCTTACAACAGGACAGGCAAGGCAAAACCGGGCATTTTCTCCTCGGTCACCCTCTTACTATGGTCTTACCATCCTCTTACCACCCTCTTACTACATTAAAATCGGCTTCCAGCCTCCCTCCGTCAGCCTATATCCATCCTTCATCCATCCTATATCCATCCTATATCGTCTCTCATTTTCAAAGAATTGGCTAAAAATAGGCAATTTGCCCGTTTTCAGGGCTAAAAACCCAATTCTTTGGCAATCTCCTCACTGCTCCGCTTGCCCTTCCCGCCACCCATCTCCTTCCAAAACGCCTCATCATAGCGGCGTGAGCGCACAGGCAGCGGCATCGGCACGCCCCAACCGAGCAGCAGCACCTCTTCCTTTGGCTGCAAACGCGCCAGCATCCCGCGCAGCGAGTCGCGCCCTGAAAGACCCGAAAGTACCGCCTGAATATCCAGGTCATCGCCCAGCCAGCCGCTGATGCGCGTGCCCAACTGACTCATCACCTCATCATAGATCTGCGACGGACGCTGGTCCACGATCAACAACGTCACATAATATTTGCGCAGCTCGCGCGCGATGGTCGCAAAGGTCGTCTGCGCCGCCATCTCGCGGTTGAGCAGTTTATGCGCCTCCTCCACCACAATGATCAACGGCTTCGGCTCTGCTTTGCCGTGCGTGCGGAACTCATTCGTCTTCTTCTCCCACGCCGCGCGGATTTTTCTCGTCAACAAATTCGACACCAGCAGATAATCCAAATCACTCTCATGCTCACCGAACGACAAGACCACATGCTTG
>DDSH01000022.1:219805-307800 GCA_002343775.1 Anaerolineales bacterium UBA2395
ACCACATGCTTGCCCGCCTCCAACGACTGAATGATCTGCGCCACCGAGTCCGCTGCAGGGTTGTCCACGATATAGGGTTGGCTGAACAGCCGTCGCAGTTTGTCATGAAGCGCTTCCGCCGCCATCACATTCACACCGTTCTCCAGCGCCCACTTCGCCACGCTCCCCTCCGCAGGCACCTCTTTCGTCTTGCCTCTATCATCTTCGATCATCACCGTCTCACGGCTCATCGAACGAAACGCCGCAAACCACTTATCCTTGAACGTGCCATACAACGCATTCAGAATCGTCGGCGTCGTCTCGCGCAGATTCAACTCGCGTGAAAGCGTTTCAATATCAGATGTGGAAATGTCTCCCGTGGAGATTTCCAAATTAAAGTCAACTTGATTGCCTCTGATAGTGCTGCCTGCTCCCAAGCCAACGCATCGGACTCCGCCCTTGAACAGGGTCTTCAATCCCTTCACGGCTTTTTTCGTGTCTGACGCCACATCGTCAAACCCATACTCGTTGTGCATGTCCAGCACCAGCACCGCCGCCTGATTGTGCTTCATCAACCCCGCCAGCACCAAACGCGTCAGGAACGACTTGCCCGTCCCCGTCGCCCCGAACACTCCCGACGAGCGCTGCACAAACTTATCCAAGTCAATGCACACGGGATGATTCTGCTCACGCGTGTACCCGACCACAAAATTGCTTTCCTTGTTCGGGTCACCGAAGATCTCGGCGATATCGCCCTCATTCGCCAGCGACACCACCGCATGGTGCGGCGGCACATTCTTGACGGGCAAAATGCGCGGTGCATCCTTCAAGCCCGCATCGATCTTGCCCTGCCAATCCTTATACTCAGGCGTGCCCAATTCGGGACCCACCTCCAGCATCAAATTCGGCAGCACCTCAAGGTTCGCATACAACGTCTGTCCATGCAGTGCCTTGGCGATATGCGCAGGGAAACGCACCTCCGTCTGTTCGTCCGCAAAGCGCGGGTCCGTCGCACCCAGTTGGATGTCGGTCACGATCCCATAATAATTCCACCATCCGCTCTGGATGACGACAAACGCCCCCTCCTGAATCTCCTGCGGAGAGACAGTAAGCCTCACGCGGAAATTCTCTTTTAATCCGCCACCGACGAGATAACCAATTTGAGTTCGTTGTATACGCATATTTACCTCTTTATTTACCACGAAGGGTCACAAAGGATCACTAATGAAAGGCTTTTAAAACCTTTGTGTCCCTTCGTGACACTTTGTGGTTTTTCCTCTTACACCACTATCCTTTTAATTCCGTCTTTCAAATGCACTACATTGAAATTGATCAAAAATCCCAAACGAATTCCTGTCAACTTCAAATACGTGATCAACTGCGCATCAAAGATCGGATGCATCGTATCCACAGACTTGAACTCCACGATCACACAATCTTCCACAACCATATCTGGGCGCAACCCCGCATCCATCTTGATTCCGCGATAGGTCACAGGCAACCCAACTTGAGTTGGCGCACTCAAACCGCTTTCCTTCAACTCGAACGCCGCACAAGTCTCATACACCGACTCTAACAACCCAGGTCCCAGCGCCGTATGGACTTTGAACGCCGCATCCAACACCGCCTTCCCAACTTTCTCCACATGCGGCGGGACTGGCGCATAGATTTTCTTTTCCATATTTCCTCCTTGTATTTACCACTAAGGGTCACAAAGTGTCACTAAGGTTTAAAACTTTTGGTTTTCTTTTGTGTACCTTCGTGACACTTTGTGGTTTAAAAACCTAGGTCACTTTTGAACCACATAAAACTCATACCCAAAATAATCCGAATACTTGCGAAAGAACTCCATCTCCATATCCTGCTCATCCAGAACGCGCAGCGCTTCGGGGTCTTGCGGATATTTCTCCCGCAGCATGGCGATCCGTTCTTTCAGCGGGTTGAAGTAATGGTCCCACCAACTTGAGTCAGGCAGAGAGAAATGTCCCACCACACGATAACCCGCCCGCTCCACCGCAAGCAGGTTGCCTTCCACCGAGTCCATGTCGGGACACTCCTTGCGCCAAAATTGAAAGACTTCCTCTGGCGGATTGGGTTTGAACCAGGAGATCTCCGTCACTGCCACATAGCCGCCCGCCTTCAATAGCGGATGCACTTTCTTCAGCCCCGCCTCGAAACCCATGATATAGATCGCACCTTCCGACCAGATGACATCGAAACTGTTTTCAGGGAATTTCAACTCGAACATCGATTCATTCTGGACCTTGATCTGCTCTGCCAGCCCGGCACGTTCCGCCCGCCTTTGCAGTTCATCGAGAAATGGCTGGTGTGTATCCACTGCCAGAATGTTTGCGCCCGTGTGTCTTGCCAGGTCAATGGTTTGCATCCCCGGACCACAGCCCACATCCAAAATGCGCGGATTAGACGGCAGCCCCTCCATCATCCCAAACGCCTTAAGCGTCGAAGCCTCATCGCCGGGACCCTCACGCGGAAGGTCTTTGTGCAGTTCAAAGAAAATATTGGTCATAAAAAATCTCTCTTTACCACTAAGGTAACAATGGGTTACAAAGATATTAAAGTCTTTGCTCTTCCTTTGTGTCCCTTCGTGACACGTAGTGGTTTAAATCTCTTTACGAAATATCCGCCAAAGCACCCAACACACTCATCAACGTCGGGTAATCATCCCGCAGCAACGTGATCACTTCCTGCGTTGCGGACTCGATCCATCGCCCGCCATCCGCGCCCCTTGCCTTGCCAGCCTGCAAAATATGAGCCGCCACCACTTCGCCCACAGGCACATCCTTGCCATTCAAGATATGACGGAAATACCCGAACTTCTCGGTGAAGCGGGCAATCTCCATATCCTCGCACAAATAGATCACATCCAAGCTCAACGGCGGGCGCGGTGGCAGCAGATGATGAACCCTGCCATCCTGCTCATATCCCACCGCCAGCACAGACATCTCCACGGGCACAATGCGGCGCTCGCGGTTGTCCTTCATCACTTCCTCGCTCACACCATCGGCAGTCACCAACTGGCGCACCAGCCCATCATCGTCAATGTGAATATCGTGGATGAGTCCATACACCTGATACCCATCCCCCAGCGGCGCGCGGACCAATGCCCCGAACGAAGGCACGCTCAACTGATTCACACGGCAGCCCGCAATGAATCCCGTTGTCCCTGCCCGCAGTAAACGTCCGATCTCGATTGGTTGTGTCATATATTTCTCCTAAAACCCGCCCCCACCCGTCCTCCCCCAAATACGACAATGAATACATTGGATAGATCCGGAGTGAGTTTCGATGTCGTATTTGGGGGAGGTGCCGAAGGCGGAGGGGGACATTAACGTCTCGTTCTTCCCTTCAAATCCTTCGCCGTCTGTTTGCCCGATTTTTCACCCAATTCGCCGCCATTGGAAAGGATGTCTCTGGAAAGCAAACGGTCAATTTCTTCTTTTTCACGGTGGGTGACCACGGCAATTTCATGGGCGCGGTGCAGTAAATAGGGGAACGGCGCTTTGCCCATGATTTTCGACTGCTCCACCAGAACCGCATGCAACGCATTCAGCATGGATGGGTTTTCCGCCACCCACAGCGGCACATCCACACGCGCGATCTTGGGGTGTTTTTTATCGCCGACATTGATGTAAAAGAAATGAATGGCAAGCGCGCCCTTGTATTTCTCGGCAGATTTGGCTTGCAGCGCAAAAACCGCCGAGCGTTCATGTTCGCCGAGGATCTGGCTGAACAACCACAGGTCGGTTACGCCTGCCAATAAGCGCTGCTTGCGGACGTTCTTCAATTCATCTGCTGGGGTGCCTGCGATTTCAAGCAGTTTCACGAACCAGTTTGCACCGGGCTTGTCCACATACCCGCCTGCGATGATCTTCTTTCTCTGTAATTGCTCGAGGACGTTCAGATAGTCCTGCAAACTTTTTTCGAATTCTCTGGCGTTTTCATTATCCACCGAACCCCATAATTCCAGTTGACCTTCGGTGAGGGCAATGATCGTGCCTGAGTAGTTCTCTGCCATTTCCAGCAGTTTCTTGCGCTCGGCGACATCACGCTGCAGGGCAACCTGACTATCGCTGAAAAAGGTGTCGTCGAATTCGTCCAGCACGCGCAATTCGGTGTCGGTGACAACTTCCGGCGTGTTGCCCGAGCCGATCTGCATGGCGATCGCGCCGACGTTGATGACATAATATTGAAGGGCGTCGTGTCGATTGGGGACGATCTGCGAACCGTCAGCAGCGATCAAAGTTGCAGGAACAGAGTCAGGCAGCGGGTGGGAGGAGGCGAGTTCTTCATCCAATGGCACCGCACAACGGATGTTGGCATCTGCCGCTTTGGCAGAATCCACTTTGGAGCGCAGGAAGTCCAGTTGAGAAGAATGGGCTTCGAGGAGTTTTTGCGCCTGTTCCTGCGCATCCTCTTTCTTCTTTCGCCGTTCTTTCGCGCCCAAGCCCACTTCTTTGATCTGAGTGTAGATTTCCTGATAGTTGATCGGCATGGGTATCCTAGAACATTTGTGCAATTCTAGCCGGTATCGGGTCAAAATTCAAGTACAGCACAAGGAAATTGCCGGGAACTTTTTGATACCCGCGGCGTCATTATGGTGCATAATGATTAATAAGGAGATAACCATGCGTACGAAATATTTTGCTTTTGCAATTTTGGCGGTCCTGGCTCTTGTGTTGAGCGCCTGCGGACCGACCACCGTCAACCAGGCGGCGCCCGAAAACGTACGGACGTTGAACGTGAGCGGCGTGGGGATCGTGTATCTTACGCCCGATATTGTCTACATCAATATTGGCGTGAACACCCAGCGCGATAATGCCGCCGAAGCGGTGGAAGTCAACAAGGAACAGACCAATGCGGTCATCGCCGCGATCCGCGAGTTTGGCGTGGACGCGAAGGACATCCGCACCACCAACTTCAGCATCTGGTCGAACCCGCAGTATGATGAGTTCGGTCAGATCACCGGCACGAACTATGTCGTGGATAATTCCGTCAATGTGACGGTGCGCGACCTCGAAAAACTGGGAGACCTGCTCGATGCCGCCGTCGGCGCGGGTGCGAACAGCATCTACAGCATTCAGTTCGACGTGGAAGACAAGACCGAAGCCAACAAGGAAGCACGTGCCAAGGCGGTGGAAGATGCAAAATTGGAAGCGCAGGAACTGGCAGATGCCGCCGGTTTATCCCTCGTGGACATCCAAACCATCAACTACTATGAGGGTAGCGCGCTGCCGTACTACGATGGCTACGGCAAGGGCGGCGGGGGTGGAGCCGCAGTGGAAAGCGCTGTGCCGATCCAACCGGGTCAGCTGGCAGTCAGCGTGACGGTGAACATCACCTATTCGATCAAGTAACCGCTTCAACCCGGACCCGAAGCCTGTCCCTGCAAAGGGGCAGGCTTTTTGCATCCTTGTACTTGTCAGACGAACTTCGATACGGTTTTGGGTAGACGCCGCCTCAGCAGCGGAGGGGGACGTTATAATTCGCATCATTCTCATTCAAGGAGTCTCTTCATGCTACGAGTCGGATACATCGGTCTGGGGTTGATGGGCAAATCGATTGCGCGAAATATTCTGAAGGCGGGCTTTCCGGTGGTGGTTCACAACCGTTCGCGCACAGCAGTGGACGAACTGGTTGCAGAAGGCGCGGCGGCGGCAAATTCACCCAAAGAAGTTGCCGAGCAAGTGGACATTGTTTTTACAAACCTGCCCGATTCACCCGATGTGGAAAAGGTGGCACTCGGTGAAAACGGCATCCTCGCCGGTGCAAATCCCGGGCTGATCTTCGTGGATAACTCCACCATTAAACCCGCATCCGCTCGCATGATCGCGGAAAAATTAAAGGAGAAAGGCGTGCTTGCGCTCGATGCGCCCGTCTCCGGCGGCGACATCGGCGCGAAGAACGGCACACTCACCATCATGGTCGGCGGTGAGGCAGAGGCGCTCGAGAAGGTCATGCCTGTTTTTCAGGCGATGGGCAAGACCGTTACCCATGTCGGCGAAGCGGGCGCGGGTCAGGTTGCGAAAGCCGCCAACCAGATCATGGTGGCGGCGCAGATGGTGGCAATGGGCGAACTGCTGGTCTTCTCGAAGAAAGCGGGCGTTGACCCCAGGAAGGTTGTCGATGCCATCAAGGGCGGCGCGGCGCAGTGCTGGACCCTCGACGTGAAGCCGCCGCGTTTGTTCGAAGGCAATCGCAACCCTGGCTTCAAAGCCTACATGCAATTGAAAGACATGGGCATTGTGCTGGATACGGCAAAGGAATACGACATTCCCATCTCGGCGACCGAGGAAAATACGAAATTCTTCCGTCAGATGATCGAACAAGGCATGGGCGAGTTGGACAACTCTGCTGTAGTGGGGATCATTGAGAAACTGGCGGGGGTGGACGTTCCCTAGAAAGCAAAGCCGCTCCCTTCAAATCAGGGAGCGGCTTTTTTACGCTGTGCGGCTGTCTCTGAACCCTTTTACCCACACCCCGACTTGTGCTCCGCCGGCGGCTGCAAACAGCAAATAGGGAATCTGCATGACCAAGAAATAACGCTGCCATGATAGCGGGATCATAAAAAACAGAAAGATGCCAGTCACCAGCAACAGAGAATAGGCGAACAGGCTTTCGGCGGCTGGCTTCTTCAACAACGTCCACCCGCCAAGGAGCGCCAGCATCAAGATCAAGCCGTCCCAAATCAGCGATCCGGTGCGCCCGCTCAGCAAAGAACCTTCATATGCCGCGATCATCTCACGATAGAGAGGGACATCAAAATTGGTATTCTCGAAATACATGACGCGGGACGACACCATGTTCTCCAAAAGGAAAGAAAGCCTGTTTCGGTACGAATCAGATTCCAGCAGGTTCCGGCTGCCGGAGGATGCGATCTGCACATCCACAAGCCCATCCCGAAATTCCAGCATATGCATAACCGGATCGGGCAGGCTGCCCCACAAAGCCGGTGAGCGGACGGTCATACCAATAGCCAGAACGCATCCCGCCAATGCAAGGGACATTGCAATGCGGTCACGCCTGATCAACGGCAGTTGCAGCAGGATCATGGCAATGCCAATCAGCGCGAACGCACTCTCCCACCACCTCCAAAAGACAGGCATGAATAACAGGAAAAATGCATATGCCAGCAGAGTTGCCGCGCCAAGGTATAAACCATTGATGAAAAAGAGGCGAGCCGTTTCCTTTTTGAATACCGGCAGGAGAGCGAGCGCCAGAAAAATGGCGACCAACACCGGCGCCGTGTCCTGCTTGGCGGCGAGCGTCAGTCCGCTGGCGATACCCAACAGGAAATATGGAAACTTGCGTATTTCGGATCGACCCAAATTCTTAAGCACATACAAGGCGACATACGCCGTCAGGATCAGCATAAGGAACTTCGGTCCCTCTTGCATTGCCCGGCGGAAGTTCACCAAAACGCCGCCCTGCGTAGCAAGCGCCAATGCCGCCAGCCACGCAGCGGCACGCGAGGAAAACAAATTCCCTGCCAGCATAAAAAACAACACAATGCCCAACGCCCCCATGATGGCGGAACAAAACCGCGCCAAGTTCAAGAGTCGGGGTGACGGCATGTTTCCAAGCGCGAGGTTCTCTTCCCACGAAGCGCCCCATAACCATCTTTGGATCGGATCATCGTTGTCGGTAATGTCGCGCACAAACCCGATGGAGAACGCCAGAATCGACCCCGTTGTCAACCGCAAATTCTGCTTCTCGCCCCCTTCGGGGTTGAAAAGCACCCTTTCGAATTTTCCGTCTTTGAACACACGGTCGTAATCCTCGCTCAAAATCAGAAAAGCCGACTCATCGCCATGAAAAGGGACCAGTGAAATTCCAAGCAGGGTGTAAAGAACAAGCGCCAGGAGCAGGAGGATATCCAGCCAAGGGAAGCGAGCGGTTGAACCGGCATGGATTTTTTGCATGATTCCCTGTATGATCGACATATTGCAATTATATATGAATCAACCCACCTCCTTTATGAAAATCAACCAACCCGTCCCCGATTTCGAATTACCAGATCTTGACGGCAACATCCACCGCCTCTCCGAGCATCGCGGACGCATCATCATCGTCAACTTTTGGTCGAGCGAGTGCCCACATTCGGAACGCACTGATAAAGCCATCCTCTCGATGTTCGTGCAGTGGCAGGACGATGTATCGATGCTGACCATCGCATCGAACCGCAACGAAACACCGTCAGCGTTGCGAAAGGCGGCTGAAACGCGGCGACTCCCCGAGGTCCTGCATGATGCGGATTGCCGCGTGGCAGACTTGTTCGCTGCCCAGACCACCCCGCATGTCTTCGTCATCGACCGGGAGGGAATCCTGCGCTATTGCGGCTCGGTGGATGATGTGACGTTTCGCCAGCGCACGCCCACCCGCTTCTTTCTCGACGAGGTAGTGGAGTCGCTGCTCGAGGGGCATTTGCCAACACTGACAGAGACTCCCGCTTACGGCTGCGCCATTGTGCGTGAAGTTTGATAGAATCGAATGGTGATCGAGACTCCGCAACGCATCGCTTTTTTGGATAAAGTCCACCTGTTCAGCGGGCTGGACCAGGGACAGCTGCAAGGCATTGCTCCGCAACTGGTCGAAACGGAAGCGTCTGCCGGGACGGTGGTCTTCAAACGCGGCGACAAGCCCAACGGGTTTTACATGATCTTCAAGGGCAGGGTCAAGGTGACCGTGCCGCACCCGGATACAGGCGAGCGGCAGATCGCCACGCTGCATGCGGGCGATTATTTTGGCGAAGAGGGGTTGTTCGAAAATGCGCCCCGTTCCGCCACCATTACCACTGTGGAAGACTGCCAGATGTTCTTCATTTCGCGGCAGTTGTTCGACTCGCTCATCAGCCAATACGAGATCCTTCAACCGAATTTCAAGGTTGCGATCAAGAGTCGCAGGCTGGCGCGCTCCACGAACTTCAAATGGCTCGGCAAGAACGAGGTCATTTACTTTATTGCGCGCCGGCATAAGATCCGCCTGTACCAGGCGTTGATCGCTCCGGTGCTGGCGCTGGCGATTCCCATCAGCCTTTTTGTTATGGGCTTCATCACCAATGCCACCACGCCGTATGCGGTGGGCGCCATCGTTTCTGTTGGTTTGCTCGGCTGGATCATTTGGAGCGTCGTCGACTGGAGCAACGATTACTACATCGTTACCAATCAGCGGGTGATCTGGCTGGAAAAGATCGTCGGCTTGTACGACAGCCGCCAGGAAGCGCCGCTGGGAACCATCCTTTCCGTCGGCGTGGAAACGGACATGCTTGGGCGGGTTTTCAACTTTGGCAATGTCATCGTGCGCACCTTTGTCGGCAAACTGGAATTCGACCATGTCGATCATCCCGTGCAGGCGGCGGATATGATCCGCGAGTATTGGGAACGCACCAAAGCCATTACCACCCGCAGCCAGATCGATGTGATGAAGGACACCATCAAGGAAAAGTTGGGGATGCCGGTGCCGAAACGCCCCAAGGTGGAGCTATCGCCGCTGGTGGTGGCGGATGAGGAGAAGATCGCAAAGACCCCCATGTGGGTGCTGGCGATGCAAAATCTATTTCAATTGCGGCTCGAAGACGGCGGGAAGATCACCTACCGCAAACATTGGGTTGTGCTGTTCCGGCAGATATGGAAGCCGTTGGGGCTTCTATTTCTGGGAATCTTCTTCTTCTTCTGGCGGGTCTATGACCTATATACGACGATTGGGGTGACGATCATCCGCCGGAACGAAGGCGGGACGATCAGCCCCGATACATTGGCGGTAACGATCCCCCTGCTGCTCATGCCGGTCGGCTTCTGGCTGTGGTACGAATACACCGACTGGAAGAACGATACCTTCCTCGTAACCGACGACGAGATCCACGACATCGACCGTAAACCCTTCGGCAAGGAGGAACGCCGCTCGGCGCAGATCGAGAACATCCTCAGCACTGCCTACAAACGTGACGGGTTGATCGCCTATCTGTTCAACTATGGAACCGTGAATATTTCCGTGGGCGGCACGAACATGGCATTCGAAGATGTGATGGACCCCGCCAGTGTACAAGCGGATATCAACCGCAGGCGCGCGGCACGCATTGCCAAGAAGAACGAAGACGCCGGCAAGGAAGACCGCGACCGCTTCGCGACCTGGCTGGCAGCGTATCACCAAAACCGTAATGAGTTTAGCTCAGCCGTCAAGCCGCCCAAAACCGCAGACACGGGGACCAATCCCTTTGCGGCGGCGGCAGGCGACGACCTCGACAATCTTCCCATCGGTGATGAAAGCGAAGGGCTCGGGCTGGATGGCAGCACCGATGGTGACATGGATTTTGGCAGCGGCGGCATGGAGGGCGGTGGCGGATAATTCCCAAACCAAGTATGATTGCGGCTCGGCAAGACAGGCAAGGCACGCCTGACCAGTAAAAGCAAAAAGGATTGTAGTTACATGGCATTACGACAAATTGTGTACCTGCCCGCTCCCATCCTGCGGCGCAAGGCAAAACCGGTGACAAAGTTCGACAAAGACCTGCAAACATTGATAGACGATATGATCGAGACCATGCGTGAAGCCCCCGGCGTGGGGCTTGCCGCGCCTCAGATCGACCTGCCCATGCAGCTGGCGGTCATCGAATATGCCGAAGGGGAGGATGAAGAAGAGAATGAAGGCAAAGAGTTAAAGAAGAAACTTTTTGTGCTTATCAACCCCGAGATCACAAAAACCTCCGAGGAAAAAGTATTTGGCGTGGAAGGCTGTCTCTCGATCCCCGGCTTGATCGGCGAGGTGGAACGTCATGAAGCGATTCAGGTCAAGGCATTGAACCGGCACGGGCAGCCTGTTAAATTAAAAGTGGATGGCTGGATGGCGCGCATCTTCCAACATGAGATCGACCACCTGAACGGCGTCCTCTTCACTGACCGTGCCACACGTGTATGGAAACCGCAGGAAGAAGACGAAACACCGCTTGATTAATAACTGTCGGGTTCCAAAGCCTGCTTTTGGTACCTGATCACTGGTAACTAACTTGCATCTCCGCCACCTCTCCCTCACCAACTTCCGCAGCCTCACCCGCCTGGATACTGAACTTCCACGGCGGGCTGTTGTGTTGGTGGGACAGAACGCGCAGGGAAAAACCTCCGTGCTCGAAGCGATCTATTTCCTGGCGGCGTTCACTTCCTTCCAAACCCACGCGGATCGTCAAATTGTCAACTTTCACGAGGCGAAGAATCCGCTGGCAGTGACGCGGCTGGTGGCAGATTATCAGCGCGGCAAAGCCAAACACCGTCTCGAAGTGCGGCTCATTCTCGAACCCACCGGCGCAAACGGACAACGCTTACGAAAAGAAATCCTGCTCGACGGCGTCAAGCGCAACGTCAATGATGTCATCGGTCATTTCAACGCGGTCATCTTCGTGCCGCAGATGTCGCAGATCATCGAAGGCGGACCGGATGAACGTCGCCGCTATCTCAACCTCGCACTGGCGCAAGCCGTCCCTTCGTATGCACGCGTTCTGGGCGAATATTCGCAGGCGCTCACACAGCGCAACGCGCTGCTCAAGGCGTTGAATGAATATGGAGGAAACAGCGACCAACTTCAAGTCTGGGATGAGGCGCTGGTCAGGTTCGGGGCGCAGATCATTTTGTGGCGCATCCAGGCTGTGCAGGAGATCGAACGTCTCGCTTCGCGCGTCCATCATGAGTTGACTCGTGGAACCGAGATTCTTCGCCTCGCCTACGAACCCGCTTACGATCCACTGCCCAAGCCAAACGGACAACTCGGCTTGAAACTCGACACAGCGATTGACCGTTCTGCGCTTGATCTAAAAGAAATCCAGGATGGTTTTTTAGAGCGGCTCAAGCAGATTCGCAGCGAAGAAATTTCACGCGGCGTGACCACCATTGGTCCGCACCGCGACGACCTGCGCTTCATCATCAACAAAGCGGACGTGAGCGACTACGGCTCGCGCGGACAGATACGCACCACGCTGCTGGCACTGAAACTCGCCGAAGTTGAATGGATGAGAGAGCGCACCGGCGAGTACCCGGTCATCTTGCTCGATGAAGTGATGGCAGAACTGGACACCCATCGCCGCGCCGATCTGTTGAAGTATGTCAGTCAGGAACATCAGGTCTTGTTCACAACAACTGACTTAAGCTTATTCGCACAGGAATTTTCCGAAGGCGCAGAGATCTGGGATGTGAAAGGCGGAGTAGTGGCGCCGAGGAGGTAATTGATTGCGACCACAATAAAAATTTCATTGATTCAAAATCCAGTGGATTGGTAAAGTAGAATTATCGTATGTCAGACATCATCGTCATCGGTTCATTGAATGCAGATCTGGTTGTCAAATCGCCGCGCTTCCCACAGCCGGGCGAAACCATCAGCGGCGAAGACCTGCAAACCATCCCCGGCGGCAAAGGCGCGAATCAAGCCGTGGCAGCTGCAAGGCAAGGGGTGAAAACAGCCATGCTCGGGCGGGTCGGAAGCGATAGTTTCTCGTCCTTTCTCCTCGATAATTTAAGATCCAACCACGTGGACACCTCGCATGTTCTGAAAACAGATTCCGCCACCGGCACCGCCATCATCATTGTGGATGCGAACGGACAGAATAGCATTGTCCTCTCGCCGGGCGCAAACGGCATGGTCACGCCAGCGGATGTGGATTCCGCTTCTTTCTTAAACTCGAAGTTGCTTCTGCTCCAGTTGGAGATCCCCACACTGACGGTTCTCCGAGCCGCGCAAAAAGCCCGTGAACACGGTCTGACCGTCATCCTGAACCCCGCGCCCGCCAAACCGCTCCCCGCTGAATTGCTCGCCAATGTGGATATCCTCATCCCCAACGAAAGCGAATTGGCTTTGCTCTCCGGCTTGCCTGTGGACGATGTTCCGTCCGCTGAAACTGCCGCAAAGGAAATCTTAAAGCGCGGCGTAAAGACTGTCATTGTGACGTTGGGCAGCAAAGGCGCGTTGCTCGTGACCGAGGAACAAGTAACACAAGTTGCCTCATATCAAGTGGATGTGGTGGATACGACAGCAGCAGGTGACGCATTTATCGGCGGGTTCGCATCCTCTCTGCTCAACGGCAAATCTCTCGAAGAATCCGTCCGCTATGGGTGCGCCTGCGGCGCGCTGGCAACCACCAAATTTGGCGCACAACCCTCCCTGCCCACCAAAGAAGAAGTCGAAACCTTCCTTATTCATTATTCCGCATTCTAAATTCATCATTCCCCATGCCTACCCGAATCATCCTCGACACCGACCCCGGCGCAGACGACGCGCTTGCCATCCTGCTCATGCTGGCTTCCCCTGAGATCCAACTCGAAGCCCTCACCACCGTCCAGGGCAACGTCAATCTTGAAAAGACCACTCGTAACGCATTGGCATTATTGGAGTTCTTGAATGCCAGTCATATCCCTGTGGCAAAAGGCTGCTCCACGCCGCTCATCAAGCCGCCGCACGGCGAACAGGGCGAAGAAGTCCACGGAAAAACAGGGCTTGGACAAGCCATCCTGCCCGAGCCAAGATCAAAGGTCGTTGAGCCTCATGCCGTTGACTATTTGATCGAACGCTTCCTCGCCGAACCCGGTGAATTGACTCTCTTTGCCATCGGTCCGTTGACGAATGTGGCGCTGGCGATCCGCAAAGAACCGAAGTTTGCCCAAGCCGTGAAAGAATTGGTCATCATGGGCGGAGCCGTACGCTCTGGCGGGAACATCACCCCGCTGGCTGAGTTCAACATCCACGAAGATCCGCATGCGGCGCATGTCGTGTTCAATTCAGGCATTCCCATCACGCTCATCCCACTGGATGTGACCTATAAATGTCTGCTCACCGCAAAGGATGTGGAGCGCCTGAACGGCATCGACTCACCGATTGCGAAATTCGTCCGTGATGTGACGGCAGATTACATGGAGTTCTACCTGAAATACGAAGGCTTCGACGGCTGCGCCTTGCACGATCCGCTGACGGTGGCGGCGGTCATTGCGCCGGAATTACTTTCCATCGAGAAGCATTATGTCAACGTGGATATTTCGGGCGGAGTTTCCACCGGAAAAACCTACGCTGATTTTATGAAGGTCTCAAAGAAACCTGCGAACATGAAAGTTGCGTTAGGTGTAAAGGGGCGCGAGTTCGTGGATCTTTTTGTTGAGAGATTGGAATCTTTTTGCAGGTCACGTTTATAACGTGGCTGTAGGGGCGGGGTAGCCCCCGCAATGACAGGATTAATTATGCCCAAACACATCATTATAGACACCGACCCCGGCATCGACGATTCGCTTGCTATTTTGCTGGCACTGGCTTCGCCCGAACTTGTCATCGACGGCATTATTTCTGTTCATGGCAATGTTTCCACCGAGCAGACGACAAAAAATGCGCTGTCCATTTTGGAATTGGCAAAGGCGAGCCATGTTCCAGTTTATAAAGGTTGTGACCTGCCGCTGGTAAAAGAGTCGCTGCTCAGCCCTGAAACACACGGAGATTCCGGTCTCGGGTATGCTCAACTTCCAGAACCAGTCACCCAGCCCAAGGCGGGGCATGGAAGCGATTACATCATCGAGCAGATCATGTCGCGCCCGGGAGAGATCACGCTGGTGGCGTTGGGTCCGCTGACAAATATCGCCATTGCTCTTCGCAAAGAGCCGCGCATCGTGAAGAATGTGAAGGAAGTTTTTGTCATGGGCGGCGCGATCCAACACACGGGCAATACGACAGCGCTGGCGGAATTCAACACCTTCGTTGACCCGCACGCGGCGCACATCGTGTTTCATTCGGGAATGCCGATGATCCTCACCCCGCTGGATGTGACCTACCAATGCATCTTCATGAAGGACGATCTGGACCGGCTGTTGAAGATCGATTCGCCCATCACAAAATACATCTCGGACTCAACGCGCTTCTACATGGAGTTTCACGATGAATATCAAAGCATCGAGGGATGTGTCATCAACGATCCGATGACGATGGCATTGACCTTCATGCCCGAAATATGTGACTATCAAGATCTGGTGGTGGATGTGGACATTTCAACGGGTGTGGGGTTGGGGAACACGTTCGCCGATTTTTATAACTACGGGAAGAAACCCAAAAATATGAAAGTGGCGATGGGGGTACGTCCGCGCATGTTCATGGAACTTTTCTTGAAACGAATGGAAAATCTTTGCAGTAAAATAAGGTAAGACGAAACCGCGGTTGCGGTGTTATATCTGTCAAACACTATAAAAGGAGAAAGCAAGATGGAAGTCATTTCGCAAAATGCAGTCTACTTTGCAGTCGTTGCAGTGATCATGATCCTTCTGTTTGCGTGGGCGTATTTCACCAAGCGCATCCAGAAAGACTTCATCACCATGACCTGGGTGCTCATCCCGGTGGCGATTGCGATCAACCTGACCATCGGTCAGATCGTGTTGGTCTTGAAGTTGCCCGTCTATCTGGACAGCATCGGTACCGTGCTGGTCGGCGTGATCTGCGGACCCTGGGCTGGCGCGTTGACAGGTGCGCTTTCGAACATCATCGCCGGTATCATCCTTGACCCAGGTTGGTTCCCCTGGTTCCCGGTTGCGGCTGCCATTGGCGCGACCGCCGGTGTGATGGCGAACATTGGATACTTCAAGAACTGGTGGAAAGTGGTCGTGACCGGCTTTGTGATCGCAATCGTCGCCACCGTGGTCGGGACCCCGATCAGCATCGCCATCTTCGGCGGTATCTCAGCCAGTGGTTCCTCCATCATCACCGCCTTCCTGCTCGAGACCGGCAGAAGTCTGGTCGGCGCGGTGCTGACCACCAACTTCATCGCCGAGCCGCTCGACAAGATCGCCACCAGCCTGTTGGCGTTCGCGATCATCGACGGTCTTTCGGCGCGTTACCTTTCCCGCTTCCCGCGCGGTGAGAATGCCGCCGTGGAAAAGGGACAGAAACAGACCCAAATGATCATCGCGCTGGTGGTCGTTGTGCTGCTCATTCTGTTCGGCATCTTCATCCTGCCGAGCCTTACCGCAGGGTAACAAACATGATGGCGGGAGGAGGCAATCTCCTCCCGCTTTTTTTATTTTCGAGTAAGATGTGCATCGATGAATCTCAACCGTTCCTTCTTCGTCCCTGTCAACAGCCCCCTGCACAACCTAAATCCGCTGACGAAACTGGCATTGGTCTTTTCCATGATCCTGCCGGCATTTCTCTCCCTGCCGCAATTGGCGCCTTTCCTGGCGATTCCCATTCTGATCGCTGTGTTCATCGGCAGGGTGCAAAAGCAGTATTTCAATCTGCTGCTTAAACTCGTCCTGCCCACCATTCTGTTCATGTTCGTAATGCAAAGCCTGTTCCTGCCGGGAGGCGAGACTGTGATTCTAAACCTCGGCATTTTCGATGTCACCCGCGAATCGATGCAAAGCGCCTTCTATACGGTTTCGCGCATCTTCGTGATGATCTCCTCCTTTGCCATTCTATTGCTCACCACCCACCCCAGCGAGTTGATGTCTGACCTGACGCGCCGCGGGCTACCCGGTCAGTTCGCGTACGTCATCATCTCCACGCTGCAGATCCTGCCACAGATGCAGGCAAAAGCGCAGACCATCATCGCCGCCCAACGCTCACGCGGGTTGGATACCGAGAGCAGTTTCCGCAAACGCATCGGGTCGCTGGTTCCGCTGGTCGGTCCGCTGGTGTTTGGTTCGTTGGTCGAGGTGGAAGAACGCGCCATTGCCATCGAAGCGCGCGGCTTCACCTCCAAACGCGTCAAGACCTCCCTGCATGAAATTCCCGACCCAGCCTTCGATAAGATCCTGCGCGGAATTTTGGTCATCCTCGTCATTGCATCCTTCACACTCAACCTATGGCTTTCGTAACCCTTCACAACGTCACCTACCAATATCCGCTTACCCAATCGCCGGCACTGCAAGAGATTAATTTGAAGATCAACGAAGGCGAGTTTCTCGCCGTGGTCGGTCCCAACGGCGCGGGAAAATCCACCTTATGTTATGCGCTGGCG
Organism: Anaerolineales bacterium UBA2395; assembly: GCA_002343775.1. Taxonomy (GTDB): domain Bacteria; phylum Chloroflexota; class Anaerolineae; order Anaerolineales; family Villigracilaceae; genus Villigracilis. The sequence goes on from DDSH01000022.1 coordinate 236,766, forward strand.
GGGTTCGTCCCGCATTTCTTCAAAGGCGAACTGACCGGCGAGATCACAGTGGACGGCAAAAAGTCCAGCGAAGCGACCCTGGATGAATGGGTCATGAACGTTGGACTGGCATTCCAAAATCCCTTCAACCAGATCTCCGGCGCGAAATTTACCGTGTTCGAAGAACTCGCTTTCGGCTTGGAAAATATCGGGATCCCGCGCGAAGAGATGAAGGTCCGCGTGGAAGAAGCGATGGCATTGACCGGAATCCGCGAACTGGCGGATCGATCCCCCTATTCGCTTTCGGGTGGTCAGCAGCAGCGCGTCGCTCTGACCTCGATCCTGGTCATGAAACCAAAGCTGCTCGTCCTCGATGAGCCGACCTCGCAAATGGACCCAATCGGCACGCGGGAAGTTTTCAGCGTGGTGCGCAAAATGGCGGAAGAAGGCATGACCGTCGTCATGGTGGAGCACAAAGTGGAATGGATCGCCAACTTTGCCGACCGTGTGATGGCGCTGAAGGATGGGCGCATGGTATTGGAAGGCAAACCGAACGAAGTGCTTACCTCTGACATGCTGGCGGAAAACGGCTTCGGCATTTCACGCTACACTTCCACGGCGCGAGAGGCAAAGAAGCGCGGGCTTTGGAAAAAAGAGAATTTACCCGTCACGTTGGATGAGGCAGTGGAAGGGTTTGCAAAATGAACATCGAAATCACAAACCTCCGTTTTACCTACCCCACCGGCTTGGAAGCCTTGAAAGGCATCAACCTCACCATCAACTCTGGCGAACAGGTTGCCATCGTCGGGCAGAACGGCGCCGGCAAGACCACGCTGGTGCGTCATTTCAATGGTTTGCTCAAACCGACCTCCGGCACGATCTTCATTGGCGAGTGGGAGACAACGAAATTCTCGGTTGCAAAATTGGCGTCGAGGGTTGGGTATGTCTTCCAGAACCCCGATGACCAATTGTTCTCACGCGATGTGTTGACCGAAGTTACGTTCGGTCCGCGCAATTTGGGATATGAGAAAGCAAAGATAGAAGAGCTCGTCCAACGCGCATTGTCATTGACCGAGCTAACCGATAAGACCGACACCAATCCCTACGACCTTTCCCCCACCTGGCGCAAAATGATCGCGCTGGCATCCATCATCGCGATGGATACGCCCATCGTCATCTTCGACGAGCCGACGACCGGGCAGGATGCCGTCAACGTGGCGAGGATTGCGAATGTGATCGCTGAATTGCGAAACGAGGGAAAGACGGTCATCACCATCACGCACGACATTGACTTCTGTGCCGAGAATTTCGAGCGCGTGGTCGCCCTATCTAATGGGCAGGTGCTGCTGGATGGTCCCGCCCGCGAGGTGCTGGGGCAGGAAAAAGTTTTGGCACAGACCTATGTCGATCCGCCGCAGTTGACCAGGCTGGGAAAACGACTGGGGTTGAAGGAAACTGTCACAAGACAGGAAGAATTTTTGAGGGCAATCGAATAACCGCAGGGACACGGCATGCCGTGTCCTTATTTTTTGTATACGACCAATTCCTCATACCCTGAATCGTTTTCGAATAATTCCCGCTTGTAAACCACATCATCCAATTCAAGCAGCACGATCTCAGCCGTGGTGTAAATCTTGCAGCCGCTGACGAGATGCCCTCCAACCGTCACGCCGTCGCCGTCAGAGATGGCAACGTGCAGGTGCGAGCCGTGGATGGATACCGTCCCGGTCATGGAGACGATCTCGAAATGACCTTCGTAGTCGTTGTAATATTCGCGATTGGCGAGCCGCAAGGTGGCGTGCGTCAGGCTGCCGACGCTGGAGAGGATACATCCCGCTTCGATGTGATTTTGTTTGACAAATTCTTCGATGGAGTCGAACAAGTCTGCGCGGGGTTTAAGGCGAAAGTTGTGGGATTTCATTGTTAAACCTCATAAAAAATTACGGCGACACGAAGCCGCCGTAATTACATCTACCAAAAGTGGAAACCGGTCAGCCCTGCAAACCAGTCGATGAGGAATTGATAGAACTGCAAGCCAAGCAGCGCCACGATCACCCCAAGTATGGCTCCGGCGATGATGTCAGACAGGTAATGTACGCCCATTGCCACACGCGACAAAGCCACCAGCGGCGCCCAAACCCAAAGGGTAGCTGCCAGCCAGGGCGGGGCAAGAACCGTTCCCAAGGTCGCGATGAGAAAGGCGCGGGCGGCGTGTCCTGATGGGAAGGAATGCGGGTCGGTGTTGCGATAGATCCCGCCCCATTCCCCTTCGGGTCGTTTGCGTCTAACCAGGAATTTCACGGCAAGTACGACAGCCGCCAACCCCGCAATGCCGAAGAATTCGACCGTTTCCCATCTTCTCCAAATGGAATTGCTGAAGAACCAGGCAACAATGAGCGCCAACGCCCAAAACCACGAGTCACCGGAATGGGCAAAGAAGATGGCGAGGTTGCGTAAAAAACCCGGCTTTTCAGCAACGCGCATTTGACTGGAAAGTCGGGCATCGAGTTCGAGGAGTGACCGAAGACTCATTTTGCCTTCGCCCTCGCTTTGGTTTTTGTCGTTGGGTTTGTGGATGCGGCTGACTTAACCGGCTTGGAAGCCGACTTTTTCGCTCCACGCTGCTGGCGGGCAAGCTCCTCACGCATCAATTCCAACTGATGTGGTTTGTCCACATCCATGCAGGGTTCGGCGCGATCCCAGATGATGGCGCGTCCTTTGATGCCAATGCGCTGCGAGGCACGCTCGACCAGCCCTTGCAAGGTGAACTGACGGAACGCCAGTTGGATGAGTGTATCGATGCCGATGACACCCGCCTGGCGCAGAGGACTCTTGCGGTTGCCGATCAGCTGCTCCCAGGTATCAAGGTGGTCGGTTGCCATGCTGACGTGTATGACGTTCACATCCGCGCCGCACAGTTCCATGTCCTTGAGTTTGGTGTAGGTGCGTTTGGAGGTTGGGAAACGCGTTTCCATCACCTCACGTGGACAAACCCCGTAGTACAGGTCGTCCTTCGTCTCCATGCAAGTATTCACCAGCCAATCCACCATGTCACCCTGAAGGGAAGGGATATCGGAAGAGACGATCAGGACGTATTCGCCGCCCGGGTTGAGATCAAGCGACTTGTTCACGCCGGCAACAATGTTCGACAGCATACGTCCCTGGTTGGAGATGTAATGCAGCGGCTTTTTGCAGGTCAGGTCGCTTTTGGGCGAAAGCCCGATGACGATGACCTGATCCACAGTCTTGGATTCGCTGAGGGCATCCAGCACCCACTGGATCATGGGTTTGCCGGCTACATCGATCAGGGCTTTGGAGTCACCGTTGGAGTAGGCATACAGTTTGTCACCGGGTTGGGGAATCCCACCGGCGGTGATGATGGCATTCATCTTCATTAGTTCAACTCCTGCAATTGCGGCTCGAAGCCAAGTTTTACGAGCATTTCATCCAATTCTGCAAAAGAGAGCGGGCGTCCCTTGCCAGAGACCGCCACCAGCGCAGCTTCCATCATATTGGTTCCAAAAGAGCGTCCATCCATGACGGGCGTGGTGGTGACAAGGTACTTAATGCCCACTTTGCGGAAGAATTCAACATCGTCGGGCGTGGTGGTATTCGTAACCACCACTTTGCCTTTCATATCCAATGGCATGTGGCGTTTGACGTAATGGCAGTCGCCTGCGATGACGGTCGCCCATTGGTAATATTTCTCGAACTTGGGGATGTGTTTTTCCTGTTTTTCACCGGTGGGATAGATCCACTCGAAGGGTAAACGCCCGGCAATGGGCATGAGCAAGGCAGCCACGGTTTTTAGCTGGCTCAGTTTACGAATGGGGATCGGGATATCCAAACCGAACATGAGGTCGCCGAAGACGGTTTCGTACCCGGCTTCGACAAACGACTTGGACAATCCCCAGCGGTCTACGCCCACCGTGACCAGCACTTTTTTTCCATGCTGGCGGAGGTAGTCGCCAATTTTCGCTTCCAGGAATGCTGGAGCTTTATTTTCCAGCGTGTTCTTCAACCCGCCGCCATCCACAAGCGGTGTCTTTTTGACAAAGCGCACCATCGGTTGAACGGAATAAAAGGGATACCATTTGCCGTCTGCCAGGGCGCCGAGATCCGCGCCGCCAACGCCAAAAGCGTCAACTTTTCCGTCCAGTTCTTCGTATTTTTTTGCGGCGGCTTCCATGCTGCCGTCAGTGCCGATGCGTTCGATACGTACTGTTTCCCCCAGCAGGTTCACTTCCACAGCCTTGTTTCGCTTGGATGACCCAATGCTGATGCTGACTGCGTGTTTCATGAAGAAAAATCCTCCAGAATAAGATACCGCCAGTTATATCATGAATCAGGACTCGGGTCCGGTGGGAAGCGTGAAGAAGAAGGCTGCGCCCTTCCCCGCTTCGCTCTGGACCCAGATCCTGCCGCTGTGTATCTCGATGATCCGCTTCACGAGAGAGAGACCAATGCCCGTGCCTTCGGAGCCGGCATCCAGTTTGTTGAACAAGCCGAAGATACGGTCGTGATGGGTGGGGTCGATGCCGATGCCGTTATCGCGGACGAAGAAGATCGGTCTGCTGTCTTCGTACCCTTCCTGACCGATTTCCACATACGGGTTGGGTCCGATGAATTTGGCGGCGTTGTCGATCAGGTTTTGCATGGCTTCCACCAGTCGCTGACGGTCGCCATAGACGCTGGGCAAATCATCCTGCACCCGCACCTGAACATTGTTCTTTTGAAGTCGCCCATGCACAATTTCGAGGGCTTCCCTGATAATGTCGCCAAAGGGGATGGATTGAGGCGGGTTCACCAACCGTCCAATGCGGGATAGTTCGAGCAGGTCGTTCAAGAGGGTTTGCATTTTGTCGGTCGCATCGGCAATGCGTTGTACATCGCGATGCAGGCGGGCAAGGTTCCCACTGGCAGCGTCATTTTCCAAAAAGCCGAGAAATCCCTTGATGGTGATGAGCGGCGATTTCAGGTCGTGGGAGACGGTGTAGGTGAAGCGTTCCAATTCACTGTTTTTATCTTCCAGTTCGCGGATCAGTTTTTCGCGCTCGGTTTCCACCCATTTGCGCTGGCTGATATCTCGCACCATGATGATGGCGGATTCCGGTGTGACCGAGGAAACGCGCGCTTCGAAGAATTGGATTTCCTCACCGGGCGGCAAGCCATATTCAAACGCATGCAATTGCTCTGTGGCAAGGGAGCGTTCGAGCGCGAACAGGGTTTGTTCGGCAATGCTGTGCGGAAACAATTCCCTGATGTTCCTGCCGATAAACTGTGAAGGTTCCATGATTGGGGATAATCCCGACGACGCCATCAGATCCAACAGAACCCCGTCCCTGGATATTTCGAAGATCATATCCGGGATGGAGGTAAGAATGGCACGCGTCCGCGCTTCGGCAGAAGCGAGGGCATCTTGTGCGCGTTTCTCCTCGGTGATGTCATAGAACATCGACAGGATGCAGGCTTGCCCATCCAGGTCCATCAACTCGTAGAGGGCAATGGCATGACGTTGTTTATTCGTCCTGGCTTCGGTAAATTCATAATTCGGATTCAGGACAGAGCGTTTTTCCGTGAGCTCTGCCACGAAAGCACGGCGAAGTTCCAAATCATCCCACATCTCCAGTTCCTCAACCGTCCTGCCAAGCGACGTGGATGCCTCGTAACCGGTCAGGTCCCAATAGGCTTTATTGGCATCGAGAAGCCTGCCTTCCTCGAGCGTAGTTATACAGATCGCAACCGGGCTGGCGTAAAAGACCTTGCGGAAACGCTCCTCGCTTTCCTTGAGGGCGCGCTCGGTTTCTATTTGCCGCGAGATGTCGTAGAACATGCAAAGGATGCAGCGCTGATCCTTGATGTCGATCAATTCGTAATAGCCTAGTGAAGTCCTGCCGCCGGGAAACTCCACCTCCACATCCTGCAGGGAGCCGGTCTTTAGCAGATTCCTAAGGAAAATCTCCCGCTCGCCGGATTCCTTCCACAAGTTCATTTCGGTTGAAGAACGCCCGAGAGCTGTTTCGGGTGAAAGACCGGATAGTTCCCAGAAGGGATCGTTCGCCTCGAGAAAACGCCCCTCGTCGAAGGTGACAATGGTGATGGCAATGTTCTTGTTGTTGAACACCTTGCGGAAACGCTCCTCACTGGACCTCAGGTCTTTTTCCACCATCCGGCGTTCCATGATCTCCGTTTGTGCGTCTTCGTAGAGACGCGCATTGTCGATGGCAAGCGATGCCAGCGCGGCAAGGCGCTCCAGCAGCACCTCCTTTTCATGGGTAAACCTCCTGCTTGTTTCGGTATAGGCAACCAGGAGAATACCGGTAACATCCTTTCCCGATTTGAGAGGCACACCTACCACGCCTTCGAACCCCATCCCCTCCACTTCAGAGAGTCTCCCCTCCCATTTGCTGTAATTTTCGATGTAAATACTTTTTCCGGTTTCCCAAGCTTTGCCCACCACACCCTGGTTTCTGTGGGTTAATACTTCATCGAATTGGTCGAAAATGCCATGCCCAAGCACCTGTTTCATGGCAGACCCGTCTGACAGGATCAAATTCAAAGCGACATGGGGGGTTTCGAACAGTTCACTGACGCGGTCCAAGATCGACCCCAGCAGCGGCTTAAGTTCGAGACGGTTGAGCAGCCCAAAGGTCGTTTCGTGAAGCGCGGTGAGGTATTGGGTTTGGGTCTGAAGACGTTCCTCCGCCCGCAGGCGCTCGCGCAGTTCCAACCGCGCATTTGAAAGCGAACGGTTCAGGCGCTGGATGAGGATGTAGACCAGCACACTGGTAATGATAAGCACGGCGCTAAGGTCTCTCGTGAAATCAAGCGGCGGGTCGATGGTGTACTGCCGCCTTCCCACATGTTCCTGCCATGCAAAAAACCACATGGCTGTCAGGCTTAACAGCCCCGTAACCACGCCTTCACGCCAGCCAAGCAACAACGCCGCCAGCAAAATAATAATGGGATAGGCAAGCACGGCGACATCCCGAATCCCATCGGATTGCGCAGCTTGATAGGTTAGCGCGCCCCAGACGAAGACGACCAGCACCACCCCAGCGGAACGTACGTATCCATAACGGATCATGACAAGGGTCACGAACAGGATGAAAAGGACAATGGGGAAAAATATTTTCGAAGAGGGGCTTAACCAATCCCCGGTGATCAACCGGGACAATAAGAGGATGAACACCACTGTAAATGCAATCCACCCAAAGGTATTCAGAGTCTGAGCCGTGCGGGTTTTCTCTTCATCTTCGAAGATGGAAGGGGCAAACAGTCGGCGAAGCCATTCGCTCATCCTCTTCATTATATATCATGTCCATCCCGGCATGAAAGAGGAAGGGTGTACAATAGAAAAAAACGGGCATCCGCCCCGGTGGAGATGATATGTCAAACAACGAATTTCGCAAGGAAAAAGATTCTCTGGGGGAATTGCAGGTACCGGCTTCGGCATTGTACGGTGTTCAAACCCAGCGCGCAGTGGATAACTTCCCCATCAGCGGATTGCGTCCCTGGCGGGCGTTCATCTGGTCGGTGGCGGCGGTCAAACGCGCCGCAGCGCTCGTGAACTTTGAACTGGGTCTGTTCAACGACCGCGAGGTGGACGGTAAAAAGTTCACCGCGCAGCAGCTCTCGAATGCCATCGTACAAGCCGCCACTGAAGTGATGGACGGCAAATGGGATACACAATTCGTGGTCGATCCGTTCCAGGCAGGCGCGGGGACGAGTCACAACATGAATACGAACGAGGTGATTGCCAATCGCGCCACACAGATCCTCGGCGGCGAGATCGGCAAGTATTACGTCCACCCCAACGACCATGTCAACATGGCGCAATCGACCAACGATGTGATTCCCACATCCATTCGGGTGGGCGCGTTATGGCGTTTGGAGGAATTGCTGGCTTCGCTAAAGAATCTGCAAGCGGCACTTGAAGCCAAAGCCGTGGAGTTCGACGGAGTGGTCAAATCGGGGCGCACACATTTGCAGGATGCCGTTCCGGTTCGCCTCGGTCAGGAATTTGGCGCGTACGCCAAAGCCGTGGAACGCGACATCGAGCGTGTGCGCCGCTCCGCTGACGGGTTGCGAAGGCTCGGCATCGGCGGCACCGCTGTCGGGTCCGGGTTGAACGCACACCCCGAGTATCACAGCCGCATGGTGATGACCCTGTCCGAGATGATGGGCGTCGAATTGCAAACTTCCGATAATCTTTTTGAGTCGATGCAATCGATGGCGGATGCGGCGGACTTCTCCGCCTCGCTGCGGACTCTCGCACTAACCTTGATCCGCATTGCCAATGATTTCCGCCTCCTTTCGTCTGGACCTTCGACCGGGCTCGACGAAATCAGGCTTCCCGCCGTTCAGCCGGGTTCTTCGATCATGCCGGGCAAAGTGAATCCTGTTCTGGCAGAAATGCTCGACCAAGCCATGTTCCATGTCATCGGCTGTGACACGACCGTGGCAATGGCAGTACAGGCGGGGCAGTTGGAATTGAACGTGATGATGCCCATCATTGCGCACAACCTGTTCGAGATGATGCAGGTGATGATCGGTTCAGTGGATGCATTCACAGAGCGCGCTGTAAAAGGCGTGAAAGCCAACACCGAAAAAGCCGAAGGCTGGCTCTCGAAGAACGCCATCATCGTGACGGCGTTGAATCCGGTCATTGGATATTCGCAAGGTGCGGCGCTGGTGAAGGAAGCGGTTGCAAATAATGCATCGATCAAGGAACTGGCAATGGAACGCGCAAACTCCGGCGCATTGAAGCATCGCGATGAGGACCGGCCGGTGAAACCCGAAGAGATCGAAGCCGCGCTGAGCGACCTGCGCAAACTGACCGATGGCGGCATCGTCGGTGGCGGGGTTGGGGGTGGCGGATAACTCCAAAACAAAAGTGACGGTCACTTTTGAAGTGACCGTCACTTGCTTAACTTCACCCGCATCACGTATTGATTAACCCCGCCGAGACGATATTTGTAATCCTCGTCGCCGCGCATGAAATCGAATTCGGAACGTCCGTTTTCGCAGCACCACTGAAAGACGTGACCCATCAACACCCAGCCGGGGGAGAGTTCCATGTGGTCGCGGCTGACGCCGGAGTTGTACCCCCACAATTTTCCGTTGTAATCAAAATTGAGCGAAGCCGCCGCTTTGACACCATCCACTTCGAGGAAGGCGAGCCAGAGATAGCCGTACTCGTGCGCCGCGCGGATGGTATGAGACATCTGGTGGCGCATCACATCCCTTAAAAAGAGCGCCTTGTTCGGGTCCTGGATCATCAGGTGGAAGAAGGCTTCCAACTCGGGTTGGATGTCGGCGTCTTTCGGCACAACATAAAAACGCGCCCTGCCAGATTCCGCGGCGCGGCGCATCTTGCGGCGGATCTCATGACGCTGCTTTTTTTCAACACGCGAGAGATACTCTTCAAAATCGCCATTCAGGGCAACACGCGGTGTGGGACGATAAACCTCCTCAAGGTGCGCCCAGCCGCGTGTTTCGCCTTCCGCTTTGAGGGCGGCGAGAGTCGGAGAATTGTCGGGGAGGTTGTACCAGTCGAGTTTGGACCAGGCTTCGGGTAGCGAGGAAGCGAGAAAGTCCAGCAAGCCAGAGATGAACCGCGCGTGATCGGCGGGACGCACGATCACATCCAGATAATCGGAGATTTCGATGCTGCCGTTCAACAACAGCGCGGGCTGATTTTCATACTCTGCGATGAATAGCGGGGCGATCCCCATGAGGGTTTCGTTTTCATATGCCGCCACCAGGACGAGTTGCGCGTCCTTCCACTCGCCGCCGCCGAGATGTTCCCACCATGCGATCTGATATTCGTAACGCAGGAAGGGCGTATCGCTGATCGATTCCTTCAGCAGGTCATTCCATGCGCGCGTGTCGATTTCAGAGAAATCATTGAGTCGTTTATAGTCCATAGCCGTCGAATTTTACCAGTATAATGATAGACGATTCGGTAACAATCTTACATGCCACTCGACATCAATCTTTCGCCTCTTTATCGTATCAACAATCAGGAGCAAGCCGAAATGCCCGGTTTGCTGGCGCTCATGCCGCCTAAAAACGCGGCGCGCGGGCGCGAGCAAGACCGCCTGATCGTGTATCTGTTGCTGGCGGGAAATTCCACGTTTACCACCACAGAATATAAAAAACTGGCGGAAGATGCCGCTAACATGTACTACCAAACCCCGCGAGCCGTCACCAGCGCCCTGCGCGCCGCTGCAGAATTTGTGAACCGAACCCTGCTCGAACGCAACATGTCCACCAGCGCACAGGGACAATACGCACTGGCATGGCTGTCACTGGCTTCGGTGCGCGAAAGTCAAGTCATCTTTTCGGTATGCGGACCCATGCATGCCTATTGGTTCGGGACGAGTGAGTCGCGTCACTTTTTCGAGCCTGCCATGTCTGGCAAGGGGTTGGGGTCGAGCCAGACTCTCAACATCCATTACGCGCAAACCGACCTGAACGCAGGCGACCTGCTTCTGTTTTGCGGGCGGATGCCCAATGCGTGGCTGGCTCCGCTGGATGATGCCAAGCCCACGTCGTTCGAGGCAATGCGCCGCCGCCTGCATGCGCTGACGAGCGAAGACCTGAACGCCGTTCTGATACAACCCACAGAAGGCACGGGGGCGATGAATTTAATCAAGGGAAACGCGACTCCCAAAGTGGAAGCGCCGAGGGAAGAGCCAACCCCGCAGAAGGAAATTCCGCTTCGTACTCTGACCGAAGACCTGCCCCCCGTTGAAGAAGTTGAATCCAAGCCGGCAGCGCATATGGTGCAGCCGTCCGCGTATGCCATTCCACCGGAACCACAAGAGGCAAATCCACTGACGGAAACGCCCGCCGACCCGCTGGCGAGCCTGCCGCACAAAACTGTACCGCGCGAATTTCCCGCATCGATCCCGCGCGCGATGCCCAAGCCGCAGGTTTCTCCCAGCGAGGAACCCGTCGAAGCGGAAGAAACCGAAAGCGTGGATGATGTTCCGGTCGAGCGAACAGACTCCCAGGTCCAGCCGGAAGCGCAGGAAAGTAAACAGCCCGACATGCCGCGTGAGCCTTCACAACGGACGCGTCAAGCCGCAAAGGCGGCGGTCAGTTTAATGCAGGGCTTCCGAAATTGGAATCAGGCGTTTTCACAAAGGATGCGAAATTTCCTTCCACGTTTGCTGCCCAATGCCGAAGCCGGCAGCGACATGCCGAAGTCGTCTGACCTTTCGATGTTCGCCATTGCGATCATCATTCCGCTGATCGTTGGGGTCATCCTGTTCGTGGTGTACACGAAGTACGGGCGCAACCCGCAATATGAAAGTTTTCTGCAACAGGCTACCCAAGCCAGCCAGCAGGCGCAGACTCTTGCAAATCCGATTGAGCAGCGCGAAGCCTGGCTGCGTGTGATCGACCTGGTGGCGCGGGCGGAAGCCATTCACCGCTCCACGCCAGAGACGGCGACGCTGCGCCTCGAAGCAGACGCCAACCTAGACAAGCTCTCCGGCACGTTACGCATGGAATTCAACCCTGCTTTCAGCACCAAACTGGGGATCGACGTCAGCCGCATGGCGGCAAGCGACAAAGACATTTACCTGCTTGATGCAGAAAAAGGGGAAGTGCTGCGCGCGTTCCCATCTGGCAGCGGCGGTTTCGAACTGGACAACACCTTCAACTGCAAGCCGGGCGTGTACGGCAATTACACCGTCGGCTCGCTGGTGGATATCCTTGCCCTGCCGGTGGTGAATTTCATCAACGCCACGCTGCTGGGGATCGATGCGGATGGCAACCTGCTGTACTGCGCGCCGGGGCAGGTTCCGCAAGCCATTCCGCTCCCCCCGCCGGATACGAACTGGGGGCATGTCACTGCCTTTACGCTCGACAGCGGTACGCTCTACGTATTGGATGCCCAATCCCGCGCGGTTTGGGTGTACAACGGAAAAGAAGGCACCTATTCAGATCGTCCGTATTTCTTTTTCGGTCAACAAACCCCCACTCAGGATGTGATCGACTTCATCATCTCCGGCGATGAAATGTACCTGTTGCATGCGGATGGGCGTCTTTCCAATTGCTCCTACAGCCGCATCAGCGCCGACACCTCCAAATGTCAGGACCCGGTGCCGTTGATCAACACTCTGCCCGCCTACCAGGATACCGACCTGTTCGGCGCGGCGAATTTCACGCAGATCCTTTTCGCTGCCCCACCCGACCCGTCCATTTTGCTGCTGGATTCAGACGGTCAGAATGTGATGCGTTTTGCGCCGCGTACTTTTGAATTGCAAAATCAGTTCCGCCCGAAAACAGGCGGCGCCAATCTCATTCCGCAGGGTTCGGTCGGCGCGGTCGCCGTCAGCCCAGACCATGTCCTGTATATTGCCGTAGACCGCCAGATCTACTTCGCCACCAACATGCCCTGATGTGAGGATTCTCATGCCCAATCTTCTCGAAACGATTTTCAGTTGGTTTCGTCCCGCCTCCTACCCCGCCGACAGCGCCACAGAACCCGCCCAGGTGACGCGCAGCCGGGTGCTTGCCATCGTCTATGACCCGGTCATGGATCCATCCACCGGGGTGACCCTTTCCCGGCAAATGCAGTGGTACAACCCCGCAGACCTGCTGACCGGTTTTATAGCAGACCTGCTCGAAACCAGCAAAGGGCTGGCGCGCTATGAGATCGTCCAACGCATCGACGTGAACGAGTTCCCCGCCAAGGTGGATGGATTCCGCTACACGCCCCAGAGTTACATGGACGTGATGCGCCGCACGACCCCGCCTCACACCCCATCGGAAGTGGATTACAACGCCATTGTGAGTCAGTTCAACCTGTTGCAGCGGGTGGCGCGCAACGAGATCGACGAAGTCTGGGTCTTTGGTTTCCCCCACGCCGGTTTCTATGAATCGATCATGGCAGGACCGGGCGCTTTCTGGTGCAATTCCAAACCTCTGGCGAACACTTCCGCCAGCAAGCGCCGCTTCGTTATCATGGGCTTTTCCTATGAGCGGTACATCGGCGAAATGCTTGAATCCTACGGGCATCGCGCCGAATCCATCATGGAAAGAACCTTCAGCAAGCTCAGCGGAGAGGCGAATTTGTGGAAGCGTTTCATCCGCTACGAAAAATCCGCGCCAGGCAAAGCCGCGTGCGGCAACATCCACTTTGCGCCCAACAGCCAATCCGACTATGACTGGGGCAACACCACCCCTGTCCGCAGTGAGTGCTACGACTGGTTGCTCAACTTCCCCAACTTCAAGGGCGATATCCGCATTGTCGATGCAACCGCATGGGGCAGCGGAGAGATCCGCGCCCACCACAAATGGTGGTTCAATCACTTTCCTCGCGTTGCCGGTCGCCGGAACAGAATCCACAACAATTGGTGGCAATACGTGGTCGACCCGCAAAAAGTGCTGACGTAATTACCCTGTCACTGGGCAAGATGCAATACTGATTGAATTGCCGGTGTTTACAATATTGAGAGTTTTTCTCCATTATGACATAACTGCAATGATTTTCACGAGGAAGCCACGTAAAATTCAATCAGCAGTATTATGTTTGCTCGTTCAGATTTTTACATACCGTTCATTTTTCTCCTTGCAGCCATCCCCTACACCTTGCTGGGGTTATACGCATGGCGCAGAAGACCAGCTGTGGCGGTTGCGCCATTTGCCTGGACAATGCTGGGTATGTCCATCTGGGCGTTTGCATACGGTCTCGAGATCTTCTCTCCCTACATCCCCATAAAACTTTTCTTTGTACAAGTCGAATACATTGGCATCGTCATAGCGCCTGTGTATATGCTATTCTTCGCATTCGAGTACACAGGGAACAGTCACCTGCTCACCCGGCGAAACCAGACCCTGATCTGGGCAATTCCGGTGCTGACGCTCATCCTTGTATGGACAAGCAGTTATCACAACCTGATGTGGGAAGTGAAAGGTCTGATGACATCCTCCGGACTATTGTTGCTCTCGCTTCAATTCGGACCTTTTTTCTGGATTCACACCACTTACTCATACCTGCTGATGGCGGTTGCCACGATCATGCTCATCATGGAGCTGATCCAGCAACCGGGCATTTACCGTGCACAGATCAGTTTCGTCATTTTAAGTATTGCCGCCCCATTTATCGGCAGCGTGATCTACGTCCTCGGCATTGGACCCATCCCCAACCTTGATCTGACAACCTTGTTCTTCCTGCCAACGGCACTGGGGCTGTTCTGGGCAATCCTCAAATACCGCCTGCTGGAAGTGCTCCCGCCTGAGCACATCAGCGTCATCAAGAATATGAAGGATGGCGTGATCGTAGTGAATTCACAGCAGCGAATTCTGTACCTGAACCCCACAGCAGAAGAACTCCTCGAAAGGGAAGACGGTGAAGCCATCGGGCAGCCACTTTCGCAGGTCTCCCGCAAATTCCATGATAGCCTGCTTCCATATTTGGGGGTTGGGGAGCAGCGGGTGGAGATCAAGGTTTTAGATGGCGATCAGCCCAAAGTCTACGAAGCGACCGTTTCCCCCATCGCAAAGATGCAAACCTCCCGCCCAACAGACGGTTCAGACCAAATGATCATCCTTCGCGATGTTACCCAGCGCAAGGAAGCGGAACTTGCATTATCACGCCGCGAGTCGATCATGTCTGCCATCAGCTATGCGGCGGAATGTTTTTTGAAAGCGTCTGCCTGGGAGCAGAATATCCCGGATGTGTTGGAGAAGCTCGGGCGGGCGGCAGATGTGAGCCGGGTCTTTGTGGTAATGAATTACACCGACGATCATAAAGTGATCTATTCCAGCCTGTGCTACGAGTGGACAGCCCCGGGTATACAGGCACAGATCAGGAACCCGGCGTTACAGCATGTCCCTTTGCGGGAGGCGGGCTTTGGCAGGTGGGAAAAATCTCTTTCAAATGGAGAGGCGATCTACGGGTTGGTCAAAAATTTTCCGGACGAAGAGAAACCTTTGTTCGAAGTATTGGGCAGTCTTTCGGCAGCGACCATTCCTGTTTTTACGCAAGACCAATGGTGGGGTTTCCTGATGTTCGATGAATGCCGAGAAGAACGCGTATGGAATACCACAGAGATAGAGGCGTTTCATGCAGCTGCCAGCATCTTTGGGTCTGCGGAGACGCGCACGCTTGCCGAACAGAAGATCATCCGCCGCCAGCGTGCGTTGAGTCTGCTTAACAAGATCGTGGAAGTATCCCTCCGCGCTGAAGCGGTCAATGACCTTGCGCAGGTCGTTGTGGACCGGCTCGGGGAATTGATCCATGCAGACGGCTGTTTTATGACCTTGTGGGATGCGGAGAATAGACTACCGATACCGTTGGCGGCATACGGACCACCGAAGGATGTATATGGAACCTATACACCGGAACACGGCGCAGTCACTTTTACGGGGTCGGCACTGGAACTCAATCGGACCCTGGTCGTTGAAGATACAGCCAGCACACCTTATGCCGACCAGCGCATCATCCAATTCTTTCCATCCAAATCCGTGCTTGTATTGCCATTAAAAGCGAACAAAAAGGATTTGGGGGCGATCATTCTGGCATTCAACAAACGGCATGAATTCCAAAAGGATGAGATCGAAATCAGCGAACAAGCCGCGGCGTTGATCGCGCTGGCTCTCGAAAAATTCCAAGCCGTGGAAGAAGCAAAACGCCGCGCCGATACCTCTGAAACGCTGCGCAAAGCCAGCATGGAGATCGCCGCCAAACTGGAAATGGAGCAGGCGGTTAATCACATTCTTGAGCAGCTGAGTCAGGTCATTCCATACGACAGCGCATCGGTTCAGATGCTGGAGAACAGCGATATGGTCATCATCGGCGGGCACGGCTGGGAAAACCTGAGCGAAGTCATCGGCACACGTTTTCCGGTTCCGGGAGACAACCCCAACACCGTGGTGATCGAAACCGGAGAACCCTACTACCTTCCCGACGCCGGAAAGGTGTTCAGCCAATTCAAAGAAGCGCCTCATAACCATATCCGTTCGTGGCTGGGGGTGCCATTGCTGATCGGCGGAAATGCGATCGGTTTGCTCGCCATCGACAGCGCAGAGATCGATGATTTTAAAAAAGAGGATATTGAAATTGCATTGGAGTTTGCCAATCAGGTTGCGATCGTCCTGGAAAATGCGCGCATTTATCAGGAAGTGCAAGCTCAGGCGGTCATCGATCCGCTGACTGAGCTGTACAACCGGCGCGGACTGCTGCACCTGGGGCAGGTCGAATTCGAAAATTCGATCCGCACATCCAAGAAATTTTCAGCCATCATGGCAGATATCGACCACTTCAAAAAGATCAACGATACCTATGGGCATGAAGCCGGAGATGAGATCCTGCGTCAGTTTGCCTTGCAATGCAAAAAATGCGTCCGAGACCGCGATTTGGTCGGCAGGTACGGCGGCGAAGAAATCGTCATCCTGCTGCCGAACACCGACCTTTATTCAGGGGCGCTGGTGGCAAACCGACTGCGCAAGACCATTGCGGACTCTTTCGTCAACCTGACGGAAGATATCGTGATCAACATTACGGTCAGTTTGGGGTTAGCCTGCATCGATGAAAACACCACCACTCTCGATGCCCTGATCAAACGCGCCGATCAAGCCATGTACGCCGCCAAACACAATGGGCGTAACCGCGTGGAGATCAGCAAGTGACCTGCGCCCGCCTCCACACCTGATACAACCCCAGCCTGCCATTCTCCCCATCGGACAGGAATGACGCCTCCACCTTCATTTGAACCTGCTCCGCCAGCCCGAGCAATTCCTCTTCTGAGAACTGATGCGCATACCGCAAGCCGGTTCCCCCGCTGCGCCAATCGAGCAAAAAATCCCCTTTTTCCACATCCTCGTTCGAAAGACCCACCCGATCCCACGGTTGGATGCGCGCCTTGAGTTTGTCGCTATTCAAGAACTGCCAATTGGAGAGATAAAACCTTCCGCCGGGTTTCAACAATTTCTCCACCCCCTTTAAGATTCCCAAACGGATCTCCCGCGAAGGGATGTGATGCAGCGTTGCGAACATGGTCACTGCAGCCCAGCGCCCGCTAGCCATATTGAGCTGGTGCGTCTGCGATGACAGGGCAACCAGATCCATCTCCCAGAAATCCACCCCGGGGATGGAATCCGCTTCCCGAAGCAGGGGCAGGCTGAAGTCCACGCCGAGAAGCGCGGCTTTATGACCTCGCCGAAGCAGTTCACGCAGGAACAGCCCGTTGCCGCATCCCAGATCTACAACGGATTCATCCGCCTGGATCAGACTGAGGACCTTCTTCGCGCCGGGTTGCAGGCGCTGGCGTGTCGCGGAAAAAGAATCTCCAAAGCGGTTGTAGAATTCATGGTTGATCTGCAATAATCTGGCGGCGACATCGGAATTCATGACAGGATTATACATGACGGGGATGACATGACGGTATAATGCGGGCATGTTATCGGTTGAAGAGATCCGGCAACTTTCAGAAGAATTCGAGACGAAGACCCCGCAAGAGATCATCCAATGGGCGGTGGAAACGTTTTGCCCCGACCTCGCCATGAGTTCCTCCTTTCAAACGCAGTCCATGCCGCTGCTGCACATGGTGACCAGCATCCGGCGCGGTATGCGCGTGTATTTCATCGATACGGGTTATCATTTCTGGGAGACGTTGATGTTCCGCGAGCAGATCGCGCATGAATGGGAACTCAACGTGGTGGACCTGTATCGAAATTCGCGCTGGGATATTTTTGTGCGCCAGCACACGCGCACCCTGCCATTCGAAGACCCGAACCTGTGCTGTTACCTGCACAAAGTCCAGCCGATGCAGGCAGCGTTGAGCGGGCTCAAGGCATGGATATCCGGCATCCGCCGCGACCAGACGTTTGAACGCGCACATGCAAAGATACTGGAATTGCAAAGCGACGGGCTGTTGAAGGTTAATCCGCTGTTGAATTGGACAAAGGCGGATGTCAAACGCTATGCAGAGGAACACAACCTGCCCGCGCATCCGCTCTATCGGAAGGGCTATCGCAGTGTGGGCTGTGCGCCCTGCACCATTGCCATCGGCGCCAATGACGATGAACGCGCCGGTCGCTGGGTGGGGCACGGGAAGAGCGAGTGTGGCTTGCATACCACCATGTTCACGCACAAGAACATTGACGAAGTGAAAAAGGAATTTCAATTGGAGATCAAGTGAGATGACAGTCGCCGCCAAGGTGACTGTCATCTGATGATAAGTTATGGAATTTACCGAGAAACGACAACGCTGGAAGAAGTTCAACACGCTCACCCCGCAGAAGATGGAGCTGGCGCACCGCCTGCTTGACCAGATCCGCGCGGGGGACGATGTGATGGATGTGTTGCGCCACCATCCTCTGGAGGGTGGCGGGTACTTGAACAAGGCAGCGTTGGTGGCAGCGTATAACGAGATGGTCAAAGCAGGGACCATTGAACCGGATGGCACTTTGCTGGAAAAAATCCGCATGAAGCCTATGCGCACTCTATCCGGCGTGACCACGGTGACGGTACTCACCAAGCCATATCCCTGCCCCGGAAAATGTATCTTCTGCCCCACCGATGTGCGCATGCCCAAGAGTTATCTGCCCGATGAACCCGGCGCGATGCGCGCGCTCGAACATCAATTCGACCCGTTCACACAGGTCGAGTCGCGAATTCGGGCGTTAAAGAATCTCGGTCACCCCACCGACAAGATCGAGCTGCTCATTCTTGGCGGTACGTGGTCTTCATATCGACGCGATTATCAGGAATGGTTCGTCGCGCGCTGTTTCGACGCCATGAATGATCCTCACCACGGTGAGGACAGAGAAAATCAAAAAGAACCTTCCGTGGTTAATTTGCCCAACATTCACTCCATCAATGAAACCGCTCCTCACCGAAATGTGGGGCTGGTCATCGAAACGCGACCGGATGAGATCAACCCGGAAGAGATCAAATGGCTGCGTCATCTCGGCGTGACCAAAGTGCAGATGGGCGCGCAAAGTTTCAACGATCATATTTTGGAGATCAACAAACGCGGACACGATGTGGAAGCTACGCGACAGGCGGCGGCGTTGTTGCGCGCCGCTGGATTCAAGATCGTTTTGCATTGGATGCCCAATCTGCTTGGCGCCACGCCTCAAACGGACCGGGAAGATTTCGCGCGACTATGGGAAGATTTCTGCCCCGATGAGATCAAGATCTACCCGAATCAACTCCTTGCCAATGCCGAGTTGTACGAATACTGGCAGCGCGGCGAGTTCCAGCCGTACACCACCGAAGAACTCGTAGACTTGATCGCAGACATCAAACCGACCATTCCACGTTATTGCCGCGTGAACCGCGTCATCCGCGATATTCCGGGGAATAACGTCGTGGAGGGGAATCGCCGCACGAGCCTGCGGCAGGATGTGCAGGCAGAAATGAAACGGCGCGGGACGCGCTGTCAGTGTGTGAGATGCCGCGAGGTAAAAGGGAAAGCCGTCGCGTTAAGTGCGATGCGGTTGCATGACCATGTCTACCCTGCCGGCAAAGCCGAGGAGCATTTCATCTCGTTCAACACCGAAGATGACCGTCTCGCCGGGTTCATCCGCCTTTCGCTGCCGTCGCAAGAGTCTCCTGCAACCGGCATGGCAGATTTGGATGGCGCGGCATTGATCCGCGAAGTGCATGTCTACGGACAGTCTTTGCAAGTCGGCGCGGAAAAGACCGGAGCGGCTCAGCATGTGGGGCTGGGCACACGTCTACTTGAAGAAGCGGAGCGGGTTGCAAAAGAAAATGGGTTCGCAAAACTCGCCGTCATCGCGGCAGTTGGCACACGTCAATATTATTTAGATCGAGGCTTTGAACGTGGGGAATATTACCTGGTGAAGAATATCTGACTCGAAGATTCGCACGGCATCTGCCCATTTCAAAACTGAGCAAGAATCGGGTCGTGTTTGAAGCACGTCCCATCTACAATCCCCAGAAATCATTTAATAATAGGAGAATGCTTTGAAAACCAAACACTGGATCATCTTTATTACGCTCGGGCTGATCTGGAGTTCGTCCTTTATGTGGGTCGAACTTGCGCTGCGAGAAGTGGGACCCATCACGCTGGTGGCGTTCCGGGTCTTCTTCGGGTTTCTATTCGGCGCGGCAGTCATCATCACCCAGCGCATTCCATTGCCGCGCTCATGGAAGGAATGGGCACCGCTGATCGTTCTCGGCTTGACCAACATCGCGATTCCCTTCTTCCTCATCTCGTGGGGGCAAAAATCCATCGACTCGGGTGTCGCCTCCATCCTCGATGCGACCGTGCCGCTCTTCACCATTTTGGTGGCACACTTCCTCCTGCACGATGACAAGATGACCCTGCCCAAAGTCCTCGGCTTGCTGACCGGTTTTGCGGGTGTGGTCGTGCTGATGAGCAAAGACATCGGGGAAGATACCGGCTCCCTGCTCGGACAATTGGCGGTGATTGCCGCCTGTATTTTCTATGCAGCGAGTTCCATCATTGCGCGTGTCTTTACCGAAAACACACCCACCATTCTGCGCGGACTCGGTCCGCTGGCTTCTGCCGCAGTGGTGATGGTCTCATCCGCGTTCATTTTCGAAGCGCCGCTTAAAATTCCCACCCTGCCCATTACCTGGATCGCTTTGTTGTGGATGGGCATCCTCGGTTCGGGGCTGGCATTCATCATGTTGTTCTATCTCATCCACGAGATCGGACCAACGCGCACCACCATGGTCACCTATCTTTTCCCGCTCGGCGGGGTTACACTTGGAGTCATCTTCCTCAACGAGCAGCTGACCTGGCAGATCGTCACTGGCGCTGTCCTCATCATCCTCAGCCTCGTCATTGCCAACTGGAGTCCCAAACCCGCATGACCCATCGTTCCGGTTTTATCACCATCATCGGACGCCCCAACGTGGGCAAGTCCACCCTGCTCAATGCCTTGCTTGGGCAAAAGATCGCAGCCGTCTCACCGCGCCCACAAACCACACGCAGACGCCAACTCGGCATTCTCACGCTCAAGGACGCCCAATTGATTTTCGTCGATACGCCTGGTCTGCACAGCGCCAAACACAAACTCGGCGAATTCTTAAATCAAGAAGCGCAGGAAGCCCTCGATGGCGTGGATCTGATCCTCTGGCTGGTGGAAGCATCATCTGCCCCAACAGAAGAAGACGTCAGCATAGCGAATCTTCTTAAAGGAGTCGCGCGTCGGACTCCCCGCATGTTGGTACTGAACAAAATAGATCTGATCAAACCCGAAGATTTGTCCGCGCGCGAGAGCGAATATGCCGCGCTGATGGAGAGCGCCAGCCTGATGAAGGTCTCCGCATCGAACCGGCTTGGAATTGGTGAACTGCTCGAAGCGCTGATCCAGACGTCGCCGGAGAGAGAAGCGGATTATCCCGAAGAGCAGGTCACGGACCTTTATGAAAGGGAGATCGCGGGAGATTTGATCCGCGAGGCATGTCTCATCAAATTAAGAGACGAAGTGCCGCATGGCATGGCAGTCCGCATCGACGAGTTCAAAGAGCGTGAGAACGGCATGGCGTATATTGCCGCGACGATTTTTGTCGAGCGAGAATCGCAAAAGGGGATCGTCATCGGCGAAGGCGGCAAGATGCTCAAGAGCATTGGCTCGGCGGCGCGCAAAGAGATCGAAGAAATGGGCGGACGAAAGGTGTTTTTGGAATTGCGCGTGAAGGTTTCCAAAGATTGGCGCAACGACCCGAACATGCTCAAGCAGTTTGGGTATGGGAAGAAAAAATAATGTCATTGCGAGCCTGTTGGTCGAGTAGGACGAAGTCCATATCGAGACCAAGGGTGACCGCTTTGCGGCGCTTCGCAATTACATACATCATCTGCCTTTCAACGGCTTGAAGCCTTCTCCCAACGCTTCGTGCGCGACCCCGATGACCATAAAGGCTTCGGGGTCTTTTTCATGGACGATGGCTTTGAGCGTGGCGACTTCGGCGCGGTTGATGACGCAATACAACACGGGACGTGAATTGCCCGTGTAGGCGCCTTTGCCTTCCAACCAGGTCACGCCGCGTTCCATTTCATCGATGACGCACTGCGAGACATCGTCCGGCTTGGCGGTGACGATCATTGCCGTGCGGACGGTTCCGCCGCCTTCGAGCACGGTTTCAGCGACCAAGCCGCTGACATACAACGCGATCATGGCATACAGGGCTTCCTTCCAGCCGAAGACGAATCCAGCCGAGAGGATGACCGCCGTATCGACGATGAGATAGCTTTGCGTCATGGAAATGCCGCGCCAGTTGTTGAGGATGCGGGCAAGAATATCCGAGCCGCCGCTGGTGCCACGCGCGCGGTAGACCAATCCATAGCCCACCCCACTGACGATGGCTCCGTACAACGAGTTGAGGAAAATATCGCCTTGCAGGTCATTGACAAGGATCTGAGAATATTCCATGAAAACAGGGATCTTCAATAACAGGTCGGTGAACAATGAGTAGGTAATGATGGCAACCGCTGTGCGCATCACAAACTTTGTCCCGCCGAGGAAGCGCCAGCCCAGCAGAAAGAGCGGCACATTGCCGATAAAGACCATCAAGCCAATGGGGAAACCGGTGAAATGGTTGATGATCTGAGAGATACCGCTCACCCCGCCCGAAGCGAGATTGGCAGGGACAAAGAACAAACGCAAACTGACTGCCTGAATCAGGCTGGAGGCGACGATGAGAGAGTAGTCGCGGATGGTGGGAAAATACTTTTTCATGAACGTTCCTTTCAGGGCGGCAATTATATATTACCCGCGCCCCGCCGAAGTTGAGAGTACTTTGCAAGTAACCGCCAACTTCCACCTTTGGTACAATCACCCCCTATGCAAATGAAGAAATGGCAATTCTGGCTCGGGGTGCTCATCAGTATCCTGTTTTTGTGGCTCGCCCTGCGCGGACTGCACCTGGGAGATTTCTGGGGCGCGGTTCAAAAAGCGAACTATATCTGGCTTTTGCCAGGTATTTTTGTGTATTTTGTCGGGGTATGGGTGCGGGCATGGCGCTGGCACTACCTGCTCGGTCCGATCAAAAAGATTCCCACCAAAACCATGTTCCCCATCACCACCATCGGCTACATGGGAAACAACATCTATCCGGCAAGGGCAGGGGAAGTATTACGGGCGGTCATCCTCAAACGCAAGGAAGGCGTACCCGTCTCAGCTTCACTGGCGACCATCATTGTCGAGCGCATCTTCGACGGTGTGGTGATGCTGGCATTCATCTTCGTCAATTTGACCGAACTGGCAAAACTCACCAGCGCTTCGGGCTTTGTGGGCAACATTCAGGAAGTGGCGATCTACGGAACCGGAATTTTCATCGGCGCGCTCGTGGTCTTTTTGCTGGCCGCCATGTTCCCGCAAATTAGCATCCGCATCGGTTCGTGGATGATCGAACGTCTCACGCCCAAACGCCTGCATGAGAAACTCGGCAACATCATGCACAAGTTTTTGGATGGGCTGGCTTCACTGCGTTCGCCCTTCAACGTGTTAATGGTTTTCTTTACCTCGGTCATCATCTGGCTGTTGGAGACGGGCAAATACTGGTTCGTGATGCACGCCTTCGATTTTGAAGTCTCGTTCTTTGCGCTGATGTTGATGAACGGCATCGTCAACCTTGCCACCACCATCCCATCGGCTCCCGGTTATATCGGCACGTTCGATGCTCCCGGCATCGCCGTCCTCACCGCCTATGGCGTGGATCAAGCCACCGCAGCGGGATATACTCTCGTGCTGCATGTGGCGTTGTGGTTCCCGATCACGCTGCTCGGCGTGTACTTCATGGCGCGCGAAGGGATAAAATGGTCGGATGATCTGAGGGAAGAAACGAAAGAATAATCTACTCGCCCGGGCGGGATGCCCCCGCCCCTAGAGAGGAATGAAATGAAAATCGCCATTATTGGAGCAGGATACGGCGGCATGTCTGCCGCGTGGGATTTGCAAAAAGTGGGTCACGATGTAACCATTTTTGAGTCCGCAAATTATGTGGGCGGGCTGGCAAGCGGATTCAAAGAACCGCATTGGGATTGGTCGGTGGAGAAGTTCTACCATCACTGGTTTCAGTCAGATGATTCCATGCTTGGCATCATCCGCGAGTTGGGATTGGAGGAAAAGGTCATCTTCCCGCGCCCGTTGACGGTCATGTATCACATGCAGAAGTGGTATCCCTTCGACTCGATCATCAACGCGCTTCTTTTCCCAGGACTGGGATGGGGACTCAACAAAATAAGGTTTGGTCTCGTCGGATTGTTCTTGCGCCTGACAAAAAACTGGCGGGCGTTGGAAAAGGTCACCGCCCACGAGTGGATGATGAAGTACGCGGGCAGACAAGTCTATGAGCAGATGTGGCAGCCATTGCTGGTCGGGAAGTTCGGTCCGTTCTACAAGGATGTCAACATGGCGTGGATGTGGGCACGCATCCATGCGCGGACGACTCGTCTGGGTACATTCGAAGGCGGCTTTCAGAAATTCGCAGACTTATTCGCGGAAAAATTGCGCGAAAAGGGAGTGGAGATTCGGCTTGGAGTGAATATCAAGTCCATAAAGAAGGACTCGGCGTCGGGTGGTTTGACCGTGGATGGTGAATCCTTCGATAAAGTCCTGGTCACCACGTCTCCGAATCTGATGGCGAAATTCTGCCCCGACTTGCCCGAATCCTATTTGAAGGGTTTGTTGGAGTTGAAGTCGATGGGCGCAGTGGTGATGACACTCTCGCTCAAGCATCAGTTATCGAAGGATGGCTTTTACTGGTTCAACGTGCCGAAGGAAGAGGGCTATCCGTTCCTCGCGCTGGTGGAGCACACGAATTATGTGTCGAGCGAGCATTTCGGCGGTGACCATATCGTGTATGCGGGCGATTATCTTGAATTGGGTCACGAATACTTCGAGATGACCGACGAGCAGTTGCTTGAAAGATTTATTCCGGCGTTCGAGAAGTTCAACCCCGAATTCAAACGCGAGTGGATAAAGAAGATTTGGGTACATAAAACCAATTACGCCCAACCCGTTCCTTTAGTTGGACATTCCAAAAACATTCCCGCCATTCAAACGCCCATCGAAGGCTTGTACTTCGCTTCGATGAGTCAGGTCTACCCGTGGGATCGGGGTACGAATTTCGCGGTGGAGATCGGAAGACGGGCAGCGAGGATGATGAAGTAGCAGGACGCCCCCTCTCTTTTGAGGGGGCGTCTTTTTATTTCACCACCAGCGTATACTCCCGCTCTCCCGTCTGCCCGCTTATGTTGGTTCCGAGGCACGTCACGAAGACTTTGAACACGAAGGTCCCTGGTTCCTCAGGTGATCCATAGATCCGTGCCTTGCCTTCGTGTGTGCTCTCATCGAATTCAAAGCCCAATCCTCGCGGCAATTTCCCCTCGGAAATGTATATCATGGCGACAGGTGTTTCATTTTGCGAAACCGAAATCTCCACATCATAGGGAACACCCGTGCTGGCTTCTGGCAGATCCGATGGAGTGAATTCCAGTTCAGGTCTGTCGGTTCTCCAACATGCAAGTGAGGAAAGGACCAGAGCGGCTATCGAAAGAAAAACAGGGATGCGTTTCATAGGAAGAACTCCGGCGCGAACGTCAGATAATTCTCAAATTTCCCAAACGGAATGTTGCTCATCAAAACCGTCGTGAACGAATCGATCTGATATTTCCGCGCGATCAAATACTCCACTGCCTTTTTATTGACCATTGGCACCGAAACGCCGAAGTCATCGCCTTTTTCGGCTGCGTGCGTTTCAGCATGGGCAAGGATGGCGGGGAAATCGTCCGCATTCAGGGCGGCGAAGGGACCATGACTCCCGCCGACATAGCCAAAGCCCACCACCTCCCCATTCCGCTTGTAAACGAACCCGTCACGCCGCGACGCCAGCCAGCGGTGGATGTCTTCGCGGGTGTGGTTGAGAATCTCACGGTCGATGCGATGAAGCGCTTCGAGATGAGATGTCAAATCCAGCGGCTCGATCACCAGATCCGTTTCCACGCGTACGGCTTCCGCTTTGCGGTTGAAATACTTGAGCAGGATGCGTCCGTACACACCCATGCGCATGTAATTGAACAGGGCGCGTTCATCCAATGTGGCGATGATGGTGCGATAGGTCGCGCCGTTGTCGGCGAAGGCGCGGGATAACAAACCGCTTCCAACTCCACCCGATTGCTGGTTCGGCGAGACGAAGAATTCGGTCAACTCCTGAAGCCCGTCGTGCTCGATGGTGCGGGCATACCCAAGCACTTCCCCGTCCCGTTCCGCCAGCCAGAATTCAGAGGCATGGTCAGCGAGAAAATCGAAGAGTGGTCGGCGGCTTTCCCAAAGCGATTGAAGTTTCTCCGGGTCGTTCCCGCCGGTGATGGCTTGCACGTTCATGCGCTCGCTGTAATCCATGATGGATTTGAGGAATACCTGAAACACGGCGAACGAATCTTCGAGCGTTCCGGGACGATAGATGATGGTCATGGCATGTCCTTCAAATGAAATGATGGCATTATAGCATTTGAAAAAAGCGACCTCCCGAGAGTTTCGGAAGGTCGCTGTGATATTTATTCTCCCTTGGCGTGCGGGTACGGGCTCCAGTCGCACAGGTTGATGAAGGGCGTAGTCAAACCGCCTTCGACGAAGAAGGACTTCATCAATCCATTCTCGTGGGTGTATGCGCCTTCGAGGTTGTAACCGGGTGCCCAAGCGTAGGCATAATACCGTCCAGCCGGGAGCAGCACTTCGTAAATGTACTGCCTTTCTGCGATGGCAAATTGGAAACGCTCGCCGGTGTGGGCATTCTCAAAGTAGAGCGTCATGGGCGGGTTGAACTCGCTCGGGTAGCATAGGTTGCCGCCCACCGTCCCATGCGTTGGGACGTCCCGCTTTTTGACCTTGATATCGACATAGACCGGGATGTTCGCCTTGTCGCCGGAACCGAAGAGCGTTCCTGACGTGTTGCGCAGCATCCAGTAGCCGCGGTATGAACCGGCAGCGGAGGGAGCGGTCATCGTCACAGCCACGTCCACGGTCTGACCGGGAGCCACGTAGCCGGGCAGGCGCACGGCGGTCGTGCCGCCCATCTGCTCGCCGCCGCTGAATACCAGCATGTAATCGGGAGTCCACGTGCATGTGCCGCGGTTCTTGATGCGCCAAATCTTGGTAAACGTTTCACCAGGGTCGAGCACGGTTCCATCGGCAATGGTCACATCCTTGACGAAGGACATCCAGTCACAGTACGTGACGGGCGCGGGGGTATTTGTCGGCGTAGGCGAAGGTGTGACGGTCACAGGAACAGGTGTCGTTGTAGGAGGAAGCGGGGTTTGAGTCGGGGCGTTGAGGGTCAACGCGATCACGGTCTGGGTCACCATCGCATCCACGGTGGCTTGCGGGTCGGGCTGGGCTGTATCCTTTTGCAGCAAAGGCATGGCGAACACGCTGATTGGAATCAACGCCAGCACACATAAGGCAAGAGTGCCAAAAATAATTATGAGTTTGTTGGTTGTAAGTTTCATGATAAGCCTCTTTCACTAAGCCTCCATAAAACGTAATTCCCCCAAAAAAGTTCCCCGCAGATCGGTACTTTGGTACTAAAAAAACAGCCCATCGTTTGATGGGCTGCTGGCATTCAGAGGTGAACTAAATATCCAAATTTCGCACGCTCTTGGCATGGGTCTGGATGAATTTCTTGCGCGGATCGACGGCGTCGCCCATGAGCATGTCGAAGGTGCGGTCGGCTTCGGCGGCGTCGTCCACGGTCACAAGGAGCAGGGTGCGGTTGGCGGGATTCATGGTCGTCTCCCACAACTGGTCAGGGTTCATTTCGCCGAGACCCTTGTACCGCTGGAGGTTGGCTTTGTCGCCGATCTCTTTGATCGCCTTATCTTTCTCCTTGTCGCTGTACACATACTTGACGTTGTTCTTGTATGCAATGCGATACAGTGGCGGTTGGGCAATGTAGAGATGACCGTCTTCGATCAACTGCGGCATGTAGCGGAAGAAGAAGGTCAGCAGCAGCGTGCGGATGTGGCTGCCGTCCACGTCGGCATCGGTCATGATGATGACACGTCCGTAGCGCAGACCTTCGAGATCGAAGTTATCGCCGATACCGGTTCCCAGCGCGGAGATGAGCGCCTTGACTTCGTTGTTGCCGAGAATTTTATCGAGGCGGGCGCGTTCGGTGTTGAGGATCTTACCGCGCAGCGGCAGGATCGCCTGGAAGTGACGGTCGCGTCCCTGTTTGGCGGAGCCGCCTGCCGAGTCACCTTCCACGATGTAGAGTTCCGTTTTGGATGAGTCGCGCTCGGAACAGTCTGCCAGTTTGCCGGGCAGGGTCAGTGACTCAAGCGCCGACTTGCGGATGACGAGGTCACGCGCTTTGCGAGCCGCGTCGCGCGCGCGCGCGGAGGTCAGACATTTGGCGATGATGGCTTTCGCCGCCTGGGGGTTTTCTTCGAGGAAGGTGGCAAACGCTTCGCCCACCACTTGCGTGACGTACGTCTGCACTTCGGGGTTCATCAACTTGACCTTGGTCTGCGATTCAAACTGCGGACCCGGGTGCTTGACCGACACAATGGCAGTTAAGCCTTCCCGTGTATCGTCACCGGAGAAGTTCGGGTCGGCGTCTTTGAGCAAGCCGCTCTTGCGGGCGTAGTCGTTGATCACGCGTGTAAGCGACGAGCGCAGACCGGTCAGGTGTGTACCGCCGTCGATGGTGTTGATGGTGTTGGCAAAGGAGTAGACAGACTCAGTGTACGCATCCGTGTATTGGATGGCGGCTTCGATGCCGATATTTTCGACTTCCTTTTCGACATGCACGACCGGATGCAGGTTTTCGCGGTTGCGGTTCAAATAGCGGACGAACGAGGTGATGCCGCCTTCAAAGTGGAAGGTCATTTCGCGGTCGGCGCGCTCATCGATGAACTTGAGCGTGATGCCGCGCGTCACAAAGGACATTTCACGGAAACGCTGGACAAGCGTATCGAAGCGGTAGTCGATGTCTTCGGTGAAGATGACCTTGTCGAATTTAAAGGTCTGCCGTGTGCCGGTATCGTCCTTGTCCGCTTTGCCAACCTGCTGGATCTTGCCCTGCGGCACACCGCGCTTGTACTCCTGTTTCCACAGTTTGCCGTCGCGCTTGATCTGGGTGGTCATCCACTCGGAGAGCGCGTTGACGGCGCTGACACCCACGCCGTGCAAACCGCCCGAAACCTTGTATCCGCCGCCGCCGAACTTACCGCCTGCGCCGATCACGGTCATGACCACGTCCACGGTTTCCATCGGCTTGCCATTGGCATCCTTCTTGGAAGGGTGCGGACCGACCGGAATACCGCGTCCGTTATCCTGAACGGTCACACTGCTATCTTTATGAATGATAATGTCGATGCGGGTGCAAAAACCGGCAAGCGCTTCGTCGATGGCGTTATCCACCACTTCATAAACAAGGTGGTGCAACGCCTTGATGTCTGTACCGCCAACGTACATGCCCGGGCGTTTGCGGACGTGCTCAATGCCTTCCAGCGCTTGAATTGAACTTACATCATATTTAACTTGATCAGCCACAAAAACCTCCAACGGTTTCGTCGCATCACCCTACAGGTGACGACATAATTGATTAAGGATTCAGGTTTACGCCTGTTTGACCATGCCGTTCGGGCGCAGCCGCTCCAGCACAATTTGAAGCCAGACGCTCATATCACGATAATAGATAAAACTCGCCGCCAGCAGTGCAGTGGTGACAAAGGAATGCCCGAGGATCCCGACCAGCGCCATCCACGAGTTTTCCGACGGAATGCGCCACAGGAAGTTCAATCCATACGCCAGCAAAAAGACTGCCAGCACAAAGAGCGAGCTGGTCGGCAGGGTGAAGCGCGTCAGCTGAATGCTGCTCAACATCGAGGTGAACACGTTCTGCTTTTTCATGAACACACCCAGTGGCCAGAAGAAGATCGGTACGATGATCCACATGGCAGCCAGGCAGAGGAACAACACAAAAAGGTTGGTGAGAAAGACGCTGAACTGCGCGGTGAGGAACAATAGAAACATGACCGGGAATAACAACGCCATCATCAAAAAGTTCGACAGGAATGAGATCAAGATCGATTGCAGAATGGCGGAAAACACACCGGCAACCTGCGCCTTGTCCGTGAGGACGACCCATGCCACACTGCGATAGTACAACGCGCCTCCCACCCAGCCGAGGAACGTCAACAGGAAGGTCCAGCCGAAAAGACCCGGCGCGCCCACCTGCCAAATGGCAGGGTCCCCCAGCGGCGTATCCAACGTTCCCTTGGGCAGGAGCAGGCTTGAGATCCCGATGGGAAGCGTACGCAAAAACCAGAACAAATTCACGTTCGGAATGGTCCGGTCATACCACTCCAGGATCAATTGGATCTCCTCCAATGGGATGCCGCCGGTCTGCCATAAGCTCACCACGTCATCCTTGATGGAGTCGAACAACGCATCCATGCGCAGGCGCGGACCCAGCCACATGAAAAGGTTTAGCAATAGCGGGAGAAGGATCGCCGTGATGTGCGAAGCAACGACATCGAAGCCCGCCTTGATCGAGCTGATGATTCCCGGCGGCGGGGGAAGGTTTTCAATCTTCGAAACATCCATAACCCTTTGATTCTACCATACCCCTCCGCACCAGCCGGTCGCGTCGGAACCTCAAAACTTGGTACAATCCGCTCATGCAGGAAGACCGTTCCTACTTTCCATCGGCAGACCGGTTGGGCGTTTTGACCGCTTCGATCCTGTTAACGTTTGCGCTTACCCGCCTGATCCAATCCCCCCGCCTCACCCTGACCTTGAGCCTGCCCGGCTTTTATTTTGCCTTTCCCCTCACTCTTGGCACGTTCATGACCATTCTCGCCGCCGCGCTGACCGCCGCCGGTATGGACTGGCTGACCCGAGACCATCCGCTGCTGGGAAATCGCTCGAACCGTGAGCACCTGCTGCTGCCCACGTTGACCACGTTCGTCATGGGTGCGCCGCTGGCATTGCTTTCGGATACATCTGCATGGTGGGCTGGGTTTGGCGTCGGCGCGGTTTTGTTAATCGCGATCTGCATCGCAGAGTACATCGCCATCAACCCGTCCACGCCGCAGTATGCCTTCGCGCGCGCCGGGTTGACCGCCGTCGCATATGCCTTGTTCCTCATCCTGCTTACATCGCTGCGGTTCTCGGGCGCGCGTCTGTTTTTGCTGGTTCCCGCCGTTTTCCTCGTCGCGGGCGTCATCAGCCTGCGCATCCTGCACCTGGATGGCACCGACCGCTGGGACTTCCCCTGGGCAATCGGCATCGGTTTGGTGTGCGCGCAGATCGGGGCAGGCTTGCATTACTGGTCGCTTACACCGATTCAATTCGGGCTCGCCATCACTGGTCCATTGTATGCGCTGACCATGCTCTCCGTCAGCATTGCCGAGAACGTCCCCCTGCGCCGCGCGGTGATCGGTCCTGCCATCGTTGTCGGGGCGGCGTGGGTCGCCGCGCTCTTTTTGTAGCATGAAATCCCTCACGCTTTCAAACGAACAACTTCAACGCATGATCGCGCATGTCGATTCGCTTGCGCCGCTGGAGGCGTGTGGTCTTTTGGCGGGAAGAAATTCCAAGGTGGAATCCGTGCTCGAGGTGACGAATCAGTCTCAAAGTCCGGTGCGATACGTGATGGATCCCATCGAGCAGCTGCATGCTTTCGAGTGGATCGACGACAACGAACTCGAA
The DNA here is from genome assembly GCA_002343775.1 of Anaerolineales bacterium UBA2395. Classification (GTDB taxonomy): domain Bacteria; phylum Chloroflexota; class Anaerolineae; order Anaerolineales; family Villigracilaceae; genus Villigracilis. The sequence goes on from DDSH01000022.1 coordinate 268,425, forward strand.
CTGCTTGGCATCTTCCACTCGCATCCTGCCGGACCGGAAACCGTCTCACCGACCGATATTGCGGAAGCCGCTTATGATGTGGTGTATGTCATTCTTGCGCGCGCGAATGGGATGTGGCGCGCCCGCGGTTTTTGGATCGAGGATGGCGGCTATTCTGAGGTGACTTTGCAGATCCTTTAAGCAACCATCCTTAAGGTTCTGTGTTTTTATCTCTGCAGATCAGATCGATCTGCGCAACCAAATAACCAACTCGTGGAGGAGTTTTGATGCAAATCGTTTTAGACCTTGTGGCTGTCTTTTTGGCGTATGTGATCGGTTCGATCCCGTTCGGGCTGGTGATCGTCAAACTTAAGACCGGAAAAGATATTCGCGAGGTGGAAAGCGGCAGGACGGGCGGGACGAATGCCCTGCGCGCGGCGGGGTTTTGGGCGGGGATCGGCACGGCGCTGCTCGATATTTTGAAGGGGGCGGTTGCGGTCTGGCTGGCGCGGTGGATCTCACCCGAGCAAGCCTGGCTGCATGTGATTGCTCCCCTTGCGGCGATCATCGGTCACAATTATTCGATCTTTTTGGCAGAACGCGATGCGAATGGGAAGTTCCGTCTGCGCGGCGGAGCGGGCGGCGCGCCATCGGTGGGCGGCGCCTGGGGGTTGTTCCCCGCTTCCATCCTGATCATCCTGCCGCTTGGCGTGCTGGTATTCTTTACCATCGGTATTGCCTCGGTCACGACCATGGCGGTGGCGTTCTTCGCCATCATCGTCTTTGCGATCTATGCCGCGCAGGACGTGCTGCCCTGGTGGTATGTTCTATACGGAGTGGGCGCTGAACTTTTGCTGATCTGGGCTTTGCGACCCAACATCAAGAAATTATTCGCCGGGCAAGAGCGGGTGGTGGGCATCAGCCTGCATGGATGGTTGAAAAAGAAGCGGGCGGAAAAACAGCAAAACAGTTAACGAAGGAAATAACAAAACAGCGCGAGCCTGAAATCGGGCTCGCGCTGTTTTGTTATTTTGTTCGAAATTAATCGAGCAGGTCGGCGGGGATGTTGCCGCCGTTTTCAGCGATCTTCTTCAAGACAGTTTTGTGCAGCCAGACGTTCATTTTGGCAGAGTCGCCCATAAATTCGGCGGGGCAGCCAAGTTCTTCCGCCAGTTCCTTGCGGGCTTCGAAGCTGCTTTCGATGTCGAGCAGCTTGAGCAGGTCCACGATGGAGACCTTCCAGTTGAGTTTGGCGGGGTTGGCAGCGGCAAGTTTTTCAAGCTGGGCAACCACATCCACTTCCGAGATCGCCTTGGGAGCGGGACCACCGGGCATGCCAGGTTCGGCGGTGACGCTCGGTTTGCGAACGACATCATCGCGGTCAACGCGGTTGGGGGTAGAGGCCTGCTTGGCAGGAGCAGCGGCGGGTTTTGCCGGAGCAGCAGCCGGTTTCACCTCGGCAGATGCCTTGTCCTTATCCTTTTTGAGACCAAGTTTTTCGAGAATTTTACTGAAGAGACCCATAACTCACTAATTCCTTTCAAAATGAAATGATATGAAGGGCAGGCGTAGCAACACTTACCCAATGACAATTTTATTATAACCAGTTTTGTGGGGAATTTTCATCTTTTTAACGAAATGTTCACCCAATCTTTTCCATAAAGACATTGTCATCGTAATGGTTCCAAATGGCGTTTTGATAGAACAACACAACATCAAGCGGGATCGGGCGAAAGAAATGACAATCCACACCGACGTTCAGCCCATTGCGTTTGATCATCTGCAATTGATGAACATGCCCAAAGAGGAAAAACTCGCTCGAAGGGGTCGCCTCATCCGGTTCATGGACAAGTTGGAAGCGATGTCCTTCCACCTCGATGATGGTGTTCGGCGTGATGATTCGACAAGTCCGCGCGATGGCTTCGACCATTTCCGGCGTTTCATAATTCCCTGGCAGAAAGATGACCCTGCCATTGAGATGGCTCAAATACGCCAGGCTTTCTTCCGCGCCAAAATCACCAAGGTGATAGACCGTATCTTCCGGCTGGACGATGGAATTCCAATTTGTGATCAATGCCGCATCCATCGCTGCCACATCTGCAAAGGGACGGCGCGAAAATTGCAGCGTGCGTTGATGGCTAAAGTGGGTGTCAGAGGTGAAGAAGGTGGGCACGCTTCATGCCTCGTTCGTCATTTTCCATACCTCTTGCGGATCTCCGGCAGGAAGTAATCGTCGAAGAAGCGGTCTACATCATAGTCGGGCTTCCAGTCCCAATCTTTCCGGGCGCGGGAGTCGTCCACATCTTCGGGCCACGAATCGACGATGCCCTGCCGGCGCGGATTCGGTTCGAAGTTAATGTCAGCGGTAGGGAAGGCGCCCAAGGCACGCTGGCGGAAGTCCTCGGCAGTGATGGCAAATGCCGCCACATTGTAGACGTTGGTCGTCAGGTTTTCGCGCGGCGCATCCATCAGCATCAGCATGGATTTGATCGCATCAGGCATTGCCATGAAGGAAATGATCGTATCCGGGCGGACAAAACATGAATACGGTTTACCCTGTGCCGCCGCGTGCAGCATCTCAGGACCGTAATCACTCGTCCCGCCGCTGGGCAGGGTAAAGGCGCTGACCAGCCCCGGAAAGCGGATCGCTCGAAAGTCCAGCATGACCGGCGGGTTTTCATCCAAATGTTTTTGACCGTGGAAATTGCTGTAATACATCCCCAGCTTTTCGCAGTACAACTTGTTGCATCCGTACATCGTGTGCGGGTAATCCCATTCCTCTTCCTTCACCGCGCCCGCCTTGCGTTTCGCCTCGATGTTCGGCATGCCATACGCTGCAATGGAGCTCGGAAAGATGAACTTGACCGGCTTGCCATACTTCTCCGAACGGTACGCCGCCAGCATCAGCAGCTGCATCGTCCCTTCCACGTTGATGCGATGCGCCTCCTCGGTGGCGATCTCTGCTTTCGACGAAAGCGAGGCAGCCAAATGGAAGATCACTTCGAAGTCATAATCATAAAAAACTTTCACCTTGTAAACCAGATCACCCTGCACATGTTCCGCAGCCAAATGTTTGATCGAATCCGGCAGCGGAGCCAGATCGGATGTAATGATTTTATAGCCGCCCCTTTTTGCCAGTTCCTGCACGAGCGCCTGCCCAATTTCACCACACGCACCTGTTACAAGCACTTGCTTTTCGGTCATCTTCATCTCCTGATATACTGGAATGTTGTGTATTTATTTTACGACACATCGAAATGAAATGCTGTAACGAAATGACCGTGACTTTCAAACGAATTTTCCTCTCCACCCTTCTTGCAGGATGGCTCTCCGCCTGCACTGGCATGGAGGCATGGCTCGCCACCTCTACGCCGGTCAGCCCGACGGAAACCCCGCTTCCCACCGCGACGATCAACTGGTTTCCACCATCAGCCACGCCTACTCTGCAAACATTATCCACCAAAGCCCCCACCCCAGAGATGCGCCCCGGTCTGGGTGACGAGACGCTCACCGACGATTTCTCCGACCCTTTCCTATGGGACATTGCCGCCTCCGACCTGGCTAGTTCAGATATCGCCGACAACCGCCTGACGCTTTCCGTGCAAAGCCAGGTCTTCATGCTCAGCCTGCGTCAAAATTTGATCCTGAACGACTTTTACGCCGAAATCACCGCCCAGCCCAGCTTGTGCCGCGGCGACGACAACTATGGCGTGCTTGTGCGCGCCTCCTCAGCAAGTTTTTATCGTTTTGCCCTCGCCTGCAATGGGACAGTCCGCGCGGAACGGGTGAGTAATAGCGTGCGGCTGGTGTTGCAACCGCCGCTCCCCAGCGGAGATGTCCCCCCCGGCGCACCGGGTTCGGTCCGTATTGGGGTGTGGGCGGTCGGCAGGGAAATGCGTCTCTTCCTAAATGGACGTTTTCAGTTCAGCATCAGTGACCCCAGTTTTCCATTTGGCTCTCTCGGTGTTTTCGTCCGCTCCACGGGGGATACCCCGGCGGTCGTCTCGTTCTCAGACCTGGTCGTTCAGGAAGTAAATTACGTTTTGCCGACGGCAACTCCGTGACAATTTATACTTTTTGATTTACGATTGAGTGAACAGTGGGACATTGCATCAAATCTCACTGTCCACTTCTTCCATGCTCACCGCGTCCGATCTTCTGCGCCTGCCTTACACACCCGACCTGACCGAAGGTGGAATTGCCTTCGCCTTGCGCTCGTTGACGTACGCCTTCGAGCGGGATGGCGCTTCGCCTTACAATCAACTGCGCCGCATGGCAGCCAATACCGCGGTGGAACTTGCGTTTCGGCGGCATCTCTCGCAGAACGAGATCCCCTTCGAGGTGAAAACCGCCACGCCCTTCACCGACCGCGAACGATTTGACGTCGTCCTCGATGGACATCGCTGCGACATCAAATCGTTTTTGATTTCCTATCGTGAGCAGGCAACACAGATCCGGCGCGACCCATCCATGCTGTTAAATGTTCCGGCGCTTGTCCCGTCTGATACGCATGCGGGCGAGGGACATGCCTACAATGACCTGTATCTCTTCTCTTTTATGACCGGGTTGGTGGCCCAATCACAGATCGACTTGCAAAAGGTCATCGCCAAAGGTCTGCCGCATCACCTCGTTCATGTCATGCCGAAAGCGTGGCGTCACCCCGCACATTGGACTCCGCTCGGAGCGTTGACCTTGAAATCGGAATCGGCGGAGGAACTGCTCCTCGAGATCAGCGGACAGGACGAGGGTCGAGAGTTGAAGCGCGTGACTATCAGCCTGCCACCGAAGACCAAAGTCAAAGTGGATGGGGCGTTCTACACGATCACCTCGCTGCATGTCCGTCGCATCCCCGAAGCGCGGGTTGGGATCCGCTGTGAAGCCCGCACGGAGACCTATCTCATCGCGCCAGCAGACTGGGCAAACCTGTGGGTGTACGGCATGGATATTTTTATGGCGGGTTATCTCAACTACGAAGAATTCGGTCAACGCGCCAGGATGCTTCCGCCGAATTCGCAGGTCTTTCAATATGCTCGCACCAAAACCAAGAATCTTTTTGTGCAGGTCACAGATCTGAAACCGATGCGCAAACTTTTGAACAGCCACCCCCGTTAAGCGAATATAATACAGGTATGGAATCGACAAAAAAACCGGCAGGCTCGCGCAGACGCAAGACCCACGGTGCAAACCCATTCTTCTCGACGGTGGGTATTGCGATCTTGGTGGCGACGCTCTTCACCGCCTGGACTCCGAACAGCCTGTTCGCCGGCAACTTTCAGGAACAGTTACGCACCCTGCTCACGCCTCAACCCGGACTCGAAACCACGCTCAGCACCTCACAGCCACAACTACGCATCGGCATTGTAGCCGGACACATGGGCAATGACTCTGGCGCGGTCTGCACCGACGAAAACGGACAGGTCACGCTGACGGAAGTGGACGTCAACCTGGAGATCGCCACGCTGGTACGCGAAAGTCTCACCTCACGCGGCTTTCAAGTGGACCTGCTCAACGAGTTCGACACCCGTCTGAACGGATATCGTGCGGTGGCGCTGGTTTCCATCCATAACGACTCTTGCGAATACATCAACGACGAAGCGACAGGCTTCAAAGTGGCGGCTTCGCTCGAGACTCGCGACATCAACCGTGCGCAACGTCTCACCGCCTGCCTGACCAACCGGTATCAAACGCTGACCGGGCTGACCTTCCACGCCAACAGCATCACGCCAGATATGACCGAGTATCACGCCTTTTCTGAAATCGACCCGAACACCATCACTGCCATTATCGAAACGGGTTTTATGTATCTCGACCGTGACATACTAACTGAACGCACCGACCTGATCGCCGAAGGTGTAACACAGGGAATTCTGTGTTTCATCAACAATGAAAGCGTTCTCCCGGCAGAGCTTCCGCTCCCGACGATCTTGCCATGAACAAACGATTCGCCCACTCGCGCAATGCTTTCCTCCTGTTTCTGGCAATCATAGGGATGAGCGCCTGCACATCTGGGCAGCCTGTTCCTGTCCTGCCGATGGCGACGCAGGCACAGCCGTTCGCGGTCGTCCAACTCTCCAAACCGACCTACACCCCGTCTCCCACAATCACCCCATCCCCCACTCAAACTCCCACGCTGACGCCTGAACCCATGGCGCAGGCGGAGATCGTTGTGGATACGCCCACAAGCGAGTATGTTGCCCCGGCGCAGAACAATTCTGCTGCTCCCATCGTCTATACGGGAGGAAAGTACATCCTCGTGGATATTTCCGAGCAGCACATGTATGTGTACGATGGCGAAATGCTTGTGTATAGTTTCGTCGCTTCGACCGGGATGAACAACGCCACGCGCGTGGGCAACTTCAGCGTGCTGAACAAGATTCCCAATGCCTACGGCGCAACGTGGAATATTTGGATGCCGAGCTGGCTTGGCATCTATTGGGCAGGCAGCCTGCAAAACGGAATCCACGCCCTGCCGCTCCTGCCGAATGGCGCCACGTTATGGGCGGGCTATCTCGGCACTCCCATTTCGTATGGCTGCGTGGTGTTGGGTTCCTACGAAGCGCAGACGCTCTACAACTGGGCAGACGTGGGTACGCCTGTGGATATTCAATGGTAGGAATGGGTTCTTTTTGTTTATAATATTTATAACAACTTTATCCGTGTTGCTGTGAAAGGTGATCCATGAACAACCGTCTCGCAAAACTACAGGAATCAGAATCTCAAAAACGCATGGGGGAAACAGCGCCTCAGGGGCGGGTCAGGTCGGGACAGGGCAATCCGGCAAAAGGTCCAAAAAAGAAGCGGAATTTGATCCTGCCGATCTTATTGATCGTAGCCGGATGCGCTGTTTTTGCGTTTGCCGCGTGGTCGGCGGTCACTTCGCCGGTGCTGGCTTCCATTTTGAACATCGCATCACTTTCGCAGACCGAAAGCAGCGAACCGGAACAATCCTTTGCGCAGGTGTACCTCCCCAAGCCAACATACACCCCGGCAATCGCTCAACCGGCTGCCGCACAGCCCACTGTGACGTTCACCACCGTCCCACCGACCGAAGCACCGACACAGGTTGCTGTCATCCAGCCGACGGATATTCCTACTCTGCAGGCAGTGGACCCGACGACAACTCCAACGCTTCAACCGACTGCGGAAGTCGCCACCTCCGAAGCCGTGGCACAGGCGGAGATCGTTCCCGATACCCCCACACCTGAATACGTTGCGCCGACCGCGGTTGCGAACGTCCCGCCACCGAGTGGTGTGGGCAGCGGCGAACGTTGGTTTGATGTGGACCTTTCCGATCAGCGCATGTACGCCTATGAAGGTGATACGCTCGTGCGAACGTTCATCGTCTCGACGGGTACCTGGCAAACACCGACCGTGACGGGCAAGTTCAAAGTGTGGATCAAACTGCGTTCCGCGCCGATGTCGGGACCCGGTTACTATTTGCCGGATGTGCCATACATCATGTACTTCCACGGCGACTACGGCATTCACGGAACCTACTGGCACAACAACTTCGGCGTACCGATGAGTCATGGCTGTGTCAACCTCAGCATCCCTGATGCAGAGTGGGCGTATAACTTCGCCTCGGTCGGCACGGTGGTGAACGTACACGATTAATGCACCATAGAGAGCACAAAGGTCACAGGGTGTGTTCTCCGTGACCTTTGTGGTTGATTATTTTGGTTAGTATGAATCGGCTCCAGTTATCCCGAAGAGACTTTTTGAAATTGAGCGGATTGGGCATGGCGAGTTTGCTCGCGCCTCCGCTCAATTTTGATTTGAGCGACCCGTTCGCCTCCCAACAAGGACGTGTCACCGTCCGCACGGTCTGGCTGTACGACCAGCCATCCTTCGAAGGCGGCAAAGTCAAGTTGATCCAGCGTGATGCGCTTGTTGACATCACCAACACCGCCGTCAGCGAAGACGCTGAAACGCACAACCGCATCTGGTATGAGATCGGTACCGAAGGCTACGCCTATTCGGGCAACATCCAGCCGGTACGCACTGCCCTCAACCCGCCGCAAATGGACATTCCAAAAGACGGTGTGCTCGCCGAAGTGACCGTCCCGTTCAGCGATGCGCACGAGGAACCAAATACTGAGTCAGCCGTGGGCTATCGGGTGTACTACGAGACCACCCATTGGATCAAGTCCACAGTCACGAGCGAAGCGGATGGACAAATCTGGTACCAGATCCTCGACGATAAATGGAACAAGCATTATTTCGTCCGTGCTGAACATTTGCGCGTGATGACCGCCGAAGAACTCGCCCCCATCTCACCCGATGTACCCGACCGCGAAAAGAAGATCGTCGTGCGACTCGACTCGCAGATCGTCATCGCCTATGAAGGCAAGCAGCCTGTTTTCGTCGTTCCAACCGCCACGGGCGGCAGATTGCGCTCCGGCACCTACACCACACCGCAGGGGAATTTCATCACCTACTACAAACGTCCCTCACGTCACATGGCAGCCGGCGATATCGCCGCCAGCGGCTTCGACCTGCCCGGCGTGCCCTGGGTGCAGTACATCACCAAAAGCGGTATCTCCTTCCACGGCACGTTCTGGCACAACGACTACGGGCGTCCGCGCTCGCACGGCTGCATCAATCTCACCTCCAGCAGCGCCAAATGGCTCTACCGCTGGACCTCCCCGAATGTTGCGACCAACAAGGAATTTTCCTACGGCGGCGTGGGTACAAGGGTCGAGATCATCAAGTAATTCTCTAAACTCCCTCTCAAAATTTATCGTTAGAATTCGAATATAGGAATCATCCATTAACCATGAGCATTTCCCAACTTTCCCGCCGTGACTTTCTGAAACTGACCGCTTCGGGCGCGCTCGGGCTGGCTCTCTCCGAATTGGGCATTGACCGCGCCTTAGCCGCTCCCACCACCTCGCAGGGACGCGCCATCTGGAGCGGCGTGCGCGTTTTCGATGCGCCCTCCCTGCTGGCAAACGAAGTCGACCTCCTGCGCATCGACCAGGTGGTCGATCTCAAAGGCGAAGCGCAAGGCGACAGCATCGACAACAAATTCAACACCACCTGGTACCAACTGGATGGCGGTTATTACACCTATTCCGGCTGGCTGCAGCCCGTGGAGACGAACTACCAGAAACCGGTCTACGAGATTCCCGCCGAAGGCAAACTTGCCGAAGTCAGCGTGCCGTATAGCCTGACCTATCTCGCACCCTATTTCCACGCCAGGAACGCGCATCGCATTTTTTACGAAACCACACACTGGGTTCAAAAAGTGATCGTCACCCGTGAAGAAAAGACCATCTGGTACGAAATCTACGACAAGGAATACAAGAAATCCTTTTACGTCCCATCTCATAACCTGCGCATCATCCCAGATGAGGAGTTGAACCAGCTTTCCCCTGAGATTCCCAATGAGGAAAAACTCATCCATGTGGATATCGAAACTCAAATGGTCACCGCTTTCGAAGGTCAAAGAATGGTGCTTTCGGTGCGCTGCGCCAGCGGTCAACGAGGAACCGATACCCCCAAGGGCGAATGGTTCACCTACCACAAGGGACCTTCCATCCACATGACCAACTTTGGCGATGCCGTCGAAAACATCTACAACCTGCCGGGTGTGCCCTGGGTCTCGTTCTTCACCGGCTCGGGTCATGCTTTCCACGGAACCTATTGGCATAACGACTACGGTCGTCCGCGCAGCAACGGCTGTATCAACCTGCCATCGAGCATATCCAAATGGGTCTATCGCTGGACCAGCCCGGTCGTGCCGCCCAATGAAGATTACCTGCACCAGCCGGGTCAGGGAACCCGGGTTCAGGTCGTTTAACCTTTGGTATCCGCATAGTACTTTTGAGGCGAACAACATACCGACAACCAATGGTATGCTTTTGAACATCCAGTCAAACTTATCATCAAAAGGAACCGAAATGAACGCCATTTTTCAATATAGTCAATACACCCTCAAGCGTCAGGTCTTCGCACTGACAGGCAAATTCCGCTTTTTTGACCCCAGCGGCAACCTGATTATGTTCAGTGAACAGAAAATGTTCAAACTGCGGGAAGATATCCGCGTGTATTCCGATGAAAGCAAGACGCAGGAAGTTCTGGCGATCAAAGCCCGCCAGATCATCGACTTCTCTGCCGCTTTCGATGTGGTGGACAGCGCCTCAGGCGCAAAGATCGGCGCCCTGCGCCGCCGCGGACTCCAGTCCATTTTGCGCGATGAATGGGAGATTCTCGATGTCAACGACAATGTCATCGGCAGCCTGTTCGAGGACAGCATGGGCATGGCGCTTCTCCGCCGTTTTCTCAGCAGCCTCATCCCGCAAAATTACGACATCACCATCGGCACCGCCCGCGTGGCAGACCTCAAACAGAATTTCAACCCGTTCACCTACGAACTGAACATCGACTTCAGCATGGATGTCGCCCATCAGCTGGATCGTCGCCTCGGCATCGCGGCGGGAATCCTGCTGGCAGCCATCGAAGGTCGCCAACAATAAATATCAACACGTAGAGGCGACTCGCGAGTCGCCTCTACAGGAATTCAATAATGCCACAACCTCTCTTCACCGGTCTCGTCGTGGACGAAAACGGAAAGCCGGTTTCAACCGGTTCCATCGGCAGCGAACCCGCCTACGTGGTGGACGACGACGGTTTCATGCGTCACATCCCCGCCGAGCAGGTGGACCGCGCCGTGCTCAATCAAATGGCGGAGTTGATGAAAGGCAGCGAAGACCTGTTCTCCGAACAGACCGCCAAAATGCTCGGTCAGGATGACCCGTTCTCGAAGGCGATGATCGAAAACCAGTTGAAGAACATCGACAAGCAGTTCGACACCATCATGCAGACCGGTTTCCCCGAAGAAATGCGCGCCTATCTGGGGATGATGGGTTTCAAGATCGTCATCAACTATCATGGAGATGTAGTGAGGGTGGAACAGCCGGGGACTTCCGGCGGAGATGAAGGCGACGAATGATAAAACTCCGAGGTTTCGAAACCTCGGAGTTTTTTTATACCTTCTCCACTCTCCAATAAACCTACAAATATTATTGATAATAGTAACCACCCATATCTCTTCACTCCTCCGGTATTACAATCAAAAATCTAACTTACCCATAATTTCTGTTTTTTATATATTGAACACCTATTAATAATGCCCCCAAAAGACCCGCCGATCCGATTATCCTTACCAGTTTTGCTGAGTCTATTTTGTCAAGATTGTATAAAGTTACTGAAAAGAAGATTACATACATAAGAAATTGAATCACAACTCCTCGTATACTAAGTCCCTGATTCGAGATCTTACCAAATACTATTCGAACCATGATTGGCATATGCACACTTTCTTTTTCAGGCGGCAATCTATGCTCAGCATATCCTATAAGCCAGCCTATCGTTGTAATTATTAATAACGCGAACTCCCTAACTAGAAATTGAATGTCCATAAAAGATTCTATTCCGGTCTTTGAAAGTTTGATGTAATTCCTGCGCCAATTGATCTTAAGAAACCTATTTCGCTTTGCCTTAGCCAATTAGTTCAGACATGGGGACAATGATCGGGGTTGCTGTCGGCGTGGGGATGGGGGGAGGGGTCAGGGTGACTGTCGCTTCGGAAGTGACGGTCACCTGCGGGGAACAGGCATTTACAACCACGATACACAAAACAAGGAGTGCGGTTTTGAGTCTCATTTTTTCCTCCAACTTCACACAAAGAACCCAAAGTAGGGCGGGGTTGAAACCCGCCATGCGTCAATTATCAAGAGGTCTATTTATTCCAGATTTTCCAAGTCCGCCAGATCTTGATGCCTGCCCGTTGCTTTTTTGTTCTTCTTAAGATTTTCAAGATCGATGAAATTAACTGAAACCCCATCCACTTCAACAACCGTCCGCGATGCGTAACATTCTGAAAATTCCACACCGGGCAGGGTTGTCAGCATGTCGATCCGACCGGGGGGGTAGCCTAATTGCAGCATCTGATCAGGGATGGTAAAGTCTGCTTCATGTATCCCCAATGAACCAAACCCAAACTGCTCAAGCGCTTTTGTGATCTTCGCGCCGTTTTCAGCCGTCATCTCCACCCAGATATCGATATCCTTCGTATAGCGCGGGTAGCCATGCAAGGCGACCGCATATCCCCCCACGACAAGATAGCGCACACCGTTATCGTTTAACGACTGTAAGAACTCTTTGAAATCCTGGTTGAACACCGTATCTCCACTGATGGTATTCCCGTCGTATTTCCTCCAGCGCCGCCAGCCGGGCGGAATAAGGCAGGCTCCGCCAGTAGGCGGCGTCTGTTTTCCTGTCGGTTAGTTTTTTCTTCACGACCACTTTCTTGATGGCGCTTGTTCTTTGCATAAGGTAATTATACCTTCTCCACCACCCAGAAATGGGAGATGCCCAGCACTTTCAGCGGGGTCTTTTCGAGGAACTGCAAAACTGTCCGCAGGATTTTCCCGAAGATGCCCGTGCGGGCAATGATGTTGTCGTATGCGCCGAAGATGACGGTTCTTTCGATAAATTTGACGGGCAAGCTGTCGAATAATGTTTGCATATCGCGGCGGGAATAGACACGCACATGCGGCGCGAGTTTGTCGCGCCATACTCTTGGAAGGTAGTTCACGAAAGGTTTGTTGCCGAAATAATATTTTCCCTTCCAAAAGATGCCGTGGGTTTCGACTGGGTATCCGCGGTTGGGGCAGAAGATGACGGCGCGTCCGCCCGTTTTAAGAACGCGGATCATCTCGGCGATCGCGGAGCGGTCATCCTGTACGTGTTCGATCACTTCGTGGCTGAGGACCAGGTCAAAGGTCCCGGAAGGAAGCGGCAAAAATTCCCCTGCGGCGTTAACGATCTTTTCCGAGTTGGCTTTTGCATCGCGGGCGCGCTCAAAGTCATATTCCAAGCCGGTGACGTTCGCGCCGAGGGCGGTCATCTTTTCGACATACATGCCCACACCACAGCCATTTTCCAACACTCGCCCCTGCATGCGAATGCCCGCAAATTTGCCGATCATATTCAGGCGGCGTTTTTGTCCGTCTCGCCAGACGTAGGATGGTTCTCCGCGCAGGGCGGCTTTGCTCATATCTCGTTCGGTCATGGCGACGATTATAACCTTTTCAATTTCAAATATCTTTCCTACAGACTCCACCTTGCACACTCAATGCCTTTATGCTAGAATCTCGTGCGTAAGGACAACCCAATAACGAAGTCACCGAGAAGTGGGTAGCCCCCACTTCTTCGCTTATCTAAGGAGTTTTGGAGCAAGTTGGTATGGCAAAAAACGATTTTGCGCTGGCATTCAATGAAGTTTTGGAAGAAAAACAGCTCGCCAAAGATGTGGTCATCTCGGCTATCGAGTCGGCGATGGTCTCTGCTTATCGGCGCGCGGTGGGCGCCTCCACGGCACAACATGTGGAAGCCAAGCTGAATCCCGAAACCGGGATCGTCACCGTATACGCCGAAAAGGAAGTGGTGGAAGACAGCATCGTAGACGAGCGCACCGAGGTCTTGCTGGACGAGGCACGCAAGGTTCAGGAGGATGTGCAGCCCGGGGATATGCTCCTCGTGGAAAGCACGCCCTCCGACTTTGGGCGCGTGGCGGCTCAGACCGCTCGTCAGGTCATCCAGCAGCGCATCCGCGAGGCGGAACGTTCGAACCAGATGGAATATTATCAGCGTCAGGAAGGTGAGATCGTTTCGGGTCTTGTGCAGACCATCAACGCCACCGGCGTGACCATCGGGTTGGAAATGAAAGCCGAAGGCGTGATGCCGAACAACCAGCGCATCCCCGGCGAGAAGTTGAAGCTGCACGACCGTGTCCGCGCGGTGGTGATCGAAGTGAAAGATGGTACACGTGGTCCGCAGATCATCCTTTCGCGCGCGCATCGCAACTTCCTGCGCCGCCTGATGGAAAACGAAGTGCCTGAGATCTATCACGGCATTGTCGAGATCCGCGCGATTGCCCGCGAACCCGGCGCGCGCGCCAAGGTGGCAGTCTCTGCCACACAGCCGGGCATTGACCCAGTCGGCGCGTGTGTGGGTATGAAGGGCGTGCGCATCCAAGCCATCGTCAAGGAATTGCACGACGAGAAGATCGATATCATCCAATGGGATCAAGACCCCGTTGTTTATATTTCCAAAGCCATCAGCCCGGCGCGCGTGAGCGGCGTGTACCTCGCAGAAGAGGAAGGCGCGCGCACCGCTACGGTGGTGGTGGGTGAAGACCAGTTGAGTCTTGCCATTGGGCGTGATGGGCAAAACGCGCGCCTCGCTGCAAAACTGACCGGGTGGCGCATCGACATCAAATCATTGACAGAAGCCTCGGGCGACGCGCTGGGCAAGATGCAGGGCGACCCCGAACTGGCAGCCATGCTGCCCGCCGCCCGCGACCAGATGCCGCAAGTGGAAGAGATCCTGGCAAAGAAGGCGGAAGGACGCCCTGTCACGCCGGAAGAGTACACTGTGCTCGGTCAGTTCGTGGACCGGGTGGAACGCCGCATGATCCAGGTCAAGGAAGAAGCCACGCGTGTGGAAGAGGAACGCGTCGCTGCGGCAAGCGCCGATATTCCGGCTGTCGCCTTCACCATGACGCTCGACCAGGCAACAGGCGTCAAGGAACATGTCTTCAACATCCTCACGGAAGCCGGGTATGAGACCGTCGGTCAGCTGATGTTCGACATGCGGGTCAACCCGAACAAGGTCTTGGGGCTGGCGGGCATCGGTTCGAAAGCCATTCAGAACATCGAAGAATCGCTGGCTGCCCTCACCTTCCCTGAACCGGTGAAGGAAGAGCCGGTCGCTGTGGAAACTGCGGCTCCAGAAGTCGTGGCAGAACCGGAGTCGGCTGCGGAAATGCCCGTTGCGGAGAAAGCGGCTGAAAAGAAGAAAGAAGCGAAGAAGGTCGTCGAAGAAGTGGAAGAAGATGGTGAAGTTTCCAAGGACGGCGTCTCGCTCGATGAATTGTTCCAGATGAAACCGGAAATGTTCCAAGCTGCTGGTGAAGAAGATGATGCATCTGGCGATAAGAAGAAGGATAAGAAGGGCAAGAAGAAAGGCGTTGCCCTTGAGTTCGATGAAAGCCTCGGCGAAGTAGTCACGCGCAAGAAACACAAGCGCGGCGGCGAAGACGAAGTGGAATGGTAGAAACAAATCCCTCCTCCAATTGGAGGAGGGGAGATGATCGGACGTGGTCAAGAAACCTGTAGGACGTGTAAAACATATTCCCCAGCGCACGTGTGTGGGATGCCGTGAAGTTCTGTCGAAAAGACAGCTGATTCGCGTCGTCCGCACGGAAGAGGGGTTGCGCGTGGATCCAACCGGCAAGCGGGCTGGGCGGGGAGCCTATTTGCACGACCGTCCGTCTTGCTGGGTACGCGGGTTGAAAGGGGCACTTGCGCACGCGTTGAAAACAGAGATCAAGCCTGATGATCGTGCCCGGTTGGAAGAGTTCATGAACACTCTGCCTGTTGAAGCAGAGACCGGTAGTTAAGCCATGTGAACGATTAGCCACTCGCTCACAGGCTGCCAGATGAAATGATATTGAACGACACGCTTTCATACTAGAAGGAGGTGGCTTATGAGCAACAACGGAAATAAAATCGAATTGCCCGCCAGCATCGTGGTACGCGACCTGGCTCAAAAGATCGAAAAAAGCCCAATCGAATTGATCAAAAAATTGATGACCAACGGTGTGATGGCAACCATCAACCAGACGGTGGATTTCGATACTGCTGCGATCGTGGTGGCTGAATATGGATTCGAAGCTGTCCCTGAGGCTGTGGAGGAGGAAGCCGCCGCCGAGGAAACGGGGGAAGTGCCGCTTTGGCGTCAGATGATCGCCGGGGAGGAGAAGGCTCAGCTGAAGCCGCGCCCGCCGGTGGTGACCATCCTCGGTCACGTAGACCACGGCAAGACCAGCCTGCTGGATGCCATCCGCTCGACAGATGTGGCGGCAGGCGAAGCAGGCGGCATTACCCAGCACATCGGCGCATATCAGGTGGAAATGAAGGGACGTTTGATCACCTTCCTTGATACGCCTGGTCACGCGGCGTTCACACAGATGCGCGCGCGCGGCGCGCAAGGCGCTGATATCGTTGTGCTCGTTGTCGCAGCGGATGACGGCGTCATGCCGCAGACCAAGGAAGCCATTGCCCATGCCAAGGCGGCGCGTGTGCCGATCCTTGTGGCATTGAACAAAGTGGATAAGCCCAACGCCAACCCAGACCGTGTCAAACAACAGCTGGCAGAGCAGGAACTTGTCCCCGATGATTGGGGCGGCAGTACGATGGTCGTGCCGGTCTCTGCCAAGCAAAAACAAGGCATCGACGACCTGCTCGAAGGCATTTTGCTCGTAGCAGACAGCAGCGACATCAAAGCCAACCCGGGCGGCAAGGTCATTGGAACGGTCATCGAAGCGGAATTGGATAAATCCAAGGGCGTGATGGCAACCCTGCTCGTCCAAAATGGAACGCTCGAAAGCGGAGATGTGATCGTAGCAGGAACGGCTCACGGCAAGCTGCGCGCCATCACCGATTACAAAGGCAAACCCATCAAAAAAGCAGGTCCCTCCACACCGGTGGCGGTGATGGGGCTCAGCGATGTGCCCGCGGCAGGCGACCTCTTTGAAGTCGTCAAATCTGACAAGGAAGCGCGTGCCATCGTATCAGAGCGACTCGAAGCGCTCAAGACACAGGCGCAATCGCGCAAGAAAGTCTCGCTCGAAGACCTGTTCAGCAAGGTGCAGGCTGGTGAGGCAAAAGAACTCAACCTGATCGTCAAAGCCGATGTGCAGGGTTCGCTCGACCCCATCATCACCGAGTTGAACAAACTCGGTCAGGGTGAGATCGGGCTGAAAGTGCTGCACGCCGAAACGGGGAACATCGGCAACAACGACGTGATGCTCGCCACTGCCTCCAAAGCCATCCTGATCGGTTTCAATGTGCAAGCCGATGTGGATGCCCGCCGCATGGCGGAAAAAGAGGGCGTGGACATCCGACTGTACGAGATCATCTACCGCATGACCGAGGATATTGAAAAAGCCCTAAAGGGTATGCTCGAACCCGACCTCAAGGAAAAGACTCTCGGACGCGCACAAGTTCTACAGGTGTTCACCGCTTCCAAGTTCGGGCGTGTGGCGGGATGCAAAGTCACCGAAGGCGAATTGAAGCGCGGCGCGAAAGTCCGCCTCTACCGCGACTCGGACATCATCTACGAAGGTGACCTGTCCTCGCTGCGGCATGAAAAAGACGATGTGAAAGAGATCCGCCAGGGCTATGAGTGCGGTGTCGGCTTCAAGAACTTTAGCGACATCCAACCCGGCGACTCACTGGTTTGCTACATCCTGGAATAAAGAAACCAATGCCATCTGGAATTCGTATTAAACGCATCGAGGATCGCATCCGTCAGGACCTCTCGGAGTTGCTCATCCGCGAGGTCAACGATCCCCGCCTGCATCAAATTTTCGTGACGGATGTCAAAGTGGACCGTGAACTCGCCTTCGCAGATGTTTACGTCTCAGCTGTGGAAGGCGCTTCGCGCTCCGCCGAAATCTTGACCGGTCTCGAATCAGCGGCGGGCTTCCTCAGGCGAATCCTCGCTGCACGTGTGGAACTGCGCGCTTTTCCAAAGTTGCGCTTCCACTGGGACCCCACCCCGGAGAATGCCGATCATATCGAAAAGATATTGGCAGGGTTAAGAGACAAGAAGTAAAATAATTGTCATTGCAAGGTGAGCAGGAAAAGCAATGATACGAACAACAACCCGGAGGAAATTACCATAGTGGATACACAGATCTCAGGGGAAATAAAAGGCAGGCTTGCCGTTGCGAAAAAAGTCGTCATCGCTTCGCACGTCCGACCCGACGGCGACGCCATCGGCTCCCTGCTCGGACTGGGGCTGGCATTGCAAGACGCAGGCAAATCGGTGGAAATGATCCTGGTGGATGGTGTTCCTTCCTCTTTTAAATATCTGGAAGGCAGCACTCTCATCAAAAGGGAACCTTCAGGCGGGCACGATACCTTCATCACAGTAGATTGTGCAGATTTCAAACGTGTGGGGAAAGCGTTCGAGAGTTTCGGGCAACCCGATATCAACATCGACCATCACATCACCAATGAGAAATTTGGAAAACTGAATCTGATCGAAGCGGATGAAGTCGCCACGGCGGCGATCCTAACAAACCACCTGCCTCAATGGGGGCTGACCATCACAACGCCCATCGCTTCCGCCCTGCTGACCGGCATCATCACCGACACACTCGGTTTCCGCACCTCCAACACCACGCCTGAGTCACTGCGCCAGGCTGCAACGCTGATGGAAGCCGGGGTGGATATGCCGGAGATCTACATGCAATCGCTGGTCAGAAAGTCCTATCCCGCCGCGAGGTACTGGGGTGCGGGACTCTCCAGCCTTGAGAGCAAGAACGGCATCGTCTGGGCGACGCTCACACTCGCAGACCGAAAATCCGCTGGCTACGGCGGGAACGATGACGCCGACCTCATCAATATGATCTCCGCCATCGACGGGAACAAGATCGGCATGGTCTTCGTTGAACAGGCGGATCAGCATGTAAAGATTTCCTGGCGCGCGCTTGCGCCAGGTTTCGACGTTTCGCAAGTCGCAAAACATTTCAAAGGCGGGGGGCACGCCGCCGCTGCAGGAGCAGACATCGAGGGAAGTTTAAGTAATGTCCAAAAGGAAGTGCTACAGAAGACCAGAGAGTTATTGAATCTGTAAAGAAAAATCTGCAATATACTGACTTAAGTACTAATCGAAAATTCAGACATATGTGTCATAATAATAGCTCAGGAGAATTATCAGGAGGAATCCTATGAATAGTCAAGATGTAAAAAACGCCATATCTGGGGCGCTCGTAGTTGATAAACCCGTGGGTATGACATCACACGATGTCGTCCAAGTGATACGAAATGGAACAGGACTTCGCCGCGCAGGTCACACCGGCACGCTCGACCCGCGTGCTTCCGGCGTGCTTGTCATCCTTGTCGGTCCCGCCGTACGTCTTAGCGAATATGTTTCGGCATCCGACAAGCGCTATCAAGCCATTATCCGCCTTGGCGGCACCACCGATACATTCGACGCCGACGGCAAATTCACCCCGTCCACCGACCCGTCCAACATCACCGAAGCGCAATTCGAAGAGGCGCTCCAGACCTTTGTAGGCGAAATTGAACAAACTCCCCCGCCCTACTCTGCCGTCAAAGTGCAGGGACGCAAAGCCTACGAAATGGCGCGCAAAGGTGAAGAGGTCGATCTCGAACCACGCAAGATCACCGTGCATCACCTTGAAGTCCTCGAATGGACTCCACCCGAAGTGGTCATCGATGTGCATTGCTCATCCGGCACCTATGTCCGCTCGCTGGCAAATGATCTCGGTAAAAAATTAGGCTGCGGCGCGTATCTCGTCGGCTTGCGCCGCACCAAGAGCGGACGTTTCACCCTGCGCGACTCCGTGCCCCTGCGCAAATTGCAGGAAGCCTTCACCGCCGGGAACTGGTATCAATATCTGATCCCTGCCGCCGAAGCGCTCGGCGACTGGCCCGCCGTGGAACTCAACCCCGATGAAGTCGAAGGCGTGCGCCACGGTCATCGCGTCAAGGCAAAGGACGCAGACACCGTCAACGAAAAAGTGCGCGGTGTCAGCACCCAGGGCGAGTTGGTTGCGCTCATGGTCAAAATGGTCAACGAAGACGGCTCGATCGAATGGCAGCCAAAGAAAGTCTTCTTTACCTCAGACTAAACAATAGAATAGGATAAAATTATGCCGCCGTCAAAGGCGGCTTTTTTATTATGCGACATTACCATTCCCTCGAAGAAGCATCCCTCAAAAATTCCTGGCTGACCGTCGGCGTGTTCGACGGTGTACACCGTGGACACCGCCAGATCATCCAAAAACTCGTCCACGACGCGCATGCAAATGGCTCACCCGCCGTCGTCCTCACCTTTCACCCTCATCCTGCCAGCGTACTAACCGGCAGGGAGATCCAATGCCTGACCACACCGGATGAACGAGCCGAAATCCTCGGATCGCTCGGCGTGGATGTGATCATCACCCAGCGCTTCACCCCGGACCTTTCGGCTGTCCCTGCCCATGAATACATGTCTCGCCTGAAAGCCTCTCTGGGACTCTCCCGCCTGCTCATCGGTTATGATTTTGCGCTCGGCAAGGGACGCGAAGGCAATGCGCCGCGCCTGACAGAGATCGGCAAAGGGTTGGGTTACTCCGTCGAGATCATCCCAGCCGTCAGCGATGAAAGCGGCGTGATCTCCTCCACTGCCATCCGCAAATTGATCTCCACTGGCAACATTGCCGAAGCATCCAACCTGCTTGGGTATCCATACCCCATGGGCGGATTGGTGATGCATGGAGCCGGACGCGGCAGGCAGATCAACTTCCCCACCGCGAATATTGATTACCCCGCCCAAAAAGCCATCCCCACCAACGGCATTTATGCCTGTTGGGCAGTGCTTGGAGATGAACGCTTCATGGCAGCGACGAACATCGGCTTCAATCCCACCTTCACCCCAGAACGGACAACGCCCAGCCTTGAAGCCTACTTGCTCGATTTCGACCGCGATATTTACGACCAGTATCTTAAAGTGGAGTTCGTCGCCCGCTTGCGAGACGAAGTCCGCTACAATTCAGTGGAAGCGCTCATCAACCAGATCCATGACGATGTGAACCAAACCCGTGCCATTTTGAGCACACATCGCTGATTTTCGACAACCCACCCCGGGAGGAATCACCCCATGCGAAACCGCGCAGGGATCATCCTGATCCATGATGGCAAACTTGCGTTGATCGAACGACACAAACAGGGACGGCATTACTTTGCCTTCCCCGGCGGCGGTGTGGACGAAGGCGAAACAGATGAACAAGCCGCCGTCCGCGAGGCAGAGGAGGAATTGGGCATCCGTGTGGAGATCGTCCATCGCGCGGCGGAAGTGCTGCGCAACGGAAGGCGCAAACAGGTCTACTTTCTGGTCACATGGGCGGGCGGGGAATTTGGAACGGGAACCGGCGAAGAATACGGCGAGCCGGATGAAATCAATGGAACCTACGAACCCGTCTGGATGCCGCTGGAAGAAATTCTGGTAAAAAATGTCGTCCCGCGCGGGCTGGCGGAAGTAGTACACAGGTCCAATCGAGAAGGGTGGAATAAAGAGATGAAAACCATTCTGGAGAATTAGAAGGAGCCAGCATGCCAAACGTAAAATTCAATCGCTTCTATCGCTACACGGAACTGACCCGTATTCTCAAAGAATACGCCAGGGAGTATCCAAATCTCATTCGGCTGGAATCCATCGGAAAAAGCCACGAGGGTAGAGAGGTTTGGCTGGTAACAGCAACCAACTTCAAGTCGGGGAGTGATGCGGAGAAGCCCGCTCTGTGGGTGGACGGCAACATCCATGCCACTGAGTTAACCGCATCGGCTGCGGCGTTGTATCTCATCCACACGCTGGTAACGCAGTACAAGAAAGATGAAACGGTCACCCGCGCCCTTGATTCGCGCACGTTTTACATCGTGCCGCGCGTCAACCCGGATGGTGCGGAGTGGGCGATGGCAGATAGACCGAAATTCATCCGCTCCAGTACGCGCCCCTACCCATATGAAGAGGATGCGTTGGATGGGTTGATCTCGGGCGAAGATGTGGACGGCGATGGGCGCGTCCTGCAAATGCGCATCCAAGACCCGAATGGTACTTGGAAGGCTCATCCCGATGAACCGCGCTTGATGATCCGGCGTGACCCCGTGGAAACAGGCGATACCTATTACCGCATCCTCACCGAGGGGCGGGTGAAGAACTACGATGGTACGACAATCCTTTCACGCGCGCCAAAAGAGGGCTTGGATTTGAACCGGAATTTTCCCGCCGGTTGGCGGACGGCATCTGAACAGCCGGGCGCAGGAGACTACCCCGCCAGCGAGCCGGAAGTACATAACCTTGTGAAGTTCATCGCGGGTCACAAGAATATCACAGGCGCCATGTCTTTCCACACATTCAGCGGCGTCCTGCTGCGACCATATGACGATAGACCCGACGAAGTTTTTCCCGCTGAGGACCTGTGGACCTACCAAAAGATCGGTGAAAAAGGAACTCAAGTGACGGGCTACCCGAACATTTCAGTCTTTCATGAGTTTCGCTATCACCCCAAGCAGGTCATCACTGGCGGATTCGACACCTGGGCGTATGAACACATGGGTATTTTTGCATGGACGGTCGAATTCTGGAGTCCGCAGGCACAGGCGGGCATAAAAGATTTCAAATACATCGACTGGTTCCGCGAACATCCAGTGGAAGATGATTTCACACTATTGAAATGGAACGACGAGGTTCTTGGCGGCAAGGGTTATGTGGATTGGTACAAATTCAACCACCCACAGATCGGCAATGTGGAACTCGGTGGCTGGGATATGCAAAACTATTTCGGCAACGCGCCGTTGGAATTTTTGGAAAGGGAGATTGAACGTTTTCCGACCTGGATCATGTGGCACGCTCTGATCGCGCCCGAGCTTGGTCTGCGTGATGTGAGCGTCACCCCGCTGGGAGCAGACACCTTCCGCATCCGCCTTGTGGTGGAAAATCGCGGCTGGCTTCCAACCTACGTTACAAAAAAGGCATTGGAGCGCAAACTCACACGCGGGGTGCTGGCGGAAATTTTGCTGCCCAAAGGAGCAAGCCTGCAAACGGGCAAGATCCGCGAGGAGTTGGGCGAGCTGGAAGGACATGCCTATAAGCCCGCATTCCTCTTTGAGGATACGGTCGAAAGTACGTTCGACCGCACCAAAGTGGAATGGATCATAAAAGCCAGGAAAGGCACAAAGGTCAGGGTATCTTTCCTGCACGAGCGAGCAGGATCGATAAAAACCGAAGTCGTCTTAAAGTAACGAAAAAACGCCAGCCAAAACGGACTGGCGTTTTTTTATACCTTCACTCTCCACAACTCCATCGGTTTGTCAAAACCGCGCAGGTCACCCTGAAAGCGAGTCAGCGAATTCGGCGCCGCATTGCGTTCCAAAAACTCGAGCACTTCCGGGTCGTTACGAACGGATTCAGGGAAGATCGCTTCGCCGCCATTGGAGAAACCCGGCAATCGCGCCGCAATATTGACCGTTGAACCGAAATAGTCCAGGCGGTCATTCAGGTTGACGGCAATACACGGACCGGCGTGAA
Organism: Anaerolineales bacterium UBA2395; assembly: GCA_002343775.1. Lineage (GTDB taxonomy): Bacteria > Chloroflexota > Anaerolineae > Anaerolineales > Villigracilaceae > Villigracilis. Next base: position 291,576 of record DDSH01000022.1, read on the forward strand.
TCCCAACCTTGATGAACAGCGGCGGCATGCCTCGGGCGGTCAATTCCTTTTGCACGCTCCAGATCGCACGCATGGCAGATACCGGTTTACGGAAAGATGCCATGATCGAATCACCCATCGTCTTCACGATGGAACCGCCCTCCCGCGCAATGGCTTGTTCCAAAATCTCGAAATGCTCACGCACACGTCCAAAGGCAGATGCATCGCCGATCTCCCGATACAACTTTGTTGAATTGCGCAGGTCGGTGAACATGAGCGTGGTAGCACCAACGGAAATTTCTTCATCGGGGCGCAATACTTCGTTCGAGAACAAATCACGGAAAACTTGCAAGGTGGTCACATCTGCCGCTGTCGCCGCCTGATCTGACCAGGCAGTATGTTCCAATTGAAAAGTCTGAGTGAAATCCGTATCGTTGATCAGCCGGATGGATGGCGATAGTCCGATCGGTTGAATTTCGGTAGTCCAAGCGAGGGCATCCAGACGAAAATCCTTGTGCAGCGGACCATCACCCGCGGCAATTAAGTTCTGTGAACCCTCCCGGCTCAAGACGCGCAGCCGGTACCGCCCCTCTGTGAGCAGGGTAGTAATGGGAAGTTGCTCACCCGGCGGGAGGACCAGCGAAAAGATCATATGTGGTTGTCTTTGCGGACTGCCCACACAAAACTCCACTTCCGCATCCACCGGGCGCACAGATGGATTCGGACGAAAGATGACTTCCACGTTATGGTCGAGGTTGACTTTGAAATCGATCTGACAGGTAGTACAATGCGACCTGCCAGACAGGTCACCAAGGTGCTCATGGTCTTTGGCAACCCCGCGGCACTCGGGACAAAGCAGATCCCAATACATATCCAACAGACCGGCGCGGGTGGCTTTCAGGAAAGTTTCCAGTACAGTGCGGCGCGGAAGCCCCCACCCATCGGCAAGGGCATAGGGACGCATACGCTGAATGGAAAGGTCATCGGCGCGATGCAAATATTCGTAGAGACGATCCAGAGTCTTCGCATCGGCACCATCGGTCAGCAATCGCTCGTTCAGGGATTTGAAGCGGGCATGACCTGACGGGGAGAGTCTTCTTCCCGAAGCAATGGCAAGTTGCGGGTCGGGGCGTGAAGCGATGCGGTCATATAATTTATAGGTATCTCCAAAACGTTTTTGGCTGTACACCCCGATCCCGAAGGCAATGGCAACATCCCCCAACAGATTGCGAGGCTTGCCCCATACTTCATAGGTCAGGCGTGTGCCGGTCGGCTCGAGCCGCTCAAGACGGCAATCCACACGCATTTCCAGCAGCGGTCCTGCCAGATAACGCCTCAAAATCCCAAAGCGATAGGGATACGTCCACTCGAAGGGCTCCTCCTCCCATTCGACACGGATGAAGGGAATCTTGAACCTTACACGCTTGACCTTGTTTTCCATGCCAAGAAATTGAATAGACGGAAGCCCGGTGTCACGATTGAAGCGGTTCGTATCCGAGACAAGCGACCACAACGCCTCAGGCGTTGAAGACAGATCCCACGACCATTTATAGTGATATTCCTTCGCCATGATAATTAGACGGATAAATTTGGATAATTTTACCCTCCTCGGTCGTCTTTAATGGTTGCAGTCTGATGGCGGTTACAACGAGATCAAACCGATCTCGATCCCCCGCTTCACCGCTTCGGTGCGGCTGGCAACCCCCAGTTTGGCATACAGCGACGAAAGGTGAAACTTAACCGTATGTTCGCTAATGCTTAAAAGCAATGCGATCTGTTTATTGGCAAGTCCCTCTGCCATATGCTGGAGGACTTCCTTCTCCCGCGATGTGAGCGGCTCTGAAAGTGATTCTTCTCCCGCAACTTCTCCGCCCCGTGGCAATCGCATCCACCCCTGAACGAGAGCGGGTGCGCCGACCCAAAGCCCTTCTGCCACTGACGATACCGCTGCGTGAAGTTCCTCCTCGCGGACATCGGCTGGCAGCACGCCCCAAGCCCGCAGGTTTGCGTTCAACATGCCGCGCACAGCATCCAGGTCATCGGTCAGAAATAGCAAGGCACAATCGGGTGTTTCAACCGGCAAACGCACCGAAGAGACCGAGGCAATCAGCGCCACCTCGGTCTCTTTTTCATTCAGGTCTGCCAGTCTCGTCACCTCACCCACAACGCGGATATTGGGGTGACGGTTGAGCATTGCCCGCAACCCGACCCGCAGCGCATGATTTGGTGAGACGATGGTGACTCGGATCAAATAGATGCTCCCATGTCATTGCGAGACCACGAAGTGGTCAAAGCAATCTCTGCTTCAGGGCTGCGCCCATCGCAATGACGCTATCGTTCCCCTACAACGACATTCACAACCTGCAATGTCCCGCCGCGCAAGACATCCATCGGAGTGGATTTTCCGACCACATCCCCGCTCAAGCGGACGAAGAGTTCGTCATGATGCTCCACCGCCACACCCGCCACCCCAACGAGAATGTCGCCGACCATCAAGCCGCTTTTTTCCGCAGGGGTGTCTTTCTCCATGCCGACAATGAGCAGACCGGTCTCCTGCTCACGCTTCAATTGGCTGCGAGCTTCTTCGGGCAAATTCACGGTCTGGCTGCGAATGCCAAGGTATCCGCGCTTGATCTTGCCATGCGCCGCGAGCGTCTCTGCAACCTTCCAGGCTACTTCCACCGGAATGGTGATCGCGCCGCCGCCGCCAAAGCCAGAGGTGTTGATGCCATACACCTGACCCTCCCCGTTGATGAGCGGTCCGCCGGAAAAGCCCGGGTACGAAACCACATCCGTTTTGATGTAGGCGTCCAACATGCCGCCACGCCCCGTGCGGACAGGTCCGCCGAGGGAATTGACCGTCCCGAAACTGGATTCAATCCCACGCTTGGATGGACGCCCAATAGCCAGCACAAATTGTCCCACGCGCGCAGGCGATTTCGCAATGTCAGCGGGAGTGGCTGAGGCGGAATCCAATTTCAAAACCGCAAGATCCGTTCCCGGGTCCCGACCGGCGAGGCGTGCGGTGGTCTCATGCCCATCGCCAAGCAAGATCCTGATGTCCTCATCACGTTCGACCACATGGTCTGCGGTCAGAATCAAATCCTTTGCAAAGGCAATGCCGCTGGCGGGAATGCGGCGGCGCGCATCCACCATCACCGTGGACTTGCCCGCGGCTTCGGCGGCATTCGCCATCGCTTCTGAAAGTTCGGTAAATATATTTTTGCTCATGGTTGCTCCTTTGCGCCCATTCTAGTCATCACGCGCTGGGAGTGTATCGGTGAAAGGGATGGTTGCGTACTGGACGTTCGGGTAGGTTCATCGGCTGCGGGCTTTTTGCTCGAGCGGCAGCAGCGCTGCAAAAAGTTTTTCATGCGTGGGGGTTGGCACGCCAACCGTTTTTCCAAGCCTGATGACCGCTCCGGTTTGCTCGTTGAGTTCTGACGGTCTGCCTTCCATCATATCCTTTTGCATCGAAGCGAGCATGGCGTGTGGAAGATTATCGATGCGCTTCATCGTTTCTTCCACAAGGGATTCGGATAGATTCACGCCGCGCGCCCGCGCCACGGATGCGGTTTCATGCATGGCATCCATTAACATCTTCCGCGCTGCGGGCTCGTCCCGATACTGCCCAATCGGCTGACGGGTATACGCCCCGACGCCGCTGGTGCCGGAGATGAACACGAATTTCTCCCACATGGTCACATGGACATCGACGGGAACTTCCACGAGGATTCCATCCAACGCGGCGAATATTTGGTAAATGGCTTCGACACGTTCGCTTTTCGAGTTGTCCAATTCGCCGAAAGCGATGTATGGCTGAACACCGACATGACGGATGTGTCCCGGCGCGGCAACGAAGGCGCTGATGCGGCACAGTCCGCCAAGGATGGTGTTGCGGTCGAATGCGGCGAGCAATGTATCCATGTGCTCCATGCCATTGAGCAAAGGCAGAATGACCGTCTTTTCGCCAACCAGCGGTTTCATTTGTTCGATGGCTTCATTCAGCTGCCAGGCTTTGGTAGCAAGCAGAACCAGATCCGCTATGCCAATGGAATTTGGATCATCGGTTGCTTTCGCCGGTTTAACGATGAAATCTCCACCGATGGAATCCACGCGCAAGCCATCTTTCTGAATTGCTGCGAGGTGCGCGCCGCGTGCAATGAACGTCACGTCCTGTCCTGAAAGCGCCAGCCTGCCGCCGAAATATCCGCCCACACCGCCTGAACCAAAGATGACAATCTTCATTACCTGCTCCGATTCGAATCAAGGGATACAATATAGTCGCAATCTAAAAGTATATCTTACGACAAGGACACTCGATGGAATCAACAAGCAAAGGATTCACACTGACCACAGAACGAATGATCCTGCGTCCATTTACGATGAACGACCGCGAGGCGCTGCTCGCAATCACACAGGAGCCGGGTATTTTTCAATACTTCCCCACCAAGTCGGCATGGGGTATGGAAAAAGTGGAGCGAAGCATCCAACATCAGACCAACCATTGGCAGACGTTCCGCTACGGTCAAATGGCGGTGACGCTGCGCGAGACCGGTCAACTGATGGGTTGGTGCGGGCTGGAATTTCTACCCGATACAAATGAAACCGAGGTTGGCTATTTGTTAGGTCATGCCTTTTGGGGGAAGGGCTATGCCACAGAAGCGGCACGGGTGTGCGTTGAGTTCGGGAAGAGCGAGATCGGGCTGAAGGAGATCATCGGGCTGACCGACCCGCTCAACGTTGCGTCGCAGCGGGTGTTGGAGAAGTGCGGGCTGGCATTCACGCGCCGGCAGGTCTATTTCGGGATGGAAATGTTCAGGTTTTCGAATCAGGTTTAGGGTCAGAAAGAAGCGCAAGAAAATCCATATAAAAACTGGACGATCTCTCGTCCAGTTTTTTTGTTCATGCGGTTGCAGCTTGAGGCTCTGCTTTTGCCAATTCATCGTGATCTGGCAGGATGGACTCTGCGTTGTGAACGGCTGGGATGAAATATCCAGCCAGCCCAACCAGAACGATGACGACGCCACAGAATACGATGATAAGCCCCATGCCCGCGCCAGGACCGGTGCCTACCAGCCAGCCGAATGTTTGCGAAAGGCTGCCATCCATGCGCATTTGTGGCTCGATAACGTAATCGGCAAGTGTTCCGGCGATGATCGGAGAAATGGGATTGGTCAGCCATGCGATCAAACGGCGCGCAGAGAAGACACGCCCTTGAACATCCGGGGCTACCTTTGCCTGCCAGATGGCTTGATTGGAGGCGTTGATCAACGGTCCCGTGAGGGAGGCAATGGCAATGCCCACGATCCAAACCGGCAAGCCGCCCGACAAGCCGAGGACAGCCGACCCAATGCCTGTGAGCATCCAGCCGATCAGAACGCCATGCACACGGCGTTTGAAGCCGCCCCAGGCACTCATGATCACGCCGCCGACCACACCGGCAATCGCTCCCGCGGTTTGGACAGAGCCAAACATCAAACTGCTATTATCGGTACGCGAAAGGATCATGGGAGCCATCAGTGTGAACAACATGCCTGAAAATAAATTCCCTGCAAAGAACACCATTTGTAATCCAAGCAGGCTGGGGCGCGCAAAAATATATTTGAAGCCAAAGGCGGCTTCCTTCAGCATGTTGCCCTGTCCCTGCACGCCTTCGACGGTGCGCGGCGGCTGCGGAACGTGGACGAAAAGCAGCGCGCCGATCGCAAAGGTAAAGGTGATGACATCGATCAGGAGCAAGCCGGTCAGCCCGATGAATGGAAGAAGCGAACCAGCCAACAGCGGGGCGATGACACCCGGTCCCGCTTCGATCAGGGACATCATGCCGTTCGCCCGTCCATATTGTTCTTTGGGCACCATCGTGCTGATCGCCGCTGAATAGGCGGGCCATTGGAAGGACATCCCCAAGCCAAAGATAATGCTGACGGCATACAAGTGCCAGACTTCGAGCATGCCCAGCCAATTGAAGAGCAGGACAAAGATGGTGCCCAGCCCGGCGGCGAGGTCGCTGACCATCATCATCAATTTGCGGTTATGGCGGTCCACCATCACACCGGCAATGGGCGAGATAAGCAGGAAAGGTGTGATAAAAAAGACCTGCATCAAACCCATAGCGGTGGCGCTCTGCGTCCGTTCGAAGACCCAAATGGTGAGACCGAACTGACTCATGGCGCTGGCAAGTACGGAAACGATCTGTCCAAGCCAGATGACGGTAAATCCGATCATTCCGCTTGGACGTTTGGTATTTGTCTCTTGCATATGCTTCCTTTATTTTTTAGCGGGTAAAACATACAACGCGCAAGAGGGTCTCCTGCGCGTTGACAGACTACAGCATCAACCGATGCATGGGGTTAAGAAATGGGAATAACATTTCTCTCTCCTTCCGAATCATGGGAACACAACCCAGTCAACAACCGAAGGCGATCACGCTTACTCGACAAAGATTTCCACGTGCTCGCCATCTTCTTCATCAGTCACATCGATGATCTTGCCCGTGACGCCCATGCGCAGCGCTTCCATGACGTTGCTCATGTCCACGCCCTGAACTTCGGGGGCAAAATGCGCACCGATCTTGAGACCGGCATCCACAAGGGCAAGCGGAATCTGAACGGAGGCTTTCGAGCGCCCGGTACGGGTGTCGGTGACGCGCACTCTCAACATCCGCGCCCCTCCCGCTGATGGCGGACGAGGCGGTGTGGGGATGCCGCGTCGGGAGTCGCTAAGCGCTGAGAGTAGTTTCGCGCCTTCCTCCGCACTGATCTTGCCCTCCTCGATCAATTTCAGGATTTTCATTCGCTCTTCGCTGTTTGCCATGTTATCTCCTTTCACCGTTCAGGGTCGAAACGCCGAACAGATTTTGTTTTTATCCTGCAACAGCAGGTAAATTTTCTTCCGTTGCTTTTTCCGTTTCAGGCTGTTCTTCGGTCTTCGGAAGTTTGAACTTCAACCAGATCGGGATGACAGACAATAAGAGCACAGATGCCGTGATCGTAAAGGGCGTTGTCGGACCGAATCGATCCCACAACTGACTACCGATCCACGGTGCGGGCAAGGAGACCACTCCCAGACTGGTGCTGAGAAAACCGAACGCCAGGCCGCGCAACTTCTGCGGCACCGCCTTGCTGATCAGCGAGGAATACGCCGGTTGTGAAATACCCGCCCCCAATCCTGCCATGCCCCAGCCGACATAATACAACCACTGTCCCGATGCGCCCAGCGGATAGATATTTACCAGCAGGAACAACGAAGCAGACATCAGGACCATGCCCAATGCGATTCCGACACGCTCCCCTGCTTTGTCTGAAAGCCAGCCGCCCGGAATGGTACTCGCCATCATGCAGATACCGAAGAAAGAAGTCACCCAGCCGATCTGCTGATACGAAAGACCGCCCACCTCCTGCATATAGACCGGAAAAAGGCTGCCGGAAAACTGAAAAGATATGTCTCGCAATCCATCCGTGATGAGCATCCATGTGATCAAACCGCCTGAGAAGATCATGCCGATCATCGCGCCGAGATTCGTCTTCAGGCTGGAAAAAGAAAGTGTCTTCTTTTCACCATTGGCTTTTTCACCCCGCGCGGCTTCGCGCGCCATGCTCAAACGCATGACCATCGCAATAAAGTAGAACACGCCCGCCACGAACAACATCAGTTTGAAACTGAACGCGCCCGCCAGCCAGCCGCCGAGCGGAGGTCCAACCACGGCGACGATCATGAAGATCGCCTGCGAAATGCCATAGACCTTGCCACGATTTTGTTCAGTGGAATGTTCGGCAATGAAGGCATCGAAACTCGGACCCACCAACGAACGAGCCACCGCGCCAATGGCTGTTGCCATCAGCAGCCACTCCCAGCGGTCGGCAAGAATGAGCGGAATATACCCGAGCACACCGAACACACTTCCGATGGCAATGGCTCGCAAACGCCCAAGCGAATCCGATACCCAGCCGCCGAGGATTTGAAGAAACAGCGGTACGATCATCGACAATGTAAAAAATAGACCTATGTCGGTAATATCCGCACTCAACTCTTTAAGATACAACGGTAAAAGCCCATCATACATGCTCCCGCCGACATTCGCAAAGATCATCGCCGTCAGGAACAGGATCAGTATTCCACTCAATAAAGGTTGTTTTTTTACGGTTTCCATTCTTATCCTATAAAGACTTGCACCTTTTCGCCATCATCGGCATCATCCACATGCACGATCAACGGCGCTTCCATATCCTTCGTCATGGAGATCACCTGCACCACATCGTCCAGGTTCGTCCTCTTCAAACCTTCGATGCGGCTGCCAAAAGTACGCAGAAACCATGCCACCAGCCCCAACGGAAGCGGAAACGCCAGCGAAATATGCCGCGGACCATCCTTATCCTTCGAACGGGTGCGGTCCACATCCACATACAACCAGCGCGACGTACGGCTGCTTGCACCAAGGGCAATCAACAATATGCCCAGGAATAGCGGCATCCCCATGCAATAGAACCAGAAATTCAGTCCCGCATTTTGCTGAATACCAAACATCGCCCAGGCGCTCAACACCGTGAAGATGACACCGATCCACAGGAACGCAGTCGAAAAGCGATGCGCCCGCCGCCGGACTGCGTCGATCTCTGGCGCTTCGCTTCTTTCTCCGCCGATACCGGGTGCCGCTTCAAAAACCTCCTCCTCCCCGTGAGCAGATTCGGCTTCCGCGTCCCCATCCAGCGCACGCATCAATGTCGCAGCTTCTTCCGCGCTGATCTTGCCATCCGCAACCATTTGCAGGATCTTTCTGCGTTCTTCTGAAGACATTACGAGCCTCCTTCCAATGCCGATAAAAGTTGTTCCGCTTGTTCTGCTGTAATCTTCTTTTCCTGAAGCATCTTCAAGATCGCCAATCGTTCCTCTTCAGACACCTGCGGCTTGGAAGGGACAGGCACGCCCTTCGGTGCGAAATCCCAATTCCAACGCCCGATCTCCAACCCGCCTTTGAAACGGCGGGAACGGCGTTCCACATCGCGCACCTTGTGCTCGGCGCGGCGCGCGGCTTCCTCCGCTTTGCGCGTGGCGCGAGCAGTCACCTGCTCCACGCGGCGGGAGATGCGCTCGCCAAACCCCGACCAATCCATGCCCATGCCTGCAAAATTGCCAAAATCTTCAGCGGATTCTCCGGCATCCGAACGGTTGGATACGCGGATATCTCCGCCTGCGCTCAAACTAAAGGCTGCCCCGCCACTTCCCAAAACCACAGACCGGCTGGTGGCATCTTTGTCATTTTCTACGCCATCCCAATCGATGTCGATCTCGTCGGCGCTGAGCGTCAGTGTAGCGTTGGCTTTGGGCGGCATCACCAGCAAAATGTCGTCACCTGCCGTCACCGAGTAGGAATTGCCCGGCTGCGGATTGAGATACATGACTACGTCCTCGCCCACATTGGCGGTCACACTGCCGCGCACGTCGCGCAGGGCAAGGTCGTCTGCGATGGAATCAAGCGAAACGCTGCCATCCACATCGCGGATGGATACGTCGGAATCCGCTTTACGGATGGATAAACTCCCTTTGGCGCCGCGCAGGCTGAAGTCAGAACGAACCGCTTCAATCGCCACGGAATTCACGTCGCGCATCGAAAGGTCGCCGCCGATCTCCTTCAAGTCAATACTCCCCACCAATCCACGGATGGAGGCGTCGCCGCTAATGGTTTCAATCAATACAGTCGCGCCTTTCGGCACGCGCATCGAAAGGTCGTCGTCGCAGGAGACCGTCACCTGGTCGCCGTCCTGGCTGACGCGCAATTCATCATCGTCGGCTTTGAGAAGGATATCGTCCCCCTCCCAGCCTACGAGGCTGAGATCCCCGCCAATGGATTCGATCCGGATGTTGGGCGTGCGCCCGGCAGAGATGGTCTTGGACATGGTTTATTCCTCCTCGCCGCGCAAAATGCGCATGGCTTGGTCAGCAGTGATCTTTCCGGCTTCGAGGTCGGCAATGACACTGCTGCGGGTTTCGTCATCCACTTCATCGGGGGTTTCATCCCTGCCAGGCTCATAGCCCAGTTTGCGAATGACCTCGTGCAAGCGGTTGCGGATGGTAGGATAAGACAGGCTCAATTCCTGCTCCATGCGATTGATCTTGCCTTCGCAGCGTACGAATGTGAACACGAACTCCATCTGCTCCGGCGAAAGGTTCGAAAACTGCCCCAGTGCGAAATGACCTTCCATGGACGTATCGCAAGAGGAGCAGTGCAGGCGGACAACTTCAAATTCCGATTGACAGATTGGGCAGCGGGTAGGTGCGGGTCGCATAATTGGCTTCTCCACTTTATAATTCAGAGGTAATCATGAAACGGACATCAACTTCAAAAGAAAATTTTTGAAAATTACATGTTTCTGTGATGAAATTAATGTCTCTTGCCTGATTTCTAATAAAATTATACTGATTATTTAAATTAAGTCAAGTATAATTTTAGAATTATCAATTACATTTTCAATATTATTGATATTTTCTAAGGATTTTTTAGCCCACTTGGAGGTTTTTCCATGATCCGCTCCCTTTTTTACATCCCTGGCAAGACCATCCGCACCGACATTCCCCCGTCCGAGTTTCCGCGCCTCATTCGTGACCGGAAAGGGGTACTCTGGGTCGATTTCATTGGGGAGACCCCGGAAGCGGCAGAACCCATTCTGCGAAGTTTCGGCTTCCATCCACTCGCCATCGATGACGCCCTGCAGGAAACCCACACTCCCAAGGTGGACGATTGGGGCGATCATCTTTACATTGTCTTAAACGTGCTGAATTACAAACAGGAAAACGGCACATTTAAATCCGAGATCGATGAGTTGGATGTCTTCCTCGGAAAAAATTACATCATCACCCATCACGACCAGCTGCTCCCTGCCGTGGAGGATGCATGGAGCGCCTGCCAGCGTGACAACCGTCGCATTCAAGATGGTCCCGACCACCTGCTCTACCGCATCGTGGATTCACTGGTGATGAGCTACATGCCCCTCATCGACCAGGTCGACGCACAGGTAGACCAGATCGAGGATCAAGTCTTCGACCGTCCGCGCAAGGACACGCTGGAAAATATCTTTGCGCTCAAACGCCTCCTCCTGACCATGAGGCGGATCCTGCTCCCCCAGCGCGAAGTGTTGAACAAACTTTCCCGTGAAGACTATCGCGTCATCGACCCAAAAGACCGGGTCTTTTTCCGCGACATTTACGACCATCTCGTGCGCCTGCACGACCTGAACGAAAACCTGCGCGACCTCGTCAGCGGCGTGCTGGATTCCTATCTCTCCGTCACCAACAACCGCATGAACGAAGTCATGAAAACACTCACCATTATCACCACACTGTTCATGCCCATCACCTTCGTCACCGGGTTTTTCGGCATGAATTTTTTCGAGCCAGTTGCTCATTTCCTGCACTGGACCAGCGAGCAAACCTTCGACATCATGCTCGGCATCATGGTTTCGCTGCCCATCGTCATGTACCTGTGGATGCGCCGCCGCACATGGGTGTAAACCGGTCAAATTTTCGGGGCATTCCACCCGCCCCAAGCCCAATTAAAGCCTTGACACAGAACAAGCGTTCGGTTATCATTCCTAGCACAAATGAGCGAATTATGCTCCACCCATGCCAGCGACCTGGCAGGAGGCTAGAAATGATGATGATGGTTAGAAAAAGCAAAGGATTGGGCGAACGCCACCAGAAAATTCTGGATTTTATCGCGTCATACCAACGTGAACACAAGCACCCCCCTTCGATCCGCGAGATCGGAGAACACTGCAAGATCTCATCCACCTCGGTAGTGAACTATTACCTCGACCAGCTTGAAAAAGAAGGATTGCTCGAACGCGACCGCAAGATCTCGCGCGGTATGCGGCTGATCGGCAACAGCAACCCGCTTGGCGATATGCTGCGCGTCCCGGTTCTGGGCGTCATTCAAGCCGGTGAACCCATTCTTGTCCCATCTGAAGCGGCTTTCACCCCGGAAGACTCTGTTGAGATCGCAACCTCGATGATGTCATCCAAGGAAAAAGGCAAGGATTTGTTCGCCCTTCAAGTACAGGGAGACTCGATGATCGATGCCATGGTCAATGACGGCGATATCGTCATCCTCAAACCCGCACAGGAAGCTCGCAACGGTGAAATGGTGGCAGTCTGGCTCAATGAACGGAACGAGACCACCCTCAAATACTTTTATAAGGAAAAGGATGGCTACCGCCTGCAGCCTGCCAACCCCGCCTTCAAACCGATCATGATCAAAAAGAACGAATCGCTGGACATCAAAGGCAAAGTTGTCATGGTTATCCGTAAAGTAGACCGGTTGGTAGCGTAGCACCAAAATTAAATCAAAAGAGACCACCCAAATGGGTGGTCTCTTTTTTTCTTTCGAAGGAATTACTCGACAACAACCTGAGCGCCGGCTTCTTCGAGCTTCTTCTTGGCATCCTGGGCGGCATCCTTGCCAACACCGGTGAGGACCTTGGAGCCAGCGGTTTCAGCCATCGCCTTGGCTTCGCCGAGACCGAGGCTGGTCAACTGACGGATGACCTTGATGACATCGATCTTCTTGGCGCCCGCATCCTTGATGACCACATCGAACTCGGTCTTCTCTTCAACGGGTTCAGCAGCGGCGGCGGCACCACCACCAACGGCGGCAACAGCCACCGGGGCAGCGGCAGAAACGCCCCACTTCTCTTCGAGCATTTTGACGAGGTCAGCCGCCTCAAGGACGGAAAGAGTGGAAAGTTCTTCCACGAGTTTTTCGAGCTTTTCAGACATGTTTAGCACTCCTAGCTAATAGTTATTGATTGAACTGCGAGAGATCTCTCGCCGAAAATTTGAATGTTACGCGGCGGCGGGAGAACCACTCTTCTCCGTGAACGCCTTGACAACAGCAGCCAAACCACGGGCGGGCTCGGCGATCGTGCGGACGAGTTTGCCGGCGGGAGCCTGCAAAACGCCCAGCAATGTTGCGCGCATGACGGGCAGCGGCGGCATATCAGAAAGCGCCTTCACCTGTGCGGCGGTCAACGCCTTGCCTCCCATGAAACCGCCCTTCACCTTGACGAACTCGCTGCCTTTCGTGGCATCGGTCAGCGCCTTGGCGGTGGAAGCGGGGTCGGAGAACGCAAACGAAACAGCCGTCGACTTCACAAGGTAATCTTCGGGCAGGTCCATGCCATTCTCCGCAAACACACGGCGGACAAGCGTATTCTTAACGATATGGAATTCACCACCCGACTCACGCACCTTTGCGCGGATACCGTCGAGGGATTTCATGTTCGCTCCGGTGTATTCCACCAGAATGATCGCCTGGCTGCGCTTGACCCAGTCTCCATAACTGGCTAGCACTTCTTCCTTGCGTTGCTTAGAAATTGCCAAAGGGTATTCACCTCCTTTCGTGAAAAAAGTCTTTGCCACTCTCGCAAGGCAAAGACTTTTCGCATTCCCGGAAGGGAAACAGCGTAAAACGCTGTTCTATGCTTTCAGTCTTCACCTGAGCAGGAAATTAAGTTCCCGTTCGGTCTCGAACCTTCGCACTGACCGTTACACAGGAACACCCGCCTTCATCGGCGAAGTGGTCGTTTCAAGAATTATCGGATAGGACTATCCGGCTCCTTGCACATGTTCATTGGGATCGGCTTTGACGCCAGGTCCCATGGTGGTGGCGATGGTAACACGCTTGATGAAGTTACCCTTCGCACCGGAAGGACGAGCCTTGTTGATGGCATCCATCAACGCCACATAGTTCTCATACAGGTGATCGGCAGAGAAAGAAGCCTTGCCGATGGACACATGGATGTTATTGCTCTTGTCGAGGCGGAACTCCACGCGACCAGCTTTGGCTTCTTTGATGGCGCGCTCCATATCCTGAGCCGAAACAACCGTCCCCGCCTTCGGGTTCGGCATCAAACCGCGCGGACCAAGCACACGACCCAAGCGCCCCACCTTGCCCATCGCATCGGGAGTGGCGATGGCGACATCGAAATCGAGCATGCCGCCTTCGATCTTCTTCAACGTCTCGTCATCATCCGCAACGAGTTCGGCGCCTCCGGCGCGAGCCGCAGCCGCACCTTCACCCTGGGCAAAGACCAGAACGCGCACGGTCTTCCCCAAGCCGTGCGGAAGCACAACCACATCACGCAGCTGCTGATCCGCCTGGCGCGAATCGAGCGTGGTGCGCATGTGAACTTCAACGGTCGAGTCGAACTTGGTGATCGAAGTCTCCTTCGCCAGGGCAACCGCCTCGCGCGAAGAATACACCTTGTCAATATCTACTTTGGCGGCAGCCGCCGTGTATTTCTTTCCGTGTTTAGCCATTTTTTACCTCCGTGGTTCAAGCGGACGGCACAAAGCCATCCTCCCACAAATTAGTCAACAACCGTAATGCCCATCGAGCGGGCGGTACCTTCAATTTGCAGCATTGCCCCTTCAAGCGTGATCGCATTGAGGTCCTTCATCTTCAGCTCAGCGATCTCCTTGATCTGGGCGCGGGTCACCTTACCGACCTTTTCCTTGTTCGGAACGCCGGAGCCTTTTTCCACCTTCGCAGCTTTGCGCAACAACACCGCAGCCGGCGACGTGCGCAGCACGAACGTGAACGAACCATCGGTAAAGATGGTGATTTCCGCCGGGAGGATCTCACCCGGGCGGTTGGAGGTGCGGGCGTTGTATTCCTTGCAGAACGCCATGATATTGATACCATGGCTCGCCAACGCGGGACCAACGGGAGGAGCGGGGTTAGCCTTGCCAGCCTCAAGTTGGAGACGAACGATTGCTTTTAACTTCTTTGCCATTTTCTTTTACTCCTTGCCTGCACCTGGGACACAGGAACAGGTGTGGTTTTAGCGGGTCATTTTGGGAGACCCTCCCACCGCATCAGGCTCGACTTGAGCCTGCTACTGTCCATTTCGTTTTTCTTATGCTACGACTTTTCCACCTGCAAAAAGTCCAGTTCCACAGGGGTTTCGCGCCCGAAGAAACTGACCATCACGCGCACCTTGCTGCGTTCCATGTCGATCTCGGAAACCACCCCACGGAAATCGTTGAACGGTCCATCGATGATGCGCACACGCTCACCCTGCTTGAAAGTGACCTTGACGGTCGGCGCTTCGGCTTCCATGCGTTTGACGATCTGCGCAACTTCCTCCGGACGCAGCGGTGTGGGGTTGTTGCCCATACCAACGAACCCGGTCACGCCGGGGGTGTTGCGAACTACGTACCAGGATTCCTCAGTGAGGATCAAATTCACAAGAACATAACCGGGGAAAATATGTCGCTCCACGGTGCGGCGCTTGCCATCCTTGACCTCGATCTCTTCCTGCGTGGGGATGACCACGTCGAAGATCATGTCTTTCATGCCCATCGTTTCAATGCGCTGTTCGAGGTTGTGGCGAACCTTGTTCTCGTAGCCCGAGTAACAATGGATGACGAACCACGCCGGTCCTTCGACGGTCGTTTCAACGGGAGGAAGGTTGGAGGGAATCTTGGTTTCGGGGGCAGGAGCAGGCTTCGGGTCCGGCTCGGAAGCGGAATCATCCGCAGGAGCGTTCTGCTCCTCGGATGTCACTTCTTCCATCGGTTCCTGTTCGAACTGCTCTTGCGGTTCCGGTAAATCCATCAGAATCCTCGATCCTTATTGTTTAAAGTCCAAGAACAAGGTCCAACAGCTCGCCAGCCATGAAATCCACGCCTGCCAGGAAGAGCCCCATGGTAACCATCACCAGTAAGACCAATCCGGTCAAACGGCGCGCTTCGGGCCACGTGGGCCAGCTGACTTTGCGAAGTTCGCCGCTGGTTTCGCGGAAATAGCGCTGTATGGCGTTTTCCTGTTTCTTGACCTTCTTTGCTTTCTCAGCCAAGGCAATACTCCTTCTTCATTTTATTACGGCTAAAACGCCGCTGTCGCGGCGTTGCCTTGAGGCAGGCCAGGTAGGACTTGAACCCACAACCGCTCGTTTTGGAGACGAGAGCTCTGCCAATTGAGCCACTGGCCTAGGATGCATGGGCGGGTGTTGACGCCGCCCATGCCAAATTACTTGGTTTCGCGATGCGCGGTGTGTTTCTTGCAGCGCGAGCAATACTTCTTGAGTTCCATCCGGTTCGGATCGTTGCGGCGATTCTTCTCGGTGGTGTAGTTCCGTTCCTTGCAATCACTGCATTGCAGGGTGATCACCGGGCGAACATCTTTCTTCTTGGAAGCCATTTTACTACCTTACTTTCGATTAATTACGCGATGATCTTGGTAACGACA
>DDSH01000007.1:0-90321 GCA_002343775.1 Anaerolineales bacterium UBA2395
CGCCTCAGCAGAATGGGGCAGGCGGGTGGCGCTCCGTTTGACGACCTGAATTGCCCCGGGCGAGACAATGCGCTTCGCTGCATTCAGGAGGTTGGTCCATTCGACAAACCGGCTCAAGTAGGGTTTTCTTCGGGCGGCGTCGGGCTATGTCCATTGCCACGCGTTTCCACTGGCACCAGTTCAGGTTCCGTGATGGGTGTATGCGGCTTCTTCCAGCGGCGGATCAGGGATGGGAGTGAGAACTTGATCTTGGGTTTGGCTGCCGGCTCCGTGGGCGGCTTGGTCTGGTATTGACCCAGTCCCAGCTTGTCCGCCGACCCGAAGGCGGAACGGAAGTTGCCACGCCACTGATTGACGATGTCCTCCATCATTTCATCGGCGACAGTCTCGGAGTCCTTCTCGATCCGAGCCAGGGCTTTGAACATGACCAGGTCACGCGCTGCGCCTTCCGCGATCTCCTTGAGCACTTCCATCCGTCCGAGTTCGAAGACGATGGTGGCGAAGATGTTGATGGCGATCAGGGCGGACATACCGAGGATGACCATGCGAATCTCGTCCTGAGTCATCTGCCCGACCAGACCGTTCTCGCCGGAGCGGTACAAGGTGTCCATCGTGAAGAGCGCCGCTTCACCGAGAAAGTCGATCAGGACCATGAGCAGCGCAGTTCCACGCTGGATGATGCCGTCGGCACGATACAGGAAGACCAGCAGCCAGCCGATCATGCCGCCCGAGGTGGCGAGCAGCGCGAAATACCCGAGCGCCTGGTCATTTGCCGGCAGGGTAGTCTGCACGAAGTCTAGTGAACGCGAGGCGGCATATACCAGCAAACCACCGCCGATGACGAGAAAGGCGACCATCGCCAAGAACTTGAAGAGTGCTTTCATTGGGTTTCTCCACAGTATTTGGAATGCACCCAGCCGGTTTGCCCGGTTGGGGTGGTGACATTGAGCCAGTCCTGATCCGCATCCAGAACCTCCAGGACTTCACCCGCCGACAACCAGGCAAGCACGGAGCATTGCAAGCCGGCACACTCCCGTAGGTGCAGGGACTGCGCCGACACTGTGCAGGTGACGGGCATTGTATGGGAGTTGGAAATGGGGTCTGGTATTGCTGTCGCTAAATGTGTGATGTTGGACACTCGTGCCGGAATGTCCTGAGGTAATGATGGTGGCGTGGTGAGTGAACATGCCAATAACAATAGGGGTAGCAACAGTGTTCTCAATGCTTTCATGGTGTCCTCCCTGATGATGTCGATGGTGCAAACTGGTAGTCGTTCATACGCGTGATCTCCTTTGTTGTGAAATAAAAAAACGGCGCCCACACACGAATGTGCGAGCGCCGCTCTTTGCATTGAGCTGCGTTAATAGCTATTTGAGATCACGTTTTCTTCGATAGTCCAAAATTGTCAGAGCTTCTGACTTTTGTATGCCGGGCGGAAGTAGTTCGATTCCATCGCAATAGCGTTGGATTTTTCGCCCGTCGGGACCGCCAAATAAATCGCCTTCATCGGCGATTTATTTTTTTCATATCCAACGCATCTTATAGTAAAATAAACCAGCCGGGGCGATGGCGGAATCGGCAGACGCAACAGACTTAAAATCTGTCGTTGGTAACAACGTGAGGGTTCGACCCCCTCTCGCCCCACAACAACGCGGTCATTGCGACACTGAAACCAGTCTGTTGCAATGACATTTGCGTCTATCGAGCCATTCAAAACAAACAAGCGTTACCAGTAAAGGCAAACCATGTTTTTCACCCGTCAGCAGTTGGAAGAGAACGAAGACAAGAGCCTTGCCCCTTATGGGATGCGCAGCAGGGATACAAAAGGGCGCGCCTATCTCGATAGCGAGCCTGAGTATCGCACCTCGTTCCAGCGTGACCGGGACCGCATCCTGCATACCACTGCCTTTCGCAGACTCGAATACAAAACGCAGGTCTTCATCAACTTCGAAGGCGACCACTTCCGCACCCGTCTCACCCATACCCTTGAAGTCGCACAGGTCGGGCGGACGCTGGCGCGCGCCCTCGGCGGCAACGAAGATCTCGTAGAAGCGATCTGTCTGGCACACGACCTCGGACATTCCCCATTCGGGCATTCGGGTGAAGTGGCGCTGGCGCGGCTGATGAAAGATTACGGCGGCTTCGACCATAACAAGCAATCGTTGCGCATCGTCACTGAACTGGAACAGCGCTACCCCGAATTCCCTGGCTTGAATCTCACCTGGGAAGTGCGCGAAGGCATGGTCAAGCACGAATCGGAATATGACATCTCCGACGCACGCGATTTTAATCCCGACCTGCGCGGCAACCTCGAAACCCAGATCGCCAATGTCGCAGATGAACTTGCCTACACCACCCATGATCTGGACGACGGCTTACGCTCTGGAATGCTCAACACCCAGATTCTGGATGGCGTGGCGCTTTGGGAGATTTTACGCGAAACCTATAACTGGCGCGGACCACTTCTAGACGACATGGAACGCCATCGCATGATTCGCCACCTGGTCGGCATCATGGTCACGGACATGGTCAAAGCCACCGACGCGCGTTTGAAGGAAAGCAAGGTCAGTTCTGCGCTGGATATTCAAAAACTAAAACATAACGTGATGGGCTACAGCGAGGAAATGCAGCGGCGCAACCGCGAATTGAAAGACCTGCTCTATGCCAGACTATACCGTCATTACCGCGTCGTGCGGATGCAGGTTAAAGCCGAACGCATCATCTCAGACCTGTTCCATGCCTACCGCAGCGAGCCGACCATGCTCCCCGGTCACGTCCAATTCTTCATCGAGAAGCGTGGGCTGGAACGTACCATCTGCGATTACATCGCCGGTATGACTGACCGCTACGCAATCGAAGAGCACCAGAAATTATTCAACCCTCTCGAAAAACCGTAATACATTTCCAGGTTTTGACAGGGGGCATCCAGAAGGCTTTTGACCGCCCCGTACCCACCTATTATTTGCATCCACCCCATACGAAAGGAGAGATCCATGTCCCAACCCAACTACCTGACCCCCGAAGGTGAAGCAAAACTCCAAGCAGAACTCGAGGAATTGAAAGGACCGCGCCGCGAAGAACTGGCACAACGGCTGCGCTCCGCCATCCAAATGGGAGATCTGTCAGAAAATGCGGACTACCACAAAGCCAAGGAAGACCAGGGCTTCCTCGAAGGGCGCATCAAGGAGATCGAAGCCATACTACGCAATTCGGTTCTTATCGAAAAAACAGGCAACGCGGGCGTTATCACCATCGGCTCTCATGTCACCATTCAAGAGGAGGGCTTTGATCCTGAAACCTATCATCTCGTCGGTCCGGCAGAAGCGGACCCGCGTAACGGTAAAATATCGCACGAGTCCCCCATCGGCAGGGCGCTCATGGACAAGCGCGTTGGAGAGATCGCCGAAACCGAAGCCCCCGGCGGTAAGATCAAATTCAAGATCATAAAAATCGAATAGCCGACAAAAAAGACCCGCTCATTCGAGCGGGTCTTTTTTGTCGTATCATCCCTGGCGAGGCCAGATCGCCAGTTCAAGCGTAATACGTTCAAAATAACTGCCATCGGGCTGCGGACCTTTTCCATAATCCAGATCCACCACCGTAGCAAGCAATTGAAGCGTGGCGGTCTCGAGCAGGATCTGCACATGAGGTTCCACCAGCACCAGTTCACCTTTGGGTTCCAGTCGCGAACGGAGCGCAAGATCGCCGAACGCATGCTGCGACATCAACACCTTCGTCGCAGTCTTGATATCATTCTTATCGAACAGCCAGATCTCCAACGCGGTAACCTTCTTGGGTTCCCCAACACCGATGACTTCAGCAACGCCAACGCCGTATTCACCCAAAAATTCACCCGCCTGCGTATCAATGCTGAACGATTCGTCGTACAGGTCGTCACCCAACACATAGGTGGTCATGGTCTGTGTGATCGGAGGCGCAAGCCCCAATTCTTCGAAATTCGTGCGGGCGGCGCTGCGGTTGATCTCCGAAGCTTGCATGGCAGCCGTCACCTCACCGGAGCCGCGATTGCCGAACAGGCGGAAGAGATACATCCCACCTGCAACCACGACACCCAATACAAGGATTACAACAAGACCGATCAAAGCCGTTTGCCCGAAGGAAGAGGCAGAAGTACTTGTTTCAGGCTGATACCCCTCGGCGGTCAGGACGCTGGTCACAAGGTCGCCGTACATTTTTACCATTTCCGGGGTCAGGTGCCCTGGGTTGTTTTGAATCTTGAGATACGCCTCTTGAGCGCCCACTCCCAGATTCTTCCAGCGATCAACCGCAAGACCCGGATTCTGATTCACAAGGAACGAGTCAATCGTCATACGCAGGTAATCTTCCTGCAAGTCTGCCCGCAGGTAAGACGGGGTCGCATCCTTGAACTCGACCGGGTCGATCCAGTATCCCCATGCCAGCCCAACCAGTAAACCCACAACGAACAGGATCACAGGTAGAACAGGAATTTTTTTCAACAAAGCCACAATGAACTGCATATTCGACTCCTTCACTTGTACGCTTTGGCTAGATTATACAACGTAATTATCGCCAGCCGCATGGCAGAATAATTGCCCTGGAAAGGCTTCGCCTCAGACTCCGCCGGAAAAAGGAGAACACCCAAGGCAAGCCGCCCCGATTAGATGCTCTCCGGCACGATCTCTTCCAAAAGGAATGACTCGGAACAGTTCGTGCACTGCGCTTCGCGCTTGTTCGCCACCACCAACAGACCGCTGCATTTGGGGCAGGGTTTTGCGAGCGGCTTCTTCCACGACGTGAAATCGCAATTCGGGTAATTGGCGCAGCCGTAGAACGTGCGTCCCTTGCGAGTCTTCCGTTCTACAAGGTCGCCGCCATCTTTCGGGCACGAAACACCGATCTTCTCCAGCCACGGCTCGGTGTAACGACAGGTCGGGAAATTGGCGCACGAGATAAATTTCCCGAAACGCCCATAACGGATGACCAACTCGCCGCCATCATCGGGGCAGGTGCGACCGATGGGTTCCGGCTCGGTCTTGGCAACCGGCATCTCTGCCTGCGCCTTTTTCACATCTTCCGAGAATGGAGTGTAAAACTCACGGATGGCATCCGTCCACGGCATTTCACCCTCGGCGATCTTATCGAGGTCTTCCTCCATATGTGCAGTGAAATTAAAGTCCACCACCTCGGGGAAATATTGCACCATCAGGTCATTGACCTGAAAACCGGTATCGGTCGGCGCGAGGCGCTTTTCTTCCCGCAGCACATACCCGCGCTGTTGAATGGTGGAGATGGTCGGCGCGTACGTTGAAGGGCGTCCGATGCCATTCTCCTCCAGCGCCTGCACCAGTGATGCTTCACTGAAACGCGGCGGCGGTTGGGTAAAATGTTGCTCAGGAATCAAACGCACCAACTCCTGCCTTTGCCCTTCTTCCACACCAGCGGGGATCTTTACATTCTCTTCCTCTTCGTCCACTTTCACATCCTCGCTTTTGGCTTCTTCGTACACCACCAAAAAGCCGGGGAATTTCACTGCCGAACCGGATGCACGCAACAGGTATTCATGTTCGTTCGTCTTGCCGGTTACTTCCACTTGAAGCGTATCGTATACCGCGGACTCCATCTGCGAGGCGATGAAGCGCTGCCAGATCAAACGGTACAGCTTGAACATGGCAGGGTCAAGATATTCTTTGACTTTTTCGGGGTCACGCATTGCCGCTGTGGGACGGATCGCTTCATGCGCTTCCTGAGCGTTGGCAGATTTGGTCTTATAAACCGGCGGCTCAGATGGGAGAAAATCCGCGCCGTATTTTCCGCTGACATAATCGCGCGCTTCCTTCTGCGCCAACGCCGAGACATTGGTCGAGTCGGTACGCATGTAGGTGATAAGACCCGTTGTGCCGCCTTCACCCACATCCTGACCTTCGTAGAGTCCCTGCGCGAGCGCCATGGTGCGCTTGGCGGTAAACCCGAGTTTTCGCGAGGCTTCCTGTTGCAGCGTGGATGTGGTAAACGGCGCGGAGGGTTTCCGCCGCCGCTCTCCGCGTTTGACCTTTGTAATGGAAAACGCAGCAGTCTCGAGGTCAATGAGAAGCGGTTTGACCGTCTCCTCATTGGGCAGTTCCGGTTCCTTGTCATCCACACGGACGAGTTTGGCAATGAAAGATGACTTCAGTTTTTCCGGCTTGAACTCGGCGTGAATGGTCCAATACTCGACCGGTTTGAAATCTTCGATCTCACGCTCGCGATCCACGATGAGTCGCAGCGCCACGGATTGTACGCGCCCAGCCGAGAGTCGCCCACGGACTTTTTCCCACAAGATGGGGCTGATGCTGTAACCGACGAGGCGGTCCAGTACGCGGCGCGCCTGCTGCGCATCGACGAGGTTCATGTCAATGCTGCGGGGATGGGAGAACGCCTCTGCCACGGCAGGGGCGGTGATCTCATGAAAAACGACGCGCTTGGTGCGCTCAGGGTCGATCTCTGCCGCCTGCATCAGATGCCACGAAATGGACTCGCCTTCGCGGTCGGGGTCGGTGGCGAGATAGATCTCTTCCGCTTTTTTGGCAAGCTGTTTGAGTTCCTTGACGACTTCCTTCTTTTCATTCGGCACACGATACTTCGGCTCGAAGTTATTATCCACATCCACAGAGAGTTGCGATTTTAAGAGATCGCGCACATGCCCCACCGAAGCGCGGACGGTATAACCCTTGCCGAGAAAACGCCCAACAGTCTTTGCCTTGGCAGGCGATTCAACAATGACCAGTTTCCCTTCGCGCACTTCCACCTTTTGTGGCTTGGGTGGCGGAATCAAACCAGCATGGGCATCGGTTTTGCCCATGCGAAAAATCTTTGTGCCGCAAACAGGACATACACCGGTCGTCACTGCGGACCCTCTTGCGTTGAATCCTGCGACCGGATCTTTCACTTCCCGTTTTGCTTTGCACTTCATGCAATATGCTTCCATCTAACCTCCAGCGTTCTTCACGCTTATTTCTGTAGTTACATAAATCCATCCCGTACAGGTACGGGATGGCACATTCTACAGCAGTTTTTCATTTTCTTGCAAACATGATTTTTCGGAAATTCGCAAATACCGTCACAGATAGGTCTCTTGTCGGTGTTTCTTCAGGTGCTCAACCACTTCTTTCACCTTCTGGGTCTGGTCGGTCTTACAGACCAAAAGCACATCGCCGGTATCAACGATGACCATATCATCCACGCCAATGGTGACCACAAGCCGGTCACTGCCCCCGCCGTAGATGAGCGTGTTATGCGTTTCGTGCGCAAGATGCAATGCGGCATTCGTGGCGATGTTTCCATTCATATCCGGTAATAGCACTTCGAACAATGACGACCAGGAACCAACATCACTCCAACCCAAGCCGCCTGCGGGAAGAACGGCAACACGCTCCGCCTTCTCCATGATGCCGTAGTCCACGGTCTCATTCTTTAAGCCGAGCCAATTCGCCTCGATTGCTTCCTGCTGCCGGGATGTTCCCCACGCGTCGCCAATGGCCTTGAGTGCCTCACCAAGTTTTGGCATCTGTTTATCGACCTCGGACAAGATCGCATCTGCCCGCCAGATGAACATGCCGCTGTTCCAGGAATGGTCTCCCATGTGCAGGAGTTTCTGTGCAGTTTGCTCATCCGGCTTTTCCTTGAAACTCTTCACTGCATAAACCGGATACTTGAAGTTTCCATCCACTGGTTTACCCTGCTGAATGTACCCGTAGCCTGTAGACGGCATGGTGGGGGTAATCCCCAGCGTGACCAGATATCCCTGCTCCGCCACTTCATAGGCGGCATTAAGCAGGTAATGGAATAAATCCACATTACGGATGAAATGATCCGAAGGCAGAATCGCCATGGACGCCTGCGGGTCGCGCCTCTGCACTGCCATAGCCGCCAGCCCGACGACTGAGGCTGTGCCGCGTGGAGCGGGTTCGATCAAGTAGTTTTCGGCAGGGATATCCGGCGCCTGGATATTCATCTCGCGCGCCTGCTCTTCCACGGTCACAACCAGGATGCGCTCTGGCGGGAACATATTCTCCAGCCGCTTGACCGTGCTTTGAAACAACGTCTCCTGACCGATCAAAGGCAGCAATTGTTTGGGGTTTTCTTTTCTGGAAACGGGCCACAAGCGCGTCCCACCGCCCCCAGCCATGATGACAGCATAATGATGTTCGGACATATTATTCGCTCACTTTGTATTGGGTCTGGTCTTCACGAATAGTTACATAATTCATACCACCAACCTGGCGTACCAATCCTTTCAATTCCATTAAAGCAAGCGTGGCAGAAACTTTTTCGATGGGCAGGTTGGCAAGGCTGCGGATCTCATCCACATGCACGGGCTCGGGACCCAGCACATCCAGAACTCGCGCTTCGGTTTCATCGGATGGTACCAGTTTTCGCACCATCTTCTTCTCGCCAATGCGGGTCAAATCCAAGGCTTGCATTAAGTCGTTGGGGGTCAACAACGGCAACGCGCCGTTTTGGATCAATTTATTCGTCCCTTTGCTTTGCGGCGCAAGGATGCTGCCCGGTACGGCAAAGACTTCGCGACCCTGCTCGGCGGCAAACTCGGCAGTGATCAACGCACCGCTTGTCTCAGCCGCTTCGATGACCACGACAGCCAAAGACAAACCTGAAATGATGCGGTTGCGCGGGGGAAAGTTCGAAGCATCGGGCGGTGTACCCACGGCATAGTCACTGATGATCGCACCGCGCGTCATCATTTGTTCGGCGAGCATGCGATGCTCGGGCGGGTAGATCTTGTCCACGCCAGAGCCAAGAACCGCCAGCGTCCGCCCGCCTGCTTTCAATGCAGTCTGATGCGCAATGGCATCCACTCCACGGGCAAGACCGCTGATGATGGTGATTCCGTTCGCAGCGAGGAAGGAAGCGATCTCTTCCGTCACCTGCCTGCCATACGGCGTGACCTTTCGCGTTCCAACGATAGCGACGGCAAAGACATCATCCAGCAAGTATTCACCGCGAATGTACAGGACGGGGGGCGGTTGATCGATCTCTTTCAATCGCGATGGATAGGCATCATCCGCCCAAGTGAGGATGTGGATTCCTTGCGCTTCGATCTTCGTCCAAACCTGATCGAGGTCTACCTGCGTTCTCGCCCCGAGAACGCGTTCCACCAACTTTGCACCCAAGCCAGCCTGCGCAAGGTCGGCGGGATCTGCCCCCCATGCAGATTCGAGATCACCAAAATAGGCGACCAGCCCCTGCATGCGGACTGCGCCTATACCTTTGATGAGATTGAACCCGATCCAGTATTTTTTGTCGTTCATACCTGATTTGAAATTGTATCACCCACTGTAATTTTCGCGTGATGCGTGAAGAGCCATACATCATACCTCACACATCACGTTTCACGCCTCACTTTTCCCTGTCTTCGATCAACCCGTCCAGCAGGTGGACTTTCATCAGTCGAGCTTCCATATCGGTTTCGAGAATGACGGCAGGGATCGCCGGTAAAAGAATTTCCTTCCCGGCTTCGTTCTTGATAACGTAGACATCATTCGCACCGGTTTCCAGAATTTCATGTAGTATTCCAAGTGGGCTGCCAGCGTCATCCACCACAGATAAACCGATCAATTCATACTTGTAATGCCGACCTTCAGGGAGCGGGGGAACTTCCGTGGTTTTGACATATACCCAGTGGTTGCGATAACGTCCCACGGCTTCTGGTGTTTCACAGCCGCGAATTCGTACCAGCATCCCATCGCCATGCGGGCGGACACTGCCCAGAGTTGCGGCTTCGTGCCCTTCGCCGAGGTATACCTTTCGTCCGGCTTTGATGCGCTCGGGGAAGTCGGTATGCAAATCCATGATGGCTTCACCGGTCACCCCGTGCGGGCGGCGGATGAATCCGATCGTCAAATAAACAGGCTCGCTTTTGGGCGAGCCTGAGAGTTTCTTCTCTGCCATTTAGGGTTCCGTCACATCCAACGTGGCTTGCTTGCCCTGCCGCTCGGCGGCAACTCGCAACAAGGTGCGAATGGAGTTCGCCACTTTACCGCCCTTACCGATCACGCGTCCCATATCGTCCTTGGCGACGCTGAGTTCAAGGCGGGGGCGATTTCCGCTTGTCTGCGTGACGACCACATCTTCCGGGTGATCCACGAGGGATTTTGCGATGTACTCGATCAGTTCTTTCATAATCCACCTTACAAGAGACCCTAAAGGCTTGAAGTCCTTTAGGGTCTGATCATGTGATTAGTCCTTGCGGGTCTTCACAGGCGCAGCGCGCTTGGCTTCGGCAGCGGCGGCTTCGGCGACGAGGGTTTCAACAGCCTCGCCCTTCTTGAAGCGGTCAAAGCGCTCCAGCGTACCGGCAGTTTTGAAGATCTTTTCAACGGACTCGGAAGGCTGAGCGCCGTTCTTCATCCAGTGATAGATGCGGTCTTCCTGCAATTTGATCGTGGCGGGATTGGTGCGCGGGTTGTACACGCCCAAAATTTCCAAAAAGCGACCATCGCGCGGGGCTTCCTTTTCGGCTGCCACAATGCGATACGTGGGTTGGCCCTTGAGACCAATACGACGTAAACGAATACGAACCATCTTACACTTACTCCTTTAATTTTTTATTTACGTTCCAGACAGGCACTAGAGACTAAAAGTACCCACTTGGTGGGCACTCGTACCCATGAATGGGTACAAGAGGGGTACGGGCTGAAATCGCGGGCTGTATTTTACCAGAGAAAAGCCCTTTTTATAAGAAAAGACCCCGGAATTTCCGAGGTCTGATCCTTTATCCAAACAACCGCCCCAGCCCCTTTCCGCCAGTTTTTTGCAGCATTTTCATCATTTTCTGCGCCTCGCGGAACTGCTTGATGAGACGATTCACGTCCTGCACTTCCATGCCCGCCCCAGCGGCGATGCGGCGGCGGCGGGAAGCGTTCAAAATATCCGGGCTGCGGCGTTCTTTCAGCGTCATCGAATGGATGATCGCTTCCGATTGCTTGAATTGCTTTTCCACCAGCGCCGGGTCGATGCCGCGCGCCGCCTGTCCCATCTGACCGGGCAGCATATCCATGATCTGCGCGAGCGGTCCCATCTTTTTCATTTGCTTCATCTGCTCGAGCCAGTCTTCAAGCGAGAAATCACCCTTCATCAATTTCTGGGCTTGCTTCTCAGCTGTCTGTTGGTCGAACATCGCCTCGGCTTTTTCGATCAAACCGATCATATCGCCCATGCCCAAAATACGCGAAGACAAACGCGCCGGGTCGTAGGTTTCGAGCGCGTCGAGTTTTTCACCCGTACCGATGAATTTGATCGGCACGCCGGTGACAGACCGAATGGAAATCGCCGCGCCGCCGCGCGAATCCCCGTCCATTTTGGTGAGGACAAGACCTGTCAGATTGATTGCATCTTTGAATCCCTGCGCAATGTTCAAGGCTTCCTGACCGATCATGGAATCGATGACGAGCAGAATGTCCACCGGGTTGACGTTGGCGGCGATGGCTTTCAGCTCGTCCATCAACTGCGCATCCATCTGGGACCGTCCGGCTGTATCCACGATGACGAGGCTGAATCCACCCTTGTCCGCTTTATCGAGGGCGCGTTTGGCGAGCTGCGGCGGCGTGATGGACGTATCGGCTTCGACTTCCACGTCCAGCCGTTCACCGAGTTGCTGCAACTGCTTGACGGCGGCAGGGCGATACGGGTCACCAGCTACAAGCAGGATGCGCTCGCCTTTGGATTTCATCAGGCGCGCCAGTTTTCCAGCGGCGGTGGTCTTCCCCGCACCCTGCAAACCGACCATCATCACAACGCGCGGTTTGGGTCCAGTCAGGTTTAAGGGAGCGGGTTCGCCCAGGGTGGCGATCAATTCTTCGTTGACGATCTTGATGACCTGCTGACCGGGGTTGAGCGCCTTGGAAACTTCCGCGCCGACGGCACGCTCGCGCACCTTGGCAATGAACGTTTTGACCACGCTGAAATGCACATCCGCTTCGAGCAGGGCAAGGCGCACTTCCTTCATGGCGGCATCGACGTCCGCTTCGGAGAGTTTTCCGCGTTTGCGCAGGTTATCGAATATTTGGTTGAGTCGTCCGGTTAATGTTTCAAACATAATAGTTGGCTGTCGTTGCGAGAGCGTTAGCCCGACGTGTGCCACGAAGTGATAACAATCCCTGATAACTTCGGAGCTTCTTCGTCGCCGCTACGCGGTTCCTCAGAATGACATATCCTTTCAGTGTAAAAAAAAGCATTGTAGCGTGTGACAGGCTTCGGGTCAAGAAAGCGGCGGTGTTTTTCCTTTAACAATTCCATAACCTTTGCTTCTTTACAGCACAGGCGAAACTCCTTATACTGGCGCGTGTTCTTGTTTGTACCTTTTCAACCCGGAGGATGTATGGGAACTGCAACAGACGTGATGGTGAACGACAAGAAAGAGATCTTTGGTTGGGCAATGTACGACTGGGCGAATTCCGCCTTTAGCACCACTGTGGGGACTGTGTTCCTGGGACCGTATGTGGCAAGCCTGGCACGCGCGGCGGCTGAAGCTGCAGGGACGGAAACTGTTTCTTTTTTTGGAATTCCGGTTGCACCAGATTCATTTTTACCCTATTGTATTTCTTTTTCGGTCGGGATGCAGGTCTTGTTCCTGCCCATTCTCGGTGCCATTGCGGATTATTCACATCTGCGAAAAACGATGATGCGCATCTTTGCGACAATCGGAGCGATTGCCACTATTCTGATGTTCCTCATTACTGGAGATCTGTGGTGGTTGGGTGGGTTGTTGTTCATCGTTGCCAACCTTTCCTTTGGCGCGGCGATCGTTTTCTATAACGCATATCTGCCGGATATCGCCAGTGAAGATGAGCGTGATCGGGTCTCTTCGTATGGTTGGGCAATGGGCTATTTGGGCGGCGGTTTGTTGCTTGCGCTCAATCTCGCCTTCTTCATTTTCAGTGAAGATATTGGCGTACCCAGTGACCTGGCGGTACGCATTAACCTTGCCTCGGCGGGCATCTGGTGGCTGGGATTTTCGTTCCTCACCTGGGGAAGGCTTCGCCCCCGGCACGCGGCTCGCTCCCTGCCTGCCAACGAGACCTATGCCAGCATCGGTTTCAAACAATTGCGAAAAACGTTCAGTGAGGTGCGTCACTTCCCCGAAACCTTGAAATTCCTGCTGGCGTATTTCCTCTACAATGACGGCATCCAAACGGTGATTGCTGTGGCGGCAACCTTTGCCGCCGCTCCGCTCATCCAGGGCGGATTGGAGCAAGACCAGACCACACTGACCGCCGTCATTTTGATGATCCAGTTCATGGCGTTCTTCGGCGCTTTGTTCTGGGGCAAGCTGGCAAAATGGATCGGTGCAAAACAGTCTGTCATCGTCAGCCTGGTGATCTGGTCGGGCGTGGTCATCTACGCATATGGCGGTTTGAAAGGGGACAACGTGACCACGGAGTTCTTCATCCTTGGCGCGTTCATCGCTTTGGTGATGGGCGGTTCGCAAGCCATCAGCCGCAGCTTGTTCGCCCAGATGATCCCCAACGGCAAGGAAGCCGAGTTCTTCGCATTTTATGAGATCAGCGAACGCGGCACGTCGTGGATCGGTCCGCTGGTCTTTGGGCTTGCAAACCAGATCTTCGGCAATTTACGCATTGCCATCCTTGCCTTGATCTTCTTCTTTGTCATGGGGTTGATCCTGCTGCCATTTGTCAATGTAAACAAAGCCATTGCAGACGCAAAGAATTACAAGGCAGAGTAGTCATCTCTTTTCTAGCAAACACGGCGGCATGATGCCGCCGTGTTTGCTTGTTGGATGGTTGAATTCCAGGCACCTTCCGTGTATAGTTAACCGAACCCAAACGGAGGACTGATGAAGTTGAAGACTCTTTCCCTGTCCGATATCTATGGCTCCGACCCGCTCGGGAGATCTGTTCTCGGCCGGATGAATATCAAACCGATCTCTGCGGCTTTGTTCTTCCTTGCGTCTGGAGTCTTGTATGGCTTTGCCCTGCCTGCTCTATGGGGGTTTCCATTGGAGGCAGATGGGATCAACATTCTTAACATCGTTCTGGTATTCCCCACCGCAGGATTCTTCTACGCCTATCAGCCACAAAGCATCTTGAGAACATACAACAGCGCCACCCGCTTCCTGCGCGAAGAGGAACAATCGCACGCCATTCATTTCGACAAGATCGCCCGCACCCATGCAAGCAAAACGCTTTGGATCATTGGTATGTTATTTGGCTTGCTGGGGGCAGGGTTTGGAGTTTCATACAGCATACAGCATTTTGGGGAATTTTCGTACAGCGCCAACTGGTTTCAAATATTCTTCTCTCAATCCATCCGCTTTCTGGCGTTCTATTGCATCGGTGTTTCAGCGGGGCGTCACATCGCCACGTCCATCGAACTGAACCACCTCTTCGAACATGCCGACTTCCCCTTGACCGTGGATGCCGATCGGTTGGATGTATTTAAGCATGTCAAAAATTTTTCATTGGAATTTGTAGGCATTGCTGCGATCATCGCCCTTAATCTGGGGTTATCCCCACTGTTGACCACCCCGCCTGTGATCGAATACACCATCTATGTGACCTTATACTTCATCGTCGCGCCGTTCAGCTTTTTCCTGCCCATCTGGGAGGCGCACCGGCGGATGTCCAAGATAAAGAACGGAATGCTGGACCGATTGAATTATGATTTTCAAGAGGAATCGCAACGGCTGTACCGAACGTTTGGCAGGGATTCCGCCTCGATTCCGTACTTGAAAGAAGCTGAAACCCTCACACAACTTGAGCAAACGATCGCAACCGTATCCAAAACCACCGACTGGCCCTTTCAGGGCACTACATTCTACAGGCTGGCTGTGACCGTGGTCTCCCCATTCCTGCTCGTCATCTTTGAAGTCTTCATCAACATCATCAGCAATTTTGTCGTGGTGAATTAGAAAAGAACCGACCTGCCGAGTTTGGCAGGTCGGTTGTGTTTATTGAAGATGCTCTGCGAACAGATTTCTAAATTCCTCTTCCGAGACAAACCCGATTAACTTTTTGATCAGGTTTCCATCCGCATCCAGTAAGTAAAATTCGGGCTGGTACACAAACCCCAATTCACGCTGGAAATTCACAGTCTGAGGGTCGTCGGCGTCAAGGTAAGTGAACTTGACTTTGCCAAAATACTCCGCTTCGAGCCCATGAACCATGGGCGCCATGGAACGGCAGGTACCTCAGGTGAAGCGGAAGAATTCGACCAGCTGCAACTGACCGGAAGCCAGCGAAACCGTGGAAGGATCGGTGGCATGGAGATCGGGTCCACGAGAAGTGGCGACGGCTTGCACCGCCGGGGATTCTGTGGCGGGGTCTGCCGCCGCTTCTGTTGCAGGGACGGCGGTTACCGTTGCTGATACTTGGTCAACAGGGACAGGGGTGGCTGGTTCCGTCGAAGCAGCCGGAGCGCAGGAAACTGCCAGTAGCACAGCAACCAGGCTCAAGGTCAGCGCTGAAGCGCGCCAACGGGGCTTGGAATATAAGCGGGGATTCATAGTCTCCTCGTTTGGTTGGTTGTATGTCAGACGTGGACTCTCATTCGCATCTTACCAAATCGAATACGACCCTCTTCTTTGACTGTGACGGAATCCTACGCTATACTTAATTTGCAGTTTGCGTCATTTACATTCCAAAGGAGACCCCCCAATGGCAGATTTCAAGCTCACCTACGCTACCATGTTCAATCCGCCGGAAGACCTTCACACCGGGTTCGACCAGGCGGTGGAAAAACTCAAGAAAACGATGGGGCAGGAACACACCATGCTCATCGGCGGCAAGGAAGTGAAAGCCGATGAAAAGTTCGATGACCGCTCCCCGGTCAACACCGATTGGGTGCTGGCAAAGATGCAGAAAGGCAATGCCTCGCATGCCCAGCTGGCAATGGAGGCGGCACGCAAAGCCTTCCCGATGTGGAGCCGCACCCCCTGGCAGAAACGCGTGGAACTGCTGCGCAAGGCGGCTTCGCTGATCGAGGAACGCATCTTCGATCTCGGCGCGGCAATGGCGTTGGAGGTGGGCAAGAACCGCATGGAGTCGCTGGGCGATGTGCAGGAGACTGCCGACCTGATCTACTACTCCTGCTACCAAATGGAAAAGAACGACGGATACATCGTCGAAATGGGCAAAGACCCGCTCATCGGGTATGAGGCGCGCAACGTCTCGGTGCTGCGTCCCTACGGAGTTTGGCTGGTGGTTTCGCCGTTCAACTTCCCGCATGCTCTCACCGGCGGACCGGCGGGAGCGGCGCTCGTGACCGGCAACACCATTGTCATTAAGCCTGCCACCGATACCGCCTGGATCGTGCGCCTGCTGGTGGACTGCTTCCGCGATGCGGGCATCCCCGAGGGCGTGGTCAACTTTGTGACGGGTCCCGGCTCGACGCTCGGTCAGGCTTTGGTCGATTCTCCCGAAGTGGACGGTGTGACCTTCACCGGCTCGTTCGATGTCGGGATGAAGATGTTCCAGGATTTCGGCAAGCGCGATTACGTCCGCCCGATCATTCTGGAACTCGGCGGGAAGAATCCTGCCATCGTTTCCAAACATGCGGATCTGGAACGCGCCACCATCGGCATCGTCCGCTCGGCGTTCGGTTTGCAGGGACAGAAATGCTCCGCCGCTTCACGCGTGCTGGTGGAAGAATCTGTCTACGATGAGATGGTTGCCCGTCTGAAAGAAGCGACCGATAAACTTGTGCTCGGCGACCCGACCGAACGCACTACCTACAATGGACCGGTGGTCAACAAATCCTCCTACAACGAATTCAAGGACTTCTGCGAAGAGATCAGTCAGGGCGGCGGCAGGTTCCTGACCGGCGGCAAAGTCCGCACGGGCGGCATGTTCGACAAGGGCTATTACTGCGAATCGACGCTGGTGACTGACCTGCCTTTCTCACATCGCCTGTGGAAGCATGAGATGTTCCTGCCCATCACCACCATCGGCAAGGTCAAGAACCTGGACGAAGCCATGTCCATCGCCAACGATGTCAACTACGGTCTGACCGCCGGGTTCTATGGCTCTGCCGAAGAGACCGAGTGGTTCTTCGACAAGATCGAAGCCGGTGTGACCTATGCCAACCGTCCGCAGGGCGCAACCACCGGTGCCTGGCCCGGCTTCCAGCCCTTTGGCGGGTGGAAGGGTTCCGGTTCCAGCGGCAAGAATGCCGGTGGACATTACTACCTCCCCCTTTACATGCACGAGCAGATCCGGACGCTCATCAAGTAAGCGGGCATCAAATAGCAGACAGCACACAGGTAGACAATGTCTACCTGTGTCTATTTAACGCCTACCTTTGTACTATCATTTCCGTGTTTACTAGTCCACCTCCCACAGGTAAAATAACCTCATGGAAGAAAATGACGATCCCCTGATTGTCCGCATGGGCACTTTTTTTATGGTGTTGGGCGCGGGCTCATTTTTTCTATTTGTCACCTCCGACCTGGCTGGCAAGGTCGATTTCGACTATCTCTTCATCGCCATGGTGCTGCTGGGCGTCGGCTGGTATTTCCGGCGGAAGAAAGCCCCTCCACCCGCTTCGGGACGATTCTCCGGCATCAAGGCAATGTTGAGCAAACGCAAAAAAGGCGGGGATGAAAAAAAGGAAGCAAAATAAGGAACCAAGAAGAACATCCATGTCCAAACTTGTATCCCTCAAAAAAGCAGTGTCCGAATTTGTGAACGACGGCGATATCGTTTATGCCGCCGGATTCACCCATCTCATCCCGTTCGCAGCGGGACATGAGATCATCCGTCAGGGTAAGAAGAACCTGACCCTCGCGCGCGCCACGCCCGACCTGATCTACGATCAGATGGTGGCGGCAGGTTGTGCCAGGAAAGTCATCTTTTCGTACATGGGCAACCCTGGTGTTGGATCGCTGCGCATCGTCCGTGCGGCGATAGAAAAGGGCGAACTCGAATGGGAAGAATACTCTCACTTCGGCATGATCACCCGTCTGCAAGCGGGAGCGGCGGGTCTACCCTTTCTGCCGATGAACCAGACCGGTGGTGAAAGCCTCGAGAAAGCCAATCCGCTCATCAAACGCATCCCAGACCCGTACGGCGGCAAGGGTGTCATCGTTGTCCCAGCGCTCAACCCCGATGTTGCCATCGTCCATGTGCAGCGGGCAGATAAGAACGGCAACGCGCATTTATGGGGCATCATCGGCGAGCAAAAGGAAGCCGCCTTCGCCGCGAAGAAGGTCATCCTCACCGCCGAAGAGATCGTAGACGAAGACGTCATCCGCTCCGACCCGAACCGTACGATGATCCCCGGCATTGTGGTCAGCGCGGTATGTCATGTGCCGTACGCGAGTCATCCTTCGTATTCGCAAGGCTATTACGACCGCGATAATGAGTTCTATCTCGCCTGGGATAAGATCAGCGAAACAAAAGAAAATGTGCAGGCTTATCTCGATGAATGGGTCTACGGCGTGAAAGACCGCAATGCCTATTACAAGAAACTCGGCGAGAAAGTGCAGAAGAGGCTGAAGGTAAAGGCGAAGTACAGCGATAAGATCAATTACGGTCAGTATTAATGAACATCCCGCACTTCGATTATGGCGGCAACGGCGCACCGCTGCATTTCCTTCACGCCAACGGCTACCCGCCTGAATGTTACAAAACTCTGTTGGAACATTTACAAAAGAATCACCGTCTCTTCGGGATGAAACTCCGCCCGCTGTGGGAGAATGCGGACAGGAGCGAACTGCAAGACTGGCATCCCTTCGCCGAAGACTTGCTGCGCTTCTTATCGGACGTTGAGCCGAATCCCGTGATCGGAGTTGGTCATTCCATCGGAGGGATCGTCACCCTGCGCGCCGCAATGCGCGAGCCGAAGCGATTCCGTGCCATCGTCCTGCTCGACCCGGTGTTCTTCGTCCCCTCGTTCATGGTGATGTGGAATTTCATCCGCGCCATCGGGTTGGGAGAGAAAGTCCACCCGCTGATTCCCACCGCTAAAAAGCGTAGGCGCACATTCGATGATCTGGAGACCGTTTTTCACGGTTATCGCAAACGTTCTGTATTTAGGTATATGGATGATGACAGCCTGCGCAACTACATTGAAGGCATCACCAAACCCAAGGCAGGTGGCGGCTATGAATTGGCTTATACCCCCGAATGGGAGACGCACATCTACATGACCGGCTATCGCGATTTCGATCTCTGGCGCGGATTGCCAGACTTCAACGTGCCCACACTCATCATTCGCGGCGCAGAGACCGATACATTTTTTGAGAAAGCGGAACGGCTTGTCAAAAAGAAGAACCCGAATATACAAGTCACCACCATGCAAAAAGCCACGCACATCCTGCCGCTTGAACATCCGCAGGAAGTGGCAAAGATGATAGAAAACTTTGTTACACCTGACAGGTTTTAAAAACCTGTCAGGTGTACAGGAGATAAATAAATGCCCGAACTCAAATATTCTTCTGCCGAACTAATGATCATCAACGCTGCGCGCCTGTTGCGCGATGGCGACGTGGTCTTCGTCGGCGTGGGTCAACCCAACCTCGCTTGCAACCTCGCCAAACGGACGCACGCCCCAAACCTCGTCATGATCTATGAAGCGGGTGTCATCGGCGCGGAACCTGCCCGTTTGCCTCTCTCCATCGGCGACCCGACTCTCGTGAGCGGTTCCCTATCCGTTGTGAGCATGTACGATATTTTCGCCAACTACCTCCAGCGCGGCAATGTGGATGTTGGCTTTATGGGTGGCGCGCAGATCGATAAATATGGCAACATCAATGCCACAGTGATCGGTGACTATACGCAACCCAAAGTAAGGCTTCCCGGTTCGGGCGGTTCACAGGAAATCGCCGCCTGGGCAAACCGTTGTTACATCATGACCCCCCACCAAAAGCGCCGCTTCCCCGAGAAAGTGGAATTCATGACCTCGGCTGGATTTATTCGCGGTAGAGGTGACCGCGAACAAGCCGGTCTGCGCGGTGGCGGGATGCTCGCCGTAGTGACCGACATCGGATTGATGGAACCGGACGAAAACGGAGAAATGATCCTCACTGCACTGCATCCGGGTAAAACAGCGGAAGAAGCTAAAGCCAACACCGGCTGGGATCTGAAAACCGCATCACAACTCAGGACAACCGAGCCTGTGACCAAAAAAGAGTTGAAGATCTTACGCGATGAACTCGACCCGACGGGGATTTACCTAAAAGGAGCCGCGTAAAATCATCCATCCTTTCGCCAAAGGAGAGATTTTAATGAAACACGAAACGTTCAAATCCTATGTTGCTGTACTTGTTGCCGTTGTGACGGTGCTTGGTGCAACCGCGGCATGTCTTGCCTCGGTAGCCGTATCGTCCGCCAGTGATGCAGACTTTCTCGGGTTGGATGCCTCCATCCGCGCGCAGAAAGCCGACATCATCAATCACGTCTATGCGTTCGAGCACTATCGCGCCTATACGGATTATGTCCGCTATGATGAGTATGGCAGGTTGCTGTACGACCCAAATGCAGACGAGGAGACAGACCTGCGGAATGGTGCGCTCCAACGTGAAGCTTGGGGTGTGGCAAGTGGACTCAGCTCGGTGTTCTTTAGTCCGCGCTACATCAACCCAGACGGTCAATATGACCTCGAACGCGAACTTCAGGAAGCCTGGGCGCAGGATTCCCAGAACGAAGATCTTAATCCGACTCCATATTTCGCGGAATCGGACCAGCTGCGTGCCCGCTCTTCCTTCCTAACCGCAGATATGATCGTCCTGGCAATCTCCTTCTGGTTCCTTACGGTGGCACAGGCGACAGAGAAGAAGATCAAATACTTTTGGGCGGGGCTGGGCATCCTCTTTGCGTTGGCGGGAATCCTTGGGATCATTATCGGGAGGTTTTTAATATGAGCCCAGAGTCGAACAAGGAACAACGCTTTGAAAGCATGGTCACGATCCTGATCGCGTCCGTTGCGATCTGGGTCGCCATCACCGCCTATTTTCAGAACTACGCTTCGAACATTTCCGATCAGGCGCGGCGGCGCGCCCAGCAATATGCCATCGAAGCCACCAAGACGGAAGTGAACGGGAACATCCAGTTCAGTTACGACTGGCAGGGCGCCTTTCAGACCTGGCGCGAATTGAGCTGGCAGATCACCGCCGCCGAGCAAAACGGCGACACGGTCGCTGTGCAACGCTATCAACAGATGCAAAAACGCATCGAATCCTTGAGCGCCATGCTCGGACCTCAATATTTCGACCCATCCTTTGGCTGGCCCGAATCGTACAAGTACGAAGCGGAAGCCTATCTGGTGGAAGCCACTCGCCTTTCTGAAACCTATCTCGCCGAGTCCGCGCTCGGAAACGCCACTTCCACCACAGCAGATGCGCTCATCGTGCAAATCACCCTGCTGACCGTGGCACTCTCCCTGTACGGTCTGTCCATGGCGCTGCGCGGGCGGGTGCGCTGGCTATTTATCATCGTCGGATCAGGCTTCGTCGGATTCTGTATGCTGTGGCTCAGTTGGTCCATGCTGGAGCTGATCGCCCGCCCCGAGGTGGACGCGGAAGCGATCACCGCCTATGCCGAAGGGGTTGGGCTAGCCTATCAGGGCAGGTATGAAGAATCGATCGAAAAATATACAGTTGCCATCACCGAAGATCCCTACTATGCCAAAGCCTATTACCAGCGTGGACTCGCCTACTATGACCTGGGCGACCTGAACACCGCCGTCTCAGAAATGGAAGCCGCCCGTGCCCAAGGATTGAATGATGTCAGCCTGAATTGGAACCTCGGCTGGACGTATTACATGACAGGTCAATACGATAAGGCGATCCAAACCAACGACCGGATTTTATCCACCCAGCCGGAAGTGTTGGGCATGCGCATGAATCAGGCGATCAGTTACCTAGCCAAAGGCGATTTCGCCAACTCAGAAGCGCAATATGATTTGCTCATCCAGGAAGCAGAGCGACAGGTGAATGAAGCGCGTCAGGCGGGCGCCGAACCGCCTGCATCCCTTTGGTTTTACATGGACGCAGGCGCAATCGACCTGCAAAATCTGATCGACGAACTCGAACACAACCGCAAACCGTGGACTCAAGCCCCTGCAGCAGAGATGGTCCTGGGCGATCACAACGCCATTCGCAACTTTGCCGAGGCGCAAATGAAGCGCCTCAAAGAGACCACCGTCGCGCTCGAATATACGGGGCAACTGCCCGGTCCGCAGGAAGTAATGCTCGTCCAGCCATTCACGTTCGGTCAGATCACCGCCAGAGATGCGGAGGGGTTCATCACCGGCTTCGAGCCCACCCCCAATTCCATCATCCCATTCGGAGAGGAATCGTTCACGGTCCAATTCACCTATGCCGGTCAGGCTCCACAGCAGATGGTTTGGAAGGTATATGTGAACGGGGTCGAAGACCAGTCGCTGCGCATCGTCGCCTACGACGATATTACCGGCGGCAGCACATGGTTCCGCACATTCGGCTACGAATATACCAACGTATTCATCCTTTCCGAGGGCGAATACACAGTGGAGTTCTACGCCGACAACAAACTTGTCCAGCGTGGAACATTTTACGTTCAACAGCAATAACCATACTTAATTCCCCTTTACACCATGCGGTCATCAGGGTATATAAACCCTGATGACCGCATCGCGTTTTAAACACCTTCTTTTTGACCTCGGCGGGACGCTCATGCACGCCCGTGAAGACTGGCAGCCCATCCAGATTCGCGCCGATCAGGCACTGGTCGATGAACTGGCACGGCACAACATCCACCTCGATGCGCAGGTATTCCGCAAACAACTGCAAAAATATTACGAAGAGCGCGACAAAGATTTTCACGAAACCACCTATCACCTCGTGTTGCAGGAAATGCTCCGGGAGTTGGGTCAGGACGAGGCGGCAGAATCCGTCCTGCGGTCCGCGTTGGATGCGCTGTACGCCATCACCCAAGCCAACTGGCAGCTGGAAGAGGACGCCCTGCCAACCCTGCTCGAATTGAAATCCGATCGATATCACCTCGGTATTTTTTCGAACGCCGGAGACGACAAGGATGTGCAGGAGCTGGTCGCACGATTTGGCATCCGCGCACATTTCGATTTTGTGCTGACTTCCGCCGCGAGTTTTTACCGCAAACCACACCCGCGCGCCTTCGAGATCGCGCTCGCCCAATGGAACATCAACCCGGCTGAAGCCATCATGATCGGCGACAGTCTCGAAGCCGATATGTGGGGGGCGCAGCAGCTCGGGATGAAAACCATCTGGATCACGCGCCGTGCCAAGTTCACCGCTGAGGACATGCACCGCATCAAACCAGACTTTAGCATTCGCAAACTCTCCGAGCTGATCCCCACCCTCGAGCGGATCGCCCTGAGCCGCATCTGATAGAATTCCCCGCATGTCGAAAAACCGATTTCTTCCATATCTCGCGCTGACGATCGGGATCGTGGCGTTAAGTCTCTCCGCCATGTTCGTGCGCTGGGCAGATGCCCCCGGACCCATCACCGGCTTTTACCGCCTGCTGATCTCCACCCTCCTGTTCATTCCCTTCTTCCTCCATCGCCAGCAGACGTCCGCTCCACTCGACAAACGTTTCATCTGGTTCCCGCTTCTGGCGGGAATTTTTACCGCGTTCGACTTTGCGTTCTGGAACACCTCGGTAAAATACACCACCGCCGCCAACGCCACACTGCTTGGGAACACCTCACCATTATGGGTGGCATTATTCGCTCTATTTTTCTTCAAAGAGAAATTACGCGGGTCGTTCTGGCTGGGTCTTGCATTGGCACTTTTCGGCGCGCTGCTCATCGTCGGCACGGACTTCTTGAGTCATCCCACTTTCGGCATCGGCGACTTGATGGCAAGCGGTGCCGCGATCTTCTACGCCGCCTACCAGATCATCACCCAACGCGGACGCGTCCATATTGATCCGTTCCGTTATACCTGGCTGGTGGGCGTCAGCGCAACGCTGGGAATGTTCGTAATGAATCTTGTGCTGGGTAACCCGTTTACCGGCTACAACACCCAAACCTGGCTGGTCTTTCTGGCTACTGCCATCGTCTCACAAATGGTTGGGTATCTTGCCGTCTCCTATGCGCTGGGGCATTTACCTGCTTCGGTCGTCTCGCCCACACTGATCGGTCAGCCGATCCTGACAACCCTGCTCGCCATCCCCTTGCTGGGAGAGATTCCCAACCCCATTCAATGGATCGGAGGCGCTGTGGCACTGGCTGGAATTTACATCGTCAATCAGGCGCATATGCAACGCTTCAAGGAAACCCCGAACGCATAGAAATCCACAACCTCAATAAACTTATGATAAAAAGGAAAACTCAAGAATGCTGGAAATCAACGTAACCACCCTGAATGCCAACGTCCACATCACGGTCGTAAGCATTCAGGGCGAGATCGACTCTTCCACTTACAAAACCTTCCAGACACGCATGGACGAAGTTCTGGCAGGCGGCGCGCAGAATCTGCTGCTGGATTTGCAGGCAGTCCCATACATCAGCAGCGCCGGGCTGCGAGTCATTCACACCTTGTTCAATAAACTGCGTGATATGCACAAGGACGCAAACGATGATGAACTCCGCAGGAAAATGAGCGTGGGTGCATACAAATCTCCCTACATCAAGGTTGCAAATCTGATGGAACGCGTTCGGGAAGCCTTTGAGTTGAGCGGTTTTGACGTTTACATCGAAGTCCACAACGACGTAGACAGCGCTATTCAATCTTTCTAACCGCCACGTACCGGGTGGTAGAATCACCACATGCCCAACGATCTTTTTGACCATGCCATGCAGGAACGGATGAAGACCGAAGCGCCGCTCGCCGCGCGAATGCGTCCGCGCACGTTGGAGGAATACATCGGGCAGGAGCATATCATCGGCGAAGGCAAACTCCTGCGCCGCGCCATCGAAGCGGATCGGCTATTCTCGTCCATCATCTTGTGGGGACCTCCCGGCACGGGCAAGACCACGCTGGCACAGGTCATCGCCAACACCACCAAGAGTCATTTTGTCACCATCTCTGCCATCCTGGCGGGCAAAGCCGATCTACGAGTCGTCATCGATGAAGCGCTTGAAAGAAGAAGACTCCATAATGAGAGAACGATTCTGTTCGTGGATGAAGTCCATCGTTGGAACAAAGCCCAACAGGACGCACTGCTCCCCCACGTCGAAAACGGGACATTCACGCTGATCGGCGCGACGACTGAGAATCCATACTTTGAAGTTATCAAGGCGCTCATCTCCCGTTCACGCGTTTTTCAATTGAGGAATTTGAACAAGGATGAGACGGGAGTTCTGCTCGACCGCGCCCTTTCCGATAAAGAACGCGGCTATGGAGACAAGCGCATCACCATCGACCCGGAAGCGCGCACCCATTTAATAGAAGTCGCCTCCGGTGACGCTCGTAACGCACTCAACGCGCTCGAACTGGCTGTCGAATCCACGCCGCAAAATTCTGATGGCGTTATCCATGTCACCTTGGACGTGGCGCAAGAGTCGATCCAACGCCGGGCTGTGCTGTATGACAAGGATGGCGACGCGCACTACGATACCATTTCCGCCTTCATCAAGTCCGTGCGCGGATCAGACCCAGACGCAGCCTTGTACTGGCTGGCAAAAATGATCTACGCCGGAGAAGACCCAAAGTTCATCATCCGCCGTTTGATCATTCTCGCAGGTGAAGATATAGGCTTGGCAGACCCAATGGGACTTGTGGTCGCTTCTTCTGCCATGCAAGCGTTTGAATTCATCGGCTTACCCGAAGGCATCTACCCCATCGTCGAAGCGACGTTATATCTAGCGACTGCGCCCAAGTCCAACACAGCGGGAGCGTATTTCAAGGCGATGAAAAAGATCGAAGAAGAGGGACAAGTCTCCGTGCCACGCCACCTGATGGACGGCAACCGCGACGCCGCCGCGATGGGACACGGCAAGGATTATGTGTATCCACATGAGTTCGAGGGACATTTCACACCGCAGCAATATTTACCCAAGCGTTTACTCGGAACCTATTTTTACTCACCGTCCGAAGAAGGTTACGAGTCACAGGTCAAGTCACGGCTGGAGATGTGGCGCGAGGCACAGCGCAAGGTGTTGGGAATCACGGAAGTGGTCAACATCCCTGATATGAGCGAAGAACAGATCGTGGAAATGAAGAGGAAGATAAAATAGTTTACAAGTACCAAGTTGCAGGTTGAAGGTTTATTAAATCTTCAAAACCAAACCTGTGACCTTCGACATCAAACCTACAACATGACCTTATTACTTCTCATCCGGCACGGCGAAAACGATTATGTCAAGACTGGGAAAATGGCAGGACGAATTCCCGGCGTTCACTTAAATGAAAAGGGGCAGAAACAGGCTCAGGCGTTGGGAGATGCGTTGAAGGACGTCCCCATCAAAGCCATCTATTCCAGTCCGCTCGAGCGGGCAATGGAGACGGCTAGTCCCATCGCTGAATCGCACAAACTCACCATCATGCAGGAACCCGACCTGATGGATACGAACATCGGCAAGTGGCAGGGCAAATCGTGGAAATTGCTGGCGTTAAGAAAAGAATGGAAGATCGTCCAGAACGCGCCGTCACGGTTTCGGTTTCCTGATGGCGAATCATTCCCGGAGTGTCAGTTGCGGATCGTGAATGTGCTGGAACGAGTTATCCAAAAACACAATAAACCGCAGGATATTGTGGCAGTGGTCTTTCATGCCGATCCGATCAAATTGGCGGTTGCGCACTTCCTCGGAATGTCGCTCGATCATTTTCAGCGCCTCGGCTGCGACACTGGCTCATTGACCATGATCGCTGCTGGAGAATCAGGTGCATTTTTGCCGAAATTGAATCAGCGTCCGCCGTTCGATTTTTTCCCAGGGAATCAAAAGAAAAAATGAAGATCCTAGAATCTGAGAGGCTGTATTTTAGACGTTTGGTGATGGAAGACCTCGATGCGCTTTACAAACTTTACAGCAACCCGGAAATCCGGCAGTATTTTCCCGAAGGCGTTTTGAACCACGAAGAGACCAAAGAAGAACTCAAATGGTTCCTGAATGGACATCCAAAACATCCAGAGTTGGGGCTGTGGGCAACCATTCACAAACCAAGCGGAAAATTCATTGGGCGTTGCGGGCTTCTCCCGTGGACCATAGAAGGTCAAAACGAAGTGGAGATCGCCTACCTGCTCGACAAAGAATTCTGGGGACAGGGCCTCGCCTCGGAAGGGGCGCTGGCAATCCGCGATTATGCCTTCAAAAAATTGGGGCTTTTGCGTCTCGTGTGTCTGATCGACCCGAAGAACATCGCCTCTCAGAAAGTGGCAGAGAAGATCGGCATGATCCTTGAAAAGCAAGTGGATGGCATCGACGGTGATAACTACCCAACCCTGATCTACGCGATAAACAAAGACCATGGCAAAACTTAAACTTGACCTGCACGACATCTACAACAAAGGCGACAAGATCGAGGCTGAGTTGAACCGCATCGTCGAAGAAGCCATTGACAGAAAAATAGAACTCGTCGAGATCATCCCGGGCAAAGGCAGCGGACAACTCAAAAAGAAGGTTCTACGGTTTTTGAATCAATCTCACATCAAAAAACTCTATCACCGCATCGAAAAAGATGACAAGAACTTCGGGCGGA
Organism: Anaerolineales bacterium UBA2395; assembly: GCA_002343775.1. Lineage (GTDB taxonomy): Bacteria > Chloroflexota > Anaerolineae > Anaerolineales > Villigracilaceae > Villigracilis. Next base: position 27,596 of record DDSH01000007.1, read on the forward strand.
TATTTATCCACTTTCGTTTTTAATGAAAGAAGAGGCGACCTTTCTGTCGCCTCCGTTATTACTTCCACAATTTTGCCAATTCGTTCAGGGATTTGTAATACGGCTCGATGCTTGGGATGAAGTGCGCCTCGTTCTTCGCGTGTGGACCAACGCCGGATTGTCCCCACACCACGGCTTGACCGCCGGGAGCGAATCTTGCACTGGTCCCAGGCAATTTCTTGCCGATACGCGGCTCAGACTCACCCGCATTTTTTACGGCTTCGATGAGCGCTTTCAACGCTGGATTATTCGGGTCACACGCCACGCCGTTCTCCATGACGGAGAAGTTCACTTCCAATCCGTTCTCCGCACAATATGCTTCGACCTTTGACTTTAGACCTTCGACATCATCTTGCGGGACGGGGCGAATCTCCACGCCCAAAACACCCTCTGCCGCAGTGACGTTGTAGATGCCCGGTGTACCCACGTTGATAAACGGGAACTTGGCTTGAGATTGCCAACCGTCTGCGGCTTTGAGTGTGAGATGTTTGGCGAACATCTCATTCAGTGCGGCACGGGCGGCAATGAGTTTCTCGCTCAAATCGCCTGTCCCTGCTACGCCGCTGTGCGCCTTTGCGCCACGGGCGATGACATCAAAACGCATCACGCCGCGGTTTTCGATACAGATTTCCCCAAAGAGTTCGTTGCCTTTTTCACCGGTGCGTTCTCCGGCAATGAAGAGGCTTGGGGTGAGATTTAATTCCTTGAGAACATGCGGCGTACCCCATTCTTCGGCTTCGCCATTTTCTTCGTTGCCGACTAACAGCAGTTGAATGTTTGGATACGGTGCACCTGCCTTCATTTGGTCTTTCATCCAAACCAGATACGTCGCCACGACGGTTTTCATGTCCGCGGCGCCGCGCCCGTGCAGGTAATCACCTTCGATGCGCGGTTGGAACTGGGAGTCATCAGGTTCGGGTTCGACCACGTCAAAATGACCGGTGAGGAGAATTGGCAATTGGTGATTGGTAACTGGTGATTGGGGGAAAGTCGCATACACGGCGGGGTATTTCCCGTCAAAATATTTCACTTCCAAGCCAGCGTTGCGTAGATAGTCATCCACGAGAGAACCGGCGCGGTGAACTTCGTCGAGGCGTTCATCTGGGCAGGCGGTGACGGATGGGATGCGAATCAACTGTTGGGCGAGGTCGAGAATTTCAGCGGTCTTGTTCGGGTAGGAAAGTTCCACCACGGCTTGCGTGCGTGCGCGGAATTGAATCGGCGCGTTGGGCAATTGACGGGCAACTTCACGGCTGCGTTGAACGTACTCGGCAATTTTGGGAGCATCGACGCCAAGCGCGTTGTGATCGGCGCAGACTTGTTCCACATCCGCTTTGACACGCGCTTCATGCTCATAAAGAAATTCCTTGAGCAATTCCATCGGCACTTCGTCACTTTCGCCAATTTCCATTTTGAGGCGCGCGCGGATTTTCTCGGCTGTGTTGCGTCCGCCTTCAGACATTTCCACGAGCGGATGCAGGTCGTTCCACATATTCAGGGCTTCAGCAAGCGGTTTGATCTCATTGAGTGTCCACTTGAGGAAGTCGCGCACAAGGATAGGCTTGCCTGTTAGCGGATTTTCGATCTCGGCTCGCAGACCATGTTTTGCAGCAAGTTCTTCGTTGGCGCGGGCGCGAGTAATATCCTCACTATCGTAACGGAAGCCGCGCGCGAATTTCGGGTCGGCATAGATTTTCAGCATGAGTAGGTAACGGAAGGTCAGATTGGCAACATCGAGGTCGAGGTTGTGACCGCCTTCATCCACGCGGATTTCCACGCGTCCCATTGGCAGGTTGATACGCGCCATCAGGTTCTGACGTTCGACCTGTCGTGCCATTTCTTCCGGCGGGGTGGATTGACCCGCGGCAAAGAGTCCGCGTGCGTAGAGTGATTCGAGTTGTTCGCTCGTGGTAGAGATAATGCGCTCCACCGGTTCAGAAAAACTACGGGCGCGGACGGGCGTCCAGTTGTTATTGCCAAAGCGCACCCCTCGGCGTACGAGGTCGTATGAGATTTGCAGGTAATCGTTATAGGAACGGTACAGATCGGGCAGGTCGATCTCGCGCGGATTCGGGAAGGTGAGGTTGCGAATCGAGTCGAATTCCGTGAGGATGACCGCGGCGCGTCCGTCTTTGACTTGAGCCTGCATCGGCGTAGAGGCACTCGTCGCAATGAAGAGCGAGGCAAAAGCACGTAAGAGACGCGTGGCAGTGATGTAAAACTCCGACTTGTAGTCATCCAAATGTTTGTCGCCGCGTTCGCTGGCAGAGAGATGCATGAAGTCCCAGGCAAAGAGCGGGTCGGGCAATGAGATGTTTGTATGAATGCCTGTCGTGGCGAGGGTGTCACCATAAAGGTCAACGCATTTTTCAAGATAGCGGCGTTTGGCTAAAGACCAATTACCAGGAATCGATTGGTGACCGATATCAGTGAGGAAGAGCAGATTGCCATGCCAGTAATGCAGGCGTTCGCCGAAATTCAGCCCGGCGCGATGCAAGGCGTTCATGAGCGAGGCTTCCATCAGGCGGGCTTCGTAGATCGCACCGCGCGGCGTGTAATACGGGCGGGTTGCCCATTCCACCATCCAGTGGAAGACTTCGAGTTGGCTGTATTGTTTCTGCCAGGCAGGGATACACTCGGCACGCAGATAATCCACGAAGGAGTGCTGGCTGGGTCCGGCGCCAACGGTTAGCAGCGGACGCAGGTCTTCATCAAGCAGATTCCATTCTTGTTCAAAGCCAGCAAGACCACCTTGTGGTTTATCTTTCATGGCTTCTTCGAGCGCGAGTTGGTATTTTTCGGCGAATTGTTGGGGCATGGGTTAGTCCTAAAATAATTTAGATGATTTCATAAAAAGTGGAAAGTAGAAAGTGGGGCAATATTCCACCTTCTACTTTCCATTCACTACTTCTTCAATTCGTTCAACCCTTCCATCAAACGTTTAAAAGCACCTTCGGTCCGTTCAACGGGCGTGGCATACGAGAAGCGGATCCAGTCGCCGCCGAAGGGGGAGAAGAAGGCACCGGGCACGATGGCAATGCCGTGATTCTCAGCGAGGTATTGACCGAGTTGTTCGGTATCTGCCCAGCCTTTGGCTTTGATGAATTCGCCCACGTTCATGAAAGCGTAATAGCCTTTACCGATGATGTGTTGCAGTCCGCTTTCGGCGAGGAGTTTTTTGAGGGCAACGCGGCTGGCGTTGGTCGGTTCGATGATGGTCTTGGCGGCTTCGTTAAAGCCCATTTCGTAGGCAGCCATGGCAACGGCAAGCGAGAAGAACGAAGGGATGACTCCATGCGAAGCGCGGGCGGTGATGAATTTGATGACGGCTTCATCGGCGATAAGGTGACAGTTACGGATATTCGAGCCGCCCAACGATTTGGTAATGCCATCGAGGAACATGATGCGCTTGCGTTCTTCGGGTGTGAATGCCTTGAGGAAGGAATTCAAATCCATTGGCGATTCGTCGGTGACGTAGTGATACATCCAGTCGAAGAGCACGAAGGCAACACCGGCTTCGAGCGCGGCTTTGGCGAGTGAGACCTGCTTTTCGACAGCGATGGTCATGCCGGTTGGATTGTCGGGATTGGTGATGACCAGCCCGGCGATCTTGCGTCCTTTTGATTCGGCAAATTTCACGCTCTCACGAATCGCCTCTTCGGAATACGCCCAGCCTTGCGCCGGGTCACCGGGAGCCCAGAGCACATTCGCGCCGACTCCATACGGACCCCAGTTGTATGAAATCCACGGCACACGCGAGACCATGATGAGGTCACCCTGGCGTCCGTAGCCGAGGGCAAGCATGGCTTGATAGGCTTTGTTCAGTGCGTCACGTCCACCCGCGGTGCCGAGCACGTTGGCGGGACCCCAGCCAGAAGCGGAGTCTAATTTCCAATACTGCTCAATGACCGCCTTGCGGTAGGCATCGGTGCCGAACGGCATATCGTAAGCCGTACCATGCTCCAGTTGGAGTTGAAGCGCGCGTTCCAAAATCGGCTTGGGGGTTCCGGGCAGCGAGGCGCCGCCGTCGCCCTGAGATGCGTCAAAGATTTTGGCTCCGGCGTTTTTCTCCAGATAGACCTTCAACGACTTGTTGATCAGAAACATGCGCGAGGGCGGAATATCCATCATCTGTTTGAGATGATCGCTGACAGGCACGAGATGTTTTTCGTCTACAGCAAGAACGGGCGTCGTGTTGGAAATGCTCATGGTGAATTCTCCTTAAGAAAAATGCCCCGATGTCTCGGGGCATTGGGTGTACTTAGTTGACTTGAACTTGTTGCTGTTCGCCCGACAACCACCAATGCCCCGAACCGAAATTGGTACGAGTGATATTGGTATTGCGGCGGTCATTCAGGTTGAACATTGCGCGCAAGCATACCACTGGGATATACAAGCGTCAAGGAACTCACCCGCCAGACATCGCGCCCACAACGCGGAACGGCTCGCGTCCTTCCAACACAGCAGCAGGGATCGGCGTCTCCCACGGTTCCAGCGACCAATCTTGACCACAGGCAAAGAAGCGGATGAAGTCTCGCCGTTGACCCGTGACCTGATCGCGAATCGTTCCACGCAAAACGGGATACTTCAACTCCAACGCCTCCAAAACGGACCTGAGAGTGGGTTCGCCTTCGACGGAGATTTCCACCTCTCTGCCGGTGCGTGCCAAATTTTGCAAGTGATAGGGGAGCACGACGCGGATCATTTCAGGGTTTGTACTTCCACCGAAAGGACGGCTGGTAAATTGCTGACGATGGGCATCCAACTATCGCCTGAGTCAGAAGAGACATAGACCTGCCCGCCCGTGGTACCGAAATAAATGCCGCACGAGTCGAGCGTATCCACTGCCATGGCGCTGCGTAAAATGTTGACATAACAATCTTCCTGTGGCAGACCTTTTGTCAATGCTTCCCAATCATTCCCGCCGGTGCGGCTGCGATAGACGCGCAATTTGCCATCAGGCGGAAAATGCTCCGAGTCGCTTTTGATCGGCACAACATAGATCGTCTCCGGCTCATGCGCGTGGATGGCGATGGGGAAGCCAAAGTCACTCGGCAGGTTGCCGCTCACTTCGTACCACATGTTGCCTGAGTCATCACTGCGCATCACATCCCAATGCTTCTGCATGAACAAGACATTCGGGCGTGAAGGATGCATGGCAATGTTATGCACACAATGACCGACTTCCGCTTCGGCATCGGGCAATTCGTAGGGAGATTTCAATCCCTGATTGATCGGTGACCAGGTTTCGCCGCCATCTTCGGTGCGGAACGCGCCTGCCGCTGAAATGGCGATAAACATGCGTTTGGGGTTGCTTGGGTCTTGGACAATGGTATGCAAACACATACCGCCCGCGCCCGGCTGCCATAAATGTCCTTTCACCTCGCGCAGACCGGCAAGTTCATGCCACGTCTGCCCGCCATCGGTGGATTTAAACAGGGCGGCATCTTCGACACCTGCGTACACCGTATCCGCTTCAGTGAGGGATGGAGCCAACAGCCAGACGCGTTTGAACTCCCACGGATGCTGTGTGCCATCGAAGAACATGTGCGTGCCGGGATCACCTTCATAGTTGAAATCTTTGCCAACCGGTTCCCACGTCTCACCCCCGTCGTCGGAGCGTTGAATGATCTGCCCAAACCAGCCGGTGGATTGGGATGCATACAAACGGTTCGGGTTCACTGCCGAGCCTTGTATATGATAAATTTCCCAGCCCGCAAAATGCGGACCTGAAACCTTCCATTTTTTACGTTTTTTATCGGAAGTTAAAATAAACGCACCCTTGCGAGTTCCGACCAGGACTCTTACTCCGCTCATGACATTCTCCTTTTGCTTATAAAAAAACCGTCACATTAAAATTTATGACCGCCAACCACAGACGGAAAACAAAGGTCTATGGCGGCGGTCTGCCGTCCATCGTTAAATTGGGCTTACCACTCGAAACTCACCGCCGCTCGGCGCACCGGCAAGAATCGGTATCGCCTCTGCGATCAGGGCGCGTACTTGCGGGTTTTTCAGCGATTCATCATGCGCTTCTTTATCGTCCCACATCTCGAATACTGCCACGGCGTTTTCGTCCTTCAAGTCTTCGAGGACAATGTAGGCGCGGCAGCCGGGCATGGACTGAACCAAAGCAGAAGCGCGCACAAGAATATCCGAAAGCATGGCGCGTTTGCCGGGCTGTGCCGAGAGAGTTCCTGTCATGGCATACATCCATATCACCAATTTATTTCTTTAAATCTGTATATAGCGCCAACACATTACCAGTGGGGTCTTGGAAAATACCAAACCAACCCATGCCAGGGATTTCGGTCTTTTCGCGCAGGATTTTGCCGCCCAATTCCTTGACCTTGTCCAAATCCTCGTCAATGTCGTCGCTGGCGATGTACACCAGCACCTGCCCGGCGGGGTTTTCTTCTGATGCCAATGGAAAACCTCCACCCGACCCGCTACCGTCTTCGTACATGGTGTAGTTCATTTCCGGCACGTTCTGTATCTTCCAACCAAAAAGTGACTGATAAAACTCTCCCGCCGCCTCAACATTGTGAGCGGGAATTTCTACATGGACAACATTCCGTTTCGACATGATACTCTCCTTTTGAATTAGATAAATATTATCTATTATAGAACATATTTTCTAAAAACTCAACCCCACCAGAGGACTATTTTCGCCTCTTCCCCCGCCTTAACTTGACAGCCCGCCCCAGCCTTTCCCTCGCTGAAAAAACAGACCCCCACTGCTGGGGGTCTGCCCAATTTATAAAATTAAATCTACCCTAAACAGATCTGGAAAAATCCCGACTCGGAGTTTCCATTCGTTCCACAATAACCATCTGAAATCATTTCCCAAAATTCATAAAACCAACCATCATATTCAAGGGGATCGCCATTTGCAGCAGGCGCATCCTGGCAATGAACATCCACAGGAACCCAGAAGAAATCCACTTCGTTTTCATCTGTCTGCGAATTGTAAATATCGTAACAATATTCAGCAGGATCATTTGGCGCTCCTGAAGTATCCGGCGCAAACGTCCAGAAAACAAACTCGCCGACATACAAGACAACATTCTTGCCCGCTACTGCACGTGAAACCGTGCATTGGACCACTGTGTCGCTGACAACATTGCAATGGATCGGGTATTTATTATCGCCCTCCGTTACAAAGCCCTTGAAATAATTACGAGGAAAGTCACCGCTATATTCAAGCACAAAGATCACACTGCTCCCATAATCATTGCGGGTTTCACGCAGGGTCAATAACCCCGGGGCAGCCAAAACACCACCCACCGTCAAAGACAACAACACCACCAGAACAGCAAAAACAGAAATTGGTTTCCTCATCTCTCTCTCCTTGTTATCATTTTAATGATTTGATAAAGCACGAAAAATGGACTTGCACAGGATGATTTAATCGTACAACAAATATAGAAAGGATTTGCAGAAGCAATGAAAATGAAATATATCAGTGCCTGGTTTATTAAAAAGGTGTTTGTATTGTACGGCATAGCCGTACAATACAAACACCTTTAAAACGCCTACTTACGGACGCAACTCACACTTATCTTCCCCTTCATTCCACCTACAATTGAGGTTTGCCACACAGCGCGACTCGGTATCAATGGGCGCACAGACTTTATCTTCCTCGTTTACACATTTGACCGTGTTGACACGCACAGTGACACAGCCCGTCCCGCCCAATGCCTCTTCCGCTACAGGTACGCACGCACGCGCATTAACGTCAAAGGTGTAACCAGGGGCGCAGCCCGGGAAGGTAGCTCCGGCAGCAGGCTGGCAGCACTGGAAGGTATCGTTGTAGTTATAGCCCACAGCACAACCAGCATAGGTCTGGGTGGCGAGAGAAGCGTTATCGATCCCAAAGGGAGCATTGGTCTCGCCGTTGGGCGGCACGCACATTCCCGCCAGATCGTCAAAGTACAGCCCGATCGGACACGCTCCATCTGCCCCGGCGCTGACGGCACAAACCTGCTGCCCGCCGCGGTCCAACGTCACATACCCGGCAGGGCATCCACCTGCACCCGGCTGAGCAAGAATGGGGCTGTAGGCACACGAGCCGGTGGATGGGTCGAGCGCATACCCGGAATCGCAGACCGGGTTCAATCCGCTCACATCAGGTTGGTTTGTACAAGCCTCATTACAGAGCAAAACTTCGTTGGTCGATTCTATGCCGCGCGGACCGCGACAGACCAGTTTGCGAATCCCGGCTTCGATCACTTCCTCGCATTGCATGCGCGTCCCAAGCACTTCCCATGTAGCACCGAACGAAATTTGCACCACGCCATACCCGTCTCCGTTGGAGCAGTATTGGTCGGTCACCACACCTTCGGGCAGAGCACAGGAATTGTTGGCAACCGCCTGCTGGGCAGGCACTTGAGCAGTCAGCTGGCAATACGGAGCGAACGGCTGCGGATTTGCAACCACACAGCGAAAACCAATATCACGCCCACTGTCGGTTGGCTCATTGAAGCGCCGGATGGCAGAAGCAACCTGTTCTTCGGCTGTTTCAAAGGAACTGCCACGCACACCGCGGTATTGACCGCTCTGCGGACCGGTTGGGTTGGCAGCCGCAGACTGGGCATAATAATTGGCGTCGTACCAATCGAACACCCATTCAAAGACATTGCCTGCCATATCCAACACCCCAAAGGCACTCGCGCCTTCAGGGTTGGCATTTACAATTGTCGTTCGCCCATAGCAATTTGCATAGTTCAACAGGTCACAGGCTGGCTCACTGTTCCCCCACGGATACGAATTCCCGTTCAAGCCGCGCGCCGATTTCTCCCACTGCGCCTCTGTAGGCAGAGAGCCTTGGATCCAACCACAGTATGCCTGCGCCTGATCCCAATTCACACCCACTACCGGGTGGCTGGCAAATTCAGGGTTGGTAAAAACCGGACCGCCCAATTCCTGCGCAGGCGAAGTACAAGCGCCCGCCTTCACACATTGTTCATACATGCGATTGGTCACTTTGGTCTGCTGGATCCAATACCCGTCCAGCATCACGATATGGACAGGTGCATCGCCGCCGTACCCCATCGTAAATTCACCAGCAGGGATGTAAACCAGCGAACTGCCATCGAGCCACTTCATCGTTTCGCCGTTTTGCGGACCCCCAAGAGCAATTGGCGCAAACGACTGGGTTGGCGGGGGTGCCGGCTCGGCAGTGGCGGGCGCATCCGTGGCGGTAACCACCACCGTCACCACTTCGGGTGTCGGCGAACCGCACGACGACAGGACGAACACCAGGCACACCAGCAGTGCGAAGATTCCATTTCGAACTTTTTTCATTCAATCTCCTTCTCCCGCAAGAGTTGCAGGACGGAAATTATTATAATGCAGGGGGAAAAATCAAGTCTGGCACTCTCATACCAACCTTATTTCATAATCGCGATCACTCACGATCACCCAGCCTTTCGAATCTCCTCCACCGCCGCCGGATTCACCAGCGACGACGTATCACCCAGATCCAGACCCAAATACGCCGCACGAATCATCCGCCGCATCACCTTGGCATTGCGCGTTTTTGGCAGATCAGAAACGAACAGGATCGCTTTCGGCGCAAGCGGCTTGCCCATTTCCGCGACGACCATGCCATTTAATTCCTGACGAAGCGCATCGCTTCGTTCCACGCCGGGAGCGGTCACTGCAAAGAGGACCAGTTCACTCCCCTTGACCTCGTGCGGTACCCCAATCGCCGCCGCCTCCACAATAGACTCGTGCCGGACCAGGATCGACTCCACCTCCGCCGGACCTAGGCGCTTGCCCGCGACCTTGATCGTATCGTCCGAACGACCGAGGATGTACCACAAGCCGTCATTATCAACAGCGGCAAAATCACCATGCACCCACACATTCTCCCAGCGCGACCAGTAGGTATCCAAATAACGCTGTTTGTCCCTCCAAAATCCGCGCGTCATCCCAATCCAGGGCGCTTTGATGACCAATTCTCCAACTGCATTGCGAACCGGAACCCCATTCTCACCCACCACATCCGCCGCCATACCCGGACATGGCGCAGAAAAAGCACACGGTTTGAGCGGCAAGAGCAGATTGCCCATTACAATGCCGCCGGAAATTTCCGTCCCGCCGGAATAGTTGATGATCGGGATGCGCCCGCCGCCGACTTTCTCGAACAGCCACATCCACGGGTCAGGATTCCACGGCTCGCCGGTGGAGGCGAAACATTTCAAAGAGGAAAGATCGTGTCGTCGGAAGTATTCCTCTCCGTGTGGAATCAGTGACCGGATCAACGTCGGCGACACACCCATCTGGTTGATGCGATGCTTCTCCGCCAACTCCCATAAGCGATTCGGCGCGGGAAAATCCGGCGCACCATCATAAAGGAACATCGTCGCGCCAAGCAGCAGACTGCCAAACACCAGCCACGGACCCATCATCCAGCCCATGTCGGTCATCCAATAGATCACATCACCGCGATGGACATCCGTACCGAATGCCATATCTTGCGCAGCTTTGACCGGGAATCCGCAATGAGTGTGCAGCGCACCTTTGGGCTTGCCCGTCGTACCAGAGGTGTAAATGACCATCAGCGGGTCTTCTGCATCGGTGATTTCAGTTTCAGATTCATCATTCTGACGGTCAATGAGTTCATGCCACCAATGGTCTCTTCCCTCCTTCATCGTTATCGCTTGACCCGTCCGCCGCAAAACGATCATGTGCTTGAGCGTTGGAATTTGTTCTACCGCCTCATCTGCAATGGATTTCATCTCCACTGCTTTGCCGCGCCGGAAGGCTCCATCTGCGGCAAAGAGGGCTTTTGCATCCGCATCCACCATGCGCGAGACGATAGCGCCCGCTCCATAGCCGGAAAACAACGGCAGGATGATTCCACCGATCTTCGCAATTGCCAACAGCGCCACTACGATCTCTGGCGTCATCGGCATGAAAAGACCAACGGCATCGCCCTTGCCAAGCCCCAATGAGCGCAAGGCATTGGCAGTTTTATTCACTTCTCGATTCAAGTCTTCATAGGTGAGTGTTCTTGTAATTCCCTCCTCTCCTTCAAAAATGACCGCCGACCGCTGACCATAAGCCATCGCCCATTTATCCACGCAGTTGTGGATGATATTCATCTTTCCACCCACACACCATTTCGGGAATTGGATACCTCCAGAGAGATCAACTGCCTTGGAATAAGGCGTATAAAATTGGATACCCAGTGTTTTCAAAACCGCATCGGTGAACCACTCCACGTCATGGGTGGACCGCTGCATGAGTTCATCAAAGTCATTGATCCCATATGCGCGCATGAACGTCGTCAGGTTCGCATGTTCGATCTGAGCGGGGCTGGGGCGCCAAACGATCTCACCGCCGAAAGTAAACTGTTCGGTCATGACACTCTCCTCTGAATTGGGATGTCAGGAAACAAGTTTCCTGACAAATCATTTTCCCGATTCTATCGCAACTTGCTTTGAGATAACGCCATCTGAGTATAATTGCCGCGATCTGGAGAATCCCCTCATGACATCAACTTTCCCATGCCCTGCTTGTGGAGCACCAAACGAACCGGAAGCAGGAAAAACCTACACAATGTGTTCGTATTGCGGCGCGAACCTGACCATCCCTGAAGCGCTGCGGACTAAAGCCAAGCCTACAGTCACATCCAAGCCGCCGAAACAGCGACCAGCCCCAAGTCTGGAAAAAGAAGCGCCCGACCTGTTGCGCAAGGCGCAGCCCATTGCCATCAAAGCATGGAATTCCTACGTCTATTGGACGTGGCTGCGTCGGCTTTTCCCCGCTTGCCTAACCATTCTCGTCATCGGTTTCTTTGCATGTGCCGCGCTTGGAGCGCTTCCGTTCGTGCTGGCACTATTCCGTTAGTTTGATATTCACAAACAAGCGATCTTTTGCTGTGGCGGCAATATCCGCCGGGTTGGGCTTGCCATCTTCCACGCGGATCTTCATCGGCTTTGCCGCCTGTGGCACATGCCGCAGATATTCGTACATTCTCGCTTCGACGGCTTTCTCATCCAACTCGATGTCGGCGATTCCGTTGACAGGCTTACGTTTGAGCAGCAAGTTCACCTGTGCGCCGCCTTGCAGATTCTTCCACCACTTGCGTTCACGACTGGTGACGATCCACAGGTATTCTCCTTCTACATAATATCCGACCGGCGTGGTGTAGGTCTTGCCGGTCTTGCGCCCGGTGATGGTGATGAGCATCATGCCATTGCTCAACATGCCATGAAAAGGCGAGCGCAGCACCCATGCCATAAAATCATTTCCGTTCATAATTTACCTCCCAGCCGAGAACGAATAGCGAATGGCTTTCTTCGTACAACCGTCCACGCAGGTACCGCATAAGATACATTCAGGGTGTTCCATTTTTCCAACCTGTACCATCGCATTTACATCCAAACTCATAGGGCAACTTTTTGTACAGGTCTTGCAATCTGTACATGCAGAGGAATCTGCCACCAGCCGCAGCGAAGCCCAGCCGAAGCGGTTGCGGACCCAACGCCCTATCATCATGAAGGGAGCGATCCAGCAAACGGTGTGGCAGCCGGCGCGTTTCCCTGCAAACATAGCCAACCCAACAAACAAAGCGATGACGATGTAGTAGATCAGGTAGGCGAAAAAGATCGGGCGATCGGCGGAGCCTGCCACGGAAATCCCATTTTCAGTCAGATACAACAGGTCAATCCGCCGGTATCCGCCTGCATTAACAGCAAACCAAACGATCAATGAAACCCAGGGAATCCAGATCAACCACTTGATCCAATCACTCTTCGCGCCGTTGACCACCTTCTTATTGACCGGCTCGACCATCTCCTGCAATCCGCCTGCCGGGCAAATCCACCCGCACCACAAGCGTCCCAGAAACAACGCAGACAGGAACAACGACACAAACACCACGAAACTCCCATTGACAACACCGTTCATAGCGCCTTCAATGATGACGTACGGAGAAAAGAAATTCATGGTGATGGGAAACGACAGAAAAGCAACGATCACAAGCGCCTTGCGGATTCTTTGTCTCATGGGAAATTGACGATTCATATTTTTTCACTCCAATCCAATGATTGCAATCATCTTCTCGATCTCAAACTCGACAAACGCCCCCACACCTTCCTGCAAAAAACCTGCCAGATAGTTATATAGATACAACGAAGTCATCCCGTGGATCATCGACCAGACGGACAACGCCAACTGCGTGACCGTGCCCGTGTAGGGCATTCCAAACTTGCGCAACGCCTCATACTGGACCTTGAGGCTGGTCGGCAGTTTCAAACCAACCACTTCGCCTTTGATTTTTCCCGCCACAAATGCTTCACCGATCACGCCCTGCAACACAAGAAAACTCCGCTGCGCCACCGGACCCAACTCCTCGGCAAATAGATAACCTTGAATCGGCGTACCAAACAACAGCATATAACGCTGCGGATTTTCCATCGCCCACTGAAAGTACGCCCGGCACATCCCACGAAATCGCCCAGTGTGGTCAGTGACGGGATAAGCATCCCTTCCCGTTTCGAGTCGATTCGTGAAAGACGAAAAAGCATCCATCACCAACGCTGTCACCAGTGCATCGCGGTCTTTGTAATAACGGTACAGCCCCGGCGCGGTCATCCCCATTTCTCGAGCAATCGCCCGCAAGGATAATGAAGCCGCACCCTGCTCACCGATCTGTTTCCAGGCGGTAATTTTTATCTCTTCGATCGTTTCAAGCCGTAATCGTTCTCTGCGGGTCTGAGCCATACTCACCTCGAATAGTTTACACTGTTTACAGTTTATATCATATATAACTTTAATGGTAGTCATTTCATCACCCCTACCGCATGACATCTTTCCTAACTCAATCCGGCTATAATTGCGAAAAAACTGAGATTGGAGTTTCCATGTCCAACGTCTACGAATCCAAACACCCGCTCGTCGCCCATAAACTTTCCCGTCTTCGAGATGTAAAGACCGAACCCAAGAAATTCCGCGAATTGGTGCGCGAGATCGCCGCGCTGCTCGCCTACGAAGCCACCGCCGACCTGGCGACCACGCCGCGCGAGTTGGAAACTCCGCTCGCAAAGATGACCGGTCAGGAGTTACAGGAAAAGATTGGTCTGGTGCCGATCTTGCGCGCCGGACTTGGTATGGTGGAAGGCGTATGGAGCCTGATGCCCAGCGCCGAAGTCTGGCATATCGGCTTGTATCGTGACGAACACACGCTCAAACCCGTGGAATACTACAACAAACTGCCCACCGAGCCGCGCGTTTCGGTCTGCCTCATCCTCGACCCGATGCTCGCCACCGGCGGCTCCGCCACTGCCACTGCCGAGGTTTTGAAAAAATGGGGCGTGAAAAAGATCAAATTCGTCGGGCTGATCGCCGCGCCCGAAGGCATCAAAGCCATGCAAGACCAGCACCCCGATATCCCCATCCACATCGCCGCTATCGACGAGCGACTCAACGAACGCGCCTACATCCTGCCAGGTTTGGGAGACGCTGGAGACCGGCAATTCGGAACAGGATAGGCAGTAAACAGCAAGGAGTTGGGATGGCATACAACTTAAAACTCGCAGAACGCATCCGTGCGGTAGTTAAGGGATGGCCCATCATCGAGAAGAAAATGTTTGGCGGCGTGGGCTACATGCTTCACGGCAACATGGCATGCGGAATCCTCGGCGACGACCTGATCGTGCGCGTCCATCTTGAAGATTACGAAAAACTGCTCAAACGCACACACGTCAAGATCTTCACCATGAAAAATGGTCCCAGACCGATGAAGGGCTGGTTGATGGTTGAGCCTGAGGGGTATAAGACCGGAAAACAACTCAGCAGTTGGGTAAAAATGGGTATGGATTTTGCCTCTGCCTTGCCGCCAAAATGAAGGCAATGTTGCTTGAGTCACTTGGGGAGGTACAAGCGCTTCACCCTCCCCTGAAGTTGACTCAACGCCCCAAGCCGACTCTCGCTGCGGGTGAGGTACTCATCAAGGTTTCCCGCTGCGGGGTCTGTCATACCGAATTGGACGAAATCGAAGGACGCACTCCCCCGCCGCTCCTGCCAGTGATCCTGGGACATCAGGTGGTGGGAAGCGTAGAATCCACAGGGCAACGGGTCGGCGTGGCGTGGATCGCCTCTGCGTGCGGGGAATGTGACTTTTGCAAAAGCGGACGGGAGAATTTATGTCCGCAATTCCAAGCCACGGGACGCGACATAGACGGCGGATATGCGGAGTACATGAAGATCCGCGCGGACTTCGTCCATCCGATCCCCGATTCGCTTTCGGATTCAGAGGCGGCGCCATTGTTGTGCGCAGGGGCAATTGGGTACAGGTCGCTTCGATTGAGCAATCTGCAAAACGGACAGTCGCTTGGACTGATGGGATTCGGCGGATCGAATCATCTCGTGTTGAAACTGGCAAAGCATAAATTCCCCAATTCTCAAATTTTCGTTTTCAGCCGAAATCCAGCCGAGCGAGAATTCGCCCTTTCTTTGGGCGCGGCATGGGCAGGCGGAATAGAGGAGAGTCCGCCGTCGGCGTTGGATTCGGTCGTAGATACCACCCCGGTTTGGCGTCCGGAGGTTGAGGCGTTGAACATCCTCAAACCGGGCGGGCGACTGGTCATCAATGCCATCCGTAAAGAAGAAAAGGATAAGGACGTCCTCCTTCAATTGAATTACCCCGCGCATTTGTGGATGGAAAAAGAAATCAAAAGCGTGGCAAACGTCACACGGGCAGACGTGCGCGAATTTTTAGCGATTGCGGATGAAGCGGAGATCAAACCAGAGTTTCAGGAATATGAATTAAAGGATGCCAACCGCGCCTTGCTCGAAATGAAACAGGGTAAAATTCGCGGTGCCAAAGTGCTGCGCATCGAATAAAAATTTTAGAAACAATTTTCACGGTATACATTAATCAGAGCGTTCGAGCATCACTGCAACTTCATCACCCTCTGGAGGACTCATGGCTGAAGCCAAAATTACCGTGTACGGCGCCGACTGGTGCCCGGACTGCCGCCGTTCGAAGAAGTTCTTGCTGGACAATGCGATCCCATTTACATGGTTGGACACCGATGCGGATAAGGACGCGGAGGAATTTGTCAAGCAAAAGAATAATGGAAAGCGCATCATCCCGACCATTATGTTTGAGGACGGTTCGTTCCTGGTCGAACCCAGCAACGCTGCGCTTGCCGAAAAGCTTGGTCTGCAAATTCAGGCGTGATGTTTTTCAATTCACCCGTAGTTTTCCACTACGGGTGTTTGTTTGAAATGAGACCAGTCCAGGCGCTGGTTTTCTGGAATTCAAAATAAGAGGGTGTACAATTCGAACGCAATGGTTTGACCATTTCACAAAGAGGAGTGGGCATGGCGGCGGAGAAGTATATTCTTGCGATCGACCTGGGGACATCTGGGCCAAAGGTAGCCTTGTTTTCGTTGCAGGGGGAAATGATCGGCAGTGACTTTCAAGAGAATCGCGTGTTGCTGTTGCCGAATGGCGGCGCGGAGCAATCTCCAGCCGAATGGTGGGGTGCGATCAACACGGTGATCAAACGTCTGCTTGGAAAAAGGCTTGTTCCAAACGAAGATATTCATGCCATTGCCATTACCGGTCAATGGTCTGGGACAGTGGCTGTGGACCGGGCTGGAAACGCACTGGGAAATGCGGTCATTTGGATGGACTCGCGCGGCGAGCCGTATATCAAAAAAATCGGCGAGGGGCTGATAAAAATCGCAGATTATGGAATCAGCAAACTTTTCAGGTGGGTCAATCTCACTGGCGGACTGCCCGGCAGTTCGGGCAAAGACCCCATCGCACATATTTTGTACCTCAAGCATGTCCACCCTGAAATATACAACCAGACCTATAAGTTCCTTGAACCGATTGATTATATCGGTCTATTGTTGACCGGGAGGTTCGCCGCTTCGGTCAACTCGATTATCCTGCATTGGGTGACGGACAACCGCAACATCTTGAACATCAAATACGATGAAGGTCTGATCCGTCTCTCCGGTATCGACCGCGAAAAACTGCCCGACCTGTACCCTCCCAACGCCTCGCTGGGTGCGCTGCTGCCGAACATCCGCAAAGAGTGGGGCTTGCCCGATGATGTGCAGGTCATCATGGGGTCGCCGGACGTCCACTCGGCGGCGGTCGGTTCGGGCGCGGTGGCAGATTTCGAAACGCATCTTTACATCGGCACATCTGGATGGACGACTTGTCATGTACCGTTCAAGAAAACGGATGTATTCCACAACCTTGCCTCACTCCCATCTTCGATCCCCGGCAGGTATTTGCTAACGAACGAACAGGATTGCGCCGGTGTAAACCTGCAATACCTGCGCGACAATATATTTTTCCACAAAGATGAGTTAACGTCGGAGAAACCCGGCAATGCCTACAAACTCTTCGATCAGATCGCAGAACGCACTCCGGCGGGCAGTGAAGGCTTGATCTACACCCCGTGGCTGTATGGCGAGCGAACGCCCGTCGAAGACCGCTTTGTGCGTGGCGGCTTCTTCAATATGTCATTACATACCAACCGCAACCACATGGTAAGGGCGACCTTGGAAGGCGTGGCGTTCAATGCCCGCTGGTTGTTGAAATATGTCGAGCAATTCAATGGCAAACCCACCGAAGCCATAAACATGGTCGGCGGGGGCGCAAAGTCGGATATCTGGTGTCAAATCCATGCCGATGTGTTGAATCGCCCCATTCGACAGATGAAAGACCCGATCGAGGTCAATGTGCGCGGCGCGGCAATGCTGGCGGCGGCTTCGCTGGGATACATCCGCTATGACGATATCGCATCACGCGCGCCAGTGGCGAAGACCTACACCCCGAACCCCGATCACCGAAAAATTTACGATGAATTGTTCCGCGAGTTTCTGGGCATTTATGAGAATAATAAGAAGATGTATGCGCGGTTGAATAAGGCTGAAGTTTAGGGAAATATTTGATAAGACTGGCTTTGTAAACACAAAGACACCAAGACCCAAAGGCTCGAAGATGAAATCTTTGAGGGCTTTGTGCCTATGAGAATTTTTGGTTAGTTTTCAGACGTTCCATAAAAAATCCGTTATTAAAGAACAAACGCCAAACAAGGATACGCATGAAACTCGAAGATCTGTTGATGAAGAATATTGGAAAACTACCCGCGCCGATGGTGGCTTGGGTGGAAAAACGGATGAAAAAGATTCCGTCCATCCGCGAGAAGATCGACAAGGAATACGACGACATGATGGCGGGGCTGGAGTCATCCCTCAAACCGTACCGCGATGACTACCCCACCTTTGCAAAACTCCCCGCCAAGGGACGCGACCGCGAAGAAATTTTGCACGAAATGGAATCCCTGCACGAGCGCGAAGAATCGGTCTGGAAGGACGGCTTTGTCTCCGGCGCGGTCTATCATGGCGATGAAGAACATATCGAATTTTTGAATCGCGCCTATGCGCTCAACTCGCAGAGTAACCCCCTGCATTCGGATGTTTTCCCAAGCGCCACCAAGTTCGAGGCGGAGATCGTTTCGATGGCAGCGAACATGCTCAACTTCGAAGGAAGCGCAGCATATGGGACGGTCTGCTCCGGCGGGACGGAAAGCATCATGCTGGCGATGAAATCCTATCGCGATTGGGCACGCGACACAAAAGGCATCACCAGCCCGGAAATGATCGCACCGGTCACAGCGCACGCTGCGTTCGATAAAGCCAGTCAGTATTTCGGAATCAAAATGGTCAAAGTGCCGGTGGATGCAAATTCCCGCGCCGATGTGAACGCCGTCCGCAAAGCCATCAACCGCAACACAGTCGTCATCGTTGGCTCGGCGCCGTCCTTTCCACATGGCGCCATCGACCCCATCAAAGAAATGTCTGAACTCGCCCGCCAGCGCAACATCGGCTTCCACACCGATGCATGTCTTGGCGGCTTCGTCCTGCCGTGGGCGGAGAAACTCGGCTACAACGTGCCGACCTTCGATTTCCGTCTGCCGGGTGTCACGTCCATTTCTGTGGACACGCACAAGTATGGGTATGCCGCCAAAGGCACGTCGGTCATTTTGTATCGCAGCAAGGAATTGCGACACTATCAGTATTACACCACCAGCGACTGGCCCGGCGGATTGTATTTCTCGCCCACGTTCGCGGGCAGCCGTCCCGGTGCGTTGAGCGCGGCATGTTGGGCGGCACTTACCTCCATCGGTGAGCAGGGCTATCTCGATGCGACCAGACAAATTCTCGAAACCGCAGACTACATCAAGGCAGAGATCAAAAAGATTCCCGAACTTGAGATCATCGGCGACCCGTTGTTCGTGATCGCATTCAAATCCGATTCGCTCAACATCTACAAAGTGCTCGAAGCGATGGGACATCACAAGTGGAGTTTGAACGGATTGCATAAGCCGTCTTGCATGCACATTGCGTTGACCTTGCGGCATGCCCAGCCCGGCGTGAAAGAGCGCTTCATCACGGACCTGAAAACTGCGATTGACCATGTGAAGGCTCACCCTGAAGAAAAAGGCAGCATGGCGCCCATCTACGGCATGGCAGCCACCATTCCCATGCGCGGACTGGTCAGCGATATGCTCAAAAAATATCTCGACCTGATCTTCAAAGTGTAAGAAAACCACGAAGCCACAAAGACTCAAAGCCGCCAAGTTTTTTGTCATTGAGTCTTTGTGGTGAAAAACTTAAGAGAGTGTCTGAAAACTTAAATATTCACCACAGATAAACACGGATGAACGCTGATTTTGGGATGGATTTTCGACAAAAAGAACATTTCATCCTTTTTATCTGTGTTCCTCTGTGGTTAAAATACTTTTCAGACATTTTCTAGGAAAAGAAACGAGGCATAACATGGACAACCAATACGATTTGAAATCCGTCAAACTCCCTTATCTTTCAGGCGGGTTGTTAAAACTATTTGCATCCCTGATCGAAGGTCCCTTGAAGGGATTGCTCACACCAAGTCTCTTTGAAAGTGCAGGGCTCAACTGGCTGCGCACGCAACACTTTGACGAAAATCCAACGTTCCATCCCGTCCATCACACTGGAGAGTTGCAGACCGAAGCGGCATCTGTCTCTGAAAAAGAATTCCCGCAGAAGGCATCTGCGCTAAGGGGGTTTCAATTCGCAGGCATCCACGACTACGCCCAATCCTACCGCAACGGCACAACCACACCCGAAGAGGTCGCGCAAAAAGTATTGGACGCCATCGCCGCCAGCGACAAACACGACCCCGCATTACGAGCCTTCATCGCCGTGAACCGCGAAGACGTGCTGAAGCAGGCAAGAGAATCCACAGCACGCTTCAAAGCCGGGAAACCCTTGAGCGTTTTCGATGGCGTGCCGATTGCGGTAAAAGATGAAATGGATATGACACCGTATCCCACCACCGTGGGAACATCCTTCCTTGGCAAATCACCGGCGACGGAAGATGCCACCGTAGTGGCAAGGCTGCGCAGCGCGGGCGCATTGCTGGTCGGCAAGACCAACATGCACGAGATCGGCATCAACGTGACCGGACTCAACCCGCATCACGGCACGACGCGCAACCCATACAACACAGCACACTTCACCGGCGCAAGTTCCAGCGGCTCGGCAACTGCCGTGGCAGCGGGACTCGTCCCTGCCGCCATCGGCGCAGATGGCGGCGGCTCGATCCGCATCCCTTCTTCATTTTGCGGATTGGTTGGCTTGAAAGCCACCTTTGGGCGTGTCAGTGAATTTGGTGCGTTCCCACTGGATTGGAGCGTTGCTCACATTGGACCCATTGCCGCCTCAGCCACCGATGCAGCGCTCACCTACGCCCTCATTGCCGGACCCGACCCGAAAGATGAGATATCACTTCACCAACCGTTGCCTTCCCTTGCCAGTTGGGATGACCTGAATCTCAAAGGCTTGAAGATCGGCGTGTATTGGCAGTGGTTCCGCCATGCAGATGCAGACACTGTCGCTGCCTGCGAAGCCATGCTGAAAGAATACGAAAATATGGGCTGTGAGATCGTGGAGATCGTCATCCCAAACCTCGAAGCGAACCGCGTGGCTCATAGCATCACCATCCTCAGCGAGATGGCGCAGGGCATGGACGCCACCTATGCCGAGCATCATCAAGAACACGCCTTGGATGTACGCATCAACCTTGCATTGGCGCGTCAATTCTCCTCTACAGATTACATCGCGGCACAACGCATCCGCACGCGTATCATCAACCACTTCAATGCCGCCTTCCAAAAAGCGGATGTGATCCTCACCCCTACCACGGGCGTCTCTGCGCCGGAGATCAAGAAAGGCGCGCTACCCGATGGCGAGTCAGATCTGAGCACCACCGTTGAGATCATGCGCTTCGTCACCGCCGGGAATTTGACTGGGTTTCCAGCCATCTCATTCCCTGTTGGCTATGCGCACAAAAACCTACCTATTGGTTTGCAGGTCATCGGCAAGGCGTGGGATGAGAAAACTCTTCTGCGCATGGCTCTTGCGGCTGAACAGGTCATCGAACGCAAAGCGCCGCAGGTACATTACAAGATTCTATAAAACAATACTTTCGGCATAGGTGAGATTTTCAGTCCCCACGAGGATAAAATTCCAACCTTACTATAACTCTGGCGCACCCCAAACAAAACCTTTACCAGTAGAACAAATAGGCTAAAATAAGTCTAATTTACCCGAAACCAAAAGGAGAGATTGCAATGCCCAAAAAACCCGAACCTAAAACCCAAAAGACCAACGCCAGTGTAGAGGCATTTCTTAACGCCATCCCCAATGAGCAAACTCGCGCCGACTGTTTCGAGATCGCAAAAATGATGAAGCAATCTACCAAAGCCGAACCCGCCATGTGGGGCACCAGTATTGTAGGCTTTGGCGAGTATATGATGACCTACGCCAACGGCAGTCAGCTTCCCTGGCCCATAGTGGGTTTCTCACCACGCAAACAAAACCTCACTTTGTATATCATGGCAGGCTTCGACCGTTACGATGAACTGCTCAAGAAACTGGGAAAGTTTTCCACTGGAAAATCGTGCCTGTACATCAAAAAACTGGCTGATGTGGACAAGAAAGTGCTTAAGGAACTCGTCAACGAATCGGTCACAGTCATGAAGCAATCAAATAAAAAGTGAACCTATAACAAATGAACTCTTCCGACCTGTGGAACTTCTTTGTTATCGCCGCTCTTGGGTTCTCCTTTTGCATCGTCCCCCTACTGGTGATCGGAACTGCACTATTCACTCTAAATTCAAATACTACTTTGCGAAAGACCCACCAACAACTCGCACAGGCTCTCGGCTATCGAGCCTTGAACCAGGCGAAGAACATCCCAAGTACATGGTATGGCGGGATGTATCAGGGGCGGCGCGTTGCTTTTACTACCTTCGCATCCACCTATCGCACCTACGGCGGAGACGGCGGCTCGCGGATCGGCGTGACCGTGAAGGTGCGAATCGTCATGGAAGTAAACCCTAGTGAAACGAACGGCTTGAACGTCCAGTGCAAGGACAGCACCAGAATCCCGCAAACATTCGAGGCAGCCTTCCAAGCCGGCAGCGACACTCCCATCAGCCCCGCAACCCGGGACGCCATGCTGGCGTTCGCCTACCTCGGCTACCCGACCGGATTCAAGAAAGACATGAGCCTGCGTTTCTCGCGAGGCGTGCGAAACCTGATCCTGGTCGAACAAAGCAGAATTACCGACAGTACTTTGCGCGAAGAAATTCTCCCGGACGCAAAAGCATTCCTCATCCATGAGCACCCTGCGGCAGGTCTATCCACAGATAGATTCAAGGCTCTTCTCACAGAATTGGATGCCGTGGCGCAAGCCATCGGCACAGACCAAGTCCCCGCCTTGTTGGCAGGAAAAACCATCCCTCCCAGGGAAGGAAGCGGAAGGTACGTTCCGTGGATCTTTTTTGGGATCCTTTTCGGGGTTCTCCCCATCTTTCTATGTCTATGTGTTGTTCTATACACAATGCTTGCTTCCTGACAATTGTTAAATTAGAATCATCAAAGAAACAATGCTCCTTCGCCCCGCACCTTCAATGCACTGAAGGTTCCAGAAATGCGCAACCTCCCTCTTGATCAATCGTATAACTTCATATCTTCTCATTCAGGAGTTCCCATGCCCAACATCCTTGAAGTACAAAATCTTGTCAAAAAATACGGGGACTTTGCCGCCGTCAAAGGGATTTCCTTCAACATCAAAGAGGGTGAAATTTTCAGCCTGCTTGGTCCCAATGGAGCCGGAAAGACCACCACCATTTCCATGCTTTCCACCCTGTATGCACCCACCTCCGGCGATGCAACCATCGCCGGACATTCTGTCAGCAGGGAGCCAATGGCGGTGCGCAATGCCATCGGCGTCGTGCCGCAAGACTTGGCGCTGTACGAAGACTTGACCGCGAAAGAAAATCTGCTCTTTTGGGGTCAGATGTACGGCTTGAGCGGCAAATCACTCACCACCCGCGTGGACGAAGTGCTGGAGCAGATTGATCTGACAGACAAGGCAAAGGATCGCGTCAAAACCTATTCCGGCGGGATGAAGCGCCGCGTCAACATTGGAGTGGGGCTTTTACACAAACCAAAACTTCTCTTCATGGATGAGCCAACCGTCGGCATCGACCCGCAATCCCGCCGCGCCATATTGGACACGGTCAAAGACCTCAATCAAAAAGGCATGACCGTTCTATACACCACTCATTACATGGAAGAAGCCGAGGAACTGTCCGACCGGGTGGGCATCATCGACCACGGTGAGTTGATCGCCATTGGCACGCAAAAAGAACTCACCCAGCAGGTCGGCGAGACGGAAACCCTGTTGCTGCACATCAGCGAGAATGACGACCCCGAAGCGTTGGCGGCTGCCTTCAAGGGCATCAAGGATGTGCAGGAAGCCAGTGTGATAAACCATCAGGTTTCGGTCATTGCCCAATCTGCAAAGGATGTACTTGCCCCGGTCATTGGTAAAGCCAACGAACGCGGCATCAAGATCCACTCAATCGACATCCGAGAACCAAACCTCGAAGCGGTGTTCCTGCACCTGACGGGAAGGGCATTGAGAGACTAGAAAGGGGCATTGCAGCCCTTTCCACGTTCATCAAAAGAGCACACCATGAACAAACTTTTTCTCATCGGCATCAAAGACTTGCGGCTGATCTTTCGTGACCGCGCCGCGTTGGTACTCATGCTTCTCGCCCCGTTCCTGCTCACACTCGGTATGGGATTGGTGACCGGACGGTTCAGCGGTAGTTCATCGGGCATTTCGGATATCCCCGTCGTCATCGTCAATTTGGATGACGGCGAGTTGGGCAAAGCTCTGGTGGATGTCTTCAATTCGGAGGACCTGGCTGAATTAGTCGAACCCACTTCCGGGTCCGAGCCGGAGGCGGCGCGCCTGATGGTGGATGATGACGAAGCCGCGGCAGCCATCATCATCCCGGCAGGATTCTCGCGCAGCATCATCCCGCAGCAAGAAGATTTTAACCCTGAGACCGCGCTCGAAAAAGAGGCTCTCAAGATCGAGATCTACGCCAACCCCACCCGCCCCACCAGCGCGGGCATTATCAAATCCATCGTGGATGAATACATCAGCCGTATCGAAGAAGGACGCATCAGCGGCGAAACCGCCATTTTGCAAATGGCGATCAGTGGGCGCCTCCCGATGGAGCAGTTGCAAGCCGCGGGCGAAGCGATGGGGCAACGCCTGCAAGACAGCCCCACCGATGAAACACTGGCAATCGCACTCAACACCTCCACAACTACCGGCGACGAAGTGGAGTTCGATATTCTCGCCTACCTCGCCCCCGGCATGGCATTAATGTTCCTGATGTTCACCGTCAGTCACGGCGGGCGGTCGATCCTCGCCGAGAAGGCGCAGGGCACGTTGCCACGCCTGCTGGTTTCACCCACCAGCGCAACCCAAATTCTAGGCGGCAAAGTATTCGGTATCTTCCTCACCGGTGTGGCTCAAATGCTGATCCTGATCGGCGGCACATCGCTTCTATTTCAATTGAAATGGGGCGACCCGTTTGGTGTGCTTGTACTGGTGCTGGTTGCGGTCTTCGGCGCGACAGGCTGGGGTATGCTGATCACGGCACTGGCGCGCACGCCCGGTCAGGTCGGAAGCGTCGGCTCGGCGATCATGTTGATCTTCGGCATTCTCGGCGGGAGTTTCATCAGCCTTGAGCAAATGCCGCCCTTCGTTCAGACATTAAGCCGCATCACACCCAACTCATGGGCGTTGGATGGATTTACCACGCTTGCCCTTGGCGGGATGCTGCCGCATCTTTCCACGCCGATCACTGCACTGCTGACCATGGGCGTGATCCTGTTTGCGGCTTCGGTGATCCTTTTCGGACGAAAGAACCTGGTGCAGAAATGAAAAAGATTTTCGCCATCGCCTGGAAGGACGCGGTTATCCGTTTTGCAAGTTCCTCGGAACTGTTGTTCTTCATCATCCTGCCGTTGATCTTCACGTTTCTCCTGGCAGGCGGAACGCCCTCGGGCGGTGCAACCAACAACCGCACCCGCCTCGTGGTCGTGGATTTGGCTGATACCGCCATCTCGCATCAGATCGTCGCCGAATTGGAAAACTCCACTTCCACCTACCCGGATGTCAAGCCGTTGGAAGAAGCAGAAGAGGAGTTCGAAGCGCGCCGCACGGATGCCATGCTGGTCATCCCAGCCGGGTTGGATCTGGAATCCATCCAAAACGGGAGCGCGGAGTTGGAATTTCGCCAGCAGCCCAATAACATGGATGCCACCATATCAAAACGCGCCGTGCAAACCGCCATCCGCAAGGTGAGCAGTTCCATCAGCGCGGCAAATTTGGCGCTGGAAGAAGCCAGAGCGCAAGGCACTTTCGAATCTTCGGAAGCCGAAAAAGCCTACTTCGACGATGCCCTTGAACTTGCACAGACGCTTCAAGAGGATGCGCCCGAACGCGTGACCGTCATCGAAGGTACGACCCCGGACGATGTCGAGTATGACCCGCGCGCAAACTCATCTGCCGGGCAGTTGGTGACCTGGGTATTCATCCCGTTGTTCGGTATCTCTGCCATGTTCGCATACGAGCGCCAGCAGGGAACGCTGCGGCGTCTCCTGACCACACCGACCACAAAAGCCACCTTCCTGTTTGGGACGATCTCCGGTCAGGTGCTGATGGCATTGATCCAAATGACGCTGCTGATTCTGTTCGGCATGTTCGCCCTTGACTTGAAATGGGGACAAAATCTGCCTGCCCTCTTCATAGTCATGACCAGCGCCGCGCTTGCGGCGGGAGCCATCGGCACGACAATGGGAACGTTCATCAAAACCGAAGGGCAAGCCAGCGGGCTGAGCATCATGGCGGGCATGGTCATGGCGCTGTTGGGCGGATGCTGGTATCCATTGGAGTTGTTCCCGGCAGTGGTACAAAACATCGTGAAGATCCTGCCCACCACCTGGGCAATGCAAGGTTTACTTGACCTTGTCCTGCGCGGCGGCGGTCTGACCGATATTCTGCTCGAATCCGGTGTGTTGCTTGGGTTTGCGACCGTCTTTTTTGCAATTGGAGTTGCAAGGTTTAGATACGAGTAACACAGGAACGAACTGCCAAGACAAAACAAAAAAGGCGGATGGCTGCATGCCTCCGCCTTTTTTCTATCTACTGTCTCCCGTTCCTGCTCCCCAAATAATCGCTGTAGCCGCCCAGATATTCCGCCAACCTGCCGTCTTCGATGACCAGCAAACGTTCCACGGTCCGGTCGAGAAAGTAGCGGTCGTGCGAGATGACCAGAACCGTCCCTTCGAAATCTTCGAGGGCTTGCTCCAGTACTTCCGCCGAAGCAATATCGAGGTTATTGGTGGGTTCGTCGAGCAAAAGGAAATTCGCACCGGAAAGCACCACCAAAGCCAGTTGCAGGCGGCTGCGTTCTCCGCCGGAGAGTTCGCCGATCTTTTGCGAAACCTGTTTGTACGTAAATAAATACCGCAACAAAAATGCCGTGGCGCGTGATTCGCTCATCTCGCCTGCATAGCGGACTGCATCCAAAACGGTCTGGTTGAAATCCAACGTTTCATGCTCTTGGGCATAATGTCCGATGGAAACACTTGGACCGATTTTGATCTCTCCAGTATCGGGCACCTCTTTGCCAAGGATCATGCGCAACAGGACGGATTTTCCCGCTCCGTTCGCACCAATCAACCCGACGCGTTCCCCGTGCCAAATGGTCTGGTTGATCTCGCCGAAGACGCGCCTTGCACCAAACGACTTGGAGATGCCCGCCAGTTCTAAGACCTTGTTCGAGCCCCGCCAGCCGCCAAGTCGCAGTTCCATACGGCGGCGGGACAATATCGGCTTGTCAATCTTTTCCACGCGTTCCATTCGGGCTTCCATGGCATGGATACGGGTGGCGAATTTATCATTAAACTGCGCCCACAAGCGATACCGTTTTATCGCGGCTTCCATGCGTGCAAAACTTCGCTGCTGAATCTGGAACAATTCCTCCTGCCTTGCCAGCCGCATCTCTTTATCCGCGATGTACGAGGTGTAATCCCCCTCGAACACGGTCATCCTGCCATCTTCCAATTCCGCAATGTGTGTGACCACGGCGTCGAGCAGGTAGCGATCATGAGAGATGATGACCACCGTCCCTGCATATTCACGGATCAATTTTTCAAGATACAGTTTACCAGGCAGATCGAGATGATTATCCGGTTCATCCAACAGGAGGATATCAGGTTTGACCAGAAGCAGCCGTGCCAGCCCGATCAGTTTTTTCTGACCGCCGCTTAATACGGAGAGAGACTTGGTCAGTTCACTGGGAGCGAGTCCCAGCCCGAGCAGCAGATCACGGACGCGCTGCGGGTATGCGTCGCCGCCAAGAGATTCGTATTCTTCGATCAACGCGTGCTGAGCTTCGAGCGCGCGCTGCAATCTCTTTTCATTTTCATAGATGTCGGGATCACCAAGGCTGGCTTCCACCCGTTCCAGCTCTGCGTGAACTTCTGCCACGCGTGGGTTGCCCGCCATCGCAGCGTCGAGAGCCGTCAGCGTTGGCTCCAGCTCAGGATGTTGCGGCAGGTATCCCGTTGTGATGAGGCGGGCGCGGGTGACGCTTCCACCCAATTCGGGGGCATGTTCCCCCTCAATCATTTTAAATAGCGATGACTTTCCCGCGCCATTCGCGCCGATAAGACCGATGCGCTGCCCGCGTTGGATCTCCCAGTTGAGATTTTCAAAAATTCGTTTTGCCCCAAGGACAAGGGTAATGTTGGAAAGTTGAATTTGGATCATGCGAAACCTTTTGGATCAATACTTAAATAAAAACGCCGCAGGCGGCACCTGCGGCATGTGAAAGCGACGTGACCTTTCAGCAAACAGGCGCAATACGACAAGGAACGGCGTTGTCGAAGCCGTTGAGCGCCATTGCGAAAAGGGGTTTGCCTATGCTGAATTTGTAAAGCATGTCCGCGATTATACCTGATTCTCGGCGTCGACCAGTTCCTGAATATGGTCGAGCACTTTGGGGTTGCGCGCGCCGCCATAGAGGATCTGTGCGGCAATTTCCTTGTCGAGCGGTTCCGATGCACCCAGATCACCGATGATGAGTTGCAACATCTTTTGGTCGCATTTGTTGAGCAGGTCAGCGGGAGATTGGGTCTCCTGCGGCAGAGACATCTTGCGGTTCATGATGCGCTCATTCGAGTCGGAATCGAATTCGAAACAAAAGGTGTGGAAGAGCTGATGCAGGGTATCCATCACCAGTTGCGGATCGACCTTGGGTGTGGCATTCGCAAAATAGGTTTGGGCGATCTCTTTCAGCTGATTGAACGTGACCTCTGGCGTCGCTTTGACCAGATCGAATATCTTATAGATCACCAACGGACGCTGGAGGTTCGGCGTCATGCGAATCTTGTTCCCCGCAAGGATGTTCAGATAACGTTCCAGGCGTTTCTCCGGCGGAATGGGCGTGGGGGTGTTCGTCTTGACAGGCGGGGTCTGCGCCTGTTTTTGGGCAGCAGGAGGCTGGCTTTGTTTGGCTGCCTGATGTGCCTGCCCGCCGTTGGACGGCGTCTGTTTCTTCACCTTGTTGACGCCCTGCCATTTGTCGTAAAAGACGAATTTATCGCAGGCGCTGACGAGATAGTCTGCGCTGGTACCGCTCACGCCAACACCGATGACAGTCTTGCCGTGTGTGCGCAGGCGGTGGACCAATTCGGTAAAGTCGCCATCTCCTGAAACCAAAAGGATGTGCGTAAAAGTTTCCTTTTCGCTATAAAACAATTCCAGCGCATCGATGACAATGCGGATATCGGCGGCATTCTTGCCGCGTTTGCTGTTGACATGGACCAGTTCCACGCCGAGGCTGAGGAGTTGCCTCTGTTTGCTGGCGGCTTCCGCCCAGTCGGCATAGGCGCGGCGCAGAACCACCCGCCCCAGTTGCGACGCGTAATTAAAAATGCGGCTCCAATCCACATCGGCGCTTTTGCCGAAGGCTTCTTCGACACTGATCTCAATATTGTCGTAGTCGATAAAAACGGCTACTTGATTATCCTGTCCCATTTGGTACTCCAAAGATGTTCGGAATGGTAGAACTTGAATTCTGAGGATGATCTATCCATTCCCGTATTTTCCAAAAGTATAGCATAGGCGTTCCATTCTGTGGCAAAATAAGACATGCCCATTGAACTGACCACGCTCAGCCAGTCATCGCTGCAAGATTACAACGACTGTCCGCGCCGCTTCGAACTGCGCTACCTCCAGCATCTGGCATATCCCGCCATCGAGACCGAACCCGCACTCGAGAACGAAAAACACCAGCGCGAAGGCGAGCACTTTCACCGGCTCGTTCAGCAATATTTCATCGGCATTCCCGCCGAGCAGGTCTCCAAACAAGCCAACACCGACAACCTGCAACGCTGGTGGGGTCACTTCATAATTTCAAAAGACCTGGCGGTTCTGCGCGACCTGCCCGGTCTCAAGACCGAAATGACCCTGTCTGCCCCGCTGGGAGCCTACCGCCTCATCGCAAAATATGATCTGATCGCTTCCGACGGCGGCAAGTTTTTCATCTACGACTGGAAGACCTACCGCAAACGACCAAAGAGCGAATGGCTTGCCATCCGCTGGCAGACGCGCGTCTACCGCGCATTGCTTGTGCAGGCGGGCGCCCATCTGAACGGCGGCATACCCATCCAGCCGGAGCAGGTCGAGATGGTCTACTGGTTTTCCGAGTTCCCCAACGACCCGGCGAGATTCACCTATCAATCTGATCAATTCAAGCGGGATAGGGATGCATTGCTTCGTTTTGCGGAAGATATCAAATCCGCTTCGAACTACCCGAAAACGGATGACACGACCAAATGCCTGTACTGCCCCTATAGATCGTACTGCAATCGCGGCGCCCGCGCCGGAGATGCGCTCGACACTGAACTCGAGTCTGAAGCCGAAGAACTGTTCGACCTCAACTTCGAGCAGATCGGTGAGATCGAATTCTAAAAGTTGGGGCGACCAAACCGGTCGCCCCAACTTTTTTTATTGCCAAGCCAGCGCGCCAGACTTGCGATAATTCGCCGCCAGCAGTTCAAGGTCGAGGACATCGATCAGCCCGCTGTTATTGAGGTCGGCTGCGGCTGGGAAAGAAGCGTTGTAGTTGATGCCAATGGTCAGCGCATCGAACTGGTCGATCACGCCATTCCCATCAATATCTCCCGCAGGCAGGTTGACCGTGGGCATGGTGGTCACCACGCCATTGACCAGTGTCACTGAACCTTGCGCATTGAGGAATCCCTCAGCAGATGCCTGAATGGTATAACTGCCACCTTCCACAGGCAGACTAAACGTGCCATCGGGGTTGGCAACCTGCGACACGACCAGATTCGCTCCGGCATCGAACAAACGGATGGTAACGGGTTTGCTGGCAAGCACAAGCCCGTTGACTACAGCAGACGTGGGAACAACGCTCGTCGGAGAAGGAGCCGTACCAAAGACGGTCACACTATCCGAAATGTAGGCTATCGGGTCAAGCGTGCCAGCCCCCTGCGAGACGCGCGCCGTACATTGAACCGGCGACTGACCCGCCGCCAAGCCCTGCACCAGGAAGTTGAACGCCATGCCGCTTGTGGTGGCACGTTGCGCGTTGCTTCCGGCAATCGCAAGGATGAACTGCCCGTTTGCGGGACCGCTCAAGGCGGAGACGGGATCTGCGCCGAAGAGTTCGGCAACCAGAATACTGCTGGCAAGGATCACGTTCGGGTCGTAGGTACAGGTGAACTCTGCACTGGTGTATCCGGTGGGCGGCACGTTATGCAAACTGACGTTCACCAAACTTGTCTCGCCGATGACGATGCCTGACTGGATCACATCCGTCAACACGTAGGGTCCTGTTGGCGTCGGGACGGCGGTGGACGTTGGTGTTAGGACTGGGGTAACAGGGGTTTCACTCGAAACCGGGGTGTTCGTGAATATGGGCGTGACAGTAAAGGTGGGCGTTCCAACCATCGGCGTATCAGTTACGAACGGGGTGTTGGTGACGACACCGCCCGTCTCAGTGGGCGTGACAAAGGGTGTCATGGTTGGCGTGAATGTCTCAACAGGCGTCACGGGTGTTCCTGGTGTATCAGACGAAATGGGAGTATCGGTCACAGACGGGGTATCCGTGATAGGGGTGTTCGTAACGATGGGGGTCTCCGTGACAAGCAGCGTGCCGGTGGGGGTTGGAGTTTCTGTGAAGAGTGGAGTTTCCGTGATGGGTGTATTCGTCACAACAGGGGTTTCGGTTACGAACAAAGTACCCGTCGGTGTTGGGGTGTTCGTCGCTATGGGGGTTTCGGTGGCGATCGGGGTGGCTGTTGGAGGGGTGTCCGTTACCGTGGGAGTTCCTGTTTCCGGGGTGGCGGTGGGAGTCCCACCTTCGCGGGTGGCGATCAAACCATAATAGCCAGTACCAGATTCAGATTGAATCTGAACCGAGTAGAAACCCAATGGTTGCGTGGTATGGAGAGTCCCGCTGCCGCGGGCAACTTCCACTCCATCGCCGTTCAAAAGCACAATGACTGGCACCAGACCGTTGCTGGTGGTGTTGACGGTAATATTGAAGGTCGTTTGTTCGGTCAGGATTAGCGACCAGCGTTCATGCCGATACGGGTCAACTGTGCCGGTGTACTGCGTATCCCAGTTGATAAATCCGCGCGAAACAATTTGCAAATTCGGTACGTTCAAAAGCGGTTGAAGCAACCCAAGAGATTGTCCGCCTTTTGTGAAGGTGGTCTTATTTGTAAAAACGTTGTAGTTGACCGCCCAGCCTGCAAAGGGCGTGTCGGTTACTTTGGGGCGAAACACAAAATGCAGGTGAGGTCCGGGATACTCGTTTCCCAAACATACCTGCTGATTGGCATTGTTGTGAATGGTACCAAGCCGCTGGTTTCTACTGACCTTATCCCCCAGTTTGACCTGGATCTTATCCAGATGCCAGTATTCGGTAAGCCAGCCGTTGCCGTGATCGATCTTGATATAACAATAGGAGATCTGGTAGACCGTTCCCGCTGCCGCGGCGGTCACCCAGTCATTGGAGGTGTCTTCGCCAACCTTCATGTTGACGCGCGGAGCAAAATCCAATGCGCCGCCCAACCCATAGTAATGGGGGCTGGTCTTGGGTCGCCGGGTGCCATTGTCCAATCCGTCATACGCCACCCAGGCGAGCCCCTGCTCCCAAGGTAATTGGAACATATCCGCTGGCGGGGCGGCGGAGACAGCAAGCGCACCTGCCCGCGCCGGAACGGCGGAGAGGAGCAGGGCAAGCAAAATCAATATTTGTACAGGCACCTTTAACTTCATGGTTGCCATCCTGATTGAAAAGAATATATGAGGACCTTTAACCGTTGTCGTTTCCTCTCAAGATACGAATGAGAATGAAAACACCGATCAATAAAAGCACGCCGATGATGACAAGCACAATGATCGTTCCGGTGGGAAGCGCTTCCGAATCATCCTGTGCGATGCTGAGATCGAGAGGCGTACCCATCAGGGGCGCATCTGAGGGTGAGCCTTTCTCTGCACTAACTGCCAACACTGCCGTCTTTTCGCCGATCGTTACACTCGTCAATGGTGCGGCAAACCCGGATTCGTTCTTGATGACCAGAGCCGCGCTTTCGAGCGTCACATTGGTCTGACAGGCACCCAGCGTGGTGAAGCGTGCTTCTGCAAGAGCGCCGTTGGCGACCTGGGGCGTAGTGCTGGCAAAGGATGCATCCAGCAAACCAGGTGTTTGGGGCAGCGACAAACCGTTCATGCCGGGGACCGAGGTGGCAGCATTTTCCGGCTTGAGACATGCCGGGTCGTAGCGAATCTGAAAGGTCAGCCCTTGAACCGGCGAGGTAGACAGTGCATTGACCGTCACAATAACCGTTTCCCCGGTCTTGAAGCTGGGAGTGTTAACGGTGATCCAGATCGATTCAGGGGTTTGAGCCTGCACCGAAACGACAGGAACAAGGCAGAGAACGGCGATGAGAAGCAGGATGATCTTTTTCATTGAGTACTCCGAAGAAGGACGCGCCGACTTTCATCGACGCGTCCCTGCTGTTTGTGGAAGGTTTACTGCCAGTCGAGCGCGCCGGATTGGCGATAGTTCGCTGCGAGAATTTCCAAATCGAGGACGTTGATCGTCCCATCATTGTTCAGGTCGGCAGCGGAGGGCTCGGCAAGGTTGTAGTTCATGCCGATGGTCAGGGCATCGAATTGGTCGATCACATCATTGCCATCGATATCGCCTGCAATCAGGCTAACGGACTGCAAGGTGGTCGTAGCGCCGCCGGTGAGGGTTGGGGTTCCCTGGGCTTTCAAGAAGCCCGGGGCGGAGGCAATCACAGTATAGGACCCAGCCGGTGCGCTCAAACTGAAATTTCCGTTTTCATCCACGGTGGTCGTACCAGCGACAGTAGTATCTTCGTTGTACAAGGTCACAGTGACGGGCTTGCTCGCCAGCACGGTTCCAGTCAACGTGCCATCAGGCGCGGCGATCGTCAGCGTGATGGTGGCGGATTCGAGGGTGGTCAGCGCTCCACCAGTGGAGACGCGTGCCTGACAAATGATGGTGGCTTCCCCTGCCTGCAATGCGGTTGCGGAGAAGGTGAACACCGCGCCATCCGCGGCGGCTTTCTGTCCATTGCTTCCGGCAACAGCCAAAATGAACGACCCTTCCGCGGGACCGTTGATCGCCACGACAGAATCAGAACCGAACAATCCAGATTCAGCAATATTGCCAATGCTGATTAACGCAGGGTCGTATGTGCAGGTGAATTCTGCGCTGGTGTATCCGCCTTCGGGAATGTTGTTGAGGAAGACCGTGGCAGCCGCGGTTTCTCCCACCAGAACACTTGCCGGGTTCAACACAACCGTCACATTGGGGTCAAGAACGGGTTCTGTCTGGCGTATCTCCATGTTATACGTGCCACCGCCTGAAACAGGCTGCACCTGAATGAAATAATTCCCGGCAGACTGATTGGTGCTCAAAACCGCCTGAGAGAGCGATCCAGTCACGTGGGCGATCTCGTTCTCGCTTGCATCCAGTAGATAGATCGCCGGAGTCAAGTCGCCGGTCTGTGTGGTCACCGTTACAGAAAAGTCGGTGGCTTCATCGATCTGAAGCGACCAGCGTTCATAACGGGTATCGTTGACGGTTCCGCTGAAAATGGCATCCCAAAAAGTGGTGCTGCGGATGATGATCTGTGCGGGCAGCGCATCCATTGCCTGTGCCGGGGTACCGACACCGAAGACGCTGACCAGCATCGCGACCATCAGGGTAATACGGATCAAATGAGTATTTTTCATTGAAGTATGCTCCTTGATGAAATCGGTTGGATGGATTAATAACAGAACGGAAATACCGTTTGTTTAATGAAATAGTTTTCTGTAACCTGTCCTCCAAACTGCCGGAACCCGGCAAGATATTAAATTTACATAAGCGAACACACTTACATTCTATAATTCGATGTATGGATAGCGCATTACAGCACGATTGCGGCGATATTGCAGAATAGTTGCGACAAAAAAACGATTCGGTCGAATCAACCGAATCGTTTCGACTGTTTCCGTAAATTTTGATATATCCCCCGCGCTTCATACCAACCCGTTACCGGTTTACAAAGACCCCAAAGTGATTCGCCACCGGTCGCTCGCGCCCCGGAATATAGCTATCGATCGGGGAATTTAATATCTTCGCTTTGCCACCCTCATCCGAAATCACCAGCGTGGACGAACCACCCCCATCCAACGCCATCGCAGAATGGGCGCCAAGATGCTTCAGCAATTCCGCCAACTCCCGATACGTGGCGCCCGCACTGTAAAATGGCTGACGTCCATCCACAACAACGAGATATACATAGCGTCCATTGCGGTTAACCCCAATGGCAGTGCGTGGATGAATGACCGAAGCATCCAAATCTGCCACGATCTCGCCGCCGCGCATCAACATACGGTCGCCGGAAAGCGCATGAAAGATCTTGTTCGGCGGTTGGTTGAAGCTAATCTCATGCCGGCGGCTGACGTATAACGTCGGCTCGGGGTCCTCATTTTGCAAGCCATCGGCGTATATCGTCCCATTTGAAGCGGCGAAGCCATTCGGCGTGACCCCATCGCCGCTATGCGGATAATAATCCACCGGGCTGCGCGACCACCATGGAAAGAAACCATCGCCATTGATGGCGATCTGTACGCCAAATTCCTCGAGAAATTCTGAGGTTGTTCGCGCTTTTATCGTGCCATCCGGCACGTCCTCCCCCGGTGTGACGAAGAAACTCATCCCGCCGACCTTACGGTCGATGACGATCACATGCGCGATCATCGCGTGGGGAAGATAACGAACGATGCGCCGATAGGTGACTCCCTCATACAGTTCATACTTCGTCGGGATGGGTGCCGGGCGCCCAAGCGTGAAGATAATGTATATGCCAACCAGCAGAAGCAAGCTCAGTGGGGCAAGAAGTAGTCCCTTCCTTTTCATATTCAAATGTTAACAGCAAAAAATGAGGAAAAAATAAAAAGAGACAGGCGTCAACCTGTCTCTTAACCTCCGAAATCTCTACTGGAGTTCCGCTTCTGCCCGGCGCATGGACTGAAAGGATTCGATCGCGACCGCCAGCATTTCACGATCCGGCGGGCGGGTGGTGAGCAGTTGCAATGCCAAATTCGGCTTGATGAGCAATTGGACGATGGGGTTGTTCAGGTTGTTCGCTGTCCAGCGAATGTATTCGACGGCAATGCCCGCCAGTACCGGGATGAAGGCAATCCGCGAGAGGACGCGCAGGTGGAAGGGAAGCGGTCCGAGCAGCGAGAAGAGGATGATGGAAAACAGTACCAGCGTCAACAAGAACGCTGTGCCGCATCGTGGATGCTCGATGGGATACTTCTCCACAGTTTCGGGGGTCAGTTCCGCGCCCGCTTCATAGGCGTTGATGGTCTTATGCTCGGCGCCGTGATATTGAAAGACTCGTTTGATATCGGGCATGAAACCGATCGCCCAGATGTAGCCGATCAACAGCAACAATTGAAAGACGCCTTCCGCCAGATTGCCGAGCCAGTAGGCATTGCTCAATCCATTTTGGGTCAGCCAATATTCCACCCCGCCGCCCACGCTGGTGGGAAGCAAAAAGAAGAGTCCAATGCCAAAGGCGAGCGACACGGCCAATGTCAGGTAAAGAGCCGGTCCTTCCAGTTTTTCATCTTCGCCGGTCTGTGTGTTCGCAGACAAAGTCAGGGCGCGCATGCCCAATCCCAACGCATCCCAAAGCAGGATCACGCCGCGCAGGAACGGGATCTTGGTGATACCTGAACGGTAGATGCCCGCCAGCTTCTCGGTGTGGACAGCAATGCTGCCATCGGGCGCGCGCATGGCAACGGCAAAGGCTTTCTGTCCGCGCATCATCACGCCTTCGATCACGGCTTGACCGCCGTATGAGATGATTCGATCTTCCATAATAATTTTAGACCTGGCAGGTTTTTGAACCCTGCCAGGTCTTTCTGATCCTTCTAGAAGTTGTAGAAAAAGTGAGTGAACGCTTCAATGCCCTTGTACCAGGTGGGTAAATGCATACGCTCATTCGGCGAGTGGACGTTGTCATCGGGCAAGCCAAAGCCGGTCAGAAGAGAATCCGCACCGACGTAGTTTTGCAGCAGCACGACCGAGCCGATGGAACCGCCTTCGCGCTTGAAATACGGACGTTTGCCCCACACGGTTTCGAGCGCCTGCGCCAATGCCTGCACACCCGCCGAGTCGGTTTTGGTCAATGCTGCGCCTGCATTGTGCAGGTTGGTCAATTCCCAGCGGATGGTCTTGGGCGCATTCTTCTTGAGATAGGCGCGTAATTGCTTTTCGGTCTCTTCGGGGGTTTGGTCTGGCACGAGGCGGCAGGAAATTTTTGCCATCGCCCATGCAGGCAGCACAGTCTTCGAGCCTTGTCCCGTAAAGCCGGAGAGCAAACCGTTCACTTCGAGAGTCGGGCGCGCACCGGTGCGTTCGGCGGGAATGAATTGCGGTTCACCCCACAGCGCGGGAACGCCGGTCATTTTGATAAGATCCTTGTCCTTGACCGGTAGACGTTTGAAATCTTCGCGTTCTTTCTTACTTAACTTGCGCACCTTGTCGTAAAAGCCCGGCAATGTGATCTTGCCGTTCTTATCGTGCATGCCCGCCACGAGTTCGATCAAGGCTTGGGCGGGGTTGTGAACCGTGCCGCCAAAGAGACCGGAATGCAAATCCTTGTCCGGTCCAAAGACGCGTAACTCAAAATACGCCAGACCGCGCAAGCCAGTGGTGATGGTGGGCTTGTCGGCGGCGATCATGCCAGCATCGGGGTTAAGACAAAAATCAGCGGCGAGAAGTTTGCGGTTCGCCTTGATGAAATCGCCCAGATGCTCCGAGCCGATCTCTTCTTCACCTTCCACCAGCCATTTTATGTTAACCGGTAATTTGCCATCGGCTTTCATGATGGCTTCCACCGCTTTGATGGATGCCACCACTTGACCTTTCATATCCGAGCCGCCGCGCCCAAACAAGTAATCGCCTCGCACCTCCGCCTTGAACGGATCGGACGACCAGAGTTCAAGCGGGTCGACAGGTTGTACGTCGTAGTGACCGTAGATCATCACCGTCGGCGCGGATTTGCCGGCTCCCATCCATTCGCCGTATACAACCGGGTGAAGGGCGGTCGGCATGATTCTGACATTGTCCATGCCAAGGGAGCGCAGTTGGGCAGCCACCCACTCCGCCGCACGCTGCACATCGGCTTTGTTCTCGCTCAACGTGGAAATAGAAGGGATGTTGACGAATTCCTTGAGTTCATTCAAATATCGGTCGCGGTTCGAACGGACATATTCCAACGCTTTCTGAACGTCTGACATAATGGGTTCTCCTTTTTTACGGGGCGGTGGTCGGCGCTTCTTCGGCTTGCTCTTCGAGCGTGCGGCGTGTCACCAGATACCACTGATTGATCAAAGCCAGCCTATCGCTGGTATCGTACAGCGGAGCGACCTGTACTCCTTGCAACTGGGCATCCACACCATAGGAATAGACGGGATAATACAAAGGCAGGGATGGCATCTCATCCGTGAAGATCACCTGGAAATTTCGGTACAATCGGGCGCGCTCCGAAAAATCCGCCGAGACGCGCGCCGTTTCAAGGAATTCACTGGCAGTGCGGTTATCCCACTGCGAATAGTTCTGCCCACCTGTGGCTTCAGATTGATGCCAGAAGAGATACGGGTCGGGGTCGGGTGTGCGGGCGGTGTTCAAGTCTGCGAGAGCAGCTTGATAATTGCGCGGGGTGAGGAAGTCATTCACCAAAGAGTCGTAGGGTACAGACTGGAGCTCGACGCGCACGCCGATCAACAACCAGTCTGCCTGAATGGCTTGGGCTATCAGCGTATGAGTCTCATCATTGGGGTGGACCAGGGTAAAGGTCAGGGGTTGACCGTCTTTGGAGCGCACGTCACTGCCAGCGGAGAAGACAAATCCCTCACTGGTAAGTAGCTGAATGGCGGCATCCGGGTCGTATGGGAATTTTTCGATCTCTTCGTAATATGCCCACGAACCGGGCAGAATGGGACCATCGGCAATAATGGCTTGTCCCTTCAATATGTGAGAGACGATGATATTGCGGTTCACACCCAACAGCAACGCCCGGCGCACGTTCTCATTTTGAAGGAAGGAAACTGTGGGATTGTTGAGGTTGAGGAACACCAGTCCCATTTGCGGCAGGCGGCTGGTATGGACGGAAAGCGCAGGTTCCTGCAAGGCAGCCTGTAAAACATCCTCGGTGATCTGGCTGATGCCAAGCACTTCGCCTTGTTGGTAGGCGTCGAATGCAGCAGCGCTGTTGGGGTAATAACGGAAGACCACCTGCTCGATGAATGGCGGCTGGATGTAGTAATCCGGGTTGGCGACCAGCACCACGCCGCTGATCTGTCCGCTGTTTGTGAGCAGGCGGTCAAATTTATAGGGACCTGTACCAACCG
This sequence comes from Anaerolineales bacterium UBA2395, assembly GCA_002343775.1. GTDB lineage: Bacteria > Chloroflexota > Anaerolineae > Anaerolineales > Villigracilaceae > Villigracilis. The sequence continues at coordinate 67,086 of DDSH01000007.1, forward strand.
GGCTCAGGTTGAATTCCGCGCTGGCTAACTGATCGGCAGGAACGGATTCAAGCAAGTGTTTGGGCAGGATTCCAAACGTGGTGTAATCCAGGAACGGAGAGAACGGTTCGGGCAATTTGACTTGAAGCGTTTTCTCGTTCAGCCGGACAACCTCCACCTGAGACCACATATCCTTGATATCCTGCGGAAAGAGCGACCCGCTGCTTTTGATGAGTTCGATGGTGAAAATGACGTCATCGCTTGTCACCGGCTGACCGTCGTGCCAGACAGCATTTTGGCGAATGGAGAAATTGTAGATCGTCCCATCGGCGGATGCGCCCCACGCATCCGCAAGGTCTGGTTGGGGCAACCCGTGCGAATCGAAACGCATTAACCCGCTAAAGAGCAGGCGGTTCACGTCCCGGTCGGCGGGGTTGTTCCAATCCAGCATGGGATTCAATCTGCCCATCGAGCCGATCAGCGCTTCGGTATAGATCCCCCCGGGCGCGGCTGCGGGCAGGGTAATGACGCTCACTGGCTGCTGGCTTAGCAACAGCAACGCCACAATCACCAGCGTTACAGCAACAACCAGGATCTGCCAACGTAATCGTTTCATAGGGTTGGGGAGTGGAAAAGAGAAAGGACCGCCCGCCCGTCACCAGGCAATTGGCAAGGCGGTCCCTTCACGTCCAGTGGAATGACTGTTAGCCGAGCGAAATGATAACAAGCACGAGCGCAAAGAAAACCACGCTCAATGTGATCGTCACCCAAAAGAGGATGCGTTCAATGCCGCGGCGGGCGGTAAACACGCCGCCGGTGTCCGCGCCGGTCAGACCGCCCAGCCCTGCACCCTTGCTCTGCAAGATGACGCTGAGGACCAGACCCACTGAGGTTATAATCAACGCGATATCCAAAAAGTTTGTCATGCGAATGTGCCTCCTAGAAATTAGCGGGCAAATTATACCTGTTCGTGAAGTGAATCGTCAAACGAGCGTTTGCCCGATTATGAGAATAAACTAAACCCGGGTGACAGTCCATTTTTTTCGAGAAGGGCTGTCACCTCTGCTTGCGAGGAAAACCGATGCACGAGATCACCGTCAACCTGCACATGCATACCCGCTACTCCGACGGCAGCGGCACCCACAAAGACATCGCCACCGCCGCCCTCAAAACGGATGTAGATGTGGTCATCGTCACCGATCACAATATCCTTGTGCATGGGTTCGAGGGCTATTACAAGGAAAAGAATAAAAAGATCCTCATGCTGATCGGCGAAGAAGTGCATGACCAGGCGCGCGATCCGCAAAAGAATCATCTACTGGTATTCGACGCAAACCGCGAAATGGCAACCTTTGCCGACAGCCCACAAAACCTGATCGACCAGGTGCGGGAGTCAGGCGGACTTTCCTTCCTGGCGCATCCCGACGACCCGGAGGCAAAAGCCTTCAAAGAGACCGACATCTCGTGGGAGGATTGGAGCGTAAGGAATTACACCGGTATCGAGTTGTGGAACGCGCTCAGTGAATTGAAGACCGTCGTGCCAACCCTTTTGCACGGAGCCTTTTATGCGTTCTTTCCCGCTTTTGTCGCCAGCCAACCCATCCCGAACACCCTTGCACGATGGGATGAACTGCTCGCCAGCGGAAATAAAGTGGTCGCCATTGGCGGCTCGGATGCGCACGCACTGCACATGAATTTGGGACCGATCCACCGTGTCATCTTCCCGTATGAATTTCACTTCCGCACGGTGAACACGCACGCGCTTCTCTCTGGACCGTTGAGCGGGGATGTGACCAGCGACAAAGCCCTCCTTTATAAAGCCCTCGCGGCAGGACATTGCTTCGTCGGCTACGACCTGCCCGCCCCCACAAACGGATTCCGGTTTTCGGCGCAGGGTCGTGAAAGCACCGCCATCATGGGTGATGAAATTCCGGCGAAGTTCGGGGTGACGCTGCAAGCCAAGGTCCCGTCTCATGCGGAAATTCGCCTGCTGAAAGATGGTCAGGTCATTCAGACATGGAACAATCAACTTTCCTGTACGCATATCACCAGTGAGCCGGGGGTGTACCGCATCGAGGCGTACCGCCATTATTTGGGCAAAAAACGCGGGTGGATCTACAGCAATCCCATCTACGTGAGATAAAGTTGATGGTCAGAATCAGGTTCAAATTCCAGGAAGAGGCGGGGTTTTCATCCCCAGAAAAGGGATTTCTTGTGGTAAACTTCGTCCGCTAATCGAATAGGTACGTCCAATAACGTGCCTTTCCGTTCCCGGCGAGCCTACGGCTCGAACAGGAACAAACCCATGGAAAGGAGGTTTTCCCAATGCGTAATTACGAACTGATGTGCATTATCCAGCCCGACCTGGATGAGACCGCTTTTAACGGCGTGCTCGAAAAGGTAAAGGGGTGGATCAGCGAGGCAGGCGGCAGCGTGGATAAGGCTGAGGTCTGGGGTCGCCGCAGAATGGCGTACACCATCAACAAGCACCGCGAAGGTCAGTACGTTCTGATGAACGTGACCATGAGCCCCACCGCGACGACCGGACTCGAGCGCAACCTGCGCTACCAAGAGTCGATCCTGCGTCACATGCTCTCTGTGGTTGGATAGTTTATTTTGGAGTTGCCCGGTTACTTTTACAAGGAGATTGTCATGGGCAGAGGTCTTAACAAAGTACAGATCATTGGGCATCTTGGAAAAGACCCCGAGATGCGTTACACGCCTTCCGGCAAGCCTGTCACCACGTTTACGGTGGCAGTGAGCCGCACCTGGAACAGCGCAGACGGCGAACGCCACAACGAGACCGAATGGTTCAATGTGGTTGCCTGGGGTACGCTGGCTGAAATCTGCAAACAGTACCTGGTGAAGGGGCAACAGGTCTATGTGGAAGGACGCCTGCAAACCCGTCGCTGGGACGACAAGGAAGGCGTGAAACACACCAGCGTGGAGATCGTTGCTGCAGAGATGATGATGCTCGGAGACCGGCGCGATTCCAACAATACACAGGACAGTGAAAACAACGCTTCAGGCGACCCCGTCGTTGGGGCGGCTGATGAGGAATTTCCCTTCTAGCACCTTTTGGAGTACATCATGAGTGAAGAACGAAACACATCCGGCTCGGAAGGCGGAGAACGCGGCGACCGCAAGTATTTTGCCAAGCCCAAGTTCTGCCAGTTCTGCGCCGACAAAACCCTGACGATCGATTACAAGAAGATCGATCTTCTGCGCAAGTACGTCACGGAAGAGGGCAGCATCCGCCCGCGCCGCCAGACCGGCGCCTGCGCGAGGCACCAGCGCGCCGTTGCGGCTGCGGTAAAGCAGGCACGCCATGTAGCGCTTTTGCCCTTCCACGGCAGATCTGCGGACGACCGCTAAACCTGCCAAACCGGAACCCCGCGGGGCATGGGAATCAACTCCATGCCCCGAATTTTTGCCGGTATTTATAACTGCTTTTTTCAAGGAGCATGAGCATGTCCAATGAATCGGGCAAAAAGCCCGTAGTGCATAAAAAACATGTTGCCCGTCTCCAGCGCGAACAACAACAGACCCGCATCATTCTTTACATCTTCTTCGCCATCCTCGGGGGCGTTGTTCTACTGCTGGTGTACGGCTGGCTGGATATCAACTACCTGCAGCTCAACCGCGCTGTGGCAAAGGTCGGCGAGAGCAAGATCCTCGTCAAGGACTTTGAACCACGCGTGCGCCTGCAACGTCAGAACCTGCTGAACCAGCACGTCCAGTACCAGCAATACGCCCAGTACTTTGGCATGGACTTCAGCACCCAATTGCAGCAGATCGAGTTCCAGCTGGCTTCCTCCGAAACGCTCGGGCAGGGTGTGCTTGACCAGATGATCGACGAGCAGATCGTCCGGTTGGAAGCGGAGAAGCGCGGCATCACCATCAACCAAGAAGAACTGGACGAATCGATCCAATCCAGCTTCGGGTTCTTCCCGAACGGGACTCCCACTGCCACGGTCACACCGACGGAGATGGTCCTGCCGGAAAACCCGCCCGAGGTTCTGGAGTTGGTAACTGCCACGCCTCGCTTCACGGCGACACCGGCTGCTACAGCCACAGCCGTCAGCGAGCCGACAGCGACTCTCGAACCGACCATTACTCCGACGGCGGGTCCGACCGCTACCCCCTTCCCCACCTCCACCCCGTTGACCGAGGATGGCTATCAAAACCTGCTGTCGGATACGGACGAGAACCTCGCTAAGTTCGGATTCTCGAAGGAATACTATCGCATCTTTTACGAGAACCAGCTGCTGCGCACGAAGGTGCGCGATGCGGTCGTGGCGAACGTAGCCAACACCGAACCGCAAGTTTGGGCGCGCCACATCCTCGTCGAGGATGAAGTGACCGCTCGCGGTCTCATCGAACAGATTCAATCTGGCATGGATTTTGCCGAACTCGCCCGTGACTTTTCCATCGATACCGGTTCGGGCGCCCAAGGCGGCGATCTGGGCTGGTTTGGCGCGGGTATGATGGTGGCTGAGTTCGAGACCGCCGCCTTCGCTCTCGAAAACCCTGGCGACATCACGACCGAACCTGTGCAGAGCGAGTTTGGCTTCCACATCATCCAGTTGATCGCCAAGCAGGAACGTCCACTCTCTGCCGAGCAGTATGAACAGGCGGTCGAGACGGCCTTCCAGGAATGGCTCGCCGCAGCCCGTGAGGAATACGGTGTGGAAGTGTATGACATCTGGAAGCAACGCGTGCCCTCCGAACCGAACTTCATCACCGCAGCCACCGAAGCCGCTGGCGTTTCGCTGACCGCTCAAGCGGAGCAGCTCGCCACGTTTGAAGCAGGCGGCGAGGGAACGCCTGAGCCGTAATCTTCTGGCAAAGCAAGACTATCTTGAAACAAGAACCCCGCTCCAGAAAAATCTGGGGCGGGGTTTTCTATTAATATTTGGTCATTTCCACTTGAAAAGCCGAGTTAAGCCAACAAACTCTCAGGTTAAGTCAAGAAACGCTAGCAGAGAGCAATTAATAATCTTTTCGATAGACCAGAACATCCTGAATCACCTCGAAGCCAAAGGATTGATAGAGATTGAACGCCTCATTGCGATAATTATCGGTTTCGACAAAAATATCCTTCGCCCCCATCGAGCGGAGTCGGCTCACGCCATGAGACAAGGCAACCTTCCCCAACCCAAGTTGACGGTAATCCGCATGCACACCCAACGGCTCGACCTGCCCCGCGGACAGTTTCTCGTTGAACCAACAAATGCAAAACGCCGCCAACTCACCACTTGGTGACTCGACCACAATATCCAATTCTGGTCTGTACAACGGACTTTGCAGCGTGCGCTCACGCCATTCAAGCGTCATATTCTTGCTCTCAAACACAGATTGATGCAACGCCACATACTTCTCCACGTCCCCACCCAGCGGGCGGACGGTAAACCCGGCAGACGGTTCATATAGCTTCGGCTCGGGTGAAAGCTTCATAAACACCTTCGACCATGAATCCTCGCCCACATCCGATTGGCAGGCGAAACCCATGGCTTCCAAATCTTTTTTGCGAGACTCTTGCCCCGAAAACACATTAACAAACCAAGCCGAACGCTCATACGGCGTACCGATCACAGATTGAGCACGTTCATCCGCCCATGCAAGGATTTCCTTGAACAAGGCTGGATAGTCCACATGGCAGGCATAATCAATCGCCCAAAACGGACTTTGCAGCACCGCCCAAGCAACCAAATTCTCCCCATCAAACCAAAAGCGGACATTTTCCTTATCGTCCAGTCCCCACGAACTCAGCCGATACGGCAGGTCAACTACATGCAGGTGATCTGTCTGGAAATGCCCAGCGAGATCGATCATCAACTGTTTATCTTGGTCAGGAAGGAAAGAGCGGTGAGTTATTGCCATCAAACAAACCTTGATTAAAAGAATAAGTATTGCAATTAAACTTTCATTGTCCCATCATAGTCAAAAAATATTCTACCGCCTTGGGGTCAAACTGCTTGCCTGACAATGATCGAATATATTCATACACTTCTCCATCGCTCCATCCCTTTCGGTAAGGACGGTCGGAGCGAAGAGCGTCCCACACATCAATAACGGCAAAAAGGCGCGCCGCCAATGGGATTTGTTCGCCTTTTAAGCCTTTTGGGTAACCGCTCCCATCCCATTTTTCATGATGGTAATACGGAATATCCAAAGCAGGTTTCAAGTGCTCAATTGACACAAGCATTTCATAGGCATATTGTGGATGCTTGTGCATAATCACCCATTCCTCTTCTGTCAGGCTGCCTGGCTTAAGTATGATTTGATCAGGAACGCCCAACTTCCCAATATCATGCAAAAGTGCGCCGCGTCGAATGTGGATGATCTCCTCTTCGCTCAACCCAAACACCCGGGCGAGATTAACAGTCTGGTCAGCGACACGGCGCGCATGCCCCTCTGCTTCCAAATCGTGCAATTCGAGTATTTTTGCCCATCCCTCAATGGTGGCGTCATAGGCTTCTGACAGCGTCTCATGCGTGGATAACAGATCTTGATAGAGCGAGGCATTCTCAAATATCTGACTTAATGATGCGGCAAGGGCCGTTGCGAGAGTGATATCTGTATTATTAAACTCCCGCATGGCAGCAAATCCGGCGACAAGGATGATCGCTGTACGCTTCCGAATCACAATGGGAAGAAAAAGCAAACTAACAACATCCAACTCCCTGAATACGTTCAACAGATCCGCGTCGTCAAAAGAAACCACGGCATCATTAATTGCAACAACTTGTTTCTCATCCAGCAGACCAACGACAAGAGGCGCGTCGCGCGCAATTAGTTCCCCAACGTTGAAATCAATTAAGTCAAGTCTGACATCTCCACGAAAGCCCGCCTCAATGACGGCCCGGGTCTGTTCATCACTCAATACAGCCGCAACACTGATGGTGGATTTCAGGACAATTAACAACTCCTTACATACAATATCCAAAATCTCCCGCCGCTCAGAGATTGTAGGCATAACCACAAGAGTTCTTTTTAATAAATCGATCTCATGGTTTCGCTGCGTCACAACCTCGGCATTACGTCGGGCTTCATCCATTGCCTGTCTCGTTTCATGAAGCATCCTCAGGCCGTGTATTCGATTTAAAGTCTCTGCCTTAAAAAGAGACTCTCTTATTTCCCGATACTTCTTGAGGTGGTCAAATGCCATATTGATCTGCCCCATGTATTCGTACACAACCGCCAGACGGTCATGCAATTCATAAACAATCTGTTCAACATGATTTGCAACAGCTTTCTCTAGAGACTGGCTGTAATATGAAATTGCCCCTTCGTAATCCTTCTTTTTTTCTGCAATCTCGCCTAGGGTAAACAAACAATTAATTTCGCCATAACGATGATTGGTTTCTACATCCAACATTAATGCTTCAACAACTAATTCCTCCGCCTCTGCCAATCTATCAAGCCCTAAAAGAACCGTACCTAGATTATTAAGAGCAATGCCCAGATCCGATTTATTTTTTTGTTTACGCAGGAAACCAACCTCTCTTAAATAAATATTCAACGCTTCAATATATTTGCCCTGGTGAAAATACGCCATTGCCAGACTATTGGGAATAGAAAATTTATAGATTTCATCCGTCCCTTTAATAGACTCAAATTCGCTATCCGCTTTCAATCCATAAATTTCCGCCTGTTCATAATCCCCAAGATGAACATACAAAAAACTCAGTCTCGCCATTGTCTCTGCAATCCCCTGCCGGTCTCCATGAATCTGGTAAATATCCAAAGCAGTCAACGCCTCTTCTAATGCGCTGGGGTAATCTCCCAAACGCCGTAAGACGGCCGAAGCATGTAAAGAAGTTTTTGCCAATCCTTTTTCATCACCAAGTCGCGCATAGAATACCCGAGATTGAGAAACAAACGCAAGGCTCTCCTGCACATTTCCAAAGTTGACGTGAAGCCATGCTTTTTGGTTGAGCGCTTGTGCAATAAAATGATCAAGATTATGTTTTACCGCAACCTGATACATCTCCTCAGCGGCTTCAAATGCTTTGAGATAATCGATATCTGCGTATTCTTCAATAAGTTCATTCAGCAAATGCAACCGCCGCATCGGCTCAATTTGTTCTTGTAACTGGGAAAGAAGGATTTCTAATTTAGTAGGCATGAGGATTCTCAAAACACAGCGGGGAATATGTTATTCAGAACATAAAAGGTTTCACTATTAGGTAGTACAAATTATATCGTCTACTCCAAAACAAAAAAGCCCTGCCCCACAAACTGGGACAGGGCTTACCACTTTCTACTTTCCACTCCCCTACCCCCTCTTCAACATATCATCCGTCACCTGATCGAGCCTCAAACTGATCACCTGACTCGCCGAGTCGCGCCCCATCGTCACGCCGTAGATCACATCTGCGGCTTGCACCGTGTTGCGGTTATGCGTAATGACAATGAACTGCGTGTCCTTGCTTAAGTCTGTCAGCAGGTCGCGGAAGCGTCCTACGTTGGCTTCGTCGAGCATCGCATCCACTTCATCCATCACGCAGACAGGGGTTGGCGACACCTTCAACAAGGCAAACACCAACGCTATCGCGGTCAGACTGCGCTCACCGCCGGAGAGCAGTGCCAAGCCTTGCTCACGTCGCCCCGGCAGACGGGCTTCGATTTCAATACCGGTCTCGACCAAATTCTCGGGGTCGGTCAGCGCCAATCGCGCCGAACCGCCGCCGAACAGACGCACGAACGTCTCGCGGAATTGCTTGTCCACGGCGTCGAAGGTCTTCACGAATTCCTGCTTGGTCAACTCGTCGAGTTCCGCCACCACCTGCTTCAAGTCCGCTTGGGCTTTGTGCAGGTCTTCCACTTGTGTCTTCATGAACTCGTAACGTTCTTTTTCCTGCTCGTACTCCGCTTTCGCATCCGGGTTGATCGCTCCCATGCGGCGCAACTGTGCGCGGTTGTGCGTCAATTGTTCTTCCAAGTCCGGCGCGAGTTCGGTGACGATGGGCAACTGCTCCACCATGCCTTCGATGGGCAGCGGCACAGGTCCCGAAACATCGGCGGCATATTCGAACATCACCAGACCAAAATCGTCGGTGATCTTTTGCTGTAAATTATCGAGCGCTTCCTGCTTGCGGGTTTGCTCCAACTGCACCTGCCCGAGCAGACGTTCCGCATTCGCGAACCCGCGCTGGGCGTTGTTTTCCAATTCCTGCAAACGCGCTTCTTCCTGCTCGGCGACGGCAAGTTCTTTCTCCGCCGGTTCGATCTGAATGCGCTGGTCTTCGATCTGCACATTCAACGCCGACTCACGTTCACGCAGCGCCGCCTTCTCGGCATCCAAACTGTGCAAGCCGCCATCCAACTCGGTCAGACGATTCGCCAATTCCACACGGCGTGAATCCAAACGTGAAATATCATCGCCGCGTTCCTTCAATTTATTTTGCGCCGCGCTCAGGCTTTGTTCCGCCACCGCCGCGCGCGTCGTCCAGTAAGAGACTTGTTCCTGCAACTCACCCGCTTCGAGTTCCGCGAGTTTCGCCGCCACCACTTTCAATTCATCATGCGCCAGCGCGTTCTGTGCTTCCACATCCACTTGCGCTTCGCCAATCTTTTGCTGGAGGGATTTCGATTCTTCGGACTCTCCCTGCAGTTGACTTAACTGACTCTTCTGCCATTCCAACTGCCGGGCATTCGCCTCAGACTCAAGACCGGCTTGTTGCTCGGTCTCTTGGGCTTCACCCAATCTGACGCGGGTTTCGCGCGCATCGGACTCCGCTTGCAACAGTTCACGCTGCGCTTCGGCATATTCATTTGACAGACGTTCCACCAAGTCATTCGACTCGGCAAGACGGGCGACGAGTCCGCTCAAGGCGGAATCGAATTCTCGTTTCTGACGTCCCCGGCTCAAGGTCGAGGAAGAGGCGGTTTTCCCGGCAATGACCAACCCATCGCCACGGAAGACTTCTCCGCGCAGAGTCACCACGCGGGCGTGAGTCGGAAGATCCACTTGCAATCTGCGGGCGGTGGCACGGTCACGGACGATGAGAGACTGACCGAGCGTGAGTCGCACCGCACTGCGAAGTTCTTCGGGCGCGTTGACGAGTTCGGAGGCGACACCCAAAATATCATCAGAAATTTCTGAAGCAGTGAAAAGGTCGGACGTTTTATCGACGGGCAACAACGCGGCTCGTCCAGCTTCATCGGACTCGAGCAATTGCAGTGCGTTCTCAAGTTCACTTGCATCGATCAGTACCGCATCGAGCGTATCGCCAAGCGCGGCGGCAATGGCGGTTTCGAGTTCGGCAGGCACATCCAGCGCGGACGAGAGCGCACCGCGCGCACCGTTGAGGCGCGACTGACGTGCGGCGTCGAGCAGGAAGCGCGCGCCTTCGGCATACCCCGCCAGCGACTGCTCCGACTGTTCGAGCACTTCGAGCTGCGCCTTCAAACGTGAATGTTCAGATTCTTCCTTCGTGCGGCGTTCAAGCGCGGCGCGGCGTTCGCCATCGAGGCGATCCACTTCGGCGCGTTTGGCGAGGGCTTTGTCTTCGGCGCGTTGCAGCGTTTCGGTAATGCCTTCGCGAGTCTTGCGTGCGTATTCGTACTGCGCCTTTGCCTTTTCAGTTTGTGCTTCGGCATTGGCAATTGCGCTTTGAGTTTGAGCGATCTTTTGAGTCTGCGCTTCAATGCGAGACTTAAGTTCATCGAGGCGGGCGTTGTTCTCAGCGCGCTGCTGCGTGAGTTCTTCAATGCGATTACGAATGGCTTGAATTTGCTCTTCGATGCTCGAGCGTTCCGACTGGCGCGTGGAAAGCGCGTTCTGCGCATTGCTGAATTGCGCCTTGGCTTCGTCGGTTTCGCTTTGCACGCGGGCGATGTCCGCTTCGGCAGCTTGATAACGTTCACGCGCCAAATGCAATTCGTTCATCACACTTTCCTGGTCGGAAAGGATGGATGCCTGCTGGGCAGTCAGCGAACGGCGACGTTCTTCGAGCACGGCGAGGTCACGGCTGAGAGACTCGCGCTGGGTGTGCAACTCAGCAGCTTTGCGATGCCATTCATTTAAGTGAGCACGCAAACCCGAAAGCCGCTCGCGGAAGTTGTTGTATTCGGTTTGTGCCTTCTCGTGGTTTTCACGCGCTTCAACCAAACGAGACTCTTGCATGCGCACAGACTCGCGGGCGTCGGTTAGGTCGCGTTGGGAGCGGTGCCAGTGATAACCATACCACTCGCGCAGGATGACCTTCAAATCCGCTTGGGCGCGGGCAAATTCAATGGCGCGTTTTGCCTGCCGTTCCAAACTACGGATGCGCGGCTCGAGCTCAGACATAATATCGAGCACGCGTTCGAGGTTGTGGTCGGTATCGTTGAGACGCTTCAGCGCGTCGTCACGGCGAGCGCGGTACAAGCCTACACCGGCGGCTTCTTCAAACAGACGGCGGCGGTCATCGGCTTTGAGGGCGAGCGACGCATCCACCAAGCCTTGACCGAGAATGGTGTACGTCCGTTCGCTCAAACCAGCCTGGGCAAGCAATTCGTTCATCTCGCGCAAGCGGACTTGCTGATTGTTGATGATGTACTCATTGTGACCATCACGGTGCGCGACACGTCCCATCGAGACTTCGGTGAAGTCGAGCGGCAGCCATTGGTCAGTGTTGTCGAAGTTGATGGTGGCTTGCGCCATGCCCGCGCGGGCGCGATGCTCAGAACCGGAGAATATCATGTCTTCGGTCTTTTTCCCGCGCAACAAGGCGTAGGACTGTTCGCCCAGCACCCAGCGCAGCGAGTCGGCGATGTTCGATTTGCCCGAACCGTTCGGTCCGACAATGGCAGTCACCCCCGCGGCAAACTCAAAGGTTGTGCGTGAGGCGAAGGTTTTGTATCCTTGCAGTTCGAGTGATTTTAGGCGAAGAGGCATGTGGTAATTTTCGATTTACGATTTTGGATTTACGATTTTGGTAATTGGAGAATGGAGTTTTTGAATTACCAATTACCAATCTCCAATAACTTTTTAGAGTTTCTTCAACGCATCCCTGGCGGCTTCCTGTTCGGCGGCGGCTTTGCTTGAGCCACTGCCCCGTCCCATGACTACGCCGTTGATTTCTACTTCCACTTCATAGGTTTTGGCGTGGTCGGGTCCGCTGGCATTGACGACTCGGTAGATGATCGGTCCCATTTTCAAGGCTTGCACTTTCTCTTGCAGTGTGCTTTTGGGGTCGAAAATCTCCTCCAGCACAGATTCCCTCTTTTCATCCAGAAGGGGCAAAACAAAGTTACGAGCCTTTTCAAGGTTCGCATCCAAATAGATGGCGCCGAGCAAGGCTTCGAATGCCGAACCGAGCACGCTTTCACGCACCGAACCGCTGGAAAGTTTCTCGCCGCGCCCGAGGCGGAGCGCCCTGCCGAGATCGATCCGATTGGCAAACGAGACAAGCCGCTCATTCCGAACAAGATGAGAGCGGATGCGGGTCAGGTCGCCTTCGGGCAATTCAGGGAAACGACGATATGCCCAATCTGCCACGATGAAATCCAGCACGGAATCGCCGAGGAACTCGAGCCGTTCGTTATCCATCGTACCGTCCTGATGCTCGTTGGCATACGAACGGTGAGTCAGAGCCTCTGTCAGCAGGGCAAAGTTTGAAAAGGACAGACCCAGCCTTGCGTCGAGGCTGGAAGCGGTTTCGATATCCCGCTTATTTGAGTTCGATGTCACGGGAACCTCCCGGAACTCGGGGAGCGATATCCACTTACCTCCTAGAGTGAGGAGATCTCGTTCCATGAGTTCCAAATTGAATTTTGTCGAGCGGGCTGAATTGTAACCCGAATTTTTTCGGGAAGTGATTTTTTAAGATAGAATCGGGCGCATCATCAAGGAGACAGCATGAACGAAGTCAGCAACGAGACACGCTTTTTGCACGCCGTCGAAATGGGGTTGGGCGCCTGGCAGTGGGGTGACCGCATCATCTGGTCGTACGGGCAGGGATATTCGGATACAGACATTCGGGAAGCCTTTGATAGTTCACTGGATCTTGGAATCCGCTTCATTGACACGGCGGAAGTGTATGGTACGGGTCGATCTGAGCGAATGCTGGGGCAGTTTCTAAAAGAGACCGACCAGCCGGTGCTGGTGGCAACGAAATTCTTCCCGTATCCGTGGCGTTTTGGCAAGGGATTCATCCCACGCGCGCTCAAAGCCAGCCTCGAACGGCTTGGCACCGAATCGGTGGATTTATACCAGATCCACTGGCCCTCGCCGATCTTCAGCCCAGAGGCGATGATGGAAGGCATGGCAGAGTGTGTCAAGCAGGGACTGACTCGCACAGTTGGTGTTTCCAATTTCGGGCACAAACGTATGCTGCGGGCATATTCTGCGCTGGCGCAACAAGGGATTCCGCTGGCGTCCAATCAGGTACATTACAGTCTGTTGAGCCGCGAGGTGGAAAAGAACGGCACGCTGGCGCGCTGCAAGGAATTGGGCATCCGGTTGATCGCTTACTCGCCGCTCGAACAAGGTCTGCTGACCGGGAAGTACTCGCCGCAAAACCCGCCTCCCGGTGTGCGCGGCTCACGCTATGCCGATTTCCTCAAGAAACTCCCGCCGGTGATAAAAACCTTGCAGGAGATCGCTCAAAATCACGGCAAGACCGTCTCGCAGGTGGCGCTGAATTGGGTCATCTGCAAGGGAGCGCTTCCCATCCCTGGTGCGAAAAATGCCCGTCAGGCGCAGGAGAATGCCGGCGGCGCGGGCTGGCGCATGACCGGGGACGAAGTTGCAAAACTGGACGAAGTGACAGATACGTTTCGACCGTATTCAAATTCAGGTGACTGATAAAAGAAAATCCACAGGCTTGTAACCTGTGGATTTTCTTTTATCCATGTTCGTGTTCTGATTCAAAGACATGCGAGTGCATGTTGGCGATCCATTGTTTGCCATCTTCCGTGAGGCGGAGATAGAAAAGCGCATCCTGAATGTACGGGCTGACCTGTTCCCAATAAAAACGCGCATAGTTCTTTCTAAGGTCGTTCGGGGATGTGTATCCCAGTTTTTCGTTCGCGCCCAATTCCTGAAATTCATAATACAACGCGGGAGATTTTCGGAAGTAGTCCGGGTCGCCGAGTTGACCGATGAAATCCGCAGCACGGACCAAGCCGCCGAGCCCTTTGGTGTCTTTGTACACCTCGTCTGCAGGGGATGGGAAGCGCGTCATTTCGATGTAGGAGGCAACCAGTTCGGCATCCAGATGATTGGTCATGTCGTCGAGCAAATGCACCCCGAAACGCTCACGCACAAACTGCTTGCTGCGGTTGACGTGATACGGCGTCAATGAAACATCCGTCCAGTCTGGTGAGATGTAAACCTTTTCGTCTCCCACCCCGGTGGCGAACAGGTCTTTTGTGTCACTGCGGCACACCCCGCGAACATAGCCAATATCATGGCACAGGACGGCGATCATGAAATGCATCCAATCACGCGGGGTGACGCCGCCTTCTCGCAGGTGTTTGCCTTCGATGATGGAGAGCCCTGCCAGAGAGACCATGATCGTGTGGTCAATGTCGTGATAGAGTGCGTCGGAGTTGGAGATGTTTTCCAGAGAGAGCCGCCCGCACCAGGCAACGATGCGCCCAAAGTCGCTGTTGATGTCGCCATAAGTTCGGTGATAAGAGTCCCGCAATTGCTTCACGAACATATCTATCGTCAATTCCTGCCAGTTGATCATAGCGACTCTCCAGGGTGATAAAATGAAAACACAAAAAGAATGGTCGAAAGTTTACCAGAAACATGCAAATTGAAGCAGAACGGAAATTGAATTGACATGACGCATTCTCGCAACTTTCTAAAAGGATTTTTGATCGGACTCTCTGTCTTCATTCTCGCCAATTTCCTTGCCGCGCATCTTTTCTCTGACTGTGGCTTGCCAGCCCTGCTCGGGCTTTCCGCCTGCGCCGACGCCATCTCCCGCCTCGGCTTTCCATTCGTTTTCTTTGAACAAGGCGGCTATGCCTATCACAGCGACTTCAATCTCATCCCCCTTGTCCTTGACCTGATCGTTGGAATTGGGTTTTCTGCATTTCTCGGTTTCTACACAAATAAAAAACATCCGAATGACTAAACCTCCCATCATCCTCATTGTCGGACCCACCGCCGTCGGCAAGACGGAACTTGCCATCTGCCTCGCTGAACGATTGAACGGTGAGATCGTCTCGGCGGATTCGCGTCTCTTCTATCGCGGCATGGATATTGGCACTGCCAAACCTTCGCAAGCAGAGACGATGCGTGTGCCGCATCATTTGATCGACATTGTCAACCCGGATGAAACATTGAGTTTGGCGGTCTTTCAAGAGATGGCACGAGAGGTCATTTCCCAAATCCATAGTCGCGGAAAGTTACCTTTTCTGGTCGGCGGGACGGGGCAGTACGTTCGCGCAGTGACGGAGGGTTGGACTCCGCCGGCGGTTCAGCCAGATGCACGGCTGAGAAATGTGCTGGAAACCTTGCAAGAACAACAAGGCAAAGAGTGGCTATACGAAAAACTCAAGATTCTTGATCCGGTTGCCGCTTCTGCGATTGATCTGCGAAACGTGCGCAGGACCATTCGAGCACTGGAAGTAATTTTCACAACAGGGAAAAAATTCTCGGAACAGCGCGGACAAAGTGATTCGCCATATCACCTTGTCACGGTCGGGTTGAATCGTCCACGTGCCGAGTTGTATCAACGGGTGGATGAGCGCATCGAAAAAATGTTTGCAGATGGTTTGATCGACGAAGTCAGAGGATTGTTGAATAAAGGATACTCCCCGCTTCTTCCGAGCATGTCTGCAATCGGGTACCGGGAATGTGTCAGCGTGGTGCAAGGCTCGATGACGATGGAGCAAGCCAAAGTCGAGATGAAGCGATTGACGCGCGTCTTTGTGCGCAGACAGGCAAACTGGTTCAAGGAGTCCGATCCAAACATCCGCTGGTTCGATCCATCAAGTGAAAATATTCTCAATGAAATCGAGACCCACATTCGTAACTCGCTCCAATTTTAGGTGTTGTAATTGACTTTTGAAATTTTCAAGCTTATACTTGCGCCATAACATCTTCGCCTAAACAACTTAATTGGAGGAGGAAGTATGGACAGCAAGTTATGGCAACAGAACTACGACAAAGGGGTGCCAAACACAATCGAATATCCCAAAGCGCCGTTGTTCCATTTTCTCGAGGAAGCCGCGCGCAAGTATCCTGACCGCGCCTGCACGATCTTCAAGGGCGCGGTTATCACTTACAAGGAGATGAATGCGATCACCGACCGTGTCGCCGCCGCGCTGGTAGACATGGGCGTGAAGAAGGGTGACCGCGTGGGAATCTTCATGCCGAACACGCCGCAGTTCGTGATGGTGTATTACGGCATCCTTAAGGCGGGCGGTGCGGTGGTTGCCACCAACCCGCTCTATACTCCTCCTGAGATCGAGCACCAAGCCAGCGATGCTGGCATTGAATACATGTTCGTGATGACGAACTTTTACGAAACCATCAAGAAGGCACAGCCGAAGACCAAGATCAAGAAATTGATCGTGACCAACTTGAAGGAAACCCTGCCGCCCATTTTGCGTATTTTGTTCACGCTTGCAAAAGAGAAAAAAGGCGGATTTCGGATCGAAGGCGGTTTGCGAGACGGCGACATCTGGCTCCAGGACCTGCTTGCAAAATATACCAGCGCATCAAAACCGGACGTGGGAGTGGGTCCTGACGATACGGCTTTGTTCCAATATTCGGGCGGGACGACGGGCATCTCCAAGGGCGCCGTGGCGATGCACCGCAACGTAGTCGCCAACACATTGCAAATCCGCTCGTTCATGCCGAAACTCGATGAAGGCAACGAGGTCGTGCTGATGGCGATTCCGCTTTTCCACGTGTATGGCATGGTGGCGGGCATGAACTTTGCGATGGCGACGGGCTCCACCATGGTGATGGTACCCAATCCGCGCGATTTGAAGGATGTGCTGGACAATCTTCAGAAATACAAGGCAACCATCTTCCCCGGTGTGCCAGCCTTGTACAACGGCATCAACAACTTCCCGGCGGTGAAGGAAGGCAAATATGACCTGTCCTCCATCAAGGCATGTATCTCCGGTTCCGCGCCGCTGATGCGCGAGACAAAGGAACAATTCGAAAAATTGACGGGCGGCAAGCTGGTCGAAGGCTACGGACTCTCCGAAGCGCCGACCGCCACGCACTGCAATCCGCTCGAAGGCGTGAACAAGACCGGCTCCATTGGCATGCCCCTGCCCGATGTGGAAGTGAAGATCATCAGCCTTGACGATGGCGAAACCGAACTGCCGCAGGGCGAGATCGGCGAGATCGTCCTCCACGGTCCGCAGGTGATGAAGGGCTATCACAACATGCCGACCGAAACCGCCAACACCCTGCGCCAAATGGCGGATGGCAAAACCTGGCTCTTCACCGGCGATATCGCCCGCGTGGATGAGGATGGTTACTTCTACATTGTCGACCGCAAGAAGGAACTCATCAAGCCGGGCGGCTATCAGGTCTGGCCCCGCGAGGTGGAAGAGGCGGTTGCCGCGCACCCGAAGGTATTGGAAGTCGGTGTGGCGGGCATCCCCGACCCCTACCGCGGAGAAACGGTCAAAGCCTGGGTCGTCGTCAAGCCCGGCGAAACACTGACCGAGGATGAGCTCAAAGCCTTCTGCAAGGAACGACTGGCAGCATACAAGGTTCCCACCCACTATGAATTCCGGGGCGAGCTGCCCAAGACCACCGTCGGCAAGATCCTACGCCGCGAGTTGGTCCGCCAGCACAAGGAATCCAATCCGTCGTAAACTTCAGGCAAAATTCGTGATATGTAAAGAGCCCCTCCGAACGGAGGGGCTCTTTTATTTCGATTTACCGATTTTCTTACGCAACCTGCGGTGTTCCACTCTTCTTGCCGAGCGGCGGCGGGAAGAGCGCTTCGAATTCCTCACGGTTGATCGATTCTACTTCCAGAAGTTTCTGGGCAACGAGGTCGAGCTGCTTGCGATACTTCTTCAAGGTCGCTTTGGCGGTTTTATACGCATCCTCCACCAGTTTGCGGACTTCGCGGTCGATCTGCTCGGCGACGGCTTCGGAATAATCGCGCTGTTCAGAGATCTCACGCCCAAGGAAGATCAACTCTTCTTTCTGTCCGTATGCCATCGTGCCAAGTTCAGCGCTCATGCCAAGACGGGTCACCATGGCACGCGCCATGCGCGTCACCTGCTCAATGTCGTTGGATGCGCCAGATGTAATGTCGTCGAAGATCATTTCCTCGGCAGCGCGCCCGCCGAGCGCCATGGCAAGCGTGGCAATCATCTTCTTGCGGGACATGAGGATGCGGTCTTCGTCCGGACGGAACCACGTTACGCCGCCAGCCTGTCCGCGACCAACGATGGTCACTTTTTGGACGGGGTCCGCTTCAGCGATGGCGTTGCCCACAATGGCGTGACCCGCTTCATGGTAGGCAATGATGCGCTTCTCTTCATCCGAGATGAGTCGGCTCTTGCGTTCCGGTCCCATCACTACGCGTTCAATGGCTTCTTCCAATTCCGATTGCCCAATGGATTTCTTATTACGGCGGGCGGCAAGGATCGCCGCTTCGTTGACCAGGTTTTCAAGGTCTGCGCCAGCAAAGCCGGGTGTGCCACGCGCCACAGTAGCGAGATCGGCGCCGGGTTCCAATGGCTTGCCCTTGATGTGTACTTTGAGGATGGCTTCACGTCCCTTCACATCGGGGCGGTCGAGCGTCACACGGCGGTCAAAACGACCGGGGCGGAGAAGAGCCGGGTCAAGAATGTCGGGACGATTGGTGGCGGCAATGATGATGATGTTGGTGTCGGTATCAAAACCGTCCATTTCGACCAGCATCTGGTTGAGGGTTTGCTCGCGTTCATCGTGCGAACCGCCAAGACCCGCTCCACGCTGGCGACCGACCGCATCGATTTCATCCACAAAGATGATGCAAGGCGAGTGTCGCTTTGCCTGATCGAACAGATCGCGCACGCGGCTCGCGCCCACGCCCACGAACATTTCCACGAATTCAGAACCGGAAATGGAGAAGAATGGCACACCTGCCTCACCGGAGACGGCTTTCGCCAGCAGTGTTTTCCCGGTTCCGGGAGGACCAACCAGCAAAACGCCCTTCGGGATGCGCGCACCGAGTTGAATGAACTTCTGCGGTTCTTTGAGGAACTCGACGACTTCGGCAAGTTCCTGCTTGGATTCTTCCGCACCGGCTACGTCCTGAAATGTGACGGTGGGATGCTCGCCACTGAACATGCGCGCGCGCGATTTTCCAAACGACATGGCAGCATTGTTGCTGCCCTGCGCCTGACGGAAAATGAACCAAAGCAACCCACCCATAAAGATGACCGGCAGCAGGTATAGAGCGCCGCTCAATACACCGCCCCACACAGAGGGCGCGCTGACTTCGACATTAATTTGAGCCAGCTGCTCGGGGGTAACGCCATATTCGCGCAACTGCTCCACAAGCGTGGTTGCCGCTTCTTTACGCGACTCGATTGCTGTATCCTCGGTGCCGTTGACCTTCACCACGCGGATGGTGTCGTCGCTTTGCACACTAATTTTAGCAACCTCGCCGTTTTGAACCATCCGCGCCACTTGACTGATTGTCAGGGGCTCGGTCGCGTTGTTATTGTCGCGAAAGCCCATGTACAGCATGGCACCAATGGCTACAAGCAGCAGGAAATACACAAAATACGATTGACTACGGGAATTCACGGAATCCTCCAAAATTGACTTGCGCGAAGATTATACCAAGTTGCCCAATTGGATTTGGGAATTCGAATATCTTCTATTATGAATCTCTAACGCGCCTCTTTTTTACCCGGAACCTGCTTGCAAAATCCATCAGCCTGTTCCTGCGCCGAAAAATGCCCGGCAAGATATAATCTTCTCACCAGATATTAATCCGGACAATGACCAAAATGTCTCAATTCTGCCCGATTTGCGGTATATCTGTACAGCCGTCTCAAAGATATCCGCGTTACGTATGCAATGGCTGCCGAAACAGGGCGCAGTCTGCAGACGGACGCCTGCTGGTCTTCTACAATGCCGAGTTTGCAGGTGGCTACCTCGCCAAATTTGCCGACACAGACGAAGAATACCCGAGCCACGAATGCTATATCGACGGGACCCCCTGCCGCGCCGATGAAGCCCGTTTCGGTGGGATCGTCGTCCAGCCGCTTCAATCCAACACCAATTCCACCGGGCAATGATCCGACCCCATCACCCCATCGTGGATGACCACATCCCGTACGCGCGACATCAAAGCCTCAGACACGAGGAAGTAATCCAGCCGCCAACCAATTCCCCGCTGACGGGCATTTAAGCGGGTCGTCCACCAGGTGTACTGAACCTTTTCCGGGTACAACTGGCGGAAGGCATCCACAAAGCCATGCCGAAGATAAGCATCCACCCACTCTCGTTCTTCGGGCAAAAACCCGGATGTATTCTTATTCTCTTTCGCATTTTTCAGGTCAATCGGCTGATGCGCCGTATTGAAATCACCGGTCAGGATGAGGTGCTCACCTTTTTTGTGCAGCGCATCCAGCAGATTGAGCAGAGCCTCGTAGAACGCCAGCTTGTAGCCAACACGCTCGTGTCCGCGTGAGCCGCTGGGGAAGTAGATATTAAAGAGGCGCAGATTCTCCCAACGGGTCTGAACGACGCGCCCCTCCACATCGAATTTCGGGGTGCCCATCCCCATCACAATCTCATCCGGCGGATTTTTATAGAATGTCGTCACACCACTGTACCCCGCCCGCTCCGCAGGGTTCCAAGCGTACGGCAACTTCAAATCTGCCAGTTGACCCGGGTTTAGTTGATCCGGTTTCGCCTTGACTTCCTGCAAGCACAACGCATCTGGAGATCGATCAAAGCCCCATTCCAGCGCACGTTTGCCAAGCGCCGCACGTATACCGTTCACGTTCCAAGTCATGATTTTCATCGCTGATGGTCGCTCTCGATTTTATGGTAAACTTGCCGTGAAGCCAGGAGACTTATGGAACATTCACCTGTAAAGAAGATCCTGTGTGTCGAAGACGAACCGGAAATGATAGACCTTATCAGGCTGATCCTGGGTCGGAAAGGTTTTGAAGTTCTCGGCGCTTCAGGCGGCATGGAAGGTATCAAGATGATCCGCGAGATCATCCCAGACCTGGTGCTGCTCGACCTGATGATGCCGGACATGGATGGCTGGGAAGTATACCAACAAATGAAAGCGGACACCGCCACCCGCGACATCCCCGTCATCGTCGTCACAGCCAAGGCCCAAAACATCGACAAGGTCCTGGGGCTGCACATCGCCAAAGTGGACGACTACATCGCCAAGCCGTTCAGCCCGCAGGAATTAATGGATAGCGTGGATAAAATCTTCAGTCAAAAATAGCCTGATTTTTTGACACCACAGGGCGGCGGGTTCGCCGCCTTTTTTTGCAACTTGAACATGCCCCAATTCATACACGTCCAAAACCTGAATAGAAGGATCGAACAACCCGCGCGCGTGGGATATTGCGACTCATTCCTGTGCCGTCTGCGCGGACTGATGTTTCGACCGCTTCTTTCCCCGGAAGAGGGGCTGCTCCTCGTCGAAAAGCGTGACTCACGCCTCGACACATCCATCCACATGTTCTTCGTTTCATTCGACCTTGCCGTGGTATGGATCAACTCCGACCTGACCGTGGTGGACAAGGTCATTGCGAAATCATGGAAACCCGCTTACTTCCCCAAAGCAGATGCAAAATATACCCTCGAAATACACCCAACCCGCTGGGCGGATTACGAAATTGGTGACAAAGTTGAATTCAAGGATGCGTAGGAACTTCTTTCTCATTTTCCTGGTCATCACCATACTTACCCCGTTAAGCCCTGTGCAAGCCCAGGGTTCAACGGGTCCCATTTACATCGTCCAACCGGGAGACAGTCTCTCCTCCATCGCTGCCAGGTTCAACGTCAGCCTGAACGATCTGATGAGCGCAAACAACATAGCCGACCCAAACCAACTGACGGCGGGGCAATCGCTTATCATCCCCGGGCTCGATGGCGTGACAGGCACCCTCAATACTCGTTTCATTAACTTTGGCGATTCCTACCGCAGCATGCTGCGCCAAACCCAGGTACCCGAAGATTTGTTCAGGAAACTGAACCGGGTTGTCAGCCCAAGCGAGTTTTATGTGGGCGTCAGTATGATCGTCCCCGAACAGGAGCAAATCCAGTACAACAAGCGCATCTCCCCCGCAGTGGGCGAATCCCTGCTCGAAGCGTCAGTGAAGAACAACAGCAACCCCTGGACGCTCGCCGAGATCAACGGGCTTCACGGAACGTGGGATGGACTCCCTGGCGACACCCTTTTCTCGCCCGGCGAATCCAATGGCGCGGTCACCAGCGGATTACCCTCCGCATTCATCAGCGCGGAAATCCGCGACCTGCCCATCAAACAGGGAGGCACGGGGTTGATCAAGGTCGTCACTCAACCGGATGTAAAACTCGGCGGGATTCTGGTGGATAAGCCACTTTATTTTTTCCCGAATGAAGATGGTTCGCAAGTTTCGCTGCAAGGGGTGCATGCATTGCTGGAGCCGGGAGTGTATCCACTGCGGCTGGATGCCACTCTCCCCGATGGCAGTATACAATCCTATGAACAGTTGATTCTGATCATTTCAGGCAATTACCTGACCGGGGAAAGCCTGCCGGTAGACCCTTCGTTGATCGACCCGGCTGTGACCGACCCGGAACAAAAGCAACTTGAAAGCATCACCATCACAACGACACCCACCCCGACCCGGTTCTGGCAGGGGCAATTCCTTTCGCCAGCCATCGCGTACGCGGAGTCGACATATTTCACTTCACGATACGGGACCCGGCGTGTGTATCTCGGTCAGGGCACCGACCTGAAGGTGAACTGGTGGCATACAGGTGTGGATTTCGGCGGCGGCGATGGGCTTGCCATTACGGCTCCTGCGGCAGGACAGGTGATCTTTGCAGGTCCGTTGACCGTGCGCGGGAACGCGACCATTCTGGATCATGGCTGGGGAGTATACAGTGGTTTCTGGCACCAGTCTGCCATCCAAGTGCAGGTCGGGCAAACTGTACAACAGGGAGATGTCATTGGTCTTGTTGGTGGGACTGGGCGTGTGACCGGTGCGCACCTGCACTGGGAGTTGTGGGTCAACGGCGTGCAGGTGGATCCGCTCGACTGGTTGAACCAGCCCTATCCGTAGTTTGAAGCGTTGCACTTCATCCTTGATTATG
>DDSH01000007.1:90503-90800 GCA_002343775.1 Anaerolineales bacterium UBA2395
CGTTGCACTTCATCCTTGATTATGCTACACTGCTTGAGAGAGATTCCACATCCATGAACAACTTCGTCAACTTCCTGAAACAAAGCGATATCTTTTATCAGTTCACACCGACCCAGCTGGAGCTGGTTTCCAATTTGTGTCAGGAGGTTGTTTGCCAGGCAGGCGAGGTGATCTTTAGGGAGAACAGTAGCAGCAAGGAACTTTATGTGATCGTGCAGGGTGAAGTGGATATTTTAATCCACCGTGGTTCGAAGGACTCACATGGCAAAAATGAAACGGCAGTCGCCCGTCTTCGGC
>DDSH01000007.1:91079-91430 GCA_002343775.1 Anaerolineales bacterium UBA2395
TACGCTCTGCTTCTGCCATTTCGGCTCAAAAAGATACGCGTCTGTTGGTCATCCCGCGCGACAAGATCATCATGCTGTGTGAGACCTATCCTCAGCTTGGTTATCGATTAATGTATAATCTTGCAGCGGATCTTGCCATGAAAATCCGCAACACCGATCTGAGAATTCGAGAACAGTTGCTCTACAAGCCCGCAGAGAACAAATAGTTTACAAATTTCGGTCTGGCAACGCCAAAGGTGTATAGACACAATTGCTTGACCGAAGATGAAATTCGCCTTATCATTACCTTTTAATAAGCCTTAATCAGAGTTATAATCTTTTTTTATCAAGCAAGCCATAAAAATCCATAGG
>DDSH01000007.1:91602-365151 GCA_002343775.1 Anaerolineales bacterium UBA2395
AAGAGTTATAATTTTTTTTTATCAAGAAAGCCATAAAAATCCATAGGACAGGGTTTTTGGGCTTTCTTTTGGTATATGGTAATGCCATTCTTGAAAGGAGGTGAGGCTGACTACAGGTCGTTTGGTCTGCACGGTTTGTATCCACCCGCAGTTGCGGGAACAAGAATTTGAAACCATATTGGAGGAGCAAGAAAATGAATAAGCGTTTACTCGCTTTATTGACCCTGCTGGTGATCGCCAGCATGGCGCTCGCCGCTTGCGGCGGTGGAGCTGCGACCGAAGCCCCCGCTGAAGAACCTGCTGCTGAAGAACCGGCTGCCGAAGAGCCCGCCGCTGAAGAACCGGCTGGCGCTTTCGAATGCACCGACGCTATCGGTTGTGTTAGCATCGCCCCCGGCGATCCCATTCATATCGCCTATGCGTTGACCGTCTCTGGCGCGACTGCCTCCCTCGGTGAGGACAGCAAGGGCGCCATCGAAATCGCGATCGCCGATCGTGGTGGCGAGCTGCTCGGTCACCCGATTGAGCTGAGCGGTGAAGACACCCTCTGTAACGCAGAAGGTGGTCAGGCTGCCGGTACCAAGATCTCCGCTGATGCGACCATCATCGGTGTGATCGGTACGAACTGCTCCAGCGAAGCCCGTGCTGCCATGCCGTTGATCTCCCAGGCTGGCATGGTCATGATCTCCCCGTCCAACACCAACCCCGATCTGACCGATCCTTCCCACCCTGATCAGCATGATGGTTATTTCCGCACCGCGCACAACGACCTCTTCCAGGGTCGCATCGCGGCGGAATTCGCCTACAATGAACTCGGTGTCCGCAAGGCTGCGACCATTCATGACGGCAGCCCCTACGCCGAATCCCTGCAGCGTGTGTTCGCCGAAGTCTTCGCCGAACTCGGTGGTGAAGTGACCGCCCAGGAAGCCATCAACGTTGGCGATACCGACATGAAGCCGGTTCTGACCAGCATTGCCACCGGCGCTCCTGAGATCATCTACTTCCCGATCTTCGAACCCGAAGGCAATCTGATCGCCGCTCAGTCCCGTGAAGTTGCCGGTCTCGAGACCGTGCTTCTGATGGGTGCTGATGGTTTGTTCGCCGACACCTTCCCCGAAGCCACCGGCAGCGCTGCGGACGGCATGTACCTCTCCGGTCCGTACGTTGACGTGAACGATTCCGCTTACGGCGAATTCCTCGCCAAGTGGGCTGATCAGATCGGCGGCGTGCCCCCGTCAGGCTTCCACGCTCACGCGTACGACGCCACCAACATGCTTCTGAACGGCATTGAAGAGGTTGCGGTTGTTGATGCCGACGGCACCGTCCACATCGGTCGCCAGGCTCTCCGCGATTACCTCTACGGCTTGAGCAACTACGACGGCTTGACCGGCAACCTCACCTGCAATGAGAACGGTGACTGCGCCACGGGCGAAGCGTTGGGTGTCTTCAAGCTCTCCACTGAAGAGGTTAACGGCGCCTGGCCTCCCCCTGTCTTCTGGCAGCCGTAATTTCTAGTGCAGCCAATGCCCAGCCGGTAGTTTGATTTCGGGCAAAAAGCCAGACCGTTACCGGCGCGGTCTGGCTTCTCCAAATCCCTGCAAAGGAATTCGACATGCAATCTTACCGAATAAGACGGATCAATTGGACTGATCTATTCATGTGGCTGGTGGGGGCGGCGCTGCTTGCGCTGATCATTGGGGGCTCGTACCTGACCCTCCAACAAGGAAAATACACAGCGGTTCAGTGGTTTGATCTTGCTGTATTTGGTCTGGCGCAGGGCAGCGTATACGCCCTGATCGCGCTGGGATACACACTGGTGTACGGCATCCTGCGCATGATCAATTTCGCCCACAGTGAAATCTTTATGGGCGGGGCGTTCATCGGTTACTTTGCCGCCACCAGTATGCAACGCTCCGGGTTTATGGAAGCGAACCCTTATCTTGGAATTGTGATCATCTTCCTGGTCGCAATGACGACTTCGGTCATCATTGCCGTTTTGCTCGAGAGGATCGCTTATCGCCCTCTGCGCGGCGCGCCCCGCCTTGTTCCTTTGATTACAGCCATCGGTGCGTCGTACTTTTTGCAGTACGTCTTCCGCGGTTTTTTCGGCACACAGAACCGCGCCTATCCTGAAATTGCAGTCATTAAGGGAACATTTCCCTTGTTCGGGGATTTCCAAATTCAGAAGATCCAGGTTATCGTTATTATTGCCGCTGCACTCATGATGGCGTTTCTTGCCGTCTTTGTCCAGTACACCAAAACCGGAAAAGCCATGCGCGCGGTTTCGGAAGATAAAAGTGTCGCTGCGTTGATGGGCATCGATGTGGACAAGATCATCGTCAGCACCTTCGTTCTCGGAGCAGCTTTGGCAGGTGCGGCAGGCGTTTTGTATTCGTTCATGTTCCGTATCGTTACGTTTTATATGGGATTCATTCCCGGTCTCAAAGCCTTTACCGCGGCTGTGTTGGGCGGCATCGGCAACCCGCCGGGAGCAATGCTTGGGGGGCTTTTCCTCGGTATTTTCGAGTCGCTGGGTCCCACCCTGTTCCTGGATGGGCTCGGTATCCCTGCGCCATATCAGCTTAAAGACGTGATCGCCTTCACCATGCTGGTGATGGTCTTGATTTTCCGCCCAACCGGCATTTTGGGCGAGCGGCTAAGCAAGACCAAGGCGTAACGGGAGGTACCTATGTCAACGTTTGATTGGAAAAAGATACTTCAGATCGGTTTAATCGGCGGGATTGTAGGGGTTTTGATCGCCTTGGTCGGCATGGTGGAGGAATTCAACGAACGCGATATCATCGCCGGTACTCTCACCATGGGCTGGACCATGTTGATCTTGACTGTGCTGGTCATGGCATACTTTGTGGCAGGCACGGTGAAAGCACACAGCTGGTTGAACGTGGCGGCAGGCGCTCTCTCTGGGGCTGTGTTCTCGGTGGTGATGAGTCTGCTCACCTGGATGGTGGACAGCTTCGACCTGCGACAGACTCTGGTCAATGCTTCGCCCAGCCTGGTAAAGATCCTTACCTTCGAGCAGGGGATTCCCAACGGGTTGATCACTCTCATTGTCGCAGGAATCGTGGTCGGCGCAGTGGGAAGCGCGATCTTCATCCTGCCGGAACGAATACGCAAAGCGGTCACTCTTGGTTTGGGAATGGTGGCTTTCCTCGGTCTGATGCAGGACATCATTCAGGTCAGTCTGGCGGGATTCGAGGGATTGAGCGATGCCATCGCGTGGATGTTCGGTAGAGGCATTGAGAACGGTCTTTCCGTGGCAGGGGCGATCACGGTCTTCCTGGTGGTGTCTGTCAGTAATCTTCTTTGGGATACGAATGCGCCGAAAGTGAATGCGCGAATCGAGAAACTTCCTCAAAAAAGCCGCCGTTCGTTGAAGTGGTTCGGATATGGTATGTTGTTTTTGGTCATCATTTACCTGCCGGCAATTCTTGGCTTGTATCTGACGGAAGTGGTCAATTCCACCGGTCTCTTCATTTTGATGGGTCTCGGTTTGAACATCGTGGTCGGTTTTGCCGGTCTGTTGGATCTCGGTTATGTGGCGTTCTATGCGATCGGTGCGTACACGGTGGGCGTTCTGACCAATCTCTCCGGGGAACTGACATCGTCTTTCGGCTGGAATTTCTGGTTTGCCCTGCCGGCAGCGGTTGCGCTCGCGGTGATCGCAGGTGTGATGTTGGGTATTCCGGTGCTCAATATGCGCGGCGATTACCTTGCCATTGTGACTCTCGGTTTCGGTGAGATCATCCGCATTTTGGCTCTCTCCGACTTTTTAAAGCCCCACATTGGCGGCTCGCAGGGCATTGTGAACATCCCCCCGCCCAAGTTTTTGGAAGTGTTGGTGAATAATCCGCAAACATTGTATTACTTCATTGTTGCCGGTGCAGTACTGGCGCTTTTCACCAGCCAGCGCCTGCGCGACTCACGGCTTGGTCGCTCATGGAAAGCCCTGCGAGAAGATGAAGACGTGGCACAGGCGATGGGCATCAATCTGGTCGCCACCAAACTGATGGCATTCGCCACTGGCGCGGCGTTCTCAGGCTTGAGCGGCTCGATCCTTGCTGTCAAACTGGGAACGATCTATCCTCACAGCTTTGCACTGCTGATCTCCATCAACGTTCTGGCGTTGATCATCGTAGGCGGTATGGGAAGCATCCCCGGCGTGTTCGTGGGTGGCTTGCTTTTGGCGGGCGTGCCCGAATTATTGCGCGAGTTCGCCGAATACCGCCTCTTGATCTATGGCGCGCTGTTGGTGGTGATGATGCAAGTCCGCCCTGAAGGGTTCTGGCCCGAAGCAACGCATAAACGCGAATTGCATGAAGCCGATGAGGAAGCCAGACTTACGGCTGAAGGACAGGAGGCTTAATCATGGCATCCATCCTTTCAGCCAAGAACGTCACCAAACAGTTCGGCGGTCTGACCGCGGTTAACAACCTCAGCGTGGAGATCCCCGAGCAGTCCATTTCGAGCATCATCGGACCGAATGGCGCGGGCAAGACCACTTTCTTCAACTGCATCACCGGTTTTTACACACCTGAGATGGGTGAGATCGTCTTCAACGGCAATCGAATCGACGGTCTCAGGTCCGATCAGGTAACCCGCCTCGGCATCTCCCGCACATATCAGAACATCCGCCTGTTCTCAAACCTGACCGCCATCGAGAACATCATGGTGGGCTTTGAACCGCATTTGAAGACCAACTGGTTCGATGCGGTCGTCCGCACCCCGCGCTATCACAAGGATGAACAAGCCGCGCACGAGGAGGCGATCAAATTCCTGCGCTTCGTGGGGCTTGCCGGTCTCGGAGATCAGGTCGCTCGCAACCTGCCTTACGGCGCTCAACGCCGCCTGGAAATCGCCCGCGCACTTGCAAGCCGCCCCGGTTTGCTTCTGCTCGATGAGCCCACCGCAGGCATGAACCCGAACGAAACCCTGGAAATGATGCACTTCATCCGCAACCTGCGCGACAGCCTTGGCATCACCATCCTGTTGATCGAACACGATATGCGCCTCGTCATGGGCATCAGCGAACAGGTCACCGTGCTGGACTTCGGCGAAAAGATCGCGGAAGGTCTGCCGAAAGAAATTCAGACCAACCCGCGCGTCATCGAAGCGTATCTGGGTCGCGGCGCCGCCACCGAAGGCATGGCAACCGCCCACGAGATGACCTCCAAGAAGAAAGCATCCTAGGCAGGCAACGATGTCCATACTAAGCATTGAAAATATCCACACCTACTACGGCAACATCCACGCCCTCAAGGGCATCTCCCTCCATATCGAAAAGGGCGAGATCGTCACCCTGATCGGCGGAAATGGCGCCGGCAAGACCACCACCCTACGCACCATCTCGGGCTTGCTCAAGCCGCGCGAGGGAACGGTCAAATTGAACGGCGAAGACCTTTCGAAATACAAGGCACATGAGATCGTGTACAAGGGTATCTCCATGGTACCCGAGGGTCGTGGTGTGTTTGCACGCCTGACCGTCACGGAAAACCTTGAAATGGGCGCGTACAGCCGCAACGACAAGGGCGAAAACAGCCGCAACCTCGAAAGAGTCTTCACGCTCTTCCCACGCTTGAAGGAACGCCGCACACAGGTGGCTGGCACCCTTTCCGGCGGCGAACAGCAAATGCTTGCCACCGGGCGCGCACTCATGGCTAGCCCGAACATTCTGCTTATGGACGAGCCTTCGATGGGTCTCGCTCCGGTGCTGGTGGAATTGATCTTCGACACCATTCAGCAGATCAACAAGGAAGGCACCACCGTCCTGTTGGTGGAACAGAATGCATCCATGGCGCTGGGCATTGCCAATCGCGGGTACGTACTCCAGACCGGGCAGATCGTTTTGAGCGACTCAGCCGAAGCCTTGAAGTCAAACCCCACCGTGCAAAAAGCCTACCTCGGCATGGAATAAAATCCGCATGGAATCAAAAAGCGCAGAGGCTTCGACAAACGCTCTGCGCTTTTCTTGTACCTTAATTCAGGGATGAACCTCTCCGCTTCTGCTAAACCCGAAACTTGCCACCGTCACCGGGCGGAAGTCGAACCCGAGGATTTCCACTCGCAGGGTATGCGTTCCCGGCTCGAACCCAGATACCTGGATGTAACCTCCATGCCTGCCGGATTTCTCCCAAATGGCAGCCGTATCGCCCCGCCAAACCTCCTCCCCATCAAAGAGGATACGCGCCCAGCCAATGGTTTGCTCGCCAAGAATTTGAACCCCCATCGCCTCGATGGAAGGGTCTGTCGCCCTGGCTTCGATCCATTCGCCATTCCACCAAATGACGCGATGCAGCCCGTAGGGAATCGCTTCATCCGCGTACGAGATCTGAATCCCCTCCGGTGGAGTCTGATCTTCGGCGTTGGCATGAGCATAAAAATCCGGCGGCGAAGCGAAGAAGCGGCTGTCCCCGCCAAAGACATCCACCTGCACTGATAATCCCGCCGGGATGATGGCAGTCTGCGACGTCCGATGTTCCATACAACCGGGCGCAGATTCCATATTGCAATTGAACCAGGTTTGCTTACCCAGGTTTTTGGCGCGTAAATCAAAGGCGCATGGATCGTTCAACGCCGTGAGACTCAACTGCCCATCATTGACGTTCCATTGATATACACCGACATGCTCCGGACAGATGGGATCGTTGAACAAATAAAGCCGATCTCCCTTGACTTCATACGATGAGAGGTTTCTCCATCCATTGACTTCGTAGAAGATGCGCATCACGCCTTGTTCAAATTGCAGTTTCCAGATTCCGCCCGCGGCGCGGTAATCAGCACAACGCAGGCACTTCCACCATTGAGGCCAGGATTGGTCCACCTTGGTATACAGACCATCGATCGCAGTCCTTACCGGCTCGGGCAGAGGTGTGAGATAGGCAAAAGGTGTGGCTTCGAGAAAGGAAATCCAACTGCTGGTTGGTGCTGGTTTGACACTCGAAGCCCCCGCTGCACTAGCTGATGGTTCAAAACGAATCGTCAAATACAAGAATATCCCGACGATGATCGCAAGCAGGATAAAAGACAAATTTATTCTTTTGTAATTCAAGTCATCCTCCATTAAAATCAGGTCATTAAATACGGCTAAAACCAGAAAAATTATACTCCCTCGAAAAACGGAGGCGCTATGCTGATACTGAACGCTGAAGAAGTCCGCAAGACGTTGCCCATGAAAGACACCATTGAAGCCATGAAGAGCGCTTACGCTTCACTCTCAGATGGAAAGGCGGATGTCCCGCTGCGGACGCGTTTGTCCATCCCGAACCATGAGGCGTTGGGAATCTTCATGCCCGCCTATGTGCAGTCGAAAGATGCGGATGCATTGGCACTCAAAGTGGTGAACATTTACCCGAACAACCCGGCACGCGGATTGCCCTACATCCTTGCCACAGTGTTCGCGTTCGATGCAGCGACCGGCGGACTCGCCGCCGTGCTCGAAGGCGGCACGCTGACTGCCATCCGCACGGGGGCTGGGAGCGGCGCGGCAATTGATCTACTGGCTCGAAAAGACAGCAAGGTCGTCGCCATTTTTGGTGCAGGTGTGCAGGGATGTACCCAACTCGAAGCGGCGTGCTCCACTCGAAACATAGGAAAGGCTTGGGTGTTCGACGCAGATGCGGGTCGGGCTGAAGCGTTCGTGAGGGAGATGGCAGGCAAAGGAGCGATCCCATCTGATCTGCGAGTCGCTTCATCCTCGAAAGAAGCGGTGCAAGATGCGGATATTATTTGCACAGCCACAACTTCGACAACTCCAGTTTTTGATGATGCCGACCTCAAACCCGGCGCACATATTTCCGCCATTGGTGCGTACACGCCAGAGATGGTGGAAGTGCCCGCTGAAACCATCCTGCGCGCCAAAGTTTTTGTGGATTCAAGATCAGCGGTTCTTGCCGAAGCCGGAGATTTGATCCAGCCCATTCAAAAGGGACTTATCACCGAAGCGCATGTGCAAGCGGAGTTGGGCGAGATCGTGCTCGGCAGAAAGACCGGCAGGCAGAGCGACTCTGAAATTACGTTCTTCAAATCTGTGGGCGTGGCAGTGCAAGATGCGATGGCTGCCCAGCTCGCATTGAAAAACGCCAGGCAACAGGGACTGGGGCAGGAAATTCCATTCTAAGAAAAGGAAACAGAACATGCAACTACCAAACACAGCAGACATTGTCATCATCGGCGGGGGGGTTATGGGAGCCAGCGCGGCATATCACCTTGCCCAGCGCGGCGCAAAAAATATCGTCCTGCTCGAAAAAGAAAAGTATTTTGGAACCGGAGCAACCGGCAGGTGTGCCGGCGGGGTGCGCTATCAATTCTCGACCGAGATCAACGTGAAACTGTCGCAGGAAAGCCTGCCGATGATCGAACGCTTCAAGGAAGAGATCGGGCAGGATGTGAACTACCGTCAGTGCGGATACCTGCTGGTGGCTACCAATGAAAAAGATGCGGTGACCTTCAAGCAGAATGTGACATTGCAGAACGGACTGGGTGTGCCCACCCAACTGTTGAGCGGAGATGACGTCCGCATGCGCCTGCCACTGATGAAATTTGAAGATGCCATTGCAGGTACATTCAATCAAAAAGATGGCACAGTGGACCCGAACGGCGTGGTGATGGGGTACGTCGGCGCGGCGCAAAAGATGGGCGTCAAAGCCATCGAAAACGCGGAAGTGACGGGAATCACTGTCAGCGGCGGAGAGGTAAAGGAAGTGCAGACCAACCTCGGCACGATTCAGACGCGGATGGTGCTGAATGCGGCAGGTCCCTGGGCTGGACTCATCGGCGACATGGCGGGCGTCCCGCTTCCCATTGTCCCGTTGCGCAGGCAGATGTTCACTACCAATCCCCTGCCCGAAGTGCCGGAGGATTTCCCGTTCGTGATCGACTTTGCCAGGTCGTTGTATTTCCACCGCGAAGGCGAAGGCTTATTGATCGGCATGAGCAACCAGGAAGAAAAACCCGGCTTCGACCAGAACGTTGACGAAGATTTCGAGTTGGTGAATTTGGAATCCGCCATCGAGCGTATGCCGCTGGTGGAAAAAGCCAGCCGCGCCTCACATTGGGCTGGGCTGTACGAAGTGACGCCTGACGCACACCCGATCTACGGCGGTTCAGATGTAAAAGGTCTTTATATTTGCACCGGCTTCTCCGGTCACGGCTTCATGCACGGACCTGTCTCCGGCAAGTTGATGACGGAATTCATGCTCGATGGAAACTATTCCACGCTCGATGTTTCGATGCTGGATCTAAAACGCTTTGAAGAAGGACGTTTGATAAAAGAGTACAATGTAGTTTAATTAAACGCAAAGGACACCAAGGTCACGAAGGAAAAGACCACAATCATCCCCTTTGTGTGCTTTGTGTCCTTCGTGTTTAAAGGATCATATGACCTCCGCAGAAATCATTACCATTGGAACCGAGATCTTATTAGGTGAGATCGTCGATACGAATACGCGCTATATCGCGCGTACGCTTCGCAGTATGGGTGTGGACTTGTACCGCACCATCACCATCGGCGACAACGTGGACCGCATCGCCAGCGCGATCAGCCACTCGCTCGAACGCGCCGACTTTGTCATCACCACCGGCGGGCTGGGACCCACCATAGACGACCCCACGCGTGAGGCAGTTGCCAAAGCCGTTGGTTTGCAAACCGAATTCCGTGAAGACCTGTGGGAGCAAGTCGTCGAGACCATTTCACGCTACGGTCGCACGCCATCCGAGAATCAAAAGCGGCAGGCATATGTTCCGCAGGGTGCCATCGGGGTTCGCAATCCGGTCGGCACTGCGCCATGTTTTATTGTTGAAAAACAGATCAGCGGCAAAACTCACGCGATCATTTCCCTGCCCGGCGTACCCAATGAAATGGAACACGTCCTGCACGAGTCGGTCATCCCATATTTGCAAAAGACGTTTTGCCTTGATGAGATCATCAAAGTGCGCGTCATCCATTGCTCGGGCTTGGGCGAAGGCATGATCGACGAAAAGATCGCCGACCTTGAAACCCTAAGCAACCCCACCGTAGGTCTCGCCGCGCATACCGGCGTGGTGGATGTTCGCATCACTGCCAAGGCGAAAACCGAAGCAGAAGCAGATGCATTGATCGCACAGGTCGAAGCACAGGTGCGCGAACGCCTGGGCAGTGTCGTCTTCGGTGTGGATGAAGACCGGCTCGAAACTGTCGTGCTGGATATGCTGGCGCGGCGCAGCATGACGTTGACCGCCATCGAAAGCGGACTGGATGGCATGCTGGCACGCAAGATTCCACACACCGCATCGATACCGGACCTCAGCCCTGGTTCCCTTATGGAAACCTTGCGCACCGCTCGAAACGAATTCAAAACAGACATCGCCCTCGGCGTTCTTGCCAATCTCGAAGAACGCTCCGCCGACATGGCAATGATCACACCCAGCGGCGAGAAAACCCACCACATCACCTTCGGTGGTCCGCCCAAAAGCCTGACACGTTGGAGTACCAACCTGGCATTGAACTGGCTGCGCACAACTCTTGAGGAAGTGAAATAATGGCAAAGCCCAAGCCGCGCAAAGCGAACGACTCTCCCTGGGTCATCCTCGCCTGGGGCTTGAACATACTCGGCTTGGGCGGGATCGCACTGGTGGCATTCGCGTATTTTGCATTGAACCCTGTCTCAGCCGCACCATCGTGGGTAAACACGAACCTTACTGCAACAATGCCGCCCACATACACGCCCGATGTTTTCTCACTGAACCTGCCCACCATCACGCCCAATCCGCGCTCGACGATGATCGTAGTGGATACGCCCACCCCGTTCGTCATTCAAAACTTCCAGCGGTTTGGCAATGCACGTGTTGCCACGGTCGGGTATTCCGTTTCAGGCAGACCCATTGAAGTGTACACGTTTGGCAATGGCGAACGCGAAAAGATGATCGTGGCAGGCATCCACGGCGGCTACGAATGGAACACAATTGCCCTTGCGGATGAGTTGATCCAATATATCTTTGATCACCCCGACGTGATCCCAAGTGATGTGACGCTTCACATCCTGCGCAATATGAATCCCGACGGCGACGCACGCGACCACGGCATCGATGGCCGCGTCAACGACCACGGTGTGGACTTGAATCGCAACTTCCCCGCCAATTGGGCAAAGACCTGGGACCGCAACGGTTGCTGGAACCTGACCCCCACCACCGGCGGACCCAGCCCCGGATCTGAGCCTGAGACCCAGGCAGTGATGTACTTCCTGCAATCGCATGAGGTCGAAACGCTCATCAGTTATCACAGCGCGGCACTGGGGGTCTTCCCCGGTGGTGAGCCGTGGGAGGAAGATTCGATAAAATTTGCCAAGGCGCTTTCCCGCGCAACCGGCTACCCTTACCCGCCGCTTGATACCGGCTGCGTGTACACCGGCACACTGGCAGATTACGCCGTCTCGCTTGATATCACCGCAGTAGACATGGAACTTTCCACACACAAGTACACAGATTTTGAAGAGAATCTGGAAGCGCTGAAAGTGCTGTTAAATTGGAAGTGACTTTTCGACCAATGACCATTGACCCATGTCCGCTGTCAGCGGTCAACAAACAGGATAACAATTTCAAAAACACACGAAAAGGAGATTGAATGACTCAAACCATAGATACCCTGTTCACCAATGCCATCGTATTGACGATGGATGAAAAACTTAATCAATTTGATCCCGGCGCGGTCGCAGTCAAAGGCGACTCCATCGTTGCCGTTGGAAGCGAAGCCGAACTCAAGAGTCAATTCACGGCAAGGGAAGTCATCGACTGCGGCGGCAAGGTACTCATGCCGGGGTTGGTCAACGCGCACACGCATGTACCCATGACCCTCGTACGCGGTCTCGCCGATGACCTGCGCCTTGACGTCTGGCTGATGGGCTACATGCTGCCGGTGGAACGTCAATTCGTCACGCCGGAATTCGTGCGCCTCGGCACACTCATCGCCTGTGCTGAACAAATCCGCAGCGGTGTGACCACCTTCAACGACATGTATTTTTACGAAGATGATATCGCCCAAGCCACCGCCGATGCAGGTATGCGCGCCGTGTGCGGCGAGTCGGTCATGAAATATCCCGCACCAGACGCCGCCTCGTACGACGACTCGCTGGCATACGCGCGCGAGTTCATCAAAAAATGGAAGGGGCATCCGCTCATCGTCCCTGCCATTGCCCCACATGCACCCTACTCCACCAACCCGGAGATCATCCGCGCCTGCGTAGACCTCGCCAAGGAATTCGATGTGCCATTGCACATTCACATTTCAGAGACCGCTTTCGAAGTGGAAAACATGCGTAAAGAGCAGGGCATGCCGGTCATTCCCTACGTCAAGAAACTCGGCTTGTTCGAAGCCAAGGTCATCGCCGCACACTGCGTCCACATCGACACAGGCGAGATCCGCACGCTGCAACATGCCAATGCGGGCGTCGCACACAACCCATCCTCGAACCTCAAACTCGCTTCGGGGTTCGCGCCGGTTGCCAAAATGCTCGAAGATGGATTGAACGTGGGCGTTGGCACGGACGGTCCCGCCTCGAACAACGACCTCGACATGTTTGAGGAGGTACGCCTCGCTTCCTTCGTCGCCAAAGCCTCTACCAACGACCCGACCGTCGTCCCCGCCGCAACCGCTTTACTGATGGCAACCCGCCTCGGCGCACAGGCACTGCATCTGGGACATATCACCGGCTCGCTCGAAGTTGGCAAACGCGCCGATCTGATCCTCGTGGATACATCGCCACTGCACAACTCTCCGCGCTTCCGACGCGACCCGCAGAATGCCTACGCACAGCTGGTTTTTGCATCCAAATCCACTGATGTGACCGACGTGATGGTCAATGGCATATGGCTGATGCGCGACCATCAATTGCTGACGCTGAACGAAAAGGAATTGCTCGCTCAAGCACGCGAACTCGCCACAAAGATCGACGCCTTCCTGACCGAACGCGAACAGTCGGTGCTTTCGAAACTGATCGCGCTGGGCGGCTCTATGGAAGAGGAATCGTTCGAGGTGCAGGTCAAGGTCAAAGTGACAGAGCCAGCCACCGTCGTCCAGAACTTGAAGCGACCCGAGATCGAGATCAACGCCCACAAGCATTACCGCCAGTTCGACGAGTATTTCGTGTTCGACGATCCCAATCAGGGGCGGCTGCGCTTCCGCGAAGATAATCTCATTAATCCAAAAGGCGAGATCGTCAATACGCGTTCGCGCCTGACCCTGCTCGGGGTGAAGCGTGAAGATGAAATGGCGCACGATGTATTGCTTTCGCGCAGCCGCTTCCTCGCTCCCGCCACGCAGTCGCTGCGTTTCTATCGAGAGTACTTCAAGCCCAGGTCGGAAATTTCAGTCGAAAAGAACCGCCTGCGCTGGCACATCAAATACAAAAACACCGAGTTCTTTATCAATCTTGATGAAGTAAAAGAACCCGCCATGGGAACGTTCCTAGAAGTGAAGAGCCGTACCTGGAGCCGCAAAGACGCCGACCTTAAAGCGGAATTGGTGCGCGAACTGCTCGACATGCTCGGTGTAGGCAACGCCGAAACCGTCACGCAGGATTACATTGAAGTTTTGACCACATAGAAAACAAGGAGTATCGACCGCCGGCGGCGGACCACGGTCTTCCGTCGGCGGTCATGTATTTAACATGAACCCATTGAACAAAACGATATCGGCATTCCTTGCCATCCTCTTTATCATCAGCGGCGTATCGGCACTCCTGCTCTTCAATTTCGACCGCAACGCCTTTGCCGCTGAAACCTACCAGCAAGCCTTTGAGCGCGAAGATTTCTATAACAAGATCCCCAGCCTGCTGGCACAGTCGATTACAGACAGCACCGAACCGACCCAACAGCCGCTTGGGATGCAAGGCATGAGTACAGAGACATGGGAAAGTTTTATGCGTACGCTGCTTCCGCCCAATGTATTGAAACCGATCGGTGACGACGTGCTCATCTCGTCATTTGCCTACCTCAACATGGAAAGCGATACGATACAGATCGATCTCGCCTTGCTCAAAGCCAGCATGGTAAGCGAAACAGGCACCCAAGCCGCACTTTCTTTGTTGAACACCCTGCCGCCCTGCACACTCGAGCAATCGGCATTGATCATGTTTGGCATGTTCACCGGCGACCAGATACAACTATGCAACCCGCCTGAAAATGTGCTGCCCATGCTCATGCCCCTCATTCAAGGACAGATGAAAGCTGCCGCAGCCATTATTCC
Organism: Anaerolineales bacterium UBA2395; assembly: GCA_002343775.1. Classification (GTDB taxonomy): domain Bacteria; phylum Chloroflexota; class Anaerolineae; order Anaerolineales; family Villigracilaceae; genus Villigracilis. Next base: position 105,836 of record DDSH01000007.1, read on the forward strand.
GGATCAATTGACGTTGACCACCGCGCCGTCGGAGGGTGATCCGCGCGAGCAATTGCAAACCACGCGCTTCTTTATGCGCCTCAGCCTGATTCCCCCATTGCTTCTTCTGCTCACGCTGACGGTGTTTGCCGTGCGCTCTTTGAAAGATTGGCTGACCTGGTGGGGAATTCCGTTCTTCGTCACAGGAGCGAGCGCATATCTGACAGGGTTGCTTGGCGCGCCGGTGTTTGGAAACATGCTTCAACGCGTTCTCATCAACCGCATGCCAGATTACCTGCCACTGTTCCTGCTTGATTTCGCCAGCGATCTTGCTGCCGCAATGGTACGGGCATTGCTTAACCCGGTCATGTTACAGGGATTGGCGCTGGCGATCGTGGGGCTGGGCATGGCAGCAACAGGGTTTTTCATAAAACCAAAGTCAGCCGCATGATTTTCCCAAAACTGGAAAAGACATCTGTCCTCTGGCAGATGTCTTTTTTTTGCAACTTTATCAGTTGATAATCTGTATCTTTGATATACGCCGGAAAAACTGTATGAAAAAAGAAATCATCGCGAGTATCATACTCATCCTGATCACCCTTGCCTGCGGAAATGCCAACCCCACTCCGCCATCCATCCCCGAAACATCCGTTTTTGACTCGAGCGAAACTGCCTATGGCTTTTATCCCTCCCCACCAGAGATCTCACTCGAAAGCGTTTTTCAGACATTCAAAGACATGGCAATCTACGGCGACTTCGTGCTCATTCAACAGAATGTGGACTGGGAAAGTTTCATCAGCGGCGTAGATGGAGAATCGCAACAACGCACCGATATCACCAACCAGATCATCCTTGCGCGGCAAAACAGCCTGGATTATGTCTTCGTTCTCGACCCGCTCAATGGATTGAACCGCCGCGAGTTTTTCGGTTTACCCGCCAATTGGGACCCGAATTTTGCAAACCCTGAGATCCGCGCGGCATTGAAGAACTACGCCCTTTGGGTCGCAAGAAATTTCGAACCGCGTTATCTGGCACTTGCTTCCGAGATCAATACCTACATGGATGCTCATCCCAGAGATGCGCAGAACTTCATCAGCCTGTACAACGAGATCTACGCGCTTGTAAAAGCCGAAGCACCTGAAACGCAAATCTTCGTCACTTTTCAGTGGGACGACTTGAACAACATGTTTCCCCAGCCTGAGGAAGGCAACCGTCAGCGTCTTTCACCAAACTGGGAACAGGTCGAAGCGTTCGAACCCAATCTGGACGTGTGGGCGATCTCCTCGTACCCGTACTTTATCTTTCCAAGAGGGGAAGATATACCCGCAGATTACTACAGCCCGCTTCTCGAACGGACCTCGAAACCGGTTGCCTTTGCAGAAGGCGGATTCTCAACCCAAGCCTTTGCGCAATTCAACCACACGCCCGAAGACCAGGTTGCGTATCTCAACGCACTTCACGAACAACTGGGTCCACGCATGGTCTTTTGGGTCAACACCCTGCTCAACGATTTCAACATCGACTCATATGCCCGGGAAATGGCGGGACAGGGACGCAACCCGGAGGATGCCGCTGCACTTGGGAATTTTGCATATATCGGTTTGCGTGAATTCGATGGAACACCCAAACCAGCTTTGGAAGTTTGGCAGAGTTTTAGGAACCCAGCACCTTAATCTCAATAATCACGAATGGGCAATTTCCCCAACAGTTCCCGCACTTTGAAAACATCTTTGCCGGTCACAAACACGCGAAAACGCGGATCTTCCCAACCACGATAAGGAATGTCATTGCGATGCGTGGCAATCCCGTGCTGCTCCAATTGCTTCGCCAACGCCCCGGCATTTTCCACTGAAATGAAATAGCCCACCAAATGTGTGTGTAAAATGCGTTGGGTCATGAATTCGAAGAAAAATGCGCAAGCATCCGCTTCATGTTCCCCTTCATAGAGCTGCTTGTCATCAAGTCCGCGCTCACTGTAGAAAATGCGCCACATCCCATTTTCATAGACCAGACAAAACGCACCGCCCGGGTCTCGTTTGCCGATCGAGTAAAGAGAAGGATTGCACGCTTCCTCTTCCAAACGTTTTGGCAATTCTTCGATATTCATTTTACGGACATCCGTTAGCGATCTGTTCCTCAAGTGTCTCGGCATAGACGTGATACCCGGAGCCGTCGCAAGCGGCGCGGAAGAAATAATAGGTCGTGGCTTGCGGGTATGCCACTGCCATCAATGCCTCCAAACTCGGGTTGGAAATGGGCGTAGGTGGCAGCCCAGCAAATAGATATGTGTTGTATGGTGAATTGACCTTCAGGTCATCGAGCGAAAGCGGACTCTTCCACCAGGAATTTGAATCAAATTGAAGACCCAGCGCATATTGCACGGTCGGGTCGGCATCCAGTTTCATGCCGATGGCAATACGATTGAGATAGACCGAAGCGATCAGCGGCGCTTCTTCGATGTGAATCGCTTCCCGTTCGACGATGGACGCGAGAGTGACGGCATCCACAACGGTCAGCCCGCGATTGGTGAAGGCAGTCTGCATATCTGTGTTGAGGCGGACGGCAAAGTTCCGAGCGATGATGTCCAGCAATCCCTGTACGGTCGTTTCACGCGGCAAGATGTAGGTATCTGGGAAGAAGAAGCCTTCCATCGTGGCGGGAGCGGCAAATTCGAGGACTTGCGGCGGAGTGTTCGCAGCGGCGAGAAATTCTTCGGGGCTGATGGTCAAGCCTGAGGTCGGGAGCGAAGCGGCGATCTCTTCCATCCGCCAGCCCGGCAAGATGGTCAACACCGCATCGGTGGGAGAAAATTTCTGCAAGGCTTGGGCAATATCGATGATGGATTGGGCGGGGCTGAGCGTGAAATCGCCGGCTTGGATGGTGAGATCGATGCCGGTGTAAACGACATAATCGTAAAATGCATCGGCATTGGAAATGAACCCAAAACCTTCCAGCCTGTCAGCGATGGAGACCACGGATTCGCCAGGCGCGATCACAAATGTTTGTTCGATGCCGCCGGGGTCAAGCGGCGTGTTCAGCACGTCGCCGTGCATGAGCAGCCGCGTGGAAAACTCGATGCGGTCTGAAACCGAGAGGCGGCTGGATGGCGGACCGTACAACAGCGATGCCTGTGCGGGCACGTAATAAATGAATGCAAACACGCAAGACAGGAAAAGAATAATGAGAAAAACAAGAATGAAATAGTATTGATAGCGGCGAAGGGATCTGGAAGACATTGAGGTTATGAAGTCCGAAGGGATTCGAGATACGACTGCAAAATGACGACCGCCGCAAGCTCATCTTGATGACCGGCTCGCTTCTTGCGCGAAACACCAAGTTCGATGCGTGCAGCACGGGCGATCTGCGTGCTGTGAGATTCGTCCCACATTTGAATGGGAATATCGGTTTGATTCCCGAGTTCATTAGCAAAGCGACCTGCACGGCGACCCGCGGGGTTGGGATTGCCGTCTTCGTCGTACGACTGACCGACGACGATCAAGCCGACTTCGTGCTGCACGGCAAGTTCAGCGACCTGCGCCGCATCAATGAGACGCGAGACATGCTGGATGACTTTCAACGGGCTGGCAATGGTGGCGGTCGGGTCGCTCAATGCCAGCCCGATGCGTTTTTCACCGTGATCCACTGCTAGGATTCTCATTTGATCTCCACCAAAATGTTGAAGGGGATCAACGGCAGCCACTTCCACCAACTTGGTACGACCTCGATCTGCGGCTTTTCGCGCAAGGATAGAGATTCTTGTAATTCGGACTGGGCAGATTGTATGTTGCGTCCGCGAATCAAATTGAAGACTTGCATCGCATCCACGCTGCGAAGGGTGATTTGACTGGCTTCGAGTTGAAAGTGTGTCACACCGGAAGAATCGGTGCTCGGTTCGGATTGTGGTTCGAAGGTCATATCGCCAAAGGGAGCAAACCCCGGCTGGGTCAAGGCATTCAGCGAAGATGACGACAGTTGACGCAGATCTTCAGTCAAAATGTACCTTGCCATGAATTCAACTTCCATCGTCAGCGACAAGGTACTTCCCGCTTCCCCTTCCGGTGGAGAAAATTCCTCTTCGACAGTTTCCACAACTTCCAACGTATCGATCAACAACAAGTCATCCGCTCCGATCTGCGCGCGGATCTGCATCTCAGCCGCATTCTGCAACCCGTTCAAAACAACTTCACGCAATGCGATGCGGTCCTCTTCATCCGCGCCAACGGATCGGGTATCCGTCCCACCTGTGGTTGGCTCAAGATTATTCACCGTGGCGGACAGTCCCAACTGTCCTTCGACCACGGAAATGGATTCCGCTTCCACGTTGCCTTGTGAGCCAGCCTTCAACGCTTCCACCCGAACCTCGACGACTTCATCCAAACCAGGGGGCAGGCGCACATCGTTCAAGGTCGCAAAGCGGACAAGTTCCATAGTCGCAACCACCGTCCCGGCTGGGATCAGCACCTCATCCTGCCCCAAGTTCGTGAACTGCACCACGCCGCGCGCCTTCGCAGTTGGGATTGCAATCCGGCTCGACACCGCAATTGATTCCTCACCAATCACAGTGACAGAAATGTTTTGGGCGGGCAGATCCCCTGTCAGCGAGGCTGAAGCGATGGAAGAACTTGCTCGCACTGGAATGATAATGGAATTCGTCTGCGCTTCGGGATACAACGTCACCGCCGCATTCGGGACGAAGAGAGTTGCCAGCACCAAGACGGCGATGACTCCCGCCGAAAAGGTCAACACCCTCCCTAAAAGCGATGTCCTCCACGCCGCTTCTTTCACGTAGGCTTCATCACGCAAAGAGCGCAAGTCGCGGCGGGGAGGTTTTGGTGTGCGCTGGGTTCTGGGAACTGGAGCCGCCCACAGGTCCTTTTGAGCCAAAGTTGTGGATTTGAAAACAGGAATGCCCAACGATTCCGCATCGCGCCGGACGTTCATGCGACGCGTGACCAAGCCCAGTTGCGCCCCCAACGAATCCGCGTGGCGCTGGAGGACTTTTAAATCCAACAAGCGCAGCGTGACCTTTTCATATTTGGGCCACACCAGCAAGATGCGCGGCGTCTTCGCCCACGAAAGTTTATCGCGGACGGAGATCAGGTCGTCGTGAGATTCGAGGGTGATGATTTTGGTTTTCAAATTAATTCACCACAGATAAATACAGATGAACAATATAAATTGATCCATGCTCATCTGTGGTTGATATTTCTGGCTTTTTCAACCAATGCGGGCAATACCTTCAATAAAGAATCAGCTTGGTCCGGCGTCGTATCTGCGCCAAGTGTGACACGCAGCGACCCCAATGCCCACTCGCGCGAGTAGCCAAGCGCTGTGACAACCTCACTGGGTTCGGGGTTGCCCGTTTTGCAGGCTGAACCGGAGGAGCAGGCAAATCCTGCCGCATCGAGCAATTGCAGCAGCAGATTGCCATCCACGTCTTTGAAGACGAACGAAGCATGATTCGGCAAACGTTTTTCGGGATGACCCGTCAAACGTGTGTCAGGGATGGTTTCGAGCACGGTTCCGATGATATGGTCACGCAGCGGCTGGACGTGTGCAATCCGCGCCGCGCGTTCTTCGGCAGCGAGATGCAACGCCTCCGCAAAGCCGACAATATAGGGCACATTGTGAGTCCCGGCGCGCAGACTGGCTTCCTGGCTGCCACCCGTCAGATGCGGTAGAAGTTTCGTCCCCTTGCGGACATACAACGCGCCGACACCTTTCGGTCCGTAGAATTTATGTCCGCCGAGCGACATCAAATCCACGCCGAGTTTGTTCACGTCCACGTCGAGATATGCCGCGGCTTGAACGGCATCAGTGTGCAGAAGAATATTATTCGCCTTCGCCACTTCAGCAAGTTCGGCGATGGGGTTGATCGTGCCGATCTCGTTATTGGCATACATGACCGACGCCATGATGCTCTGATTGCAAACCGCCTTTGAAAGCGACTCAACCATCACCATGCCATGTTCGGTCACGTCCAGCCATTCGAGCAGAAAGCCATATTCCTTTTCAAGTTGGATGGCGGTCTTGCTCACAGCGGGATGTTCCGTCTTGGCAGTTAGAATCCACTTCCCCGTGGTGTGATGCGCCATTGCCGCGCCGCGCAGAGCGAGATTATCCGCCTCCGATCCGCCGGAAGTGAAAATAATTTCGTCGGGTCGGCAGTTCAACACTGCGGCGACTTTCTCCCGTGCCTCATCCACAGCGGCTTCGGCTTTTTGTCCCAATCGGTGAATGGAAGAAGGATTCCCAAACGACTCGCGGAAATAGGGCATCATCGCATCGAACACACGCGGATCCATGGGCGTGGTGGCGGCATAATCGAGATAAATCATGGCGGAAATTATACCTGTATAATCAAGCCCATCATGCAAATCAAATCCATCATCAATGTAAATTTGCGCTGGTTTCTCGCCGGGATGATCTTCGCCAACATTGCGGGGCAAATGGCGTACAGCATGCTTTCGCTTTATATGCTCGACCTCGGCGCCAGTGTGGTGCAGGTCGGCATGGTCTTTACGCTCGCTTCGCTTGTGCCGATGGTGTTGCAAATTTTCGGCGGCTGGCTGTCAGACACGATCGGGCGATTGCGCATCATGGCAATCGGAAGTTCCATTGCGGTCTTTGGGTATCTTATCTTCGCTTTTGCACCGAATTGGCAATGGGTGTTGATCGGGTTGAGCATTGAATACGTCTCCAACTCCGTGGTCGGACCGAGTTTCGGCGCGTACATTTCCGAGCAATCGTCAGAAGAATCGCGCGGACGAGTCTTTGGCATCACCTCCAGCATTTATCAAACCGTCACCGTCATCGGACCGGCACTGGCGGGCTTCCTTGCCTATCAATTCGATTTCCACGTGATGATGCGTGTGGCGTTCGGCTTCTACCTCACTGCCACGCTTCTGCGCGTGTGGATGGCAACGCACGAACGCTTCAAACCCGCACGCGATGCCGTCAAGCCGACCTTCGACGGGTTCAAGCAACAGATCACCGCCATTTTCGCTTTGCTGGTGGCTGGCGGCGTCCTCACCTGGATCTGGATCACCGATGCCGTCGGGGACACCTCCTACAACCTGATCGGTCAACTCTTCCCCATTTATCTTTCAGACATTGGCAAACTCAACGTCGGGCAGATCGGCATGGTCAATGCCGCTGTCGGGGTCGCGGCGATTCTTTCCGCGCCATTTGCCGGGCTGCTGGTGGACAAAGTCAGCGAACGGGTGGCGATGGTCATCGGCTTTGCCTTGAATGGTCTCGGTCTGCTCACGCTGCTAACTGCTGGAAGTTTTGCCGGTTTCGCGCTGGCGATGTGTTTCTTCGGGCTTGGCTATGGCAGCCTCATGCCCGCCTACGAATCGCTCATTTCCAAAGTCGTACCCGAGGAAAAACGTGGGCTGGCATTCGGGTTCTTCGGCACCTCGCTTGGCATCCTCTCGCTGCCCATGCCGTGGATCGGCGCCCAACTTTGGGAGCGCGTCTCGCCACAAGCGCCGTTCTTGATTGCGATCATCGCAAACCTGATTACGATCTCCATTGTGTGGATGAAGTTCAAGATCGCCAAATCAGATTCAAACTCCACGCTTCCCTCTTCGACTTGAACCTGATACTGTTTCCTCAAGCCGGATTCTCGTCCCAAGCCTTTTGTTGTACAATGACCTCATAGGAGACTCCATGAGCGACTTCCTCAAATTTCTCAACACTGCCGACCTCGATACCTTGACGCAAGTCTCTGGCATCACCCGCCCTCTGGCGGGAAACCTCATCGCCGCCCGTCCATTTGAAAGCGTGGATGATTGCCTGCAAGTCAAAGGCATGGGCAAAACCCTGCTTGGGAAGTTGGAGTCCTTTGCCGAGGGGCAGGGAAATGCTTCAGAAAACAGAGCCATGATCCCGGTCGAAGTAGAAGCGCCGCCCGCCCGCTTCGAGCAAGCTCCGCCTGCGCCGGAGCCTCCTCCTCAAAAGCAAGATTCGTTTTTCCGGCGGCTGGGGCGGGCGTTCGTCCTCTTTTTGAGGGCGCTTTTGAAATTAATCCTCGTCTCGGCGTTGATCGTAGGCGTGGGCGCGGCATTGTACTATGGGCTGCCCTACATCCAGCGGACGTTCATCGCGCCGGTGGAGCAGAACACTGCCGAAATCCGCGCCATGGAGGCGGAGATCGCCGCCCTGCAAACGCAACTGGAGGAAATGAATTCGCGGGTGACGGCGCTGGAAACCTCGGTGGAGGCGCATACTCAATCCATTCAAACACTGGAAGAGATGCAAGCCACGCTCGAAACCCAAATGCGAACCAGCGATGATGCGATCCTGCTCGAGTTGAAACATGAAGTGATGCGGGCGCGGGCACTGGACATCCTCGCTCGTGGGCGGTTGTATCTTGCGCAAAGCAATTTCGGTCTGGCAAAAGCGGATGTGCAAACTGCGCGTGATTTGTTGGCGGAATTAACCACGGAAACCGATGATGAAGTTTTGGAACAAGCGCTCAACCGGTTGGATATGTCGCTCGCAAACCTGCCAGATTTCCCCATCATCGCTTCGGGTGATCTGGAAATTGCCTGGCAGATCCTGACCTCTGGCAATGTGCCACCCACGCCCACGCCGACTGCGTTTGAAGTTACGCCAACACCGACACCATCTGTCCTGGAAACCGCTACAGCCACGCCCTTCCCGCCCCCCACTCTGGAAGCGACGCCAACACCGTAATCACCTTGAACTCCGAAGCAAACTTCGGAGTTCTTTTTTGGGTGATATTTACGCCTGTGGCGGGTATAATTTTGCAAGTTATCATTCTTTGAGGAGACAAACTCATGGTTCAAAAAATAAAATTCGGCACCGACGGCTGGCGCGGCGTGATCGCGGAAGATTACACCTTTGACAATCTGCGTCGCTGTGCGCAGGGATTTGCATCGTACATGCTCTCGCAGGGCAAACAGGGACAGTGGATCGTGGTCGGACACGACAAGCGCTTCCACTCGGAGAATTTCGCTGCGGCGGTTGCCGAGGTGTTGGCGGGCAATGGCTTGAAGGTTTACTTAACCGATGGCGCAACGCCGACCCCGGTCATTGCCTATGCGGTGGTCGATAAGAAAGCAGCGGGAGCGGTCAACATTACCGCCAGCCACAACCCCCCTACCGATAACGGTTTCAAGGTCCGCAATGAGACGGGCGGCGCGATTGACCCCGAAGGGTTGAATCAGATCGAAGCGGGCATCCCTGACGATGTAAAAGATGTGAAGCGCAAGAGTTACAAAGAAGCGGAAGCGGCAGGCGAGATCGTCAAGTTCGATGCGGCAACTCCGTATATCGAACACCTCACCCGTGACGGATTGATTGACCTGCAGCCCATCAAAGATGCCGGTCTGACCGTGGTTGTCGATGCGATGTGGGGTAACGGCGCGGGCTGGTTTACACGTCTGCTTGGCGGTGGTAAAACTAAAATTATTGAAATTCACAACGAACGCAATCCGTCGTTCCCTGAGATGAAACGCCCGGAACCGATCCGCCCGAACATTGATGTGGGCTTGAAAGCGACTGCGGCCAATAAAGCCGATGTGCTGCTCATCACCGACGGTGATGCAGACCGCTGCGGCATTGGCGACGAGAACGGTGAATTCATCAATCAATTGCGCGTGTATGCGTTGCTTGCTTATTACCTACTTGAAGTACGCGGCGAGCGAGGCGATATCGTCAAGACGCTTTCGACCACTGGCATGTTGAACAAACTCGGCGAACTTTACGGCGTGCCTGTGCATGAGACGGGTGTGGGCTTCAAGTACGTTGCCCCGAAGATGACCGAAACCAACGCGCTGATTGGCGGCGAAGAAAGCGGCGGCTACGCCTTCCGTGGAAATGTGCCCGAACGCGATGGTATTTTGGCAGGTTTATACATGCTCGATTTCATGGTCAAGACCGGCAAGAAACCGACCGAGTTGTTGAAAGACCTGTTCGCCAAAGTTGGCGGTGAATATTTCTACGACCGTGTGGATAGTCCCTTCAGCGGCGATCACGAATCCCGCAAGAAGATCATCCGCGATAACTATCCTGCCACACTGGGCGGCTTGAAGGTGACCGAAGTCATCACCGTAGACGGCTTCCAATTCAAAATGGAAGATGGCGGCTGGATGTTGATCCGCTTCTCGGGCACGGAGCCGATCTTGCGCGTGTATTGTGAGACGCGTCATGCCGACAAGGTGCAGGCGATTCTTCAGGATGGGTTGAAAGTGGCGGGGATTAAGTAACAGTTACAAGTTACAGGTTACAGGTTGGCAGGTTGGAATGTTTGAACGTTCCAACCTGCCAACGTTTTAACGTGCAAACAGCGCGTTTATTTTTTGCGTTTTACAGCAAACACCATCCCCAACAATGCAGGGAAGAGAAAAGCGCTTCCGCAAAGGGGGTTGGGGGCAGAGGGAATTTCGGTGGCGGGGGGCGGCGCTTGGGGCGTGGATTCGGCTTGGGTGGAATCTTCAGGCGCGGGCGTGGCAGGAAGCGGTGTCTCGGTGGCGAATCCGCCCCAGGGGGTGGGAGGGATTGGGGTGGCGGTCAGCCCGAGCAGGGTAAAACTTCCATCTTCATTTTGTTGAGCAGCCTGCGGAATTTGATAACTGATCTCAAGCAATAAATCTTTTGCCAGTTGATTGTCTGGGTCGAGTTCGAGCGTGGTTTGAAGTTCGGTCAGGAGCACTGTCAGAATCCCTTCAGTATCCTGCTCGCCCGCAAAATAAATTCCATATTGGTAATGAGCCCAGAGCAGGTCGGCATAGCCGTAATGCCAAAGCGGGTCATCGGGCAGGAGTGCAAGACAACGTTCGTAGGCATCTTTGCTCAACGCGTACAATTCAAGCCCGCCACGGTCGGCGCGCAAATATCCCTTTGGCATCATGATGACATCTTTATACGCCTTCGCCAGCCTGCCCCAGGCTTCGCCATCGTTGGGACTTTTCTCGACATTGTTTTTTTCGCTCAACACCTTTTCCCACAATGCCGGGGCGACGACAACGATCTGGATGTTATCGAGATAGGTCGGTTCGAGATCGGTGAACGACCAGCGGATTTCATTTCCGCTTCGGACTCCGCCCGGGGTGGATACGCCATGCCCAGCCTCGCCGTTCAAGTCGAGATTTTGCTCGTTGACCTCATACGGCAGGCGGACGATGATCTCGGCGCTGCCAATGGTGCCGTTCCAACCTGCGCCGGTTTCAAGAATATATTTGAAGGCTTCGTAGGGATAGTAGCCAAAGCCATCCACGTTGTAAACGACTTCGAGAAGTACATCCTGATTCGGGGGAAAGGTCACATCAAAAACCGCCCAGGGAATCTCATCGCGTTCGGGGAAGGAGTATTCGCTGTTGGTGAAGGGCTGAATTTCGCGGCGGGTTGGCACAGAGGCGCCGTTCACTTTGGCAGTGATGGATGGGATTTCAGGGAACCCGCCATAGCCGTCTGAGTTGCCGTTGAAAAATGAAAGCGGAAAACGTACCGCCATCGTCTCTGCTTGTGTGCCAAGGTTGCGCATGGTGAACACGGCTTCGGTTTTGGCAATGGCGCGTTGCGGATCGGACGGATGTTTGGTGATCGTCAATGTCACCGTCTCTGCCACCATGCGCACCTGAGTGATGGATTCTCCCGGCAGAAGGGTGGTGCCCGGAGGCGCTTCGGGTGGGGCGGCATCGGCGCGGACAGATGAGGCAGGCAGGGTTGAAAAAAGCACAAGTGCAAGAAGTAATAGGGTTATTTTTTTCATCGAATCTCCTCAGTTTTGATGGGTCTTTTCACTATACAAGAATTAAAAGTATGGGTCAATTCAGGCAAAAGTACCAGACAAATGTCATCAATATTTCACTTATTTTGTAAAAATCATCCATTTCATATTTTGCACCAAAATCAGACTGTTATAATGCCAACGCTATGCAATTGACCGATACCCATTGTCACCTGTACTGGAACAAATTCGACGAAGACCGCGAGGCGGTGGTTCAACGCGCCATCGCAGCTGGTGTGACGCGCATACTCGTCCCCGGTACAACCATCGAGACCAGCAAGCAAGCCATCGACCTTGCCGAAACATACGAGCAGGTCTACGCAGCAGTCGGCGTCCACCCTACTGACGCGGAAACACTGAATGAATCGAACATCAATGAACTTTTCCGCCTTGCCGAGCATGAAAAAGTGGTTGCCATTGGAGAGATCGGGCTGGACTATTACTGGGTCAAAGACCCGGCGAAGCAAAGGCATCAGAAAACCGTCTTCAATTCCCAGGTCCAGATCGCCGATGCGCTCAACAAACCGCTGGTCATCCACCTGCGCGAGGCGGGCGACACCACACATGGTCCCGTCTTCGATGACCTGTTCCAACAAATGGAATTCTGGTTCGACACGTGGCTCCACGACAATCACCCGCTCGGCTTACAACCAGGCGTGCTGCACTCGTTCAACGGCGACTCGCTGCTGGCGCTCAAAGCCGCTGGACTGGGCTTTTTTCTGGGCGTCACCGGACCGGTCACCTACCCAAAGAACGAGACCCACCGCGAAATGATCAAAAATCTCCCGCTCGAACGCCTGCTCATCGAAACCGATGCGCCGTTCCTTTCCCCCGTGCCGTTTCGTGGCAAAAGGAACGAACCTGCCTTTGTTCGTCATATTGCTGATAAAATAGCGGAAATCCATTCCAAAAGCCCTGCAGAGACCGCGTCCCTTACCGCAGATAATGCTAAACGCCTCTTTGCATGGGGAGATTGACTTGAACGCAGTTACTTTCCTATCACCCGTAACAGAAGAAATCAAACTTGTCGAAGAGCGAATGCGCTCCCAGGCAGATGAGGCACATCCTGACCTGCGTGCCGCGCTGGAGCATCTGCTCGCCGCCGGAGGGAAACGCATCCGCCCGACCCTTGGCTTGCTCGTTGGAAACATGCTGGGTGCGCCCCTTGAGAAACTCGTCACCCTTGGCGCGGCAGTGGAATTGCTCCACACTGCCACCCTCGTCCACGACGACCTGATCGATGGTGCGCTCTTGCGCCGTGGTATGCCCACGCTCAATGCGCGCTGGTCGCCGCCCGCCACCGTGCTCACCGGCGACTTCCTCTTTGCGCGCGCCGCCAAACTCGCCGCCGACACCGACCACCTGCCGCTGATGAAATTGTTCTCCGAAACTCTGGCAACCATCGTCAACGGCGAATTGACGCAGATGTTCACCTCGCGCGGTCTCATCAACCGCGACAACTACTACAAACGCATCTACGCCAAAACCGCCTCTCTGTTCGAGATGACCTCACGTGCGGCGGCAATGGTCAGCCCTGCCAGCGAAGAGACCATCGAGTCGATGCGCGATTTTGGCTACCAGATCGGCGTTGCTTTTCAGATCGTGGATGACATCCTCGACTTCGTCGGCGAACAATCGGCGGTTGGCAAGCCGCTCGGCTCGGACCTGTTGAACGGTCTCGTGACCCTGCCCGCCATTTACTATGCCGAAGCCAACCCCAACGACCCGGATGTGCTATCCCTGCCCAACGGCGGCTGGACCAACAACGAGAACATGACCCGCCTTGTGGATAATATCCGCGCCAGTGATGCAGCAAAACTCGCCATGCGCGAAGCCGAGAATCACGTTGAACACGCGCTTGCCTGTCTCGTCTCCACCGAAGCCTCCGCCGAACGCGACGCGTTGGAAAATCTTGCAAAGTATATTGTCGATCGAAAAGTTTAGCAGCATGTAGAGATTGGCAATTGTCAATCTACCCTAACCTCATGTCCAACCCAAGAAAACCCTTTCGTTTCAACGTCGGCTTCATCATCCATGAAGAAGTCGGTTACAACCACGACTTTCCGTTCTCCATCGAAAAATTCACCCTCGGCGGCGATTTTGAACTGCGCAATATCGAAGGCGTGGTCAACGTTGGCAAGACCCCACAAGGATTGATCGCCCAGGCGGATTTCTCCGCTGAAACCACGGTGACTTGTGCGCGTTGTCTGACCGATTTCACCCAGGAACTTGACTGGTCATTCACCGAGCTATTCGCCTTCGACCAGCGCTCCATCAGTGAATCCGGGCTGCTCCTGCCCGAGGATGCCCACCTTGACCTTGAAGACCTGCTGCGCGAATACGCCCTGCTGGAGATTCCCATCAGTCCTGTCTGCAAGCCAGATTGCAAGGGTTTGTGCCCCGAGTGTGGGCAGAACCTGAACGAGAAGGATTGCGGTCACCGCCCTCCTGAACCGGATTCTCCCTTCGCAAAACTCAAGGATTTGTTGTAAAATACCGCCCATGAAACACACTTCCGCTTACCCAATGGTGCCAATAACCATGTTGATGTCCATGCACAGCATAATGCGAATGGAAATGTTCAGCTGCGCCAAGTGGAACGCATAGTTTTTCAACCCTGAAAAACCAGGCTGTCCATTTCGCGGACAGCCTTTTTGTTTGAAAGTTCAAACCACAAAGAACACAAAGGGTCACAAAGGTTTAAGAACCCATCCTTCGTGTACCTTCGTGACCCTTTGTGGTAATAAAACGGAGTTCCGCCATGACCGAAACCATTTTAGTAGCCGTCGCCTGGCCGTATGCCAATGCCGAAATCCATGTGGGCAATATCACCGGTTCACACCTGCCCGGAGATATCTTCGCTCGTTACCACCGCCTCAAAGGGAATCGCGTGCTGATGATCACCGGCACCGACTCGCATGGCACGCCCGTCACCATGAGCGCGGACAAGCTTGGCAAACCCGTGGAAGAAGTGTACAAATCTTTCCATGAAGGCTTCATCGAGTTGTTCCAGCAGATCGGCATCACCTACGACCTGTACACAACCACCCACAGCGACAACCATTTCAAGGTATCGCAGGCAATGTTCCTCGCCTTGCAGAAGAACGGTTTCCTCTACCGCGAGTTCAGCAAGCAGTGGTACTCCCCCAGCGCAAGCAAATTCCTGCCCGACCGCTACGTGGAAGGGACATGCTACATTTGCGGGTACGAAAGCGCACGCTCCGATCAATGTGACCGCTGCGGGAATGTGCTTGAACCGGAGAAGTTGATCAATCCGCGTGCCACCACCGGCGACGGCGCACTCGAACTGCGCGACACGGAACATTTCTATCTCGACCTCTCCAAACTCGAGCCGAAGGTCAAAGAATTTTTGCAATCGCGATCCGAGCACATGCGCGACACGGTCTTGGGCGAGTCTCTGCGCAAGATCGAAAGTGAAGGCTTGAAAGCCCGCTCCATCACCCGCGACCTCGACTGGGGCATTCCTGTTCCCGTCGATGAACCGCAATGGAAGACCAAAGTGCTTTACGTGTGGTTCGAAGCCGTCATCGGCTATCTCTCCGCTCCAATCGAGTGGGCACAGTTATCGGATCAGAAAGAGGCGTGGCGTGATTGGTGGATCAACCCCGCCGCGAAGCAATTCCATTTTATTGGCAAAGACAACATCTTTTTCCACACGTCACAGTGGCCCGCCGAGTTGATGGGCGCGGGCAGCGCGTTCATGGAGTTCTTTGCGGGCGAGCAAAACGCGCCGCTTATCTTGCCGTTCGATGTGCCTGCCAATCAGTTCATGAATCTTGAAGGTCAGAAGATCAGCGGCTCGCGCAACTGGGCGGTTTGGGGACGCGACGCCCTCACCCGCTACGACCCGGATGCCATCCGCTATTACCTGACGGCGAACATGCCCGAAGCCAAAGACAGCGATTGGGATTGGGCGGAGTTCGTAGCACGCAACAACAACGAGCTCGTGGCGACGTGGGGCAACCTCGCGAACCGCGTGCTGTCGTTCTGTTACAAGCATTGGGAAGGCGTTGTGCCGAATGTGGATGTGAACACGCTTCGCCCCGCGGACCTGGAACTGCTCGCCACTATTGAGGCTGGCTTCAACACTGTGGGCGCCGAACTCGACGCCGTGCGTCTGCGCTCTGCCCTCGGTGAGACCATGAAACTCGCCACCGCCGTCAATCAGTATCTCGACACCAATGCACCGTGGTCTGCGGTAAAGACCGACAAAGACGGCGCTGCCAAAACCATCTACACTGCTTTGAAAGCGATTGACTCATTGAAGGTCATGTTCGCGCCGTTCATCCCGTTCACCTCCGAACGCCTGCACGGATTCTTCGGCTACGAAACTCCGCTCTTCGGCGAGCAATACACCGAAGACGTGACCGACGCCATCGGCACGCATAAGGTGTTGCGCTATAAGTCGGTTGAAGGTTTGCAATGGAAACCCAGCGACCTGAAGCCGGGCGCGAAGTTGAATCAACCGGGTCCGCTGTTCAAGAAGTTGGAACACACCGTCATTGAGGAAGAACGCGGAAGATTGGGTAAGTAAGACAAAAGCGGATGTTGTTGCGACAACATCCGCTTTTGTTACATAAAAAATTATTTGCTCCAAACATTAAACTTAGCAACAAAGCGATTAAAAAACATCACATTAGTAATTTTATTCTTTGCGAACTGCATATCGATAACAGTTATTTCAGCAACTAATGTCTCTGTTTCTAAAACAATTTTCTTTTGTTTTTCAGCTTCAACAACTTCACCATGTTTTCTAAGGTTATTAAGCATATCTAGGTTTCCCATTACATATGAATTAACATAATACTTAAAACTTGTCTTTATATCATTTTTATCAAATAGCCACATTTGAAAGGCAACAATTTTTTGTACTCCCCCAGAATTAGCCGTTTTTTCAAAACCAATCCCATATTCTCCTAAAAACTCTCCAGATTTAGAATCAACAGAATAAGAAACATCAAAATTTTCATCACCATAGTTATACTCAATCAAGGCAGAAGATATAGGAGCCTCTTCTTCTACGTGTATAAAGTCGTGGGAGTTTGAGCTTTTTGCACCTAATCTCAATCCTAGTTTTTGAGCACGCAAGTCAAAACTTGCTAATAAACGAGAAAAAACTATGTTTTGCCTGTTAGCAGGAAAATAATCTACATATTGAAGAGACCTTAATCGACGAGGAACCTGACAATTATCTAATCGCAAAGGCACAATAAAAATTGCTCCCTCCGGCTTTTCTAAAGCAACATCAATAGAAAACTTCAATTCCCTTTGAATATATCCTTCCTTACTTACAGAGCTATTCGAAAGACAAATAAGTACAACATCAGAAACCTCAATAGCTTTTTCTATCTCTAAATCCCAATCTTGCCCCGGTATTAATTTTTCCTCATCCAACCACGGATCAATCCACCCTTCGGCTAATAATCGCTCATATAATTCGCGGACAACAGGCTTGTCCTGTGAGGCGTGGCAGAGAAAAACACGGAGTTTGCGAGGTTCGGTCATGGCATGAAATGTCCCTTGACGTCTATTTTATCCCGCAACCTGTAACTTTCCAACCTTTTGATTTGGTCTAATGAAAATTGGATTTGCACAGATCAAAATTTATTTTCATCCGATCAAATTTCGATTCGGTCTAATCTTCGGTTGGGTTTTTTGCCTACGCGCAGGCAGATATGGAAGAAGAACAAGTTCCACCCTATGGTAGGTTGAAATTTTTGGCGTCGTCCCTTATAAAAAATTAAAATTCCAACCCAAGGAGAATGCAATGGCGTCTATATCTGCCGAAACGTTCGTACAAGCCCCAATTAAATTTGCTTATCGAGCCTTCACCAATTCCACCTCTTTGCGCGAATGGCTGTGTGACGTTGCCACGGTCGAACCACGTCCGCGCGGACGCATGTATCTGTGGTGGCGCGGCGACTTCTATTCGAGCGGACATTATCTCGCATTGGAAGAAAACAAAAGCGTCAAATTCCGCTGGTTTTCGAACATCGACCCTGCGCCCACCGAGGTAACAGTTTCGCTTGCAGAAAAAGATGGCGGCGTCAGCATCCGCCTCGATCACGAGGTGCCCGATGACGGGTCATGGAAAGAAGCGGCGGAATCCTTCCGCAAGAATTGGGAAGACAGCCTGCGGAATCTTAAATCCGTTCTCGAAAGCGGGATAGACCTGCGCATCGCCGAACGACCAATGCTGGGAATCCTGCCCGGAGATTTCACACCCGAACAAGCTGCGGCGTTAAAAGTTCCCGTTCACGACGGCATGCGCATCGACGGAACCGTAGACGGCATGGGTGCGCAAAAAGCCGGGCTGCAACGCGACGATGTGCTGGTGGGCATGGCGGGCAAACCGATCACCAGCGATTTCAATAGTTTGCCAACCGCCATTGCCGGCAAAAAAGGCGGCGATAGCATTGAGGTCGTTTTTTATCGCGGAGCGGAAAAGAAAACCGTCACGATGGAATTGAGCAAACGTCCGATGCCAGATGTCCCGTTCGACCCTGCCCAACTCGCAAAACAGGCTCGTGAGATCATTGAACCGGCACTAGCCGAACTCGAGAAATGCTTCGAGGGATTCAGCGATGAGCAAGCCATGCAGCGTCCCGACCCCAAAGAATGGAGTGCGTTGGAGATCGTGGCGCATCTCATCCACGGTGAACGCTTTAACACTTTCTTCCTGACCAATCTCATCGATGGCTATGAATTGGTGGCTGATGGCTTCGGAACGAACGTTAACGCGCAGGTGGAAGCAACCGTCAAGGTCAACCCGTCCATCAAACTCATGCTTGCCGAACTGCGCCGCAGCGTGGAGGAAGTGCTCGCCTACACCGCGCTCATCCCCGCGGATTTCGCCGCAAACAAAGGCAGTTATTACCGCTTTGGTTTCAATCTCTTGCAACCGAATTTCCACATCGGCGCGCACATGCAGCAGATCAAAGACGCGCTCGCAGCCACGAAATAGAATCAAAAACGGACAGCCAATGGCTGTCCGTTTTTGATTCAGGGAACGTGTAAAATCACGGAAACAAATTCCGCGCATTGGGCGTCCTTTTACCAAGGAGAGAACATGAAAAAAATTCAACGGATTTTCATCGGACTTTTACTCGCTGCCATACTGATTGCCTCGTGTGGTGGTGCCACAGGAACGATGGCAGAATCCACCCGCAGCCGCGAACGGAATCCGAATATCGATGGAAATGACCTCTCGAACCTGGTGGATGGAAACAACGCCTTTGCATTGGATCTATACCAATCGCTTCGTTCCCAAAACGGGAATTTGATCCTTTCCCCGTTCAGCGTTTCCCTCGCCCTAGCCATGACGTACGCCGGCGCTCGCGGCGAGACAGAAGCCCAAATGGCACAGACCCTGAACTTCCCCGCGCAGGCTGATCTGCACCGCGCCTTCAACGCCCTCGACCTCGCGCTGGAAGAAGGCACGATCAACCTCGACCAGGATCAGGAACCGATGCAGTTGAACATCGCCAATGCAGTTTGGGCGGAACAGACCTTTTCCTTTTTGCAGGAATATCTTGATACGATTGCAGTCAACTACGGGGCGGGTATTCACCTTTCCGATTTCATCAACAACGCCGAGCCAACTCGCAAAGAGATCAACAACTGGGTCAGTGACGAAACTGAAGACAAGATCAAAGACCTGTTGCCCGAAGACTCGGTTGGTCCTGATACGCGCATGGTGCTGGTCAACGCCATCTACTTCAAAGCAGACTGGCTTGATCAGTTCGACGCGAACGACACCTACGATAGGGAATTCAATTTGCTGGACGGCTCGCAGGTCACTGTGCCGATGATGGGACAGGGTATGTACATCCCCTACACCAGCGGAGATAGCTATCAGGCGGTGGAATTGCCCTACGCCGGAAACTCCGCCGCCATGACGATCATCGTGCCGGATCAAGGCAAGTTCGCAGATGTCGAATCCGCGCTGACAGATGAAATGTTCGCAGCCATGATCGCCGGCATGGAACAAACCTCCCTGGTCTTTCGAATTCCAAAATTCGAATTCGAAAGTTCATTCTCCCTCACCGACACGTTGAGCGGCTTGGGTATGCCTGCCGCATTTGACCGCGGTCAAGCCGATTTCTCCGGCATGACCGGCGGAAAAGACCTGTTCATTGGAAACGTCATTCACAAGGCATTCGTGGCGGTGGATGAAGAAGGCACAGAAGCCGCGGCTGCCACCGCCGTCATCATGGAAGCCACAGGCGCCATGATGGAAGACCTTGTACTCGTGATCGATCGCCCCTTCATCTTCCTCATCCGCGATCTGGAAAGCGGACAGATCCTGTTCATCGGGCGGGTGTTGAATCCGCAATAAAAGAAAAACCCGACAGGTTTTTTAAGACCTGTCGGGTCTACCTATAGTTTTATCGCATTCAACCAATCAGGCAATTGCTCAAAGAGTTTCTTCATCACGTCTTTGGTGCGTTCCTCGAACAATGCAAAATTATCGTACGCCTCTCCTTCGTGCTCATTGACCAGGTCACTGACGCCGCGCAGAATAAGCAGTCGCGCCCCATTTTTGCCAGCCACCCAAGCCAGTGCCGCCGATTCCCAGTCGCCTGCGATAACGCCCATCGATCTGAGATAGGGGATTTTTGCGGGTGGCAGGTCGCTGTCGGCGGAGGCGATGAGTCCGCGTCGGGTAGGATGAGGCTGAGGGTCGGGCAGCCAGCTCAGGTCGAGGGAAGATGCGTAGTATTCGACGATGTTGAGGTCTCCCATCAGTTCGACAATGTCGTAGATGAACGTCCGCTCGACGAGGATGACATCCCCAACCTCAGACACGCCTTCAAACCCGCCGCACGTGCCAAGGTTAACCGTCAAGTCGGGCTGGTCGTGGTCGATCACGTATTGCATCATGCCGGCAGATGAAGTCTTGCCCCAGCCGCTGTGATAGAGTTTGAGGTTCCAACCGCCGAGTTTCAGTTGGGCGGTTTCGCCGTACGGGGATTTTCCGATCTCAAGGTGTGGGTAAATCTCTTTGATGGCTTTCCATTCGGCAATGGCAGAGACAAGCACAATAACCTTCATGGTAGTTTCCCTTCGAGATAATCAAGGATAAGTTGCAATGCGGCTTCGCTTGAAAAGCGTTTGTTTTGTTCGCGGTTACCGTTCCAGACGAAGTGCCGCGTCCATTCACCCTTGGGCGTGACCAGCCCCACCCAGGTGGTGCCCACCGGTTTTTCGTCTGTCCCCCCACCCGGTCCGGCAATGCCGCTGACGCTGACAGCGATCTCGGCATTCAAAGCACGACGCGCCCCGCGCGCCATTTCGAGTACGGTTTCATGAGACACCGCACCTTTGGTATTGAGTGTATCCCACGAAACGTTTAGCAGCGCGGCTTTCGCTTCGTAGGCATAGGCGACGATTCCACCCAGAAAATATGCGGATGATCCTGGGATGTCGGTGAGGCGATCTGAGATCAGCCCGCCAGTACAGGATTCGGCTGTAGCGAGGGTAAGGTGCTGCTGACTCAACAAGTTGCCTATGCGCAACTCAAGGTTTGATTGCATGCAAACTCCAAATAGGACTTTGGTTTACCCTGATAACATCAGAGGGTGGTATTTTATCGCAATGACGGGTTAAAAAGGTTGACTTTTCACCAAATCTCATTAAAATACTATTAATACCTTACAGAAATGTAAGGGAGCCGCAAAGGCATATTTTTTTATTCCATTTTAGAAATTTATTTTTAATCACAATTATTTTTATGTCTCACATCAAAGTTCCAAATGAGAATCGTAAGATGAAGGGTTTGTTGAAATGAAAAGTAGAGTGCAGGAATTGGCAGAACGGATCAATATGTCGGTGGATGAATTCGTCGGCGAAATGCGCAAGCTGGGATGCAGCGAACCAACTGCGATGAAGATTTGGCGGGGCGAGTACGAAGAGTTCGAGGATTTCAATGACAACAACGTTCAGCTGAGCAATCTCCGCAAGGCGGCAGTTGTCCTTCGTGTTGTGACAGGAACTCTGCTCCCGAAATGAACTTTGGTTCTTTTAGACGTTGATTTACGAAGGTAAGCCAGCGTCTTTTTTTTTCATTATTCCATTTTCCATAGAAAGGCGAGGAGTTACATGTTATGAGAAGTCAATGGCATTCAAAAGTTTTATCGGCAATTTTGATCACCTTGCTGGCGCTGGCGGCTTTGCCGGTCAGCCCGGCAAGGGCGGCGACGGATACCTATTCGACCGCAGGAACATTCACATGGACAGCGCCTGCCGGGGTGACATCTGTTACCGTGGAAGTTTGGGGCGGCGGCGGCAGAGGCGGCAGCTTTGGAGGCGGTATGGGAGAGGCTGTCGGCGGCGGCGGGGGCGGGGGAGCTTATTCCAGCTCCGTCATCTCCGTAACAGCGGGAAATGATTATACGGTTGTCGTTGGTGCCGGCTCTACGACAACCGCCGCAGGCGGGCAATCTTACTTTATCAACGCCACGACCGTCATGGCGGTCGGAGGGAATTCTTCCAACTCGGGAACTGGCGCCACCGGGGGGGCAGCAGCCTCCAGTGTTGGCACCATCACACGCTCGGGCGGCAATGGCGCCAACGGAAGCATGGCTGCTAATTACGGCGGTGGCGGCGGTTCGTCAGCCGGCACATCTGCCAATGGTGTTAATGCTACAAACGCCACAGGGGCAACCGCGCCTGCGGGCGGCGGAAATGGCGGGAATGGCAAAACCACCCCAACAGGTGCAGGCACTGCTGGTGCCACGCCGGGCGGTGGCGGGGGCGGTGCGTATAGAAGCGGTGGTGGTGGTGGACAAAATGGAGGCGCCGGATCTGCCGGGCGGGTATCGATCACATACACCCTGCCTTCATTCACCATAACCGCATCTGCAGGCACTGGTGGAACAATCACACCTTCAGGAGCAGTATCGGTTGCAGGCGGCTCGAACCAGTCGTTTAGCATTGTCCCGAACGCGAATAACATTGTGGCGGGCGTATCCATCAATGGCGGCGCGTCGGTTGGAAGGGTTAATAATTACACCTTCACAAACGTTACCGCTAATCATACGATCTCTGCAACCTTCGACGGCGGCTGGAGCGCCCCAAGCGCATTCTCGGACCCCGATACTGACGTAGCTGGTCAAGCTAATGTCTACACATCCAATAATGGATATGCCACAATCGATAGTACAAACGATGAGGTGAATTATCAAAACTTCAACCTTTCGATCCCAAGCGGAGCCACAATCAACGGGATTGAAGTAGCCATTGAAGGTTATAGTACAGGCACCCGAAATGCCGATGTTGCCCTCTCCTGGAACAACGGTACTAGCGTAACTTCATACTTAACAACAACCATGCCCTCAACTACGGCGGCATCGGAAGCAACGGTTATCCTTGGGGGACCTGCGAACCCATGGGGAAGAACCTGGTCAGATACCGAATTTGCAAATGGAAGCTTTGCAGTGAGGGTGGAAGGAACGAGTGGAGGTGGAAGCGATTTGCTCATTGACCAAATCCAGGTCAAGGTGCATTACGCCGTTCCCAACACCGCACCCACCGTCAGCACTCCGATTGCGGATGTGAACGTACTTGAAGACGCGGTGAATACCGTTTTCAGCCTGTATCCGAACTTCCAGGACGCACAGGATACTGACGCTCAATTGACCTACACAGTGACCAACAACACCAATACCGGTTTATTCACTTCGGTCAACATCTCAGACCCGACTAATTTCACACTCGACTATGCTCCCAACGCAAACGGAACAGCAAATATCACCATCCGCGCCACAGATACGGGTGGATTGTTCGTAGAAGATACATTTGCCGTTAATGTAACCGCTGTCAATGACGCGCCTAGTTATGGGGTTTCCAGTCCGATACCCGCCGTCAACGAAGATGCGGGAAGCGTGTCGGTTCCCAGCTGGATTTTCTTATTCAATCCGGGTCCCCTTGAGACCGGCCAAACAGTCTTGAATTGGCTCGTCTCAAACAGCACCTGTGGAACCCTGCTGACCACCGGTCCCTCGGTCTCTGGGAACACCCTTTCGTATACAACTGCACCAAACCAGAACGGAACTTGTACCTTTGACCTTCAAGTTCAGGACAATGGCGGCACAGCCAACAGCGGCGTGGATACCAGTACGGCAACAAACTATACGATCACAGTCAACGCAGTTAACGATCCATCCGTAGCGAACGACGATACACCCACGGTCAGTGAAGATTCGGGCACGAACACGGTCAACGTGCGTGGAAACGACACCGACATCGACAGCGCGGTTGAACTGATCCAATCCGTCACACAACCTACAAATGGGACTGTCGTCATCACCAATGGCGGACAAGACCTCACCTATCAGCCCGATGCTGAATACTGTAACGGCGGCACACCTACCGATGATTTCACCTACACCCTCACAGGCGGCGACAGCGCAACGGTTGCTGTCACAGTTACCTGCGCCGACGATCCATCTGTGGCAAATGACGACACCAGCACCGTTTGGGAAGACTCAAGCACGAACACGATCACTGTACGCGGGAATGACTCTGATATCGACAGTTCAGTCGAGTTGATCCAATCCGTGACACAACCGGTAAACGGAAGCGTTGTCATCACCAATGGCGGACAAGACCTCACCTATCAGCCCGATGCTGAATACTGTAACGGCGGATCGCCCACCGACGACTTCACATATACACTGGCGGGCGGCGCTAGCGCCACCGTTGAAGTAACCGTCAACTGCCAAACCGCCCTAACCCCCAACATCACCGCCAGCAACAAAACTTACGACGGGGGCATGACTGCCAGCTTTACCTGCGCCCTCACACCCAGTGTCGGCGGAGATGACGTCAGCTGCAGCGGTGGCACAGCCAGCTTTGCAGATAAAAACGTCGGCACGGGCAAGACCGTCACCGCCACTGGGCTAGGGCTTTCCGGCGCGGATGCCTTCATGTATGAACTCGCTTCAACCTCCGCAACCGATGATGCAGACATCAACGCGCGCGACTTGAACGTCACCGCCGCTGGCGTCAACAAAGTGTACGACGGCAACACCAACGCTGCGGTAACCCTCTCCGATGACAGTATCGTAACCGATGATGTAACCGTCGACTATACATCCGCTTCTTTTGCGGACCCGAATGTGGGCAGCAATAAACCGGTCACGGTCACTGGCATCAGCATCTCTGGCGGGGTGGACGCGGGCAACTATAGCCTCGTCAACACCACTGCCAATACCACCGCCGATATCACCATCGCGTCCCAGACCATCACGATCACACAAAACGCGCCAGCCAGCGCCGCAAATGGCACAACCTTCGATGTCGCAGCGACAGCTTCCTCTGGATTGCTCGTCACCATCACGACCTCCGGCTCTTGCTCCGGCGGTGATACCGACGGCGATGCCACCATTACGATGACCAGCGGAACTGGAACCTGCAGCGTCTTCTATGATCAGGCAGGCAATTCGAATTACAACCCTGCGCCTCAATTGCAAGAAGACGTGAACGCCACTGAAAGCCCGGCTTTCACCAGCGCGAACAATACCTCATTTGATCTGGGCTTTGCGGGCTCCTTCAACATCACTGCAACCGGCAACCCGCAGACCATGACGATCTCGGTCAGCGGCACATTACCGACAGGCATCACCCTGACCGATAACGGCGACGGAACCGCCACGCTAAGCGGCACCCCCGCAGCCGGAACAGCAGGAGTCTACAACCTGATCCTGACCGCCAATAATGGCGTTGTTCCAAACGGCATCCAGAACTTCACACTCACCGTCCGCAATGGACCAACACCGACGATCGTCAATTCATCTCCGGACACCGGGAATGGCAGCGTTAGCGAGAATGAAAGCATCTCCACCACTCTTGGTCTTACCGATCTGATGGTCGAATTCAGCAGCGATGTGTATGATCCCGCCGGCGATACCGATCCGGATGACGTGACCAACCCTGCCAACTACTTGCTTGTCCGCAGCGCAACAGGCACGTTTGCAACCGCCAGCTGCTCCGGCGGAGTCACTGCGCCGGATGTGGCAATCTCTGTCGATTCGGTCACGTACAACAACGGCGGCGGCTCAGGTCCATTCGTCGCCACGCTTTCCATAAATAGCGGACTTCCGCTCAATGTGGCAGGCTTCTATCGCCTGTACGTTTGCGGCACCACTTCCATTGTGGATGCAGCCAATACCGCGCTCACCCTCGCAGGAGACGGGGTCAATCCCGGAACAGACTTTGTCCGCAACTTCCGCATTGCGGCGCCCGCCACAGGCGGAGGAGGCGATGACGACGACAATGGAAACTCCAACATTGCCGCCACCATCCAACAAGGTGGAGTGCTGATCCCTGTGACGGGCTTCGCCCCCAACCGGGTCACCCACCTGCCAGCCCAGACTTCCGCATACTCTTCAAGCGGGCTAACGGTCGAAGTGCCGTCACTCAGCCTCAAACTCCCCATTGTGGGCGTGGATTTCAACGGCAGCAGCTGGGATGTCACCTGGCTCGGCAGGAACGCGGGCTACCTCGAAGGTTCCGCCTACCCCACCTGGAGCGGCAACACCGTGCTCACAGGTCACGCCACCGACCCGAACGGCAAGGCAGGTCCCTTCGCCTTCATCAACGAGCTCCAGCCCGGGCAGAAGATCTACATCCACAATAACGGCTTCACCTATGTATACGAAGTCCGCCATAGCAGTTTGATCCTGCCTTCGAATGCCAAGACCCTCTTCCAACACGAGAAGGATTCCTGGCTCTCGCTGGTGACTTGTGAGAACTTCAACGAAAAGACGGGAACCTTCACCAGCCGCCGCCTTGTCCGCGCCGTTCTCATCAGCATCATCCCAACCAAGTAACCTGGACGAATCAAAACAGGCGGTCAATGTGACCGCCTGTTTTGATTTAAAAATTCCCATTAAGTGGATGGGTTATAATCCGGTCATGGCATCATGGAGCGGCAAAACCCTTGGTAAAGTTCAGATCGGAGAGATGATCGCGCGCGGCGGGATGGCTGAGGTCTATTTTGGCGAGCACACTCTCCTCGATCGCAAAGTCGCCGTTAAGATCATGCGCGACCATGTGGACGAAGACCCCGAAACACGCGCACGCTTCGAGCGCGAGGCGCGGGTGATGGCAAACCTGCATCATCCCAACATCATTCAGATCTTCGATTATGACCTTGCGGATGGTCGTCCCTGTATCGTCATGGAACTTATGACGGGCACATCGCTCGGCATGTACCTCAAGTCGCTGCAAAAGCGCGACAAAAAGCTTTCTTACCATGAGATCGCCCGGCTGCTCCTTCCCATCGCATCTGCCATCGATTACGCCCATAACCAGAATATCGTCCATCGGGATATTAAACCCGCGAACATTTTGCTGCGCCCAAAGGGAGGATCGTTCCAAATCGAAGAGCCGCTTCCGGCGGATATCGAACCGGTTCTCACCGACTTCGGGCTGGTGCGCCTCCTCGACTCCACGATCCAAACCTCGACCGGGACCGTCTCTGGAACTCCCGCCTACATGAGCCCTGAGCAAGCCCGCGGCGATAAGGTTGACCGGAAAACCGATATCTATTCGCTGGGTGTGGTGCTGTACGAAATGATCGCAGGTGTGGTCCCGTTCGATGCGGAGTCGTCGTTTGGCGTGTTGATGAAACACCTGAACGACCCGCCGCCCCCCATCCCGGGCATCTCCTCAGATTTGCAGGCGGTGATCAACCGCGCGCTGGCGAAGAATCCCGAAGACCGTTACAGCAGCGCCAGTGACCTGGTGAATGAATTCATTGCCGTGTTCCAGGGACAGACCATTGCCGCTGAAACGCAAGCCATTCTTGAAAAAGCGGCGCAAGCCCAAACTAAAAAGATGAGTGTGCTCACACCGCTTCTGATGGCTGTGGGAGCGTTGATCCTCGTGGCAGTTGGCGCGCTTGCCTTTTTCCTGTTGCGACCCGGTGCGAAACCGACAAGGGATGAAAACCTGCCGGTCGGACGGATCAGTTATTTCGATTTCAACTGGGCAATGGACAAGGCGGTCATTTCCGTCAATGGATTGCCCATGCCCGAAAGGGGCAAGCATTACGAAGTCTGGTATCTGGCGCAGGGCGGAGAAATTCGCAGAAACGTCGGCATGATTCCGATGACCGAGGCAGGCGGACAAATCACGTTCCTGGAGCCTGAGGCGAGAAATCTGCTTGAGGTGTTCGATCAGGTCGAAGTCACGCTTGAACCGGACAACGATCCCAATCCGAATGAACCTTCCGGCAGGGTGGTCGCGTCGTCCGTTTTCCCACCATTGGCGCTTGTCCATGTGCGGCATTTGGTGGTTTCATTCGCCGATGCGCCCGAAGGGACCCCGCTGGTTTCCGGGCTTTGGTACATGGTGGATGCCATCGACACATCGATCCTTGAGCTGAATGACGCCTTTGCCGCAGGAGACGAAGCGACGTTCCGGGTCAAGATCGAAGAGATCATCAACCAGACTGTCGGTGAAAAGAACGCCCAGCTGTACAAGGATTGGAATGGAGATACGCGCGTCAGTGACCCCGGCGATGGATATGGTCTGCTCGGACAAGTCGATCAGGGGTACGCGGCGCAGACCATCAGCCATGTTCAATTCGCCGCCCAATCTGCAGATGCCACTCAAAATATCCAGACCCACAGCGAACACATCATTGTCTGCGTCAACAACATCACGGGCTGGTCGGAGCAAATTTTGGAGCTAGCCATCCGATTGCAGGATATGCCGTTCGGCACAGAGATGGAGCCGTTGGTCGCCGAAATATTGAGCCTTTCGAGCAACATGCTCTATGGCGCGGATACGAACGGGAATGGATTGATCGAACCCGTCATTGGCGAGGGCGGTGCGGATACGGCGTATGAGCATGCCTACTATCTGACGAACATGCCGCTCTTGCCGGGTGCGCATCGCGTCCCACCACCGGCACAGATCCCATAAAAAAGACCTCCCGAATGGGAGGTCTTTTTTATGGGTGAACATTATTTACTGGGGGAACTGGATCCCATTCCCGCTCATAGCCATGTACGCCCCAAGTGCGGCGTTGACACAGGTGGCAAGCAGACCAAGTACAGACAATGCGATGCCTGCAATTGCCAGGTTCTTTTGAGTCTGGTCCTTCATGCCGAGGTATCCCAACACGATGCCTGTCACCGAGAGCGGGAAACCGCAGATCGGAAAAAACCACGAACATAAATTGATGACACCCAGCACAAGAGAGCCGATTGCCATGATCTTTTGATTGTTATTTGGTGCGGGGGCGGGCGAACTTGAAAACTGCGGTTGATTTGATTCCATTATGCATTCTCCTTAAGTTAATAAATGGATGTACGAATCTATTGTACATCAGCCTTCCAGAGAGGTTATCCTACAACAGTCCTATCCGTGATCTCCAGCGCCTTATCCAGAATATCCATGCCTTCCCGCAACTGTTCCTCCGTAATGATCAACGGCGGGATGATCAGCACGGTATGCCAATGGGCATACAAGAACAACCCATGATCGAGGCAGTATTTTCGCAACGCCATCATTTCGGGCGACGACCCATTCCACGGAGCCATCGGTTCCTTCGTCTTTCGATCCTTGACCAACTCGAGGATGCCAAACAAGCCGATGCTGCGGACTTCCCCAACAGATGGATGTGCCTCGCCCAAGTCCGTCAACATACGCTTCAAGACTCCGCCCAAACCTGCCGCGTGCTCGACGACTTTATCCTCCCTCATGGCTTGGATGTTCGCCACCGCCGCCGCCAACGAAATGGGATGCGAGGTGTACGTTAGTCCGCTTTCGAAGGCATGTTCATCGAACGCCGCCGCGATCTCGGGCTTCATCGCCACCGCTCCCAGCGGCGCATACGCAGATGTGAGCCCCTTTGCCATCGTCATGATATCTGGCGTCACACCCCAATGCTCGATGGCAAACCATTTGCCTGTGCGTCCAAAGCCGCTCATCACTTCGTCAGCGATCATCACGATGCCATATTTATCGCACAGTTGACGCACACCCTGCATGTATCCATCCGGTGGGATGATGATACCATTCGTGCCTGTCACCGATTCCATCATCACCGCCGCAATGGATTCCGGACCCTCGTAAAGAATAATCTCTTCCAAATGATTGACGTAATCCCGCGCAAATTCCTCCTCGGAAATATTCGGGGTTGTGCGATGGAAAGTGGAACGATAACGATAGGGATCGAGAAAATGGACAACGCCCGTCATCAGGTTCGGTTCCCAAGCCACGCGGCGCGGATCGCCCGTGGCAGCCATTGCCCCGGCAGACGCGCCATGATACGAGCGATAGCGCGTGAGGATTTTGTGCCGCCCGGTGTATCCGCGCGCAAGTTTGATGGCGTTCTCGTTCGCGTCCGCGCCGCCGAGGGTGAACAGCACCTTGCTCAACGCGCCTTTTGGCGTGATCTCCGCCACCGCCTTGCTCGCCAGTGCGCGGATCTTGGTCGTCATGCCGGGAGCCGCATACGGAAGTTCTGCTGCCTGCTCCTGCATCGCGCGGATGACGCGCTCATCGCCATGCCCAAGGTTGACGCACATGGTCATCGAATTGAAATCGAGGTAGCGCTTGTCGTCCACATCCCAGAAATACACGCCTTTGGCGCGCTTCACGGCGATGGGGTTGACTTTTGCCTGCGCAGACCACGTCCAAAAGACGTGTTCTTTTGAAAGAGGAAGAATTTCATTATCGGGAAGATCAAACATGGAGATTCCTTGTCAGTCGTAGTTTATGATAGATCGATCAAGCAGTACATATCACGAATTATAATCCTGCCGCCATGAACCCATTGAAGTACAAACGCATTGCAGTCATCGGTACGACATCCACGGGCAAATCCACGCTGGCAGAAAAGATATCGGCAAAATTTGGACTTCCCTTCGTTGAGTTGGATGCACTGTTCTGGGAACCGAACTGGAAGGAAGCCACTCTATCCGATTTTTGGAAGCGGGTCGAATCCGCCATCGAACCGGATGCCTGGGTGGCGGCGGGGAATTACAGCCGCGTGCGCAACCTGATCTGGAGCCGCGCCGAACTCATCATCTGGCTGGATTATCCCTTCCCTATCGTTTTCTGGCGGCTGCTCACCCGCACCATTCGCCGCGGCTGGACACAAGAGGAACTCTGGAATGGTAACCGCGAAAAATTCTGGTGGCACCTCAAATTATGGTCGCAGGATTCATTGTTCCACTGGCTTTTCAAAACCTATTGGCGGCGAAAAAGGGAAATCCCCCAGCTGCTTTCGCTGCCCGAAAACAGACATTTGAGCCTGATCCATTTCAGGCATCCGCGTGAAGCAGAGAAATGGCTGGCGTCGTTGTAGTGGATTAAGCCCGAAACCAGCCCAATGCCAGGGCAAGCAGGAATCCGCACAAAGTCAGGAGACCGATGCGAAGCAAATGACGGCGCGTCATGCCTTTCACATCCTCCCGCAAAGGAAGGCGTCTCATCTTCAATTGAAACTCGGTCAGGTCCCATGCAAACAGGGTGAAGACCATGCCGCTGAACATCCAGCCAACGGCGAGATCGAGCCATAGCCCAATAATGGAAAGCGGAATGGCAAGCAGAACGCCGAGCGTGGAAACCCACCTCCATTTTTGCCAGAGCGCGATCAGCCAAAAAATGCCAAAAGCAAGGATCCAGCGCGAGGGGGCATCGTTCCCTGCCTGAAAATACCCCCAGGCAAACGAGCCGATGCCAATGACAATGCTTGAAAACAGCGCGGTGATGATCACAAGAATATCTCCAATGTGTTAATTTTATCATCTGCATAAAACTGATATACTTCCGCAAACGCCAAAGGTATGCTCACGCGAATCGATGCCATTCTCAACGTCCGCCCGGAGGAACGCCGTCATGTGTATCTCATGCTGGCGCAGTATTTTTTCATGGGCGCGGCAATGCTCTTTGCGCAAACCATCTCGATGCCGCTGTTCCTGGAATATTGGGACGCATCCGATATTCCTTTCACTTACATCGGCATTGCTGTTGTTGTTTCGCTCATCACCGCAGTTTTCCTAAAAATCTATGAGCGCATTTCGCTTGCGCGCTGGCTGTGGCTGACAGTTCTTTTCATCGCGGTCACCAACTTAGCCATCCGCGCCGGGCTTGCCGTTGCGCCGTCGAAATGGCTGGCGCTGCTCCTCCCCATTTGGACGCAAACTCTCATCAACCTTGCCGTGCTTGCGTTTTGGACTCTCGCGGCGGAGATCTTCGATGTGCGGCAAGGCAAGCGCCTGTTCGGTTTACTTAACGCAGGTTCATGGCTTTCGTACGTCATCGCCGGTCCGTTCACCAGCACACTGGTCAGTTCGCTGGGAACGGATAACCTTTATATCGTCATCGCTGTTTGTTTGTTCATCGCGCTTCTCATCCAAAGCGTCATCTTGCGCGGAATGAAAAAACCACAGCCGCAAACGCAACATTCCACGCCGCAAGAGCAGCCTCCGCTTGGCGCTTTATTTCGCAATCGTTACATCCTTCTGGTTTTCGCGCTTGCCGCCATTTGGCGCGTGGCATATTTCGTGATGGATGCCATCTTCTACAATATGACCGCCATCCAATATCCCAACACCGCAGACAGCGCCAGTTTCATCGGCGGATTTTTCAGCATGGTCGGGCTGCTCGGCTTCGTCACAGACACTTTCCTCACGGGAAGAATCATCAGCCGTTATGGATTATGGGCGGGATTATTGACCACGCCACTGGCGTTGATCCTCTCCATGAGTGGTTTTGCTGGCGTGGGTTTCCTCGCTTCTTCCTGGACCTTGGGTTTGTTCTGGTTTGCCATAGCCGGGAAGTTCAACAACGAGGGTCTCGGCTTCACTCTCGACCAATCTGCCTCTTCGATCCTCTACCAACCGATAGCGGACGCGCTGCGTCCGCGGGCTCGCGCCATCGGCGAGGGAATCGTCCAACCGGCGGCAATCGGCATTGCAGGTCTGTTGCTCACTTTGCTTTCAAATATTCTGCAATTCGATGCAATCCAACTGGCTTTGGTCTATCTTGTCCTAGCCGCCATCTGGCTGGGATTGAGCATCATCCTCGCGGGGGCATATCCCAAACAACTGGTGGAAGCGATCCAAAAACGGCGCTTCAAACGCGAGGAACTGATCAACGTGGAAGAGATCAATTCGCAGATCCTGTTCAAGAGCCTGAAAAGCCAACACGAAGGGACAGTTATCTACTCGCTCGACTTGCTGGAGGAAATGAACCACCCGCGCCTCAAGAGCGAATTGATCAACCTGCTTGGTCACGCCTCGTCGAGTGTGCGGCTTTCGGTGCTGGAGAAGATCGAACGTCTCAAACCCGAAGCAGCACGGGCAGAATTGCCGGAACAAATCGAAAAAGAGGAAGTTCCTCAAACACGCAGCGCAGCGGTGCAAGCCTTCTCTGCGCTGACGATGGAGGATGTGAATTCGATCCTGCCCTATCTCAACTCGAATAACTCCGCCGATACGTTTGGGGCGTTGGTGGGCTTGCTCAAATATGGCGGCGAACA
This sequence comes from Anaerolineales bacterium UBA2395, assembly GCA_002343775.1. GTDB lineage: Bacteria > Chloroflexota > Anaerolineae > Anaerolineales > Villigracilaceae > Villigracilis. The sequence goes on from DDSH01000007.1 coordinate 139,102, forward strand.
GGGTATCGTCATTTCGCGTGAACGGCTAGAGAGACTTGCCGAAAATAAATTTCCAAAGAGCCGCTTTCTTGCGGCGCAGGCGCTTCGGCGCTTCGGTTCGTCCGGGTTTGAGGATGTTCTGGAAAAACTGATCGAAGACGAAGATGGCTCTGTCCGCAGGGAGGCATTGCTGGCGGCGGGAAAAATTCAAAGTGCGGACTTACTCCCGAAGATTTGTGATGCCGTGAAGGACAGGCATACACGCGCGGCATCTGCCAAGGCTCTCGAAACAAGCGGCGAGATGGCATTGCCTTTCATCGAAAAAGGTCTTGCGAATGAAACCTTTCCGAAAGCAGCGCGGGGTAAACTAGCGCGCGTCTGCGGGAATATTCGCGGCGATACGGCGATCCAGATCCTGCGCCGATTTATTTCCGTCCACGAGAATGATCTGCGAACGGCGGCGCTCGCCGCGTTGAGCGAGTGCACTTTCAGCGCGGGCAAGGCTCATGGGGCAATTCGGACTCAGGTCCAGAAAGAGGCGGCGGATGCCCGCTGGTTGTTTTCCGCTTTGAGGGAGGTCGAATCTGACGGGGAGATGAACCTTCTGGCGGAAGCCATCCGCATTGAGCTCCATCATGTGCGGGACCGGTTGTTTTATCTGTTGTCTTTTATTTATGACCGTAAGGCGATCCTGGAGGCGCGCCGAATCATCCTGCAAAAAAATCAATCCAAACTTCCGTATGCCATCGAGACGTTGGATACGACCCTGCCGCGCGACATGCGTGAAGTTTTGCTGCCACTGGCAGATGAACTGACGGGCAGCGAAGCGTGCAATCGGCTTGGAATTCAAGGGAAGGTGAACGTGCAGGAAATTGCGGAGCGGGCGCAAGGCTGGCTTGGAATGTGCGCGCGGGCGGCGCTGGAGAAAGGAAAGAGTGACATGCATTCGACAGTTGAAAAGGTTTTGATCCTGAAGTCGGTGAATTTGTTCAAGTCCACGCCGGATGATGCGCTGGCGGAATTGAGCGAGATCATCAGCGAGGTGGAAGCGCCTGCCGGGACAAACATTGTGGAAAAAGGTGAGGCGGGCAGCAGTATGTTCATTATTGTGAGCGGGAGTGTGGCAGTGATGGATGGTGTGCGTGTGGTCAATATTTTGGGCGAGCGGGCGGTCTTTGGCGAATTGGCGCTGCTGGATACGGAGCCGCGCAGCGCGACCATCCGCGCGATGGAGGACACGCTTCTTTTTCGACTGGACCAGGAGCCGTTCTACGAGTTGATGTCGGACCATATTGAGGTGGCGATGGGGACGATCCAGATGCTGGCTGGGAATTTGCGTTCGCGAGTGCGGGAAGTGATGGATCTGCACGAGAAAATGGGAAGTAGGGAGTAGGGAATGGTGAATAGTGAACAGTAAATGGCGAGTGTGTTTATTGCGATGAGAAGTGTTGAAAGTTGCAATGGTGTTTTACATCCGAGGACAATCGAAGGATTGAGGTTGTTCAACGCGGGCGAGTTCTTCGAAGCACATGAGGAGTTGGAATTGGCGTGGCGCGAAGAGGCAGGCGAAATCCGTGATCTGTATCGCGGGATCTTGCAGGTGGCAGTGACGTATTTGCACATCACACGCGGGAACTATGACGGCGCGGTCAAGGTCTATGGACGAAGTTTGAAATGGGTGCAAGGCTGGAGCAATGTCTGCCGGGGAATCCATGTAAAGCAGTTGTGTGAGGACGCGGAAACCGTGATGAAGGAAGTGGAACGTCTGGGTAGAGATCGTATCGGCGAGTTTGATGCGGCTTTCTTCAAGCCGATCCAATGGAATGAAACCCGTTTGTGGATCTGCGACCGCTGCGGAAGCGAGATGTATGAGAAGAACTGCAAGGTCACCTGCCCGAATTGCGGGAATCGCTTCGATTGTTCGGATCTGAATTTATATTTTGATTAACAAACAGGGACAATGCATGTGTCACCCCTGCGGAGGAATGTATGGATTTTAAAAATAAGGTTGCCCTTGTGACCGGGTCGGGACGGGGAATTGGAAAAGCAATCGCTTTGCACTTCGCCAAACGCGGCGCAGACGTGATTATCAATTTCTTTCGGAATCGCGCTCCTGCCGAGGAAACCGCCCGCGAAGTGGAAAAACTTGGCAGACAGGCGCTGGTGGTCAAAGCGGACGTGGGCGATCTCGATGACCTCTCCCGTTTGTTCGATGAAGTGAACAAGAAATTCGGCGGGCTGGATATTTTCGTCCACAATGCGGCTTCGGGATATAACCGCCCGGCGATGGAGCAAAAACCCAGGGGCTGGGATTGGACAATGAACATCAATGCGCGCGCCCTGCTCTTCGCCGCGCAACACGCTGTGCCGTTGATGGAGAAACGCGGCGGCGGGAAGATCGTCAGCATTTCGAGTGCAGGGTCGGGGCGCGTCCTGCCGGACTATGTGGTGGTCGGCGCGAGCAAGGCGGCCATCGAGGCGCTGACACGCTATCTGGGCGTGGAGTTGATCTCACGGGGAATCAATGTCAACGCCGTGTCGCCCGGCGTCGTGGAGACTGAAGCGTTGAATCATTTTGCCTCCATGGGCGGGCAGGAGAATATCATTCAGAAATTCATCGAAATGGTTCCCGCCGGGCGGCTCATCACGCCGGAAGAAGTGGCGGAAGTGGTCGCGTTTTTGTGCTCGCCCGCTGCATCCATGATCGTGGGGCAAACGCTCGTGATGGACGGCGGGTACACATTGCCGATTTCAAAGTAAGATTGTCACAGGAAAAAAATCATGTATCTCTTTCAAACCCCTGCCCCCACCCGTTTTGACCTGCGCTTTTCGATCGCGGGAATTCCCGTGCGCGTCCATCCATTGTTCTGGTTGATCGCTTTATTGTTCGGTTCCGGCTCCAACAGTTTGTTTGGGATTTTGTCCTGGGTCGTGGCGATCTTTGTTTCCATCCTAATCCACGAATTGGGACACGCGTTGGCGTTCCGCCGTTACGGTCAGGACTCGCACATTGTCCTGCATTTTGCCGGCGGTTTGACCGTGCCAGAGACTGTCTCATGGGGCGCCGGAGTTGCGCGTGTAGGTCTGACCCACAACCAGCAGATCGTCGTTTCGCTGGCAGGTCCATTCGCGGGTTTCCTGCTTGCAGCACTGGTTTTGGCGGTTTCCCTAGCGCTGGGCGGAACCATCCTCTTCAACACGATCCTGGGATTCATCCCCTTCCCATTGGTGTTCCTGCCAGTCGGAGGGACTCTGCTCAATTCGTTCTTCCTCTCGCTGCTTTGGGTGAACATCTTTTGGGGTCTGGTGAACTTAATGCCGGTGTATCCGCTCGATGGCGGGCATGTTGCACGCTATGTGCTGCTCCAGCGTGACCCGTGGGGCGGCTTGCGGACATCGTTATGGGTTTCCGTGATCGCTGGCGGCGCTTTGGCGGTAGCTGGGCTGGTCTTTCTGCAAAGCATATATATGGCATTGATCTTCGGAATGCTGGCATTTCAAAGTTTTCAAACGCTGCAACTCCGATAAACAGAAAAAAGTGGTGGAATTTTATTCCACCACTTTTCTTATCGCCAGCATGGTCAGGTCGTCGCCCAACGGAACGGTATCTACAAAATCGTTCAGGCATTCTTCCACCATTTGAATGACTTCATCGGCGGTATCCGCCTGCATCATCTTCATCACTTTCAAGAGACGCGCCTCGCCAAACAGTTCGCCATCCGGCGAAAAGGCTTCCGTCAGTCCGTCGGTGTAAAGCAGAAGCGTATCACCCTGCTCAAAGGATAGTACCCGTTGGTGGATATCCGGCTCGTCCGTTACGCCTAATGCTATCGCAGTGCGGGTCAATTTTTCCAACTCGCCATTGGCTCGCGCCCAATACGGCGGATTATGTCCCGCATTGACGTAGGTGAACGTGCCCTGCGTCAGGTCCAATTCGCCGTACACGGCTGTAACGAACATCCCTTGCTGCGTATCCGGCAGTAACAGGTCGTTTACGCGGCGAATCGCATCGGCGGGAGAAGTCGTCTCCAACACAGCGGCACGGACCAGGGTGCGCGTCAACGCCATGAACAGCGCAGCAGGCATACCCTTGTCTGCCACATCAGCGATGAAAATACCAAGCCGGTCATTCGGCAATTCGATCACATCGTAAAAATCGCCGCCCACCTGACGCGCCGTCCGCCAACGTGCTGCGATCTGCCAACTGGGGTGCACCGGCAGCGTATTCGGAATGAAGGTTTGCTGGATCTGGCGCGCCAGCTGCACTTCTGTTTCGAGGCGCTCACGCACCACCATTTCCTGTTGCAGCAGATCGTTCTGAATCGCCAGCGCCGCCTGTTGGGCGATCCCATTGATGATCTCCAGCCGGCGGGCGCGGAAACGGCGCGCATCCACATCTTCTTCGATCAACATCACGCCAAACAGATCGCTTTTGATGGAGAGCGGAACCGCGATCAGCAGCCGGTCTGCAGACATAATATCCGCTTCACCCCAAGCCTCAGGTTGAATCGCCAGCCAGGAGAGGGGCGTCGCTTCAGCCTCCAACGGATTCGTGATGAGTGTATTCTGCTCAAGGGCAACATCCAAAAACGGGAACATACCCGGCGGAAGTTCCCGCTCTGTCATGAGTTGTTCCTCTTCCTCCGAGAATCCATATTCATGCGAAGCGCTGAAGGCATTGCTCTCGAAATCCCAGCGATACAGCGCCACCCGTTTCACCCCAACGAGAATTGGCATGATACGAATGATGGAACCGAGGATTTCATCCAGGTCGCTCAAACTGACAACCGCTTGCGCCACCTGCAACAACGCCGCAGACGCGTATGCCTGCTCCTGCGCTGCATCGAACAAACGCGCATTCTCAATGGCGACGGCGGCATAATTGGCAAACGTGGCAGTGATCGCCTGCGCTTCATGACCGTACCGTCCAGATGTATGATGCGCGAGTGTCAGCAACCCCAATCGACGATCACCCACTCTCAATGGCGCGACCAAAGACGAATAACTCTGATCGTATCCGGCTGTGATGCCACCGGGCCACATGGGATCCTCCGGCTTGCGGATGATGGGCGCATCCGCCATCAACGCCTCTGCCATGGAGTAGGTTGCTTCGGGGTTGGCGATACAGGTGTTTTCGAGTTGGGCAGCATCGATACCGTGAACGGCGGAAATGCAAAGGTCATTATCCTCCAGCAGCCAGATGGCGGATATATCCACCGGCAGGTTGCGATCCAGCTCCGAGAGGATGGTTGCCAGCACTTCTTCCACACCAACATTGCTGGATACAAGACCCGCCACTTCCCGCAGGCTATCCGCGATCTGACGGCGCCATTGCTCTGAGCGATACAGGTCTGCATTACGGATGGCGGCAGCCATCGTATCCGCCACGGCTTCGAACATGATGCTGTCATCTTCAGTGAAAGCGTTTGGCTTGTCCGACTGGATATCCAGCAGCCCCACGACACGCTCATTGAAAATCAACGGCACACAAAGTTCAGATCTGGTGTTTTTGGGGGGCAGCGGCGAAGGGACATAGCGCTCGTCGTGGGTGACGTCGTTGGCAAGCACGGTCTTTCCATTCCGCGCCACCCAGGGCATGATGCCTTTTTCATCGTCCAGAGGGATGGTGTATCCTTCCAGTTTTTTGCTACGCCGTCCGCTCCCTGCTTCATAGGTGATGATGCGGCGGTTGGGGTGAACCGTGAACAGGGAAACATATGGGTACCCGAACCTGTCGTGGATGAGTGAAGCGGCATCGCGCATGATCTCCGAAAGATCCAATGTGGATGTAACGCTCTTACTCACTTCGGAAACCAACGTTAACTGGTCGGCGCGGCGGCGTAATCCGCTGTACAGACGGGCACTTTCTACGGCGCGCGCGACGTTATCTGCCATTGCGTGCAGAATGAGCAGGTCATTGGGATGAAATGCGCGCAGCTGATTGCTTTGGACATCGAGCACGCCCAGCACCCGGTCTTCGATCTTCAGCGGGATGACAACTTCCGATTTGGTCTCCGGCAGGCTGTCAATGAAGCGGAAGCGGGGATCGGATTGGACGTCGTCGCAAACGATCTCTTCGCCGGATGCGGCAGCTTGTCCAATCAGCCCTTGCCCGAGTTCCACTTCCAATGCGATGGTCGCCTTTTTTCTGCCTTTGCGCGGGGCAACGGCGCTGGAGCGGAATCGAAGAGCATTGGAGTGTGAATCCAATGTGAAGATGGCGACGTAATAAAAATGGAATGTTTTTTGGATAAGTTTGGTAACGCGCGCGGCGAGTTCGTCCATGTCGAGCACGTTGGCGATCTGTGCGCTGACCGCACGCACGAGGTTGAGCTGCCGCAGGCGGAACTGTTCTACTTCGGCGCGATGCGCAGCAAACAAACTGACAGAAACGATCTGCGCGAGCCCTTGAAGCAGGTTCAATTCATCGGCGGAGAAGCGGGGTCCCTTTGGGCGGGTGACCTGGAGCGCTCCCAGCGTAACCCCCTGATCTTCGAGCGGCACCGCTGCAAAGGTCGAGCGAGATGCGGTGGTTTTCGTCTGCCCGTTTTTTGTGACGAGTTTTCCCGCCTTGACTGCACGTTTCATCCCATCAAGCGACGGATGCGGCGGAAAGATATGTCCATCATCCCAATCCGGCAGGCGGAAGATGGTTTCTTGCAACCAGACTTCGATGACGCCATCGATCAGGCGGCTAGCCATGGAGACGATGCGGTCGCGTTGTGCGCCGAGCGATTCTTCGCTCCGCAGCTGTTCGCCAAGGCTGGCGAGCTGAAGCCAGTCCCATGAAGTTCGGGTGGCGGCGCTCATGGGGTTAATCCCTCCGTTTGGTCATGATAAGGAGGTTGCCGGTGCCGGGGTTGGTCTCATAATGGACGGAGTCCATGAGCTTTCGCATGAGGTAGATGCCAAGCCCGCCGACCTGACGATCTGCAAGGTCTGCAGACAGGTTGGGTTCTTTGACCCCGGTCGGGTCGAATGGTCTGCCCGTGTCGCGCAGGATGATGACGATCTCATTATCGCGCATTTCACAGAACAGATCCAAGGTGCCGTCGGAAACCCCTTCGTAGGCATGTTCGATAATGTTGGATGCGGCTTCATCCGCAGCAAGCTGAAGGGAGTAGATCGCCTTTTCCGAAAAACCACCCTCGCGGGCAACCTGTGCCACGGAATCCCTGATTTCATCCAGAAATTCGAACATGGCGGGAAATGTGTAACTTGGCATAAACAAAAATGATTGCCGTCTCTATAAGCTACGAGACGGCATTCCTATCCTGTCTTAAAAATTCACCGTATGACGGCTAGAAACTTCCAACCGCTTCGACGGGATCATTAAAGGTTTTGAACAGTTCCGTGAACCCAGCGAGTTCGAGGGCTTCGCGGATGCGCTCAGGGACTCGTACCAGCACAACTTCCCCGCGGTTATAGCGTTTGCAATTCCTCTGGGTGGCGAGGAGGGCGCGGAAGCCTGCACTGGACATATATTCCAATTCACTCATGTCGACTGCGATCTTGTAGCGACCATTGTTGTTGGCTTTCTCAAGAGCTTTTGAAAACTCGGGGGCGGTTGCGCTGTCCACCCGTCCATTGACTTTGATCAAGTCGCAATGCTTGAATTCCTGGGTCGTAATTTCCATATTGTCTCCTTCGCCAACTGTAATTTGGGATGTTGATTGGCAAAATTATATCACGTTCTTTTTCCATGCCAATTCCAGCAAAAGTACCGGTTTTTTTAATATACGGGATGGAGAAACGCGCTTCATTTTTGTCCCGCACACTATAAATCGTTTACAATAGAGGGCATCGACAGGAGAAAAGGATGATGGGCGAACCCGTAATCGTGATGCTAGTGGAGGATAACATAGACCACGCCGAACTTGTGATCAGGACAATGGAGGATCACCGCATAGCCAATCGAATCATCCATTTTTCCGATGGGCAAACCGCTCTGGATTACCTGTTGCAAAGGGGAGATAACTTTTCCCCAGAATCTTCTCCGCGCCCCCATGTTATTCTATTGGATCTGCGCCTGCCGCGCGTGGATGGGCTTGAAGTCCTGAGTGAGATCAAGAAGCACGAAGAAACGAAGAGAATCCCGGTCATTGTATTGACCACATCCGAAGCGGAGAAGGATGTGGCGCGGGCTTATGAAAATTATGTAAACAGTTATCTGGTCAAACCGGTTGGGTTCGAGGAGTTCAGCAAGATGATGAACGACCTTGGCTTTTACTGGCTGGGGTGGAATATTCACCCGCAACCGTAGCGATTTCAAAAAGAACCTATGTCTCAGGAAAAATTAAATATCTTATTGATAGAAGATGAAGATCCTCATGCCGAGCTGATTCAACGCGCCTTTGAGGAACAAAACACCCGTTTTGTCATCCATCGCGTAAAGTCGCTCGGCGAAGCGCGGGCGGAATTCCGCTCGAAGGAACCGGCGTTGATCATTGCTGATTGGCGGCTGCCGGACGGCGACAGCATGGAACTGCTCCCCAACCAGCACGACCCGCTTGCCACCCCCATCATCCTCATGACCAGCTATGGCAATGAGCGCATCGCGGTGGAAGCGCTGAAATCCGGCGCGCTGGATTATGTCGTCAAGTCGCCCGAATCCATGCTGGACATGCCGCATCTCGCAGAACGCGCCATCGAACAATGGGGTGCACGTGCCGAACGCATCCGAATGCAGAAAGCCCTTTTGGAGAGCGAAGCGCAATTCCGGTTGCTTGCTGAAAACGCCAGCGATATGATCGCCCGCCTCAGCATAGACGGGATCATGCTCTATGTCTCCCCTGCCTGCAAGACCATTCTAGGGTACAAACCGGAGGATCTGACCGGAACCAACTACTTCGACTATATTTTTGAAGAAGAACAGCAAAAAGTTCGGCAGATCTTCAAAACCAAGCCTGCCGATGTGGACAAAACCTTCACGGTCGCGTACCGCGCCTTGCGCAAAGATGGTCAGTACATCTGGCTAGAAACATCCGCCCGCGCCGTGTATGACCATGCCTCAGGACAACTGGTCGAAATCCAAACTGCCTCGCGTGACATCACCGAACGAAAACGGGCGGAAGAGGAACTTCGCATTGCCCACCAACATTTACAGGAAGCATACGAAAAGACCATCGAAGGCTGGGTGCGCGCTCTGGATCTGCGCGACCGTGAAACGGAAGGTCACACGCAACGGGTGACCGAACTTGCACTCGTTGTCGCCTCCAAACTCGGATTCACAGAAGAAGAACTCGCGCACATCCGCCGCGGAGCCTTGCTGCACGACATGGGCAAGATCGCCATCTCCGACGAAATCCTGCAAAAACCCGGTCCACTCAATGAAGCGGAGTGGGAGAAAATGCGCCGCCACCCCATCTACGCCTACGAAATGCTTTCCCCCATTGCCTACCTGCATCCCGCGCTTGAAATCCCCTTCTATCACCATGAACGCTGGAACGGCAGCGGATACCCACACGGGCTGAAAGGTGAGCAGATCCCGCTGGCGGCGCGCCTCTTCGCCATTGTGGATGTCTGGGATGCGCTGCGCAGCGACAGACCCTACCGCAAAGAACTGCCGCGCGACCACGTCATCGAATACCTTCAACACAACGCAGGCATCCTGTTCGACCCCAAACTGGTCAACCTCTTTCTGGAAGTCATCAAGACAGAAGATATTTGATTTGACACGTCAATCACCTTCGGGTATGCTTGCGGCTGTCCGGGCAGGTCCGGCGCGGCGAAGCCTTTCGAACCCCGCCAGGATCGAAAGATAGCAACGGTAAGGAAGTGCCTTCGGGTGCCGCCGATCACCTGTCCGGGCATTTTTTGTTTAAGAACACCCACAGTCACAAACTTCTTAAAAGTGACCACGCTGGGTATAATCCCCTGCATGTCTTCATTGAATATCATCAAGATCCTCATCGCCCTTGCCCTTGGCATCACGCTGGGGCTTGCCTATGGGTGGATCATCGAACCTGTTGAATACACCGACGTCCCCCCCAACATCCTCAGAGAAGACTACCGCGTCGATTACACCCTCATGGTAGCGGAAGCCTATCAAAAAGACTTTGACACAGACACCGCAGCCCGGAGGCTCGCCGTCCTCGGCAGCGAACCGCCCGCCACCCTGACCTCAGCCGCGCTGGAATACGCCAACCGCAACAGCTTTAACGAGGTAGAAATTCAAGCCCTGCAAGACCTTCTCTCCGCCATGCAGACATACAACCCGCAGGGAAGTGCCCCATGATAAGCCGCCTCGCCCGCAATACCAACCTGCACATTCTCTTCGCGCTTCTCATCGGACTGGGAGCGGGTCTGTGGTACTCATGGCGGATCTCCCCCGTCACCTATGTAGATGCCAACCCCGCCCTGCTGCGCGCAGACTTCAAGGATCAATACCGCATCGTCATCGCCGCCGCCTACGCCGCCAACCCAGACCTGGCGCGGGCACGCGAACGCCTCAACCTGCTCGGTGACGCGGACCCCGTGGCGGAACTCAGCGCGCAAGCACAACGCATGCTCGCCGCCGGAGACTCATTCGAGCAGGTACGTCCGCTCGCCAACCTTGCCACCGACCTGACGCAAGGCTTCGCAAGTAACCCCATTGCCCCCACGCCATTCCCCACTTTCAATACCCCGGCAGCCCAAGCTACATCCGCTGCCAGCGAAACGCCTGCACCGGTCATCGAAGCGACCGAGACCAACCTGCCCCAACCCACAACCTCTTTCGAGCAAACACCTCTCACCCCTCTCATCATAGAAACGGTCACACCGCGCCCCACCTTCACCCCCACCGCCGGACCCGGCGCTCCCTTTGCACTTGTCGGGCAGGAAACGGTTTGCGACCCCAGCGAACCCGCCGGTCTGATGCGCTTTAAACTGCTGGATTCACGCCGAAACGAAAAAGCAGGCATCGAGATCGTCGTTACCTGGGATCAAGGGGAGGATCGCTTCTTTACCGGGCTAAAGCCCGAGCTGGGGCATGGTTACGCAGACTTTGTCATGCAAGCGGATACGACGTACAACATCCGCGTTGTCACTGGCGGGTCATTCGTCCCCAATATCGTCGCACCAGGCTGCACCGACCCGAACGGAGTTGCCTACACCGGCGGGCTGTTGCTGACTTTCCAGCAACCCTGATCGTGCAACCAACCCGGCCGTTAGTTCGTTATATAGTACAGATTAAATTCAAGGAGTAACGAATGAACGCATCCTATTCTGAACAAAAACCGGGACTGGTGACCGCCATTGCGCTGATGGCCCTCGTAAGCGGCATCATCAACCTGTTCTGGGGGTTCGTCGCCTCAGCCACCGCGCTCGGAACCGTTGTGGGCGTAATTTGTTTACCGCTCACCATCCTGCCGACCATTTTGGGCGTGTTCGAGATCATCTTTGCAGCCAAACTACTGAGTGCGCAGCCACAACCGGTTCAACCCTCGCCTGCCATTGCCGTCTTTGAAATTCTGACCGTCACATTCGGCAACGTCTTCTCGCTGATCGTCGGCATTCTCACGCTGATCTTCTACAACGACCTAACGGTAAAGGATTACTTTGCCCGCATCAATGGCGCGGCACCGATCATGCCTTCTGCACCGGTTTCGCCTCAACCGGAACCGGTCATTGAATCCCTGCCCGAGATTGTCGAGCAGCCTGAGCAGCCCGAAAAACCAAAGCGGACGAAAAAAGTCGCAGGCAAATGATCGCCAACATTTTGAATCAAAAAGACATCCGTCACAGTGACGGATGTCTTTTTATTGGTTACACAGCGAGTTACGGCTCGGAGACCTTGAACCAATCCACTTCGATCTTTACAGGAATGGCGCGAAGCGAGGAGACGGAGAAGCCAACATTACCACGGCGGAGAGCCAGATCCCGGTCAACATACGGGCTGCCCCTCTGTTCCTCGCCATTGATGAAGAAGGAGATCTCGTTGCCCTTACACTCCATGCCGTATTCGTTGATATCTTTGCCCTGCTTGATATCATTCGAACCGCCATTGGTCAGACGACGATACCCGCCGCTCACCGCATATAGGTACCACAAGCCATCGCTCTGAACAGCCCATTCATACCAGCCTTCATCGCTCACACGGCATACCAAACTGACCTGCTGGGTGTTCACACCACGATTCTCCAGTTTGATATCCACACGAACATCCTCATAAATTTCGCCTTCATAAATGTAGTAGGCATAAAGGAAAGATTCAGGGATATCAAAGATCATGCGCCCAAATTCGAACGAGGTTGTTACGCTTTCCGGGTCCGAATCGCCCCCATTATCCTCGATTACTTCATAATACCACTGCGGATCGGCGTCAAACTCCTCAGTGAAAAAAGGACCAGAAGAAACCGGCGCAGGGGCGGGGACATCTGTGGGCTGCTGCTCCACGGGGGGCAGAGGCTGACTCGCCTGTGTCGGCGAGTCCACAGGCTGCAGCTGAACCGGCTGTGGGACCGGGGTGGGCTCACTGGGTGCAAACGCACCGCACGCCAGGCTCACAATCAAAATTAAGACAGCAATTACAAAAAATGGGCGAAAGACTTTCATGATTCTCTCCTTTATAGATTCTATTGCATATTTTAGCACATTGCTTTTCCCGGTCTCTAAAGTAAGAACCCGATTAATGCTACAATGATTCTATGAGCCCACTCGATCTGCGACCATCCCCCATTGCGGGGACTTGGTACGAAGGCAACCCAAAATCTCTTGCCGCCAGCATTGATACCTACCTCGCCGACGCCAAACTTCCCAGCTTGGACGGACAAGTCATTGCAGTCATTGTCCCTCATGCAGGACATCGCTACTCTGGCGCAGTAGCTGCACACGCCTTTGCCGCCCTGCGTGGACAAAACCCTGAACTCGTTGTGATCGTCTCCCCGTTCCACAATTATGCCCCCTACCCCCTTATCACTTCTGCACACCAGGCATATTCCACACCACTCGGTGAAATCGAAGTGGATCGGTCTGTGTTGGCGGAATTGCAACAGAATCTCAAACTCACCATTACACCCATCCACAACGACAAGGAACATTCTCTCGAGATCGAACTGCCCTTCCTGCAACGGGTATTCAAAAACAGATTCAGCCTGCTCCCCATCATGATCCGCGACCAGGAAGAAACGACTGCCAAACATCTTGGCGAGGCGCTGGGGAAAACGCTGGAGGGCAAAAACGTTGTACTTGTTGCCTCCACGGATCTATCCCATTTTTACGACCAACAAACTGCAAACAAACTCGACCATGAAATGCTTAAGCGCTTCGAATCATTTCAGCCAGAAAGCATCTTCGCCGCCGAACAGTCGGGTGTGGGGTTCGCATGCGGACATGCCGCCGTCGCAGCGGTGTTGTGGGCGGCGCAAAGCCTCGGGGCAAACGCCACCAAGGTAGTTCGCTATGCCACCTCCGGCGATGTGACCGGAGATATGTCTTCTGTGGTTGGCTACGGGGCGGCGGTCATCTTAAAAAAATAACGCGGGCAAGCCCGCGCCATTTTTCATACACAACTACTTTCGATTATTCCATTCCCTGACCGAATCAAGAAATGCCTGTTTCAATTGCTCATCAGGCAGATTTGCCACCCCATCGTATTTGACGCCATTTACATAAATTTCCAAGCCGCCATCCGGCGCTGTACCAAAATCGATATCAAACTGTTTCAGATACGGGTCTTTTTCCGCTTTTGCGCGCAAGATGTCTTCGATCTGTTCCGCAAACGGCGCGGCTAATTTCTCGCCTTCGTCGTGGTCGTAGACCGTCACGCCTTCACCGTCTGCCAATGTCGCGTGGACCGTCTCTTCGGGGGGCAGGGAATGCATCCACTCCGGTTTGTCGTCCGTTCTCTCGGTCAACTTCACCTGGTTCGCCCGCATAAACATAAATGCAAGAAGCCCAACCCCAATCACCACCATTACCCCGCCAGCAATAAGAATGAATGTGCTCATATCAGCCTCCATATCAGACATTATAATCGAACCATGTTCGCCCGTATTGCTGTTAACATCCCCGCTGTCTCCGGCGTTTTCGATTACGCCATCCCGCCCGAACTGGTTTCGCACCTTCAGGCGGGGTGTCTTGTCGTTGCACCGTTTGGGAACCAGACTGTGCAGGGCGTGGTCATCGAGTTGAGCGATTCGTCCCTCATCGCGAATCCCAAACCGATCCTCGACCTGCTCGACCCTGCACCGGTTCTGACTCAGTCGCAAATTTCTCTTGCCATGCGGATGGCGGAGGCTACACTGAATCCTCTGGCTGCCATCGTCAGCCTGATGCTGCCCACCGGATTAAGCCAACAGGCAGACATCCTTTACGAACTGCGAATTGGGGATTACGAAGAACCTTCGTCCAAGATCACCACGCGCCTTCTTAATCTCCTGCGTGAGCGAGGAGCCTTACGCGGGCGTCAGATCGACAGTCATTTCGCCAAAGTGGATTGGCGCAAGACCGCCGGTTTTTTGGTCAAGAGAGGTGTTTTGACCGCCAGGAACGTTTTACCCCCGCCACGGGTAAGACCAAAGTTTATTCGCGTTGCCCAACTCTCAGTCACGCCAGAAGCGGCGGACGGTGAAATGCAGTCCCTTGGTTCCACCAAGCAGACCCAAGCGCGGCGTGAAGCAGCTCTACGTTTTCTCATCCAACAACCTGAACCGATCAATCTTTCGTGGGTGTATGCGCAAACCGGCTGCAATCTGACTGATCTGCAGGAATTGGAAGAACGAGGTCTGATCCGGTTGTTTGAAAATGAAATCTTCCGCGACCCGTTGGAAAGATTAGAGAATAGAGAATTAAAGAATGGAGAGTTGTTCACGCTTTCCCCGGAACAAGCAAGCGCGCTCAATGAAATTATCAACTCGATTACTAATCATCCAATCTCTACTCTCCAATATCTCCTGTATGGCGTGACAGGTTCGGGCAAGACGGAAATTTATTTGCGGGCGGCGGAGGAAACCATCAAGCAAGGAAAGCAGGTGATGATCCTCGTGCCTGAAATTGCGCTGACGCCGCAAGCCGTGCGCCGATTTTTGTCGCGCTTTCCGGGGCAGGTTGGCTTGGTCCACTCGAAACTCTCTGAAGGCGAACGCTACGACACCTGGCGGCGCGCGCGCGATGGGAAGATCAATGTCATCATCGGTGCGCGCTCGGCGTTGTTCTCTCCATTGAGGAATATCGGTTTGATCGTGGTGGACGAGTGCCACGATAGTTCCTACCACCAATCGGAGCCGCCGTTTTACAATGCCGTGACTGCCGCGCAGGAATATGCTCAACTTTGCGGCGCGGTATGCGTGCTCGGTTCTGCCACGCCGACCGTGGAACAACGTTATCATGCCGAGCAGAATCACGTTCAAAAGTTGGAATTGCCCAATCGTGTGACCGAATCCGCGCTGCCGCCGGTGCAGGTCGTGGACATGCGCGAGGAGTTGAAGAATGGCAATCGCGGAATCTTTTCACATGTACTGGTAGAGTCACTTGCGGAAGTAATCGAACGCGGCGAGCAAGCCATTGTCTATCTAAACCGGCGTGGAACAGCGACGTATATCTTCTGCCGCGATTGCGGTACGACCTTGAAATGTCCAAACTGCGATACGCCATTGACACTGCATTTCGACGGTCAATCATCACAATCTGGGGAGCTGCGTTGTCATCACTGCAATTACACACGCCAAAAGCCCAAGACGTGTCCCAGTTGCGGAAGCAATCAGATCCGCGAATATGGCTTGGGGAGTGAGCGTGTGGAAGCCGAGGTCAAAGCCTTGTTCCCGCAGGCGCGGACGCTGCGCTGGGATTGGGATACGACCCGCCAAAAAGATGCACACGAGATCATTCTGACGCATTTCGCCAATCATCAAGCCGATGTATTGGTCGGCACGCAGATGCTGGCAAAGGGGTTGGATCTGCCGCTGGTAACGTTGGTTGGCATTGTGCTGGCGGATGTTGGCTTGAATTTGCCAGATCCGTTCGCCAACGAACGCGTCTTTCAAACGCTGACACAAGTCGCCGGACGCGCAGGACGTTCATCACGCGGGGGCAGGGTCATTATGCAGACCTTCACGCCGGAGCAATATGCGATCCAATTCGCCGCACAGCATGATGTGAATGGATTCTTCCAGCGCGAGTTGGATTATCGCCGTCAGTTGGGGTATCCGCCGTTCGCAAAACTGGTACGGCTGGAGATGAGGAGTCAGGATCCGCTCAAGGCGGAGGCAGAGGCTCGGAAACTGGCAGACCGGCTCAAGGTCAGGTTGGAAGCGGAAGGGCGGCGTCAGACGGAATTGATCGGTCCCGTCCCATGTTTCTTTGCAAAAGAGAATGGCGAATATCGCTGGCAGATCGTTTTACGCGGACCTGACCCCGCTTCCCTCTTGAAGGATCTGAGAGCCGACGGCTGGCGGGTGGAACTCGACCCGATAAGTTTGCTATAATCAAATTACAACTTAACTAGGAGCGTGCGGTATGCAAAGTTTCTCACGTGGATGGTCGTTTCTTAAACAAGCATGGGGCATGGCATTCAAGGACAGGGATTTGCTGAAGCCTTCCATTTATGCGCTGGTGATCGGAATGATCCTTTCGGCGCTTGGCATTGTACCCATTATCATTGCCGCTTTTCTTTTGGGGGATCTTGCCAATATTGTGATCTATATTCTGGGTGCGGTGATGGTCTTTGTGCAGTTCGTGGTGACGTATATATTTTCAGGCATGACCATTTACCTGATCTATGGATATCTTTCGGAAGGTGATGGTCGCATGGACAAGGCATGGGCGATCGTGCGCCGCGATTTTTTCGACATTCTGACCCTGGCGGCAGTTTCGACGGTTGTCAACTTGATCCGCAACGCCGCTCGAAAAAATAACAATCGCGGGATGGTTGCAAACCTTGCCCGTTCGGCGACCGGGCTACTCGATGTGCTTTGGACACAAGCTGCGTACCTGATCCTGCCTGCCATGATCATCGACGATCTAAATCTCAAGGATGGCGCGCAGCGGGTGTGGAAGATCACCAAAGAAAATCTGCTGTTGATCGGCATCAGCACGGTGGGAGTGCGCTTCGTGGCGGGATTGATCAGCTTCGTGTTCGGCTTGGTCGGTTTGGTGCTCGCTTTCGCCATTGGGGGCGGACTGGCTTTCGTCTCCGGCGGGAATGTGACCGTTTCGATCATTGGGATCGCCATCGGCGCCCTGGTCTTCTTCGCGTTCGTGATGGTGGCAAGTGTGTTCAGTTCCTACACCAGCACGGCATATCACACCTGCCTGTATATCTGGGCGCGCGATGCGGAAAAAGCCGTGGCGGAAGGCAGGGAAATTTCGCAGGTGGCGGCTCCCGCTCCGCTGGCGGCGGCACTGGCGTAGTCCTCTTTTCTGACCCCGAAGGTTCGAACCCTTTGGGGTCTTTTTGATACAATAGGCACATGAAACCCGAACCCCGACGCCGCGAGTTAGTCACATGGGAGGAATTGGATAAGTTGATCGATCATCTAATTCCCCAATTCCGACGCGAATTTACCGCGATGGTCTTGATCACACGCGGGGGCATCATCCCCGGCGGGATGCTGGCGGAAGCGATGAACATCACCCACATCCTCACCGCCGCGGTGGATTTCCCGGCACAGACTCAAAGCGAGCAGACATCCGCTTTTATGGCGTGGCCCGAGTTCATCCAGTTCCCCGCCGACGACAAGTTGCGCGGTCGCCCCACTCTTATTGTTGACGATGTTTGGGGGTCAGGTCGCACCATCACCGCGGTCAAGAACCGCGTTTCGGCGGCAGGCGGCTTCCCTGAAACTTGCGTGCTGCATTTCAATCCATATCGCAATCTGTTTGGCAACGCCCGCCCGGACTATTATTCCGCGATCACCGATGCGTTCATCGTCTATCCGTGGGAGATCGACCGTGGCGCAGACCAGGTGTTCCTTGGACATTTGAGTCCATGAAGATCATCGAGACCTCATTTAAAAAGAAGGTCGAAGCGTTGCGGGAAAATGAATACTTCGACGACCTGCCTGAGGGCATGTTAAAGGAGATTGCCGAACATACCCACTTGCGCGAATACCAACGCGGAGATGTCATGTTTTGGGAAGGAGATCCCTGCGACGGATTGTTCATTATCGAGCAGGGCAGCGCCAAAATTTACCGCCTCTCTCCTCAGGGACGGCAATACATTGTCCGAATCCTTCAAGAAAAAGATACCTTTGCCGAAGTACCCGCGTTCGATGAGGGCACCAACCCGGTCAATGTGGAGGCGTTGGAGACCTGCCGTGTGTGGGTCATCAACAGCGGAAAACTTCACGAACTCGTCAAGAGCCACCCGGAATTTGCCCACAAGGTACTAGCGAACTTCGGCAGGATGCTGCGCGGGATGGTGCAAAAGGTCAGTGAGATGGCGTTCTATCAGGTCACGCATCGGCTGGCGCGGTTGATCGCGGAGATGCCGGAGGATAGGAGTGGTCCACATTGGACGCAGGAGCAAATTGCAGCGAGGCTGGGGACGGTCCGCGAGGTGGTGGCGCGTTCGATGAAGGAATTGGAGCGCAGCGGTGCGATCAAGGTGGAGGACAGGCGCATTCATATCATCGACAAGGATATTTTCAATCAGTGGGCACAGCCTAACTAAAAAAGAGCGCGGTTTTGAAGCCGCGCTCTTTTTTTATTCCAACACTTCAAAATTGGAGACCTGCAAGGACAGTTCGTCATCGGCGATCTGCTGGGAATGGTCTATGTACGCTTCAACTGGGAAGCCGTAAAGAGGATCGTAACTCACAGTGATCTGCTCGGCTCCGCTGGCGGTATCCTCTTCGAGGGAGGCAAAGAGGCGGTCGAGAGTCGCATATTTCATAAAGAGCTCGTGGTTCGGGTCCGTCTCATCAACCAGACCACCGGTTGCCTTGGTGATCGAAACGACTTCGCCGTCCTGCACCTCGATGGTCAGCGGTATTTCATCGCGGAATACACAGAAGCAGCCGATCCAAAGATCATACTTGTAATGAGAAATGTCCGCGTCCTGCCAGATGGCGAGGTTTTGCTCGAACTCGGATTGTGGCACGGACGAACAGGCGGCAAGCAGTAAAACCAGGGTGAGATACATTATTCTTTTCATTCTTTCTCCTTGTAGGGATTGACGCTCGTAACCGAATGTTTGTTCCACAAATAAAAACTCCCCCGCCAGTACTACTGACGGGGGAAGTAACACCTGCTTCTTTTACGGGTTTGGTTCGGCGTAGTATGTATCGACCGCCAGCAGCGACAGGTCGTTTACAGACTGCGCAGCAAGCATCTGGGCTTGGCGGGCAAGGTCGGTGGATTTTGCCAGCACTTCAAGGGCGTATTCGGGGTTGTGGAAGCCCGTTGAATTTTCCGCAGAGATGAAGTCCCACATGAATTGCGATTCGCGGTGCAGTTTGCGGGCCTGGTCAAGCAACTCTACGTCTGCATCGGGATTGGCGGCTGCGATCTTGATGGCATTGATGGCGTCGATGATGGCATCTTCCGTGTTGATCTTGGTCTCCGCCACCTGCTGCTGGATGAGCGCAACCCGCTCCAGCACATATTCGGTGTTGGTGTGACACTGACCGCAGGCTTCTTCGGGGTTCAGCAGCGGGCTGTGAACATCGTGCGAAGAGTACTTGCTGGCACCGTCACGCACATAGGGCATGTGACAGTCGGAACAGGAAACGCCTGCTTCGAAATGCGTGCTGTTGGCGGTGAAGAATTCAAACTCGGGGTGCTGCGCCTTGAGCATGGGGGTGCTGGTCTCGGGGTAGGTCCAGTCCGAGAAGCCGACTTCCTCGTAGTATGCGATCATATCTTCGACCTTCGTACCGTTATCCCACGGGAAGGTCAGATATTTGCCTTCACCTGCGAAGTAATATTCTACGTGGCAGTTGGCGCAAACGACCGTGCGCATTTCCTGACGGGTGAAGGTTGTCCAATCCTTGCCCTGGCGTTCAAACGCCTCTTCCAGCGCAGGGTTGGTGACAATCAGGCGCATGGTTTCGGCTTCGTGACAGTTGGCGCAGCCGATGGGCTCGGTGACATGTTCACCCAATTCCACGAAAGACATGGCATCGTAGGCTTCCATGCCCAGTTCCGCCCACAGACCTGGATTGGAGGAGGACTTACAGGAATAGCAGGTACCCGGGGTGCGCTTCGGGTCATTTACATCCAGATTGAGGCGTTTCGTCTTTTCCACATCTTTCAAAGCATTGGCATGACCGCGGTCGTCATTGTAATCCTTGCTGAATGGCATCCCCGCAAACAGGATCACCTGACGCGGGTCGCGTTCCAGCCATGAAAATTCCGAAGAGCCGCCATAGGTAGTATCCACGTTGTTGGTTTCGGTCTTCAAAAACGAATGGTACTGATTGGGGTAATTAATGCCCCATCTGGCAGAATCAGGTTCCATTTCCGCGATCTCTACCAACGGCTGAATGGTGCGTACTTCAGTGGGCTGGTTCTGGATATAGACCATGACGCCGATCAACACGGCGGCAAGTACGATCACCAATCCAGCAAGAATGAGGGTTGTATAGTTTTTCATGGGCATTCTCCTTACTTGGTCGGATAAAGATTAGAGTCTTGATAGGGTACGCCGGAAGCGCCGCGTAAACCATGCGCAACATCACGATGACAATCCCAGCAATAACGGTCGAATGGCTGCTCCCCCATCATTACCGTTTCCACCGCATCTTGATGACAGTGGATGCAATTCTCCTGCACGATTTCCTTCGTTTTCTCCTCGGCGCGGATCATGACCGGGATGTTGCCGGTCACGAAGGCGTATGTATCCTTCGCCCCCTGTCGTCCCTTTTCCATGTAATACACGACGAGGTTGTCGTGAGGCAGGTGGCAGTCGGTGCATTTCGCAAATTTCGAATGCCCGCCGTGATACCAGTTCTCGTACTGGGAATCCATTGTGTGGCAATTCGCGCAGGTCTCCGGCGCGCTCCCGCCGTATGATGCGGCATCGGACACGAGGGCGAAATAACCCAAAGCGAGTACCGCGACTACGATGGCAATGATTGGAAGTTTGGACATGGATTAACCTCGCATTAATTTACCTGACGCAACTATAGCAAAAACTTCATAAATCTCTTGTAACTTTTGTCACAAAATAGATTAGATCTAATCAGTATTATGGACAAATTTACTCCAAATTAGGGAGTTTGAAAACTGACATTCATCCTTTCTTTTGAATCAACGCATTGCGATAAAAAAGTCCCGCTGGTTTCCCAGCGGGACAAGGGAGAATGCGCCTGGCGAAGACGCAGAATCACCACTACGGCATATTGTGACCGTCCATGCCGGAACCGCCCATGTCAGCAGCATCCTTTACAGGGATGGTCAGTGTGAGATCTTCATGGTTTTGGAAGTGCAACGTTAGGGTAAACTCATCCCCTACTTTTAATTCTTGCTTCAAGCCGATCAACATGATGTGATAACTTCCGGGCTTGAGTTCAATCTCCCCCCTGGCTGGCAGGTCGAACATTTCCTGTTGGATCATTTGCATGGTACCGTCTTCGCCCATTTGACTCAAATGGAGTTCGACCGCGTTTGCCACATCCGATGAAGCGCCGATGACCGCATCATCTGCATCGGTGAAATTTTTCACCATCATGTAAGCAGCGCTGTTGCCATCCATCATTCCCGGGCGCGCCCAAAAATTATGCGCTTCAATTCCTTCACCGCCAGACATGCCGCCACAAGCACTCAAAACGAACATCCCCGCCAATATAAAGACCAAAAGTTTCTTCATTTCCTTCTTCTCCTTCTTCCTTTGTCGTTTAAGAAATTAGATTTACATGCCATGTGTATGCATGTGCATCATCTCGCGCAAATGCTGCAGTGCCTCTTGCATATCGACCAGTTTGCCGCCAAACCCTTTTTGGAATTTTTCCGCATCCTGCAAGGAACCAAAACTGAGAATGCTCGGCACGCAACAAATACTGACCTCACTCCCCATCAAGTAATATGCCTGATTGGCACTGACCATGTGCCCATGTAAAAAATCGACCGCCATCGACTGCCACGCCTTGCTCTCACGGCTTTGGATCATCAAGCCACAATGCGAGCAACAGGCTCGTTTTTGTTCGCCATTTTCCAATCTGACAAGAAACAAGGTCCGCTCTGAAACGGGTTTCCCGCACATGTCGCATGTTTCCGCGACAGCCGTCGGTTGCACCCGGTTTGCCAGTACGACACCACCGTGTTTCTTTTGAACCCGTCCAGCGGCTTCAAGTTTGTTCAGGTCGCGGTGAACAGTCATATTGGAAACGCCAAGAACATCCACCAGATCCTGGATGGATGCACTGCCATTCTTTTGTAGATATTCAAGGATTTTGGTTTCGCGGTCTAAGGACGAGTGAGGCATTTGTTATATTTTGTTATATCTAACAAGAATTGACGTAATATAACAAACTTGACCGGAATTTATCAAGATGACATTTGTCACTATTTCGTGTGGTATCTTCGTCCCCGCCAGGTCACACCTCTACCAGAAATCACCTTCCATGTGGAAGCAAGAATCATCGCAGAAAAGATTCCCGCGCCGAGAGATGTCGTCATTGCATACCAGGCAGGGATGTGAAAATAAGCCGACGCTTTTACCCGCATCACCAATAGATAGGCGCTCACGATCAGCGCCTCACTCAAGACCGCCAGAGCAAATACTCCGCCGCCATTCACCAGCCAAAAAATTCCAGCCAGAATCCAAACGGGCAGCAACAACGCAGCCGCCAAACCCAGCAACGCCCCAAATGCTCCCAACAATAGCAAACCGGGGTGAATACTTAGCCCAAGGTATATGTTTTTCGTCCAACCTTCCCAGATCCCTGCGAACGAAGTGTACATCCGTGTGCTCACCACCTGCCCCCCATCGGCTAGAATGAGTCGAAACCCTTTTGACTTCACCAGATGCGCAATTGCCTGATCTTCGGCAATCTTATCTTTCACGCTTTCATGCCCACCGATGTCATCATAAACGGACCGTTTCACAAAAATAAACTGACCGTTCGAGATGGCGTCTGCCCGCTTGGGGTCGTTCACTTTTCGGGGCGAGAAGCCCACTGTCAGCGCCGTCATCACGAGCGGCATGATTGTGCGCTCCCAAAATGTGACCAAAATTTGGCTGGTGATCACCGTAAACAGATCGGCTCTTATCTCCATCGTTTTGGCATAGACCGAGGAAAGGGCATTCGCTTCGAGGAAGGTATCAGCATCAACAAAGCATAACCATTCGCCGCGCGCCACACTTGCAACCTGATACAAGGCATGGGGTTTGCCCGCCCAACCTTCGGGTAAGTCTGAACCGCTGACCGGGATGAGACGAGAGTCGCGGGACGCGATATCATTCAATAGAGACAGAGTGGAATCGGTGGAGCGGTCATCTAAAACAATGACTTCAAAATTTGGATAGTCCTGACGAAGAACCGCCTCGACACAACGCCGGATGTTGGTCTCTTCGTTGCGAGCCGGGATGCACACCGAAACCAATGGCGCATCGGCGGGCGGCGGCGCAGGCGTGACGACGATATCAAGATGATATTGGTTGTGAACCCAGTGGATAATGAGCAAACCAAGCAGGAAAAGGAGAGTGGAAAGGATGAAGTAGGTCATAGAATCAAAGGTCGAAGGTCAAATGTCAAACCTTCGACTCTTGACTTTCGACGAACGGGAAATCTTACACAACCCGAACAGAACTCCCCCGCTCGGTCTTCTCCACCTCGATCCGATTCGGGAAAGCATCCTTGAGTTCGTCGAGATGCGTGATGATGAAGATCTTCGAAAAATCATGCTTGACCGCGTTGATGGCTTCCACCAAGCGCTGACGTCCGAGTGCGTCTTGCGAACCGAAGCCCTCATCGATAACAAGCGTTTGCAGACGCGCACCTTTTCGTTGAGCAAGGATTTCCGAAAGCGCCAGCCGAATCGCAAAGTTGACACGGAAGGCTTCGCCGCCTGAGTACATTTCGTAATCGCGCATCCCGGAAGAATCGCTGATCTGAATATCGAGCGTTTCTTTGAGGTCTTCGCGTTTTTTGTCTCGATATTCCGCCTGCGTTACAAAACGAATGGACATATGTCCATCGCTCAAACGATCAAGCAGGTCATTGGCTTTTTGCTCGATCTGCGGTAACGCCTGTTCGATCAGCAATGCCGGAACGCCATCCTTCCCAAAGGCGCGTTCAAGCGTTTTGTGGCGTAGGATGTTCTGGTTGATCTCCTCGCGGCGAGATTGGTAATCTGCCTTGCGAGCTCTCAGCGTGGCAAGCACCTCCACCCGCTGACGCGCCGCCCCCGCCTCATCGCGGATTCGATTCTCGTCCTCGCGCAGTTCAAATAACTTGCTCTCCGCTTCCTGAATGTTCGGCGCCCCCGCCTCCGCCTCGGCTAACCTCGCCACAGCCTCGGCAAATGCTTTTTCGTTTGTTTGCACATCCACTTTCCACTTTCCATGTTCCCCTCGCAACTCTTCGAGTTCTTTCTCAATTCGATTGTTTGCGTCTTGTGCTCTTTCCAGCCTGCGATGATCGTCCTCGATCTCGCGCAGTTCGAGTTCTTCCTTGCGCTTCGCGTCGTGTTCAGCAACCTGATAACCAAGTTTGGCTAATTTACTATTTAAACCCTTTAATTCTTTTTGTGCCTCGTTCGCATACTTTCCATTTTCCAGCAACTTCTCGATCTCTTTCAATCTCTTCGCGCCGGTCTTTTCCCATTCTTTACTCTGCTGCCGAATCGACTCCAATTGCAGCGTGATCTGTGAAATGGAATTCGACAAGCGCAAACGTTCATTCTCCGCACCCGTCAACTCGGTAACTTGTATCTCGTATCTCTTAACTTGCCCGTCAAGCTCCTCTGCTTCTTTCTTATTCGCCCGAAACGTATCGCCTTTCGCCTTGCCCTCGGTTTCCAACTGCTTCAACGTGGACTTTCGGTGGCTCTCGCTCAATGGCTGACCACACAGTGGACATTCCGCACCTTCGGCAACCTTCAACGCATCGATGCGGTTCTTGAGTTCTTCCATTTCCCTGCGCAGCGACTCGTTCTCCACCTTCATCGCCGCCTGCCGCTCACGGGCTTCATTGCGTTTTGCTTCCAACGCAACACGCTCTTTTATCTTCGACTCAACCTCCCCCATCGAAGACTGAGCCGTCTTTAAATTCTCTTCCAATTCCCCAACCATTTCCAATTGTTCATTAACCACTTCCCACTTTCTACCCAGTTCTCCCCCCTCCTGCTCCAGCCTAGCCTTCTCCACTTCGATCGCGCGCAGCAACGGCTGACGTTTTTCATCCTGCTCGCGGAATTGAAGCGCGATCTCCTCCCACTTCTCCAACTCCCTGCGAACCTTCTGCCACGCCTTGAACGCCGCCTCAATGTCCTTTGCGCGGTTCACCAGGTCGGCATAGCCCGCCTGCTCAAATTCCTTATCCGCGATCTTCTTTTCGATATTCGCCAGCGCGTCTTGTGACCGCTGTACTTGTGTCTGATAGGAAGCGACGATCTTACGCTGTTCCCCAACCAACGCTGCGTTCTTGCGGATATTCTCCAGAACGGACTCCTGCGCTTCTCTCGCCGCCGACAATTGCTTCAAAGTCCCCTCAAGTTCGCCCAGCCGACGCCTTCTTTCATCCTCCTCGGTGAGTTCGGCATCGATCTCCGCAATGCGCCCATCGATCTCGTCCACATCGCTTTCGAGGCCTTTGCGCTTCTCGGCGGTGCGTTCTTTGTACGTATCCCAAACTTCCAACCCAAGGATCGCACTTAGAACAGCCTTGCGTTCACTGGCTTTCTTTTGCGTGAATTGATCTGCCTTGCCCTGCAAAAAGAAGGACGCATTGATAAAGGTCTCGTAATCCAGTTGCAGAGTCTGTTCGATACGTGCCTGCGTATCGCGGGTGGTCTTCTCCGTCAGCGGACGCCACAGGTCACCATCTAAAATCTGAAACTCTAAAACCGTACTCTTATTCCTTGGCAACGTCCTCTGCACACGATAGGTATTCCCCTCATAAGTAAACGTCAACGCCACCTCAGCGGACTTCACATCCTGACTCAGATTAATGACGTCCATCCCTTTGCCGCGCGCCTCACCGAATAACGACCAGGTGAACGCATCCAACAGCGACGATTTCCCCGCGCCATTCTGACCGGAGATACATGCCAGATCGACCCGGTTGAAATCCAACTCCACCGGGTCACGATACGATAAAAAACCGGAAATGCGCAAATGCAAAGGAATCATGAAAAGTTACCCAATCTCATGGATTATAATCGAACCACTATGCTGGAAGCCGATACCCCCCGCACACGCCGCCGATTGAGACTTCTCGCGGTCATTATTGCCACGATCCCCTGTTATTGCGCAGGATTTATCGCACTCTCGTTTGCTCCCAATTCACGCGCAACCGCCACTCCCACGATCACCGAGACCATCACCACCACGCCTGAGACTCCCACACCAAGCGGCACGCCTGTCATACTAACAGGTACGATCACCCCAACCGCCTCTGAAACTCCCACGCCTACACAAACCCATACCCCCACGCTCACACTGACGCCCTTCCAACCCAATACCAACACTGTCACGTTCACCTTCACGCCATCCATCACACCGACGTTCACCCCATCCCCCACTTTAACGCCCTCACAAACACCATCCATCACACCAACCTTTACACCGATCTCCCCATCGCCAACCCAGACCAACACGCCCACTCCCATCACACCATCTCCCACCGCATTCGGCGGCGGATAAACAACTCATGAGCGACATCCTACCTTTCCTCAAATCCCTCATTTCCGTTGCAGGGGTATCTGCGCACGAAGCCCCCGTTGCAAACCTGATCAAACAAAAGTGGTCGCCACTCGTAGATGAAATCTCCGAAAGCAGGATCGGTTCCATCCACGGGCTGAAGCGCGGCAGCGCCAAAAAGACGCCCCGCCCTTCGGTGTTGATCGCCACTCACATGGACGCCATCGGTTTGATGGTCTCCCGCATCGTGGATGGATTCCTCTACATCACCAACATCGGCGGGATCGATTCACGCGTCTTACCCGGGACCCCGGTCATGGTCCACGCTACCGGAAGCGGAGAAGACCTTTACGGTGTGATCGTCATACCGCCTGCCAATCTACTGCCCGATGGCGAAGGCGGTGGCGTCGTCGGCTTGAAATATCTCTTCGTCGATACAGGACTCACTCCCGCCGAAGTGGCGAAGCGCGTCAAAGTCGGGGATCGCGTCTCCTTTGCGACAGAACCCACCGAAATGTCCGGCGGATGCGTCAGCGGTCACACCTTGGATAACCGCGCCTCCGTCGCCGCATTGACGATCTGCCTCGAAGAGTTGCGATCCAAGGCGCATCTTTGGGATGTGTGGGCAGTGGCTTCGGTGCAGGAAGAAACGTCGCTGGGCGGCGCGCAAACCTCTGCCTTTCAAATTCGTCCCACCATCGCTGTCGCCGTGGATATGACCTTCGCCAAAGGCGCGGGCGCGAACGGCTACCAAACCTTCCCGCTTGGCAAAGGCGTGACGTTGGGAATCAGCCCGAGCATTCACCCATTTTTGTATAAGCGCTTTAAGGAAATTGCCGAACGCGTCGAAATTCCTGTGGCAGACGATCTGATGCCCGAATACTCCTCCACCGACGCCGACTCCATGCAGTTGGTTGCAGAAGGCATCCCAACGATGGTGCTCAGCATTCCGCAGCGCTACATGCACACGGCGGTTGAGGTGGTGGCGCTCAAAGATATTCAACGCGCCGGGCGTTTGCTGGCTGAATTCATCGCTTCGCTCGAAGCGGACTTCATCGAAAGAATCGTTTGGGATTAACATGCTCTCCATCGGACAAACGCAAATCAAACTGCTCGAAAAATTATGCAACGCCATGGCGGTCTCCGGCGATGAAGGCGAAGTGCGCCGCATCGTGCTGGAAGAGGTCAAGCCATACGCGGATGAAGTCAAAGTGGATGCGCTTGGCAGCGTGCTGGTTCGCAAACGCGGCACTGGCAAAAAACCGTTACGCGTCCTGCTGGATGCCCACATGGATGAGGTCGGCTTCATGATCGTGCGCGATGACGGCGATGGCTTCTATCAATTTGAAACCGTCGGCGGGATCGATGCGCGGCATTTGGTCGGCAAGCAGGTCATTGTTGGCAAAGATCACGCAATCGGTGTGATCGGCGCCAAACCCATCCACTTGACCAGCGCCGAGGAACGCAAACACACCATCAATGTCGATTCGATGCGCATCGATCTTGGACCCGAAGGCAAAGCCAAAATCGGTGACCGCGCCACGTTCGCAACGAAGTTCAAGCGCGTTGGTCCATCGATCATGTCCAAGTCGATTGATGACCGGATCGGTGTGGCAATTTTGATCGAACTGCTCAAACATGCGCCGAAGAATATCGAATTGTGTCTGTCATTTAGCGTGCAAGAGGAGATCGGTCTGCGCGGCGCCCAAGTGGCTGGATACTATTTCGAGCCTGATCTCGCCATCGCTGTCGACTCCACGCCTGCGCGCGACCTGCCTGATTACGAAGGCAGGGAGAATTACACCTACAACACAAAACTCGGTTTGGGTCCTGCCATTTACACGGCACATGCGCCGATCATCAGTGATACGCGGCTGGTTAAGTTCCTGGAAGAAGTTGCCATCAAGAACAAGATCCAGCATCAATTCCGTCAGCCGGGCGGCGGCGGGACGAATGCCGGGACAATCCAGCAAGCCCGTACAGGTGTGCCGGTTGTTTCGGTCTCGGTGCCGCATCGCTATACCCACTCGCCCATCAGCGTTTCGCGCGTGGACGATTGGAAGAACACGCTGAATTTATTACATACTGCCTTGAAGAGCATGACCCCCGATCTGATAAAACGATAATCTATGAATGGGTTGATTGCGCTTCTCGGTTCCGGTGAATATCTGCCTGTGATGAACGAGGTGGATGCTTATCTGCTCGCCAACTGCGGCGCGGATGGACGCAAGCCGCGTGTAGTCTGTTTGCCAACCGCCGCGGGACAGGAGGGACCGAAAAGCGTCTCGCGTTGGTCAACGATGGGCGTGGACCATTTCACCCGTCTGGGCGCAGAGGCGCAAGCCCTGCCTGTCATTGACGCGCAATCCGCCAATGATTTAAATCTGGCCTCTGCGGTGGAGAATGCGGATCTGATCTACTTCTCCGGCGGAAATCCGAGTTATCTTTATCAGACATTGAAAGACAGTCTGGTGTGGGAAGCGGCTCAAAAAGCATGGACGCGCGGCGCTGTGTACGCAGGTTGCTCGGCAGGCGCAATGATCCTCGGCTCTGAAATGCCAGATGTACGCGCCATGGGAATTCGTTCAACGGCTGCGTTTGGGATTCTGCCCATTGCCTCGCTTCTGCCGCATTTCAATAACATGCCCTTGTTCGGTAAGCCGTTGGTTGCCACCCTTCGCCGCCGACTAAGAGATGGCGAAATGATGATCGGCGTGGATGAAGATACTGCCATCGTTGGCAGGCTCAATGAGTCGTGGACGGTCATGGGCGCATCGAAAGCGCACGTCTTCACGACGGACGATATCAAAAGTTATACTGCTGGTGAAAAATTCACTTTGGGAAAATAGCCAATGAAATCATTACTCAAGACCCTCACAGAAACCTATGGACCTTCGGGATATGAAGATGAGGTCCGCAAAGTAATTTTGAAGGAAGTCAAACCGCTTGCCGACGAAGTGCGTGTGGATGCGCTCGGTAATTTGATCGTGCGCAAAAAACCCGCCGCAAATGCGAAGAATCCCAAACGCATCATGCTCGCCGCGCACATGGACGAGATCGGCGTCATCGCCAGCCACATCGACCGTAAAGGGTTTGTGCGTTTCACCAATGTTGGCGGGACGTTCGGCAGATATACGCTCGGAGCGCGCATCCGATTTATGAATGGCGTGACTGGCGTGGTGGGCTTCGACCGCCTAGAACAGGTGGATCAGGCGCCTGCCATGAGCAAAATGTACATTGACGTGGGAGCAACCAGCAAGGAAAATTGTCCGATCAAAGTGGGCGATGTAGGCGGCTTCGAACGCTCCTACATGGAGATGGGAGACCGTATCGTTGCCAAGTCATTGGATGATCGCGCCGGAGTGGTTGTATTAATTGAAACATTGCGCTCCGTCAAGTCCACGCCAAATGACTTGTTTTTTGTTTTCACCACACAAGAGGAAATCGGTGTGCGCGGTGCAGGGACGGCTGCCTATGGTATCGATCCGGAGATCGGCATTGCACTCGATGTGACCGGTACAGGGGATACACCCGCTTCGTTGAAAATGTCGATGGAATTGGGAAAGGGGCCCTGCGTGAAGATCCGTGACACGGGCATGCTCTCTGACCCGCGGGTCATCGACTGGATGGTCAATACCGCAGAGAAGGCAAAACTCCCTTATCAGCGGGAAGTCCTCCTCGTCGGCAGCACGGATGCGCGTGCCATCCAGTTGACCCGCGCCGGTGTGATGGCGGGGGCGCTCTCCATCCCGTGCCGATACATCCACTCCGCTTCAGAGATGGTGGATTACAGTGACCTGAAAAATTCGGTCAAGTTGCTCACGGCGATGTTGAGCAAGCCGGTTTCGCTTTAATGTAATGTAAGGGCAACCCTTCCGGTGATAGCAAGTCATCTTGCTTAACCCGGGCGGGTCGCTCTTGCAAATTTAATGGGAAATACCATGGGTGATTACAACCGTTCAACAAAAGAAATTGCGTTCGGGGATGTTCCAGCCAACGTCATAAAAAGCGTTCAAACCTATATCGAAAAGCACAACTTGGGCGATATTCTTTCCAGCCCGGTGATGTGCATCGTCTCCACTTCGGAAAAGATCAAAAAAGGATTATTCGGCGGCGGAGCGGGACCCAGGTTATTGATTCAGACCGTCATCCTCACGGATCGCTGGCTGATCCTCGCCGACAACGTGGACCAGAACGCGCTGTATATCAAGTCCATGCAGTTGCGGGATATTGCGGTGGAAGATTACGAGAAAAGCCAATTCTATAAAATGATCCCCGATTCGGGCGTGAATATCAACGGTCACTTTACAGATGTGAACGAGATCGGAACCATCTTCCTGCCGTTGGGCAAGGATGCGGCAGGAGACAAGTTTAAGTCCGCGTTGATCGAGGCGGCACAAAAAGCAAAGTTGTAATTAACATAGAAAAAAGGCTTGACCGGTTCTGTCAAGCCTTTTGCTTTCATCTTTCTTATTTCTTCTTCGCCTCTTTGGCGGGTTCTTCTTCCTTCGCCTCTTCCTTCTTCCCCATCATCGACATCAGCATTGCCGCGCCAGCACCGAGGGCAAATGTACCCATCGAAGCGGGACTGGAGTAATTGGTCAACCCAACCAGCAAACCGAAGAACCCAACCGCGAGCGCGATCTGAACCTGCCACACAGCAGACTTGTAGGCGTCCAATGTGAAACGGGCGACGGCAAAGCCCAAGAGGACGAATCCCAATGCGCGGATCACAAATCCGATCACCGAAAGAACTTCTGTAAACGTACCCATTGTTTCTCCTTTTTCAATAGACCAAGCTCATTACGTCACAACCCACGCCCACACCCCCCAAAAGGCGATCATCACCACGCCGATTCCCATCCGTGCAGCAACTGCCCACCCCCATCCGGTCATCCAGGCTTTGGTATTGGAAAACGCCGTCTGTTTGTCTTTCAGGCGGTTTAATTCCGCAAGATACAAGCCGACCGGCGAAGCAATCATACCAGCGATGGGCGTGAAGAATAGACTGACGATGATGCCCACTACGAACGCCCAGATGATCGAACTCCACGGCACATTCTTATCGCGGACATGTTTGGCAATGATGATATTGTCCGCCACATTACCACCGATCATCAACAAGGTGATGAGCACGAACAACAACCAGCCGCCCCAGTTCATATTTCCGGCGGCGGTTTGGAAAATGGCATAGACCAGGGTGGCGATCCACATCACGGTCAAACCGGGGAAGACAGGGATCAAGAGCCCCAACAAGCCAAAGACCAGCACGGCAAAAGTGGCAACTTCCAAAAACACTTGCACGAACGTTTCCCAAAAGACTGGGTCCATGGTATCCGATTCTCCTCGATAAAGCATGACATCGGAAGCAGGTTAACTCCCGATGTCCATATGTACGGATGAAAACCCGAAAAGTTCTGACTGGTTATGGCTTGATGACGTCGATGCCGCCCATCCAGGGGCGCAACACTTCCGGGACGACGATGGAGCCGTCGGCTTGCTGGTAATTTTCCATCACGGCGATCAAAGTCCGCGGCAGACCCAAGCCGGAACCGTTCAATGTATGCGGAAATTTAACCTTGCCACCATCGGCAGGACGATATTTGATGTTCGCGCGGCGCGATTGAAAATCGGTATCATTCGAGACAGATGACACTTCCAACCACTCATCACAGCCGGGAGCCCACAGCTCGAGGTCGTAGGTCATCGTCGCACCAAAGCCAATATCGCCGGTGCAAAGTTGCTTAACGCGGTATGGAATTCCCAACTGTGCACAGGTCTCTTCAGCATCTTTCAGCATCTTCTGGTGCATCGCCTCGGAGTCTTCCGGCTTGCAGTAGATGTACATTTCGACCTTGTCGAATTGATGTCCGCGTTTGATGCCGCGCACATCGCGACCGGCGCTCATCTTTTCACGACGGAAGCAGGGTGTGTACGCCGTATACATCTTCGGGAATACCGCTTCATCGAGGATCTCGTCCATGTGCAAACCAGTCAGCGGAATCTCGGCGGTGGGCACAAAGTAATAATCTTCCTCATGGTCCTTGTAAAGATTATCCGCGAACTTGGGCAGTTGACCCGCCCCATATACCGTGGCGGTCTTGACCATGAACGGCAGGTATTCTTCCTGATAACCCTGGCGGATGTGCAGGTCAAGCATCCATGCGATCAGCGCTCGCTGCAAACGCGCACCTGCCTTTTGCAGCACATAGAAACGCGAACCGGTCAGCTTCGTGCCGCGTTCAAAATCGATGATCCCAAGTGCAGCGCCAAGGTCCCAGTGGGGAAGCGGCGTGAAATCAAACTGACGCGGCTCACCCACAGTCTTGATGACAACGTTCTCACTATCATCTTTTCCATACGGTGTGCGCGCATCGGGAATGTTCGGCAGTGTGGACATCAAATAGTTCAATTCAGATTCGACGTCCGCGACCTGCTTGTCCAACTCCGCGATCTGATCGCCAACCACGCGCATCGCTTCGATCTTGGACTGTCTCTCTGTGGCGTCTTTCATTTTGCCGATCTCCTTCGAGACGGCGTTCCGCTCCGCTTTCAACTGCTCTACTTGCGAAAGCAGGCTGCGACGCTTTTCATCCAACCCCAAAATGGAATCGACGGGCGCAGGGTCGTCCTGCCGGTCTCGCAAGGCTTTGCGAACGATCTCAGGGTTCTCACGGATCAAGTTCATATCGAGCATATTGCACCTCCACGTGCATGACACCATTCAAGGTGTTAAATAAAATACGCCCCGTTCCATTTGCAGGACGAGGGGCGTCTCGTGGTGCCACCTGCTTTCGTCATTCACGATCGAATGACCTTGGGGTGTACTGTAACGGGTACTGCCCGGTCCCTTTATGACGGATGCCTCTCCAGGAACGACTGGGCAAAGTGGATTTCATTCGTTGGCGGGTCGCCTCGCACTGACCGGCGACTCTCTGAACCGTTGCCGAATTACTCGTCTTTGCGCGTGTCTTTGGTTATCGAACTATTGTGATTATACCAAAAACAAACTGATTGTTAAACAAAAAAACCTCGATGGTATGAAAGGGGTATATAAATACAGAGACCGCCTTCTCAGGCGGTCGTTGCTACAGAGTGCTCCCACAAGGGTTCCAACCTCGGTATCAGCCTCGCGTACCTCGATGGTATGAAAGGGGTGTATAAAACAGAGACCGCCTTCTCAGGCGGTCGTTGCTATAGAGTGCCCCCACGGGGATTCGAACCCCGGTCGTAGCCTTGAAAGGGCTGCGTCCTAGTCCACTAGACGATGGGGGCATTTCTTGAGCGGGCGAATTCTATCACCCACTCTCATGGCAGTCAAGAAGATTTTGGGATTAATTTTGGGGCTTCGCGCGCTGATTGACCAGCGCCATAATATCCACCAGCCTGCGATTCACAAGCATCCCGGCGCTTTCAACCTTAAAATTCGGGATGAGAATGGCAGTCAGTGTGGCATTGAAGACCGGTAGAAACTCTCGCGAGCCTTCCGAGATCAATGCCGTAA
This sequence comes from Anaerolineales bacterium UBA2395, assembly GCA_002343775.1. Taxonomy (GTDB): domain Bacteria; phylum Chloroflexota; class Anaerolineae; order Anaerolineales; family Villigracilaceae; genus Villigracilis. The sequence continues at coordinate 173,310 of DDSH01000007.1, forward strand.
AATCGAAACGACCCGGCAGTTCCATCGTCCCCTCGATCTCGAACATCGGCGTAGCCAGCCGCACGGTATATTCCGTCACACTGGTAAAACCACCGCGCACGATCGCGTGTGGACCCAAGTCCTCGCGCCGCGCCATGCAAACCGCGTGCAGCTGACGCTTCATCATGCGCACCAATTCAAAGTGATCCACCAATTTGGTCGGCATATGCAGGCGCGCCATTCGCGCATCATGGAGTTCCAACGAAGAGTGTGTGGGGTCGTTCATGATCCCCATCGTCCCGTGGGTGGTCACTGCCATCTTCCCCACCACGCGATACCCGGAGGTGAGAATATCTACCTGGACGAAGCGATACGTGCGCGGGGAGGTATCGAGGGACATGGAAAATCCTCAGGTTATGAGTCGGATACGGGGTGGTGGGTTCCCGGTCGAGGACGAGGCAAAGGCGGAGTCCGACGCGGCTTTGTGCTTGGCTTGCCTGCGTTCGGGTCTAGGATCATGTTCAGCCATTGGATGGCTTTTTCATCGTACACCCTTCGCCCACAAACATCGCAAACCCAGGCGGGGAAATTCGGAACGGTAATCAACTCGCCGCCCAGCCAGGTGAAATAGGTAATATGGCGCAGCACAAGCAAACCGGCATGGCATTCAATACAAGGGGTGGAGGAGGAGGGCATGTGTTCGTGTTCGTTCATGGATAAACCTACTGCGAGGCAATAACTTCAGGGTGTTCCAGCACATCCCACATGGGCGGGGGCCAGTAGATCAGGACAGCCTTGCCAACAACGTTTTCGGCGGGCAGCATGCCCCAATCTTTCGAGTCGTTCGAGTTGTTACGGTTATCTCCCAGTACAAAGAGATGACCATCTGCAACCATCCAATCGCCGTTGTATAAAGGCGGCTGGGCAATGTATGGCTCATTGAGCATTTGTCCGTTCACAAAAACCTGGCTATCCTGCACGACAATTTGGTCGCCGGGCAAGCCGATCACCCGTTTGATCAATTCTTCATCCGGGTTGAGGGGAAAATGAAAAACAATAATATCACCGCGTTTGACCTCACCCAGGAAATAACTGACCTTATCCACGAGCAAAAATTCGCCGTCTTCCAAGGTGGGGCGCATGCTGAATCCATCCACGCGCACACGCGCCGAAACCGCATTGATGCCGACAAAAAGCACAACCGCCAAAACCACCGTTTCAACGACATCCAATAAAAAACGCCCCCAATTCATTTTTTCTTCAACAGGCGCAACTTCCGCCTGAGTTTCCTGATTCAACGTTTCCAAACAAGCCTCCACCAGCAAAATTATACTTCCATTTCTCGATGAACCACCCGCCCTCAGGTCTTACCCCATGCAAAATAAGTGGGCACATGCAAAATACGTTCCCCGCGCCCACGCGCCTCCTCGTCCAGGCTTTTCATTCGTTGGATGTCCACACTGGGAACGAATCCTGCCAGATCTGTCTCGATCACGTCCCATTCATTTTTCCATTCCTCCAACGAACGCTTCATGCCTGACTGTTGAAGGGTGCCTGTTTCCTGAATGCGGATGCCCGCCTGATGGAACGTTTCGGCAAGCTCACACCCAAAAAATGGGTCTGCTCCCTGCCGCAACAGAGCCTGGGTTTGCCACTCGCCCAGCGGCTTGAGGGTATCGGGTTCATCCACACGCTGGTTGTAATCTGGTTCTGCCAATGCTATCACAGTCCGCGCAACACGCGCCATCTCGCGCAACACCTGCAACGGATTCTCAACCCACAACAATAGAAAATGGCAAAAAGCGATATCAAACGAACGGTCGGAATATGGGAGGGAGTGTGCGTCAGCCCGCGTCAGCGAGGCACTGCCAGCGTGGATTCGGCATTGGACAAGCGACTCAGGCTCAAGGTCCACGCCGTGAAGCGCGGCGGGAATGTGAATCTCGCCCAGCACAGCGCCTGTGCCGCATCCCACTTCAAGCACCCGGCTTGCAGCGGTTAATCCCGCCTTTTCAAAGAGATAGGTGCGCAGGTCGCGGGTCCAAACGGCTTGCTGGAGGTAGCGCGCGTGCCAGTTCATCCTTCACAATAACGCGGGCGGCGGTTGGAGGACGGCTCTTCCCACCAGTTGCGGACAAATTCAAACTGTTCGGGAGTTTCAGGCGAGGTGGGCAGGAAGTAGGCTTGGGTTTTGACGCGGGTTTGATACAAACTGGCTACGCGCAGCAAAGCATCTTCGGGCTGCATCCCCTTACGGATGAGGTGACACCCGACCACTGTGCCGGTGCGCCCCACCCCGCCCCAACAATGAACATATACCGGGTCACCATTTTGGATGGAGTCATCGATAGCGTCGAGAATCTCGGTCATGGTTTGTGAGGAGGGAATGCCGTGGTCACGGATGGCAAAGCGCTGATAGGATAATTTGTAATCGTATATGTGGGACAGGTCTTTCAAGACTGCTTCGTAGGATGGGAGTTCGTGCGGTTGGGTCAGGTCTATGAACGAGCGAATGCCCGCTTCGATGAATGCTTCGAGCCGGCGTCGCGTGGTCTCAGCGTCATAACTGGCAGGGTACTCTCCCGCCAGAAATACATTTTCTTTGACCCAATAGGATTCGGAGATGGGAAGGCTTTTCATAGCGCGCTCTTTTTATTGGAGACTCACACACACGTTTTTAAGAATCTCTGTACGCAATTCGACAAGTTCGGGATACTGATAGAAGAATAGGATTTTCTGGTCTGCGATGGTATTGCCTTCGGGCTCTGGGCTGAGGACAAAGAAGGTCCAGGATTCGGCGATGTCTTCTTCGGGGTTGGTGGCGGCGTAATCGGTGACAAATTGGTCGGCATATTTTGCATAGAAGGCATCCAGCGCCTCGTAGTAGGCGTCGTCATCCTCTTCCAGGTTGACCTGATTCCATTCTTCGGAAATATCGAGCCAGAATTCGTTGTAAAAGTCGTCGATGTACGAGTCGGCTTCGGCGCAACCTTCGCCCGGGAAGTAGTTCGGGCAGGCGGAGGCTTCTTGAAAATAGATGTCTTCATCTTCTGGGTTGTTGAAAATTGCAAGGCTCGGGGGCACTTGGTCGGGTCCGAGGGTGAGCAAATGCCCATATTCGTGGATCAGGGTGAAGGTGAGGTTGTAGGGATCGGAGATATCGGCAATGTCCACTTGCAGAGACCAGGTGGAGGGATCACTCTGGGTTTGGGCAACTGCGGCGAGGACGTTATCCGCGCCGTCGGTAAATATGGAATATTCGGCGATCATGCTGCGGTGTTGGGCGGGGATCAGGCTGGAGAATTGATCCCAAATTTCACGATGAGCGGATTCATCCATCTGCTCATCTTCCAGATCAGCAGAGACATCTTCGTAGTAAGGGTCGAAGAGTTCATCTCCATTCACGCTGTACGTGACAAGATAGATTTCGCCGTCCATTTCCTCGGTTTCGCTTTCACCGGGGGTCAGGGCGGCTTCCAGAATCGCATCTGTCACCACCGGGCAGGTCAGGGATTGGGGCGAGCCGGGGTCATTCTCCTGAGGCGGCGCTTCTTCGGTCAGGATCTCCGTTTCTTCATCGGAATAATACGTTTCATCATAATATGGATCTTCTCCCATAAGGGTGGCGCAAGCCAAGGAGGAGAAAAGAAGAGCGATCATGGAAAGGAATATTCTTGTACGCGGCATGACGAATCCTTGTTTTTTCACAAGGATACCATAGCGACCTTTCATCAAGAACCGCATTCTCGGATCTTTTTATGCCTGCTATTCCAAGGAACAGGCGTTTTGCAAAATCCGTTCCCGCAAGGCGATCAGCTCGGGATATTCGTAAAAGAAGGCGATCTTTTGTTCCTTGATGGACATCCCTGTGGGTTTGGGACCAAAGACGAAATAGGTGAATGACTCGGCAATATCCTCGGCGGGATGCGTGGTGGCGTAATCGTCTACGAATTGATCTTGATGGGTTTTATAAAAGGAATACAACGCTTCGTAATAGACATCGAGATCTTCTGAAGTATAAGCAAGCGCATCGATCCGCGCCCATTCATCTGCAATGTCGAGCCAGAAGCGTTGATAAAAGGCATGGATGTATGAATCCGAATAGCTGCACCCATTTCCGGCAAAGTAGGTGGAACAGGCGGCGGCTTTTTCCTTTTGCAAGTCCTGGTTGAAGGGATCGTTGACAAGGTCCGCATCCGGCTCGACCTGCGAGGCGTTCAATGTGAGCAGGTGGGCATATTCATGCACGACGGTGAAGAGCAGCGCGTCGCGGTCTTCGAGGTCGGCGATGTCCATTTCCAGGATCCAGAGCGACGGGTCTTCTTTGACCTGATCCACTGCGGCGAGGGTGTTGGAGTAGCCATCGGTGAAGACGTTATACCGCGTGACCATTTGACGGTCTTCGGGTGAGATCAAATCGGTGAATACCTCCCAGCCCGCGTTCTGGAGCGAAGCGTCTTTTTGTTCATCCAACAAGTGATCTGGAATGGATTCGTAGACCGGGTCTTCGATCTGCTCGCCATCTACGGAATAATAGGCAAGGTAATGAAGGTCGGGATCTTCCGCAACGATCTCAGACGGAGCATAGACATCGCCTTGCGCACTGGCGATCACCGCTGTCGTCGAAATGGAGCAGACGGCATTGGTCACATCTATGGCTTGCGTCGGGGTGTTCCTACCCAGATATACTCCCACAAGAATGAATGAACCAACAGCCAGCAGCACAAGCAGAAAGAGAATGTTCTTTTTCATATCACCTCTAATCGTCAGCGGATATTTTTTGGGCAATGCTCAACTTGCAAAATGACAATAAACCTGTTTCACTCCATTGATTATCCCCATAATCAGGAATACGGCAAGGATACCGGAACTGCCGAAAAATAAAAACCGCCAGCGGTTTATTTCGTCGCTGGCGGTTTGCAAGTCCGTCTATCCCTTTTGTACAGGCAGCTTGGCGCGCCGCCAGGCGAGCATACCGCCTTGAACGTTGAGTACGCTAAACCCTTCCTTGGCGAGCGTCTTCGCCGCGGAAATGCTGCGGCTGCCGCTGTCGCAAATGCAAACGATCTCGCGTCCCTTCGGCAATTCCTTCATACGGCGCGGAAGTTCGTTCAGCGGGATCAACTTCGCCCCGCCAACGTGCCCCGCACGGAATTCATCCGGCTGGCGCACATCCAATACCAAAGGATGTTTACCAAACTTCAATTTTTTACTCAGCTCTTCTGCGGTGATGTTTGGCACGGAAGGTCCAAACAGATTGGAAAGAAAACCCATGTGATACTGCCCTCCAGACAATAACAGTTTGACTTGCTATTTTTCCGCTAACTCATCCGCGCGTTCCGGAATGGTGAAATTCTTAATGGTAGTAGCATCCACCAAACCGGGGAGAAATCGGTTGAGAAACACGGTGACACTCCACAGCCAGGGGATGACCCACATGCGGCGCGGACGGCGCACCAGTTTTACCACAGCTTTCCCTACTTGTTCAGCCGTCAACAACATGAATTTGGGTGTGGTGGCTTTTGTTTTGCGCTTGATCCCGGCGTGTTGACCAAACTCCGTCACCACCCCGCCGGGGTAAATGAGCGAGATATGGATACCCCACGGCTTGACTTCACGCCGCAAGGCTTCTGAGAATCCGTGCACGGCATGTTTGGATGCGGCATAAATGGTGTAGGTCGGTGTACCCACCAATCCCGCCATCGAGCACATATTGATAATGCTTCCGCTTCGCTGTCGGATCATCAGCGGCAGTACCTGACGGGTGGTTTGGATCACTCCCATCACATTGACATCGATCTGAGCTTGGATGTCCTTCACCGGGTCGAGATTTTCAAGCCAGTCCAAACGACCAAACCCGGCATTATTGACCAGAACATCAATGCGCCCAAACCGCTCAATGGTCTGCGTCACCAGTTTTTGAATATCCTCCAGTTTGGACAGGTCCGCCTGCACGACCAACGCGCTTGCCCCTGTGCCCAGCGATTTGATCTCCTGCGCAAGCGACTCCAGCTTATCCACGCGGCGGGCAGCCAGCACGACCAAGGCACCCTCACGCCCAAACTCACGTGCCGCCGCCTCACCGATCCCGGACGATGCGCCAGTGACAATAACCACTTTCCCTTTAATGTCCATATCTTTCTCCTTTTTACGGACCCCAACGGGGCTGGTAATCGCAATAATCATTTTCTGTCAGGCGGCGCACATCTGTCCCGTCCACGCGCATGATGTAAATCTCACAGCCGTGGTCTTCCCTGTAGTTATCGAAATAGGATGTAAACGCCACCCACTGACCATCGGGCGAAATAGACGGTCCCTGCGAGTTGCCGCCGGTGGGCGTCAACATGCGTGCATCGCTGCCGTCCGCCTTCATGATGAAGATGTCGCGATTCCACGGCTGACCGGAATATGTGACAAGGAAACTCCCATCCGGCGACCAATCGCTTCTTCCCCGGACTGCGGGCAGGTCGCTGACCTTTTGCAATTCACTCCCATCAAGTTTGATCCTGTAAAGCTGAATGGCGCCCTGCATATCTGATGCGAACAAAATGAACTTCCCATCTGGTGACCAGGTTGGGTCCCAGCCGAAAGCGTTAGCGATGGGACGTGGATTCGTCCCATCACGATTCATCAACCAGATTTGATTTGAACTCGCAGTGGAAAGTTTGAAGGCAATCCATTCGCCATTCGGGGAGATTTCCGGTCCGTTGAGATTGCCAAGCCGGTCGGTTAATTGTGTCACATTTCCCGAGGCAATGTCCATTTCGTAGATCTCGTAGATGTTCGGCTCCCGAAAGGACGCATAGACCACACTGTTCCCATCCGGCGACATGGATGGGTAGTAATGCTGGCGTGTACTATCCGTGGTCAGGCGACGAAACCCGGTCCCATCGGCGTTGGTGATGCAGATCTGATTGCTCGCCTGCACTTTGAAGATCTGACAGACGAACGCAATTTTCCCGGTGGGCTCGCCAATGGACGAGATCGGCAGGCTGGGCTGGGGGGTGGCATCCACCGTCAGCGGGGTGGCGGCTGATAAAGTGGCAAACAGGTTTGGGGTCGGGGTGGAAGCGGCTGGCAGGTTGCAGGCTTCCAGAAAGATGATGGCAGTCGTCCACAAGAAAAAATATCGAAAATTCTTCATAACAATAAAGATCCCTCAGGCTGGTCTATAAGCCGCATTCTGTCCGGCGGACGCCCGTGCGGGCAGTCCGCTTGTGCAGTCATCTCTCTGGGCGGTGCGTCGCCGCGCCGCTCGATGCAGCCTACCCGGAGCTGACCTTTCCCACGGTTGGGAAAGGCACGTATGGAGACGAGCAGCCTCCCATCGTCCACAGACGAAATCGCTCCTGCTTGGCCTTGCTCCCGGCGGGGGTTACCTGGCCACGCGCATTACTGCGCGCGCCGGTGGTCTCTTACACCACCTTTTCACCATCACGATCCCACGCCCGGTAGGGCGGAGGGACGCTGTTTGTTTCTGTGGCCCTTGTCCGGCAGGTTCACGCCTCTCGGCGGTTTCCCCACCCCGGGTGCTATCCGACGCCGTGCTCTATAGGAGTGCGGACTTTCCTCGATCCCGTCAACGCAGGACCGCGACTGCCCGACCAGCCTGAGGTATTTGCATGATACACGCGGAAAGTGGGAGAGTCAACGCTCCAAAGGTGGACATTTCAAGAAAAGACATTAAAATTGGAACGTGAGCATTCTGAACGACATAATCTAAAGAGGAACCCCCTTGAGCAACCTGTCTGGAAAATTCATCATTGGACTGACCGGCAACATCGCAACAGGCAAGAGCGTGGTGCGCCGTATGCTGGAGCATTTGGGTGCATATACCATCGATGCAGATGCGCTCACTCATCGCGCCTACTCGAAGGGTGCGCCTGGTTATCAGCAGGTCATCGACGGGTTTGGCAGGTGGATCGTCAACAAAGACGGTGAAGTGGATCGCAAGAAATTGGGCAACCTGGTCTTCAACGACCCGGAAGCCATGAAACAATTGGAAGCCATCGTCCACCCGTTGGTGCGGCAGGCGACAGAGATCCTTGCTTCACGCGCCACCCAACCCGTCGTCGTGATCGAAGCGATCAAACTGCTCGAGGGCGAACTGCGCAATGTGTGCAATTCCATCTGGGTGACGAACGCACCTGAAGTCATCCAGATCGAACGTCTGATGCGCAAGCGCGGTTTCACGCGCGATCAGGCGCGCGAACGAATCCACATGCAGTCGGCGCAGAGCGCAAAGGTGGCAGTGGCGAACATCGTCATCACCAACACGGGTTCGTACGAAGACCTGTGGAAGCAGGTCAGCGAGGCATGGAAGGAGGTCATCCCCGGCGCGAAAGAGGCACCGGTGGAGACCATCACTGTGAAGAAACCGATCAGCGGCGAGTTGACGGTTCATCGTGGAAAGCCAAAGAATGCCAGCGCCATCGCGGAACTGATCACACGCCTGAGCAAAGGCAAGGTCACGCTGACCGCCTCGGATGTGATGGAGAATTTTGGCGACAAAGCCTACATGTTGCTTCAGCAAGACGGCAACCTGGTGGGCGTGGCTGGCTGGCAGGTGGAAAATCTGGTGACACGCACCTCTGATATTTTCCTTGAAAATTCGCTGGAGAAGGAAAAAGCGCTGGAAATTCTCGTCAAAGGTGTGGAGAACGCCTCCAGCGAACTGCAAAGCGAGGCATCCCTGCTCTTTGTGATGAACGAATTGTCGGGTCAGGATGCGCTCTGGCAAAAACTTGGATACGAAAAACGTACACCCGAAACCCTCGGCGTGCAAGCCTGGCAGGATGCCGCCATCGAATCCACCCCCGCAGGAAGCGCTCTCTTCTTCAAACAATTACGCCAGGATCGCGTCCTGCGACCCATATAAGGGTAGGCTTCGGCATTCGGCAATCGGTTCGATCCCCTGCCAGGTTGCCGCGGTTGAGACCCAACCCAAATTACTGTGACTGAATTCCTGAACAACCTCTTCTTTATATTTCAACGCATCAGCTGGATGAGCGTGCTAGACATTCTGCTCGTCACGCTGATTTTCTTTGCGTTGTTATATTCCCTGCGCGATACACAGGCAATGGCTTTACTGCGCGGGATGATCCTGCTGGTGGTGGCGCTCATCCTTTTGACAAGCCTGGTGGAGTTGCCCGCATTTTCATGGATCGCACAGAATTCGCTGCCCGCCTTGTTGCTTGCCCTGCCGGTCATTTTCGCCCCCGAAATTCGGCGGACTCTCGAACGCCTCGGTCGTGCCGGGACCTTTTTGCCTGCTTCCGTTAAAACAGCCGACCAGTCGCTGGAAGAGACCATCCATGCCGTCGTGAGCGCCACAGCGAGACTCTCCGCCCGCCAGCACGGCGCTCTGATCGTCATGCAACGGCTGGATAATCTCGATGAATTTGCCCAAACCGGCGTGCAACTGAACGCCAAGGTGACACCCGAATTGCTGCTGCAAATCTTCTACCCGAATACCCCCCTGCACGATGGCGGCGCGATCATCGTCAACTCAAGGGTGGTCGCGGCTGCCTGTGTGCTCCCGCTTTCCGCAAGCGGAATCCTGAACCGCACGCCCGAGCGTCAGATGGGGCTTCGACACCGCGCTGCATTGGGCACCTCGGAAGCCAGTGACGCCATTGCCATTGTTGTCTCGGAGGAAACGGGCGGCATTTCCATTGCCCACGCTGGTAGAATGTTACGCCGCCTCGACCCGGAACGGCTGGAGAATATTCTGACAGCCTTTTTCCGCCCAAGTGGCAGGGAAAATAAACCGAATTTCTTTGCGAGGATCCTTTCAGCTATCTCGCAACGGGAAAAAGATAAATAATGTTTCGCTGGATCGCTCAAAATTATCGGACGTTCTTATGGGCATTTGCGCTGGCAGTTGCCGTGTGGATCTCTGCTGTCACCTCGGCAGATCCCGACGAAATGCGTACGCTTCCATCCCCCATTCCGATCCAGATCATCGGTCAGGCATCCAATCTGGTCATGAGCACCGACATCCCCAAGGAGGTGGAGGTTACGCTGCGCGCGCCAAGCTCCGTCTGGGATCTGATCGAAGCAGACCCGCAGCTGGTACGCGCAATTCTCGATCTTTCCAGCATGAGTTCCGGCGAGCATGTTGTAGAATTGCAAATTCAGATCGATGCCCGTCCAATACAGATCGTGTCGGTTGCACCGCGCGCGGTCACGTTCACACTTGAGCCACTGACAACAAAAACACTCGATGTAGACCTCAGCATCTCCGGCGAAGCCGCCATTGGCTACCAGGTTGGGGATGCAACGATCGAGCCGGGAGAAGTTGTGATTGCAGGCGCTCAGTCTCAGGTCGAGAAAGTGGCACGTGTCCGCATCTCTGCCGACTTGAACGGCATCCGCGAGAATTTTGACCAGACACTCAATGTCGAAATTCTCGATGCGAACGGGGAACCCGTTGAAGGGGTGACCGTCTCACCGGCAGCCATCCAGGTGACCCTGCCGGTCAGCCAGCAGGGCGGGTATCGGGATGTGGCGGTGAAGATCACCATCATCGGGCGCGTGGCGAGCGGATACCGCCTGACAGACCTTTCCGTTTTTCCGCCAGTCGTGACGGTCTATTCAACCGACCCAGACCTCGTCAGCAGCCTGCCGGGTGTGGTGGAAACCCAGCCGCTGGATTTGCAAAGCGCACAGGACAACATCAATACACGCCTGACGCTCAACCTTCCACCAGGCGTTTCCATCATCGGCGAGCAAACGGTGCTGGTGCAAGCCGGGGTTTCGCCCATCGAAGGCAGCGTGACCCTTGCGGGAGAACTCATCGAGATCGTCGGGCTCGAAAATGGTTTGAGCGCACAAGTGTCTCCCGTCAGCGTGGATGTGATCCTTTCCGGTCCGCTGCCGCTGCTGGATTCGCTCACGCGCCAGTCAGTCCGCGCCACCGTAGACCTGACCGGTCTCTCGGTAGGCACGCATCAGGTTACACCCAAAGTGGAGGTTTTGATCTCCGATATTGTGGTAGAGTCGATCCTCCCGAATACCATTGAAGTGGTGATCACCGAGATCCAGGCAACGACGCCAACTCCCACGTCCTCACCCACGCCAAGACCATAAAGAAACGAAAAACATGAAACCAATTGTTGCACTTGTAGGCAGACCCAACGTCGGCAAATCGACCCTTTTCAACCGCCTTGTCGGCGAACGCATGGCGATCGTGGACGACACCCCAGGCACCACCCGTGACCGCCTATTTGGCGATGCGGATTGGAATGGGCGCGTCTTTACCGTGATCGATACCGGCGGCATCGACCCAACCCACGGCGGTCGGACTCCGCTCTCAGTGGGGTCCGCCGAATTTATCAGTGACATCCGCATCCAAGCGCAAGCCGCCATTCAGGAAGCCGATGCGGTGCTCTTCATCACCGACGGCGAAACCGGCGTAACAGAGCCAGACCGCGAGGTGGCGGAAATCCTGCGCCGCATGCAGAGGAAACAATCGGATGGCACGTTCCAGCCGCCGATCTTTTTGGCGGTGAACAAATGTGAGTCGCGTGAACGACGCGATAGCGCCTCTGAGTTTTATGAGCTGGGTTTGGGTGATCCTTACCCCATCTCTGCCATTCATGGCACCGATACTGGTGATCTGCTGGATGCGCTCATCAACGCCCTGCCCGAGCAAAAAGAAGACGAGCAGGATGAATCAATCAAGATCGCCATTGTCGGCAAGCCGAATGCGGGCAAGTCCAGTTTGTTGAACAAGCTCGTCGGCGAGGAACGGGTCATCGTCAGCCCCATTGCAGGAACGACGCGGGATGCGATCGATATGCAATATGAATATGACGGCTTGCCCATTACCCTCATCGACACGGCAGGGATACGCCGGCGCGGCAAGATCGAAAAAGGCGTGGAGGAATACAGCGTCATCCGTTCGTTCAAGGCAATCGAACGCGCGGATGTGGCACTGCTGATGATCGATGCGACCACAGGGATCACCGCACAGGATGCGCACATCGCAGGCTTCATCAAGGACGAATGGAAATCTTGTGTGGTGCTGGTCAACAAATGGGATGCCATCGAAAAGGACGGCACGACCATGGACGCCTACACCGCAAAGATCCTCAACGACCTGAACTTCATGTCGTATGTGCCCATCCTTTACATCTCCGCCAAGACAGGTCAGCGTGTGGATCAGGTGATGCCGATGGCGTTGCGTGTGCAGGAAGAACGGCTTGCCCGACTGACAACCTCCAAGATCAACGAGATTATCCACAAGGCGCAGGATGCCCACCCCCACCCAAGCCATGCGGGACGAGCGCTGAAGATGTTCTACGGCACGCAAGTCCGTAGTGACCCGCCGACCTTCATGATCTACGTCAACGAACCATCGCTGATGCACTTCACGTATTTGCGTTACCTTGAGAATCAAATCCGCGCAGAATACGGGTTTTTAGGCACGCCCGTTCGCATCATCACAAAAGGAAGAAGGGAATGATCGGAGACGATATGGGAACAACCTCCTCATTCAAACCACGATGAACAATAAAGCCATTCTCATCCTCGGCGATGTACTCGCCATTGCCATTCTCACGGTCATCGGCTTTGCCACACACGGCGAAACGGATCTTTCCTACCTGCCTCGTATGGCGGCTTCGTTCCTTCCGGTCATGTTTGCCTGGTTCATTCTTGCGCCCTGGTTCGGCTTGTTCGATCAAACGATCATCGCCAACCCAAGGAATCTATGGCGTATTGCGCTCGCCATGCTATTTGCTGCACCGCTCGCCACCACACTACGCGCGGTATGGCTTGGCTCCGCCGCTCTGCCGCTGTTCACCTTCGTATTGGGAAGCACCAGTGCGGCAGGGATGATCCTTTGGCGATGGGTATACATCCTCATTGCAAAGCGTACGACAAAGTAATCACTTTCAAACAAAGCGGGTAAAATACGTGTATGGACGAAACCGCGCTTATCACATCGGCACAAAGCGGCGATCTGGATGCGTTCAACACCCTGATCCTTCATTATCAAGATTCCGTTTTCAATACCGCATTGCGAATACTGGGGGATGAAGATCAGGCACAAGACGCTGCACAGGAAGCATTTATTTCCGCCTTCAAGAGCATCACCTCCTTTCGAGGCGGCTCCTTCAAAGCTTGGATCCTGCGCACGGTCACCAACGCCTGCTACGACGAGCTGCGCCGTCAAAAGCGCCGCCCCACCACCCCGCTCGAACCGGAAACCAGCGATGGCGAAGAAATGGACTCGCCCAAATGGCTGGCAGATTCGAGCATGACACCCGACCAAAAAGCCGAAGCCGACGAACTCGAACACGCCATTCAACACTGCCTCGACGCCCTCCCGACAGAGTTCCGAACTGTGGTCGTACTGGCAGATATTCAAGGCATGGATTACACCGAAGTCGCCACCGCCTCTCGCGTTCCACTGGGCACCATCAAAAGCCGGCTCGCGCGCGCGCGATTAAGATTGCGTGAATGTTTGCGTTCGTTCGAGGAACTTTTACCCGCTTCCTTTCGTCTGGAAAGCGAGAGTACCCGATGAAAAATTTCCGTGAGATTGAACATCTCTCCGCTTACCTGGATGGACAGCTTAACCAAGCCGAATCTGCGCGATTGGAATCCCGCATCAAATCGGACCCGGAGCTTAATTCTGTTTTAAGTGACCTTCGCGCCACCCGCAGCCTGCTTCGCAAACTCCCTGCCCGCAAGGCGCCCCGCAACTTTACGCTCACCCGCAAAATGGTCGGACTAAAACCGCCGCTACCGCGAACCTATCCATTGTTTCGGCTGGCAACCACCTTCGCAGCAGTTCTATTCCTGCTTTCATTCTCCGTGAACGCTTTGTCGCCGTATTTCAGTTTTGGCGCAGCCGCCCCTGCATTTGGATACGGAGGCGGGGGAGGTGGCGATGCAACCGCCATGGAAGAAGCCCCCGCTGCCGAAGAACCCATGATGGAAATGGCTCCGGCTGAAGTAATGGAAACTCCTGCAAGCGACTCCGGCTCTGAAGCGACGGAAGAATCCATGCGGAACATGGAAGCCACCCCAGAAGCAGAAATTGCCCCCAAGGACGCGCAACCCGAGGCTACGGCGGAGAGTCAGCCGCAGGAATTGCAGCCCCAGCCCGAGGTCCAAAATGAAGCGCCGGTTCCCACCTTATGGGTCATCGCCTTTTTGGTCATCGGAGTCCTGAGCGCGCTTGTGATGTGGTTCATGCGTCAATCGGCTGCAAGCAAGTGGCGCTAGCGCATGGCGCGAGATAAGTACTTCAAATTCTGCCCGCGCTGCGCGGCAGAGATGACGCACGAGGATAAGTTTGGCGCTGTGCGCCCGGTCTGCCCGCAATGCGGGTGGATCTATTTTCAAGACCCGAAGGTTGCTTCGGCGGTTCTGATCGAAGACGGAAACCGTGTGCTGCTGGTGCGGCGTACCAATGAGCCATTTCGCGGTATGTGGACACTGCCCGCTGGTTTCATCAATGGCGGCGAAGACCCCGCCGAAGCGGCGGCGCGCGAATGTCTCGAAGAGACTGGGTTGACGGTGCGCATCACCCGAGTGCTGGATGTCATCGCAGGGCGCGAGCACGAGCGCGGCGCGGATTTCATCATTGTCTATGGCGCGGAGGTGGTCGGCGGCGAAATGATCCCAGCAGATGATGCCGATGCTGTCGAATGGTTCGAGCGAAACAACCTGCCCCCTCTGGCTTTCAGGGCTACTCAGAAAGTCCTGCTTGACCCGTGAAGACGTAAAACAGTTCTCGGTACCCAACGAGGGCTGTTTTTATTTGGTATATAATTCAAGCCTTCCATCTTTAAACAGGAGCTCCATGAACAAATATTACAAACTAATTTCAGGCTTGATCCTGACGGCTGTCCTTGTTTCGGCTTGCCAGTACCTGCCTCGTTTTAACGATACCCGCCCGAATTTTCTGGTCATCATCACAGACGATCAACGTTACGATACGATGGAGTACATGCCGAATACCCAGCAGATGATCTTCGACCAGGGGGTGACGTTCTCGAGGGGTTATGTCACCACCCCGTATTGCTGCCCGAGCCGATCCAGCATTCTGACAGGGATGTATGCTCACAACCATTTGGTGTATGTCAATGAGGATAAACTGGAGTTCAAGACCGTGGTTGAGGATGTTCATCGCAATGGGTATTACACCGGTTTGGTAGGCAAGTATTTGAATTCATGGAAAGGGGAAACGCGTTACGAATATGATTTTTGGGTGGCGTTTTGGGGCGGGACTATGAAGAATTATTACGATCCCGACCTGGACGTTAATGGTACATGGTCGAAGCATGAGGGGTATTCCACATACATTTTCAGGGATTATGCAATGCAATTCCTGGAGGAAGCCAGCCAACAGTCCAAGCCGTTCTTTTTGATCTTTGCTCCCAATGCGCCCCACGCGCCATTCACGCCAGCCAGGGAGGATACGGCGCTTTTGCAAGACCTGCCGCCTCACCGTCCGCCCAGCTTCAATGAAGCAGATACATCGGATAAACCCATCTCCATTTCGGGCTCCCCGCCGTTGACGGAGGATGAAATCGCGGCTATCGACAACACGCGGAAACGGCAGATCCTAACCTTGATCTCGCTTGACCGCGCCATTGGGGACATCATCAATAAATTGGAGGAGACCGGCGAGATGGACAATACAGTCCTTGTGTTTATCTCTGACAATGGTCTGCACTGGGGGGAACACCGCTTCGATGTAAAAAGCACCGCCTATGAAGAGACGGTGAGGGTCCCGTTTGCGATCCGATATCCGCCGCTGATCCCGACACCTTATGTAGAAGACCGGTTGGTGGCAAACATCGATATTGCCCCCACCATCTACGAACTTTCAGAGACTGCTATGCCCAAAACGGTGGACGGGCTGTCGCTGGTAAGCCTGTTTTCTGGCGGGACCGAATGGCGCGACCACATCCTGCTTGAAGCCTGGCCCGATCGCGGCGCATGGACAGCCATCCATACCGGCGAATATGTATATGTGGAGACCGAGAATGACTTGTCTGAATTTTATGACCTGAATCTCGATCCGTTTCAACTGGAGAATGCCATCCGCGAACCGCAGTATCAGGACCTGATCGCGACACTGAAACAATACATGGAGGAAGAAAAGGTCTCGACAACCTCGCAGCCATAATGGTTACATTTCTCCCTTGACTCTCGCCCTTGGAAACCTTAGAATTTGTATTACAACTTAACGGATGTCAGGGAAGAGACTCACGGTGGCTTTGACCACTAGAGCGCCGAAGGTGCAAATCTGGAAAGGCGAACCCAACAGGAGACAAACTCATGAACACCCCTTCCAATCTCAAGTACACCAAATCTGATGAATGGTTCGACCCCGCCACCGGAGCGGCTGGAATCACGGACTACGCCCAGAATCAGCTCTCGGATATCGTCTTCGTTGAAATCCTCGTCGAAGAAGGCGAAGAAGTGAGTGTTGGTAAAGCCATTGCTTCGGTCGAATCGGTAAAAGCCTCTTCCGAAATTTATGCGCCTGCGGCTGGAAAAGTCAGCGCGGTGAACAAGGGACTCTCTGACAAACCCGAAACGCTCAACTCCGATCCCTACGGCGAAGGCTGGATGATCAAGATCGAAGGCGGCGCGGCTGGCGAAGTCATGGATGCAGCGGGGTATGAGACGTATTGTGAAGGACGTTCGCATTAACCAGTAAAGGTAAACCATGACCTACATCCCCATCTCTCCCGCAGAACGGGATGCGATGCTCAAGACTGTCGGCGTGAAATCGCTGGACGACTTGTTCGAGGCAGTCCCTGCCAAGCATCGTTTCCCTGAATTGAACCTGCCCCCCGCGCTCACCGAAATGGAAGCCGCCGCTCAATTGGGCGAAATGGCGTCCACCAATGAGAATGTTCGCGAGCATTTGATCTCTTTCCTCGGTGCGGGTGCATATCATCATTACGTCCCATCCGTTGTCGATCACATGCTGCGGCGCGGCGAATTTTACACCGCCTACACGCCCTACCAGCCTGAAATTTCGCAAGGCACGCTGCAAGCCATCTTCGAATATCAATCGTTGATGACCAACCTGACCGGCATGGAAGTATCGAACGCTTCGCACTACGACGGCGCGACCGCCGCCGCCGAAGCCGTGAACCTCGCCTTCGCCCAATTCCGCGGCAAGCGCAAAAAACTTGTTTTGTCGCCTGCGGTCAACCCACAATACCGCGAAGTCATCCGCACGTACACTCAAGGTATGGGCGTGGATACTGCCGGGGACGACGCCGAAAATCACGACGACGGTCCCGAGGCGTTGATTCCGCTCATTGACGAATCGACCATGATGGTCACGGTGCAGTATCCCGATTTCTTCGGACGCATCTACGATTACACGGACCTCATCAACGCCGCGCATGAAAAAGGCGCGTTGGTGTGCGTGGTTGCAAATCCCACCGCGTTGGTGATGCTCAAAACGCCCGGCGAAATGGGCGCGGATATTGTCGTAGGCGAAGCGCAGCCCTTCGGCATTCCGCTCTGGTACGGCGGACCGTACCTCGGTTTCTTCACCACCAAAAAATCATACGTCCACAAAATGGCGGGGCGTCTCGTCGGCGAGACCGTGGATGTGCGCGGCAACCGCTCGTATGTGCTTACACTGACCGCGCGCGAGCAACACATCAAACGCGAACGCGCCACATCGAACATCTGCACCAATCAAGGATTGCTGGCATTGTGCGCTTCGGTGTACATGTCCACGTTGGGTAAACAAGGCTTGCAAGAGGTTGCAAATCTTTGCTATCAAAAAGCGCATTACGCCGCGGCTGAACTCAGCAAAATTGATGGCTTTGGACTGTGTCACACCGAGCCGTACTTCCATGAGTTCGTCTTGTGCTGTCCCAAGCCCGCCAGCGAGGTCAATCAATACCTGCTCGATAACGGCATCCTTGGCGGTTACGACCTTGGCAAAGATTACCCCGATATGCAAAATCATCTGCTTGTGGCAGTGACCGAAATGAACAGCCGAGATGAAATTGATACCCTGGTTGAGATATTGAAGGAGATGTGAGATGGCAAACATAATCGAACCCACCATTTTTGAACTCTCCTCTCCCGGGCGACGCGGTGTGACTATGCCCGCCTCCGACGTGCCGGTAGCGGCTCTGCCTCCCAAAGAGTTGCTTCGTTCTGAACTGCCCCTGCCCGAACTCGCCGAAGTGGATGTTGTCCGCCATTACATGATACTCAGCAAGTTCAACTACAGCGTGGATGAAGGCTTCTATCCTTTGGGTTCCTGCACCATGAAATACAACCCAAAGATCAACGAAGATACCTGCCGCCTGCCCGGTTTCCTCTTCACACATCCGTTACAGCCCATCGAAACCGTGCAAGGCAATCTCGTGCTGATGTATGAAATGCAGGAATGGCTGAAAGAGATCAGCGGCTTTGCCGGTGTGACGCTTCAACCCGCCGCTGGCGCACACGGTGAATTTACCGGCGTGCTGATGATGGCTGCCTATCACAAACTGCGCGGCGATACCAAACGCACCAAAATGCTCATCCCCGATGCGGCGCATGGAACCAACCCCGCCTCAGTCGGCATGTTGGGGATGCAAGTTGTCACCATTCCATCTGACTCACGCGGCAACGTGGACTTGGAAAAACTGAAAGCCGCCTGCGACGATACCGTGGTCGGCATGATGCTCACCAATCCGAACACGCTTGGTATGTTCGATGAACATATCGAAGAAGTGGTGAAACTCGTCAAAGACTGTGGCGGTTTGATGTACGGTGACGGCGCAAACCTGAACGCCCTGCTTGGCATCGTCCGCCCCGGCGATCTCGGCTTTGATGTGATGCACTTCAACCTGCACAAGACCTTCTCCGTCCCGCACGGTGGCGGTGGACCGGGTTCTGGTCCGGTCGGTGTCAGCCAGCGCCTCGTGGATTTCCTCCCCTCACCGCTGGTCGGCATCGTGGAAGAAGGCGACGACGAGATGGCTCCGCTTTACGGCTTCGTCACCCCAAAGAATTCCATCGGACGTATGAAAGCCTTCCACGGTCATTTCGGCGGCGGACTCGTCCGCGCGTACACCTACATCGCCATGCACGGACCGGATGGCTTGAAAGACATCGCTCAATACGCGGTCTTGAACGCGAACTACCTGCAAGCCCGTCTGCGCGACACGTACCACATCCCCTTTGACCGCATCTGTATGCACGAGTTCGTCATGGAAGGACAGTTTGAGGGCTCAGACGTCCGCGCATTGGACATCTCCAAGCGCCTGATGGATTACAACTTCCACCCGCCCACGAACTATTTCCCGCTCATCGTCCACGAAGCGTTGATGATCGAACCGACCGAAACTGAGAACAAAGACACCCTCGACCGTTTCGCCGATGTCCTCATCAAGATCGCGGAAGAAGCCAAGACCCAGCCCGACTTACTGCACAACGCGCCGATCACCACGCAATTCGGTCGCATGGACGAGGTCAAGGCGGCGAGAGAGTTGGTTCTCTGCTGCTGGCTGCCGGAAAATTACGAGCAGTTAGTATAGTTTTCTCTTTACACACACCCTCCAAAACCATCATTTTGGAGGGTGTGTGTTTTTAATTCGAATCCTATAATCTACCCCTATAACATTAGAGAGAGCGTATGAAAAAATATCTATACATCATCTTCCTTGCCTTGTTTATCATTCTTCTTTTCCCTGCCATCATACTTGGCCCCTACGCCTTGCGCGTCCAGCATTTCACAGCATCCCCCGCCAGTGGGTACCATGCCGATTTTTATTTATATATTTCACCAAAAGCAAAACAGGCAGCGAAGTCAGGCGGGGTCGTCACCATCCTTGTGCAGCCGAATAACTCGGGGATCAACTCGGATGACCCGCGCGAGCATCAACGCGACGCTTGGATGATGGGATTTGAACGCCAGCAAACTGCGGATGAACTCGGCGTTGTTCTGCTTGTGCCCGCTTTCGTTCGCCCTGGCGAAGATTGGTTCATTTACACTCACGCTCTGGACCGAGACACACTGACAACCACCCGCCCAGACCTTGAGCGGATCGACCTGCAGCTCATTGCGATGATCGACCAAGCCCGCCTCGTCCTAGCCGACAGTGGAATCAACACCGATGAGAAAATCTTCATCCAAGGTTTTTCTGCCAGCGGTATGTTCGCGAACCGCTTCACGATCCTGCATCCTGAACGTGTAAAAGCGGCGGCGATCGGCTCGCCAGGCGGATGGCCAATTGCACCAATCTCGAATTTCAATGGACAGGTTTTGCACTACCCTGCTGGCATTGCAGACCTTGAAGAATTAACAGGATCATCTTTCGATGTAGAAACCTACAACACGATCCCTCAGATAATCTATATGGGCAGTCGTGATGATAACGACTCGCTGGATTTTGAAGACGGATGGGAACAGGAAACTGCTGAAGTGGTGAATTCGCTGTTTGGGGCAGATCCACTTTCCCGTTGGAAAGAAGCGGAAACTATCTATCAACAAGCAGAGACAAATACCCAATTTCTGTTAATAGAAGACATCGGTCATGATCGCAAGAAATTACAGGGATATGCAGTGGAGTTTTTCAGGAAGTTTTTGCAGCCATAAAGACCTTTCCAAATTGTTGCTAACTTCCATTGCGCGGCAGGGTTATAATACGCAACATTATCCAAGCGACCCGACAACCCAAGAGGAGAGATTTATGCTAAACAAGCTGCTGTTTCATCGATTCCCCAACCTGAAAAGCCTGCTCACACGCATTCAATACGATCTGGTCACCACCTTTGACCGCGACAAGAATGCCATCTTCATGAACTTTGGGTATGCGGTGCAACCGCATCATGACCCCATTCCGCTCGAGCCGGAGGATGAAATTCATCGCTATCCGATGCAGCTGTATCACCATGTGGCAAAGCATATCGACTGGAAAAATGCCGAGGCATTGGAGGTCAGTTCCGGGCGGGGCGGAGGCGCTTCGTTCATCGTGCGGCACTTCAAACCCAGGTCATACACCGGCGTGGATTTCTCGCCCAAAGCCATCGAATTCTGCCGCGAACATTACAACCATCTGGCAGAACTGAAATTCCAACACGGCAACGCTGAATCGCTCACCTTCCCCGACAATTCCTTCGATGTGGTTGTGAACGTCGAGGCGTCATTGTATTATCCCAACCTTCACAAGTTCTTCGAACACGTCCGGCGCGTGCTCAAACCCAACGGTTACTTCCTCTACACCGACCTGCGTTATGAAGAAAAGATCGCCATCTGGCACGCGCAGATCAAGGCGATGGGCTTGAAGCTCGTTCACGAAGAGGACATCACCGACAATGTGCTCAAGGCAATGGAACTTGACCGTGACAGGCGCGTGGCGCTGGTGAACAAATATGTGCCGCGCATCCTGCGCAAGCCGTTCTACCACTTTGCCGGCCTCAAGCCTGAAACGCCGGAAGCCCCACCCCATCTCGATAACCGCCGCTATTGGTTCTTCATCCTGCAAAAGGCATGAACAAAAGGTGCGCCGCAAGGCGCATCTTTTTGTTATCATTCAAACAAACAAGAGGTGATTATGAAAATACTAACAGTAGATATTGGAACGGGCACACAGGATATTTTTCTTTATGATTCGAATCTCGACATCGAAAACGGATTCAAGCTTGTCCTGCCTTCGCCAACCATGATGGTTCACCGCCATCTCAAACGGGCGCTTCACGCTTCGCGGACCCCGATCCTGCTCACCGGACACCAGATGGGAGGTGGACCCTCAGCCTGGGCAATCGAAGAATATGCCCGCGCAGGGATTCCCGTTTACATGACGCCATCCGCTGCGACGACGCTCAATGATGAGTTGGATAAGGTGGAGGCGTTGGGGATAAAACTTGTTTCAGAGGATGAAGCACACGGTCTACCATCCACGGTCAATCGTCTCGAATTGAAGGATTTCGATTTCCAATTGATCTCCAAGACCTTCAGGGATTACGGCGTTTCTCTGGATGACCTCTCAGCGATTGCCGTGGCTGTGTTCGATCACGGCAATGCACCAGCGGGCGTTTCGGACAGACAATTCCGTTTTGATTATCTGGATAAACGCATTCGTGAAAAGAACTCTCTTGGTTCCTTTGCTTTTCCTTCTTCCAACATTCCCAAGATCATGACACGGCTGCAATCGGTAGCGGACTCTGCCGGTGAATTGCCTTGTCCGCTGGTGGTGATGGATACGGCTCCGGCTGCGGTATTGGGTGCAGGTTTCGACCAAAAAGTGTCTATGCGCAAGCAGAAGATCATCTGCAATGTCGGCAACTTCCATACACTGGCATTCCGGTTGGGAGAAAAAGGCATCGAGGGCGTCTTCGAACATCACACAGGCGAAATTGACCTGACCAAGCTGGAAGGGTTGATCCGCAAACTGGCGGATGGCTCCTTGAAGCACGAAGATGTATTCGATGACATGGGGCACGGCGCATTGATGTATGCGGATGAGGTCTTTGAGTTTGGCAAAGATGAGTTCGATGTGGTGGTGACGGGACCAAGGCGGAGCATGTTTCAGACGGCGGACCATCGTTCATTATCCACGGTCAACGGTCGGCTCCGCCCGTATTTCGCCGTCCCCTTCGGTGACATGATGATCGCGGGTTGTTTTGGGCTACTGGCAGCAACGGCGGAGATAATGCCTGAATTGGCAGAATCCGTTATCGGGTCGTTACGAGGCGGGCGCGGACGCGGAGGCACACCGTGGGATAATGTGTAAGCAAGCGGGGCGGAGCGTCGCTCTGCTTTTACAAAATTAGGAGAAATGAAAAACCATGTGCGGAATTTTCGGATACGTTACCAACAAAGAATCTGAACTCGGACCTATCCTTATTGCAGCAGCAGAACGCCTCACTTATCGTGGATATGACTCAGTTGGTGCTGCGACCATCAACAACGGGACAATTGATCTACGCAAAGACACCGGCAAGGTAGACAGTGTGGCAGCAAAATACAACATCGCTGAAATGCGCGGACAGCGCGGCATTACCCAATTGCGCTGGGCGACGTTTGGCGAACCATCGCAGGTCAATTCGCAGCCGCATTTAGATTCAGATGGCGATATGGTTGGGGCGCATAATGGCAACGTGGTCAACAACGTTGAGTTGCGCGAGCAGTTCATTGCGGAAGGCATGATCGTCCGCTCGCAGAATGATGGGGAAACTTGTGTTCATGCTGTAGAGAGATACATCAATCGCGGCTATGAATTCATTGACGCAATCCGCCTTGCTTATGGCGACCTTGAAGGTGATTATGCTTTTGTCATCGGGCGTGCCAATGACGACAAACTTTATGCCTTCAAAAAAGGCTCAGGCATGGTGGTTGGGCTTGGCGAAGGCTTCACTTGTGTTTCGTCTGACTTGCCATCTATATTGCCGCTGACCCGCGAAGTCATCCGCCCGCAGGATGGGGAGATCGTCACACTCTGGGCAGACAAGATCGAGGTACGGTCGGTCAAGGATGGAAAACTGATCGACAGAAAACAGGAAACCGTGACCGAGACGATGGATGCGGTGCAAAAGGGCGGGTATCCGCATTTTATGTTGAAGGAAATCCACGAGCAGGCACAAGTCGCGCGTGAGTTATCGCATGTGTTGAACGGCAATCGCGAAGTGGACTCATTGATCGAGAAGATGAAGCACGCGCGCAATTTGTATTTCATCGGCTGCGGTACGAGTTATCACGCGGCTTCGGTGGGAGCGGTGTACTTCGCGCAACTGGCGGGGCGGGCGGTCATCCCTGTGCTCGCGCCGCAATTTGTCCCGCAATATGCGCCGACGGTCAACCATGAAGACGTGGGCATTTTCGTCAGCCAGTCGGGCGAAACCAAGGATGTGCTCAATGCGTTGGAAGCGGCGGAATCAAAAGGTATGGCGTGTTTCGGGCTGGCAAACGTGGTCGGCTCGACATTGACCAAGACCGCCTCGCTTTGTCTCCCCCTGTGCTGCGGCTACGAGATCAGCGTGCCTGCCACGAAGACCTTTACCAACCAAGTCGTGACGTTTTTGTATCTGGCATACAAAATGGCGGGACGCGATGTGCGCGAGTTGGAGAACATCCCTGCATTGATGGAGCAGACCATCGAGATGGTCGAACCGCAGATCAAAGAGATCGCGCAAGACATCAACGAGTGGAATGACCTGTACTGTCTCGGCTACGGCGCGACCTACCCGATTGCGCTCGAAGGCGCCTTGAAGTTGAAAGAGATCACCTACGCCCACTGCGAAGGGATGCTCTCAACCGAATTCAAACATGGTCCGCTTTCGGCAGTGAGCAAGGGCTTCCCCATCATCTTTGTGTCGGACGGAAGCGCAGTACCGCTCATCATTAGCGGTATCAACGAAGTAAAAGTGCGCGGTGCACGGACCATCATCATCGGGGAGGAAGATGCGCGCCTGCGTGCCAATGGCGATGATTTGATCGTGCTCCCCAAATCTGACCCACAGATCGCGGCGTTATTGGGTGTGCTCCCGCTGCAATTGCTTTCGTATCACATGTCCGTGATGCGCGGGTTTGACCCTGATTTCCCGAGAAATTTATCCAAGACCTTGACGGTGGATTAGCACTTTACCATCCCTTTTCCCACTACACGCATTTTTGGATTATCATGAAGGAGGAAGAGAGGAACCGGATATGAAAAAACTGACCTACTCACTGATCCTGTCTGCCGTCATCGCGATCATCCTGATCTCATGCGGTCTGCCCGGTGGAGCAGCCGAGTCACAAACCGTCCTGCCGGTGGCACAGGCGACCCAAAGCTTGTCTGACCTGGTCAGCATCAATCTTTCCGTCGAATACGATACCAGCGTCCAGTACAGCACGGTCGGGCAGGTTGTCGCCTTTAAATACAAGGTCAACATCCTCAAGAACGATCTGACCAGCGACGCCCCGCCCAATATCATCTTCAGCGGCGCATCACCCGTCTGCCCTGCCGTCAACACCATCGGGAACGGGAACGACCGCCTCGAAACCGGCGAAACCTTCGACTGCACCCTCGACTATGCCCTCACCGAAACCGACCTCAACAACGGCTCGGTCTCTGCCAATGTCACGGTCAATATCTACACCGTCAACTCGAATACCGTCAGCGTCAACGTACCCACCATTCCACCCAGGGCGCTCACACTGACCGTATCCGCAAACCCGACAAACTACTACCAAACCGGACAGACCATCGTCTTCACATACACGCTCAAGAACAGCGGCTCGGCTCAACTCGGACCCGCTCAATTCGCCGTCACCGACACGTTGATCAACGCCGCCGCCTTCAACTGTGGCAATGCCGACGCGACCATCGCCCCCGGCGCAAACCTGACTTGCACCGCCAACTACCTCGTCACACAGGAAGATCTGAGCAAGGCATCCATTGCGAACAATGCCACCGCTTCGGGCGGTGGCGCGAATCCTTCGCAAGCCGTCAGCGTTTCGGTCAACAAGACCACCCCCCCGACGGGCGGAACCGGCACGAACGTACAGCACACCGTGCGGAATGGAGAATGGCTCTGGCAGATCGCCCGCTGCTATGCGGCAGATCCCGTCAAAACGGTCGAGGCGAATCCCCAACTCTCCAACGCCGCCCAACTCAAAGAAGGAATGATCGTCACCGTCCCCAATGTGGGCAGCACCGGAAAAACCGTTCACGCCCCACCCGAACCATGTGTCACGCTTTACACTGTCAAATCTGGCGACACCTGGAGTTCCATTGCTTCGGCACATGGCGCCGACCCCGGCTTCACGCAATATGTCAACGACAACCTGCTCGCTGTCGGCAGCCAGATCAAAGTGCCGCATTACACCGCCGGCATGAACTTCGTGGTGACCAACCCTACCACACCCAGTGCACCGACCGGCACGTTGTCGGTGGTGGTGAGCGCCAACCCTGCCATGTATAGCAATGTCGGGCAAACCATCACCTTTAGCTACACCATCCGAAATAATGGCACGTTCGTGCTGGAACCCGACCAGTACCGAATCACCGACAAGCTCATCGCCGCCGATCCATTCGCCTGCGGGGTGCCGAACACATCCCTGGCTCCCAGCGCCACCGTCACCTGTTCTGCCAATTACCTCATCACACAGGATGACATGAGCAAGCCTTCGATATCGAACAGCGCCACGGCTTCAGGCGGGGGTACGTTCTCTTCGCAAGCCGCCAGCACTTCGATTATTCGCAACGCCACACCGCTTTCGCTGAATGCGATTCCCAACCCCGCCACTTACAACCAAGCCGGGCAGACCATCGCTTTCACCTACATCATCACGAACAGCACCAGTTCCACGCTGGGACCCGCCCAGTTCACCATTACCGACAGTCTGATCGGTGCAGCGGCATTCAACTGCGGCGATGCCAATACCACCCTCGCCCCAAGCGCCACCGTCACCTGCACTGCCAACTACGTCATCACGCAGGATGATATGGGCAAAACCTCGATTGCGAACAATGCCGTCGCCTCGGGCGGAGGTGCAGCGCCCTCACAACCCGTCAGCAAAACGATCACAAAACAATAAAACCCAATGCAAAAGATAGTTAAAAGAGACGGTCGTTGTTCAAACGACCGTCTCTTTACATGAAAAAAATTAGGGAGGGGGGGTACAATTAATCTGTGATTTCATCATTGAAAGGAAACCATCATGCCCACTGCTCTCCCTCGTTCAAAAGTAAAAAAAGAACAAACGTGGAATTCTGAAAGTGTCTTTTCAAGCCCTGCCGCTTTTGACAAGGAAGTCAAAAGCCTGCTCGATCATCTGCCCACCGTTAAAAAGTTTCAGGGTCGCCTCGGCGAAGGTCCCGACACCCTCATCAAAGCCTTTGAATTGATGGACAAACTCTCCCAGCGCGCTGCGAAAATCCAGGTCTATGCCACCATGTCCAGCGCAGTGGATACGGCAGATCAGACCGGCGCGGCGATGAGTGGCAAAGCCATGTCTGCCCTTTCGCAGCTGGGAGCCGCCGCTTCCTTCGTAGACCCGGAACTGCTCGCCATCGGTGAAGTGAAACTCCGCCGATGGATCAAAACCGACAAACGCATGAAAATGTACGAGCATTATGTGAATGACCTCTTCCGCAAACAGGCGCATGTTCGCAGCGCCGAAGTGGAGGAAGTGCTCGGTATGGCGCGCGACTCGTTCATGACCGTCCGCACCACGGCGCACCTGCTGGCAAATGCCGATTTCAAATTCACACCAGCGGTCAACAGCAAAGGCAAAAAAGTGGACCTGACCCAAAGCACACTCGATGCCATTTTGAACGAGTCAGACCGCCCCGCGCGACAATCTGCCTGGGAGAATTACAACGACAAATATCTCGAATTCAAGAACACCCTCGCCAGCAACCTGACCGCCTCCATCAAACAGAACGTCTTCAATATGCGGGTGCGCAGATTCAAATCCTCGCTCGAGTCCACGCTTTTCAATGGCGATGTCCCCGTGGAAATGTTCCACAATCTCATCAACATCTTCAAAAAGAATCTTCCGCTTTGGCATAAATATTGGCAGATCCGCCGCAAGGCGTTGGGTGTGAAAACCCTGCATCCATACGATGTTTGGGCGCCACTGACCACCAGAACGCATAAAGTCCCTTTCCAAAAAGCAGTGGATTGGATCAGCGACGGACTCGAACCGATGGGCAAGGAATATGTGGATATTATGCGCAAGGGCTGCCTCAAAGAGCGCTGGGTCGACTGGTCGCCCAACGCAGGCAAACGTCAGGGGGCGTTTTCCACGCGCGTTCCGGCGGGCACACATCCCTTCATCCTGATGAGCTACACCGACGACATTGGCAGCATGAGCACGCTGTCGCATGAACTCGGTCACTCGATGCACGCGTATTATTCCAGCCGCGCCCAGCCGATGATGTACTACCTGTATCCATCCATCATCGCAGAGACCGCCTCCAACTTCCATCAGGCGATGACACGCGCCCACCTGCTCAAGACCAACACCGATAAATATTTCCAGATCGCGCTGCTCGAAGAAGCAATGGATAACTTCCACCGCTATTTCTTCATCATGCCCACGCTCGCGCGCTTCGAACTGGAGACGCATCAACGCATCGAAAAGGGACAGCCGCTCACCGCTGATACCATGATCGAGATCATGGCAGACCTGTTCAGCGAAGGCTACGGCGGATATATGAACCTCGACCGTCAGCGGGTGGGCATTACCTGGGCGACCTTCACCACGCATCTCTATATCGACTACTACACGTTCCAATATGCCATCGGGATCTCCGCCGCCAACGCCATTGCCAAGCGCATTTTGGACGGGGTTCCCGGCGCGGCGCAGAATCACATCAACTTTCTCAAAGCAGGCTCGTCCATGTCTCCGATGGAAGTGTACAAGGTCGCAGGCATCGATATGACCTCCACCCAACCCATAAATGATGCTTTCGCCGTGTTGAACGAATACGTTGACCGGCTGGGCGTTCTCACAGGCAAGTAGATCAAAAAAGGACTTCCGAATCTAAAATCGGAAGTCTTTTTTTCCTTGACAAATAGACAAACATCTATATAATAACGCATAGAAGTCTATCTATGAAAATCAACCCTGTCCTGTTTGCCAAAGCCATCGCTGACGAAACCCGCCAGAAGATCATGACTGAGTGCTGTTGCTGTGAAATCTCGGTCGGTGATTTGGCTGAAAAACTCAAGGTGACACAGCCCACAGTCTCGCATCACCTTGCCATTCTGCGCGATGCAGGTCTGGTCAACAGCCGCGAAGAAGGCAAGCAAACCTTTTACACCCTCAACCAGGAAAACATCGCCGTCTGCTGCGGGCAGATCATGCTTAAATTCGCGCCGGAAGAAGAAGCGACAGAGGCTGTCATCAAAGTCGTCAGCAAATAACTGTCTCTTTTTTTACCGCGAATGATAGACAAACATCTATATGAAAGGAGCAAAAACCATGAGCGAATTACCTGTCATCCAAAGCGATTGCTGTGAAGACGAATCCTGTGATTGCAACACCTGTGATTGCTGCTAGGTCCGAACACTGTTTGCCGCAAGGTGAACAGTGCGGAATTATCGAATTTTTTTAACCTGACACATAGACGATTTTCTATATATAACAGACTTAAGGAGAATGACATGACCCAATCCCCCACCCCCATTCACGACGTTGTCCGCGAGCATTATGCCGAGCGGATAAAAAGCAACGCCTCTTGCTGCGGATCTTCAGACTGCTGCACCACCGACAGCAATCTCTACCCGACAGATCTGCTTGCCACCCTTCCCGAAGGCGAATCGTCCATCAGTTACGGCTGTGGCGACCCGATCACGCTTGCGTCGCTGGAGCCCGGTCAGACCGTGCTCGATCTCGGCTCAGGCGCAGGCTTGGATTGCTTCTTTGCTGCAAAGAAAGTCGGCGAGACGGGAAAAGTGATCGGCGTGGATATGACTCCTGAAATGCTGGAACGTGCCCGGTCCAGTGCGAAGCGGATGAGCCTCACCAATGTCGAATTCCGTCAGGGATTCATCGAAGACCTGCCCGTCGAATCCGGCACAGTAGATGTCATCATCTCGAATTGCGTCATCAATCTCTCGCCGGATAAATCCAAAGTGTTCAATGAAACTTTTCGCGTGTTGAAACCGGGCGGCAAACTGGCGGTTTCGGATATCGTCACCGACGGCGAACTGCCAGATGAAGTGAAGAAAAGCCTGAGCGCGTGGGCTGGGTGCGTGGCTGGTGCAGTGGAAGCGAAGGATTACATCGCTATGATGGAATCCGCCGGGTTCACGAACATCTCTGTCAAACCTGTGTTCTTCGACAAGCAAACCGTGGACGATGCGCTCGGCGATATGAATTTGGATGTAAACAATTATTCCAAAGATGATGTTTACAAAGCTGTCTATAGCGCCAAGATCACGGCATATAAACCAGCGTAGATTTTTCATGAACGCCAAGTGACAGTCACCTCCAAAGCGACTGTCACTTTTTTCTTAAGCAGTTGTAATCTTTGTCATATTGACAGTGCAATCTTTAAGGTGTAAAAAAAACCGACCAGTCGGTTTTTATTTTTCATGTTCCCTCTCCCGTTGGGAGGGGCAGGGTAAGGGCAAATGCAGCAGCGTAGTGAAGAAACTCACTCCAAGATCATGGAGTCAGCCATCAAGTTATTCTCGTCGCGCGGATACAACGCTTCGAGCGTGGACGACATTTGCAAGGATGCGGGGATCAGCAAAGGCGCGTTCTATCATCATTTCGAGAGCAAGCAGATGCTCTTCCTTGCCCTGCTCGATGGCTGGCTGCAATTCATCGACAACGCCATCGAAGCCTCAAAGGATCAAACCGTACCGGAAACGTTCATGGCGATCACCGAGGCATTTCCCTATATCTTCAAAACCGCGGGCGATAACCTGCCCATGTTCCTCGAATTCTGGATGATCGCCAGCCGCGACAAAAAGATCTGGGATGCGGGCATTGCCCCCTATCGTCGTTATCAAAAATACTTCACCTCGCTCATTAAAAAAGGCGTGGATGAAGGCTCGTTCGTCGAGGTTGACCCCGACCTGACCTCGCGCATGATCATCTCCACCGCAATGGGTATGTTGCTGCAAAGCTTGCTCGACCCGAAAGGCGCAAAATGGGAGAAGGTCGCGCGCGACAGCACGAATCTACTGATCAATAGTTTGTTGAAAAAATAATTTTTACCGTCTTTGCGAGGGCGAAGCCCGAAGCGATGACATAAAGTGGAGAACTATGTGGCTTGTCACTGGTGCAACGGGGCATATCGGTAATGTCCTTGTGCGAAAACTTCTGGAACGCGGGGAAAAGGTCCGGGCGATGATCCTGCCGGGCGAAAGCCGCGAATCCATTTCAGGCTTGGATATCGAAGCGATGGAAGGCGATGTCCTCAATTTGGATTCGGTCTTTGAGTCCATGCGCGGCATGAAAGGCATCTTTCATCTTGCAGGCGTCATCTCCATCATGCCGGGAGCGAATCCGTTTGTACGTAAGGTCAACGTGGACGGGACAAAAAACATCCTGCACGCCGCACGAGAAATGAAGATCGACAAACTCGTATATACCTCATCCATCCATGCCATTCAACGCGTCGAAGACGGCATTATTGATGAAAACATCCCGTATGACATGAACAACCCCTATGGGGCGTATGACCGCTCAAAAGCGGAGGCGACTCTCGAGGTCTTGCAATCGGCTCAATCCGGACTGGAAGCGGTGGTCGCCTGCCCCACTGGCGTGATCGGACCCTACGACTTCCGCGGATCGATGATGGGCGCGGTCATCCACGATGCGGCGGCTGCCAAGCCAACGCTGTATGTAGACGGCGCATATGACTTCGTGGATGTGCGCGATGTGGCGGATGGTCTGATCACTGCCGCTGAAAAAGGCAAACGCGGCGAGAGTTACATCCTCTCCGGGCAGAAGATCTCGGTGCGGTACATGCTCGAAACTGTGCGAGAAGTGACCGGTAAAAATTTCTTCCAATTGAAAATTCCATTTGACGTGGCAAAGTTCGCGGCGATGTTCACGCCCATGTATTACCAGATGGCACATGCCACGCCGCGTTTCACGCCATATTCGCTGGAAGTATTGAAGAGTAATTCGAACATCAGCCATGCCAAAGCAAGCCGTGAATTGGACTATCAACCACGGTCGCTGTACGAGAGCATCCACGATACGGTGAAATGGTTTTTGGAAAGACGGAAGCGATAAGTTAAAAGTAATCAGTGATCGATGCGTAGCAAGCAGCAAGTGGTGAGTAAATACACAAATTTGAAACCAAAGAGGAGATTAATATGAAGATCGTAACCGATTGCGCGGCAGACATGCCCAATGAAGAACTTGAAAAGTTGGGGATCATCCAAGCCCCGCTGTTCATTCAATTCCCTGAAGGGGAAGTGAACTCGGCGGATATTTCTGCCGATGAATTCTACAACCGCCTTGAAGCGATGCGCCCCCAATTTCCAACGACGGCACAGCCTTCGAGCGGTATCTTCGCGGAAATTTACCGCAAGTTGGCGGGGGCTGGAAAAGACATCTTTTCCATTCATATCTCATCCGGTTTGAGCGGCACGATCAACTCTGCCCGGGATGGCGGTGAACAGGTCAAGGGCGAAGCGAATGTCCATTTTTGGGATACGCTCACGCTCTCCGGCGGCGAACGCTTTCAAGTCATGGCAGCGGCACTGGCATCAAAAGCGGGCTGGGCAATGCACAATATTCAGGATCGTCTGACCAAGATCCGCGAGAAGACCGAGGTGATCTATACGCTCGACACGCTGGAATACCTGGCGCGCGGCGGGCGCATTGGACGCGTGCAGGCAATCGCGGGCGCGCTGTTGAACCTCAAACCCGTCATCCGTGTGGATACGGACGGAAAGTACACCACTGTGGCAAAGGGACGCTCAATCGGCAAATCCATGTCCATTATTGCCGATCATTTGGCGGAGAAATACGGCAAAACTCCGCTGTGGGTGACAGTGCTGCATGGACGCTTTGCGGAAAAAGCGGATACGCTTGCCGAAGAGTTCAAGCAGAAATTGAACATCTCAAAGATGGAAGTGATGCGCATCTCTCCCGTACTGGGAGTTCATACCGGACCGGGAATCGTCGGCGCGGCGGTGGTGCCGATGGAGTTGATGGGCGATTTGGTGTAATACAAGGAAAGCAGAAAGTTGGGGGTAGATAACAAGGACGAAAGAAGGACGAAAGAAAACGGACTTGCCTCTTCAGCAGGTCTGTTTTCTTTTTTTTATTTGGAGAGATTCCAAGAGGATGGTGGTAGGGCATGGGACTGAAAACGTAAGCGCGTATAATACGGTTCGCTTTCACCTATCGAAGTCAATTTCGCCATAAGGATAAAAAATGGATTTCCCTTCTGTACTCGGGTTGATCGGCACAGTGATCGACCTGACTCGCGCTACACCACAACTAATGCGCCTGTTTCGTGCCCGTACATCATTCGGCGTTTCAGTAGATACTGCTGGTACGAGTTGCGCTGTCAGTTTAGGCTGGACAACCTATGGAATTATCACGAACCAGATATTTGTAATGCTTGCTTCTGGCATCATGGCAATGTTCTTCCTCATTATTACGATGGTCGCATTACGGTTCGGGCGAAGTGTGCGCGAGTTTCGGATCGCCCCGCTCTGGTTGACGGTATTGGCAGTTTCTGTTCTGCTCTTTGGAAAAACCGGTTTGGGATTAATGCTTTCGATCAGTGCGTTGATCTCAAATGTTCCACAGATCCGCGTGGCATATAGAGAAGAAAATCTCTCCGGGCTTTCGCTTGGCACATGGATGCTGACCCTGGCAGGCGGCTTGGTGTGGGGGTGGTATGCGATCCTGCTGACGGACCTGACGATCATCACTTCTGCATTCTTTCAATCGGTCACCAGTGGCATCATCATAGCGATCAAATTGTTCAAACAAACGACAAATGCCGTTCCTGAAAGGGAGATCATTCCTGATTAAGTCCCTGATTGCACATGGAACGTCGTGAGAGTGACGGGACTATAATAAACACATGGAAACATCAAAGCAACCTTCCGGGATGTCCGGATTTATGATTGTCTGGGCGGGACAGTTGATCTCCGTGCTCGCATCGAGCATGACGCAATTCGCGCTCACCATTTGGGCATATCAGGAAACTGGAAGCGCCACTGCGCTGGGAATCATCAGTACGGCATTCCTTGTTCCATTCCTTTTGCTTTCCCCCATTGCCGGGGTGATGGTGGATCGTTATAACCGCAAGTTAATGATGATGGTCAGTGACCTGACCGCTGTGACTGCCACAGCTGGGATTCTGACCCTGCATGCGTTCGGGATTCTTGAGATCTGGCATTTATACATTGCGGCGGTCATCAATGGACTTGGCAATACGTTCCAATGGCCCGCCTACTCTGCCGCGATCAGCACGATGGTGCCCAAGGAAAATTACAGCCGCGCCAACGGGATGATGTCGCTGGTGGAATCGGGTCCGGCGGTGCTCGCACCGATCCTGGCTGGGATGCTGCTGCCGATCATCACCTTGACCGGGGTGCTGGTCATTGATGTGATCACGTTCTTCCTCGCCATCTTTGCATTGACGCTGGTTCATATCCCACAGCCGGAGAAAACAGTCGAAGGTCAAGCCGAAAGCGGCGGGATGTTGAAAGAAGCGTTGTACGGCTTCAAATACATCTTTGCCCGGCGCGGGCTCTTTGGCTTACTGATCTTCTTCGTCGTTTTGAATTTCGTCATTGGAATATCCATCTCGTTATTCTCGCCGTTCGTTTTGGAACGCACAAATCAAAGCAGTGAAATGCTTGGCATCGTCACTTCAGCGAATGCCATTGGCGCCGTGGCAGGCGGATTGCTCATCGGTCTATGGGGCGGCTTCAAACGCCGCATGACCAGCATCTTCCTCGGCGAAGCGCTGACCGGATTGTTCCTGCTGGTCATCTTCGGTCTTGGGCGCAGTCTGCCCGTCTGGATCATTGGGGTGGTCATCGGCGGCATCTTCCCCATCTTTACGAATGGAGCCAGTCAAGCCATCTGGCAGGCAAAAGTTGCGCCGGATGTACAGGGACGGGTCTTTTCCGCGCGGCGGATGATCGCTTTCTCAGTCGGACCGATCACGCCCATTATCGCCGGTCTGCTCGCGGACTACGTCACCGAGCCGATGATGTTGGGCGATACCTGGCTGGCAGGTGCTTTCGGATGGATGGTGGGGACGACACCCGGCTCTGGCATGGCACTGCAATTGGTGTTGACGGGTATTCTTTATATGGCAGTCGTGGGCTTCACTTATGCATTCATCCCCCACGTCCGCAATCTGGAAGATGAGTTGCCGGATCACGATCAACTACAAAAACTGGAGATTCAACCATGACCGCACTACACCCAAACTCATACGAACTTATCCGTCCACTTTTGCTCCATATGGACTTTCACCTCATCGGTCGTTCCATTCTAGCGAAAAAAACGCCCGCGCAGATCTTCGTGGACAACAACGAAGCGCCAAAAGCATTATTCGCACAGGCGGGGCACAGATATATTCTCGCTGGCGACGCTGAGATCGACAGTTTCAATCGCGGGATACAAAAACAATTCAATGAGGTGATTCTTCCGCGCGCGCAGGCGGAAGGGTTGGGCGGTTTTGCAGTTTACTACGACACGCCCGCATGGGAAAAGAAAATGGATGCCTTCATTCAAGGCAAAGAGATCATCCACGCAGACCGTGAGTATTTTGCCTGCCGGGAGTTGAAAAAGAACTGGCGGGAAGTTTTGCCCGAGGGCTTTCAACTCAAAATGGTGGATGCCGAGTTGCTTGCCATGAACTTGAAACACCTCGACACGCTCAAAGAAGAAATGACCTCCGAGCGCCCCAGCGTGGAGGATTTTCTCGCCAAGAGTTTCGGCGTATGTGTGGTTCACGAAAATGAACTAGCAGGCTGGTGTCTCTCCGAGTACAACGCGGACGGTCGCTGCGAGATCGGCATTGAAACCATCAGCGAGTATCGTCAACGCGGAATTGGCACGGCGCTCACGCTCGCTTTCCTCGAACACGCATTTTCGCACGGAATCAACGAAGTCGGTTGGCATTGTTTCAAACGCAACGTGCCATCTGCACAAACAGCGCTCAAGGCAGGCTTTGATAAGGTCTGCGACTACCATTCGTTCATTGTTTTGCTCGAGGAACAAAAATGAAACTCACCATGCGTCTCTACCGTAATGAAGAAGATTATTGGCGAATGCGCCAATTCCTGCGTGAGGTGATGCTGGCAAATGACCTGCATCAATACAGTTGGCATGTCGCCCGGCTGGACTATTGGTGGTGGTTTGCCAACACGGACATTGAAAAGTTCGACCTCACCCAGGTCATCTTCCTTTGGGAAAGTGAAGATGGAGAACTTGCCGCCGTGCTCAACCCCGAAGGCAAAGGGCAAGCCTATTTACAAATCCATCCAAAATTCCGCACGCCCGAACTCGAAGAAGAAATGATAGTCACAGCGGAGACATACCTCAAACATCCAAACCGGGAAGGCAAAATGCGCATTTTGGTCTTTGCTGATTCGAAAGACTCGTTGCGCCACGAAATTCTAACAAAACGCGGCTACCAAAAGGTGGAGCGCCCCGAAACGAACGAGACCATTCACATCTTCCCGCTTGCCAATGAGATCAAAAAAGTGGAAACGCCAAATGGATACACCATCCGCGCTCTGGGACATGGATTGGAATTGCTCGAGCGTTGTTATGCTTCAGGGCTGGGCTTTCACAATGATGAAATTCAAACCGCGCGTGAGAACCGTGACGACCCGAGTTGGTATCACCACATTCAATCTGCGCCGCTCTACCGCCGCGACCTTGACCTCGTCGCCATCGCCCGCGACGGTTCCATCGCCTCGTTCTGTACCGTCTGGTTCGACGATGTCACCCGCACGGCATACTTTGAACCCGTCGCTACTGTGCCCAAACATCAACGGCATGGGCTGGGGAAAGCGCTTCTCACCGAAGGGCTAAAGCGGCTCAAGGCGATGGGAGCAAAACTGGCCACTGTCGGCGGTTATTCGGATGCGGCAAACGAATTGTATTTCTCCGTCTTTGGTGAGGAATATGACCTGCTCCAACCGTGGGAAAAGTTTCATTAAGTTCATCCATGAAAAAAAAGATCACCATCACCCTCATTGCAATTGGAACCGCTGTGCTTCATTTCGTTACAGGCACGCAGTATAGCGGTCCCTTTCCCGTATTCGTGAATGGTTATTTGATCGATATTCTCCTGCCGATGACGTTGGTGCTGCTTATGGGCTTGTTCAAGAACAAGTCCATAAGTTTCCCGCCTTTTCGCGCTAGTGTGGTTTTTATTACAGGCTGTCTGGTGGAGTTCTCTCAATACGCTGGATACCCGATCTTTGGAAGCACATTCGACCCGCTTGATATCCTCGCTTATGCGGGCGGTGTACTCCTTGGACTATTTCTCGACCTTGTGCTATTTCCTCGTTCGATCCCAAATTGGGCGAACCAATAAAAGGATTGGATCACACAGCCAATTCTGCCGCAAGCAACGCAATGACTTCCTCTGACCTCATCACCTGTCCGTAGGATTTCAATGCTGCCAAAAACGCCTTGTGGACATGCTCTGCCGGAATGACCGTACCGTTGTATTCAAGGTCGCGGGTGGCACAGGCATCTTCCGCGATGATGACTTTGAAGCCAAGATCTGCGGCGGCTCGGGCGGTGGCGTCCACGCACATGTGGGTCATCATACCGGTGATGACCAAGCGCTCGATCCCCCATTCTTTGAGCATGTCCAATAAATTCGTCTCGCGGAAGGAGTTGGGATAATGCTTGTAGACGATGGGCTCGCCTTCAAAGTGTGCGGCTGCATCATGGATGTCTGAACCTTCGCTGCCACGCACAAAAAACGCCGCATCTGGTTTGAGGGAGATATGCTGAATATGGACGTGATGTCCGTTGTGTTCGCGGAAACATTGCAAAATGGAGTAGGCTTTCTTCGCGGCTGCGAGCGGCTCCACGAGCGGAAACTTCCCGCCGGGGAAATAATCTTTTTGAATGTCGATAACCAGCAAGGCTGTTTTCATAGTTCTCATCCTTATAATCAAGGGAAAGCAGGCAGGGCTTTCAGTAACGATTCGGATTGGCGTTTGAGATGCAATTTATCGGAAACGGAGAGCGCCTTCTCAAAATCCGCTTTGGCTTTTTGAGAGTCGTTCAACTCGAGGTAGGTCTTGCCGCGCCCAAGATACAGCCGTGGTTCTTTGGGGTTGATGGCAAGGGCGCGCGAGTACAAGGCTTCGGCGTGGACAAATTCCCGGTTCATGCGGCAGGCATCGCCGTAGCCCTGAAGCGCGAGGGCATTCCTCGGATTCGTTAGCAGGATGCGTTCGTAAAAATCCCGAGCCCAATCCAGATTTCCCTCATAAAGGATCAGATTGACTTCTGCCATGACGAGCGTTTCCGAGGGCGACATCTGCACTGCCGTATCCTGATCCCGGCGCGCGGATTCCAGGTCACCCAGCCGGAAATGCGCCAAAGACCGCACGAGATAGAACAACGGTGTACGGGAGTTCAACGAGATGGCATGGTTGAATTCAGACAGCGCAGGTTGAAGTTCGCCGCGGTCCAACAGCACCGAAGCGCGGTCAAAGTACGGCACTGCCCAATGTGGGTTGATGGCTTGCGCACGGGCAAACAGGTCGAGCGCGGCGTCGTAATTTTTTTCGAGGGCATATAGCTCGCCGCGCAATTGCAGCGCGAGCATGTGATCGGGGTCGATCTTCAAGGCACGTTCAATATCCGCCTGTGACCGTTCCTTTTGACCCATCACCAGATAACACCCACCGCGTGAAAGATAATTCCCTGCCCGGTCTGGGTGCCGTTCGATCTCCTGCGTATAGATCTGGGCGGCGCGCTCATAATCACCCAGCAAAAAATAATATCCAGCGCGCCGGAAAAGATAATTCACACCCAGGTTGACCCAGCGCAGAGAGGAGCGATTCAATGTGGCGATGCCGAACGCGATCAGAATGCAGAAAAAGAGCAGCACGTAATCGCGCGCGAACCAACCGAGCGCAACCAGCAAAAACAGAAACGGAATACTGATCAGCAGAGTGATCCAATCTGCGTTGTTCTTGCCGAACAACCACTCCGTTGCGGCATGCAAAATATTGCCACCATCCAGTGGATAGACCGGAAGCAGGTTGAAGAAGGTCAGGATCAGATTCACTAGCGCGAGGGAAAAGAAAAGGTTCTGAAAAGTTTGCATCCAGATGAAGACAGCCGCATTTTCCGCGAGCGGCATCGAAAGATAGACCATGCCGCCATACAAAAAAACACACACGAACGCCAGAAGCATATTCACCAGCGGTCCCGCCGCAAAGATGAAAAGATTGTGCAATGGTTTTTCCGGTTTGTAGGCAAGGTTGGTCAACCCGCCCATCAGCCACATCACCAAACTCTTTACCTTCACTCCCACCAGCTGGGCGGCAAAGGCATGCCCCAGTTCATGCAAAAAGACGAACAGCAGCAATCCGCTTACCCAAAGCAGGGTTTCGACAGCCCCGCGAAGATCGACGGGTTTGAATAGATAGTATGCGATCGGGATACTGAACAGGGTGGAAAAATGAAAACGGATATCCACTCCGCGCAGGCGACCCAGTGACCATGACCAGCCAAGTAACTTCATTCCATTAATCTCCCGCCTCAACGCGGACCTCGTTATTGATCGCCACCATAAGGGTTTTTACTTCCGTCCGAAATCAGCGGGATTCTCGCCCCACAGACCGGTATCCCATTTCAAGATTTTATCTTCGGGGAATTCGTTTTCCGCCAGCCAATTCTCGGCGCTGCGGATGAGCGCGAACAAAATGGCATTTTTGGGTGCGTGTTGCAAACGGGTCCTGCACACACCCGTATATGCCCATGAGATCGCATTCTCCGAGTCGGAATAGATCGGCACATGCATATTGTGCTTCGCCTGCCACGTCAGTGCATGGACGATGGCTAAAAACTCACCTACGTTGTTCGTCCCTTCAGCGTAGGGACCCGCGTGAAAGATCTGCTCACCCGTCTCCGTATTCACACCGCGAAATTCCAGTTTGCCCGGCGACCCGCTGCATGCCGCATCCACACACACCGATGGCAGGATGGGTTTGACGCTCGCCATCCTCCACTTTCCGCTCGAAGCCACCTTTCCCTTGTAATCGTCGTAATGGGCAAGGTAGGCGGCGTCCGCTTCGGCTTCGCTACCGAACGCCTTGTACTGCGCGCCGACAAATCCCTTCACCTGTTTCTCACATTCCGCCCACGAGGTGAAGATACCTGTCTTCCTTCCTTTCCAAACGACGTAATACTTCTGCTTCGGCATGCGTCAATTTTACATCAATTCATGGCTCGAATATTTGACTTGACAAATATTTTCTATCCCTTAAAATACGCGCGCATATGGAACTCTTCTTCCACTTTTGCTTGTGTCTGCGGCGGGGTTCGTAATCACCGCCTGAGACTCGTATCCACCAAGCAGTCAACTCTCCAGACGGTGAAACGCTCCCCGCGCACGATTGATGTCCGCGCAGGATGTTTCGCCATCCTTATTCTGGATGTTGACTGCTTTTTTTGAAAATCCAACGAAAAGGAAACTTTAGCCATGTCGTATGCTCACCCCGAATACCTTGTCGATACCGAATGGGTCACAAATCACCTCAACGACCCGAACGTCCGCATCATCGAATCGGACGAAGATCCCCTGTTATACTCCATCGGTCACATTCCCGGCGCTGTTCAAGTGGACTGGTTCAGCACGCTCCAACACCCACTGCGCCGCGATTTCCTCACCAAGGAAACGTTCGAGGAGGTTGCCTCCAAACTTGGCATCACCAACGACACCACCGTCGTCTTCTACGGAGATAAATCCAACTGGTTCGCCTGCTATGCGCTCTGGCTCTTCCAGTATTATGGTCATCAGAACGTGAAGATCATGAACGGCGGACGCACCAAATGGGAGCAGGAAAACCGCCCATTGGTGAAGGAAGTCCCTTCCTACCCGGCGACCACCTACAAAGCGAAGACAGCAGACAAATCCATCCGCGCCTTCCGCGACGACATATTCAAACAAATGGAAGCGAAGAAACCGCTGGTGGATGTTCGCTCGCCGAAGGAATACTCGGGCGAGTTGACCCACATGCCGAATTACCCACAGGAAGGCGCCACCCGCGGTGGGCACATCCCCGGCGCGGTCAGCATCCCGTGGGCACAGGCAGTCAACGAAGCGGACTCCACCTTCAAATCCGCCGAGGAATTGAAGGCGCTTTATGAAAGCAGGAATGTCAAGCCTGATGGCGAGATCATCGCCTACTGCCGCATTGGCGAGCGCTCCTCGCTGACCTGGTTCGTGCTGAAGTACCTGCTGGGCTATCCCACTGTCAAGAACTATGATGGATCGTGGACCGAGTGGGGCAACCTGGTGGATGCGCCGATCGAAAAATAATGTTTTGCAGGGGCACAGCGAGACGACCTCTCCATCGCAACCATTCAGAATTCGCTGTGTCCCTACGGAAATAATATGACCTTACCTGCCAAACTTCAAGAGATCGTGGACGATTTCGCGAGCATGAGCCGCGAGGAAAAACTGGAAACGTTGATCGCCTACGCCGAATCCATGCCAGACCTGCCGGAACGCTTCAAAAACGAACGCGAAAAAATGGAACCCGTTCCGGAGTGTATGACCCCGGTCTTCATCATCGCCGAAAAAGATGCGAACGGTGGCATTGTCTTCCACCTCGACATTCCCAAACAATCCCCCACGGTACGCGGACTTGCTTCGATCCTGACGAACGGGTTGAACGGCTGCACGCTCGAAGAGATCCTTTCCGTCCCTGCCGATTTTTACATGCCGATGAATTTACAGGAAGCCGTCTCGCAACAGCGGCTCAATGGCTTCATCGGCGTACTGGCGCACATGAAACAGGTCGCGGTGAAGGTATCGGCAGAGTAATATTGACTCGCGCTTAAACAAAAACAGTCCCGTGATGGGACTGTTTTTGTTGTTCTACTCTTCGATCCAGCCTTGTTCTTCAGCCGCCATAAAAATATCGGTGGCAGAGATCAAACCGATCAAGGTACCGTGTTCGTCGGCAATTGGCAGGTGACGGATCTTTCTCTCCTGCATCAGGCGCGAACAATCCACCAGCGTCCATTCGGCGCGCCCGGTAACGATGGGACCAGACATGATCTCGCGCACGGTCGTCTCGGCGGGGTTGCGCCCTGCCAGCACGATCTTATCGCGGATGTCG
The DNA here is from genome assembly GCA_002343775.1 of Anaerolineales bacterium UBA2395. GTDB lineage: Bacteria > Chloroflexota > Anaerolineae > Anaerolineales > Villigracilaceae > Villigracilis. Next base: position 215,052 of record DDSH01000007.1, read on the forward strand.
GTAGTGGTTACAATGCCATACGCCGGATTCTTCTCGCTGATATCTACCACCACGCTGTGGATGTTTCGGCGGCGCATCAACGTCAGAGCGTGCGACACACTCGAGTCAGGGTCTACCACCACAACAGGGCTGGACATCCAATCACGCACTAAGTTGGTCATAATCTCTCTCCTTTGGGCAATTTTACAGCATCACGATCACCATCAAGTTACGGGTTGCACCCTGCCTGGGTACAGGTATCAGGCTGCGGGTCAGAAAGAAGCGTTATGGGGTGAGCGGAGTCCAGGTCTCGCCGCCATCGGTCGTCTTGTAAAGAGTCCGCTCGTTGGACGGGCTGGCAGCGATCACCCATCCGGTTTTGGAATTGGCGAAACTCATGTCGATCAACGAATCGCCGAACGCGATCTCCGGCGCGATCTGCTGGATGGTTTCACCCGCGTCATTCGTGACGTAGAACTGGTCGTCGGTATAGAAGATCATTTCACGCGCTGACGGCGTTTCAAGAATGCCGTATCCCTCGAAACTGACCGGCAGCAACGACCATGTCACACCACCATCCTCTGTGGCGTAGATAATGGTCTGCGGGGTTTCAGCAGACATGCGCAAGGCAAGCAAGCCATCTGTTTCCGAGACGAATAAAATACCCAACACGCTCAATTCGCTCTCGGCGGCTTCGTCGGGGAGTACCACATTGATCTGAAGCCAGGTCTCGCCGCCATCTTGACTGCGAAAGAGGTACATTTCGCCCGGCGCGTACACCACGCCCCCCACCCACGCGGTTTGCATGTCGAGCGGCAGGAGGATGTTCTTGATGCCACCGAGCGGCAGGGTCACGCCGGCATCGGCAAGGTTGGGGTCATTGGTGTACACACGCTGCCAGGTTGCGCCGCCATCCTCCGTTTGAAAAATGGAGACCGCCATCGAGCCTGCCCCTACGCCCAAATCCGCCATCATCCAACCATTTTCCTCGGTGATGAAGTGCAGCGAGCCGCCGCTGAACGGCGTTTCGAATGCGTCCCATGTAATGCCACCGTCAGAGGTACGATACAACGTGCCGCCGTTGGGGTAGTTGTTCATATCAGGGAGCTGCACCCAGGCATGGGTTGCGTCGAAGAAGTCGGCATGGACAAGATACCCCGCATCGGCAAGATTCCCAGGCGTGACGTTATACCAGGTCACACCGCCGTCGTTGGTGCGGACGATATTCTCTTCGGTGATCCCCCAGCCGTAGACCTCGTCCAGCATTTCGATGTTGATGAGCGACGGTGAATCGATCAACGGTGCGTTGATCTCATCCGGCAGGGGCGTTTCTTCGGGCGCAGTCATTGACTCGAGCGCGGCTTGAGGTCCTTCCACTGTGGCGGTCGCCGCCAGAGCAAGTTCGGTTGATCCTGCCGGCTCATTGGTCTGCGCATCCGCTCCACAGGCGGCGATCAGCAAAGCCAGAACGGAAAAAAAGAGAATTCGTTTCATGGTTATCCTTCTATCTATCTATAAGGTTGCACGTCACAGGTTGAACCTTGCAGGTTTCGTTTTTCAACCATCAACATGAAACCTTCAACCAAGATATTCCACTACCGTCGCCTCGCCCTGACCGACACCCACGCAAAGAGTCGCCACACCGTATTTTACGTTGCCGCGATTCTTCATTTCGTGGACGAGTGTGGTCATCAGGCGCGCGCCGGAACAGCCGAGCGGATGTCCGATGGCGATGGCGCCGCCGTTGACGTTGACCAATTCAGGGTCGATCTGTAGATCTTCGAGCACTGCCAGAGACTGGATCGCGAAGGCTTCGTTCAATTCCATCAAGCGGATATCTTTGATCTTCAACCCGGCACGGTCGAGCGCTTTCTTCGTTGCGGGGACAGGCCCAATGCCCATGATACGAGGCGGAACGCCCGCCGATGCGGAGGTCACGATGCGGGCAAGCGGTTTGAGATTCAGAGACTTGGCTTTTTCTGCGCTCATCAACAAAAGCGCCGATGCACCGTCATTTAATCCAGACGAATTTCCAGCAGTGACAGTTCCCCCCTCGCGGAAGGCTGGTTTGAGTTTGGCGAGACTCTCCATGGTCGTGTCGCGGCGCGGGCGTTCGTCCGTATCTACAACTTTCGGGTCACCTTTTTTCTGGGGAATAGAAACAGGCACAATTTCCTGTTTGAAGCGCCCGGAGTCAATCGCAGCAACCGCCTTAGCGTGGCTACGCGCAGCAAACCCATCCTGTTTTTCACGGGTGATGTGCGGGCGTTCGGCGGCAATGTTCTCTGCGGTCTCGCCCATCGAGTCGGTGCCATGCATGGCTTTCATTTTGGGATTGGGATACCGCCAGCCGAGCGCCGTGTCGTAGGCAGTGAGATTGCCAAAGGAAAATCCCGCTTCTGCCTTTGGGAGGGAGTATGGTGCCCGGCTCATGGATTCGACTCCGCCGGCAATGTAGACCTCCCCTTCTCCCGCTTTGATGGCGCGTGCCGCCATGTTGATGGCGTTCAAGCCGGAAGCGCACAAACGATTGACCGTCACGCCGCCCACTTCCACAGGCAGACCCGCCAGCAGCGCCGCCATGCGTGCCACGTTGCGGTTATCTTCACCGGCTTGATTGGCGCAGCCCATGAAAACTTCTTCAACGGAAGCAGGGTCAATTTGATTCCGTTCTACAATGGCTTTGATGACATGCGCCGCCATGTCATCGGGGCGCACAGACGAGAGGATGCCGCCCAACGCTCCAACGGGCGTGCGAATGGCATCGACGATCACGACTTCGGTCATGAAATCCTCCAGAGTTTGATGCTTCGATTCTACCACCCATAAAACAAACAGCGATGGAATTTGCCCATCGCTGACCATCTTGTGCGATCTCTATTCAAAAAAGATGGATAGCGGCATTCTCAGCCCGGTCATCCACGTGTACGCAAGAATAATCAAGATGGCAAAATGAAACAGCATTGCGATCCAATAAGCAATTGGACGACGATCACGCCGGATCGACCCGAACCAGCGCAAGGGAAATTCGCCTGATTTCAATTCCCATGCAACAAAAGCACCAACCATCAAAATAACGAGAATTAAAGTATCCAACTCAAACAACCATTCCTTCAAATTTTCCATATAAGCTCCTCTATGTTTTTCGAAATTATATCCACATCAAATCCTAAAAATGACCTGCGAAACCCACCCACAAGTCCTTGTTTTATGACGAAAAACCAATGACCTTTGTCCCCACCCGCATGTGACGCTTGGCACTACTCGCTTGTTTCCGAAAACGACATAATCAGAATGGTGGAGAAATCCACCCTAGTTTGTCTAACTTAACTACAAAAGGAGCCTAAATGGCAGCAAAAGGTTGGATCGAAGTCAGCGATACCTATTGCAAGGGATGCGAACTCTGCATCAGCGCCTGTCCACAGGGGGTGATGGAACTGGACATGAATCACCTTACCCCGAAGGGATACCACCCCGCGCACACGTTCAAAGACGGCTGCACGGGGTGTGCTATTTGTGCGGTGGTCTGTCCAGATGCAGCGATCACCGTCTATCGTGAAGTAACCAAAGCCGCACCTGTAGCGGCGTGATTCTTCACCGCCAAGAGCGCCAGGAACGCAAATAAATTCTTTTTCTTAGCGACCTTAGCGCACTTCGCGGTAAAAGGTATTGGAGAAACGAATGCCAAAAGAATTATGGAAAGGCAACGAAGCCATCGCAGAAGCCGCCGTCCGTTCGGGACTGGGAGCCTACTTTGGCTACCCCATCACCCCGCAGACGGAAGTGCTGGAATACCTCTCACGCCGTATGCCCGAACTCGGGCGCGCCTTCGTACAGGCAGAATCTGAACTCGGCGCGATCAACATGGTCTACGGTGCGGCATGCACCGGCGTGCGTGTCATGTCATCCTCCTCCTCGCCCGGTGTGAGCCTGATGATGGAAGGTTTATCGTACATCGCCGGAACGGAGATCCCCGCTGTTTTAGTGAACGTCATGCGCGGCGGACCGGGTCTCGGTAACATCGCTCCCGCTCAAAGCGACTACAACCAAGCCGTACGCGGCGGCGGACACGGCGACTATCCGCGCATTGTGCTGGCTCCCGCATCCGTGCAGGAAGCCATCGACCTCACCGCATTGTCCTTCGATCTCGCGGAAAAATACCGCATGATCACACTCATCATTCTCGACGGCTCGACCGGTCAAATGATGGAACCTGCGGAAATGCCCGCCATGCAAGAATTCAAACGCAAGAACTTTGATTGGGCTACCGATGGTGCAATGAACCGCGAACGCCGCGTGCTTTCGTCCATTTATCTCAACCCGCTCGATGAAGAAAAAACCAATCTGCGGCTGCTCAAACGATTTCACGAAGTGCAAGCCAATGAAGTGCGCTACAAGGAATATTTCCTTGAAGACGCGCAGTATGTTGTCGTGGGCTTCGGCACCGCGGGGCGTGTTGCGCTCTCAGCCGTCCGCGAGGCGCGCGCACAAGGCATCAAGGTCGGGCTTTTACGACCGATCACCGTCAGCCCGTTCCCGTATGAAGCGCTGGAAAAACTCATCCCGCAGGCTGAGGCGTTTTTGGTCACAGAGATGAACATGGGGCAAATGCTCGATGATGTCCTGCTGACCGTTCGCGGGCGAGTCCCGGTCGAATTTTATGGACGCCCCGGCGGTGTGGTTCCCTTCCACGATGAAATTTTGGATGAAATTCACCGCATCGCATCTGGACCGTTGACGGTTGCGACCGACCCAAGAGAATCCTGGCTGACAAGGATGACTGCATAATGGCTACTCCAAATAATCTTGTTTATGAACGACCCGAAGCCTTTACCGAAATGCCCACCCACTACTGCCCGGGCTGCACACACGGCGTGGCGCACAGGTTGGTGGCTGAAGTGTTGGAAGAGATGGGCGTAATCGGCAAGACCATTGGCGTTGCGCCTGTTGGATGCGCCGTCTTTGCCTACAACTACTTTGACACCGATTTCGTCGAAGCCCCGCACGGGCGCGCTCCCGCGATGGCAACCGGTGTGAAACGCGTTCTGCCCGACCGCATCGTCTTCACCTATCAAGGTGATGGCGACCTTGCCTCCATCGGCATGAGCGAGATCGTTCACGCGGCGGCACGCGGCGAGAACATTACTGTCATCTTCATCAACAACGCCAACTTCGGCATGACCGGCGGGCAAATGGCTCCCACCACCCTGCCCGGAATGAAGACCTCTTCCTCCGCGAACGGACGTGATGTGGAGACTCAGGGCTATCCCATTCAGGTCTCTGAGATGCTTTCCACGCTGGCAGGTGTTGGCTATTGTGTGCGCCGCTCGCTGCACGACCCGAAGAATATCCGCCTTGCGAAGAAAGCCATCCGCACCGCGTTTGAAACCCAGGCACGCGGACTCGGCTTCTCGATGGTGGAACTGCTTTCCACCTGCCCCACCAACTGGGGCATGACCCCTGTTGCATCGTTGAAATTCGTGGAAGAGCACATGATCCCCGCATATCCGCTGGGTGATTTCAAGGTCAGTGACGCGATCAAGCAGATAAAGGTGTAACATGCAAAAAGAAATCATCATCGCAGGGTTCGGCGGACAGGGTGTTCTGTTCGGTGGTCAGGTGCTAGCCTACGCCGCTATGGACAACGGCTTGGACGTGACGTGGATCCCCTCGTATGGTCCCGAAATGCGCGGCGGTACGGCGAACTGCACCGTGGTAGTTGCCGATCATGAGATCGGTTCCCCGCTGGTCAAGAATCCGCCGCTGGCTGTGGCGTTGAACCTGCCCTCGTTCGACAGATATGAAGACCTGCTGGCGACGGGCGGCACGTTGATCGTAAATCAATCCATGGTGGATCGCGCGGGCAAACGCAGCGATATTCACGTCATCATGGTCCCGTGCAACGAGATCGCCGAAGAGATCGGCGACCGCAAACTGGTCAACATGGTGGCAATGGGTGCGTTACTCACCGCCCTGCCCGAAGTTAAACTCGAAGACGTGGAAAAAGCGCTCGAAGGTCACCTGCCTGCAAGACACAAACACCTGCTGCCCAAGAATTTCGAAGCATTGAAACGCGGCTTTGAACACGCACAAAAAGAGTGGGATAAAGTTCCCGCTTAAACCTGTTTCCCTTTCAGTAAAAAGGGGCAAAATTCCAGCGTAGTAAATTGGAATATGGGGGCAGACCAAAGCCCGTCCTCCTCAGCGATGGAGGCGGGCTTTCTTGTGTAAAATTGGCTCATGAAATATGAAATCCTTCCCAACTTATCGTTACCCAAGATCGGCTTCGGCACCTGGAAGATCGGCGGTGGCTCTTCACCCAACCGCGCCGTGGATGAGAAGTCTCTGACCGCGCTTCGTACCGCGCTGGAAGTTGGTTATACCCACTTCGACACAGCGGAGATGTACGCCTCAGGGCATAGTGAAGAATTGGTCGGGCAGGCAGTTCGCGGGTCCGGAAGGAAGCGCGAGGACTTGTTCATCACGTCCAAGGTCACACCCAGCCATTTGCGATTTGACGACGTCTTAAAAGCCTGTGAAAACTCGCTACGGCGCCTCGGCATGGAGTTCATCGACCTGTATCTCATCCACTGGCCCTCGGCAGGCGCCAAATACGAAGATTCCTTCCGCGCGTTGAACAAACTAGTGCGTGATGGAAAGGTGAAACACCTCGGCGTGAGCAACTTCGATGTGAAGTTACTCAAACGGGCACAGGATCTTTCCGAGACGCCGATCATCACCAACCAGGTACCCTACAGTCTTTCAGATCGTTCCTACGTCCAAAATGGCGTATTGGAGTATTGCCAAAAGAATGATATTCTCTTCACCGCATATTCTCCAGTGGACGAGGGCAATCTCCGTTCGAACCCAACGTTGGAAGGAATCGCAAAAGCGCATCACGCCACTGTGTTTCAGATTGCATTGGCGTGGGTCATCTCGCAGCCACGCATCATTACCATTCCCATGTCGTTCAACCCGGTCCACATCCGCGAGAATTATCATGCAGCAGAGATCGAATTATCATCAGACGAGATTGATGCGCTGAACCGGGTTGGAAAGTAGAAAGTGAAAATCTGCGATGACAACGCAATCCCTTCCTGAAATCCAGATCATTGAAGAAACCGACACAGAACTCGAACCGCTGTATCGCGTCATCATCCACAACGATGAAACGACCCCGATGGACTTCGTGGTTGAGGTTCTCAAGCAGATCTTCTTTCTCGCCAACGACCGCGCCGCCGACATTATGTTAACCGCACACATCAAAGGGTCTGCCTACGTCCAAACCCTGCCGCGTATGGAAGCCGAGAAACGCGTGCAACACGCACATCAAGCCGCAGGCATGGAAGGCTATCCTTTGCATTTTTCCATCGAGCGTGAATGACATCAAACCTGGAAATTCTCACAAAAATAAACATGGATGATCTTGTCACCTCCTTCGGCTGGCAGGATTATCCAATCCCCGCGTGGATTCTGCGAAAGGTCTTCTCCCGAGCCGCGCGTGAATTCGCCACTCAAATGAGCGGCTACGATGATACAGTCGGTGAGACGGGACTATCCGAAGCATCGCGCCTCATCATACAGACGAAATATGTGCGCGATGTACGCGTCTACGGCATGGAGCAAATCCCTGTTGAAGGACCCGCGCTTTTCCTCTCCAACCACCCTGGTGTGGCAGATACCATCAGCCTGTTCGCCGCCATCAACCGGTCAGATTTAAGAATCATCGCCGCGCATCGCCCATTCCTGGTGGCACTGGAAAACATAACCAGGCATTTGTTCTTCATCGACGACGACCCCGCAAAACGGATGAACGCCGTCCGCCAGGTCTCATCCCATTTGAAGAACGGCGGTGCGGCATTGACTTTTCCCGCGGGAGAGATCGAACCTGACCCGGATGTGTACGAAGGCGCTCTGGATTCCCTGAACAGGTGGACCGACTCGGCGGGTGTGTTTCTGCGCTTCGCTCGGGACACGAAAATTGTCCCAGTCCTTGTGAGCGGAGTGGTGTGGGAGAAGACTGCGCGCCATTGGCTGCCCCGCCTCAAACGCAGCCGCATGGACCGCGAAAAACTGGCGGCGGCGCTGCAGCTGCTTGCCATGGTCACGCGCAACGCAAGGCCTACCACAGTTCATATCCGATTCGCAAAACCGATCACGCTCGAAGAAGTCGGCTCGACGGATGCACAAGCCATCCACCAGATCGTGCTGGAGCGTATGCGCGGCTTGCTGAAAAGCCCGCCCCACGATGAAGGCATCTCCGTGTTAAAAGTGACAAGATGATGGAATATTCCTTTCCCCGATACCTGCTCTCCAAACAAAGCGTGGATGACCGCGCACTTAACAAAGATGTTTTTCTGGCGCTGAAAAACAAGCTGCCGCCCGAGCCCATCCGCATCATTGAGGTCGGAGCGGGAATCGGTACGATGCTCAGGCGCCTGATCCGCTGGGGGGTGATCCGCAAGGCGGAATACATTTTGGTGGATGGTATGGCTGACAACGTGGAGTATGCATCAGAGTGGATTCCAGCATGGGCAGGTGAATCAGGTTTCAGCGTGGAACGAAGCGGTACGCATCAAATCAGCCTCACCGGCGTGGACATCAATATCCATGTTAGGTTGGTGGCGGCGGATGTCTTCGATTTCATCCAAACGAACAAGACCCCTGCGGATGTGTTGATCGCCCATGCCTTTCTGGACCTTCTCCCGATGCCAGACAGCTTGACCAAGTTGCTGACTCTGACGAAAAACCTTGCCTGGCTGACGCTCAACTTCGACGGCGTGACCACGTTTGAACCGGTCATCGACGAAGAATTGGATACACTGATCGAGAGCCGCTATCATTCGACGATGGACACGCGCCCCTCCGGCGGGAGCAGTCGCAGCGGACGGCAGATGTTCACGCACGTGCAGGCTGTCCATGCGGATATTCTCGCTGCCGGTTCGTCAGATTGGGTCGTGTATCCCGCGGACGGATGCTACCCTGAAGATGAAAAGTATTTTCTGGAGTTCATCCTGCATTTCGTTGAGGGGTCGGTTTGGACTTGTCCGCAATTGACAGCGGAAAGACTTCAACATTGGCTGGATGTGCGGCGCACTCAGATCGCACGCGGGGAACTGACGTACATCGCGCATCAATTGGATTTCCTGCTGGGGATGCGCCGCTAATCTGCTGTTGCGCCTGCCAGCATGGGTTCGTCGCCATTGTACGTTTTGAGTTGGGGCCATTTCCAGATGATCATCAAAGTGCCGACAATACATCCGATACCTCCAGTGACCACCGCGAACGGCGCGCCGAACAGCTGCGCCACCACGCCCGCTTCGATCTCGCCGAGTTGAGGTCCGCCCTGGAAGAAGATCTGGTTGATGCTGGTCATGCGCCCACGGATGTGATCGGGGGTTTGCAACTGCCGGATGGTATTGCGGATGATGGTGCTGACCCCGTCTGCTGCACCTGTGACGGAGATGGCAAGCCATGCGACAATAAAGGATTTGGTCAGACCGAACACAAGGGTGGCGAATCCAAAAACGATCACTGCGCCGAGGAACAGTGTCCCCTGTCGGCGTAGTTCTTTGACTTGTGAAATCACCAGCGCCGCCAGCACCGCTCCCACCGCCGAAGCCGCAGACAGATAGCCATATTCCACCACGCCAACCTTCAAAACATCCTTGGCGATGATGGGCATCAGCGTATTGGCAGAGGCGAAGAATGTGGCAACAAAGTCCAGCATCATCGTGGAAAAGATGACTGGCTTGGAGAGGATGAAACGAATCCCATCCTTGACGGCGTTCATGCTGATGCCCGCTGAGGACTCCGCAATGGACTGCGGTACGTCGCCGATCATGAACAACGCGATCAGCACTGCCCCAAATGAAATGGCATTGAAATAATATACCGCTTCCTGCCCAAAGGAGGCAATGAATACGCCGCTCAGTGCAGGTCCAAGCACTGCGCCAACTTGAAAGGCAGTAAAGGTCATACTGAAGGCATTGGGCAGATCTTTCTTCGGCAGCAAGTTGGGGACCAACGCCTGGCGCGAGGGACCGTCGAAAGCAACCACCACCGCCTGTAAGGCGGTAATGAAGTAAATATGCCAGATGGTAACCTGCCCAAATTGGGTGAGCAATGCTAACACCAGGGCGAGAAGCGCTGCGATGGATTGCGTCACGAACATCACTTTACGGCGATCCATTGAATCCGCAAGCACACCGCCGATCAGCGAAAAGATGATGACCGGCAGGATACGGGCAACGCCAATGCCTCCCAGCGCAATGGGGTTTTCGTCCAGCTGGTTAACGTGCCAAAACAACGCCCAGAGTTGCATCTGGGTCCCTGTGATCGAGATAAGTTGTCCGAGCCAAAGGTAGAAAAATTTTCTATGCTTAAGTGAAGGTGGGATGTGCATATTGATAGTCAAGTTGCCGGTTCAAGGATTTGAATCAAGTTCCCCAATCGCGGAGGTATAAAAAGTCGTAGCCAATGGTGCGGTTGCTGATCTTGGCAATGGGCGGCAGCATCCGTTTGAATTGATAACGCCGAATCCGGGTGGTGACGGTCTCCACGAATTTTTTATCAAAGCCTGCCTCCACCGCTTCCAACGGACTATAACGCTGGTCCACTAGAAGGTAGAGAAGTTTGTCCACATCCTCGTAGGTAAAACCAAGTTCCTTTTCATCGGTCTGGTCTGCCCATAGATCAGCCGACGGGGGCTTATCGATGATCGGTGACGGGATATTCACCGCCCGCGAAAGCTGGCGCGCCTGCGTTTTGTACAGATCCCCGATGGGATTGATCGCGCTGGCAGAATCGCCATACAGCGTACTATACCCAAGCAGGATCTCGGTTTTGTTGCTCGTCCCCACCGGCAGCGCCTTGAACACCTCAGATTGGTCGTACAGCGCGATCATGCGCATACGTGCCATGATATTGCCCTTGCGGACATTCGACATGTTCGGGTCACGCGCAATCAATGGATCGACCATCGGCGTGATGTCAATCGTTTCGCTCTGGACCTTGAACTGGTCAATGACCATTTGGGCGTGTGCCAGTGAATCGGGCGATGACGTACGATACGGCAAACGCAGCACAATGACATTTTCCGCGCCGAGGGCTTCAACCGCCAGCGCACAAGACAACGCCGAGTCTAATCCGCCGGAGAGGTTGATGATGGCACGCGTCATGCCTACACGGCTGATCTCAGATTTGATAAAACCAGCCAGGATTTCACGGGCAAGGTCGGTATTGATGGAAAGATTGATATCAACCACGGGAGAGGATCCTATCGAGTTCGTTACGGACAAGCGCTGTGCGCTCATCACGCAGAAGCGGCAAACGCGCACGCGTACGGCGGAGTTGGTTCAAATCCAATTGGGCATAGGTGACGGCTTCATCGTTATAAGGTCCATGAGCGAGTTCTTCGCCGTTCGGGTCGAAGACCGTCGCACCGCCCCAGAAATGAAGTCCATCCTCATAGCCGACACGGTTGGCATGCGCCACGAACGACGTGAACATGCTGGCATACGCTTTGGTGATACGCTCCACCCAGCGTGCCGATTCGAGTTTGTCCTTGTCGTTCAAGCCGCGCCCCGGCGAAGCGGACGAGAACAGCATAATATCCGCGCCATCGAGCCAGAGCAAATACGGTGGCGAGGCGTGCCAGAAATCCTCGCAAATGAGCATCCCCACGCGCCCAAAACGCGTGTCGAAAGCGCGGACGGCATCGCCCCAGGCAAAGAAGCGACCTTCATCAAACAACCCGTAGGTCGGCAAATAGACTTTATGGTGAACATGGATGGTCTTTCCACCCGATAGATAGGCGGAGCCGATAAAGAATCGGTGACGGGAATCTTCATCGACGAACCCCACTACAAGGTCCAGGTCGTGAGACGCTTTGAGAAGATGTCTGAAGACCGGGTCATCCTCTGTCGGCTTGTGCGCCACAGAAGCGACCAGATCCTGCAAGACATATCCGGTAAGCGATAACTCGGGAAAGACGAGTAAATCCGCTTTTTCCGATTTTGCCTGTTTGATGTAGTCGAGATGTTTGGCTAGGTTCGCTTCCACATCACCAAGTTTTGTATTGATCTGCGCGAGGGCAAGGTTTAGTTTCATTGGGCGAATCTTACCACTAAAGAAAAGACCTGAGAGAGTTCCCAACCTATGTGGAGGCGCTCGGGGGAACAAAAAAATACACCCTTACGGGCGCATTGATTTGGCGGGAAGGGAGGGATTCGAATAACACCTCCTTAATGGAGGCGCTCGAGGGAACAAAAAATACGCCCATACGGACGTATTGATTTGGCGGGAAGGGAGGGATTCGAACCCTCGGTGGACCGAAGCCCACAACGGTTTTCGAGACCGTCCCATTCAACCACTCTGGCACCTTCCCAAATTTTTGAAGCGGGCGAGATTATACCCGAAAAATTCGCGAGGGTTACAAATTCACACCCTCGTGCAAACCGGGATAATGCACCTGGTCCATCTTCTGCGCTTTCAAGAGATCCTTTAATGTTCTGGCTTGACGTTCTTCGCCATGCACCAAAAATATCTGTTTGACACTGCCTTTTACTCCTGTCGCATATTTCACCAGCAGATCCTGCCCGGCATGACCGGACAAACCACCGATGGTTGCCACATCGCATTTGCGTTTGTACGTCTCGCCATAGATGCGCACTTCCGATTCGCGGTCCGCCAGCCTGCGACCCAGCGTATCCGGAGCCTGCCAGGAGACGATGCAGATGGTATTCTTTGGGTTTTCGATATTATTCTTGATATGGTGCAGGATGCGTCCATTTTCCGCCATGCCCGAAGCAGAGATGATGATCATCGGGTCGGTGCGTTCGTTCAAGGCTTTGGATTCGTCCACCGAGCGGATGTACGTCAGCATTTTGAAATCCAGCGCAGGGTGACGCGCCTCCTCCACAAATTTACGCGTCTCGTCATCAAAACATTCCAAATGCCGCTTGAAGACATCAGTCGCATTCACCGCCAGCGGGCTATCCACATAGACCGGCGCGCGCGGCACATCGCCATCGAACATCATCTGGTTCAGGTCATAGACCAGTTCCTGCGTGCGCCCCACGGCAAAGGCGGGCACGATCAATTTTCCGCCGCGTTCGAGCGTCCGTTTCACCACATCGCGAAATTCAAGGAAAGCCAATTCCGGGTTGCTGTGAGATTTATCTCCATAAGTGCTTTCCATGATCATGTAATCTGCATGGGTCGGCAGAACGGGGTCACGCAGCAGCGGGAGATTATACCTGCCAATATCCCCCGAAAACCAGAAGCGGATCTTCCTCCCCTTTTCTTCGATCTCCAGCGAAACACTGGCAGAGCCGAGGATGTGCCCCGCCTCATGGAAGCGCGCGATCACACCGGGAATCGGCTCGAACGCCTGCTCGTAATCCACACCTGCAAACATCCCAGCCACCTCTTCCGCATCTTGCTTGGTGTAAAGCGGCTCGACTGGATCTTCGCCGCGCTGCGCCCGTTTCTTGTTGACGAACTCCGCATCCGATTCCTGAATGTGACCTGAATCTGCCAGCATCAAACTTGCCAGGTCTGCGGTGGCGTGAGTGGCAAAAATATGTCCCTCAAACCCCTGCTTGACCAAATTGGGCAAATTCCCCGAATGGTCGATATGCGCATGCGAAAGGATGACCGCATCCACATCCTGCGGGTTATATCGGAAATTCAAATTGCGCGAATAGGTGTCCGCGCGCCGCCCCTGATACAAACCGCAATCCAATAACAGTTTCTTTCCGTTGATCTCCAGCAAATGCTGGCTGCCTGTCACCGTGTGCGCCGCGCCATGAAAATTAACTCGCATGTTTTACTCCTAAAGCTTTCAAGATCTGGGGACCGAATTTTTCGACCCGCGAAGGAGAATCCTTCATCAGGTGGAGCAATTCGTTAAAATTCTTTGGCGGATTCTCGGAAAGAATTGCCAGATACGGTTTGGGCAGGATGATATCCGACTCGACATGAAGTTCCACCCCCACATTCTTTCTCCACGCCTTGAGTTTTTCCAGCCGCTTGAGCACCGCATCATTCTTACGTTCAGCCTGTTTCCGCTCCACAAGCGGGGCAACCTCCCCGCGGCGGACCGCCCCGAGGATCATATCGCCCCACAGCTTGATCTGCTTCTCACTTAATCCCGCACCGGAAAGATCCACTTTCTTTTCCGGCGGGTTCTTCGCCAGCGAAACAAAGACATCATCCATCACCACCTTGTAGGGCGGGCGGTTGAGGCGTTCCGCTTCTCTGTCACGCCATTTGCACAATTGGGCAACGATGGTCAGTTCGCGCAACGACAGATCCTTGCGCCCGGCGAAACGCTCCCAGGAATCGCCATTCGACCGGGATCGGTTTTCATCCAAAATACAGGCGCGCCGAAAATCCTCCAGCGCAAAGTCGAGGCGTTCCTTTTCGCGCAGTTCACTCTCAAGGACATCGCGCAAGTCGAATAGATAATGGGTATCCAGCCGCGCATAGTGAATCTGGTCCTTCGTCAGCGGGCGCTCCGCCCAATTTGCCTTTTGATGACGCTTGTCCATTTTGATGTTGAACTTATCTCCCAGCAATTTATCCAAGCCGACCGCCGGGTAGCCTAACACACGCGCCGCCTGCATGGTATCGAACAGGTTCACAAACGAAAATCCAAAATCCCGCCTCAGACAGATCAGGTCATATTCTGCGGCGTGGAAAACCTTCTCGATATTCGGGTTGGAAAAGATGGGAGCAAGAACGTCAAGGTCTTTCAGTACCAGCGGGTCAACCAGATAATCCGCCCGGCTGGTGGAGAATTGCAATAAACATACCTGTTCACGAAAGGCATGCAGACTATTCGACTCAGTATCCACAGCAACACGGGACTGTGAGGCGATATCTTCCACCATTCGATTCAATAATTCATCTGTATGGACCCATACGGGCGGCGTGAGAACTTCGGACATATTGGCTGATTATAAACCCGATGATTATGGATGGAATATTACTTATTTCCCATCACGGCTTTAATCGCAAGGAGGACAGCAACCGGTCATAACCGCGCTGGAGGATGTATCCCACCAGCAGGGCGACAAGTGAGCCGGGAATCAAGTTGACAAAAATCTTTTGAACCCCCGGCTCCAAACCAAAGACGATCTCAAACACCTTCCAAATGGGACGATGATAGAGGTAGGTAAAGAATGAAGCTGTGGAAAGGAATGCCCAAATTCTCCAGCCGCCGATCCGCAGCCGAAAAAGGGATAGCAGCATCCACACCCAGGCAAGGATGAACAGGTCGGCGGTCAGGATAAACAAACCATGCGGAGATGCCAAGCCAGAACCTGCCACGCGCCAGAAGACAAGCAAAAAAACAATCGCTGCCACAACCTTGATAAAAATGCCCAGGTTCATCAAGCGGTCTCGCATGTGTTCAAAACGATAAAAAAAGATCCCAGCCAGAAAGATGAAAAAATATTGAAAAAAACGCGGTTCGAACAAACCCACAATTGCATTTGCAGCATAGGACACGCCAAAGACCCCGAAAGCGGAGACAAAAAACCAAAGATTGGGTTTGATCAAGAAGGACAGCGAACCAAAGATAAGATAATACCCCACCAACACACTGATATACCAAATGGTCAACAACGGCTTGATGAACACCGGCGATAGCAGCCATTGCAGATTAAGCACATACGCCAGCATGTCGAAACGCTTCAAAGAAAACCCAAGGACAAAAATGAACAAAGCTAGCGCAAGCCAGTAGGGTGGAAAGATGCGGATAAATTTCGACCAGAGAAAGGAAAAAAGGGTTCCCCCTGCCTTGGAACGGGAATACTCCGCGAAGAAACCTGCCAGAAAGAAGAATGAGCCGAGCAGCAATGATGCCACCACGCCAGCCAACGGATCAACCTCGAAGCCGAACACGGAAGCATCGAACACTTCACTATGGAGCGCCAGCAGCAACAGAATGGCTAATCCCCGCAGGGCTTCGAATTCCTGCATACGATTTGGTTTTCCGGTCATAGGGTCTTCTCCATCACCATGGCATCCTCCCCGTCGTTGTAATACGCCTTCCAAATATCGATGGTTTGATAGCCTTCCCGCTCGTAAAGGGAGATCGCGCCCGTGTTGGATAAGCGCACCGTCAGGCGGGAACGCGGCACACCCAGGTTGCTTTCACACATGTGCAAAAGCGCAGTCCCAATTCCACGCCGCTGAAAGCGTGGATCCACTGCGATGGTGGCGATCCAGCCCCATCCGTCGCGCGGACGCGGGTCGCCCGCTACAAAGCCAACCATATTGCCATCCTCCACCGCCTTATAGCGGACAACATCCGGAAAGGTCAATACAGCGATGAGGTCGAAGAGGGGCCACGCGTCCTGGTCAAAACTTTCTTTTTCCAGTTTGCGCAGCGCGTTGAGATCGAGAATGGATGCCGATAGGATTTGCATAAAAATAAGGTCTCTCTGTGCGAGAGACCTTATTGTATTACAAATTGACTTTACTTCTTGGCGTCTTTGCCGAGGAAGTTATCCAGCATGCTGGTGAACTCCATCGGGAAGATGTACTTGGTGGACGGGCTCATGCCCAAAGACTTGAGCGTTTCGAAGTATTGCAGCGTCATGGTCTTCTGGTCCACGGCTTTGGCAGAACTGAAGATCGCATCGAGCGCTTTCGCAAACCCTTGCGCCTTCAATTCCTGCGCCTGCTGCTGACCTTCGGCTTCGAGGATCGCGGCTTGCTTCTGACCTTCGGCTCGAAGGATGGCGGCTTGCTTTTCGCCTTCTGCCACGTTGACCGCGGCTTCGCGCGTACCGGTGGATTCGGTCACCACGGCGCGGCGGATGCGTTCGGCGGACATCTGACGGTTCATCGCGTCCTGAACATCGCGCGGCGGTACGATCTCGCGGATCTCCACGTTGGTCACTTTCACACCCCAGCGCTCGGTCACTTCGTCGAGGCGGGTGCGCAGCATGTTGTTGATATGCTCACGCTGAGACAGTACATCATCGAGCGGGATGCCGCCGATGACCGCGCGCAACGTGGTCGCCGCAATACCTGCCGCAGCAGTTTCAAAGTTGGTTACCTGCAAAACCGACTGGGTCGGCTCCATCACTTTGAAGTACCACAAAAAGTCGATGGAAATCGGGGCGTTATCCTTGGTGATGGATGTCTGTTGCGGAACCTCGCGCACCTGCTCGCGCAGGTCCACTTTTACGCCACGGTCGATCACTGGGACAAGAATAACGATACCGGGTCCCTTTGCACCCACACTTCGTCCCAATCGAAACACGACCAGGCGCTGGTATTCGGGCACAATGCGGATGGCATTGGCAAGGAACACAAAGCCAATCAGTATGATCGCGCCAACGATACAAGCTATGCTACCACCTAAAAACTCCATTGTTGTCTCCTTTCACTAGTCACGGTTGTCAGATTTTTCTTTTTCCACAACGAGGATGAACCCCTCGCGTCGAACGACCCGAATGCGGCTCCCCGACGGGATCTCGCCCTCACTGCGGGCGGTCCACATCTCACCGCGGACGTACACACTTCCATCGTCTCGAATGACCGTACGAGCCTCTCCCACCTGCCCCACCAACGCATCGAGGTCATGCGCCGGACGAACCGCCGCAGCCTGCACAGACTTGCGGACGACGACCCACAAAAAGCCCGCCATTGAACCGGACGCCAGAAACGCCACCAGCGGGTTGACAGCCGGAAGCAATCCATCCACGGCAAACAAAAAGATGGAACCAACCAGCAGCAACAGGATGGAGATCCCAAGAAACAGTTCACGCTTCGGTCTTTGAGAAGCGTAAACGAACGGGATCAAACTGATGACAATCAAAAGAAGCGCCCACCCGTTGAAAGACAGGTTGTAAACGGCATACCCAGCCAAAACAAGGCAGAAGAACGCCCCCACTTCGAACAACCCAGTCCCCGGCGTGACAATCGCCATCAATCCGAGCAGAATTCCGCCCAGCAAGATCAAATAGGCAACATTGGGGTCAAGCAGGAAATCCATTGGTCCTCCATATGATTATACAACACCACAACCATAATATATCTACGAGAACCCTCGAAAAATGTTGCGAAAACTATTTTCCCCGGCAGTTGTATAATGGATGGGATAACTTTTTCTCAAAAGGTGCTAAAAGTGAACTTCAACAAAGTATGCGTCATCGGGCTGGGATACATCGGACTCCCCACCGCCTCCACATTTGCAGCAAAAGGCATCACCGTCCTCGGGGTTGATGTCAACGCTGTCGTCATCGAAACCCTCAACCGCGGCGAGATCCACATCCACGAGCCGGGTCTGCGCGAAGCAGTCTCCAATGCCATCCAATCGGGCAACTTCAAAGCCGCCCTCAAACCTGAAGAAGCCGATGCCTTCATCATCGCCGTTCCCACTCCCTTCCACGAAAACAAGTTCGGGGAATACAACGGCAACCAATACAAACTGGCAGATATGACCGCCGTGATCAAAGCGACCGAGTCCATCCTGCCAGTGTTGAGGAAGGGCAATCTCATCGTCCTTGAATCGACGTCACCGCCTCGTACGACCATTGAGCTGGTTGCCCCCATTTTGGAACGCTCCGGGCTGAAAGCAGGGTCCGACTTCTTCCTGTGCTATTCGCCCGAACGGGTATTACCCGGGCAGATCATGCGTGAGTTGATCGAAAACGCACGCGTCATCGGCGGCGTGACCCCCGAATCCGCACAGGCCGGCGCAGACTTGTACTCCATCTTCGTGCAGGGACAGATTATTCAAACCGACTCCAGCACCGCCGAAATGGTCAAATTAATGGAAAACACCTACCGCGATGTCAACATTGCCATCGCCAACGAATTCTCGCGCCTCGCCGACAAGTTCGGCGTGGACGTGTGGGAAGCCATCTCCATTGCCAATTTACACCCCCGGGTGAAGATCCTAAACCCCGGTCCCGGCGTAGGCGGGCACTGCATCAGCGTTGACCCGTGGTTCTTCGTCGAATCCGCGCCGCAGATCACCCCGTTGATCTATCACTCCCGCCAGGTCAATGACGGGCAACCTCACTTCGTGCTGGATACGGTTCAAAAGGCGCTTGGCACGCTGCAAGGTAAAAAGATCGCCGCCCTCGGGCTTGCCTACAAACCAGATGTAGATGACCTGCGCGAAAGCCCCGCCAGCGAAGTGGTACACCTACTCCAAAAACACGGCGCACAGGTCAAGGCATGGGAGCCGTTCAAGCCAGATGCAAACCTGCCGGGCATTTCCACATCCCACACCCTGAGCGGGGCGCTCGAAGGTGCAGATGCGCTCCTTTTACTGGTAAAGCACACCGAATTTACCAACCTCAACCCCACTCACATAGCGGAAAAAACCCAAGCCAGAATCGCCATCGACACCGTCAATGGCTGGAAACAAGCCGAGTGGCAGGCTGCCGGTTTTAGTCTCGTCCGGCTTGGTGCAGGGAAATAACCCCATCTATTTGTCAGGAACAGACAGAGTTATCTAACGCGCCACCTGTTCCTGACAATATTGTGCCCCGCCTGCCACTGCCTGCATAGCACACGAACCACGCACATCGCAGGAGATCAGCAGGGTGCCAAGCAAAAAACAAACAAGAAAAACGTATTTGACCTTTCGTTTCATTGGATGATCGCTTCCCTCCATTATATTTAGTCGTCATTTTTGGTTAAAAAGATACCATGAGAATCCTTTCAGTTTTTGGAACAAGACCCGAAGCCGTGAAAATGGCTCCGGTTGTGAAGCGGCTTGCCGAAACCGCAGGCGTGGAATCACGCGTCTGTGTCACCGCCCAACACCGCCAAATGCTCGACCAGGTGCTGGACCTGTTTAACATCCAACCGAATTATGACTTGAACCTGATGCGCGACAACCAGTCACTGGCGGAGTTAAGCGCTGCAATCTTCACCCACCTCGACCCGGTTCTGGCGGATTTTCAACCCGACTGGGTATTGGCGCAGGGAGATACCACCACCGTTGCCATTACCTCCCTGCTGACCTATTTCCGCCGCATCAAATTTGGGCATGTGGAAGCGGGTTTGCGAACACACGACAAATGGGCGCCGTTTCCGGAAGAGATCAACCGCCGTGTGGCAGGCGTCACCGCAGACTTTCATTTTGCGCCGACGGAATGGTCGAAACAAAACCTGCTGCGCGAAGGCGTGGATGAAGCCATCATCAAAGTGACAGGCAACACGGTCATCGATGCGCTGCAATTCGTAGCACAACAGGATGAACCGGGGGAAGTGAAAGATTTGCTCGAAACATTGGGGATAATTAATAATAAAGAGCGGAAAACAGAACCCCCTCGCTTGATCCTCGTCACTGCCCACCGGCGCGAAAATTTTGGCGCACCCATGGAAGAGATTTGCCGGGCATTGATCGAACTGGCAAACCCGGGAAATGTGGAGATCGTGTATCCGGTTCATTTGAACCCGAACGTGCAAGAGCCTGTCAACCGATTGCTCAGGGGCATAAAGCACATCACGCTGCTGCCTCCGTTGGATTATCTGCCGCTTGTCTACTTGATGAAGCGTGCAGAGCTTATCCTGACCGATTCTGGCGGGATCCAGGAGGAAGCGCCTGCATTTGGCATCCCAACTCTGGTGCTGCGTGATGTGACCGAACGCCCAGAGGGAGTGAAAGCGGGTACTCTCAAGCTGGTTGGAACAGAATCCCGCCGCATCGTCGCAGAGGCGAAGCGGTTATTGTCTGACAAAGGTGCCTACGCTGAAATGTCTCAGGCGGCAAATCCTTATGGCGATGGTCATGCAGCGGAAAAAATCGTACGAGCTTTGTTATCCTCACAGAATGCGTTTATGTAATCTGGTCAGCTTACATAAACGCAAAAAGATAACTGGTTGTAATGTCTAGATAGGAATTTTGGGGGATTTGTGTGTATAATGAAAAAGGCGGAATTATGCTGAAGAAATCGTTTGCGCTAATCATTGCAATGTCGCTCCTCAACGCAAGTTGGGGATTTGTTCATGCTCAAACCCAGGATTCGCAATATTTCAGCGAGACGGGACATAATGTAACCGGCGAATTCCTTCAGTACTACAACAGCAATCCCAATGCCTTGTTCCTGTATGGCTACCCCATCACCGAGCAATTCACCGGTAGAGACGGAAAGTCGGTACAGTATTTTCAACGTGCACGCTTCGAGTATCGCTCCGACCTGCCTGAGGGGCAGCGCATACAACTCACGCCACTGGGACGGGAAACATACGTAACGTCTGGAGCGTTGAACGTAAGCAACACGTTTGCCTGCCGCACCTATGTGGAGACTGGTTTTCCGGTCTGTTTTGCCTTCCTTGAGTTCTTCGATCAATACGGCGGCGTGACGCAATTCGGGTACCCCATCTCCGGGTTTGAGTATCACGAAAACAAGCTGGTGCAATATTTTGAAAAAGCCCGCCTGGAATGGCAGCCGTGGAAGCCGGAAGGTCAACGCGTGGTGGTCTCAGACCTCGGGCGCGTGTATTTCGACAAACTTGGCGAAGATCCGGCGTTGCTCACCCCCACCAGCCCGCTCGGCAATGCCCCCAGGGTGATCACCAGCCTGCAAGTGCGTGCTTTCGCGTGGAAAGCGGTCACACTGGCAAATGACAACCAGCTATTCTTCGTCATCCTGCAAGACCAGAACATGCAGCCGGTTCCCGATGCGAGTTGCACAGCCATCGTCAACTGGCCCAGCGGCGCGAAAGACTCCACCGTCATCCGCACCAACACAAATGGCGTGGGTATCATCTCGCTCTCGTTCTTCAACCAGCCGTACGGCAGCCTGATCTACACCGACATCTCGTGTACGTATAACGACCTGACGGCAACCACCACCACGTCGTTCAGAATTTGGTACTAAACCAAAATCCTCCCGCATCCGGGAGGATTTTTTACATCAATTCTTTAAGCCCCAACACAGGTCCTTCTTTGCAAACCATCTTCCATTCGTGACGAAGCGTCAAAGCGCAGACTCCGCAATCGGCGAGCGCGCCACACGGCATGGGTGCGCGGATTAAAACCTGCGCTTCGCTCTTTGCAGTGACCTGTGGATGCCCCTCAAGCAGTTCCCTCAGCCCGGGTAGATTCTCCCTCGCGACATCCATTGCAGTGTAATCTGCCCATTGCAGGGCATCCATCAACGCTCGCAGAGGTTGGACTTCCACGATCTCGGGTAGATCGGAAGTTGCCGCATCGCCGACCAGCACGATCTCTGCGCCTTGCTTCAACGCCATCGGAATCAAACCAAGCAGCCGGGCGGGAGAATCATCGTATGCGACCAAGGCAAGTTTTCGCGTGGAAGGTGGAAGGACAAATCCATGCCCAACGGGTCCGCGCAGGTGGAGTCGGTCGCCGGGCCTCCAGAATGAAGGCACGGGCGGCGCGGAGCGGAATCCATGCGGGGAGGAGAGGCTGGAGAAAAGCGGAACAGGCAACGGGGAGTCGGAAGCGTCTGCGTGGGCGAGCAGGTATTGTCCCGGTGCGGGGGTCAGTTCGGACGGGCAAGCGATCCGGGCGGAGCCATCCAAAACAATCTCTTCGATGCTGCCAGTGGCGGTCTTCATTGGAAAAATATTAACATGCTTCGGGGTGCTATGCAAGGCGGTTATAATTTTCGCAAATAACTGGAGGAACCATGAATATTTCAAGTTTGCTTCAAGGAATTGCTTCGTTTGCGTGGATCGGGTTTATCGGAATTTTGGTCGCCATGTCGGTGCGCGCAAGCCGCAAAGAATCTGTCAAAGGACTTCGGACGGCTGCTGTTGTTTTGTTGATCGCTGCGGCTGTGCTTACCTCAGTGGGAGCGGGCATTGTCTTTGTGGAGCCGGATGAATTGGCTGTGGTGGTGACGGTGTTGGGTCAGGGCGGTATTCGTCCCGACCCGTTGGAATCGGGTCTGCATTGGATCATTCCCTTCGCCGAACGCGTGGAACGTTTTCCAAAATTGAACCAAACGTACACGATGTCGTCTGCTCTGGATGAAGGCATCACCGAGGGTGATGACTCAATTCAGGTGCGCACCAAGGATGGGCAGCAGGTGTTCATCGATGCATCGGTCATCTATGCTGTGGATCCTGTTAAAGTGGTGAGTCTATACGGAACCTGGCGCTCGAATTATGAGGATGGTTTGGTGCGCCCACAGGCGCGCGGTGTGATCCGCGATGTGGCCTCGCAATATGGCGTGGAGGAGATCGTCAGTTCCAAACGCGCCGAAATGGAGCAGCTCATCAGCGAGGAGTTAATGCAGGTCTTCGCTGAGAACAATTTGATCATGCGCGATTTTGTGCTGCGCAACATCCGCTTCAGCGATGAATATGCGGCGGCTGTCGAGCAAAAGCAGATCGCCGAACAGCAGGCGCAGCAGGCGGCTTTCGTGGTCGAGCAAAAGAAACAGGAAGCCGAACAGGCGCGTCAGATCGCACAGGGTCAGGCAGATGCCGCCGTTATCGCGGCACAGGGTGCGGCAGAAGCGCGATTGATCCAAGCTCGGGCGGAGGCGGAAGCGAACCGTCTTCTGGCCGAGTCGCTCACGCCTGAGTTGATCCAGTATCAATACATTCTAAATCTCGCACCGGGCGTGGAAACCATCTTCATTCCCAGTGATCAGCAGTTTATTTTGCCTTTGCCTGGGTCATCTAATAATACCCTGCCGTAATCTGTTATCATGAGGTGACCGTCGTTGACGGTCACCTCTTTTTGGACGTAAATCGATGCCTATTCCACAAACCGGACGCGAAATCCGCCTGACGACTCTTTCTGCTTGCGCGGGTTGAGCATCCAAATTAAGCGCAGATGCGCTGACGCAGGTTCTGCGTCCCATTAAAGATATTTTCAACCCTGCTTCTTACCCGGACCTGTTGGTGGGTCTATCTTCCCCGGATGATGCGGCTGTTTGGCGTTTAAGCGATGAGCAAGCCATAGTCGTCACCACCGATTTTTTTACGCCAGTGGTGGATACTCCCTATGAATATGGCGCAATCGCCGCTGCCAACAGTCTTTCGGATGTGTACGCGATGGGCGGGAAACCGTTCCTCGCGCTGAACATTGCAGCGTTGCCCGACCACCTTCCAGCAGAAATCTCCAGCGAGATCCTGCGCGGCGGGGCAGAGAAATCGCGCGAAGCCGGTGTGGTGATCGCGGGCGGGCATACCGTCAAAGATAAGGAACCGAAATATGGTTTGGTGGTGATCGGATTTGTCTACCCACAAAAGATCATCAACAAGAATGGGCTCAAACCCGGCGACCAGCTGGTGTTGACCAAGCCGCTCGGCGGCGGCGTGACAACAACCGCGCTCAAGCAGGAAAAAGCCGAAGAAGCGCACGTGGCAGAAGCCATCGAATGGATGTCGCGCCTCAACCGGGAAGCAGGTCAGCTGGCGGTGGAATTCGATGTGCGCGGCGGGACGGATATCACCGGCTTCGGATTCCTCGGTCATGCCTCAGAAATGGCAGAGTCATCCGGTGTAGCATTACACTTTGACTATTCCAAAATCCCGCTGTTGAGCGGCGCGCGCGGGTATGCCGAACGTGGCATTTTCCCCGGCGGCGCTTTCGACAACAAAGGATTCTGCGAATCTCTGGTCACATTCGACGAAGCGCTCGACGAACCGGCGCAAATGCTCCTGTTCGATCCGCAAACCAGCGGCGGGTTGCTTTTCGGCGTACCCTCCGAAAAGTTGGAAGCGTTCTTGAAACGCGCAGAGGAATTGGGACAACCTGTTTGGGTGGTAGGCAATGTGCAAGAGGGAAAGGGTATTCAGGTTAGATCATAGATGTTTCGCATCGGGGTCTTCGAACTGGCTCTAACGTGTGGTCTGCTTATTTTGCTGGTAATTATTCCGGCGATTGTCGTCATGTTTGCACGGCGAGCCGAAAAGCGTCTGGATAATATCGAAAAAAGGTTGGACAAAAAGAAATGATCTGGGACACGCTCGCGCCACCTTGGCAGGCAGCGCTTGAAATGGCATGGGAGGCATATTGCGCCGGGACCATACCCATCGGCGCTGCAATTGCAGATGGGTATGGCAATGTGGCGGCACGCGGACGAAATCGCATCCTGGATACATCTGCTCCTGACCAGCAGATATACGGTGACATGCTGGCGCACGCCGAGATCAACGCGCTATTCTCATTGAAGTTAGATCAAGAGAGTCGCCATGGTGCCACGTTATATACAACGATGGAACCGTGCCCCTTGTGTATGGGCGCGGTTTACATGTCCAGTGTGCGCAGCCTTCACTTTGCGGCACGCGATCCCTATGCGGGGAGTACCAACCTGCTCGGCACAACACCCTATCTGAGCCGCAAGCCCATCAAAGTCGGCGGACCGTTCAATGCCGCGCTGGAAATCGGCTTAATCGCCATGATGGTCGAAAGAGAGATCGACCTACGCGGCGAACAGATCGTCAGCAGTCATTTCTTCGATGAATTTCGCGAGACTGTTCCACAGGCGGTCGAATTAGGCATAGCCCTGTTTCGGGGGCGGGAATTGCAGATTAAACGGGTTGAGAACACAGGCGCGCGGGATGTTGTCAATTGGCTTATCCATCAGGTACAATAGAAGCGGAATTTTTGCAAGAAGTCTCATGTCTGAAATCCCCATAGAACCGGACTCTAATCCCCCAACCTGTCGTTTCGACCAAACTGACAAACTTGTTTACCTGCCACCCAGCGGGATATTTTGCATTTCATCACATTCTCCCAACCAATTATAGGAACCAATGGACATCAGTAGTGAAATTCTAATCATCATAGTATTAATTTCCATCAACGGTGTACTTGCCATGTCGGAAGCGGCCTTAATCGCTTCACGAAAAGCAAAACTTCAACAACTGGTAAACGAGGGCGACAAATCCGCTGCCGTTGCCTTGGAACTGTTAAAAAAGCCCAATACGTTTCTTTCCACTATCCAGATCGGTATTACCTTGATCGGAGTTTTATCCGGCGCGGTCGGCGGTGCCACGATTGCTGAATCCCTGGCGCTTTTGATGGCAAATGTGCCGTATATCGGCGCGTACAGCGAATCGATTGCCTTCGGGCTTGTGGTTATCATCATCACCATTCTCAGCATCTGGCTGGGCGAGCTGGTTCCAAAGCGACTGGGCATCAACAGCCCTGAACGAATCGCCAAAATCGTAGCGGGACCGATGAATCTAATCTCCAGTCTATTCTCACCTCTGATTAAAATGATGAGTAGCGCCACGGAATTGGTACTCAATCTATTCCGCATCAAGCACACTGAAGAGCCACCCATCACGGAAGAAGAATTACAAGTGCTGATCGACCAAGGCACACAGGCTGGCGTCTTCGAAGAATCCGAGCAGGACATGGTGGAGGGTATTTTCAGTCTCGGCGACCGGCGCGTTTACTCATTGATGACGCCGCGCACAGAGATCGTCTGGCTGGATGTGACCGACTCGACCGAAGATATCCTAGATAAGATCGCCAACAGTCCTTATTCCCGCTTTCCCATCCGGCAGGATTCACTCGAAACCATCATTGGTATCGTAAAGTCACGCGATTTATTGGTAACAACCCTTTCCAAAAAGGATATCAACCTGAAAGATCTGGCAAGACCGGCGTACTTCATCCCGGAAACCATGCTCGCCTCCCGCGCGCTGGAGGTTCTGAAAAAGAACAACACCGAGATGCTGCTGGTAGTGGATGAGTTTGGCGGCTTGCAAGGCTTGCTGACCATCAATGATATTCTCGAAGAGATCGTCGGCCAAATCGAGGACACGGAACCGCAAGCCACTCAACGGCAGGACGGTTCATGGCTGCTGGACGGCATGTTGGAAGTGGATGAGTTCAAGGATATCTTCGATCTGGGTGATCTCCCCCACGAAGACGAATATGAGACACTGAGTGGCTTTGTAATGACATCGCTTGGGCGCGTACCGCAAGCCACCGATCATTTCGAGTGGAGCAATCTGCGCTTCGAAGTCATCGATATGGATGGGCGGCGCGTGGATAAGGTTTTGGTCACCACAAAAACCAAACCCGCCGCTGAACCGGGCAGCTCACAGCCTTAATTCCACCTAAAATTCGCATTTCTGTTCGATGGTATAATCTCCGCCCGTATGAGTCCAGAACCTACCTCCAGTAAGACAAAGGTTTGTCCCACCTGTGGAACGCGCCTGAGCGAAAGCGCCCTGCGTTGTCTCGTGTGCGGGACGGAATTTACCGCGCAACCAAGCAGTCCCAAATCTGTCAAAAAGAGCGAGAAAACCGTGCAAGCCAGCCGCCTGCCGGAAGTAAAACTGAGCTTGCCAGCGGCGGTTGGCATTTTGCTTGCGGTGGTCATTGCTGTGGGAGCGATTGTCTTTTTCACGGTCCGTGCGAGCGCACCGGTTGGAACGTTCGACAACCCAGATACCCCAACACCCTCCGAAACGCCAACGGCATCACCATCCCCTACTGTGACCGTCCCCCCCACGGATATTCCAACTGCAACGCCACAGCCCCCGTTCGATTACACGGTCGGTCCGGGTGAAACCTGCTCGTTGATCGCCTTTAACTTCAATGTTTCCGTCCAGAGTATCATCATTCTGAATAACCTGCCTTCCACCTGCCCCATCAGTCAGGGACAGGCGCTGAAGATCCCGTACCCCACCCCCACGGTTCCGCCGCCGCCGACCAATACCCCCCTGCCAGACATCGCCACCCAGCAAGCGTGCGAGACTGTGCAAATCACCGTTCAGGAAAACGATACACTTTCCAGTATCGCTTTGAACTATGCGGTGCCCATGGACGCCATCAAGGAATTCAACGGGTTGACCACTAACAACGTCTTCCTTGGGCAGGTCATTCAAATCCCATTGTGTCGTCGCGCCGCAGACCCGAACCAGCCCACTCCCACCGCGACGCTTCCGCCACCCTACCCTGCCCCGAACCTGCTCCTGCCTGCGGACGGCGCTGCCTTCACCCTGGCAAATGACGTCGTCACCCTGCAATGGGCGTCCGTCGGTGTGCTGCGAGATGGAGAAGCCTATCAAGTCATCGTGGAAGATGTGACCGCCAGCCAGACACGCCGCATCACCGACTATGTCACCGACACAAAATACATCGTCCCAACCACCTTCCGCCCGCGGGATAACGTAGCGCACGTGATGCGCTGGTGGATCTCTCCCGTCCGCCAGGCGGGTGTGGACGATCAGGGACAACCGGTCTGGGTGGCTGCCGGAACCATCAGCGAGAAGCGCGTCTTCACCTGGGTGGGGGTTGCCGTTCAAGGCACACCCAACCCGTAAAGCGCGAAAGATTTTCACATCTCTCCCTGTCATGTAAAATGACAGGGAGTTTTTCTTCGGAGGTACATCATGCTGAAAACCATTGGAAAAGTATTTGCCATCCTGCTCGTTGTATCCGGGGTGATCTGGAGCCTGCAAGGTCTTAACCTGCTGCCTGGCACATTCATGCGCGGCGACCCGCAATGGATCGTCAACGGCGCGATCACTGCAATCATTGGGCTGGCAGTTTTCTGGTTCCTCAACCGCAAACCCAAATGAGTCCACAAATTCAAATTGGAGATCGTGTCAGGGTACATTTGGATGCAAAGTTCAGAGAGCACGAAGGCTGGTACACAGGCACGGTCATCCGCATCGACCCGTATTCCGAACATCGCAGTTTTTATTGGGTGACATTGGATGATGAGGCACAGGCATCTCTGGGCATGAAACAAATTTCCATCTTCAACCCCAAGAACATCCAAAAGATCGAATGAGCCGCCGCATGCATCAAGTACAATCAAGCCATGAGCATCACCTTTACCCCATCCATTTCCGGCTGCGCGGAAACCGAAAAGGGCATGGCAACGCGCAGCCTGCTGAATAGACCGAACGAACTCGTCATTACGCCGCTCGCAGATGGCTTTCGCTTTCACCATGCGCTCACCCATCAATGCTGCCGAAAAGCGGAATTAACCCATCGCATTGAAGAGCAAGTCATCACCATCTTCGAAACCTGGGGCGGCGAAGGCTGTCGGTGTATGTGCTTCTCCGAGTTGGATGCCCAACTCACGGGTCTGGAACGAAGCGGGTATCATATCCAGATCATCGAATGCGGCAGGCTACCCAATGGAACTCCGATGCCGGAGAGAATCATCCACAAATCCATACTTCAGGTGGGAGGATAAATGAACGCACACATCCGTTCGCTGCTCGATGAAAAAATCGCTTCCCACCTGACTGGAAGTGACTCGCACCATGAGGAAGCGTTTCGCCTCTTCAACGGATTCTACGAAGGCTACCCCGACCTCGTAGTGGATGTATATGGGCGGACGCTGCTCATCCACGATTATGCCGAACAGCCCAATGCCGAATTCGTCCGTGAGACGGCAGAGCATCTAAAATCCGCCCTTGACTG
Source organism: Anaerolineales bacterium UBA2395 (assembly GCA_002343775.1). Taxonomy (GTDB): domain Bacteria; phylum Chloroflexota; class Anaerolineae; order Anaerolineales; family Villigracilaceae; genus Villigracilis. The sequence goes on from DDSH01000007.1 coordinate 244,396, forward strand.
GCTACACGCAGGAATTGTCAAAGTCCGCAATGGTTCGACTCAGTCTGCCAAACAGGGGCAGATTCTGTTTGGCGAGCGACCCGACAGAAAGATCAAAGAACATGGCGTGTGGTATGCGCTCGACCTGATGATGAACCGCGATGCGAGTTTTTATCTCGACACACGCAACCTGCGAAAATGGATTCTGGAGAATTTGCTCGGCAAGTCGGTGCTGAATACCTTTGCATACACAGGCAGTTTGGGCGTTGCCGCGTTGGCGGGCGGCGCAACAAAGGTAATTCAAACCGATCTCAACCGTCAATTTCTTAACCTTGCAAAAGACTCGTATTCCCTGAACGGCTTCCCCATTCACAAATCTGATTTCATTGCGCAGGATTTTTTCCCGGCGGTGGCGCGGCTGAAAAGCGACAGGCAATTCTTTGATTGCGTCATCATCGACCCACCCTTCTTCTCCACCACCGAGCGCGGCAAAGTAGATCTGGTCCACGAGAGTGCGCGGCTCATCAACAAGATCCGCCCGCTCATCAGTCATGGTGGAACTTTGATCGCCATCAACAATGCCGTTTTCCTGAGCGGACGGGACTACATGCGCACGCTCGAAGACCTGTGCAAGGACGGTTATTTGAGCATCCGTGAGTTAATTCCCGTGCCGGAAGATTTTATCGGCGCGCAGCGGGTCGGCAAACCGATCACCGACCCGGCACCGTTCAATCATTCCACGAAGATCGCAGTTTTGGATGTGAAAAGAAAATAGGCTTAGTTCCCACGCCGGTCGGCGGAGCGGGCGTGTGCCTCCAACCCCTCAGAACGGGCGATCACCGCCGCAGGTTTGGATAATTCGCGTCCAACTGCATCGTTCAAACCGACCAAACTGATAATATGGACGAAGTCCCAAACATTGAGCGGGGAGGCAAAGCGCGCGGTACCACCTGTCGGCATGACATGGCTTGGTCCGGCAATGTAATCTCCAAGCACTTCAAATGAATATTCACCCATAAAAATCCCGCCCGCCGCTGTAACTTTCTCGCTCCACAACCACGGATCTTTGACCGAGAGACACAGGTGTTCCGGTCCGTAGGCATTCGAGAGGGACAGCGCTTCGTCCAGGTCTGCTGTGATGACAATGCCGCTGCGAGTGGCAAGCGACTGCGCCACAATGTCTGCGCGCGGCAGCGTTTCCATTTGCCTGCCCACCTCCACCTGCACAGATTCGGCAAGTTGTTTCGAAGGTGTGAGCAGGATTGCGGAGGCAAGTACATCATGCTCGGCTTGTGCCAGCAGATCCGAAGCGACCCAGGCGGGATTAGCCGAATCATCCGCAATGACGACGGTTTCCGTCGGACCCGCCAGCCCGTCAATGCCGACCACGCCAAAGACCTGTTTCTTGGCGAGCGTGACGAACAAATTACCGGGACCGAAAATTTTATCCACCGGGCGAATCGATTCCGTCCCGTATGCCAGTGCGCCGATAGCTTGCGCGCCGCCCATTGCGTAGACTTCCTCCACGCCGACGAGCGCGGCAGCGGCAAGGATAATGGGCGCGATCTCACCCGTCCCACGCTGCGGCGGGACAGCCATCACGATCTCCTTCACACCTGCCACCTTGGCTGGCACGGCCGACATCAGCACACTGGATGGAAGTGGAGCTGTCCCGCCGGGGATGTATAAACCGACACGTTGGATCGGGCGGATGAGTTGTCCCAGCACACCGCCCATCTCCTGCGTGATCCACGACGTCAGCGGCTGTTTTTTGTAGAAGGCTTCGATGCGCGCGGCAGCCAGTTCGAGCGCGGCGCGCTCTTCCTCCGAGATCGAATGCAGGGCGGCATCCAGAGAACGCTTCGAGACGCGGAAATTCTGCGGGGATTTACCATCCAGTTTTCCGGTCCAGGAATGAAGCGCGGAATCGCCGCCTGTACGGATGTCGCGCAGAATGCGCGTCACGGCTTCGTCGGGTGTGATGCGTTCGCCAAACGTCTGTTCGATGCGGTCCAGCACAGAGTCTGGAACTGCTTCGTCCCCCGGCGGCACGCGCTTGAGGATGGTGGTTTTGGCGGTTTGTGAATTCAAAATTGAGATCATGGGTTCCTCGTGAAAATAAAAACTCCCGCCGGAGCGGGAGTTTGGGATAGATACGCAGGCTACAGATGCGCGGCTACACCACCCGTCCGGTGGAGGGTGTGGTGGAATGATGGTGATGCAAACGAAATGTGCGCATATGTTGGGCGGTATTGTATGGAAAAGGCACGGGTATGTCAAGTGGGGTATGGCACGTTTGCAGGGTCAGCGTGCGAAAGTCATCCTGCAAACCTACGGTCGCCAGGAAGGCGCATACCAGTCGAACTCTGTTGAAAGACCGGGCGCTTGTAGAATGTTCAGATCCAGGGTTGCAAGATCGACCCAATACAAGTGACCGCCGGAAGCGGATGTGGTCTCTTCGATCAACAGGTATCGTCCATTGGGCGAGAAGATCAGCCGTCCCACCGTCGAGCCTTCGTACAACAAAGACCGGTTTTCGCCCATACGGCTGACCACATACACTTGCGCAATGGGCATTCCGTTTGCTGCTTCGGCGTAGTAATTGAACGCGAGCAGATCACTATTCGGCGACCAGACAATCGGGTAGAGCGAGCCACCGGTAAATTGAGAAACTGTCGTGGCATTGGAACCGCTGGGCTCCATCACCTTCAGCGAGTGAATGCGTGTCGCTTCATCGAATTCATCATACGCGAGATAACCCGCATTGGGTGATGCGATGAACTGCGACTTGGTCAATTCCACATCGAACATCGGGCGGGCGGTTCCATCCGCAACGCGGACAAGGAACACACTGCCCGAACCACCCAGCAGCGCCGAGCGCATAATAATGTCCCCGCCAAACCAGCCATCCATGATGTACGGTCGCCCCTCGGGAGGCAGGCTAGCAGACACGTTCTTTAACCCCGAGCCATCGGGGTGAACTACGTACACCCCTTCGCCGCCCAGCCCATCTTGCGTGCGGAACGCGATCCAAGCGCCATCCGGCGACCAGAACGGTGGGTCGATGTAGGCAAACTCAGCAAGCGGCTTCCATGTCTTCGCACCCGCTTCAAAAAGCCACAGCTTGGTCGGCGTGCCGTTGGGGGTATCTGAATACGAGAATGCGGCGAACGTGCCATCTGGCGACCAACTCAGCGCGTTGAGGGTAAAGATGAACGGGAATGGTGCGGGGATTTTTTCCAGCGGTGGGCAATTCGCCGCATCAGAGATGCAGATGCCGGAAACCCTGACCAACTCAATGGATTGACCTTGCCCGCGTGGCTGGAGGAAAAAATACAACTCCCCCGCTTCTTCCACGGACATTGGGGCTGATTCTGTGATCACAGGGTTGGATGCCACCCGTGTCGGTTGGATCGCTTGCGGCAGGTCGGCGGGCAGGGCAAATACGGTCTCGTCAAACGCCGCGTCATAGGTGATGCTTTCGACAATGCGTTCGCTTTGGACCGCATCGCTACCTTCTTTGCCAAATTCCTGCATTTTCAAAATGACGCCAGTCTGCGTATCGAGCCATGCCTTCCACGACGGCTGAGCATTTTCGATATACGTCCATGAAACGACGAGGGCACTGCGCCCGGCAACGGATTCCATTGCAAGTGGGGCGAAGGTTCCATCGGCTTGTGCGAAGTTGGCGGAAAACGCCATTTCAGAAAGCGGTGTGCCGATCTGCCCCCAAATGGGATTGGGGTACGCAACCCCATCCTGCACCGGCGGGATGTATTGTCCCACGCGGGCAAAATCGGGATAGGAAACTTGCTCGATGGTATCTGCCGGGTAGTTGATATTGGTGATGGTCTCGCCGTCGCTAAGTTTGAGGTTATTGTCTGCGCTGTTGGTGACGCCGGTCAATTGAATGCGATAGCGGCTTTCCAACGGGTCGAGCCATATCTGTTCATGAAAGGATTGGGTTGAACCATCTGGCAGAAAGTGGGTGATCGAGCCGCTCATTTGCAGGGTTGTCCAGTGGACGGCGCTTTCGAGCATGGCGCGTTGAATCTCCCCCGGCGTAGAGTCAAGATTGAGGCTGAATGGTTCAGGCGTCCGGTCGAAGAAAGAAGCGGGACTGTTCGTGGACGAACAGGCTGTTAGTAAGAGTAAAGTCAAGATCAATAGTCGTTTCATTCAATCTCCTTATCAAAAGGGAGGACGGTCGACAAACCAAAAAGTTCCCGCTGCCTCACGACAACGGGAACTTTTTCTTGGGTCAATCTACGGGGTGGCAGTTGCCGTGGGTGTTTCAGTGCTGGTGGCGCTTGGAGCCCCGACCGTGTTGGTGATGGTGGGCGTGGCACTCGGCGCTGCGGTTGTATTGGTGGGTGTAGCGCTCGGCGCTGCGGAGCCTGATGCGTTGTAGATGATCGGCGCGGTCCAGAGGGCGCGGTCACCGGTCGGCGAGCCGGTGGAAGCGACGGTAAGGATGAACTTAACATCCTTGCCGACCAGACTGCTAAGGTCAATATCCGCGTTGTAAACCTGACCTTCGTATTTTTCCACGAACGCCCAGTAGGTCTGAATGGTGGATGAACCAGTGATGGAATAATCCAGGCGGAAGACTACGTAGCAGGAGGTGGAGCCGTGTTCACAACCGATGGTGGCGCGGAATTTGTCGCCGGGCTTGACGGTGTACGATGGATAGATACCCTGAATGTAGCCATTGTTGATATTCTGCGGGAAGGTGATCAACCCGGAGCGGCTGTCGGTGGTGCCGTTCTCCAACTTGGAATTGCTGGAGATGAGCACAAAGCCCTTGGCATCTCCATCGGTGCCGGGGCAGGGCTGCTGTCCCGCGCCGGAGAACCAGGTCGCTGCACAGACGTTGGCAACGAAATCATAGACGGTGCCGGGAACGGCAGTGGCAGGCGTGGATGGGGTTCCGGGCGTGGACGTTTTGGTCGCCGTGCCGGGGTTGATGCCCGTGCCGGAGACCTTGATCTCGACCCAGAAGGATTTCGTCCCTGCCGAGCCGATACCGAAGGGAACGCCGCTGTTGTTCTTGAGTTTCCAATAGCCGCGATAGGTCCCCGCCGTGGTCGGTGAAGTCAATTGCAGAGTGATGTCCACAGTCTGACCAGGGGCAACGGTGGTCGGGATGACTGCAGAGTCGGGTCCACCCATCTTTTCACCCGTATCGAACATGATGCTGTAATTCGACCAGGTGCAGGTACCGACGTTCTTCAACCGCCATGTCTTGCTGAAGCCAATACCCGGCGCGAAAGAAGTTCCATCCTTCACAGTCACATCGGAGATGAACTGGGCGCGGTCACAGGCATTCGGTTGGACGGTTCCGGTCTTGGTCGGCGTCGGTGTAGGCGGAGTGCCGGTCACAGTCGGTGTGACGGTGGCAGGTGTGCCACCAGCCCCTGCGCGGGAGATGATCGGGTTGACCCATAAGGCGCGGTCACCGGTTGGCGAACCATAGGCAGAGGTGACAAGGATGAACTTAACATCCTGCCCGGCAAGTGAATTCAAGTTGAGGTTGACGTTATACGTCCAGCCTTCGTATTTCTCGCGAAAGGTCCAGAAGGTCTTGACCGGACCTGAACCAATTTGATAGTTAAGACTGTACGCCACGTAGCAATTTGTCGCTCCCTGCTCACAGCCGATGGTCGCCTGGAAGCGGTCACCGGTCTGCACACGGAAAGCAGGATAGGACGCCTGAACGTAGCCATTTGTCACGTTATTAGGCGCGAATAGCAAACCCGCCTTGGCAGATGTCACGCCGCTTTCCAGTTTAGGCTGATCCTGTTTCAGGGCAAAGCCGTTGGCGCTTCCGTCCGTTCCGGGGAAGGTCAACGCACCCGACCCGCTCGACCACGAGGCAGATGCGGCATTGGCGGTAAAGTCGTAAGCGACACCCGAGCTCGAGGAGACGTAAATCTCGACCCAGAAGGATTTATTGGCGGTCGAACCAATGCCAAAGTTTCCGCCAGCATTGCTCTTGAACTTCCAATACCCAAAATAGTGACCGGCATTGGCAGGCGCGGTCATATCCACCGAGATGTCGACCGTCTGACCGGGAGCAACATTGGTCGGCAGGGCAAGTGAGGCGGGCGCACCCATGCGCTCACCGCTGTCGAAGATCAGCGACACATCGTTGCTGTTCCACGTACACGTGCCGATGTTCTTGATGCGCCAGGTCTTCTTGAACGTCGTGTTGGCGGCAAAATTCGTCCCATCCGGGATGGTCACATCCGCGATGAACTGCGCCCAATAACAGGTCGCAGCGCTTGCGGTGGTTGTCCCGCCGGGCGTCAGGCTAAGCATCAACGCCAGCAGGAGCAAAATCGAAACAAAACGCGATACAGATCTCATTTCTTCCTCCATCAAGTCATTACGGAATAAGGACGCAGAATTCCTCTGAAAGTTCCGTTTGACTATACGATACCCATAGTATAACTTTTCTTTAACAAATGTTCAATAATTGAAACAAACAATTTCATAGTCATTTTTTCCTATTTCCCCCTTGGCCAGACGTATAATTGTCCCATCATGCCCCGCACGATCCTGCATCTTGATCTGGACGCTTTCTACTGCTCTGTGGAAGAGATACAAAATCCACAACTGCGCGGAAAGCCTTTCGCCGTGGGCGGCAAACCCGATGAGCGTGGCGTGGTCGCTTCCTGCTCGTATGCGGCGCGTGCGCTTGGGGTTCGTTCTGCCATGCCAATGTCTCACGCCGCGCGCCTGTGCCGAGACCTCATCATTATCCCCGGCAGGCATAAACTCTACGGCGAGTATTCCGAAAAGGTGATGGAAAAACTGCACAACTTGACCTCACTTGTGGAGCAGATCTCCATCGACGAAGCCTTTCTCGACATCTCTGATATTCAAACCGACAAAACCCGCCTCGCACTAGACCTGCAGCGGATCATACAAACCGAGCTGAATCTCCCCTCAAGCGTGGGAATCGCATCCAACAAACTTGTGGCAAAAATTGCCACCGAGGTTGGGAAAAAGTCAAGCAAAAAGAAAAACGAGCCGCCATTCGGATTCACCGTCGTCCCAGCCGGAGAAGAAGCGCAATTCCTTGCCCCCCTCCCCGCGGATATGCTTTGGGGAGTGGGACCGAAAACCAATGCCAGACTTGCCGAGCTCGGCATTCACACCATCGGTGACATTGCCCGCTGGCCCCAAAAAGAATTGGTCAGCCTCTTCGGCGAAAACGGACGCGACCTCTGGCAGCACGCCAACGGTATCGACAATCGCCCGGTTGTAACCGAGTACGAGACGAAATCCATCAGCCAGGAAACCACATTTAGCGTGGATATTCAAGACCAAAAGAAACTCGAAAAAACAATGCGCGAACAAGCACGTGATGTTGCCCGCCAGTTAAGAAAAAATGACCTCGCCGGAAAAACCGTCAAGATCAAGATCCGCTGGCCCGATTTCACTACTTTGACAAGGCAAGTCACGCTCCCCACCTCCACCGACAACGAAGACGAGATCTATCACGCCGCCGTCAAACTGATGAACACCGTCCGTAAGCCGAATCAAGCCGTCAGACTCATCGGAGTCGGTGTCAGCGGAATCGGGGCCCCGGTTCGGCAACTCAGCCTCTGGGAAGTTGGAAGCGAAAAATCCCGCAAATTGCGAGAGGTGGTGGATCAACTTCAAGAAAAATACGGGAAGAGTGTCATCCGAAAAGGGTAGAAAAGTTGGTATTTTGCCCAGCGGGTATATGTCATAATTTGACATATACCCGCTTACTATTTACCCAGGATGTGACATGACCAATACCGCCACTCGCCTCATTACACTCGTCTTCCTTTTGCAAAACCAACCGAACCAGAAGGCTTCGGAACTGGCGGAAAAACTCGGCGTTTCGCTGCGGACTGTCCACCGCTATTTTGAAATGCTGGATGAGATGGGCATTCCAGTCTATTCCGAGCGCGGACCATACGGCGGATTCTCACTCGTGCGCGGATACAAAATGCCGCCGCTGGTTTTCACGCTTGAAGAAGCCGTCGCTGTGGTACTGGGGACAGGCTTGGTGCAAGAATTATGGGGCGATTTGTACCGCGAGTCTTCGCGGGGTGCCTTGGCAAAGCTGGAAAACCTGCTGCCCGAGGAACAAGCCCGTGAGGTAGCGTGGGCGCGCAGTTCACTTGCCGCCACTGGAATGCACCGTGCGGACTTGAAACAGCAAACGCCCGCGCTCGAAAAACTGCGCCGAGCCACCCGCGAACATCGCAGTGTGACCATGCTGTACCAGACCAGTCAGGTTCCGCGCCCCACCGAGCGCGGACTCGACCCGTATGCGCTCGTCCATCGTTGGGGCTGGTGGTACGTCATCGGCTTTTGCCATGTGCATAAAGAAATCCGCACCTTCCGCGTGGATCGGATCGCTGAAGTCACCTTGCGGGAAACATCCTTCACCAAGTCTGCCGAGTTCGATCTGCAAGAATATTTGAAGAACGAATTGCAAGCCCAGCCGCAGATCATCGCTCGCCTGAGATTCGATGCGACGTCCGCAAACATTGTCGCTGGGAATCATTCCTACTGGCAGACGGTCGAACCGCAAGCAGATGGCTCAGTGGAAGTCACCTTTCCCTCCCCCACGCTCGAATGGGCGGCAAGCAGCGCACTGATGTATGGTCCCGCCGTGGAGGTCTTGGAACCGCCAGAGTTGCGAACGATGGTGATGGACTGGCTCAACGTCTCAGCCCAAAAATACAATGCGAGGTCATTATGAAAGAAAAGTTTGAAGTCAAAACTATAGACACAAGCAATGTAGACGAAGCCGGATTCTTCTGCTACATGAGCAAGCGCAAGGAACTGGGCTACAAACAAAAACGTGACTGGCTCGAAGCAAGGTTTGCTGAGGGCATGAAGATCAAAGTCATTCACGAGATCGGCGGACGAGATACTGCCTTCATCGAATACATCCCCGGCGAATATGCCTGGCGTGCGGTCAACGCAAAAGGATACATGTTCATCCACTGTCTTTGGGTGGTGGGAAAAGGCAAAGGCAAGGGCTACGGCAAAGCCCTGATCGATGAATGTATCAAGGACGCGCACGCGCAAAAGATGAAAGGCGTTGCCCTACTCACCAGCAGTCATACATGGCTCGTCAGCAAGGAAATCTTTGAACGTAATGGATTCGCGGAAGCCGCTTCGGCGCCGCCAACGTTTCAATTGATGGTCCACCGCTTCGGGTCCGCGCCTGAACCGACTCTGCCCAGTGACTGGGATGCGCGCGCCAAAGCCTTCGGTCGCGGGCTGACGGTCATCCGCACACCGCAATGTCCTTACATTGAAAACGCAACAAGCGGCATTCTATCCTTTGCAGAAACGCGGGGGATCAAATCCAAAGTGGTCGAGTTGAAAACCGCAAAGGAAGTGCATGAGCGATCCCCGTTCGCGTACGGCGTCTTCGGCACAATTTTGGACGGGAAACCGCTTGCCTATCAATACCTGCTCGAAAAGGATTTCGACAAATTACTTCAAGAAAGAAACCACGGAGGTTGACATGAAAATTCTGGATTTGAAAAAACAGTATAAGTCGTTCTACCAACCCTCAGCGAAGAAGATCGAAGCGATTCAAATTCCTAACCTACAATTCGTCATGGTTGATGGCTTCATCGAAAAAGGCTCCGAGCCGGGCAAATCCCCATCCTTTGCCGAAGCGACTCAGGCGTTGTACAGCCTATCGTACACGCTCAAGTTCACCTTCAAGAAACGCAAGACCAATGCTATTGATTATCCCGTCATGGCGCTGGAAGGACTGTGGTGGGTGGAAGACGGCACGTTCGAGATATTCAGAAAAGACAACTGGTTCTACACCGTGATGATCCTTCAGCCGGAGATCGTCACACCGGAAATTTTCGAGGAAGCGCGCGAACAAGTCCGAAAGAAGAAAGGCGACACAGAGAAACTGTCACAGGCGCGGCTGGCACACTTTGAAGAAGGCTTGTGTGTGCAGACCATGCACATCGGACCCTACGCCACCGAACCCGCCACCGTTGAACGCATGAAAGCCTTTATGGCGGAAAATGGGTTGCAAGACGCTGTTGGACCGATCGGCGGAAAACACCATGAAATTTATCTGAGCGATCCACGTAAGGCTGCTCCTGATAAAATGAAGACGGTGCTGAGACATCCGGTTGTCAAGAAGTAAAATCATTAGAAAGTGGAAAGTAACGAGTGAGAGGTACGAAAGATGAAAGAGGAAAGATAAGCGATGAATTGCTTTTATCACCCCAACCAACCCGCCGTTGGCGTATGCAAATACTGTCAGCGCGGACTGTGCTCCGAGTGCGCCGCCGTCGTGGACGATGTGCTCGCGTGCAGTAACCGCCACGAGGACGAAGTCCACAAGCTGGAGCAACTCACGGCGCGCAACCTGTTCCAGTCCAAACGCGTCGGCTCGGTATACATGCGGAACGCCACGTTCTATGGATTGGTCGGCGTGGCGTTTGCAGGCTTTGGTCTGTGGCAGTTGAAATGGCTTGGCTTGCAGGCGGCATTGTTTATCGCACTGGGCGCTTTTCTTTTGTATGCAGCCATCGCAAACTATCTTGAGGGGAGAAAATACAAGTAATGGGAACCTGGATTTCTCATCTCAGGATTGCTGAAAAACTACTGCCACATTTTCCAGAACTCGACAAAACCCTTTTTACCTTCGGAAATCTCGCGCCTGATTCAGGCATCCCAAACGAAGACTGGACAGAGTTCGACCCGCCTAAAGAAATAACTCACTATCTTGACAAAGGCGAGGGCGAATGGATGATCCGCGATCTGGATTTTTACCGTGAGTATCTTGCTGCTTTGAATCCTCAAGAGGATATCAACAAATACAGTTTCCGGCTGGGATATTTTGTCCACCTCTTCAGTGACATTTTGTGGTCAAAATACATTCACCACACAACCGTCAACGCTTTCCGTGAATTGATCGCTGAAGACGAGGGAAAAGCCTGGAAATTATTCAAAAAGGATTGGTACGGGCTGGATCAAGTCTATAACCTCTCGCACAAAGAGGGTCTGTTCTGGCAGGTTATTCACCCCACTCCAAACCCTCCTTCGTATCTACCATTTATTCACGAAAATGCACTGCACCAGCAATACGATTACATCCGAAAGTTCTACGGGGAATTTGACCCGTATTGGTTCGAAGAAAGAAAATATCCCTACCTCAATGAAAATACCATGACTCAGGTCGTGAATGGCACCGTGTTGACCGCGTTAGCCATCCTTGAAAAAATCAAATCGACCGATCTAAAAGATGTGCATAGTTCAACGCAAATCCTATCGCCGAAAGACATGCTTCCCTACGAAATGCCGCTCGGAGATGAATAGCTGCAACTCTTTTCGTTGACCTGCGTAATACAAGGTGACAGTCACTTTTGAAGTGGCTGTCACCTACCAACGAAAGGAGCAAAAATGACAGACTACAAAACACTCACGCGGAGCAAGTCCAACCGAATGATCGCGGGCGTATGTGCCGGTCTCGGCGATTATCTCAACATCGACCCCACCATCATCCGATTGTTGTTCGTGCTGGGTTTCTTTACCTTCAACGGCGCCATGCTGATCGTGTATCTCATCATGGCAATCGTCACCCCCGAACAATAAATCCGTAGGGGTATGATGATGTATCATGCCCCTACGATGTTTAATGTGCCAATGCGAGGAAGACATCCTCCAGAGTTGGCTCTCCCCTCTCGATCTTCTCAACCCGAATATTGTTCCTACTTAAGAGGTCTTGCATCGCCTCTTCTTTGACCTTTGAGCTGATCACCCGCAAGTGATCTCCCGCCAACCCGACGCGTTCCACGCCATCCAATTCGTGCAGGACATCCAATCCCCGCTCGAGCGGATGCGCAAACACTTCCCACACATCTCCCTTGATAATGGACTTTTTTAAATTTGTCGGCGTATCCATCGCCAGCAATTTACCGTCGCGCATCACACCCACACGCTCGCAGTATTCGGCTTCGTCCATGTAATGCGTGGTGACAAAGACCGTCACACCCGTTTCGGCAAGTTGATAGATCAGATCCCAGAAGGCGCGCCGGGCAGTGGGGTCAACACCGGATGTGGGCTCGTCGAGGAAAAGCAGTTTGGGTTGATGCACCAGCGCGATACCCAGTGCCAGCCGCTGACGCCACCCGGTGGACATATCCCTTGTCAGCGTATGCTCATGCCCTGAGAGACCGACCAGATCCAACGTCTGTTTGATGCGTTCTTTATCCGTGATGCCATAGACACCGCCGTAAAAGGTCAAATTTTCCAGCGTGGTCAAGTCATCATAAATGGCAAACTTCTGCGACATGTACCCAACCCGCGCGCGGACTTCCTCACTTTGGCGGACGACATCGTATCCCAAGACCGTGGCTTCGCCTTCGTTGGGCGCAAGCAAACCAAGCAGCATGCGGATGGTGGTGGTCTTGCCCGAACCATTCGGACCGAGATACCCGACCACCTCACCTGCGTTCACTTCAAAATTGATGTGATCCACCGCGGTGAAATCACCGAAGCGCCGCGTGAGATTTTGAATGGAGATGACGATCTCAGGCATGGTTTGACTCCGATAATGCGATGAACACATCTTCGAGCACAGGCGGCACAGAGCGGAGTTCATCCACATGCCCTCCTGCTTGTTTGATCTGGGTCTTCAAGCGTTTCAACACCAGGTTAGACTTCCCCTCGCCCACGCGGATGTGCAATCTATCGCCAAAGGCTTGCACGTCTTCCACATCCACATCTGTATGCGCGACATGCCGTAGCGTGTTGAGCGGAGAGCCGCGCAGTTCGAGCACGCGTCCGTTGAGCCGTGAGCGCAAATTGGAAGGTGTGTCTTCGGCGATGATCTGCCCGTTCTTCATGAAGCCCACCCGATGACAGCGCGAGGCTTCGTCCATGTAGGGGGTGGAGATGATCACCGAAACGCCATCGCCATCACGCGAACCAACCAACTTAATTACCAATTGCCAGAAATCCTGTCGAGTAACCGGGTCAACACCTGTCGTTGGCTCATCGAGCAGCAGCAGACGCGGGCGGGTCACCAGTGCAGAGGCGAGACCAAGTTTCTGCTTCATGCCACCGGAGAGTTGACCAGCGCGGCGGTCTTTGAATTTTTCCAAGCCGACGAATTCGAGGATTTCCATCGAACGCGGCAGCCACTCGGTGGAGGAAAGTCCGCGCACCTCGGCAAAGAAGCGGATATTCTCCAGCACACTGAGGTCTTCGTACATGGAAAATCGCTGCGAGAGATACCCTATGGCTGAACGCGCCTGTTCGGTCTGTTTTAACACGTCGTAACCGCAGACTTCGATGCTTCCTTGATTCGGTTTCAACGCGCCCACCAGCAGCCGCATGGTGGTAGTCTTTCCCGCGCCGTCCGAACCGACAAGTCCGTAGATCTCACCGGGAACGATTCGGAGCGAGACTCCATTCACTGCCTGGGTGGCGCCAAAATGTTTATATAAATCTTCTGCATGAACGAGATAATCCGTCATTTCAATTCTCGCTAAAAGTTGTTGGGTGCAAGATGACGAACGCCTCAGTTCGTCCCAATTCTTCCAGTTGTGCGCGGCTGGGATGACGCGGCAAGCCGTGCGCCTTTTCCATGATCAACCCGATCATGCGCGGATGTCTTTGCAAGCGGACTTCCAAAAAATCGGCAAAGCGTAATGGGTCAGTAACAACTTCGGCGGTTCCATGAAATCGTTTTGAACCCACGCGGACATCCACCTGAGGACACGATTGGATGTTCTGCACCCAATCCGCTTTGACTCCGCGCGCCGCGCCGACATAGTAATCCTCGCCGATCTTTTCAAATTGAAGAGGTGTCACCCGCTTCAACCCAGACTTTCTGCCTGTGGTGGTCAAAAGGAGAATGATCCTGCCGATCAGTCGTCCCCATCCGATGGCATACAGCACGCGATGGATCTTTTGGATATTCTTCATCTTCGACCAATCGAACTTGACCGAACTCATGGAAACATCCTTTCAACCAGCCAACTATTTGAACACAACATCCGCGGGCATACCGATCTTCAACATCCCATCCGGGTCTTGCACACTCAACTTGATGGCAAAGACCGTGCTGGAGCGTCCTTCCACCGTTTGGACGTTGCGCGGGGTGAATTCGGCTTTATCTGCAATTTGAATGACCGTCGCATCGAAGGTGACATCGGGGAAGGAGTCGGCAGTCAGTGTTGCGGATTGACCAAGCGAGATCTCACCATAGCGGTCTTCGGGTATGTATACTGTGATGGTCAGTTCGTTGATATTGCCGATCGTCAATGTCGTTGCGCCGGGCTGGACGAACTCCCCAGGTTCGACATTGCGCGTGAGCACCACTCCGTTCATGGGGGCATTGACCGTCAGCTTGGCGATCTGCGCATCGACCAAGGCGAGGCTTGCTTCGGCTTGAGCGAGCGCAGATTCCGCCTGATCCAACGCTTTCGCGGCGGCAATTACGGATGGAGATTGTTCACCCGTCTGCAAAGTCAACAAACGGGCATACGCGGCATCGTAACGCTGCCGGGCAACGAGGACCTGTCCGCGCGCGTACTCGAGGTCTTCGGCTTCGTCGTTGTTCATCAGGTCGTTGTAGGCTTCTTCGGCGTCATCAAGATTTGAAAGGGCTTCGTCGTAGTAATCCTGAGCGGCTTCGTTCAATCCGCCGCTGTCAGAAGCATTGGACGCCTGTTCTTTCACCTGCTCGGCGATCACAAAGGCGGCGCGCGCTTCAGCGAGGTCTTGCTCGGCTTGCAGATAATCGGAATTCTTCAAGTCGGTGATGACCTTTTCAAGGTTCGCATTCGCATCGTCAATGGCAGATTGCGCGGCATCGAGTTCAATTTGAGCGGCAGCGATCTGTTGTTCCTGTTCAATGTACCAGTTCGGCTGGTCGAATTCGCTGGGCGCGAAGGCTTGCCACTCTTTGGAACGTTGGGCAGCTTGTGCGGCGAGAGCGGTTTCGAGTGTCTGAGCATATTTGAGTTGAGAAGACGCCAGGGCGGCAGTTGCAGAGTCGACTGCGGCGGAGGCAACGGCTCGTTGGGCAGACAAAAGGCTCGGGTCCAGACGAAGAAGCGGGTCATTCGTCGAGACAGGTTGACCTTCTTCGACAAGGACGTCCGTCACCTTGCCGGAAATTTCAGGTGCGACATTCACTTGAGTTGCTTCAATGGCGCCAGAGGCGGTCAGGGCGGTTTCATCTGCGCCAGAGGTCTGTGTGACAATAAAGTACGCGCTCAAAGCAATGAGCAGTACTAGAATGACAATTGCGGGAATGGGGGGACGTTTGTGGTTCATAGAATTCTCCTTGAGACTCCCTCTCCTGATAGGAGAGGGTTGGGGTGAGGTTTTTAATCGAGTCGTTTTCTAAATCGCAGCGCAGCCGCCGCCATGATGCCGACGGCAAAAAGAGTCATGGCGATAACGTCGAACTGGATCATGTCGAGACCGACGCCTTTGAGCAGCAGTGAGCGGATGATGACAAGGTAATAACGCAAGGGCATGAGATAAGAAAGCCACTGTAAAACTTTAGGCATGGCTTCGAGTGGGAAGAAAAAACCGGAGAGGAAGATGCTCGGCAGCAGGGTCATCCAGACTGTGAGCATGGCTTCCTGCTGCGTGTTGGCGATAGTGGATGCGAATAGACCGATCCCCAAACCGGTGACTAGAAAGACACTCGAAAGCAAAAGGATCAGCCCAAGGTCACCGCGGATGGGCATTCCGAACCACCAATGCCCCACTGCCAGCACTTCAATGGTGTTGAAAAAACCGAGGATGACATATGGCATGAGTTTGCCAACGATCAATTCCCACGAACGGATGGGGGTGACAATGAGTTGCTCGATGGTGCCGCGCTCACGCTCGCGCACAACCGACGTGGCGGTCAGAATGGCGGCGATGGCGTAGAGGATCATGCCGATCACACCGGGGATCATGAAGTGAGCGCTGATCATATCGGGGTTGTACCAGACCGTAGTGCGGACTTCCACCGGCGGTTGCACGCGGATGGTCGAGCCGCTGCGCGAAAATTTCTCGGTGAGGATTTCCGTCGAATGCATCTGGCTGATAAGCTGCGCCGCCGAAAGCGCGGTGGATGCGCTGGTCGGGTCGGAGCCGTCGAGGATGAAGGCAACCTGCGCGTTTCCATCGCTGATTCGCTGGGCATAATCCGGCGGAATGATGACCGCCGCGCGCGCCTCTCCGCGTGAGATAAGGTCTTCTATTTCTGCTTCTGAATCCACGCTGTAAGCGATGCGAAAATAATCCGCCGCACGATAGGAATCCAGCAAGGCGCGAGATTCAACGCTGCGGCTGCGGTCCAACACAGCCAATGGAATGTTGCGAACATCATTTGTCGCGGAGTATCCGAGCAGGAACAGCTGCATGATCGGGATGACAAGGATCATCACCAATGTGCGCACATCCCGAAAGATCTGGATAAATTCCTTTCGGATGATGGACATTAATCGTGAGTTCATACGGGCTCCTTGAGAACGCCGTGCAAATAAATATCGGTGTACGCTTTGGCGACATCCTTGGGCATTAGTTTTCCGACCACAGATTTGGAGATGAGCATTTCTGTAATTAAGTAGGAAATGATCATTCCGAAGAAGGAACGCATAAGCAAGGCAGGATTGGTCACCCGAAGTTCCTTCCTGCCTTTGATCATTCGCTCGAACACCGGCAGCACCTTGGGAGCGATCTCTGCAAGCATCGAAGCGCCATGCTTGCCATTGAATTCCACGAATTCGATAAACATCAATTTCATATACATCGGTTCCGAGCCAAGTTCTTTGAGGGTGATATTGACCGCGTTCTGCAAAAAACTCTCCATATCATCCCCTTGTGCCTCGAGGACCAGCGGCAAAATTTTCTTATAGGGGTGCTTGTCCAGAACAATGGCTTCAAATATCTCTTCTTTGCTCGTGAAATGATTGTAGATTCCCCCCAACGCCAGCCCTGCCCTATCCGCGATCTGCCGCATGGACGTGGCATGGTAGCCATGTTCAATGAACAACGCAACGGCGGCATCTTCAATGGCAAGCCGGGTCGTCTCGCCTTTTGTGGGTGCATCTTTTTCTTTAGTCTGCATGACTTCCTGCTCTCCATAAATGAACGAACGTTCGTTTTTATTTTACGCAAAACGAAAATTCTGTCAAGCGCTTTTCAGGTAGAATCGAAACATGCTCTCCCCCCTCGAACAAAATATCCGAAAAAATCTTAAGTACAATGTCAAAGTCAACCTGTTGGATGGCAGTTTATTTGGCATGGCGCTGGGTTTTGCATCGTTCAGCACCATCCTGCCGCTCTTTGTCGCCTCCATGACCGACTCCGCGACCTTAATCGGTCTCGTCCCTGCCATCCATTCGGCGGGATGGTTGTTTCCGCAATTATTCACCGCCAGCCATGTTTCACGCCTGCGACAATACAAACACACCGTCCTGATGATGACCATCCACGAACGCGCACCATTCCTGGGATTCGCCATCGTGGCATTGCTGCTGCCGTTCGTCGGCTTGAGCATCGGACTCGCCCTCACCTTCCTGCTGCTGACCTGGCAGGGACTCGGCGGCGGCTTCACGGCCAACGCATGGACATCCATGATCTCCAAGATCATTCCGCCCGATTCGCGCGGAACATTTTTTGGATTGCAAGCGGGGCTCGCAAACCTTTTCATCAGCATGTCCGCCATCGGCGCGGGATATTTGCTCGACTATCTCGCCTCACCCTGGGACTTTGCCGCTTGCTTTTTCCTCGCAGCCGTGTTCTTCACTGCATCCTGGTTTGCTCTCGCACAGACGCACGAACCGGAAGATACCGAAAAGATCATCCCCGAAGAAAAGACCCATTTTTGGGATGACGCCCAAAAGGTATTACGACGCGATAAAAACTTCAACTGGTTTTTGGCAGTGCGCATCCTTTCACAGTTCGCCACGATGGGCTTTTCGTTCTACATCATCTACGCCCTGCGTGAATTCAACATGACGCCGGTGATTGCAGGCTATCTCACCGCCACACTGACCATCTCACAGACCATCGCCAACATCAGCATGGGGTGGATCGGAGACAGAATCGGTCATCGTGCCATGCTCATCCTTGGAGCCACGGCTGCATTTCTCAGCGCGTTGCTGGCATGGAACGCAACGACCATCACATGGTTCTACCCCATCTTCATCCTAACCGGCATGGCAAACGTCTCGCTGTGGACCATCAGCATGACCATGACCGTGGATTTCGGAGGCGAGGCAGACCGCCCCATCTACATCGGACTTTCGCAAACGCTGACAGCGCCCGCCACCATCGTTGCGCCCATCATCGGCGGGTGGATCGCAGACAGCGCCGGCTTCGTCCCCACCTTTACCATCTCCACCATCCTATCGCTGGCAATGATCGGCATTTTAGTTTTCCTCGTCAAAGACCCACGCAAAATCAGATCGTAAATCACAGGAGTCCCCATGTCCCTCATTCAAGAAAAAGTCAATCAAGCCATTGAAATTCTCAAAGAGCAGAATATCGACCTCTGGCTCACCTTCGTCCGCGAAACCAGCGGCGTACGCGACCCCGCGCTCGACTTCCTCATCGGCGACAACGACCTCACCTGGCATTCCGCACTCATCCTCACAAAGAAAGGCGACAAAATTGCCATCATCGGCAATCTCGAAAAAGCAGCGATTGAGAGGATGGATGTGTTCAACGAAGTGATCGGATACGACGAATCGATCAGCAGCCCACTGCGCGAAACCATCACCCGCCTCAACCCCGACTGGATAGCGGTCAACACCTCCCAAAACAACGTCCACGCCGACGGTTTGACTCACTCGATGTATGAGTTTCTGATGCAATACCTGGCTGGCACTCCCTACACAGACCGAATCCTCAGCGCCGAACCGATCATCAACGCCATGCGCGGACGCAAGACTCAATCTGAACTTGCTCGCATCCAAAAAGCGGTGGATATCACTGAAGAAATCTACAAGAAGACCTTCGACTTCATCCAAGTCGGCATGACCGAGATCGAAATCGCGGACTTCATGCATAACCTGATGAAAGAATACGGCGTCGGCTATGCCTGGCCCCGCGAGAACAACCCTGCTGTCAATTCGGGACCAAACAAAGTCGTCGGGCACAACGGACCCAGCGAGATCAAAGTCGAACGCGGACATGTCATCCACTTCGATTTCGGCGTGAAATACGAAGGCTACTGTTCAGACATTCAACGTGTGGCATATGTCCTGCGCGAAGGCGAAACCGAAGCCCCACTCGAAGTCCAACGTGGATTCATCACCATCCGCACAGCAATCGAAAAATCACGCGAGGCGATGAAAACGGGCGTAACAGGCAATTCAGTTGACACAATCTCGCGGGAGATCGTGACCGACTCAGGCTACCCCGAATACAAATATGCGCTCGGTCACCAGCTTGGACGTGTCGCACACGACGGCGGCGCATTGCTCGGTCCGCTATGGGAAAAGTATGGCGACTCCCCCAACCAAAAACTGGAAGTTGGCCAGGTGTACACCCTTGAACCCGGTTTGGCTGTTCCCAATTATGGATACATCGGTTTGGAAGAAGATGTCGTCTTGACCGATAAAGGTGCGGTATATCTCGGGGATCCGCAGCGTGAGATCGTGCTAATCAGATCGTAGACCATTGACCGCGGACGATGGGCGATGATTCTTTTATGGTCAATAATCCATCGTCTGTGGTCGTTTGTAAAGATCGATTCACTCAAAGGGGAGAAAAATATAATAAACTGGAACCAACCCCAAATCCAAAGAGGAGGCGGATTATCCTATTTCCCACATGACCTCCATCACTGGCAGCCTGTTTATCCCATGCTATACTTCTGCTTGTGAAATTTATCACCAAAAGGAACCGATATGACCCAAGAAGATCCCAGAATTTTGGAATTGCGGCGAGTCCGCGCGAAGGCGAAGGAAGGGGGCGGCGAGGAGCGTAATGCGAAGCAGCGCGCCAAAGGAAAGCATACGGCGCGCGAACGTGTGGAGATGCTGCTCGACCCGGGCACCTTCAACGAGATCGAACCGTTCATCACACACCAGGGCGATGAACTGGGACTGCTAAAAGAAAAGTTTTATGGGGATGGGGTGATCACAGGCTACGGACAGATCAATGGGCGGACTGTTTACTTATATTCACAAGATTTCACAATTTATGGCGGCACACTCAGTGAGATGCAATCGCACAAAATCTGCCGTGTGATGGACCTGGCTGTCCGCAACGGTGTACCGTTCATTTCGCTGATCGACTCGGGCGGTGCGCGCATTCAGGAAGGCGTGCGCTCGATGGGCGGTTATGCGGAGATCTTCCGGCGCAACGCGCAATACTCCGGCGTAGTGCCGCAGATCAGCATCATGCTCGGACCATGCGCGGGCGGCGCAGCCTACTCCCCTGCTCTCACGGATTTGGTCATTATGGTCGAGAAGCAATCCTTTATGTTCCTGACCGGACCGGAGGTCATCAAAGCCGTGACCGGCGAAGTGATCGATGCCGAGTCGTTGGGCGGCGCGAATGTCCACATGGCGGTCAGCGGTGTGGCACACTTGAGCGTGAAGAGCGAAGCCGATGCGCTGGAGATGGCGCGCAAATTCCTTTCGTATCTGCCATCGAACAACGTGGAAAATCCGCTGCACATCCAGCCGACGGATGACATCGCCCGCATGGACGAAGACCTCAATCACATCATCCCGCTCGAAGCGACCGAGCCATACATCATGCATCAGGTCATCGAGAAGATCGTAGACAAAGGCTCTTTCCTTGAAATCCAGCCGGATTGGGCGCGCAATGCCATCGTCGGGTTGGCGCGCATCGGCGGACATAGCGTGGGCATCGTCGGTCAGGAACCCGCCATCATGGCAGGCGTGATCGACATCGACGCTGCCGACAAGATGACACGCTTCGTGCGCATGTGCGACTGCTTCAACATTCCGCTCGTCACATTCGTCGATTCGCCCGGCTTCCTGCCTGGCATCGCACAGGAACACGGCGGCATCATCCGCCACGGCGCGAAATTGCTGTACGCCTATTCCGAAGCCACTGTGCCGAAGATTTGCGTCATCACCCGCAAAGCATATGGCGGCGCGTATGTCGTGATGTCCAGCAAGTACCTCGGAACCGACGTCACGTACGCGTGGCCCTCGGCAGAGATCGCCGTGCTTGGCGCAGAAGGCGCAGCGAACATCCTTTACAAGAAACAGATCGAAACCGCCGCCAACCCTGCCGAAGAACGCAAACGCCTCGCAAACGAATACCGTGACAAATTCAACAACCCGTACTACTCTGCCTCCACAGGCTACGTGGATGACATCATCGAACCGCGCGAATCGCGCCCGAAGATCATCGCCTCTCTCTCTGCCCTGCGCGACAAATATGCCCCCGCACCGCCGCGCAAGCATGGGAATATTCCGGTGTAGAGAGTGAAAAGTAGAAGGTGAAAAGGCACACCCGCCACTAACACTTTCAAAACAACAACTATGACAACCAACCTACTCCTCTCATTACAAATCACCGCGCTCGGCATGGGGCTCGTCTTTGGTGCGATCCTTTTGTTGTGGTTGATGATGGTAGTCTTGACGGCAGTGACTGCCGATAAAGAATCACCAGCTGAAGAAACCCCCGCATCAGACTCGCCGGAAGTTGCGCCAACACCCCAGGCGGATTCCAAACTGCAAGTGGCTTTGCTTGCCGTGGCAATGGCACTCGCGGAACAAAGCAATTCGTCTGCAAACCCGCTGACCGAACCGCCCACCACCATTGTCTCTGCCTGGCAGTTGGGCATGCGCACCAGACAAATGTCGGAAAAAGGACATAGCGGAAGGCATCGATAATCATGAAATACAAACTCACTATCAACAACCAACCGTACGAAGTGGAGATCGAAAATATCAACGCGCGACCGATTGTGGTCAGCGTGGATGGGCAACGGTTCGAAGTCCAGCCGGAAGCGCTGAATCAGCCTCAGGTTCAGAAAGAAGCGGGCGAAAAGAAGGAAGTCAAAGACTACCACCCCCATCCCGCTCCAAGCGTGGCGCCATCGCTTAATCCTGCCTTGAGCGGGAACGCGCTCACCGCGCCGCTGCCGGGAACGGTCGTCAGCATTTTCGTCAAACCCGGCGAAAAAGTGGAAGCCGGACAGGTGGTGCTGGTGATCGAAGCGATGAAGATGAAGAACAGCATTCGCTCGGTATACAGCGGCACGGTCGCCGATGTGCTGGTGGATATCGGGCAAAGTGTGGCGCACAAACAGGCGCTGATCAAATTCGCCGATGTGGGCGAAGCATCCTGGATGTAATAATGGATCTCTCTTCTTTATTACCCGAATTACTGAAAGGGTTTACGCACTTCACCATCGGCAATGGTGTGATGATCACCGCCGCGTTGATCCTGATCTATCTCGCTGTGTTCAAAGAGATCGAGCCGGTGCTTTTGCTGCCCATCGGCTTCGGCTGTTTGTTGGCGAACATCCCGCTTTCGGGCATGACCGCTGTCGAAGGCATGATGGGTGTGTTATACAATGCGGGCATCAAATCGGAATTATTCCCGCTGCTCATCTTCATCGGCGTCGGCGCGATGATCGACTTTTCCCCGCTGCTGGCACAACCGCGTATGGTGCTGCTTGGCGCAGCGGGACAGTTCGGCATCTTCGGCACGCTGATCCTGGCAATTGCGCTGGGCTTTCCCCTGAACGAAGCCGCCTCCATCGGCGTGATCGGCGCGATCGACGGACCGACGTCCATCTTTGTGGCGACCAAACTCGCGCCCGAACTGCTTGCACCGATCGCGGTGGCGGCGTACTCATACATGAGTTTGATCCCCATCATCCAGCCGCCATTGATGCGGTTGCTCACCACAAAAAAAGAACGCATGATCCCCATGGACTATGCGCCCAAGCCCATCTCCAAACGGACGTTGATATTCTTCCCGGTGGTGCTGACGCTCGTCGTCGGTTTGCTCGTCCCTGAAGCGACGCCGCTGATCTCCATGCTCATGCTTGGAAATTTGCTCAAGGTTACGGGCGTGGTCGATCGGTTGAGCAACGCCGCGCAGAACGAGATCATCAACATCGCTACGCTGTTTCTTGGTCTCGCCATCGGTGCGACGATGAGCGCGGAAGCCTTTTTGAACCTCGACACGGGCAAGATCATGATCCTCGGTTTGTTCGCATTCGCGCTCGACACCATAGCGGGATTGCTCTTCGGCAAATTAATGTCGGTGATGACAGGCGGGAAGGTCAATCCGTTGATCGGCGCGGCGGGGATTTCCGCCTTTCCGATGGCGGGACGTCTTGCAGCCAAGACCGCCAACGACGAAGACCCGAATAACTTCATCCTCATGCACGCGATGGGAGCGAACACAGCAGGTCAATTGGGGAGCGTGATCGCTGGCGGCATTCTGCTGGCAGTCGTCAGCAAGATCTTGGGAATATAAAAATAAGGAGGGCGACCCGACGGGTCGCCCTTGCTGTTTAATATTCGATCGCACGCGGCTTGCGGACCTTTTCCAACAGCCTCGTCACCAGCATCCCGCCGGGAACCGCTAAAATGAACGAGAGCAGCGCAGTCACAAGAATGCCAACCAGCGCCGTCAACCCGATCCAACCAAAAGCGTACACGATCGGATCTTCTTTCACTACTTCCCCGTTCGCGTCCACACAATGCAATTCATATGCCGTGGAAGGTCGCGAATTTCCATACTCATCGGTCGTCGTGGTCGCATACGAATAACTTTCCGGCGTGGTAGTTTCCGGGCAGATAAACCCGCCCATGATGCCAATGGCGAAATCGCTGGCAGAAGATATGCCCCCCGCCATTAAAGCAACTGGCATCACACACGATCCGATCAAAGTTAATAACAAAAACCAGATCAAACACCCAGAGAACGTTGCAGTCTTCGCTTTGCTCATAGAATCTCCTTGAAAGTGTGATTAATTGTAACCGCCAAAAAAGTGACAAAAATCACCCCTTTGTACTGAGGGGGTTGTGCGCTATAATCAAAGTTGTCTGACAAATTGTTCAAGGAGACAGATTCCCATGACCACCATTGACCTGACCATCCACAAAGACCGGCGCGCGCGCGCCATTCAACGCGCCAAAGAACGCAACATCATCATCCCCACGTACGCCCAAATGAAAGACCCCTCGAAGATCCCCGCCAAGATTCAGGAAGAATTGAAAGGCATCGGGTTGTGGGATATTCATCCCCGCAACCTTTTCCGAATCACCTGGAAGAATCAACCCATCGCCTCCGGCGGGACCTTTGGCGGAGTCAATTTCATCGAGCTGCCCTCTTCGCTGACAGGAGTCAAAGCCCGCATCATCGCCATCGTCGGCAAGTGGTTCCCCACCGGCGCGCACAAAGTCGGCGCGGCGTTCTCCTGCCTGGTGCCGCGCCTCGTCACCGGTCAGTTCGACCCGACCACCCAAAAAGCCGTGTGGCCCTCCACCGGCAATTACTGCCGCGGCGGCGCCTATGATTCCGCTTTGCTCGCCTGCGAATCCATTGCCATCCTGCCCGAAGGCATGTCGAAGGAGCGCTTCGAATGGCTTGCCAAGGTTGCAGGCGAAACCATCAAAACCCCGGGCTCTGAATCCAATGTAAAAGAAATCTTCGATAAGTGCTGGGAACTGCGTAACTCCGGTCAGGATCTGATGATCTTCGACCAATTCCAGGAATTTGGCAACTACTTGTGGCACTACGAAGTCACCGGTCATGCCATGGAAGAGGTCTTGAAAAAAGTAATGGGACCGAACGATCAATATCGCGGCATGTCATCCGCCACCGGCTCGGCAGGCACCATCGCCAGCGGCGACTACATGAAGCAACTCTTCCCCGAAAGCAAGATCGTCGCCAGTGAAGCGCTGCAATGCCCCACCCTGCTGGAGAACGGCTTTGGCGCACATCGCATCGAAGGTATCGGCGACAAGCACGTCCCGTGGGTCCACAATACCAAGAACACCGATGTCGTCGTCGCCATCGATGACAACGCCGTGGTCAACCTGGCGCGTCTGTTCAACGGAGAGAACGGCAAAGCCTATCTCGTCAGCCAGGGCGTTTCTGAAGAGCTCGTCGGCAAACTCGACCTGCTCGGCTTCTCGGGCATTTCGAACGTGCTCTCCGCCATCAAAGCCGCCAAGTATTACGAGATGGGCGAGAATGACATCATGCTCACTGTCGCCACCGATTCGATGGAACTCTACCGCTCGCGCCTGCACGAAATGCACGAGGAATTCGGTCAGTACAACGAATCCAATGCCGCCGCCGACTTCGCCCGCTACCTGCATGGACAGTCCACCGACAATATGCTCGAACTGCGCTACACCGACCGCCGTCGCGTACATAACCTCAAGTACTACACCTGGGTTGAGCAACAGGGCAAAACCTACGAAGAGATCCAGGCTCAGTGGTACCAGCCCGATTATTGGACCAACGTCCAGAAGCAGGCTAACCAGATCGACGAATTAATCGTGGAGTTCAACAAAGAAGTTGGTTTGGGATAATCTCCCTGCATCTGTGAGTAACGAGTAACAAGAAAGTGGAAAGTGGCAATGACCCGTCACTTTCCACTTTCCATTTTTCAACCAGTGACACTGGCAGCAGGCGAACTACGCCACCAGCCCCAGCCACAATAACACCAACCCCAGCATTTGAACAACGTGAAAGACCCCATTATTATCAAAATACCAGACAATGCCTTTGCCCGCCTTGCCAGTTGCCTGCACCAGCGCCGCAAGGATCGTCACCAAAATCCCAACTGCCAGCCAACCCGCTCCGGCAAGCGAATCATTGAAAAAAAGGTAACCATACGCGCCCAAGGCGAATATCATTGCAAGTGCTTCATAGGCAAGAAACGTCATAAATGTGCCCGGCTTCCACAGGGTGAAAAGAAAAAAGCCAACACCAACCGCCAGCATGATCGGCAGCGCCACCCGCGCGAGTTGCTCCCCACCCAGATCGAACAGTGACGCAACCACGAACAACCCCAACGTCAACCCGAGTGACAAATTTATGGGCATCCACAACCGATCATTCGTCCTTTGCGACATCTGAAATCCATGTGCCACCGCACCAAGGAAGGACGAAACCGCCAGCAAACCGAATGTCCAAGCCCAGAGATCAGAGCGAAATCCTGCAAGTTGTGAAATTTTCAACGCGGCAAAAGCCGCCAGCAAGCCCATAAAAACATCGGTAATGGCGGTGACACGTTCAAATGGAGAATGATGAATCAGCATTTTATGTTCCTTTTTCCATGAATAGAGACGGTCACCATTATAATTACCCCATGCTCAAACCAACGGATCTGATTCTGGTCTGTCTCCTTCCAACTCCGCGTGA
This sequence comes from Anaerolineales bacterium UBA2395, assembly GCA_002343775.1. GTDB lineage: Bacteria > Chloroflexota > Anaerolineae > Anaerolineales > Villigracilaceae > Villigracilis. The sequence continues at coordinate 270,751 of DDSH01000007.1, forward strand.
CTTGGAAATTGCGCGGCTGTTGGGATGGTACCGCATTCCGCTTCGCACGGCGCCGAAAGTTGTCAGCGTGGATTATCTCGCGTTCTACCAACCCGCTTCCTTCGGCGAAAGAAGCGGACAGGTCGAATTCATCGCCCCTGTGCGCGGACATGAACTAACCACTCGCGGAGAATTGCTCAAGGACGAGGCGAATCATCCGCGCGCGAAGGAAGAGTATTACAAACTTCAGTTGGGCACGCTGGAAAGGTTGAAGGAGCCCATCCAGACCGACAAGTGGAAACGACTGACCTTTCTTTATTCCACCGGCGAATATTTGCTCAACGCGAAAACGCTGAACGATCTGGTGGTAGAAGGCGAAGAACGCCACCTGCTTTGGAAGAGCCTGCGCGAACGCGCCGAAAATGAGCAGCTGTACAAGGCAGACCTGCCAGAAACCGATATTCCACCCGAAATTCTGATAGTTTTGTTAGGAATCAAGGAATTGCAAGAGGGGTACACCCCCCGAAGTAACCCTTAGTTTCCTTGCCCGACTTTGGTAGAAGTGATACACTTTAAGTAATGCCTGCGGATCTCTTATTCGTAACCCCCTCTTCCGGCCTTGGCGAGCCAATACGTAGCGCCCTGGAAGAGACGGGCTTTTACAGGGTGCATGTTGTCAACAACAAAGCGTCCGCCGTTGTACGCGCGGATGAAGTGGGCATTCCGCTTGCCATGCTTGATCTTGCCCTCGATGAAGATTGGGTGTATGAGATCGGCATCGCCTTGCGTACCGTACGGCCGGGCATCAATCTCATCATCTTAAGCGAAGAGGATGAGACCCCACCCGCCCTCGATGCCCTGCGACCTTGGATTCTTGTCCGCAAGCCGTTCAGAATGGCAGATTTTATGACCGCGATCAGTCAACCGCAACCGACTCCCAAAGAGGCTGCTGTCTCCCCCTCCACCACGACCACGACCATGCCGTGGCTCAACGACGCGAACAAAGCTGCACAGCACCTCACCCGCCTTACACTGGAATCCTCCGCCCAGGCGGCGTTGATCACAAGAAGGACCGACCTGTGGGCATATGCCGGTGGGCTTTCTCAAAATGCAGCCAAGGAAGTGGCGCAGACCGTCACTCGCAACTGGGACGGGCAAAAAGGCTCCGACCTGTTGCGCTTCATCCGGCTGGAAAGCACCAAAGCCGAGCACATGCTCTACGCCACCCGCCTGACCTCAGAAACCATTCTTGCGCTGGTGTTCGATGCCGAGACACCTTTCAGCACCATCCGCACACAGGCAAGCCAGCTGGTAAGCGATTTCGGCACCGATCGCTTTGAACAGAAACCTTCGCCGGCAGCATCAGAGGTGGAAATCGAGGAAGGTGAAGCGCTCAACATACCTCCCATCTCAGATATTCTTTCCGACATACCGGCACCCAACCCCGAACCGCTCACATCGCACGAGTTTCGACTCCCGCAGCGCGAAGAACCGTTCGACCCGAACCAGACGCGCATCTCCGAATCGCTTTCGAATGCTTCGGTGTTCAGCCGCGAGCCGTCGCCCGCGGTTCGCCGGAGTCAACTCCCGGTGGCGAAAAAGACCAGTGAGGTGCGGAACCAGGCTCAAAGTCAGGAAAGAGGCGAGACGCAAACCGCCTTCGATGAAGTGGAAGTGACTGCGCCGTCTCGTTCCAAGCCGAGACCTGAAACCCCCATTGCGCGTCCGCTACCCGGAGACGTGGATGCCACGCGCGAAAGCCCATCCACCGAAGCCGCGCGAAAACTGGTGGTGGAACCGGTTAGCGCGGGCTTGTATCACTTGACGTATGCCTGCCTGCTTGTGCCGCGCTTTTCGTCGCATTACATTACGGGCGATCTTTCTGAACGCTTGAGCGAGTGGCTGCCGAATATTTGCATTGCCTTCGGCTGGCGGCTGGAATTTTTAGCCGTTCGCCCCGAATATTTACAGTGGGTCGTGAATGTGCAGCCAAGCACATCGCCGGGGTATCTGATGCGCATCATGCGCCAGCAGACCTCGGAAAAGATCTTTGCGGATTTCCCACGCATGAAACGCGAGAATCCGTCCGGCGATTTTTGGGCGCCGGGATACCTCATCATGGGCGGGTCACAGCCGCATCCGCCGCAGTTGGTGCGGGATTACATCCGCCAGACACGTACCCGGCAGGGACAGGAACCTCCGCCGCCTTTGAAAAACTAAGCCAACGACCCGATAAGAAATCTTGTCGGGTCGTTTTATGTTAAAAGACTCCACCACAGAGCACACGAAGAACACAGAGGTGTAATTTAAACACTCAGTGGACTCTGTGCGCTCCGTGGTTATTGATTTCTTAAGTGCCTTTCCATCCACCCCAAACCTGAAACAAAAGTTCTACTTTGTAAAACGCGGGGTATAATTTCTTTCACGTTTGATTGAAAATCCTCACCCAGAATCAAAAGGTTTGCTCATGCCCCCTACCCTTTATCTAATTGACGGACACGCGCTTGCTTATCGCATGTATTTCGCCCTGACCGCTGGTGGAAGTTCGCAGCGATGGGTCAACTCCAAAGGCGAGCCGACAGCTGGGATCTACGGTTTTGCGCGTGAACTGATCCGCGTGCTGGAACAGGAGAAACCGGAATATCTCGCGGTGGCGTTCGATGTCGGCAAGACCTTCCGCGATGAGATCTTCCCGGAATACAAAGCCACGCGCGAAAAGATGCCCGATGACCTGCGTTCGCAGATCGAGCGCATCCGCTCGATGGTGGATATGTTCCATATTCCGCGCCTCGAAATGGACGGGTACGAAGCTGACGACGTGCTCGGCTCGGTGGCGAAACTGGCGGCGGAACAAGGTCTCGGGGTGAAGATCATCACCGGAGACAGGGACCTCTTGCAGCTGGTCAACGAGCGGACGGCTGTCTATCTGGCGGGCGATGACCAGACCTACATCACCGATGCGGATGTGGTCAAGAAACTCGGCGTGCGTCCGGGTCAGGTGGTGGATTACAAAGCCATTGTCGGCGATACATCGGATAATATCCCCGGCGTGAAAGGTGTGGGAGAAAAAACCGCCGTGGCATTGCTTGAAAAATTCGAGACGCTGGATGCGATCTATGCCAATTTGGATCAGGTGGAGAAGCGTTGGCAGGGTAAGTTCGAAGCGAGCAAAGAAACGGCATACATGAGCCGCGACCTGGCTCGCATCGAAACGAATCTCAAACTCAAGTTCAATCTTGAGGAAGCCAAAGTCACGCCTTTCGACGGTGCAAAACTTGAAGAGTTCTTCAAGGAGATGGAATTCAAAACGCTGGTCTCGAAAGTTCCCGTCATCAGCGGAAGCGCACCCGTAGCGGAAACACCGAAGACCGCCAAAACCAAAAGCGGACAGATGACCATGTTCGCGAACGAACCGCAGGTGATTGCGCAAATCAAAGAATCCGAGATCGAAGTCATCGTGGTGGATGACGAGGAAAAACTGAAGGCACTTGTCAAGGAATTGGGCAAGGCGAAGATGATTGCATTCGATACCGAGACCACCGATACCGAAGAGATGAAAGCCGACCTCGTCGGCATTTCGCTGGCGGTCAAAGATGGACAAGGCTATTACATCCCTGTCGGGCACAATTCTGGAACCAATCTGCCGCTCAAAAAAGTCATTGATGCGCTCACTCCCGCAATGACCGATGCGAAGATCGGCAAGGTGGCACACAACGCCAAATACGACTACATCGTGCTCATACGGCACGGGCTGACCGTCACGCCGTTGACTTTCGATACGATGCTGGCAGAGTTCATCGTGGACCCGTCATCGCGCAATCTCGGATTGAAGAATCTCGCCGAGTTCCGTCTGGGCGTGGGGATGACCCACATCGAAGACCTGATCGGCAAAGGCAAGAAGCAGATCAGCATGGCGGATGTGGATATTCAAGCCGCTGCAAATTACGCCGCTGCCGATGCGGAAAACACGCTGCGGTTGATGCCGGTCATGCAGAAGGAATTGAAGAGAGTGAACGGCGAAAAGATTCTGGACGAAATCGACATGCCTCTGACCGCCGTCCTCGCAGAAATGGAAATGACCGGCGCGTTGATCGACACAGAATTCTTCGGTGAAATGTCAAAAGACCTTGCCAAGCGTTTGGCGGAAATTGAAAAGGAAATTTTCGGTCACGCGGGCAAGACGTTCAACATCAATTCGCCGCAGCAGCTTTCGGATGTGCTGTTCAACCATCTGCGCCTCGAACCACCCGACAAGGGACGAAAAACATCCACGGGTTTTTACTCCACTTCAGCTGACGTGCTCGAGGCGCTGCGGGGAAAGCATCCTGTGTTGGATTTTGTGCTCGAGCATCGCGAGCTATCCAAACTCAAATCCACATACGTAGATGCGCTCCCTGCCGCAGTGGATGAAAAGACCGGGAGGGTGCACACCTCTTACAGTCAGATCGGAGCCGTGACCGGTCGTTTATCCTCGAACAACCCGAATCTGCAAAACATCCCCATCCGCACCGAAACGGGACGACGAGTCCGCAACGGGTTCATAGCCGAGAATGGCAGCCTTTTGCTCTCGGTCGATTATTCGCAGATCGAGTTGCGTATTGTGGCGCACATGGCACAGGATGAAGCCATGCTGGCTGCCTTCCGCGCCGGAGAAGACATTCACGCCACCACGGCTGCCGCGGTCTATGATATTCCGCTTCAGAACGTGACCAAGGATATGCGCCGCCACGCCAAAGCGATCAACTTCGGTTTGATCTACGGCATGTCGGCGTTCGGGCTGATGCATTCCACCGGGCTGACGCTGGCGGAGTCGGAAGATTTCGTGAAGGCGTACTTCCGCAAGTTTCCCGGCATTAAAAAATATCTGGACGGAATCCGCCGTCAAGCCGCAGAGATCGGCTACGTGGAAACCCTGCTCGGACGCAGGCGTTACTTCCCCGCATTGCAGGGCAAACAGAATGTGCAAATGAAGAACCGCGAGGAACGCGAAGCCATCAACGCCCCCATTCAAGGGACGGCAGCAGACATCATGAAGATCGCGATGTTGAAGATCCCGTCTGCAATCAAGTCAGCGGGACTGAAAGCCAAGATGCTTTTACAAGTGCATGACGAATTGGTGCTGGAAGTTCCCAAGAAGGAGATCGAAGCCACCGCCCGCCTGATCCGCGAGACAATGGCAGACGCCTACCCGATGAGCATCCCGCTGGAGACGGAAGCGCGCGCGGGAGTCAATTGGGGTGAGATGGAAGTATTGGGGTGAGGGCTTAAAAATTAGTACATTACATAAAGTGTTCATCCCTTTTTGTAATCACAATATCGAAAAATAGGAGTTCAGCGCATATTGCCAAGCAAGCATCCCGAAAGTACCAGGAGAACATGCTCACGATCGGTTTCCTTGCAGATCATCTCGATACCATCCCCACATTGACAAAATGGTTCCGCGACCAGTGGTCCGATTATTATTCCGACTGGTCGCAAGCAGAGATGGAGCAGGATTTTCTCGAAGACGCTTCCCATAACCGTCTGCCCATTCGACTGGTTGCCTTCGAGTCTGGCGAGCTCGCTGGTACGATCATCCTGCGCGAGAACGGAGACGGGATGCCGCCCGAGTTCCAACCGGAATTGGGTGGATTATTTGTCGCCGAGTCTCACCGAGGTCGTGGCATCGCTACGGAATTGGTCCGCGCAGGAATGAGACTGGCTCTCGATCAAGGGTATGAGACGGTTTACGCCACCACGGTCTCGGCAGCCGGAATTCTGGAGCACCTCGGCTGGGAATTCATCAAAACCGTCGTTTATGAAGACAGTCAACCAGCGTTGTATCGCTGCAAACTATAGGTCTGCCCACATTCTTATCAGTACAGATATGAGCACCTGATTGCGAAAAGGAGAATTAACATGAACCCCAGGAAAATTTCTACCGGGACGTACGCGATTTTTTTTCGTTGCACTGCTCATTTTTATCACGGGAATGTACACAGAGAATAGCGGATTTCAGTTTGCCGGTCTGCTATTCCTCTTCGTTGGATTTATCCTTGCATATAATCAGAGTCGCAACCGCGATGACTCTGCCAGATAAGCCCGCTGAAATCCCATCCAAACGCATTACGGGTTTGTTTCTCATGTCGTCATACCAAAGCATGAAATGATCTGGACGCATGGAACACGGCTGGTGAACGACCGCTCCGCCCGTGAAAAGGAAAAACCACCAGTCCAGAGCGCTGAAGCGAAAACATCAAGCGGGTTACCGATCCACCTCCCCATTCGACCCACAGCGACATGTAAACCGAAGACAAGGTTATAATTGCATAATTCTTTTTATAAATCCGCTCACCCGAAAGTAAAATTTCAACATTATGCCCGGTAGAGACGACTTCTTCCAAAAAGCCATGAACGAGGGACACTCCGCCGCCTGGGATCAGGAATGGTCCAAGGCGATCAACGCATATCGCCGCGCCCTCGAAGAATTTCCCGATCACCCCAAAGCCCTCACCAGCCTGGGGCTTGCCCTCTTCCAAATGGGCAGCGTGGATGAAGCCCTGCAAATCTACCTGCGCGCCGCCAAAGCCTCACCCGACGACCCCGTCTCCACCGAAAAAGTGGCGCAACTCTCCGAACGCGTAGGCGACCTGAAAACCGCCATGGATGCCGCCATCCGCGCGGGCGACCTCTACCTCAAACAGCGCGACACCGACAAAGCCATCGAAAACTGGGTGCATGTCACCAGCATCAACCCGGAGAATGCCATCGCACATTCGCGCCTTGCACAGGTACATGAAAGACTCGGTCATGCCCAACAGGCAGTGACGGAATACCTCGCCCTCGCCAGCATCATCCAACGCGCAGGCAACGCCGAAAAAACGCTCGAGATGGTGAACAAAGCCCAATCCATCCTGCCGAACAGCCCCGAAGTGCGACAGGCGCTAACCGCCTTAAAAATGGGACACCTGCTCCCCAAACCGATCCGTGGAAAAGGCGGGACGGGACCCATCCGCATGGCGCAGGTCAAACAACTACAAGAGCCGAGCACATCGCGAACCGCTTCAGGGCTGGACCCGGTAGCGGAAGCCCGCCAAAAGGCATTGACCCAGCTGGCAGAGATGCTCTTCGAATACTCCGACGACAGCCCCGCCGCACAGGAACGACGCGGGCTGGCTGCCATTGTCAAAGGCACAGGCGCAGTCTCTCTGCAGCAAGCCGAACAGACGAAGGTCATCCTGCACCTCGGTCAAGCCATTGATGCGCAATCGAAAGGCAACGACGCGCAGGCAGCCGAGGAAATGGATGCGGCACAGGAAGCCGGCTTCACCCATCCTGCCCTGTATTTTAATTTGGGCTTTCTGCGGTACAAAGGCGAGCGGTACGAGAGCGCCATGCGCGTCCTGCAGAACGCCGTCAAGCACAACGATTACGCACTTGCCACCCGCCTGATGCTCGGCAAGATGCTCGTCAAGAAAACCAGCTACCTGGAAGCCGCCACCGAGTATATCGAAGCCTTGAAACTGTCAGACGCCACCACCGTCCCATCGGAACTGGCAGACGACATCCGCCAGCAGTACGAACCCATCATCGAGAATTATCAAAAGCAGACCGACGAAGATGCCCTGCGGAAAGTCTGCAGCAACGTAGAAGGGCTGCTCATGCGCCCCGATTGGCGCGAACAGCTGAAGAAAATGCGCGAACAATTGCCCAAGCAGGAGGGCAGCATCCCCGCCCCGCTGGCGGAGGTTATCCTTCAGGCGCAATCCAGTTCGGTGTTGGAATCCATGAATCGCATCAACCAGCTGGCACGCATGGGCAGCCTGCGCTCTGCAATGGATGAAGCCTATGATGCAGTCCAACAAGCGCCCACCTACCTGCCGCTGCACACGCTGATGGGTGACCTGCTCGCACAGGACGGGCGCATGCCGGAAGCCATCACAAAATACAGCGTGGTGGCGCATTCCTACAGCGTGCGTGGGGAAGTGTTGCAAGCGACCAAATTGCTGCGCCGCATCATCAACATCTCGCCGATGGATCTTGGCGCGCGCAACCGGCTGATCGACCAGCTTGTGGCGCGCGGTCAGGTGGATGACGCCATCAATGAGTATCTCGAAATGGCAGCCATTTACTACCGCCTCGCCGAGTTGGACATGGCGCGCAAAACCTATACCAACGCCCTGCGCGTCGTCCAGCAGGGAAATGCCAGCCGCGATTGGAACTCCCACATTCTGCAGCGCATGGCAGACATCGATATGCAGCGCCTCGATTGGAAGCAAGCCTTGCGCGTCTATGAACAATTGCGCACCCTTGCGCCCGATGACGACGCCGCCCGCAAGCAGATCATCGAATTGAATCTGCGCATGGGGCAGCCGGACAAGGCATTGAACGAACTCGAAAGCTACATCACACATCTGGAAAGCCAGAATAAGATCGAACCGGCGCTCAACTTCCTCGATGAGTTGGTCCGCGAACATCCCGACCAGCCCATGCTCAAGCGTCCGCACGCAGCGTTGCTGCATCGCACCGGTCGCACCGCCGAAGCGGTTTCGCTGCTCGATACGCTGGGCGAAATTCTGCTGCAAAGCGGAGACCGTCAGGGCGCGATGGATGTCATCAACCAGATCGTGTTAATGAATCCGCCCAATGCGGAGGATTACCGCTCATTGTTGAATCAGATGCGGAGCAGGTCCTGAAGCGAAACGCCCATCCACGCGATGGGCTTTTTTATTGCCGCACAAGCCCAGGCCGCGCATTCCAAAATCCCTTTTCAAGATCGTGACAAAATTTCTAACAGCGGGTTAACTTCATCGTGCTATAATGCCGCCACCCTAATTTGGAGAAACAAAATGCCAAGAACTCAAAGTAGCGCCGTCATGAAGTGGCTGTTCGTGTTTGCCGCAGTGGTGGCTTTTCTGGTCGTCTTTGGCGGCTTCACCCGCCTCACCCGTTCGGGCTTGTCCATCGTAGAGTGGAATCCCATCAACGGTACGGTGCCGCCGATGGGAAACCATCAATGGGAGGCGGAATTTGCCAAGTACCAGCAAACTCCCGAATATATTCTCATTAACAAGGGCATGACGCTGACGGAATACAAATACATCTTCTTTGTCGAGTGGTTTCACCGTCTGGTTGCCCGCCTTGCAGGGCTTTTTTACGCCATCCCGGTCTTTTACTTCCTGTTCAAAAAGACCATTCCCTTCAAGGAGTTTGGCATCTATTTTGTAATGGGGATGCTATTCATTGGGCAGGCATTCATGGGCTGGTTCATGGTCGCCAGTGGATTGGTCGACCGCCCTTCAGTGAGTCATTTCCGCCTCACGGCTCACCTGATGCTTGCTCTGATTCTCTTCAGCCTCGCCTTGTGGACGGCATTTGGGCACAAGTACGGGTTTCACGATTCAGGCAAGGCACGCTGGTCGCTGCCGTCGAAATTGGCGCTTGGGTCAACGGTCGTCCTGCTCATCCAGATCATCTACGGCGGCATGACAGCGGGGCTCAAGGCGGGTCATGTCTCCTCCACCTGGCCCCTCATGCTCGGGAAATGGATTCCGCCCAATCTCTTCAATTCGTGGGTCGCCCTTTTTGAATCCCCACAAACGATTGTGTTCATTCACCGTTGGTTTGCATGGTTGGGAATCATTCTCGTGCCGGTGGTGTATTATCTCGTCAAGAAACAGAACTACCCCGCAGACATCGTCAACGGGCTCAAATGGCTGACCGGGGTGGTCGCTTTGCAGATCGCGCTCGGTGTATTGACCGTACTTTCCTTTGTGAACATTGTCATCGCCCTGATCCATCAGGCAAATGCCATTCTGCTGCTCGGGCTGGCGGTGTACTTCATCCATCGCTTCCGCGCCCTGGACCGAAAAATGGTAACGGAGATGGAAAACATCCCTGTGCAAGGGAATTTGGCGACAAAATAATTTTCCCGCTTCAGGTTTTCAAAACTTCACTCTGCAACTCGAGTGAAGTTTTATTTTTGCGTTTTGGAATACATCGTGAACCCGACCATCCCCAGAGCCAGCCCCAACGTGGAGATTCCCCACGAGAAAAAGTTCAGGAAATAGGTCGATTCGATGACTTTGATGACCATCAGGAACGGAATCAGAATACCACCAACCAGCATCATGATTACGCCAAACCGAAGCAAAAAAAGATGAGATTTCATCATGGTTCCTCCACATGAAACAACCAACAGGCAACAACATGCCCAGGTTCAGGCTCAAAATCGAGTGGCTCCTGCTCGTCACACAAACCAGCAATGGCTTTCGTGCAGCGCGGATGGAAGCGGCAACCCTTCGGCGGGTTGACCAGGCTGGGCGGCTCGCCGGGTGGAACTTCCTTGAATTCCTCGGCGTTGCCCGCATCCGGGTCGGATGTGGCAGCCAGCAGGGCAAGCGTATATGGATGCAATGGATTTGAAAGCAGGCGGCGGGTGGGCGCTTTCTCCACCAAATTCCCCGCATACATCACGAAGATCCGCTCGGAGAAATATTTTACGGTTGAAAGATCGTGCGTAATGTAAATCACGGAGAGGCGGTGTTTCTCCTGAAGGCTTCTCAGCAGTTTCAAAATCTCGACCCGCACCGAAGCATCCAGCATAGACACAGGTTCATCCGCCACGATCATCTTTGGTTCGAGGATCATTGCCCGGGCGATGACGACGCGCTGCTGTTGTCCACCGCTCAGCATGTGCGGGAACTTGTGCAGGAAATCCTCCACAGGGTGAAGTTTTACCTCGGTCATCGTTTTGTGAATGCGTTCCAGCCGTTCCCGTCTGTCCTTCACACCGCTGATCAGCAGCGGTTCCTCCAAAATTTGCTGTACGCTCATGAAAGGCGGTAGCGCGCCGTATGGGTCCTGCTGGACGTAACCAATATCGAAGCGATAGTTCCGCAGATCTTCGCTGCCGAGTTTGGAAAGATTCCTGCCCTCGAAGACAAGTTCGCCGCGCGTCGGGATGTTGATCCCCAGAATCGTTTTCATCAGACTGGACTTGCCGCATCCGCTCTCCCCGACAACTGCCACTGTTTCCCCTTGAGCCATCTCAAAGCTGACGCCGTCCACGGCTTTGACATAGCCCATGTGACTGAAGCCGAAGCGGCGCAATTCGTACCACACATGCAGATCGCGGATCGAGAGCAGGACTTCGCGTTGTTCCTGTATTTTTGGTGACATTCTGATTGCCTCTTTTACTTCGGTAGTGTGGATCATACCTGCCGTTTTTCCGTGGCGGAACCAAAGCCTGTCTGCAAGCCCTTCAGACATTCCATCATGCCGAGGTGACGACAATCGTGGGATAAAAAGACCAGTAGATTCAAGCGGATGTTTTGCAACTTCCGCGACATCTCTTCGTCCACTTCTTCGAAGGTGGGGTATCGCTCGTCCAGCATCTGCACAAAAACCTCGATCGCTTCATACGAACGCCGCAAATAATCGATCAATTCATCCTTGGGCGGAATGGGCAAAGTGGCGGCGAGTTCATCACTTAAACCTGTTCCGACCGTGGCGTTCAGGTCAACAGGAAAGCCCCACTTTTGGGCGAGTTTTTCCCTAGCCCAGATCTCACTCGGCTCGCCAAAATCAGCGCCGAGTTGCGGGGTACGTTCCAGAATGATGGCTTTAAGAAAATCCGACTCGCGCGCCAGATGCCACAGGTGAAACCCGATGGATGTGCTGTATCCGCGCGGTCTCCAATGTAATTGGTCTTCATCGAGTTCGCGGGCAAATTCGAGCACGACCCGATGAATATCCTTAAAAAAATAAAGTACGTCATACAAGGCATTGGTAGGCATTGGTTATCCCATTGTGTTAGTTGTGCAGCCAGCACTTGACCTTGCGATTACCTTTTCGAATAACGGGCGGCTCCTGGCTGCATTTCTCGAATCGGAACGGGCAGCGTGCCGCGAAACGGCAACCTCGCGGTGGGTTCATCAAGCTGGGAGGCTGCCCATTGATGAAAATCGGGTCTGAGTCGCTGCGGAGCCGCGGAACACTCGCCATGAGCATTTGCGAGTACGGATGCAGTGGCGCGGGGAAGAAATCCCGCGCATCGCCCGTCTCCACGATCTGACCGGCATACATGATGGCGACCTCATCTGCAAGCTCACTGGAAGTGGCGATGTCGTGCGTGATCAAAATGAACGAAGTCCCCAGCTCGTGCTTGATGCGTTTGAGCACATTCATGATGTTTGCCTGAGTCAACAGATCCAGCGCGGACGTAGGCTCATCCAACACGATCAAATTCGGCGAAGTAACCAGCGCCATCGCCAGTGCCACACGCTGGCGCATCCCGCCGCTCAACTCAAACGGATAACGCTCTACAAAATCGAGCGGCACACCCACATGCTGGAGCATTTTAAAAACCAAACCAAGCGCTTCGGTTTTGCCCAGCCCCAAATGCAGCACAGCCGGTTCAGCGACCTGCTCCCCCACTTTTAGCACAGGGTTCAATGAGTTCATCGCCGCCTGTGGCACCAGCGACATGCCCACCCAGCGCACATTCTGACGGTATTCCTCCTCGGTCAGTTCCATCACATCCATGCCCTGCAAAAAGACTTTGCCGGAATATTTATCTACATTTCGTGGAAGAAGTCGTAAAAGGGCTTTGGAGAGTGAGGTCTTCCCGCAGCCTGACTCGCCAAGGATGACCACGGCGCGATTCGTACCCAGTTCAAAATCCACACCATCCACTGCCTGGACAACCCCTTTGGTGGTTTTAAAATGCAAAACCAGGTTTTCGATCTTCAGCAACTCCTGAGTGGCGACCAGACTCATACATCCCTCAGGCGCGGGTTGAAGATGCGATCCAGAGCGAATCCCAATACAGCAAAAGCAAGACCGGTCAACATCAACAGGAAGGCGGGTTCCAACACCCAGTAGTAATAACCTTTATACAAAGCGCCATTCGATTGAGCATCCTGAATGATCTTGCCCCATGTCGGCAGGACAGGGTCACCCAAGCCGATGACCGCCAGTGACGCCTCAAGGAAGACGAACGCCGGGACTGCCTGCACCAAACTTGGAATCAGTAATGGGATCATACGCGGAATAAGATACTTGAAGATGATGCGTCCATTGCTCGCGCCGTACGCCCGCGCCGCTTCGATATACATGGATTCCTTGACTTGCAGAAAGATGGCGCGATACCCCAAGATCGCACCGGTAAAGATGCTCAACAAAATTGTCGCCGTCAAAATGACCCAAATGCTGCGGGAGTAGAAGGTCCCGATCATGATGAGCAGCGCAAAGAACGGCAGGACAAGGTTAACCTCGGTGATGCGTTGGATCAACTCATCCACCCAGCCTGCGTACCATGTTCCCACCGCTGCAATGATCATGGTCAGCATCGTTGTTCCGATGGCAGCCATCAAGCCGAACGCCAGCGCAACGGGAGCCCCCCACAACAAAGGCAGGGTCAGATCGCGGCGGGCGTGATCTGTGCCAGCCAAGCCAAAAACCTGACCATGAAGGACGAATTCGGCATCCATGCCGGCATCCGGTTCGAAAGTCGTACCGATCACGATGAGCTTGTAGGTACCCTTCAGGATGGTCTCGGTTTCCGGGTCTGAGAAGAGGGCCGGGATGACCTCTTCCGTCCGCAGTTTGAGGCGCAGTTTTTCATCCTGCGAGAAGCGATAGGTGTACTTATCCGCGATAACAAAGTTCGCAATGCGGATGGTGCGCTCGTCGGGCGTGATCAATTCAATCGAAACGAACGGTTGTTTTTCCGTGAACGTGGATTTCAAATACAGGATCATGTCTTGCGGGTACACATCGTAATTGAAATCGAATTCATGGACCATTTCGTAGGTTATTGCGTCGTTCTTGCCGGGCGTGGCGGTCTTGGTCATTTCGCCATCCGCCGTATCCACCGCAAAGGACTCGGAGTATTTTTTGCTCGAAAACAAATTGACCCAGGCAGGCTGTGCGAACTTGGGATTTTGATACCAAACCTCCTCGCCGCCGCGCCACAAACGGATCGCTTCGGGATAGGGGATGGTAATCATCGTATAGATCGAAACCGCCACCAGGATCAGGATCGCGAATACCCCCACGATCGCAGATGGATACATCAGAAGTTTCTTGAAAGACGCTCTCAAATTGTCCATGGCATTACTCGCCTATTTTCACTCTGGGATCAACCAACGCGTATACAAAATTCAGCAGGAAGACGGTCATTGCCAGCAGATAGGCATAAATAACCGTCGAGCCGACAATGATGGGCGTATCGTACAAACCGATGGCTTGGAAGAGCGTGCGTCCCAAGCCGGGCCACAGGAAGACCGTTTCAGTGAACAAAGCACCGGTCCATAAACTGATGAGCAGCAACGAAAAATTCGTGATGATGTTCGGCAGCGTGGGACGCAAAATATAACGACGCTCAATGTCCCTAGATTGCAATCCCTTGGCACGCGCCATGTCCACATAGTCTTCACTTGAATAAATGAGGAAGAACGTACGATAGTTGTACACACTCAGGAAGAAGGAACTGATGATCAATGAAAAGCCGGGCAGCGCCAGGTGCTTTATGACGCTGATGGCGTAATCAAAGCGATTGGCAGGCGGCGGTGAATCCACCATGCCGCCAAATGGCAGAATCTTCAAGCTGGAGGCAAAGATCAAGATCAGGAAAATTCCATAGAACCACGGCGGCACAGCAGAAGACGGGGAAAGCGCAATGATCAGCTTGTCCCAAAAACTGCCATAATGCCGTGAGAGATTGAGCGCAATAAACACGCTCGAAAAGAAAAGGAACAATTGCGAGGTGCCCATCAATAACAGCGTGGCGGGCAGGCGTTCGAGCAGGATCAGACGCACCTGTTTCGAGCCGGAGTCGCTCGTCAGGCTGATGGCACGCCCAAGGTCCAATTGAAGCGCATTTGCCAGATAGCGGAAGTTGCGTATGGCAATGGGCGTATCCAACCCGCGGCGCTTTTCCTCCAGCACAATGCGTTCTTCGATCAACTGCCGGCGGATCTCCGGGTCCATCTGCTGATAGGTTGGGTTCCCGGCTACCGACTGCGTCACACTGTCGCGGATCTGCCCACGGATGATCTGATCGACAAAGCCACCCATGTTGGCGATCAGGATGGTGAGATACACGCCGATAACCACCGTGGTGAACAACGTCAATAAGCGCACCGTCACATAACGCGCCATCCGCACGAATGCACTATTCATAAAATGTTTCTTTACAACAAACTCTTCCGAAGAGACCTGGGTGGTAACAGACATCATGACCTCACAATCGAATGGTCTCAGGGCGAGGGTTGGCTACCTCGCCCTGAGATTTCAAACTACCAAACGTACGGAGTTACTGAACGATAAAGTCGAACGAAGTGAAGGCAGGGATTGCCACCGGGATCGGGACAATCGCCACTTCCAGTTTCGCCGAACCGGTCGCAAGTTGCGATGTCAATTCCGCATCCAACGCGACTTGGAATTGACCCTCACCCACAGCCTCAGCCTCACCGACAGCGACAACCGCACCGGTGGTATCGTATAGGATGTATTTCACCTGCTTGATGTCTGCATTGGCATAGGCTTCGTCCTTGTAGTTGACGAACACATCGAAGAGCGCTTCTTCGCCGGCAGTCACCTGTGCGGGTCCATCAAGGACGACACTGGCACGCTTCGGGTCACTGAACGACGCCCAACGGTCGGCAAGATCGGGGAAGTCTTCAAAGTTCTTAAGAACGAGGGATTTTTCGGTGGTGAAAACCTGATCCAAATAGTACGGACCGGTTCCGATCCAAAAATGACCGTGTTCGGTATACCAATTGGCGAGGTTTTCGTAACGCAGAGCAATCTCTTCGGGCGTCAGGAACTGGCTCAAAGTGGCTTCATAGGGCACATAACCTTCCGCCTGCGCCTGGTCGAGGTACTTCTTCAACACCTCAAGGCTCGGTCCCCCCACCCAGCTCATCTGTTCGATCTGCTCCACATCCGCCTTGTCGGCAGAGTAAGCGATCTCACCAGATGCTTCCGCCAGGTTGGAAATTGCCAGCACCTGCCAGCTGTTCTCACCAGAAAGACCGGTGGGAGAACCAGGCCACAGCGGCAGGATGTTCAACTCTGCATCTGCATTGTAAGTATCGGCATAGTACTCAATGGTCAGCGGGTCAGTGGAGGCAATGCGCCAGCCCTTGAAGGAAGGCAGGAACGCATCGACCGACGGGACAGCGGATTCGTCATAGACGGCGCTTTCCGCCTTGGCGCGATCCAGGAAGATCGCAAACGACATCACAAAGTCTGCCACCGAAATGGGGCTGCCATCGTGCCATTTAACGGTCTCGAACAGATCGGCAGGATAAACCACAGTGCTCTTGGTGCGGGCAGTGGTGCCATCGGGGAATTTCTCACCCACGGTGACGAAGGTCTGGGTGGTGGCATCCCAGTCAACCCACGCATCGGCGGGAACCGGAATTTCATCCACTTCTGTAACCGTCAGCCAATCGAGATTCTGGGTGATCGGCAGACCAGCCTGATACTCGAGCGAAGCGCTTTCAATGCGTTGGGGCCAGGCAAGACCCGTGTACGGGTCACCCATCAAGCCCTGGCTTCCGCCAATGCCCGCCGCACCCATGCTGGTGGCGCGTTGGATATTGGAGTCCCAGACCCAGTTCGAACCGGCAATGGTATTCCACGGCTGGGTGAAAAGATCGTTCGTGCCCACGCGCATGGTGCCGCCCTCCTGGTCTACAAAACGGAGGTTGTAATTGCCCATAAAGGCAGCTTCGTAACCAGCGGCAAGGTCATATGTCACAGAGACATTGCTGTTATATGGTGCGTACACCAACTGGTCCACAACCCACACGAAGAGAGAATCTTCGAGCGAGAGTTCGAGTGCGCGCGCAAGCATGGCATCGCGTTCCTCCTTGGAGGTGAAATTACCCTGCGCAAGGTCATCGCCGATCTGCTGGAACTCGGGGTCAGCAACATTCGAAATGAACGGTTCACCAGCCTGGATGCTCGTCGGCAGGTAATACTGCTGCATCTGTCCACGCTCATCGCGGGTCAAACCGGAGGGAAGGTATCCGGCGGTGTATAAGTGCCACTGCCCAGAGCTGG
The DNA here is from genome assembly GCA_002343775.1 of Anaerolineales bacterium UBA2395. Lineage (GTDB taxonomy): Bacteria > Chloroflexota > Anaerolineae > Anaerolineales > Villigracilaceae > Villigracilis. The sequence continues at coordinate 287,785 of DDSH01000007.1, forward strand.
CATCGGTACCCAACCAGATCGGGAACACTTCGGAGGCGGTCTTGTATTGGCGATCTACGGTGAAGCCGATCGCTTCCAATTGGTTGGATACGTAATCGCCCATGGGCTGTCGGGTGCCGTCACCGTCAGAGCGGATGAGGAAGATCAAGGTCACGGGAGAACCGTTGTACTGCCATTTGCCATCGCTGCCGAGCGTGGCGCCCATTCCTTCCATCTCAGCCGTGATGACTTCCCGTGCCGTGTCGAGGTTGTAGGCATACTTGGTCTCGAGCGCGCGGGCAGTATCGACCAGGTTGGTGTATTCCACCAGCTGGGTGGTAATTCCCAAAAGTTTCGGAAGGGAACCGCCGCCATAGATCTCCTGGTTGATGTAGTTACGGTCGATCAGCCAGTTCATCGCTTCGCGGATCTTTCGGTTCGAGAACGGATTCAATACATTCGCATCGTCGAAGACCGCCGGGTTCAAGCTGATACCGTAATTTCCGCCATACGACTGGGTATAGTTCAACCCGGCATCCTTAATGTCCTGCAGCGTATCGGATGACAGGTTGAAAGAATAGAAATCGATCGCCCCAGCCTGCAATTGCGAAACGGCAGAATCGGATGAAACCACCGAAAACACGATCTCATCCAGCCAGCCGCCACGGCGTTCCGTCATCGGGGCTTCCTCCGTCGCTGCCGGTTCTTCCTCCATCGCGGGGGCTTCCTCCGTTGCAGCTGGTTCTTCCTCTGCTGCAGGAACCTCAGCCGTTGCAGGCGCACAGGCGGCGAGGGTCATGCCAAGAATGACCAGCACACTCAAAAGAGCATATAGGTTTTTCAGTTTCATTCTCTTTTCTCCTAATTTAGATTTGGACAAAATCAAAACATGGTCTTGAACTTGCGAGATTGGGCACCTCCTTGGAACTGACGTGAACATGGATGGGAAGCAGAAGGCGGAAGACCAGTGAACCATCTGGGCTCCGCCTCATGCATGAATGCGGTATTGGATCTTCTTGGAGGAAATATCTTGTCCGCATGTGGACACATCATACAAACCCCCGGCAGAAATGTCATGCGCCCCGGCAATTGGTTTTCCCCCCACAAATGAACGGTTCGCAAACAACAATATTTTCAACCCTCTCCAACTCTCGCAAATGGAAAAAACCCTCCCACAGGAGGGGTGACAAAACCACCTTCAGAGGGAGAATCAGGAAGTTTCACCTCGTCAAATTGCTTATAATTAACCTGTCATGCGTATTCAACCAGCAACATGGACTCTTCTGATAGCCGCCATTCTTCTGGCAGCCTGCGGGACTCCCCCATCCGCCCCCACGCCGGAAGTTACTCCCTCCGCGCTTCCTGCAAACCCGCCACCTGATTCTGCTTCGAACAACCCCTCCCTACCCTATGGAAAAAACATCCGCTTCGAACAACTCAGCCTTGAAGACGGATTATCGCAAAGCGTGGTCAACGCCATCCTGCAAGACAACAAGGGCTTCCTATGGATTGGCACCGATGACGGCTTGAACCGCTACGACGGCTACGAATTCAAGGTATACAAACCAGACACCAACGACCCAGACAGTTTAAGTGACCGCTCAGTCACCGACCTTGTCGAAGACTCACAAGGCTATTTGTGGATCGCCACCCGCGTCGGCGGCTTGAACCGCTACGACCCCGTCAGCGGAAAATTCACCGCCTATATGCATGACGAAAACGACGAACAAAGCATCGCCGACAACCACATCTCTACCCTCCTGCTCGACAGAGACGGTCTGTGGGTTGGCACGGGCAGCGGCTTGGATTTTTTCTCGTTCGAAACCAACACCTTCACCCATTATCCCATCGCTGATAGTTCGCTAAAACCCGTCAGTCCTTCGATCTCCGCCCTGTTCATTGATTCCACTGAAAAACTGTGGATCGGTACTTCGGACGCGGGCATAAGCTACTATGACCGAGAAAATGACACATTCAAATCCTACAAGAACAGCGTCTATAACTCCCGCAGCCTGAGCCACAACCGCATCCTAGCTATCACCGAGGATAAGAACGGCAGAATCTGGATCGGAACCGGCAATGGGCTGAATATCTTTAACCCTGAGGAGAATCAATTCACCCGCTACAAAAATTCAAGGGATATTCCCGACAGCCTTGCAGGCAATATTGTCTACTCTCTTTACCAGGACCGCTCCGGCGCGCTCTGGGTTGGGACAAACCAGGGATTGGATCGCTACGACCCACAGGAAGATTCGTTCATCCATCATAAATACCAACCAAATGTACCCAACAGTTTGAGCAATAATGAAATCCAAACGATCTATGAAGATGCCAGCGGAGTACTTTGGATAGGAACCTACGGCGGTGGATTGAACAAATACAACCGCCAGCAGGACAGGTACGCCTATTTCCGCCACAACCCCGATGATCCCTCCAGCTTGAGCAGCAACTTCATCTTTGCCATCCTGGCAGATGCCCGAAACCAGATCTGGGTGGGTACGTTCGATAATGGATTAAATCTATTCAGCCCAAGGCTCGAAAAATTCACCCGTTACAAACACAATCCCAACGATCCAACCTCCCTTAGCGACGACAGCATCATTTCCCTGTACAGCGACAGTGAAGGCGTGATGTGGATCGGGACAGGCAGCGCGCTCGATCGCTACAACCGCGGCACGAACGACTTTTCCCATTTCACACCCGAGCAAAGCAGTTTCAACGATCCGGTACGGTTTGCCGTGTTTGCCATCCTCGAAGACTCTTTTGGCACATTCTGGATCGGTTCGAATCGCGGGCTGATGCAATTTGACAAACGCACAAAACAATTTACCGAATACAAAACCGGAAATCCGGATACGGAATACATCAGCAATTCCCGCGTCAACGTACTATTGGAAGACGAGGATAAAAATCTCTGGGTCGGCACCTACGATGATGGCTTGCTGCGCATCAGGCTGGAAACCGGTGAGATCAGCCACTATCGCCATAAACCCTCAGACAGGTCCACACTTGGCAGCAACACCGTCATGGACATTCATCAGGATGCAAATGGGAACATCTGGGTCGGCACACACGGCGGCGGATTGAGCCTCTTCAATCCCAAGACCGGCACGTTCGCCAACTTTACAGAAAATGAAGGGTTGTCCAACAATGTCGTCTACGGGATCCTCGAAGACGAAGCGGGGCACTTGTGGATGAGCACCAACTTCGGCCTTTCAAAGTTTGACCCGGCACGCCGGACATTCCGCATCTTCACATCGAGCGATGGTTTACAAAGCAACGAATTCAACCAGAATGCCTTCGCCAAAGACCGCAACGGGACCATGTATTTTGGCGGGATCAACGGTTTGAATATTTTCGTCCCACAGGATATTAAGGACAACGTCTACACGCCGAACATCGCTCTCACCTCCATTACATTGGATGGTATCACCCTGGAAACAGAGCGGGCAACAGAATACATCGAGAGCATCACCCTGACCTGGCCCCAGGATTCCTTCGAATTCGAATTCGCCTCGTTTGCCTATGAGCAGCCCGCTAAAAATCAGTATGCGTACATGCTGGAAGGCTTCGATACAGATTGGATCAACATTGCCAACCAGAGAAATGGTCGCTACACCAATCTTCCCGGCGGTACGTACACGCTGCGATTACGCGGATCGAACAGCGATGGTGTCTGGAATGATCAAGGGATTGCCATACAAGTGATCGTGGTGCCCCCATTCTGGGAGACGTGGTGGTTCCTCAGTTTGCTTGTAATTGGATTTGGAGTCAGCGTGGCGGGCGGGCTGCGTTGGCGTGTGAAAAACATTCAGAATCGAAATCGGGAACTGGAGCGGCTTGTCCGCAACCGCACTGCTGACCTGGAAAAACGGACCGGCGAGATCGAAGCGTTGTATCAGGCGGACGAAAAGATCCTGCGCAGTGTTACCCTAAATCAAGTTTTTCAAACTCTGGTGGATGTCTCCGTCTCCATTCTCAAGGCAGAGCGCAGTGTTGTATTCGCATGGAACGAGGAAAAGCACAAGGTCATGCCGCGCGTCAGCCGTGGTTTCAGCCCAAAATCCCTGGCAGCATTGACTTTCGACCGCGACGAAGGGATGATCGGGATCGCCATGAATACCGGAACTGCCGTGATCGCCTCAGACCTGACCCGCAAATCTCTGCGCGAAGATGTCTTGACCGTCATCAAAAATGAGAACATCGAATCCTTTGCGCACTTTCCAATCGTTGTGGATGGCAGGGTGGTGGCGATCTTCAACGTGGCATACACCCGCCCCAATGCGTTGACAAAAGACTCCGTCCGCTTATTCACCGCGCTGGTAAACCGTGCGGCATTGTCAATTGCCAATATGGAGCTCTTCGAGCAGACCAAAGACCTGGCGGTGATGGAGGAGCGCAACCGCCTTGCCCGGGACCTGCACGACAGTGCCAAACAAAAGGCCTTCGCCGCCCTTGCGCAGCTGGGAACGGTCAACGGAATGGCAAAGACCAGCATTCCAAGAGAGATTTCCCCCCATCTGAGTGAAGCGGAGACATTGATCTATGAAGTCATCCAGGAGTTGAACTTCCTCATTCAGGAGATCTATCCGATTGCCTTGCAGGAAAAGGGATTGCAAACCACGCTGAGGGAATATGTCTTCGAGTGGGAAAACCGCAACGATGCGACGGTCAACCTGACGATCCAGAATGAGCGCGAACTCCCTCTGGAGATGGAACAGGCGGTGTACCGCGTCATTCAGGAGGCTCTCGCAAATATCGCCCGTCATAGCAAGGCGAAGCGCGCAGGTATCTCACTGGTTTATAATCACGAAGTCCTCCAGGTTGTGATCGCAGACGACGGCTGCGGCTTTGATATGAATCAAAAGGCAAAAGGGATGGGCTTCCGCTCGATGCGCGAACGCATAAGCAGTATCCACGGCACGCTCCAGATCCAAAGCGCGCCCGGGCAGGGAACCCGGCTCATCATACAGATCCCCACCCGTAACGGTGCAGGAGGTTGAACTCATGAAACATCATCGCACAAGTTTATTGATCGTGGACGACCATGAAGTCGTTCGCAGCGGAATCCGTTCCTACCTCGAGAAGATATCCGATTTTCATGTGGTGGGTGAAGCGTCTTCGGGTGAAGAAGCGTTAAGCATGGTTGGAGAGTTGATTCCCGATATTGTCCTGCTCGATCTTATCATGCCCGGCATGGATGGGATCGAAACCACCCGGCGCATCCGCCAGATCAGCCCACGTACCAAAGTCGTGGTGCTGACCTCCTACCACGAAGATGCCCATATTTTCCCCGCGCTCAAGGCAGGCGCTATTTCCTATATTCTGAAAGACATGAAAATGGACAAGGTGGTGGATGTACTGCACCGCGCCGTGCAGGGGGAAGTGACGCTGCATCCGCGAGTGGCTTCGCGTGTGCTGCAAAACATCCGTGGCGAGGGAAGCGAAGACCAGCCGCTCTTTACCGAGCTGACTGACCGTGAGACGGATGTCTTGAAATTAATCGCGAATGGATTGACCAACAGTCAAATCGCCGAAAAACTCGTCATCAGCGAAAACACGGTCAAGGGACATGTGAGCAACATTCTTAGCAAATTGCATCTGGCAGATCGCACACAAGCCGCCGTGTATGCCTGGCAGCAGGGAATCGTAAGCCGGCAAAGCGACTCAAAGAGATGACAAAACATAAATGACCCCGAGTTGAAGCAAGGACGCGGGGGGGGAGGTCAGACCGCGAAGCGCGCGGAACATAATGACAAAATCCGCGCCCCATTTGCTCTTTAAAAAAACGAACTCACCTGCGAAACCTTAATTTCGCGGGTGAGTCGTGTTTGAATTAACAAAGGTGGGCTATTGACCCATCTCCGCCAGAGCGGCTTCGATCTCCTGCTGGAAGGTTTCAAACGACTGGGCGCCTTCGATGATCTTGGTCTTGGTCTCGCCGTTCGCTTCGTACGTCATCACAAAAGAAGGCGTGGCTTGAATGCCTGCCAGCAAGCCATCCCGGGCATCCTGATCGACCGTTTCGGCATATTTTCCAGAGTCGTAGCACGAATTGAATTCACCCATGTCCAGATCAAGGCGTTCCGCGAACGCAACCAACCGACGATCACTGTAGGCGCCAACGTTCTCACCCGTCTGGTTTGCGAAGATAATGTCGTGCATCTCCCAGAACTTGCCCTGGTCGCCGGCACAATAGGCAGCCTGAGCCGCTGCACTGGACTCAGAACCAATAAACTCACCAAAGGATCGGTAGACAAAATACACCGTCCCGTTGGCAACATAGTTCTCGATCAACCGTTCCTCGGTGTTTTCGAAGAAGATGCGGCAGTAGGGGCATTGGAAATCCGAATACTCTTCGATCTTGATCGGTGCATTCGGGTCGCCCATCGTGTTGAAATCAACGGTCTCGCGGGCGATTGCGGGTGCATCAGCAATATCGCCGATCGGTTTGACGTTCGGGTAAATCAACAAAAAGGCAATAAACAGAGCCCCAACCGAGATCAATCCGATCCCAAGCAAACGGGAACGGATCTCCTTTCGCCGCATCTGTTCCTTGCGCATCTGCCTTTTGCTCATATCTTTGTTCGTCATGCTATCTCCTGAAGGATGGGGTAATTGGTTGCGGATTCTCTCATGCGAAAAGGGATTTGTCCAGCAGCCTGTTAATCGGTTTTTAATTATCCTTCCCGCAGGCGCGCATCGATCCAAAGGGTCATGGTCTTGAGGACTTCCGCCTTATCGGGCTCGTTGTGGAGTTCGTGATACCCGCCCTCCCAGAGGACAAGCGTGCAACGTTCCTTCAACGGCGCGGCGAACTCGATGCTACCGGACGGGAAGGCGATGGCATCTTCCTTGCCATGCATCAACAGCAACGGACGCGAAAACTCGCCTGCATGGTCCAACGTCCATTTTGTTACACCCAGCATAGTCTTTCCAAAACCAAGCGAGGCTTTATCGTGGTTGAGCGGGTCATTATTGTAAACCTGGACAACCTTTTCATCGTGCGACAACCCATTTGAGTCCAGTCCGCTGGTGATCAATGTCTTGGGAATCAACGCACCCAGCATCTTTGCCAGGAAGACTTTGAGTGGTTGTTTTTCCAGAGCGGTGCGCAAACCGGAACTGGTGGCGATCACGCCGCGCACGTCCGGCTTGCGGATCAAGCCATAATGCAACACCAGAATCCCGCCAAGGCTGTGTCCGTACAAAAGGAGCGGCAAACCTGCATAACGAGAGCGGGCATTCTCCATCAGGATATCAATATCCTGCATAAAATCTTCGATGGAAGAAATATGTCCGCGCAGCCCGCCGGAACGTCCGTGTCCACGCAGATCACTTGTGAAGAGGATAAACCCCTCTTTTGTGAACGCTTCTGCAACATGGGCATAGCGTGAGCTATGCTCTCCCAAGCCATGCACCAGGCAAACCACCGCCCGGGGTTGGGTCACATCCGGTTCCCAGACCTGGGCAAACATATCCAACCCGTCCCGCGATTTCCATCTCATTTCCTGATGTTTCATGAACGCCCTCCAGTAGTAATTTTGAATTCGCACTGCCGCGCACCCGTAGCGCGACAGGCACGTTCTTCGATGTCATGCTCTTCGCCGACCGCCCAATAAAGACACTCGCGGATCAACCCCAGGGTAACGAAGCAGATCGGGGTGTCATCAGATTGGTCGAGAGTGGCGGGAGAGGCTCGGTCAACGAGCAAAAGATCAAGGTCCAGGGTATGAACCGTGATGTCGCCACGCTTCGCACCGAGGATGCGTGCCAGCAATTCCAGCGCTGGTTTTCTCCTCAGAGATTTCGGCAGCCCGCGGATAAGTGACGCCTGCGCTTTGATGCTGAACGGCGCGTCTTTTATCATTCGATCCCAAAGGTTCGAGCCGATACGAAGCAAGATACCGCGCGCACCGCGCCCGTAATACATCCGCAAAGCAGATTGCAGCCGAGCATACGACTGTGCCGCTTGAGCCGCATCCATTGACGCGTATTTTTCAGGGCGCGCCCATTCAACAGGCAAACCGGCTTTTGAAAGGGCGGCGGAAAATGTATCCTGCCCGATCGTTTCGACGAACAAAGCCATGAGGGCGGGCGATAATGCCGGCTGGGTCATCGAACACCTGCCCCTGTATGCACAAAGACAGGGAAATGCTCGCCCGTGCGGACAAATCCCGTTTTGGCATACAAAGCCAGTGAGGCAGAATTGTCTGCTTGTGTGTTGACGGAAATACTCCTCGCAGATTGCCCCTTCATGTGATGGATGAGATGCCCCACCAGGGCGGTTCCCACGCCCCTGCCTTGCGCTTCAGGCTGGACCGCAAGCCTTGCAAGGTGAGCCCCAAACGGATTGCCCGTGCTGATCTGATACCCAATGATCCCGGATACATCTTCCGCCACAGTGGCGCTGACCGATTGCGAAAACGCGCGCTGCAACGAGTCGAGCGTGTTGTGCCAAAAGGAGCCGAATGCCATCAGGTCGATCTTCGCGACGATTGGCAGGTCGGCGATCTGCATGTCGCGGATATTGAATCCGTTCAACGAATATGGCAGTACAGGCAGTTCGACCGTCCGCTGCAGGAGGATGATGTTCTGTTTGAGTTCGAATCCGCTGGAGAGGAGTAAATCCTGAAACCATTGCTTGACGACAATGGCGGCAACCTGCGCTTGCGGGTTGCGGGCAAAGATCTCAGATTGGGCGGTTTCCCAAAGCGCAGACCAGGCTTCGGGTGCAGGTAGATGCGAGCGATGGGTGAAGAGGCGAATCCATGCCACATCTGGCGGGTCTTCCGGGCATGCAAATGCCGCGGCAGGGGTCCCATCCTCATCCAGCACCCAATAGTTCTGTGAGCCAAGCCATTCGAGAGCGGAACGCCAATCCAGGTGGCGATGTGTGTTCGATTCGTGGAAGATGAGGCTGGCAATCTGACGGTGGTCCTGTGCGACCGCGCGACGAACCTGCAGATTCAGATTGATCATTTGATGAAGCGGAGAAAGAATTTTAAGATGCGCTCAAAAAAGCCGGGGGTCTTTTTGACGTCCAGCGAGCCCATCATCTTGAATGCGGATTCGGTGATCTTGCCGGTTTTGAGTTTGATGGCGGCAGCCGATTTCATGACCATGGCGCGCAGGTCGCCCTCATTCACCTGCCCGAACAATTCGGCGGATTGTTCGTATTTTTGGAGGGCTTCGTCGTAGCGATGCAATCCCTCCAGTGCGGCTGCCTGATTCCCCAATGCCATTGCCTGGCGTTTGACATCCTTTGCAGCGGCGAATTCTTCATCGGTGCCAAGCGCAGCTTCGAGCGCTTCTGCAGGTTTGCCCGCCTGCAGCAAGGCAACGCTCATATTGTTCCGCATTTCGGCAGCCAGCAAGCCTGCCCGCCCGAGGGCGTAGCCTTCCGCTGCCTGTTTGAAGTAGTCTGCGGCTTCGGCAAAGTCTTTGTTTTCAAAGGCGTGCTTGCCTTTGGCGTCGAGTGCGTGAGGTTCGAGTGTCATAACCGGGCTCTACTTGTAAAGTGGGGCGAACGTGTTACAGGGTGATATCGAGCAAGCCTTCAGCGACAGAACGCAATTTTTCGCGGGACATGCTGCTCAGTTTCATTGCCAGTTCGAGGTAGGGACGATTGACAGGCTGGCAGACGAAATCCTGGATCTCTTCGGGGAGTTCGAGGAATTTTTGCATGGCACGCTGGCTGTTCATCCACTCGCCCACCGGACCGCTCTGGTCGAAAAAGGTTTCGATGCGTGTCCCCAACACCACCAGAATCCCCTCCAACTCTGGCACAGAAACAGGGCGTTCTCCCAACTCGTAGGACTTAAGCCGCGACTGCGAAATCCCGGTCTGAGCCGCTACCTGCCGAATGGACATGTTCGCAACAGTGCGCTCCTGTCGCAGCAACGCGCCGATCATCCGCTGGCGAAGCGCGATGAGCCGCGAGATGTCATCCGCCTCCATGGGCGAGGGCGCATCCGACATGGTTTCGTTTCCCCAGAATTGTGAAATGGGAAGTTTCAGGAAGTACACCAGCGCTTCGAGTTCGGGCAGGGATGGAGAACGGCGTCCCTCCTCATAGGCGCGGAAGATCCCGGGCTTGACACCAATGGCATCGGCGCACTCTTTGATGCTGCGACGCTCCGCGACGCGGGCATCCCGTATCAGCAAGCCTAGTTTCTTTTCACGGATGGTGATTTGGGCGTTGGTCATGGTTCCTCGTTATGGTTGAATGCCTTGATTATAGCAGAGTGTTTCAACGGCGCGCAGATGGATCGGCAGGAGGTTTGTTCGCCATGAATATCTCAGAGCCGAGTTTATAACCAGACGCTTCGAGCCGGGGAGTAAAGAGGGGACGAATACCGGTAGGTCGCAGGTCGCCGAGAACTTTTCCATCCTGGGTGACACCGGTCTGATTGAATTTGAAGATATCCGTCAACACGACCACATCACCTTCCATGCCTGCCACTTCGGTAATGGATGTCACTTTGCGCTGCCCATCCTTGAGGCGGGTCTGTTGCACGATCAGGTCGATGGCGGAGGAGATCTGGGTACGCACGACCTTAAGCGGCAGGTCCATACCTGCCATAAGGACGAGCGTTTCCAGACGCGAGATCGCATCTCTCGGGCTGTTGGAGTGTACGGTGGTCAGAGAACCATCGTGTCCGGTATTCATTGCCTGGAGCATATCCAGGGCTTCGCCGCCGCGTACCTCACCGACGACGATACGGTCCGGGCGCATACGCAATGAATTTTTGACGAGATCACGAATGGTCACTGCATGCTGCCCATCTGCGTTGGCAGATTTGGTTTCCATGCGCATGACATGGTCTTGTTGAAGTTGCAATTCAGCAGCATCTTCGATGGTAACGATCCGCTCATTTTCCGGAATAAAGCTGGAGAGGACGTTCAGAAGCGTGGTCTTTCCGGAGCCTGTCCCGCCGGAGATCACGATATTGAAGCGTGACCGGACGCAGGCAAGCAGAAAGTCTGCCATTTGCTGCGAGAGCGAGCCAAACTCGATCAGGTTTTGTACGGATAGTTTATCTTTCCGAAATTTGCGGATGGTGATGGAAGGACCGTCTATTGCAACCGGGCGAACCACGGCATTGACGCGCGAGCCGTCGGGCAGACGGGCATCCACGGTGGGAGAGTCATAATCCACACGTCGCCCCAGGGGCAGGATGATGCGGTCAATAATGCGCAGGACATGATCGTCATCATCAAAGACAATGCTGGATTTGGAGAGCTGTCCTTTTTTTTCGACAAACACTTTTTTAGGACCGTTCACCATGATCTCGGAAACATCAGGGTCATCCAATAATGGCTGGATCGGTCCATATCCCAGCAGGTCGTTGAGGACCTGCTTGAAGATCTCCTTTTTGATATCCTCCGGGAGTTTGAGTTGGGTCTGTTCGAATACACGGCTGATGTTTTGCTGCACAAAGGATTGGCGCTGCGGAGCCGGAACTCCCTCCATTTCCAGTGCGCGCATCAGATTATCTGTCAGAAACTTCTTCAACCGGACAAGGTCTTGTCCCGTCAACCGCTGCGGAGTACCCGAAAGCGTGTCGTTCATGCACCCACGTCCTTTTTGCCCTCTTCGTCCACCGGCATGATCCAGACGATCTGACGCTTTTGTACCGCAAGAAATGAACCACGAAAGGTTACTTTTCCTTCACCGTCAAACACGGTGGCGTTCGTAACCGCGGTGTAGTCGTCGCCGCTTTCAAGTTCATCTTTAAGCCGGTCTCCCTGACGCACATGCACCAATCCGCGGATCAGGTGGGTGGTGGTTTGAATGACGGTTGGCACGGCTACTTTTGGAACAATATTGGTGTAATATTTTCCCTTTTCATCATATTCTATGCTCATTGGGTTCTCCGATCTAACCGGTTTATCTACTCGCCGCGCAACCTGCGAGCCTGCGCCGACATCTCTCTGGCTGTCTCCGTAAAAATGAGCGACGCTGTATCATTGGGGAATTTTAACGTAAAAGGCTGATGATGGCTGTTTGCAAAAGCGAAATTTGTACCGAGGTAGGGCATGGCAGCGTTGATCCTGATTCCCAGAATTTTTTCTGCATCCGCCTTGCTTAACCCTTCCAAGCCCACGGCACGATTCAAGATGGTAAAGATCGAATTGGGGTTGACTCCCTTGCTTATCAAGTAATCCAACAGGGTTTTCGTCAATGAGATCGTGCTGATGTCGGTGCTGATCAACAGCGCCGCGAGATCGGCATGTTGAATGAGAGGCAGAGTGATCTTCGAAAGCGACCGGCCGATGTCGATCAGCACATAGTCATGGGAGGCTTTCAGAGCAGTCACAATATCCCAAATGCGCCCGACATTGAGATGATTGCTTAGTTCCGGGTCTGGTGAGCCTGCCAGCAGGTTGAATCGCCAGATGCCCATATTGGGCAGGCTGCTGTGAAAGAATTGCGGAGTGGTTGCATCGGCTGGCATATCGGCAACAGAAACAATATTCAAGGCTCCGTCGTATCCGACGATCGGGGCGATGGAGCCGATGGGCAGGACAAGGTCAAGCACGACCAGACGCGCTTCGGGCTGATTTTGGGCAATATTCATGGCGATGTTCGCGCACATCGAGGACGTACCGGTCCCGCCCTTGGCGCTTGTGAATATGATGGAAAGCCCGCCCTGTTTCATAGCCTCTTCGGTCAGCCCCAACAAGCGTACAAGCATATCCATAAGCATGGAGACTGCCTGTCCGGATTTCGTGATGTACTCGTTAAAACCGGCGTCGAGGCAGGAGTGGGCACGCGCAAGCGAAGGGTCGCTGCTTAAGGCAATGAGAGGGATGTGTGTGGTACGTGGGTCGTTTCGAAGTTTTGCGGCAAAATCCTCCCCCTTCAGGTCTGCCATGACCGGGTCAAAAATGACCAGGTCGGGTCGGTCGCGCCAGGAGCCAATTAGACCCTCTTTGCCCGACCCGGCTTGGAGTACATCATAATTTGCATCGTACAACTTGCGGGCGATAAAATTGCGACTGGCTACATCTGTATCAACGATAAGGATCTTTTTTTGTGGCATGGCTTGTTTTTCCTGACATGCCTCCCGATCCCTTTGAGGTCAGGACTCGAGAGGGGGCATCAAATACCCCAATCCAGACCTCGTGACAATGTGGCGTGGATTGTGGGCATCTTTTTCCAGTTTTTGACGCAGACGTGCAATGCTAACCCACAGGATCTCCTTGTCATTTTTGTACTCCATACCCCAAACGCTCGAAAGCAATTCCTCAGATGTGAGGATCTTGCCAATGTTGTGAGCAAATTGAAGCAGGAGACGATATTCGGTGGCGGAAAGAGAAATGGGTTCCTCACCCCGCCAGACTTCGGCTCTGGCGAAGTCGATCTTGAGATCGTCGTGCGTGAAGAAGCGCACCTGTCCGGTCTCTGTGGGTGGCTGGGCACGGCGCAGCACGGCGCGTACGCGCGCCAGCAATTCCGTAGCCGAAAATGGTTTAACCAGATAATCATCTGCGCCAAGGTCGAGACCGCGAACTCGATCCTGTTCCTCGCCGCGCGCAGTCAAGATCACGATCGGCACGTTCGAGAATTCGCGCAATCGCTGGCAAACCCCAAAACCATCCAAACGGGGCATCATCACATCCAGCAGAACGAGATCAATGGGCTGCACTGAAAATACATCCAATGCCTGAACCCCATCCTGCGCAGTGGTCACTTCATATCCCTCGGTTCTCAAGTTCGCCTCCAACAGGCGCAGATAGCGAGGTTCATCGTCCACGATCAGGATACGCTTTGCCATACTATATCTCCTCTGAAAAAAGCGGTGAAAACGGTCAAAGCGCTGGATCTACCGGCAGCTCAATGAAAAACGTGGTGCCTTCGTCCAACACTGACTCTACCCAAATCTTACCATGATGTGCCATAACAATTTGCTTGCAAATATAAAGCCCCAACCCCGTTCCTGTGACCGTCCTTTCGCCAGGAACACGATAAAACCGTTCGAACAGGAACGGCAAAAAATCCTCCGGGATACCATCACCTTCGTCGCCGAACGTGATGCGGACCTTTTTGCCAACCTCTTTGGATGTGATGGTGATCTTCGAACCGGGTGCATATTTGATGGCGTTACTGAACAAGTTCTCAAACACCTGGGAGAGCCGCACGCTATCCCCAAGGACGGGCGGCATGGGCTCAAGCATGAATTTGATATCCAAGTTGGGATGATGCGTATTGACTCTCGTTGCCACATCGCGAATCAACGCATCAATGCGCAGCGGGGAGAATTTAAACTGCAGGGTTTTGCTCTGCAATCGTGCAGACTCGAGCATATCTTCGATCAAGCGGGTCAGACGGTCTGCTTCCTCATCAATGATGGTGAGAAATTCGTTCTGCGTTTCAGTATCCCAGGTCGTATCCTGACGCAGCAAGCTGGTGCTGTACCCTTTGATGAACCCGAGCGGCGTCCGCAATTCGTGAGAGATGGTCGAGACGAAATCATCCTGCAAGCGCATCTGACGCTGCACTGAATCCAACTCCGTCCGCGCTTCCTGCAGTTCCTTGCGTTCGATCAATGCCGCCGACCAAAACGCCTGCAAGGAGGCAATGTGGATATCCAATTCGCTGTACTCCGGTCCGCCAAAACGAACGAACAACAACGCCCCACGAACTTTTGAGCCGATCTTCAACGGCATACCTATCAGATAAGGCTGCATCATACGATTCGTGTCGCGCGATTTTTGTTTCGGCTCGCGCAAGGCTGTTCGCCCGCTGCGGATGATATCTGCCGCTACGATCTCGCCCCAGGCGGCATCTGCTTCGGCGTGTTTGCCGCGTCCCATGGCGCGGGCAAAGACCACATCCAACCCCTTTTCTTTCAGGTCTTCCAAATAGATGGCGACATTATCGAACATGAAAGAACTGCGCATGGACATGAATAATGCATCCAGAGCAGATTTAAGATCCTGCTTTTTTTGCACATCCTGAAAGACGTGGTGCAGTCGGGAAAGGGTATCCAGATCCATGCTTAATCGCGAATGGCGAGCAGGGGGAATTTGAACGACGAACCCTTGCCTTCCACAGACTTCACATCCAGCAACGAACCGTGGGCTTCGATGATCTGCCGCACGAGCGACAGCCCCAGACCCGTTCCGCCGTAGCGCCGGGTGGACGAACCATCCAATTGATGGAACGGTTCGAAGATCTCCTTCATGCGGGAAACCGGGATGCCAATGCCGGTATCCACCACAGACAACTGCACCAAATTACTGCCTTCCTCAACGAGCGAGATGGTAACGCTTCCACCTGACGGGGTGAATTTGATCGCATTATCCAATAGTTGATTCACCACCCAGCCGAGTTTTTCTGCATCTGCCTGCACCGGCGGCAGGATATTCGGGATGGAGGTCTGGAGCTTTACCCCTCGTTCATCTGCTTTATTCAACGCAGACTTGGACGCCAGCGAGATCAAACGACGGATGTCCACTTCCTCCAGTTTCATGCTCAATTCGCCACGGGAAGCCAGCGAGAACATGATCAGGTCTTCGATCATGCCTTCCAGTTTGCTCGCCGCGCGCTGACTGACCGAAAGCGCATGACGCTGTTCGTCCGTCACCTTGCCCAGCGATTCGGAAACCAAAAGTTCGAGATACCCTTTGACGTGCGTGAGCGGTGTACGTAGTTCATGTGAGATATTCGAGACGAAGTTCGCTTTCATCTGGCTTAGTTCCGAAAGACGGTTGAGCGCTTCATTCAAGTCCGCGGTGCGCTCACGGACACGTTGTTCGAGATTTCGGTTTGCCGCCTGAAGCGCGCTTCGCAGCTGGAGGATCTGCTCGGTGATCGCCTGGTCGAGTGAAGCGCGGTCGAGCAGGTTCAACTCCATCAGCGCCTGCCCCAACATGGACGGATTACCCTTTGCCACCTGCTCCTGTTGGTAATCTAATGCCCGCATCAGGTCGCTTTCGCTGATCAGCCCTTTTTGGACAAGATATTCTCCCAGGCGCGGAATCAACATTTCAGGTGTCAGTTTTGGAGTAGTTGGTAACATATATTTATGCTCCATTCGCTCGGGCTGTCACAGCACCCAATTTCCATTAATCATGACAGCAGCCGGTCGGATTGTCAACAGGTGAGATGGGTCAATCTCAAATGGGTCTTCATCCAGAACGATCAGGTCTGCCAGATAATTTTCCGCCAGTTTGCCGAGGCGGTCTTCCGCGTTGGCAGCATAGGCGGCGCCGAACGTGTACGCGGACAAGGCTTCGGCGAGGGTCAACTTTTGGGCGGGGTACCAGCCTTCGGCAGAAGGAGAAGCGTCTGCCCGCTGGCGGGTGACGGCGGCGTGCAATCCCAAAAACGGATTGGGCGACTCGACCGGCGCATCCGATCCAAAGGCAAGCATCGCGCCGTGATTCAACTGGTCACGCCAGGCATATGAGAATTTGGCGCGTTCGCCCCAATAGCGGTCGGCAGAATACATGTCTGACGTGGCGTGAATGGGCTGCATGGATGCGATGACATTCAACTGCGCGAGACGCGGCGCATCGTCGGGATGAATGACCTGCACATGCTCGATGCGGTGACGCAGATGCGGCAGGTTGTGTCCGCGCTCGTATTTGCGGGTTTGCTCGAAGGCGTTGAGCACTTCGTGATTGGCACGGTCGCCAATGGCATGGACGGTCATGCTCAAGCCCACGTCCGCGGCTTTGCGGCAATGTTCAAATAGTTCCTCGCCATCCATGTTCAAAATGCCTTTGTTTTCCGGCTCATTTTCATACGGCTGGAACATCGCCGCCGTGCGCGGACCGAGCGCCCCATCCATAAAGGCTTTGACCGAACCGATCCACAACCAGTCGTCGCCAAAACCGGTGCGCAAGCCCAGATCGTTCGCCTGCTGCACACTTTCGACGGGAAGGTTCTTGCATACTCTTAATTTTAATTTGCCTTTGGCGTGCAAAGATTGCAAAGCCATGAACGATTCGCGACGGTCGAAATCATGGATACCGGTGATGCCCATGCCCCATAAAACGGATTGTGCTTTCTCCATCGCCGCTTCGATCTCGCCGAGAGTTGGTACTGGCACCGCAGCATGGACCAACGCCATAGCCGTCTCGAGCAAAATACCCGTGGCTTTGCCATTTGCATCACGTTGAATCGCGCCATCTTTCGGGTTGGGTGTATCGTCTGTGATGTTCGCCAATTTCAGCGCGAATGTATTCGCCCACGCCGCATGCAGCGACTTTGCCGTGAGATATACCGGATGATTCGGCGAGACGGCATCGAGTTCTGCCGCTGTTGGGAAATTTCCATCCCAATCATTTTGCTGCCAGCCATGACCCAATACCCACTCGCCGGGTTTGGCTTGTTTCGCACGCTCCGCGACGCGCCGCAGACATTCTTCTTTCGTCTTCGTCTCGCAATCCACTTTGGAAAGCCCCAGCGAATAATATTGCATGTGGATGTGTGCATCGGTCAGTCCGGGCAAAATGGTCTTGCCTTTCATATCCTGCTTTTCGACCTTGCCATGTGCAAGGCTTTCGAGTTTGTCTTTCTCGCCGACAGCAATAATCCGCCCACCCGCGATAAGAATCGCAGAGGCAGACGGATTGGATTGGTCAAGGGTATGGATGTTGGCGTTGTAGAGGAGTTTCATATCAGGTCAACTTATCCAGCAGCGCGTCCAATTCTTCGTTCGAATAATAATAGATCGTCACGGTTCCGCCTTTTTTGCCGTGCTTCAAAGCAACCTTCGTCCCCAAACTCTTTTGCAGGCGTTTCTCCACATCGGCGACATCGGCATTCCGTCTCGGCTTGACCGCCTTGATCGGCTTGATGCCCGAGCGTTTGCGGACGAGTTCCTCGGTCTGACGCACGTTCAACGAGAGATTGACCACCGTCTGAAACGCCGCTTCTCTCGCCTTTTGAGTGGACAGTCCCAATAAAGCTCGTCCATGCCCTTCGCTGATCGTCCCCTCTGCAACCGCGCGTTTGACGATATCCGGCAGTTCCAGCAGGCGGATCGTATTCGTAACCGCCACGCGACTCTTCCCCACCCGTTCGGCGATCTTCTCTTTCGACAGCCCGAAATCCTCGGAGAGATGATGATACGCCTCCGCCTCTTCCATCGGATTCAAGTCCGCACGCTGGACGTTTTCGATCAACGCCAGTTCGAGCAGTTCTTGATTGTTCGCCTGACGCGGAATGACGGGAACCGTCTTCAGACCGGCGCGCTGCGAGGCTTGTAAACGACGCTCCCCGGCAATGAGAACGAACGTCCCATCGCCGTTCGGCGAGACGATCAACGGCTGGATGACACCATGCTCGCGGATCGACGCCGCCAGTTCGTCCAGTTCCTCCTGTTTGAAATGGATGCGCGGCTGGCGCGGATTCCGCTTGATGGAGTCCACCGCTGCCTGTTGCACACCCCCCGCTCCCCCTCCCGTTTGAGGTGCGGAAGACGTCTTCCCGCCCGGGATGAGCGCATCCAATCCTTTGCCGAGACCTTTTCGTTGAGCCATGATAGATCCTCATTTACCACAGAGATCACAGAGACCACGGAGGGAAGAATAAAACTCTGTGCGCTCCGTGCCCTCTGTGGTGAATTCTTTAGGCTTTATCGCCTTTCAACAATTCCTTCGCCAGCGCCTCATACGCCTCCGCGCCGACAGACGTGGGCGCATATTCAGAAATGGGCAGCCCATATGAAGGCGCTTCCGCCAGGCGCACACTGCGTGGAATAATACTTTTGAACACCTGGTTCGGAAAATGCCGGTTGACTTCCCTGACAACATCCGTGGAAAGATTGGTGCGCGTGTCGAACATGGTCAATACCACGCCGCGCACTTTCAATTCCGGGAACAACGCCGACCGTACACGTTCGATGGTGTTGGTCAACTGTCCCAACCCCTCGAGCGCGAGATATTCACACTGCACCGGCACAATCACCCCATCCACCGCCGCCATTAACCCATTGACGGTCAGCAACCCCAGCGAAGGCGGGCAATCCACAAAGACATAATCGTAACGGTTCGCCACTTTCAAGATCGCCTTGCGCAAACGCGACTCACGCGCCAGTTCATCCACCAATTCCACTTCCGCACCTGCCAGCGAAGGCGAAGAGGGCAACAGCGACAAATTCAAACGTTCATTCAAAAGGATGTAGGGAAAAATTTCCTCTTCACCCAGCAAGGCTTCATACGTCCCGCCCTGCACCCCCAGTTTATCCACCCCCAAACAGGAAGTGGCGTTCGCCTGCGGGTCGAGGTCCACCACCAGCACGCGCTGACCCATCTTTGCCAGATACGCCGCAACATTGATCGTGGAGGTGGTCTTGCCCACTCCGCCTTTTTGATTCACCAACGTATAGATCTTCGTCAAGATAAAACCTCCATCAAACATTGCTCGATCTCTTTTGGCGTGGGAATGCCCTGCAATCCAACACGCGTTACAGAATATGACGCAAGCTGGGTTGCAAAGCGCGCCGCCTCCCACGGGTCTCGCGTGCGTACACAGCGTGCAAAAAACGCTGCCGCAAAAATATCACCTGCGCCCGTCGCGTCTACTTCTTCCACTTCAATGGGGCGAAAACGCCGCCGGTCGCCATGCCAGTGTAGCACCGACCCCTGCTCCCCTTCCGTAAGACAAAGCAGACGGGTATGATGCGCCATCCATTCGACATGTTCCAGATCGCGGGCAATGTCTTCCACGCTCATCACCACGCCTCCCACCTGACCGAGAACCTGTTCGCTGTTTTCCCAGGCTTTGGGAAACACCGAACCCTTTTCGTCCCAGGCACGCATCCAACCTTGCGGCGTAACCCCCACCCACGAAGACGGGAATCTGCCAGCCAGCGCATCATCCACCTCTTGTGCGATCGGCGCAAGATGGACGATGGGCGCATCCCGCCATATCTCGGGAACATGCTCGAACCGGATCGGCGCGGCGCAATGATGCAAGGTTTGCTTGCGACCATGATCTGTTTTGACATTCTCAAAGACGGTGCTTTGCCCGGTGGGGATGTTGTGAATCTGAAGCCCATTGAGAATATGCAGGGGCGCATCCTCCCCCGCCGAAGTGACGATGCCCACACGCAGCCCCAGCGCTTTTGCCGTCAGCGCCGCATAGGAAACCGTCCCGCCGAGTTGTTTGCCTGTAGGAGTCAGGTCTACCGCTACATGACCGATAAGCAGGTAATCGACAGGATGCAGGTCAGACATGGTCAAATTATACCGTAGGGATTTCCTTCCTCTTCCTTCTGTATGAGTAGGAAATGGGAAAAGAAAAAGACCGCAGGTATTGTCTGCGGTCTTTCAGATGACATTTTCGACGGCAAGCCGCCTAAAATTAAAGTTATTCTTTCGGTACGATGACCACTTTGCGGTATGGCTCTTCGCCGGTGCTTTCGGTCTTCACGGCAGGATGTCCGCGCAGTTCGATGTGAACGACGCGGCGTTCGTTCGAGGGCATCGGCTCCATCGTCACTTTGCGGCCGGTCTTGGTCACCTGGTCTGCCATGCGATTTGCCAATTGGCGGATCTGCTTTTCACGGCGAGAACGATATCCTTCCACATCGACGACCATCTGCACCCATTTCTGGGTCTGCTTGCCGACGATCAACGAAGAGACATGTTGAAATGCCGCCAGGGTTTCGGCGCGACGCCCGATCAGGGCGCTCAGGTCGTCGCCGCGCACATCCACCTGGATGACACGATGTTCGTCTGTGCTGGATTCGTCATAGTGGGCGGAGACTTGTGCGGTCATGCCCATGTGATAGATCAATTTGGAAACCACTTCTTCGGCGGTATCCAGAACGGAATCATGTTCCATACGCTCGGTCTTCTTGGGAGCGGGTGGCGGTTCGACGGATTTCTGCACCGCAGGCTTTGGTGAAGTTTGTTTCGGCTCCGCAGGTTTTTTCTCGGAGCGGGGTTTGGTTTCCTTCGCTTTCGGCTTGGATTCCGCTTTTTTAGCAGGTGCCGTTTTCGGTTCCGGAGGTGAGGCGGGTTTTTCCATCACAGGCGGATTGACGGTGAGGAGTACGCGCACCTGGCGTCCGCCCAATCCGAACAATCCCTTTGAACCGGAATCCAAAACTTCCACCGAGACGGCATCCGCCGTCAGACCGAGTTGAGCCAATCCCTGTTGGATGGCTTCTTCGACGGTCGGAGCAATGACTTCAAGCGTGGTTCGCTCGTTCATGCAGCCTCCCTATTTTTTGGCTGGGGCGTTCTTGTTGCCACCCGGAAGGAGATTGCGCCAGTTGGCGCGTCCCGTGGCGGCATATTGGATGATACCCAAAATGTTGCTGGTAATGAAATAGACCGAGATGCCCGAGGCGAAGGTCAGTGCGAACCAGCCAAGCAGAAGCGGCATGTAGATGCTCATCATGCCAGTCATGGCGGCAGTCTGATCGTTGGGGTTGGTGGTGGCGGGCATGGTCAGTTTGGTCTGCACATAGGTGGTGAGCGCCACGACGATGGCGAGGGTGGGCAGGGCAAAACCAAGCACGGGGATCGATTCAGGTTGACCGAGATTCATCCACAGGAATTTGCTGTTGAGGGGGATGATGTTTTCCAGATTCTGGAAGGGGTAGACCGTGCGTGCCAGCTGGAGCATGTCTAATGGAGTGGCTGCCATGGCACGGATGATGGCTTGGTACAAGCCAATGATGATGGGGAATTGGATGAGGGTCGGCAGGCAGGAGGCAAAGGGGTTGATTCCCTTTTCTTTGTAGATGCGCATTTGTTCCTGCGCAAGTTTCTCGCGGTCTTTGGCGTATTTCTTTTGGATCTCCTGCCAATCCTTGTCGTTCTGGAGTTCCTGCATGGCTTGCGCGCCCTTTACCTGCGAGGCGTTGAGGGGCCAGGTGACAACTTTGATAAGGACGGTAAAGAGGATGATCGCAAGACCGAACATGTGCGGTCCGTGACCAAGTACGTCATAGATCCACAGCAGAAGGTTGGTCAATGGTTGGATGATAATGAGTTCCCACATGGGTTGGGTTCCTTAATTTTCGGGGGCAAACGTCCAGGCTTGCCTGCCTTCGGTGTCGTAGGCGGCGAGGGCAAATTCAGCCTGATACGGGGCAACAAGGATCAGCTCGCCGGAGAGGACTGGCGTGGTGTAGATCTTTCCGCCGGTTTCCTTTTCCCAAACGATCTCTCCATCACGGTCAAGGGCGAAGAAGGTGCCTTCTTCGGTGGCGATGTAAATCCGGTCTCCTACCACCAATGGGCTCGCCGCAACCGGACCGTCGGGTTGGACTGCATCCCAATTCTGACGTCCTGTTGGAAGATCGAGCGAATAGACAAACCCGCTTAAATCGGCGTAGTAGAGAGTCTCGCCGTCGAGGGCAGGAGATCCCCAAATCCAGTTGGAGGCGGTGGCGATCACTTCATGGTCGCCGCGCGGGGTGACAAATTCGATGTTGGATGTGAATGAGCCGACATACACACCGCCTTCGCTCAAAACCGGGCTGCTGGGAATCGCGCCTCCCAGATCAACAGGATCGCCAGACGCCCCATTGGAAGGATTCAAAATATGGAGGTGATGGTCAAGCGAAGTGACATATAACAGGTTGCCATCCGTCACCGGCGCAGACCATAGAGAGCCGCCCAATTCAATCGGGTCGGCGGCCTGATTCCCGTCACGATCCAGAATATAGAGGAAGCCGTCGGTGTTTGGGGCGTAGATGGTTCCATCGACGACGAGTGGAGATGCCACCCATGCGCCTTTCGCCTCAGAGAACGGCTCCGCCCAATTTGCGCTGCCGGTCGCCGCATCCAAACTAACAAGGATGTGAGTGTTGCCAACACTGCCAACCAGAATCTGTCCATCTTCGGTGAGGGTGGGACGGGAGTAGAACAGGGTGTTGGTATCGGCTTCTTCGGGGTAACGCCAAACTTCCTCGCCGCTCTCCAAATCCACAGCGTAGATGAAGGAACCAGCCGAAAGATAGGCGCGTTCTGCATCAGAAGCCAGGCCGGGCCAGTTGTTGGCAAGAGGTTGTCCGGTACAGGCACTGAGGAGAAGTGCGCCGGCGGCAAGCATCAAAAAAAACATCAATCGTTTTGTTTTCAATGTAGTAGTACTCCTGAATCGCCAGGACCTGGCGAACAATGTCATGGAACGGGGTCGTACCCGCCCGGGTTGAAAGGATTGCATCGCAGCACACGCCAGACCGCCATGAAAAACCCCTTGAAAGCGCCATGTTTGTAAACCGCCTGATACCCATAATGCGAGCAGGATGGATAGAAGCGGCAGGTATTTGCGGGCAAGCCCGGCGAAATCAACTTTTGATATAAACGGAACAACGCCAGCAGCAGGATGCGTGGCATGTTTCCCAGCGTGCGCGGCATATCGCGCAGGCGCGGTTCGTGGGAATAGTCGTGCAAATGAAATTGAAGTTCAGGTTCTGGATTCATCCACAAGGAGGAGGTTGGCGCGTCGAAGGAGATTTGTCAGCGCGGCACGGGTATCTGTCAGCGTGGCAGTCACCAAAGCGGGACGGGCGATCAGGATCAGGTCCCAGCCGGAGGCGATGGAGGGAAGCAGGGGGCGCATGGCTTCACGCAAAAGCCGCTTCGCCCGGTTGCGATGTACAGCCGTCCCCGTCGTTTTCCCTGCCGTCACACCCACCCGGGTGTGATCGTGCGTTTCGCAGGCTTGCGTTACTAACACAACAAGCGGATGGGCATAGGACTTGCCTGTTCGCCGCACCCGCTTGAAATCTTCGGATCGGGACAGTCGAAATCGTCTCTGCACCCGCGCCTCATGTTCTCCGCGTCAGGACGCTGGAGACTTACCAACGAGTCCGCTTGACGTGCTCGTTGGCTGTGACAGTAAGTTTGTGGCGACCCTTAAGGCGGCGGCGCTTGAGAACGGCGCGACCATCTGCCGTTGCCATGCGCGAGCGGAAACCATGCACACGCACACGGCGGCGGATCTTGGGTTGATAAGTTCTTTTAACCATTCGAGATGCTTCCTTTATTTCTTGAAGATGATTACACAATCCCCAACGGGATAGGTATGCTAGGGTAAGACAGGCGCATTATTTTACCCCAAGGGTTCCGATTCGGTCAATTTGAATTTGGGGCAATATTAACAAAATATTTATCCCAGATTTTCTTCGTCTTTGCCGGGTGAATGAACGAAGATTCAAAAGCGAAGCGGTTGCATGTCTGGATCTCTTCCATGCTCATGCCGAGAACCTCATGCGCGATGCGATATTCTTCGTTGACATTGGTCTCAAGAACTTCGGGATCATCCGAGTTGATGGTTACGCGCACGCCGAGGTCGTACAACTTCTTGAGCGGATGCGCTTCAATCGCCGAGACTGAGTTGGTCAGGTAATTTGACCAGGGATTCACTTCGAGCGTGATTCCCTTCTCAATGAGCATTTCAACCGCTTTCATATCTTCAATACTATGAATGCCGTGACCGATGCGATCCGGTTGGAAATGTTTGATGGTCTCGATAACATAGGAAGCCGGGGTATCCTCGCCGGAGTGAATGGTCACTTTCAAGCCTGCCTCTTTGGCTTTCAAGATCGGCTTGATGAAGTCTTTGGCGGGGAAAAGTTTTTCACCATCTGCAAGATCCACGGCTTGGATATGGTCACGGTGGCGGATCGCCCAATCCACCGTGCGGATGCATGAGTCCGCGCCCATGCCGCGCGATGTAATGGCAATGATCCCAATCGCCATATCGAATTCTTTTTCGGCGCGTGCCTGTGCGCGCAGCAAACCTTCCAGGCAGGCATCCCAATCCAAATCGTACCCATGAAAAGCCCAATCGGGTGAGAAGCGCACTTCAAAGAGTTTGATGTTCTGCGCCGCGCAATCTTCAAATAACTCCCAAGAAATACGTTCAAAAACCTCAGGCGAAGTAATGGTACGCTGAAAGATATCGAATGCATCCAATACCGCTTGCAGGTCTTTCATCTGGTCGAGGACCTTGACATGCTTATCCAACTCCCCCACCTCATATGAAGGCAGGGAAATGTTGAACTCACGCGCCACGTCAATGATGGTCTGTGTGCGAATTGCGCCTTCGAGGTGGCAGTGAATTTCGGTCTTGGGAATGGCGTTGTATTTTGGGTCGAAGTTTTTCATGGATGTCCTTTGGACGACGATAGACGATTGTCTATCGTCCATGGTCTACTATTTTACCCGTTCCCCAGTCGCAAAGCGGCTTGCAATAAAACATTCGCACCATTAACGCAATCTTCCCATTTGGTGAACTCGCGCGGAGAATGACTCGCGCCATCCACCGATGGCACGAAGATCATCCCCACCGGGCAAAGATCCGCAAGTGATTGTCCATCGTGTCCCGCGCCGGAAGGCAGAGGCATGTGCGTCAAACCCAAAGCATCACAAGAATCGGCAAAAGCGGCGCGGACACTTTCATCCATCAAACTTGGCGAGTGCTTGCCAAGGAATTCGGTTCTTAACTCCAAGCCAAAACGCGCAGCCTGTTCACCTGCCAGTTTCAATAACGCCTGATCCAATCGGATGAATTCGGCTTCATCGGGCGAGCGAAATTCGAGTGACACATCCACTTGTGCTGGAACGATATTGAACGCGCCTGGGGCAAAATCCATCTTCCCCACATTCACCACGCAGTTCGGGAAATCACGCATCACCATCTCACGCGCCATCAGCGTAAATGCGCTTGCTCCCAGCGACGCATCGCGCCGGTCTTCCATTGTGGTCGAACCGGCGTGGTCGGCTTTGCCGATGAACGACAAGCGATACGACCAAATCCCAACAATGGCGGTCACAATGCCGATATTCGTCCCGGCACGTTCCAGCCGTTTGCCCTGTTCGATGTGCAATTCCAAATACCCAGCCAGCGACTCTTTCTTCCGCGCCGCGCTCAACATGCTTGCATCGGTCAGCCCAGCCCGCGCCATCCCATCCAATAGTTTTTCACGCCCGCCCCTTGGCTTTTCTAAATTTTCTGGAAGAAGATGACCAGCCACCGCCGCGCTACCGAGGAGTCCGACCAGCGTGCCTTCCTCGTCGGTGAAATCCATCGCCTCCAACTGGACTTTGAGTTTGATCCTGTTTTCTCGAACCGTTTTCAAGGCTTCGAGCGCTGCCATCACACCCAGCGCACCGTCAAACCGCCCGCCATTCGGGACAGAGTCCAAGTGCGAGCCGAGGATGAGGGTCGGCGCGTTCGGGTCGTCACACGGCAAAAAGGCAGAATGATTCCCCGCACCATCGGTGCGAAATTCCAATCCGCTGCTTTCGATGTGTTCTCGAAACCATTTGCGCGCGGCAAGATGGGCTTCGCTAAACGTGGGACGGTCAACGCCCGAATCAGCCGTCGCACCGATGGAGGCTAACTGGTTGAAGGCATCCAGCATCCGGTCTGGGTTGATGCGAATAGAGGAAAAGGCTTGGGTCATGGTCAGAGTCTCCTGTATCCCGCCTATCATAACAAAAACAGGAGTCGATCGACTCCTGTTTTTGAGAGTTGGTTGGGTTTACTTGGTCTTGATGGTGATGGTCTTGGGTTTGACCTCGTCCGCTTTGGGGAGCGTGATGGTCAGGATGCCGTTCTCGAAATCGGCTTTGGCTTTGTCCGCCACGACCTGTGTTGGCAGGGCAATCGAGCGTTCGAACGAGCCCCAGCGCTGTTCACGGATGTGATACGCCTTCTCTTTGGCTTCGTTTTCCTGCTTGACCTCGCCTTTGAGGGTGAGAAGCTCACCGGTGACGTTGATCTGCACCTCATCCGGCTTGATGCCAGGGAGAGCGGCTTTCACCACGACCTCGTTGTCGGTCTGGTACATATCCACAGCGGGGACAGACCAGGCGGTGTTGGAGAGGCTGAGCGGACGGGTGAACGCATCGTCGAAGAGGCGATCCATGGCTTCGCGCAGGGTCATCATCTCACGAGCGGGTTCCCAACGAATGATACTAGACATAGGTACCTCCTTTTAGGTGATTGGATTTTGTTTTACGCCATTAATTTAAAACGCCTGCGTTAGAAAAACGCAAGCGTTGTGTTTTCGTTTTGTTAGAGAATAAGGTCAGGAAGCCAGAGCGGAGATCAGGGTCACGATGCCATAGACAGCCCCAATACAAACCACACAAACACCGATCAATTTGGCAGCGGTGGTCAATTTGTTACCAGGCTTTTGTTCGGGCATTTCCTATTCCTTGTTCCGCTTAAAATCCACGAAGCGATAGCCTACGCCGCGCTCGGTAAGGATGTAGACCGGGTTGGCTGGGTCTTTTTCCAGTTTCTGGCGCAGGTAATTGATATAAAGACGGACGTAATGCGGTTCGTCGCGGTACTCATAGCCCCAGACTTTCTGAAGCAACTGGTCATGCGAGACGACCCAACCCGCATTCTGCACAAGATGATAGAGCAGGCGATATTCAGTTGGGCGGAGCTTGACAAGTTTGCCTTCCAACCAAATTTCACGACGCTCAAAGTCGATTTTGAGGCGCTTGTCGATCTCGATCAACCCGTGCATGGAGCCGCTGGTCCCTTCGGTGCGGCGCAGGACGGCTTTTATGCGGCTGACCAGTTCGCGCGGGCTGAAGGGTTTGGTGATGTAATCGTCGGCGCCGTGTTCCAATCCACGCACGCGGTCATCTTCCTCGCCTTTGGCTGTAAGCATAATGACGGGCACATTGCTGAAATCGCGCACGGTTTCGAGAACATCAAAGCCGTCGATATCCGGCATCATCACATCGAGCAGGATGAGATCGGGTGTGAAATCGCGGATCTTCTGGATCGCTTGTTTGCCGTTGAACGCCTCCCCCACCTGAAAGCCATCATGTTCCAGGTTCATGCGGATGAAGCGCACCATGCGTTCTTCGTCGTCCACCACAAGGATGCGGCGTCTGTCCATGTCTGCCATGTTATTCCCTCACAAAGCCGATGATCTTTTCCTCTTCGGCATCTCCGAGGACTTCGATAAAGGCGATCTTCATCAAGGGCCAGATGACCTTGACCGTGCCATGGTCGATGTAGTGCAAATCCTTGCCGTCTTTCTGGCGCGGATTGGTCACGACAACAATGTTGTCTGTGGGTTTTGGAAGTTCATCGATCTCACCAAGCACAGATGTTTCGTTGGGGATGTGTAAAATGACTGTATGCGCCATGTCTGCGCTGCCTTTCCGTTATTGTTTTTCCTTGACCAGGATCTGCATCTTCAATTTGCCGAGCGCGATAATATCGCCGTGATTGACCACCTGCTCCACATTGGTGGCAAGCCGCTTGCCGTTGATGTATGTTCCGTTGGCGGAACCGAGGTCCATGAAAATGATCCGGCTGCCTTCCCGCTTGATGACGGCATGCAGACGGGATACCCCGGCTGCGTACGCTTGAAAGGGGGAAAGGTCAATATCCGGCATGATCGGCTGCCCTTCGCTAATGCGTCCGAGTGTGAATTCGTTGCGCGATGAAAGTGGAAGGACCTGTCCTGTATCCAGTAAGTGCAGGCTGCCCCAGGCGTCGGTCACATTAAAATCCTGGTAGGCATCCCCTGCCGATGCTTTGTTTACCTTCTTAAATTTATCGGTGGAAATGGTCTGGGTGATAAGGGCATCCCTGCCGATCAGTTGTGCGCCGCATTCGGCGCAGAACATTGCCCCAGCCATGTTTGCATGCTTACAATTGGAACAGACGATCATCCTGCTTTCTCCTTGCCGCTGCTCAATAAGAGCGCTCTGGTGCGATATTTTATGTCTTTGCTGCCGCTGGCGCTGAAGGCATGCATCCTTTCAAGGTTATCCGCCTCGAACAGGGCTGTCTTTGCAAGCGAATGCTCACCCTGCGAAAGTAAATGCGTCGCCAGGTTTTGTAAATGCCGCACGGCGATGTCGATCTGACCGGCTTCTACTGCGACCTGGGCACGTTCCTGCATCCGGTAGAGGGTGAGGCGTGAAAGCGCGCTTAGAATCCGCGTCGGGGGCGGATCGGCTGATGGGTTTTGACGCACCTCACGTGTCAGACGGAGGCGGGTGGGCGGAATCGGCATGGGGTTTGCAGTAACGGATACCTTCAATGAACCGTTTAGCAGCAGCGCCTCATTCCCGTTCAACGCCTCCGGGCTGACCACCATCTCAAACATGACGTGCAAGGGGGTATCCCTCAAGATGGGTCCAAGCCGAATAGGCGCCTCAACCGCAACCGGACCGCCTTCCGGTTGCAGGCGGAAAATGTAATTGACCTTGACGTTATCCTGCGGTTTTATGTCCAAGACAACTTCGTCGGCATAGGTGCTGACCAACGCTTTGAATTTGTCGATCAGCAGACGCTCGATATCCTTGGGGTTTGAGATGTAGGCGGATGAACCGCCGGTCTTGCCTGCCAGCGCATCCAAAAAGATATCATTCCATTCATGACCAATGCCCATGCCTGATATGCCGATATTCTGGGCGGCGGCTTCTTCTGCCAGTTGCAGGCAAGCTTGTTCATCGCCGTAGGTATTCCCATCTGTCAACAAGATCAGATGGTTTACACGGGAGGGGTCTTGCGTACGGCGAAGCTCCCTCAGACCGGCTTCCAAGCCCTGGTAAATTTCGGTCGCTCCAGACGGCTGCATCATCTGGATGCGTCCTTCCTGTTTTTTCTTATCAAGGCTGATGGAGGCGGGTACGATCACTTCCGCCCGGTCGCTAAATGCCACAATGCTAAGTACATCTTGCGGACGCAAACTTCGCAGCAACTGGATGGACGTGGCTTTGAGGATGTCCATCTTTTCGCCTTGCATGGAAGTGGAGCGGTCCAGCACGAGGCAGATGTTGAGCGGTGGAGCGGGGGTTTGCTCCGGTTTTTCCTCGCGCGGACCAACCTCAAGGAGCAAATAAATGAGCTGGTCTTCGCCCAATTGCACCAGATTCGGGCGGCTATAAAAAACTTCGTGCTTTACAAATCGATTGCCTTCATCGATTTCCGGGGGTAAAGTGGCATCGTACAAACTGCGGCGCTTGGGATTCGACAGGATCTCGTATGCCTGTTGGATCTCCAAAAATAATTCTGTTTCACCCGCGGCGACATTCTTGTCTGGATGAAGTCGCTGGGCAGATTCTACATAGGCATGCCGTATTTCCTCCTGCGTGGCATCCCGGAAGACTCCTAAAACAGCATAATGATCGGGCTTGCTGACTGGCATGATTTATCCGACTAGCTGAACGATCGCAACAGTGATGTTATCCGGTCCTCCAGCTGCATTCGCCGCTTCTACCAAATTCTGGCAGGCGCGGTGCAAAGTAGGCGCATCTGTGATGATGCGGGAAATATCCTTCTCGTTCACCACACCCCATAACCCGTCGCTGCAAAGCAAAAGGCTGCCCGGCTGCGGGAAGGGAATGGTAAAAATGTCCGCTTCGAGTGTTTCTCCCTGCCCCAACGCGCGGATCAAGACATTACGGTGCGGGAAATTCTCGGCTTCATCACGGCTCAAATGACCGAGTTCTTCGAGGCGTTTAACAAGTGAATGATCACGGGTCAGCGGATCCAGCCTGCCATCAGGGTAGACGGCATAAGCGCGGCTGTCGCCAACGTGACCGATGGTAACCTGCTGTCCGAGTACCAGGGCGGCAGTGACGGTGGTCCCACTGCCTGGTGCTTCACGTTGGATGTATTGATGCGCCTCCAGGATCGCGGCTTCCATTACCTCCTGGAGTGATTCTTGAAGAGATTGCGTCGGCATGGTGTAAAGGAACGAGTGAAATTTCTTCATCACGATGCCGCCGATGATGCGGATGGCGGAATTACTCGCCACCTCGCCGAACTGGTGCCCACCCATGCCATCGGCAACGATATACAAACCGAAAGGGATACTCTCTGAACTTCCAGAAATGGTGGAAGTCAGGGCAAGAACGCTATCTTCGTTATGCTCGCGCTGCTTGCCAACCGACTGCCCGACGCCGACGATCAACTGTTTCATTTCATATTTCGGAGTCTGACTGGCAATAATCGAACTGATCTGCTGATCGGTCAGCGGTGCCGTAGTGGCATTATCCGACACCTTCGGTCTTTCCTGAACTTCCTTACCGCCAAATAATTTTCGAAAGAAATCAGCCACAAGAACTCCTTTTAAGCAAACAAAGCGTAAACGTGATGGTCTGTCGAGCCAAAATAAACGATATCATCGAACACAACCGGTGAACCGGTAATGGGGCTCTTCGATTCGAACTTCCAACGCAGCCGCCCTGTGCGATATTCAAGACAATACATGCTTCCGTCCACAGAACCGCAATAGACGGAATCTTTATAAACGGCGGGCGAACTGCTAACCTGATTCTCGGTCTTAAACCGCCAGACTTCCTTGGCAGTGCGAATATCCACACAATAGATGAACCCGTCTGCAGCGCCGATGAAAATGAAATCATCCGCAATCACCGGAGAAGAAATGCTGCCCCTCCCGAGGCGGAACTTCCAGATCGCCCAACCGCTTTTGGCGTCCAATGCATACAATGTGCCATCCAACGATGCGACGTAAATGGCTTGTCCCTTCATCACCGGCGAGGACGTGATCGAACGTTTCGCCTGGAAACGCCATTTCAACGAGCCACGAAAATCCAGCGCGTAAAACGAACCGGTTTCTGTTCCAAAGTAGATCATCTCATTGGCAACCAGCGGCGTGGAATGGATGGGACCATCCGTGGAAAACTTCCAAACCGCCCTGCCGCTGTTGACATTAACCGCATGGAGATCCTGGTCTTCGGATCCAAAGAAAACATGTCCGTCCGCAACACGCGGCGAGGAGTAAATCTTGCCTTCCGTGTAGTACGTCCAAACCACTTTACCGGTCCGCGTGCCAATCACATGCAAGCGCTGATCTTCGGAACAGAAGAATACATTATTATCGAAAACCACCGGGCGGGAAACGATACCGCCATCGGTGGGGTATTTCCATTGGAATTGCCCGTCGGCGGCATTCAAGGCATACAGGTTATTGTCGTAGCAACCGATAAATAAATTGCCCTGGCTTAAGGCAGGGGTGCCGCGAATTTCGTCCTCGCATTTGAACGACCACAAAGGTTTCACCCCGCCACTGGAGATCGGCAGGGCAGATGTGATCTTGGAAAGCGCCCCTGTCTTGCGCGCCACATTCATCAAGGCATCTTTCATCGCATCAGCATTGGGGAAGCGCTCTCCGGGGTTGTATTGAAGCGCGGTATTGACCACCGCTTCAAACTCGACCGAAACATTGGTATTGATGCGTCGGATCGGTCGCTCTGCAAAAGAAAAAGGCGGCTCGAGGCGAGGGTCACGCCGCGTGATGGTATGATGTAGAGTTGCCCCCAAGGCATAGACATCCGCCAACTGGGTGGCTTCGCCGCGATATTGCTCCGGCGGGGAATATCCCTCCGTGCCGATCATGGTTCCTTTTTGACCAACCTGGAAGGTTTTGGCAATACCAAAATCCACCAGAACCACATCTCCATTATGGTTGATCATCACATTGGAAGGCTTCATATCGCGGAAAACGATCGGGTCCGGTTTGTGGCTATGCAGGTATGCCAGCACATCACAGAGTTGGATCGCCCAGCTGACGACCTGATCCTCGGGCAAAAACCCATTCGTATCGTTGATGACAGATTCAAGGTCCTTGCC
The DNA here is from genome assembly GCA_002343775.1 of Anaerolineales bacterium UBA2395. Lineage (GTDB taxonomy): Bacteria > Chloroflexota > Anaerolineae > Anaerolineales > Villigracilaceae > Villigracilis. Next base: position 320,336 of record DDSH01000007.1, read on the forward strand.
GTGGACATATTCCAACACAAGATACGAACGGTCATCATGCGAGAAATAATCGTAAATTCGCGGAATCGAGGGATGGTTAAGCGTTGCCAGCAGGTTTGCTTCACGCTCAAAGTTCTGGACAATCGTCTGACGCACAAGCGGATCTGGCGCCATGTTGATCATTTCCTTAACCGCCACCAGCTTGACCACGTTGGGGAAATGCATATCGCGGGCGCGGTAAACAGACCCCATGCCACCCACGCCGATAACATCCTGAATGTTATAGCGGTTGACCAGGGTCACACCGGGCTGCAACTGCTGGCGCGGGGCAGAATCCCCCGACCCATGATCCGAGCCGATAGGTGACGTAATGTTTCTAGTTTCCATCCATTAATTCCAATTTAACGAATTATAGTGTGCGTTGGTGGGAATTGCAAACCCTGGGAATTGCAATTTTGTCGGGTAATTGACTTGCAAGGAATCGCGTTCTACGGCACAATGCTGGCTGTGAAGATCCTAGCTGTCAGCGACCAGATCGTAGACCGCATTTACTCCCTCGCCACCAGCGAACAATTTCAGGATGTGGAATTCATCCTCGGTTGTGGAGACCTTCCCTACACGTACCTCGAATACATCGTGACGGTGTTGAACAAACCGCTATATTACGTGCCCGGCAACCACGACCCAATGTACAACCCGCAGGATATCCGTTCCAGAGCCGAAGGCTGCTTCAATCTGGACCTGCGGACGATGTGCCACAAAAAGAGCCTGATCGGCGGCTTTGGCGGTTCCATTCGCTATCGCCCCGATGGCACCAATCAATACACGCAATTTGAGGCATATTCAAGAGTGGTCAGGATGCTGCCACAGCTGGTCGGGAACCGAATCCGCCACGGGCGCGCACTCGATATTCTGATCAGCCATTCTCCCCCATTTGGCATCCATGACGACACCGACCGGGCGCACATCGGGCTCAAGGCATTGAACTGGCTCATGCGTATCGCCAAGCCCCGCTACCTGCTTCATGGACACACCCACTTCTACCGAAATAACATATCCCAATCGGACTCAGAGGTAGGGTCGACGCGGGTCATAAATGTATATCCATACAAAATCATCGATCTGGTGTAATAAGATCATTCTTAACAAGAGGATAACAAAACGTTACAAACAAGAAACCACAACCCTGGAATAATGCCCCAAAAGGGTCTTGCGTTTTCGAAGAAAGATATTACAGTATTAAACAGGAAACCATGCAAAGCGAGTAAAAATGTCAGATGTATTAGATTCAAGAGTGCGTTCCGATTTCAGCCGGGCGCGTTTTAAATCCTTTATCAACCAGGTGTTCTCCGTCCTCTCCGGTCAACGCAACAACCTTCTCTCATATGATGATGTCAAGGAAAAACTCCGCATCGGCGGTCCGATCTATCGGGGTGTGAAAACCGTTCGCACCAATCAGATCGTGGGGAGCCTGAACCGCTATCACGAGTTCGACCGTGCCTTTCTTCCCAAAGAAGACCAGCTGGCAAACCGCTGGCAAAAGGTGGACCGCGCTTTTTACGAAGACATCCATCTGCCTCCCGTGGTGCTGTACAAAGTTGGTCAGGTTTACTTTGTGGTGGACGGTCATCACCGCGTTTCTGTTGCCCGCGAGCAGGGGCAGGACTTCATCGAAGCAGAAGTGCGCGAATGCTCCACACGCGTTAATATCACGCCAGATATCAAACCCGAAGATCTCGAGATCCTCGGCTCGAAAGTGGACTTTCTCGAACGCACTGGTCTGGATAAACTGCGCCCGGATGCCAACATTAAGATCAACATCCCCGATGGCTTCACTCGCATGTTGGAGCACATCGCCGTGCATCGCTACTTTATGGGCTTGGATTTCAAGCGCGACATTTCCGAACAGGAAGCCGTCGAACACTGGTACGATACGGTCTATCTGCCCATCGTGGAGATCATCCGCACCAGCGGCTTGCTCGAGGAATTCCCCGACAAGACTGAAGGCGACCTGTATCTCTGGACGCTAGACCATCAGCATTACCTTTACAAGGAGGAAGGTCAGCCGCTCCAGCCGCCTGAAACTGCAGCCAAGCAATTCATCGAAGAGAACGAGTGAACTCACACCGTAGACAACAGACGATAGACCGTGTTATGGTTGCACGGTCTATATTTAAATTCTTTCATTTACACAGGACATCCCATGACAGATCTTCATCCATTGGCGGGCGTCTATGCCGCCGCCGTCACACCGTATCTTGGCAAGCCCAAAACGGAAGGGAAATCCGATACCGCCTTTGACTTTGAGTCGCTGGCGGTTTTTCTGCATTTTCTCGCCTCACGCGGATGCCATGGATTATTGCTGTTCGGCACGACCGGCGAAGGTCCATCCTTTTCGCCTAAAGAACGCGAAGCATTGATGCGTTCACTGCGCGTCATCCGCCATCAAGTGAGGGGTTTCAGACTGCTAGCCGGGACAGGAACTCCCAGCCTTTCTGAAACCATCGAGCTGACCAAACTCGCCTACGAACTCGGCTACGATGGGACGGTCGTCCTGCCGCCGTATTATTTCCGCAAGGCGACGGAAGAAGGCTTGTTCCAATGGTTCAGCGAGTTGATCGAAAAAGCCGTACCAGAAGGAAAACATATGCTCGGCTACCACATCCCTGTGATGACGGGCGTGGGCTTTTCGCTCGATCTTTTGGAACGGCTCAAGGCGAAGTATCCAACCCGCTTTGCAGGCATCAAAGATTCATCACACGATGAAGCGTTTGCCACTGCGGTTGGGCAGCGATTTGGAAAAGAGATGCTCGTCTTGAACGGCACTGATTCGTATTTCCATCACGCGTTGAAAAATAATGCTCAAGGCGCGATCACCGCCCCTGCAAATTTGATCTCCGATAACCTGCGCGAAGTCTGGGACTTGCACCAAGCTGGGAAAGACCCTTCTGAGGTTCAGGCAAAAGTGACCGAACAGCGACATTTCCTTGAGCAATACTCACCCATCGCGCCCATCCTCAAAGGGTTGCTGCACAAAGTTCATGGGCTGCCTCATTGGGAAGTCCGCGCGCCGCTGGAAAATGCGGGCGAGAAAACTATTGAAGATGCTGCGGAAAAATTTTTAAAGTTGTAAACCCATGACCATCTGGCGATTAATTCACACTCCCCCATCCAACGGAGCATGGAATATGGCTGTGGATGAATCTGTTCTCGAGCATATCCATCGCGGCGAATCAAAACCCACATTGCGATTGTATTCATGGGACCCACCCTGCCTTTCTCTGGGGCATGCCCAATCGTTCAAAGATGTGGATGCGGAGCGACTCCACGCTCACGGCTGGGAAGTCGTCCGCCGCGTGACCGGGGGACGAGCGATTCTACATACTGACGAATTGACCTACTCTGTAACCGGCTCTGCGGAAGACCCAGTCCTCGCGGGCGGAGTTTTGGAATCTTACAATCGTCTTGCACAGGCATTGCTACACGCCGTGCAATCGTTGAGCGTGCCTGTGGAAATGAAAGAACATGAAGATGGGCATACCCAGCAAAATTTGAACCCGGTTTGTTTTGAAGTACCGTCCACATACGAGATCACGGTCAATGGGAAGAAACTCATCGGCTCGGCGCAGGCGCGAAAAAAGGAAGGTGTGCTTCAACACGGTTCTCTTCCGTTAACCGGCGACCTGACCCGCATCTGCGATGCCCTGATCTTCGCCGACGACTTATCCCGCCATCAGGCAAAAGAACGGCTACTCGCGCGGGCGACGACCGTCGAATCCGTTCTCGGTGTGGCACCAACTTGGGAGTCTGCCGCTCAGGCTTTCGTCAAGGGGTTCGAGGCGAAGTTGGGAATCCGATTCGAGCAAGGTGAATTATCCATGTCCGAAATCCAACGCACAGAAGAATTAGTCAAAGAAAAATACGGACATGTGTCCTGGACAGAACGAAGTTAACTGTCTTCCAATGAAAAAACGCGTTTACATCATCTACACCGGCGGGACGATTGGCATGCAGCCCACATCCGAAGGCTATGCGCCCGCACCTGGTTATTTGGCAGAGCAGATCATGTCCATGCCAGAACTAAAAAGCGACCTGATGCCCGATGTGGATATTCATGAGTATGACCCGCTGCTCGATTCGGCGAACATGACCCCCGAAGATTGGTACAAGATCGCCCGCGACATTGGCAATCATTACAACGACTACGACGGCTTCATCATTCTGCACGGCACCGACACGATGGCGTACACTGCGTCCGCTTTGCCGTTCATGTTGGAGGGACTGGGAAAACCTGTGGTGCTCACCGGCTCGCAGATTCCGCTGTGTGAAGTCCGCAACGATGCGCGCGCCAACATCATCACCGCCTTGACCGTCGCCGCAAATTTCGATATCCCCGAAGTCTGTTTGTGTTTTGGCAATCAACTGCTGCGCGGCTGCCGCTCGGTCAAGGTCAGCACTGATGGCTTGGATGCTTTCGCCTCTCCCAATCTGCCACCGCTTGGTGAGATTGGCGTGGAGATTCGTATCCACAAAAATTTGGTATTGCCTGCGCCGCAAAGCAATTTGCAAGTGCAAGAGTTGAAGCAAGTCAATGTGGGTGCGCTGCCGTTGTGGCCCGGAATTCCAGCGCAGGTCGTGCGCAATTTTCTCCAGCCGCCGCTGCAGGGACTGATCCTGCGAGCCTATGGCGTTGGAAATGGTCCCACCAACAACGCGGATTTTCTCGCCGCCCTCGAAGAAGCCACCGCCCGCGGAGTGGTGATCGTGGATTGCACACAATGCCTGCGCGGCAGTGTCCACCTTGGGGATTATGCAACCGGTTCCGCCTTAGCCCGAGCCGGAGTCATCAGCGGCTTCGACATGACCGCCGAAGCCGCGCTGGCAAAACTATCCTATCTATTCAGTCAAAATCTGCCAGTGGATGAAATTAAGCGCCTGATGCAGACCGACCTTCGCGGGGAACTAACTGCCTGAATTTATTTCCTCAACCCAGATAACGCGCTTCGGAACTCCGCCGCAAACTGCTTCGCTGTTTCAACAGGTTTTTGGCTACTCCCGATCATTTTCACACATGCTGAGCCGACAATGACTCCATCCGCAAGTTGACCGACCTGTTTGGCTTGCTCGGGCGTGCCGATGCCAAATCCCACACACACAGGCGCGGACGTGTGACTTCGCACGCGAGCAATCAAATCACCAAGATCATTTGAAACTTCCCTGCGTTCCCCTGTCACCCCCGTAACCGAAACCAAATAGATAAATCCCTTCGCATTTCGGGCAATCGCTTCCATGCGCTCATCAGGCGAGGTTGGCGCGAGCATTTGGATCAACGGCATATCGCCATTGATGGATTGAAATTCCTCTGCTTCTTCTAGTGGCAGATCGGGGATGATAAATCCGTCCGTACCTGCTTCCTTCGCATCGCGGATAAATTTCTCCAATCCGTATGCCAGCATGGGATTGTAATATCCCATCAAAATCAGCGGGATGGTCACGCCGCGCTTGCGGAGTTCCTTCACCGCTTCCAGCGATTTCTTGACCGTGATTCCTTTTTCCAGCGCAACCTGCGTGGCTTGCTGAATCACAGGTCCATCCGCTAGAGGGTCAGAGAACGACAGACCAACTTCGATCAAGTCCGCGCCGTTTTTTGCGAGGGCTTCGATGACATCCACAGATGTTTCCAAATCAGGATAGCCCAAAGGAAAGTAGGGCATAAAGATGGGTTTGTTGGCAAAGGCAGATTCAAGTCTGTTCATAGTTCCTCATTGTTAGTGAATAGGTAATGGTGAATAGTTTTTCCAATTCACTATTACCCATTACCCATTTCCTTGATAACCGTATTCAAATCCTTGTCCCCTCTTCCTGACAGATTCACCAAAATCACCTGATCTTTGCGCATGGTTGGCGCTTTCTTGATGACCTCTGCAATTGCATGAGATGATTCCAACGCGGGGATAATCCCTTCGGTGTGACACAAAGTTTGGAAGGCGTTCAATGCTTCTTCATCCGTTGCAGAGGTGTAGAAGGCGCGTTCATTATCGCGCAGCATGGCATGTTCGGGACCGACGGCGGCGTAGTCCAACCCTGCCGAAACTGAATGTGTCTCTGCAATTTGACCATCTTCATCTTGCAGTACATACGTCCGCGTGCCGTGGATAACACCCACGCGCGCCTTGGTCGCGTCGCCAAAGCGAGCAGCGTGTTTGCCCGAGGCAATTCCGCTGCCGCCTGCTTCCACGCCGATCAATTCCACGGCTTCGTCGTTGACAAATCCGCTGAAGACGCCGATGGCATTCGAGCCGCCGCCCACGCAGGCGATGACCGTATCGGGCAAGCGTCCCGCGTCCATGAGCATTTGCTCACGCGCCTCGCGTCCGATCACAGATTGAAACTCGCGCACAATGGTCGGGTACGGGTGCGGACCCAACGCAGATCCCAAAAGATAATGTGTATCGCGCACGTTCGTCACCCAATCGCGGATGGCTTCGTTGATGGCGTCTTTCAAGGTCTTCGTGCCTGATTCGACAGGTCGCACCTCTGCGCCGAGCAACTTCATGCGGAAGACGTTCGGCTCTTGGCGTGCGATGTCCACGGAGCCCATGTACACCACGCACTCGAGTCCGAGCAATGCTGCAGCGGTGGCGGATGCCACACCGTGCTGACCTGCCCCAGTCTCGGCAACGATGCGCGTCTTTCCCATCCGCTTCACAAGCAAGGCTTGTCCCAATGCGTTATTGATCTTGTGTGCGCCCGTGTGCGCCAAGTCTTCACGCTTCAAATAAATTTGCGCGCCGCCCAATTTTTCAGAGAGGCGTTTGGCGTATGTGAGCGGCGTAGGTCTGCCGACAAATGAAGCCATCAATTTGTCGAACTCCTGATTAAAGGTTGGGTCATTCCGTGCCGAAACGAACTCACTCTCCAACTCGATGAGTGCGGGCATGAGCGTTTCGGGGACGAATTGTCCGCCGTAGGGACCGAATTTGTGGGGTAATAAAGTGGTTGACATAAGTTCTCCGTTATCAGATATTCGATAATCGTAATTCGATATTGGGGATTGGGAATTTATCTACGCTGATTCCGAATCTCGAATATCGAGTATCGCTCTCACGAACGCTTTCATCTTCCCCGCATCCTTCCCCCCTGGAGCGGATTCAACACCTGAAGCCACATCTACGCCCCAGGGTTGGACTTGGCGAACGGCGTCCGCGACATTTTCGGGGGTGAGTCCGCCCGCGAGCAAGAGCGGATATTTTTTTGCAAGTTCGGCTGCTGCTGTCCAATCGGCAGTGACTCCGCTTCCGCCGTAGACGCCTTTGACGGCAGCGTCGATCAACATGGCAGGCGCTTCATTTCTTTCATAGCCCGCGTTTGATTCAGGGATTCCGCGAAAGGCACGGAAGGCGTGCGGAGCGAGTTGGGCAAATGTCTCTGGCGTCTCGTCGCCGTGGAGTTGGGCGAGGTCAAGGTGACAGGTTTGCAGGATGTTTTTGATTTCTTCGACGGATGAATTCACAAACACACCAACAAGTTTGACTTGCGGATATTCGCGTTTCAACGTGGATGTAATTTCGGCACAGGCGGATTTCTCAATGAAGCGCACACTCTTTGGGTAGAAGTTGAATCCCAAATAGTCCGCGCCTGATTCGATGGCGGCAAGGGCGTCTTTCAATGTTTTGATGCCACAGATTTTTACAATCGTCATAAGGTTTGAAGGTTGACAGGTTTGAACGTTCAAACTTTCAAACGTTCGAACTTGCCAACTCTCTCACTTTCGCAGGGATGTCTTCGGATGTCACCAACGCCTCCCCTACCAAGATGGCGTCGATATTTGCTTTCTCCAAGCGTTGGACATCGGCGGCGGTGAAGATGCCGCTTTCGGCGACGACGGTGATGTCGGCGGGGATCATTGGGCGGAGGCGCTCGGTGGTGGTGAGTGAAACGTCGAAGGTGGCGAGGTTGCGGTTGTTGATGCCGATGAGTTGGATGTTGGGAATCTTCAAGGTGCGTTCAGTTTCGGCTTCGTCGTGGACTTCGACTAATGCGGTCAATCCTAAACTGAAGGCGCAGGCATGGAGGTCGGCAAAGTGAGAGTTGTCGGGCAATGCTGCGGCAATGAGGAGGATGGCATCGGCTCCGTTGGCGCGGGCTTCGTAGATTTGGGACTCGTCGATAATAAAATCCTTGCGCAAGAGCGGGGCTTTTACGGAATACATATTACGTAATGCGTAAAGCGTTTCTAGTTTGCCTTGAAAGAATTTTTCATCGGTCAGAACGGAAATTGCGGATGCGCCGTTTTGGATGTAGATGTCTGCCACTTGGAAGAGGTCGAGGTGCGGGGCGAGGATTCCCTTCGAGGGTGAAGCACGCTTGAGTTCAGCGATCAGGCTCGGGCAGGGTGCGAAGCGGCGGCGCTGTATGGCAGCAAGGAAATCTCTGGGCGTTGGACTCTGCTCTGCGGCGTGGCGCAAGGCTTGGGCGTTGAGCGCCGCAATTTCCAATCGTTTTTGGTCGAGGATTTTTTCAAGAATGTTGGTCATGGTATTTTCTGTAGGGGCGAGGTGACCTCGCCCTTACGAGCGAGTGAACTCTACAAGGGCGTTGAGTTTTTCGAGAGCCTTGCCGCTATCGAGAGATGCGGTGGCTTCGGCGAGCGCGGATTTGAAGTCGCCTGTTTCGGCGGCGAGGGCGGCGGCGGTGTTGAGCAGGACGGCGTCGCGGCGCGCGCCTGTGAGTTTGTTCGAGAGAATGTCTCTCATCATCTGCGCAGACTCGTCGGGAGTGCCGCCGCGAAGGTCGGCGACGGTGCAGGGCGCGAGACCGAGGTCGGCGGGATTGAGGTCGTAGGTTTCGACGCTGCCGTTGCGAAGATGGCTGACGCGGTTGACGCCCGTGGGATTGAGTTCGTCGAGACCGTTGGCGCCGTGGATGATGAGCGCGGCTTGGCTGCCGAGTTCTTTGAGAACGTGCGCGAGCGGCTCGGTGAGTTTGGCGTCATATACACCCGTGAGTTGGATGCGCGCGCCCGCAGGATTGGTGAGCGGACCGAGGACGTTGAAGATGGTGCGCTGACCCATCTCTTTGCGCGGACCGACGGCGTGTTTCATGGCAGGATGAAACTTGGGTGCGAACATGAAGCCGATGCCAACCTGCTCGATGGCTGCGGCAACTTGATCGGGCGTGAGATCGAGGTTGACGCCGAGCGCGGAGAGAACGTCGGCGCTGCCACATTGAGAAGACGCGGCGCGGTTACCATGCTTGGCGACTTTGCGTCCCGTGCCTGCGAGGACGAACGCGGCGGCGGTGGAAATGTTGAAGGTGTGCGCGCCGTCGCCGCCTGTGCCGACGATATCGTAGATGGGGTCGGTTGAGTTGACGTTGACCTTCACCGCGACGTTACGCATGGCGCGGACAGAGCCTGTGATCTCGGGAATAGTCTCGCCTTTCATGCGCAAGGCGGTGAGATACGAACCGATCTGCGCGGGGGTCGCGCCGCCTGTCATGATGACGGTCATCGCTTCTTCGGCTTCGAGGTCGGTGAGGTCTGTGCGGTTGATGACTTTGGCAATGAACGGCTTGAGCATGACGGGTTCGGTCGAAGGCGGCGGGGCAATTTTGATGTCGAGGAAGTTCTTGAGCAGTTGCTTGCCATGCTCGGTCAGGATCGACTCGGGGTGGAATTGCACACCGTAGGTCGGGTGCTGCTTGTGCTTGAGTCCCATCACTTCGCCTTCGTCGGTTTGGGCGATGACTTCGAGTTCGGCGGGAATCGGTTCGTAAACGACGAGCGAGTGATAACGCATGGCTTCGAAGGGAGTCGGGATATCTTTGAAGATGCCCTGCTGATTGTGTTTAACGGGCGAGGTCTTGCCGTGCATGAGGCGTGGAGCGCGGTCCACTTTGCCGCCGTAGATGGCGCCGAGGCATTGATGCCCAAGGCAGACGCCGAGCACGGGGACTTTGCCCGTGAAGTATTTGACGGCTTCAGGCGAGACGCCGCCATCTTTGAGTGGCTCGCCTGGACCAGGGGAAATGACGAGATGGTCAGGCTTGAGGGCGATGAGTTCGTTCAGCGAGATCTGGTCGTTGCGGTACACGCGAATGTCCGCGCCAAGTTCGCCGAAGTATTGGACCAAGTTATAAGTAAATGAATCGTAGTTATCAATTAGAACCAACATGTTGAATGCCTTTCGTTTGAAAGTTGGAAGGTTTGAATGTTAGAAAGTTAAGCGAGAACTTTCCAACCTTTTAACCTGTAAACTTTCCAACCTATTCTTCGTTCCCGAAAATATCCAATTCATCCGCAAACAGATCGAGCGAGTAGGACAAACCTGTTTTCTCGCGGACGAGTTCCATGGTCTGTTTGGCTTCGGCTTGCATGCGGCGGATGCCATTGGCGAGGACGTCACGCGGGATCATGGGATGGGCGAGGAAGTAGGCGCGTTTTTCGCGGATGGGTTCGAGGAAGTTGTTGATGGCGCGGGCAAGTTTTTCTTTGACTTCCACGTCGCCGACTTTGCCCTGACGATAGCGTTCCTTGAGGTCGTCCACTTCGGCGTAGGAGGGATTGAACGCGTCGTGGTAGATAAAGACTGGATTGCCTTCGACTGTCCCAGGGTCGGTGGCGCGGAGTCGCTTCGGGTCGGTGTACATGTTCATCACCTTTTGCTTGACCGTCTCGGCGTCGTCGGAGAGATAGATGGCATTGTTGAGCGACTTGGACATTTTGTTCTGTCCGTCTGTGCCAACCAAAAGCGGAACATCACCGATGATGGGCTCGGGCTCGGGGAAGACGTCACCGTAGAGGTTGTTGAAGCGGCGCGCCATCTCGCGGGCGAGTTCCACATGTGATTGATTGTCACGCCCAACAGGGACGGCTTGCGCGCGCGGGAGGAGAATGTCCACGGCTTGCAAAACAGGATAACCAAGCAAACCAAACGGCATCGAGTCCATGTTGGCGTCGCGTGCCATGTCTTTGAGTGTGGGCATACGTTCGAGGCGTGGAACAGTGACGAGCATTTCAAAAAGCAGATTCAACTGATAGGTTTCAGGCACAGCCGATTGGACAAAGATTGTGCTGACGTTCGGATCAATGCCGACGGCGAGATAATCCAGCACGGTCTCGCGGATGAAGGTCGGCACTTCCTTGATATATTGCGGTTCGGGTTTGGTGGTCAGCGTGTGCAAATCCGCGATGATGAAGAAGGAGTCGTATTGATGCTGCAAGCGCACGCGGTTCGAGAGCGAGCCGACGTAATGTCCGAGGTGCAGGCGTCCTGTGGGGCGGTCGCCAGTGAGTAATCTTGGTTTCGAGGTCATGGTCATCCTTTCTTTTTCACCACAGAGGGCACAGAGAGCACTGAGAAAAATCTTTTTAAAAACCTCTGTGAACTCCGTGTGCTCCGTGGTTAATTCTTTTATGAATTTGATTCCGCCGTATCGATTGCTCGAAGCATAGCTGAGGCTTTATTCACCGTCTCTTGAAATTCGGCGGAGGGATTCGAATCCGCGACGATGCCCGCGCCTGCTTGCACGCTGACGGTGTTGCCGCGTCCGACCATGGTGCGGATGGCGAGGCAGGTGTCCATCGCGCCGTCGAAGCCGAAGTAGCCGACCATGCCTGCGTATGCGCCGCGCGCGTCGGGTTCGAGGTCGGCGATGATCTCCATCGCGCGGACTTTCGGCGCTCCGCTGACTGTGCCAGCAGGAAACGCCGCACGCACTAGATCAAACGCGGTCAGTTCAGGTTTCAACTTCCCTTCGACGTGAGAGACGATGTGCATGACATGTGAATATTTTTCGATGGTGAAAAAATCCGAAACGCGCACGGTGCCATATTCGCACACGCGCCCGAGGTCGTTGCGTCCAAGGTCAACCAGCATGACATGCTCGGCGCGCTCCTTCGGGTCGGCGAGGAGTTCTTGCGCGAGAGCGTCGTCAGCGGCGTTGTCTTTGCCTCGGGGTCGTGTCCCAGCGATCGGGCGGAGCGAGGCGGTTCTTCCTTCCAAACGCACGAACATCTCAGGCGACGATCCGCACAGATAGAGCGGCTCGCCGTCCACGGTTCCGAAATCAAAAAAGAACATATAGGGCGACGGGTTGAGTCGGCGCACGGCGCGATAAACATCGAACGGCTCGACGTTGGTCTCACGCGTGAAACGCTGCGAAAGCACCACCTGAAAAATATCGCCCGCCAAAATATTTTCCTTCGCAGCGCGCACCATGTCTTCGTAGGTGCCCTGCGTGTGATTCGACTTGACCTTCGACGGCTTGACCTCGACCTTCGGCGCGGGCGGCAGCGGCTGTTCGATGCGCGCGGCGATCGCGTCCAGTTTTTGATTCGCGGCTTCGGTGTTGCCGTCCAGGACATTGGCGATGAGGAAGATGCTGCGACGCGCATGGTCAAAGGCGACGATGGTATCTGCCAGCATGTAAATACCGTCGGGGATGCTTGCGCGCTTCATTCTGGACTTTAGGGTTGGTTCAAAAAACCGAACCGACTCGAACCCGAGAAAGCCCACCAACCCACCCGTGAAACGCGGCGCGTTCGGCACGCGGACAGCAGGAAAGCGATCCATTTCATTTTGCAAAAAGCGTGTTGGGTCGCCATCAATATGAGTGGTGCGTGATCCGTGAACATCTTGAATTTCAATTTCTTCATCACGCAAAATATACAACGCTTTGGGCTGAACGCCGATGAACGAATAGCGCGCAATGCGCTCGCCGCCTTCGACAGACTCCAGCAAGAACGACGCGCCATCTCCGCGCAGTTTGAGATACAGACTGACGGGAGTCTCGAGGTCCGCGGAGATTTCTCTTATTATGGTTTGTACATTCGTTGATTCAAGTAGCATTTGACGCTCCTTTTCGATATTCGATATTGGATACTCGAAAACCGAATATCGATGTTCGAATATCGTTAAATTAAAATCCCCTCCTGTCCATTGGGACGAGAGGGGAATCTCGTGGTGCCACCCAAGTTAAACGCCTGCCTTATTAACAAAAAATTCCTGCGTGATGCACACAGGAAAGGAAGCCAGCGTCACTCTTGTAGTCTGCTAGTCGGATGGTCTTTTGGTCGCTTGGTCGAACATCCTTCTAAGAAACTCTGCTATGGTAACGGATGCAGTTCCCGTCGTAGGCTACTCGACTATCTGACTAACGAACTATCAGACGCTTTTGCCCTTGCAACTCGGAGGTCCATTCGACTTCTGCGCTTTTGCCTCGCTTGCACCACGGTGGTTTCGATACCTTCGTACTCAACCACCGGCTCGGCTCTCTGGAAATCGCTTTGAAGTGTACTCGTCCTCGTCAGCGTTTTTGGTTTATGTTGGGCGAGATTTTACGTCCGCAGGCGGGATGTGTCAAGAGGGTGAATTTCATGAAATAACTTGGCGTTATATCACCGTAAATCGGATTAGGATGGTAGAATTTACAAAATCACGTCGCAGGAGGATTAAGATGATAGTCCGCCAAACAATTCGACTTCTGTTTTTTCTTGTAGTCATTCTTATTTCCATTTTATTATCAGCCGCATCGTGGGCGCCAAACAAAACTAACGCACATAGTTTAACTCCCGTAAATCAAGACGCTTCCTTCAAAACTATTAATCCAAGTTTTGAGTGGTTATGGGTTGTAGGTAGCACTCCTGAACGTTACGATGTGTTGGAAGGGATGGTGGAAGACAAGAATGGAGATGTGGTGGTATTGTTTAATAGTTTTGATTCGGGAGATTCATCTTTTCGTTTCAGCGATCCTAGCCAAATACATATTTCTCGATACACCAAAGACGGAGTCTTGAAATGGCAGATTACATTAGAGACTGATACACAAAGTATTGTTGAGGAATATAGTATAGAAGCAGGTGTAGCGTATAGTTTTGCCGATTCTATAATTTTAGACAATGCAGGGAATGCTTTTATCGTGGGGACTACAAACTGGAGTTTTACTTTTATTGCCAAACTGGATCAGAATGGCTCAGTACTGTGGAATAAACACTTCGACATTCCAAATCATGGTGGTGTGGATAATTTCCCCGCGAATACAGCCACAGTTGATAACGATGGGAATTTATATTTAGTAAGCAATGCGTCTGATATCAACAGCTCACTTCTTGGTTCTGACAATACACGAATAGGAAATCTTTTCACTCAATTAACGAAAGTAAATCCAAATGGTGTTATTGAATGGGCTAACCCATTTGCTGAATATGGTTGGGGAAATTATGATGACTTCCTCGAAGTTGAAAGCTCTGTAAAAACCGATAATAATGGCTTTATCTATGTTGTGAGTAACGCCAAGGAGCCTTGGGGGCAACCAATAACTCCTTTTTCAGGACCGCGGGATATTTCAATAGCCAAGTTTGACAATTCAGGGAATTTGTTATGGAATACCTTTGCGGGTGTTCAATTGCCCAGCGCGAACGGCGCAACTTCGTTTGACTATATAGATATTGACAGCAATAACAACATCCTAATTTCTGGAACAAGTGAGCAAGATTGGGGGAATCCTATTATTCCTTTTTCAGAAACTCAAGATGGTTATCTCGCCAAGCTTGATTCTAATGGAAATATGTTATGGAATACATTTTTTGGTGGCATAGGTTACGATTTAGTCTCTGGAATAGTTCTTGATGATAATAACAATATTTTTATATTAGGAAATAGCCCATCAACATGGGGATCGCCAATTGATTCTTCAGGCGAGGATTTCATAGCGCAATTTGATGGGAACAGTGGTGTTCTGTTACAAAATATTTTTATGGATTTTGATGATTTTTTAATAGATTTGAGCTTTGATAGTTATATTATAGGAAGTGCAGATAACAATATTTATCTGCTTACAAGTGGGGAGTTTTTTTACAAAGACAAAGAAAATGAAATCTATGAGATTTCTCTTGATAAGTTAAATCTTTATGGAGGTTATAACAAATTTCGCCCACCTAGCATATATGTACCAGATCTCACACTTTATATCCCCACGCCATTAGATGTTTCTACCGACCCTAAAGTAGTCGGAACGAATGTACTTTTGGCTATATTTTTGATGTTGCCATTTGCAGTGGCTGTAGATATATTTTCACGAATATTCTCTGAAAATGAAGAAAGCCTAAATAAATTTGCGCCAATCGTCTGGATTGGCAAACTTCAAAAAAGCCTTCAAAACATTACTGCTAATAATACAAACAAAGAAGGTCTTAGGAATATGCTTGGATTATTGGGGGTCGTTGCTTTTTATGGTCTGGTTTTCTCGCTATTAGACAAAACATGGAATCCCTTAACAATAAAAGGAATTTTCCTATTTATCTCTATGACATTCGCATTTGGTTTGGTAGGTCTTTTGGATGATATTATTCAATGGAGAATGATTCGCAAATGGGGTTATCAAAGTGAATTTACTGTTCGACCAACAAATATATTCCTTGCAGCGATTTCAACTTCTGTCTCGCGGATTCTAGCACTTGTTCCTGGTCTCATGTTTGGGTCGCCAGAAGCTTTAAGGATTAATGAAAACGAACTTTCAGAAACACAAAAAAAGACACTTGTAAAAATCAGCATGTTCACTTTTATTATTATTGGTCTTACAGCTTGGCTTCCCACAATTATCACAGCAATAATTCAACAACAGAATATATCTGAAAACCAAAAGAACATTGTTGGCGGCATAGAAGCTCTCTTGCTTGTTATTTTTGCAGTGGCTCTTGAAAACATATTTGTGCAACTTATAGGAATTTCTGAGGGTTTGGGGCAAAAAATAAAATCTTGGAATAAATGGGCTTGGGGAATTTCGGTCGCACTGTCTGCCTTCGCATTCTTGCATACACTCCTCAATCCGCATTATGACTTTGTATCTTCTTTACAACAAGGGAATATCCTAGTATTTATTTCAGTTTCTGCGACCTTCATCCTGATCACAGTCCTACTGAATTTTTACCTTCGCTATAGAAACAGGCAGAAGGGAATATAGTAGTTTTTTGAAGTAACTTTTTTTCAAGGAGAGAATATGAAATCCAAAACTTTGCTTTTCCTAGTAACTTTGGCAACAATTGCAAGTATGACCATGATAGCCTGTGCGCCAGAAACAACTACTATTTCACCCGCTAGCACTCAACCAAATGACCCACCTGGGCTTCTTCCTACACATACTCCTACTTATACTTTAAATTCTCCGCCAACAGCCACATTTACTTTCACTCCTGCCCCCACGTCCACCCCAACACCACAAGTTATTCTGCCAGAAAATGTTGAACAAATCGTTTTATTAAACCGATTATCCGGATTAGAAAACATTAAAGACAGCCCCTCTAACATAATTTTTTCACCAGACGGAACATTACTAGCTGCAAGCTTTGGACCCTTCACAAATAGTAAGATTAGGTTTTGGGATGTAAATACTGGACAACCTACAGGTCAACCTTTAACTGGACATGAAGATTCTATAACGAGTCTGGATTTTTCCCCCGATGGAACTTTTTTAGCATCAAGTTCAGGGGATGGAACTATTCGTCTTTGGGATGTTAAGACAGGGGAACTCGTTGGAGAACCAATTGACGCTGATTCCATCGCCATTGGACAAGTAGAATTTTCACCAGATGGTACTTTGCTTGCTTCTGGCGGATATGAAAATACGATTCGTTTATGGGATGTAGAAACTCATCAACCTGTAGGCGAGCCAATGATAGGGCATGAAAGTTGGATTGAAAGTATTGCATTTTCGCCTGATGGCACGATACTCGCCTCTGCTGCGCCCGATAATACAGTCCGTTTATGGGATGTGAAAACTGGACAACAAGTAGGAGAACCATTACCGCATAAGAAAGACAGTGCAGATCAAATAGTTTTTTCTCCAGATGGTACATTATTAGCAACTCTTTCTTTCAGAACAATCTATTTCTGGGATGTAAACACTGGCAAACTTGCAGGCAAACCAATCATTGAAAGTACAGGTGTACTTAGTATGTCATTCTCACCCGATAGCAAATTGATAGCACTTGGGTTGCTTGACCCCGTTATCCGCATATGGAGTGTAGAGACACGAGAACCTGCTGGTCCCCTCTTAACTGGCCATACTGATTGGGTAGGGAATGTGACTTTCTCACCAGATGGCTGGTGGTTAGCTTCTGGTACTGTAATTAATGAATTTTTCTTATGGGGCTTGCCACGTTGGGATACTACTATTACACCTACACCATAAATAAGATATAAACATAGGCAATATCAAGGCATAGTACTCAAAATCTTTAATCAACCATTATCCCGATAATCAGGAGTATATGACAAAAATTAAGTATACAAAAATTATTCGTAATACTTCAAATGTAGGATGCAAGGAATAAATCCCACGCTCAGTTCGTGGAAGGCCACTTCGGGCGAGTCCGCTAGAAAGACCTGTCTCTTAAATTTCCAAATCCCCAATCCAAACCGCCCAATCTATTGCCTTCGCAAGCGGAGCGTCCGCGGTGATGAGGGGCAAGTCCAATTTCTGGGCGAGGACAGCATAACACGCGTCATAGGCAGTGAGTTTTTTCTCATTTGCCAGTTTCAATGCATCTTCAATCAATTCAGTTGTAGATGTAACTGTGAGGGCAAGTTCGTTCAGGTCTTTCAAGTCTGCCAGTGAATCTTCCAGCGGACGGTCAAATCTGCGAGTGTATTTCAACAGGATATTGGCACATTCGATGTAGAACAAATCAGGGACGTGGATTTCTGCTTGCGGGTCATCGGCAAGTTTGGCAAAGAGACGTTGAACTTTATCTGAAAATTCTTCTTCCACAAACAACTTAATCCCCACACTGGCATCAAGGACGCAACGTAAAAATACCTCGGTCATCGTTTACGATCCTCACGGAGTAAGTCCAATGACGAAGGCGCGTTCTTGGGAGCTTTGAAGCGTCTGCGCTGGATGGAATTTAAAACTTTAGCCTGTTTCATACGGCGCTCTTCAAGTTCGATTGCCTGAGACAGCAAGGTAATCACCTGAGCGCTCAGGGAACGGTTCTTGGCACTTGCCATGACCTGAATGCGCTGGTACAGGTCATCGGGCACACTGCGGACGTGGAGAGTATTCATAAGATTGTCCTTTCCACAGGGATTTTATCATTTTTGGTTGCATTGCGCAACCAGAGGAAAAGACCTGCCAAGTCCGAGTAATTACCCCTACGACAAAAAGACAATATCCATCGGATGGCGCATGAGCCGTAAAGCGCCATCTTTGACTTGCACAATTTCACTCAGCTTCACAAAATCCTGGTCGCTGACAATAAATACAGTGGGGTCGCCGTCTTCAAATAGACCTGCCAGAGTCAGGCTTTTATCGTTCTCATCGAACTCATAAGGAGTTCGGTCGCGTAAGGCAGTCCAATAGCCCTGCATTTTCTGGGCATACCAAACTTTGATGATCTTGCGGAACAGGTACGGGTGAATCTCCATCTCGTCCGTGATGTTTTTGAGGTCGGCGATCTTGATCCCCTCGGTGACGCTTCTATCGTATACCCATAAGTTGGGAACCTTGCTAGTCCTTGTTACAGCGCTATTTTCAAGGGCTTGTCGCTTTTGAAGTCCGTCCGCTTGGGCGCGGCGCACGGCACCGATCAATTTATCACGCAGTTTTCCAGCCAGGGTCATAAAGAAATAGGGATACACCAATCCATACCGCAGAAGTTGATAGTTGACGCTTTTTTCCAGACGCTCCGCGAGCATTTCTTTCGTCAATTCAGAACCGTCAGGGTCATTGGTATCGCCAGGGAACACCCACGCGAGCGGACGTCCATTCTTTTCGATGTTGCTAGTCACGATGTAGGCGGGAATGTGGTCGGTCTGTTTCTCGTCCAGCCAAACTTCCTGCCCATCTTTTTCAAAACAGGCTTTGGCAACCCAGGTCGTCTTGCCGAATTTGCGCCACTGCGGCTTTTTTACGCCCACCAGCCACATAAATGCCTCGGCGGCGACACGTCCAATTTCCTCTGGCTGTTTGTAATTGCCCGGAGCGGGCTTCCCAGCCTTGTCTTTTTCTTTCGATTTCAGGTCAGGCGGCGTCGGCAACGGCATGGGCGAATAATGCGTCTCCAACGCGTCGATGCCTTCCAAACGCAATTGAACGGCGCCGTTCTCTTTGGTCAACTTTTCGGTAAAGGTATCTTTGTTATCGTTTTCCAGTCTGTCCCATAGGGCAGGGTTCGCGGCTTTGAACATCATCGAGTCACCATCCGGTGAATATCCCACCACATGCAGCGAACCTTTGATCAATAAATATTTCATTGAGTTTCCTCGGTAACAAACAGGTTGGATTGCTTAAGATTGCGTCGAGTGTACCAAATTCTCATCTGCTCGCGCAGAAAAACATATCTCAGTAAAACAGGGAGACCGGAAAATTATTCTGCTTACCCCTTCTTCTTGCGGCGGTAAGCACCGGCAAGTCCGCCTTCGGAGGTCTCGCGGTAGAGTGAAGGCAAGGCATGACCCGTTTCACGCATGACTGACACCACATCATCATATGAGATGCGGTGTCCTCCATCCGTAAAAAGCGCGTAATCTGCGCTGGCAAGTGCCTGAGCCGCAGCAAACGCATTGCGTTCAATGCAAGGAATTTGCACCAACCCCGCCACGGGGTCACATGTCAAGCCGAGGTTGTGTTCCAGCCCCATTTCAGCGGCATACTCGATCTGACGTGCCGTGCCGCCCAGCAGCTGCGCGGCAGCGCCCGCAGCCATCGCACAGGCAACGCCAACTTCTCCCTGGCAACCAACTTCCGCTCCAGATATCGAAGCGTTATGTTTGGCGAGGTTGCCGATCAAGCCAGCCGTCGCCAATGCCCGCAGCACGGCATCATCCGAGCAATTCAAGGTCTCTTGCAAGGAGCGCAACACAGCCGGCAGAATGCCCGAAGAGCCGCACGTCGGCGCGGTGACGATTACTCCCCCGCTCGCATTCTCCTCCGAGACCGCCAGCGCATACGCCGAGACCAAACCCGCGCGTTGCAAAACGGCTCCAGAAAGAGTCGCCTTGCGATAGAACGACCATGATTTACGCGCCAACCCCAACCCGCCGGGGAGGACTCCCTCAGCATGCAGTCCGCGTTCGATGGCAGCACGCATCACAGCCCAGACCTCGCGCAGGTGATCCCAGATCTGCGGACCCTCTCGCGCCTCGACATACTCCCACAACGCCTGACCGGTTTGTTTGCACTGATCGAGGATCTCGCGCATCGATCTCAAATCGTAGACGTTCTGCGGAACGGGCAGGGTTCCGTCATCGCGCAACGCGCCTCCGCCTACCGAGTACACTTCCCAACGACCCAGGGCTTTTCCCTCCGCCGAGAGCGCTTCGAAACGCATCCCATTCGGGTGCAATGGCAATTGCTTCTCCGGCTTCCAAACGATCTCAATCTTTTCGGGGTCGAATAATTTTTTTATCGCCGCATCCGTCAAATGTCCGCGCCCGGTGGCAGCGAGGCTGCCGTACAACTTCACACGGTATGCCGCCGCAAAAGGGTAACGTCCGCGAAAGATTTCAGCCGCACGACGCGGTCCCATGGTGTGACTGCTCGAAGGTCCAACCCCGATGCGAAATAGTTCCTGAATGGATTCCACATTTGCTCCTAAAATGTATTTTACGAAGAAAGTATACGATAAACCGATTCAGCGAGTGAATACGAGGCGTTCTGCATGGAGCCTTGTTGTTCAAGGTCGGATCACTGTAACCTGCGGATTAAAACCCCGAATAGACTTAAAAATACCCCACCCAAACTCTTCCTGGTGGGTGGGGTATCGAAAATGATGTCTTTTCTACGGCGCGTGAACCTGGTTATACAACTGCTGTTTGATGGAGACAATATCCTGTTCCAAACGGCGGTCGGCGTGGATCTGTTCCTTGATCTTTTCGTACGCCGACATGACCGTGGAATGGTCGCGCCCGCCAAGCACTTCCCCAATCTGAGGGAAGGATATCTTCGCTTCTTCTCTCAAGAGATACATGGCGATCTGCCGTGGAAGCGCCACTTCCTTGGTGCGGTCACGGCTGAGGAGTTTTTCAGTGGTCAAGCCAAACTTGCGGGCAACCAGGTCTACAAGGTAGGTAGGCTCGATGTCATTGCGGGAAGGGATCAAGTCTGCCAACGCCACTTCGACCAGGTTGGGCGTCAATGGCGATCCGCTCAAGTCGGCGTAGGCAATGATGCGATTAAGCGCGCCTTCCAGTTCGCGTATGTTGGATTGTACGCGCTGTGCAATGCCCTCGAGGATTTCGTCGGAGATATTGCGTCCGGTTCGCTCGGCTTTGGAACGCAGGATGGCGAGGCGGGTTTCGAGGTCGGGCGCCTGAATGTCGGCGGTCAAGCCCCACTCGAAGCGCGAACGCAGACGTTCTTCAAGCGTGATCAACGACTTCGGCGGTCTATCCGATGAGACGATGATCTGTTTGTCCTGTCCGTGCAGGGTATTGAAGGTGTGGAAGAATTCCTCCTGGGTGGATTCCTTCCCGGCGATGAATTGAATATCGTCGATCAGAAGCACGTCGGCGGACCGGTACTTTTCGCGGAAGGCTTGTGTGGTGTGCGTGCGGATGGCGGCGATCAGGTCGTTGGTGAATTCCTCGGAGGAAACGTACAAAATATTCAATCCGCTGGCATGACAGGCGTTGCCGATGGCGTGCAGCAGGTGGGTTTTGCCGAGTCCCACGCCCCCGTACAGGAAAAGCGGGTTGTAGGCGCGGGCGGGCTTGTCTGCTACTGCCTGACAAGCCGCGTGCGCGAGGCGGTTCCCGGAGCCGACGACGTAGGTGTCGAAGGTGTAACGCGGATTCAAAGTCACGTGGCGGGGTTTCGGTTCCGGCGGGGTGATGACTATCGAGGCAGGAGAAGCATCCGGCTCGGTGGAGGCGGAGTTTTCGTCGTTCTGAGAGACGATAAAGCTGACGGAGACTTTCGAGTTGAGGGTTTCGATCAATAATTTGTTGACGGTGGCGGCAAGGCGGCTGTCGAGCCAGTCGCGCGCGTACGCATTGCGTACGCCAACGGTCAAAATCCCGTTCTCGTATCCAACAGGGCGTGTATCACGCACCCATGTGTCAAAAGATGCACGGGGCATGTCCATTTGAAGTTGTGCGATTACGGTCTGCCAAGCCTGCTCTGCGTTCATAAACGTTCCTTGAAGTATGGAATATGGTCTATTTTTTGCGTACATCGAACTAGCCCGCCCGTTCAGCGGCTTGTTCAAGGGGTTTTGCTTTGTTTGTAAATTGTCTTACAGGGATTTTGGATGCAAGGGACAAACATCCATCATATCAGCGTGACGTTATTCTAGCAGAACATCTGCAAAGATAACAGTCGTTCAACCTACGATAAGTTAAAAAGATGTGTTTTTTTAAGGTTGGCAAATGTTAAAGAATTGTTATGTATTCCTTCGCTTTATACGTTTTGTTTAGAACGGGTGTTTCAGCCAAGAACGCCTGTCCACTTATCCACACCCCCCATATATGGGCATTCAACCCCTTTTTCGGGCATAAACGCCATATTCATCTTAAAGAATGATGTGTGACAGGGTTTCGATTTATTCCGGTTGAGACTCTAATTCCTGTGACTCGTTTTGGAATGCATAACGAATCGCAGAGTTTATTGCCGGATGCCGCGCGGAACCCATACCATTATGGTCGTTCCTTCGTCAACAGCGGATGATATATCAATGTCGCCACCGGTGGAACGTGCGCGAGTCTGCATGTTTGCCAATCCATGACCGATGAAGGTATGCATCTTTTCGATCTCGAAGCCTTTTCCATCGTCACGGATCTCCATCAAAGCGCGCTCTTCGGTCGTCCAAAGCGAGATTTGCACGTTTTTTGCCTTGGCATGCTTGGCTGCGTTGGCTAACGCCTCCTGGCAGATGTGGAAAAGCGTCAGAGATTGCGTTTGGGTCAATTCTTTCAGTTCCGAATCGGGTGCAGTGAAGTGAACTTCGGAAAACGTATTGGCGCGATACTCGGTGATCAAGCGCCGAATGCCGCTCAGTAAGCCTTCATTGCCAAGTTGGCGCGGTCGTAAATCCAGAATATAGGCGCGGATGTCTCGAATCGCCTGGTTCAAACCGTCGATGGCACGGTGGATCTGTTCTTTTGTCGAGTTCGGATCCTCATTTAATGAAAGTTGTACGCCTTCGAGAGCCAAACCCACCCCGTAAATGGATTGGATAATGCCATCGTGCAAGTCCATGCCGATGCGATTCCTCTCCTCAAGCACTGCCAGGCGGCGGGCATTGGCATGCAAACGCGCATTTTCAATGGCGAGTCCCGCCCAGGTACCGACAGCGGTTAACATTTGCACACTGCGATCTTCAAAGGGAGTGGTGGAACGTGTTGCAACGCTCATGACACCCATCAGGTTTTCGCCGGAGAGCATCGGAATACATACGATCTGCTGAAACCCCGCTTTTACCACGGCATCGCGCAGGAAGCCGGGTTCGTTTGCAAGGTTCGTGCCGATGCGCGGCTCGCGCAATTTGGCAACTTTACCGATGAAGCCGTCGCCGATGTTGAAGATATTCCTCGTCCAGAATGCTTCTGCTGCCTGTCCACGGTGCAGGACCATGCGCAGAGTGGATTTATCGTCTTCGAGCAGGAAGATCTCCCCCGCTTCGACCTTCATGTAGTTCATCACCAAGCCAAGGGTTTTGTTCAGGATCTCGTCGAGTTCAAGGCTGGAGGTCAGAGTGGAAGCGATGCTGTTCAAGAACGCCATATCCACGTTACGGCGCGTCAGGGCGAGGTCGCGTTCCTTCATCTGATCGATCAGGCGCGCATTCGCAATGGCAGTGGCGGCGTAGGTGGCAAGCATCTGGATGATCATTTCATCGTCGGAGGAAAACTCGAACGAATCCAGTTTTTCCGTTAGATAAATTTGCCCCAGCTGCTTGTCATTGGCGCGGATGGGCACACCCAAAAATGAGACCATGTGCGGATGATTCTCGGGGAATCCCACCGAACTGGAATGGCTCTGAAGGATCGGCAGGCGCAGCGGCAAATCAGTATCCATCAGCTCGCCGATCAAACCGCGCCCCACCGGCGGATGCACAATGCGTTTGATCTCATTCTCGGTCATGCCTACAGTGATGAAGTTTGCAAGCCTCCCATCATCGTCCAGCACACCCAACGCCGCATAGCGCGCCCCCGCCTGCTCACATGCCGTGGATGCGATCCGCTCCAACAAGGTCTCCAGCGAAACATCCTTCACCAGCTCAAGGCTGGCAGCATGGAGCGCAAATAAACGTTCCTGCAACTGCTCACGAGTCA
The DNA here is from genome assembly GCA_002343775.1 of Anaerolineales bacterium UBA2395. Taxonomy (GTDB): domain Bacteria; phylum Chloroflexota; class Anaerolineae; order Anaerolineales; family Villigracilaceae; genus Villigracilis. The sequence continues at coordinate 344,587 of DDSH01000007.1, forward strand.
GCAACATGAAGATGACACCTCGCCAACATTATACCCGTCAAAACTCAAAAGATGCCTTTTCAATTTTGGCGGTCAGACCAAGCCGGTTATTTTTGATAGAATTTGAAAGAAAGCCAGCCGTACACTTGGGACAATTCCTATGAAAACTTCTCGAATTTCCGGTTTTTACAACATGACCATTGAGGAGCGCCGCGCAAAACTGGCGGACGCTGCGCCTCTGACCCCACCCGGGCTTGACCCTTGGACCGACGGCGGACTCTCTCCCGAAGCCGCCGACCACATGATCGAAAACGTCGTCGGCTTGCACAGCCTGCCGCTGGGCATTGCACTCAACTTCATGGTCAACGGACGAGACGTGCTCGTGCCTATGACGCTTGAAGAGCCGTCGGTTGTGGCGGGCGCGTCGTTCATGGCGAAACTCGCCCGCGCCGGCGGCGGATTCCACGCCACCACCTCCGAGCCACACATGATCGGGCAGATGCAGGTCATCAATGTGACCAATCTCAATGAAGCAAAGTTGAAAATCTACGAGAAAAAAGCCGAATTGCTCGAAGAAGCGGACTCCATCGACCCCATTCTCAAAAAGTTTGGCGGTGGCGCGCGTGACCTCGAAGTGCGTATTTTCGACGACTCCCCCATCGGCGGTTTTTTGGTCGTTCACCTCATTTATGATGTGCGCGACGCAATGGGCGCCAATGCGGTCAATACGGCTTGCGAGCGCCTTGCCCCCAAAATTGAGGCGATTACCGGCGGAAAAGTCCATTTACGGATTTTGTCGAATTTAGCAGATCGCCGCATTGCCCGCGCACGTTGCACCATCCCTGTGAAGGAACTAGCGTTTGATTCTTTCTCGGGCGAAGAAGTTCGTGACGGAATCATCGCAGCCTACGCCTTTGCTTCTGTAGACCCATATCGCGCCGCAACCCACAACAAAGGCATCATGAACGGCGTGGATTCGGTGGTCATCGCCACCGGGAATGATTGGCGTGCCATTGAAGCAGGGGCACATACCTACGCCGTGAAAAACGGTCATTACACCTCCCTCTCCACCTGGGGCAAAGATGCAGATGGAAATCTTGTTGGCACGCTCGAAATGCCAATGGCGGTGGGGATCGTCGGCGGCGCTACCAAAGTCCACCCGGCGGCGCAAGCGGCTGTGAAACTTATGGGTGTCAAAACCGCCAGTGAGCTGGCTGAGATCATCGTCTCCGTTGGTCTCGCGCAAAACATGGCGGCGCTGCGTGCATTAGCCACCGAAGGCATCCAACGCGGGCATATGTCGCTACACGCAAGACAGGTCGCGATTGCGGCTGGCGCTACCGGCGATTTGGTTGAAAGGGTCGCTGCCCAAATGGTGGCGGAGAAGGTCGTAAGAATTGACCGCGCGGAAGAAATCTTGAAAGCGAAGAAATAATATTGCATGGGCAGACGGGTCCGTCTGCCCATGCTTTGACGAAGAATATAGGAACCCAAATGACAACTCCCCAGTCTTCCCCCACCTTACTTAAACCCGTCAAACCGGTTGGAATCGTCGGCTATGGCGCTTACGTACCGCGATTCCGTCTCCCGGCAAAAGAAGTCGCCCGTGTATGGACAGGCAAGACGGGCGGACTCCCAATCAAAGAGAAAGCCGTGCCCGGCTTGGACGAAGACGTGATCACCATGTCCATTGAAGCGGCGCGGAATGCAATGGCGCGTGCCCAGATCGACCCGACCGAATTGCGCGCCGTGTGGGTCGGCTCGGAATCGCATCCGTATGCGGTCAAGCCGACATCCACCCTCGTCGCCGAGGCGATTGGCGCTGTCCCGAACACGCAAGCCGCAGACTGGGAATTCGCCTGCAAAGCGGGCACCGAAGCGATGGTCGCCGCGATGGGTCTGGTCGGCTCGGGCATGGGTCACTATGCCATGGCGATCGGCATGGACACGGCGCAGGGCAAACCCGGCGACGCACTTGAGTACACCGCAGGCGCGGGTGGCGGCGCGTACATTATCGGTCCCGCCGAAGAATCCCTCGCAACCATCAACGCCTCGTATTCCTACGTCACCGATACGCCCGATTTCTGGCGGCGCGAATATCAGAAATATCCAGAACATGGCATGCGCTTCACGGGCGAACCCGCTTACTTCAAGCACATCACCGAAGCCGCCACCCACTTAATGGAAGCGGCTGGCACGACTGCCAAAGATTACAAGTGGGCGGTCTTCCACCAGCCAAACACAAAATTCCCGCAGCGTGTGGCGGGTCAACTCGGGTTTTCAATGGAACAGATCGAGCCGGGTCTGCTCGTGCCGATCATTGGGAATACGTATGCAGGCGCGGCGATCATCGGCTTGACGGCGACTCTCGACATCGCCCAGCCTGGTGACCGAATCCTTGTCGTTTCGTTCGGCTCCGGCGCCGGATCTGATGCCTTCGACATCACTGTCACCGACAAAGTGACCGCCAGGCAAGGTCTCGCCACGAAGACACAGGAATACATCAAACGCCGTACTGAAATTGACTACGCCACGTATGTGAGATTCCGCGGCAAATTGGCAATGAAATAAATTCGTAGGGGCACACCATTGTCGTGCTCCACCATGAGGAAAACCTTACATGACAGACGTCGTTATTGCAGGAATTGGACAAACCGAAGTCGGCGAGCATTGGGATATTGGTCTGCGCGACCTTGCCTATGCCGCCATCCATGATGCCATTCAAGATGCCGGCGGACTCAAACCGCAATCGTTATTCGTGGGAAATATGCTCGCGCCGAATCTCTCGCGGCAGGCGCATGTCGGCGCGCTGCTGGCAGATTTTTCCGGTCTGCTCGGTATCGAAGCGGTAACTGTTGAAGCGGCGGGCGCATCGGGTGGAGCGGCACTGCGTCAGGGCTACCTTGCGGTGGCAAGCGGCATGGTGGATGTGGCGCTGGTCGTCGGCGTGGAAAAATTTACAGACAAGGTCGGTTCGGCAGTGGATGAAGCCCTCGCCACCACATCCGACTCGGATTTTGAAGCCGTGCAAGGCGTGACTCCCGCAGCCCAAGCCGCATTGCTGATGAAGCGTTACATGCACGAGTACAACGTCCCTGCCGATGGGTTTGCAGGGTTTGCGCTCACTGCTCACGTCAACGGCGTGGGCAATAAACAAGCCATGTTCCGCAAAGCCATCAAGCCGGAAGTATATGCCAAGGCGGAGATGGTCAGCGACCCACTCAATATGTTCGATATGGCACCCAATGCGGATGGCGCTGCCGCGCTCGTTCTGACTCGCCGTGACCTGCTCCCATCCAGTTTTAAGAATCCACTCGTGAAGATTGCTGGTTCCGCAGCGTCTTCGGATACGCTGGCATTGCACGACCGCAAGGACATGCTGTACTTCGACACGGCACAACTTTCTGCGGGCAAGGCAATGAAACAGGTCGGCATGACGCTCGATGGCATTGACTTTTTCGAGTATCACGATGCCTTCAGCATTTTCGCCGCGCTGCAACTCGAAGCAGTTGGGTTTGCGATCAAGGGCAGCGGCTGGAAACTTGCGGCTGATGGTTCGATTGGATTGAAAGGAAAAATCCCCTGCGCGACGATGGGCGGCATGAAAGCACGCGGATTCCCCGGAGGCGCTGCCGGTGTGTATCAAGCCGTCGAAGCGGCGATCCAGTTACGAGGTCAGGCGGAAGCGAACCAAGTGGCAGATGCGAAGTTCGGGCTGATCCAATCCCTGGGCGGACCGGCGTCCACGTCAGTGAGTCACATCCTCACGAACGAAATCTAAAAATAAAAAGTACATTGATGCAATTTCTAGCATCCTCTTATCAGGATGCTAGATAACATTAAATTCTTAAGGAGCAATGCATGAAAAAAGTTTCCGTCTTTCTTTCGAGCCTGGTCGTAAGCGCCATGTTGTTGGGAGCCTGTCAAACTTCGACGCCGGCGACAGCACCCACACAAGCGCCATCGAGCACAGAGGCGCTGCCGCCCACAGCGACTGCTCTCCCCACCGAAACCCCAGCCCCCACCGCGACGGTACCACCTGCCCCAACACCCGCGATTTCAGGAACGATCCGCGTCCAAACATATGATAGTTCCGAATTCAATTTAGGTAAGTGGCAGGAAGCCATTGCGTCATTCGAAGCAGCCTATCCGAACGTGAATGTAGAATTCAAATCGGTGCCCCAGAATTCCATCGAGACCTTTATGCAGGAAGCCGACGCTGGAGGGGGTGCGGATATTGTGCAGGTGAGCGATGGCGATGTCTCGCGCATCGCGCAGGGAGGTTACTTTGAACCGCTCGACCCATACATGTCTGGCGAAATGGGAATGCAAACCCTCGATCCCTCGGTCTTTTTCGAGTCAGTGCTCACGAGTGGACAATACAACGGCACAACGTATGTTCTCCCCCGCGACTATAACCCGGTCGTATTCTTCTATAACAAGGACCTTTTCGATGCTGCCGGACTGGCATATCCAACCGATGATTGGACATGGGATGATTTGCTGACAGCCGCACAGGCTTTAACTCTTAGGGATGGATCAGGAAAGGTAACTCAATGGGGCTTTACGATCCGTGACGGGGCAGGCAACCCCTACTGGCAGCGTGGATTGTGGGCATTCATTTATCAGAACGGCAATGACATGATTAGCGCGGATGGCACCCGAGTGAGCGGGCATCTCGACAGTGACGAGACGGTGCAGGCGATTCAATGGTATGCAGACCTCTTTACAACACACAAAGTCACTCCTACTCGTGATTTGATGGCGGCATCCGGCAGCCGCGACCTGTTTGTAGACGGCAAGTCTGCGATGCAGTTTACCGGCTTCTGGGAGTTGTATGGTTACACCCAAAACACCAATATTTCCCTCGGCGTCGCGCAACTTCCACAGGGCACACAGCGCGGCAACTCGCTCACGTGGCGCGGTTTTGCGATGAACAGCAAGAGTCAAAACAAGGATGCGGCGTGGATCTTCCTGCGTTGGATCAGCGCCGATGAAGGCGCAAAGGTATTTGCCACTGCGGGGTTGACGCCTCTCAAGTCCATCGTCGAGGAATGGGATTGGGCGAATGATCCCAATTATGGACCGGTTGTAGCCGATATCCCTTATCTTCATCCTGCGCCTTTTACGATCAATCCCAAGTATTACAGCTGCGTTGGCTTTGCTTTCGACGACTGGCTTGCGGATGTCTATTTGAAGAGCGGCGGGGATCTGCAATCTCAACTGACCGACATGGCTGCAAAGGCGGATACCTGCCTTGGGCAATAAATGATTAATCAAACAGGTCGCACTAGGAACAAGTGCGACCTGTTTTTATTTTCGGTTTTATCGACGTGTCCTCATCATTTGAAGCAGCATGGGAATGGTCAGTGCCGAGAGAAAAGCCGCCAACCCGAAGAACAGACTTGGCACCAACCAGCGCGCGTTAACGATAAATCCCTGATATAGCAGAATTGATTGAATACGAAGTTTTGCCAGCGCAACCGGCGGCAGGCTTTGTATCGTGATAAATAACGCGCCGATGGTCATGGCTATGACCATCGCAATGGCGAAGTCATTCCATGTGACGAGAGCGGGGCGGTTTTCCACCTGAATGCGCGACATCACATTGGCGGTGATGCTGCGCGGCATGGGGGCGAGCGGTTGAGATTTAAGCGCATCTTCAATGAGCGCATCCTGGTCTAGGCGGTGATCCATGATTCCTCCATTTGAGCGAGCGACTTGCGGAGTTGTTCCTTCGCACGGAAAATACCTGTTTTGACGGTACCAAGCGGCAGGTTGAGAGTCGAGGCGATCTCTTCATACGAAAGTTCGTTTTGATAGCGAAGGGTGATTAGTAATTGGTAATTCGAGTCAAGATTTTCAATGGCGTGTTGCAAGTAGGTTCGAGTTTCGTTTGACTCGAAAATTTGGGCGGGGGTATCCAGATGCGGTTCTGGAATATCATCCATCACGTCATCGCCGAGGTCGTTGAGCGAACGCCGCAGGTTGGGCAGGCGGTTGTAGCACAGGTTGGTTACGATGCGATACAACCACGTGCGGAATTGGGATTGCCCCTTGAAGTTGGGAAGAGCCGTCCAGGCGCGCACGAAGGTCTCCTGCGCCAGATCGAGCGCCTCGTTCTCATCTTTGACGACGCGCAGGGCAAGGTTATAGACGTAGCGTTGGTGTTCATTTACGAGCGCGGCAAAGGCATCGGGGTCGCCTTTTTGCGCTTTCTGAATGAGGGCTTGCTCGGAGATGGACATGATGGTTCTATGGGTTTAGACAGGGAAATTGCAGAAAAGTTTCAGCATTCCTGTCATTGCTTTGCCCACTCCGTGGACTCGCAATGACAGGAATTTCCTTGAAACTTTTTCGCCGGATGCCTGTCAAACGTAGTGAGAAACTCACCGCGTTTGCGGTACTTTGTAACACAAGGAGCAACAAAATGAAAAGACCCCTGATTATTGGATTATTGGTCGCCGCCATCCTATTTGTGCTGGCGGGCATCGGCGCGGTGATCTTCTTCACCCTGCGCGCAGCGGACTTTGCGGTCTTCGATGTACCGCTCGTTTCCGCCATAGCGGAAGAGAGCAAGACCCTCGAAGTGGACGCGAATAAGCCGGTCACTCTCAGCGTGAACGATGATGCGGGTGATGTATCCGTTGTCGGCGGAGATGTTGAGGCGGTGGAAATCCAGATCGTCAAAACCGGTTATGGCGCCAATCAAAACCGCGCAGATGAAGCGCTAAAGAACATCAAGTATGAGGTAAAACAAAATGGGAACATCATCACCATAACTTATAAACTGAGCGGACGCCAAACCCGCGAAGTCAATACGGTGGACTTTCTCATCACCGTGCCAACGAACACCGAGGTCGAGATCGATAACGGGTTCGGCGTTGTGGATGTGTCTGACCTGAACGGCGATGTCGACATCTCCGGCGATTTCGGCGATGTGACGGTGATGAACATTGAAGGCGCGCTGGTCTTGGATAATGCCAGCGGCGAGATCGAGATCAGTAATGTGGATGCAGGCTCACAGGACGTGCGGATCGAAGCCGATTTTGGCAAGGTCACGCTGGAAAAGGTGAACGGCAAAGACATCACCATCGACTCAAGCAGCGGCACACTCAATCTCAATAACGTGCGCGCCACAGGTGAACTCTTTGCAAGCACGGATTTCGGCAACTTCGATTTCGAGAACGGCTCCGCAGCCTCCGTCACGGTCGATTCCAACAGCGGCAAAGTGACTCTCACAAAGGTCAATATTCGGGGCGCATTGGTCATCACGTGCGACTTCGGCGATATCACACTGGCACAAACGATGGCTGGTTCGTACGATCTCGACTCGAACAGCGGCAGCATCATCGTTGACGGCATGAAAGGGAATGTCAAGGCACACACCGATTTTGGAGGCATCGACATCCAAAATGCAGAGAGCGTGACGCTCGACCTGCGCTCCAACAGCGGCGGCATCGACTTCAGCGGCTCGTTGGGAGAAGGTCCGCATAGTGTCCAATCCGATTTTGGTAGCGTCACACTTGCCCTGCCAGCCGACTCGGCCCTGAACGTGGAACTCAAGACCGACTTTGGCAGCATCAGTTCGGATATCCCCATCACGGTCATACTCGACGGCGAATCGCAGAAGAATCATCAATTCGGGACGATGAACGGAGGAGGTGCAGAGGTCTCCGTTCGCACCAACAACGGGTCCATCGAGATCACCGCCATCAAGTAAAATTACAGGGCTTGGAGAAATTCCAAGCCCTGATTTTTCGGTGTAAAAAGCACAAAGGAATTCCCATGAACGATCTCATTCCCTGTCTCGGTGTCGTCGCCGTCCTCGCCATCATCTTCGGCTTTTTGGCTTTCCTGCGTTACATGAATTATAAGGAAACCCTCGCCCTCGCCGAAAAGGGATTGACACGTCCCGAGAAAAAATCGGGCAAAGGTCTTTTACGCTGGGGAATTGTGATTGCCGCAATTGGATTTGCCCTCTCGCTAGGACTCTATCCCTTGGGATTTGATTCCGGCGCCAATTATCCGCTTCATCTTGGACCCTGGATGCTGGGCGGCTTCGTTCCGCTTTTTCTAGGCTTGGGGCTGATCCTGATCCATTATCTGACAGAGAAGGAATAGTTGACAGTTGTTGGTGGACAGTTGCTAGTAATCAGTGACCAGTTTAGGGCAAGTTGACTTTGGTTTGGTTGATGACAAGAACATCGCCACTGACTTCAATGGAGTCAGCCTCATAGCCAAAGAATGTATAGAAACGTGCCTTAGGTTGATGGGTTTCGAGCAGAATTGAGATCGCCGGCTCTTTTTGACCGTAGTAGCGCGAACGCCACCCGGATGTGGATTTAGAGTCCGCCCGAAGAATAGAGAATTTACCTTCGCCTTTCATTAGACCTGTTTCAATTTTGTAAGTACTCGCTTCATAACTTAAGTGAAGCGAGTTTTTGTTTTGAGCGAAGGGTACATCATTCAGAAGCCAATGCAGGGTATAGTGATGCGGTTCATTTGCTTCGAGATCATCAATGACCAGCCACCTGTCCCCTTCCAATGCCATGACCGTGCGTTTATGGCGGACGGGTTTGTATCCATCATGTTCGCCTTGCCAGAGATCCTCTGCCTGTTTGAGCACTTTGCCCTTTGCCCAATTCGTCCATGTGAAGCGACTGACCATGGTCATTTGATCTTTGCCATCCACGGTCACGGTGTTGTGCGCGGAGGTGCGGGCGAGTCCGTTGCGCCAGACGGCTGCGCCGGAGTAGAGATAGGTTCCTGCGTCTATGGCGATGTTGTGGCTGCCAATCCATAAGTCTGTGTGAAGTTGGTCGGCGTGGGAGGGGCGGGAGGTGAAGTCGGTGCAGCGGAGGATGGCGCTGGAATTTTTGTTGCGGAGGATGTAGGTGCCGCCTTGAGGGAAGGAGTCTCCCTCATCCCCAACCCTTCTCCCATTGGGAGAAGGGAGTCGTCCCCCTCTCCTCTCAGGAGAGGGGTTAGGGGTGAGGTCGATTTCTCCACACAGCCAATAGACATCCTCATCCCATTCACCAGATTCAAACATGGGTTGACCGGTAGTAATGATCGAGCCCAATTGCAATAGTGGACGATAATCGGTGAAATCACAGTTGTTGAGTGGCAAGACTAATGCGCCGTCGTTGGAGCCGTAGACGGGCATGTGTCCGGTAATAGGGTCGATGAGGTGGGATAGGAATGAGATTGATTTCGAGATTGAGTCTTTTAGGTAATTGGTAAATGGTAATTGGCTGAGTTCGCCTAGTTGAATAGCATAAAGATAAAGATGCAAAATAAAGCGATGGTAGTTGAGGGAGTACATGGAATAACCACCATCGGGGAAGATCTGATTTGTGGCTTCTTCTTCGAGCAGACGTTTGCCAAGGATGAAATATTTTTCGGAATCTTTGAGTTCAGGGAAGAGCAGACCGACCATCCATAGACCGAAGGCTTCGCTGATGGTGTGGTTGCTGCGGGTGGAGATGGCGTAGCCGATGTTGGCGTGAATCCGTTCGGCTTGGGCAGCGATGAGTTGGGTAAATTGGGAGATTTGTAAATTGGTGGTGGATGGGGAATGGATGAAGGCGTAGAAACCGAACGTCCATGCCATGAGGCGCAGGGCGATCTCTTGTCCGTCTTTCCAGTTGGCGCCGGTGTTGGGTGGATTTTTATCTGCCCAGTCTTGGATGAGTCCCCAGAAGGCTTGGGGGTATTTTTCGTCTTGGGTGAGGGCGTAGGCGCGGACGAGGGTGTAGACGAAGGCAAAGCGGTTCGGTTCCCAGATGAATTTAATGTCGGTTGCCGAGTCGTCGGAGATTTGAGACCAGTGCAAGTCAATTGGTAATTGGTAATTGGTAATCGGGTCTTTATGCCAATTGGGAGGAAAGCCTGTTTTATGATAGTCGTGGGAGAAGTATTTGAGTTCTCCATTGAGGAGTTTGTTTGCTTCTTCGATGGCGTTTATGCCGTAATCATTTGGGCGAGAGGACCTCGCTCCTACGGTGGGGAAAAATTTTGGGGCGTTTTGTTTGCGCCATGCGGCGTAGGAATCGGGTTCGGAGGGGATGGTGGGTTTGAGCCAATGCTTGAGCGGACGGTCATCCCATGCATATTGCGGGGTCTGCCAGCGGATGAGTCCGGTGCGGAGGCGAAAGGCATAGGCGAGGCGAAAGGCTGACCAGCGTGGACCAAGTTCGAGGAAGAGTGAGGCGAGGGTTTTTATCCGATTTAACATTTTCACTACAAAGGGTCACGAAGTGTCACAAAGGTTTAATTCGTGTCCCTTGTGTTTAATTTTCTCACATAACGAGAAAGAAAGAGCCAAAGAAGGGGAAGTCCAATAATAATTAAGGGCGGGGCGTAGGGTTGACCCCAGGACCAGGCGTAGGCGAGGGCGGCGGCGAGGAAGGTGAGCAGGATATAGAGTGCGCTGACTTGGGCGTGTTTGTAGCCGCCGATGACGAGACGTTGATAGACGTGCGTGCGATGCGCGGCGAAAACGTTCTCGCGTTTGAGGGCGCGGCGGATGAAGGTGACGCCTGCGTCCATGATGAAGGTCCACATCAGGAGGGTGCCGAGCATGAGGGCGTCGCCGCCTTCGTCGGCGGAGAGGAGCGGCAGGACGGCGAAGGTGTACCCGAGGAAGGTGCTGCCTGCGTCGCCCATGAAAATTTTGGCGGGTGACCAGTTGTGAAAGAGAAAGCCCAAACTGCCCGCGGCAATGGCGAGTGCGATCCAATAGACGAAGTGTTGATCCGTGTTTGCGGCGAGGAACATCCAACCGAGGGCGGCAGAGAGGGCGACACCGCCCGCGATGCCGTCGATGCCATCCATGAAGTTGTAGGCGTTGGTGAGACCAACAATCCACAGGAGGGTGATGATGAAGCCGACCACGCCGAGTTGCAGTTGTCCGAAGAGCGGAATGGTGACGGATTTGAAATAGCCCATGCCGAGCACGGACGCGAGTGCGACCGATCCTTGCACGGCAAAGCGGACACGCGGACTGAGCGAATGGACATCATCTCGCCAGCCGAGGTAGGCGATGACCACGCCGCAGACAAGGTAGATAAGGCTTTGAGTTAGATTATTTTGGAAGGCGGCGACACTTCCCGCCACAAGAACGACGATGACGATGGACAGTCCCCCGCCTCTAGGAGTGGGTGCGGAATGGGAACTGCGTTCGTTGGGATGGTCGATGATGCGGCGGCGTTCGGCGTATTGACGGATGATCCACACGCCGAGGGCAGAGAGGATGGTGAGGAGTGCGAAGATGAGGATGGAGGTCACGAAGGTGATTCTAAACGAGAATTTAAACAAAAGGCTTACTGCAAATGGCACAAATGCGCTAATGAGGCGAATGCATTCGCCTCATTAGCGCATTTGAAATATTATTGTAAAGAATACCTACAAATCCTTCGTCATAAAATATCGCTGAAATCCCTTCGGGAAATCCTGCAACTCGCCATAGACGCGATAACCTTGCTTCTTGTAAAACTCTGGCGCTTGGAAACTGAAGGTATCCAGATACACGTGCTCCGCTCCGTGCTTCCTGGCTTCATCTTCTGCGAGCGCCAGCAGACGAGCGCCATAGCCTTTGCGGCGCAGCTCTGGTCGCAGCCACATCAGGTCAATGTACAGCCAGTTCCAGTATGCCAGAGCGATGACTCCACCCGCGACCTTCTCTTCTGGATCATACACGACAAAACAAATCCGCCTGGCGTTTTCCGATCCCGCCTGCTCTTCGTTGAAGGAGTTGATCCCGCCGCCGATGGCTTCCCAAATTGGGTCTTCGATCTTCTCAACCTGTTTGATCTGATAGTCGTCCATGTGTGCCTCCACCCTTTCATCATACACCCATCAATAGGCTGAATGCTATGGGAGTTTGGAAATCTCGGATCGAATCCCCTCTTCAAAACTGCGCGGACGATAGCCAAAATCCCGCTTCGCTTCTTCGTACGAGAACGACTTGTCCTCGTTGAGCCGCAGCACCTGTTCGGCTTTGATCGGCAACCGCAACCCGATCCGCTCGGTGAATTGCAATAGACGAACAATGGGCATGTAAGGCAAGTGAAGTTTCCAAACCCGTTTACCAAGCGCAGCCGCCACCGTATCGATGACCTGATTGTAGGTCAACGGTTCTTTGCCAGCGATGTTGTAACTCCTGCCAATTGTGTCGTTGGTTTTCAAAGCAAGCAGCACGGCTTGCGCGACATCGTCCACGAAGATGGGCTGCTGCAACGACTCGCCGTCACCGAAGATGGGCATGGCAGGCGTGATACGCAGCAAACGAATCAGCCGCCACATGTTGCGGTCACGGTTACTGCCGTAGATCATGGTCGGACGCAGGATGGTGTAGTCCAGTCCGCTGGTGTGAATGGCTTCTTCGGCGGCAAGACGGATGGATTTGCTGCCCGCGTTCAACTGCGTAAAGATGGCGGTAGTGCTGACGAAGATCCCGCGCTTCACACCCGCTTCTTTCATGGACCCGAGAATCGTGTCCGCGTGCCCAAAGCCGAGCGATGCGATGTTGACCAGGGCATCCACACCGTGCATGGCGGAAGTCAGGGATTCGGCGTCCGATAAATCACCGGTCACCCACTCGACTGTCAGCGTGGAAAGAGGCGCGCGGTCACTGCTGGGGCGCGTCAAACACCGGACTTCGAATCCGTTCTGAAAAAGAAGCGGCACCACGCGTGAGCCGGTAAATCCAGTACCGCCTGTGACCAAAACCTTCATGCGTTCACCAGCTTTGTCAGCAACACAAGAGTCTCTTCCAATTTATCGCGCCGATCCAAATTCTTCACCAGATACTCACGCGCATTTACGCCCATCTTTTTGACCTGCGCCGGATCTTGCGAGAGTTCGAGAATTTTCTGCGCGAGCATGGCATCATCTGCCGGAGGAACGTACACGCCGCCATGAGACGACTCGATCAACTCGCGTGTGATGCCGTCAATGACGATAAGGCTGGCGCGTCCCGCCGCCATGTAGTCGAAGACCTTGTTCGGATACGTGGTGCGGAAGGCGGGAATATCCTGCAAGATGGCGAGGCACAAGTCGGCAGAGGCGACGATGAGCGGCATGTCCTTTTTGGGGCGCGTACCCGCAAAAAGGACGTTGGTTAGATTTTTACTTTTCGCTTCAGACTCCAACCGGGTCCGTTCTTTGCCATCTCCAAACAAAACAAATCTGATTCTTTCTTCTTTCTTCAACCGTTCCGCGGCACGCAGAAGGGTATCGATATCGTTTGCCTGTCCCAACGCCCCGGCATACAAGACCACGAATTTATCTTCGAGATTTAACTCCTTGCGAATGGACGAACCGTCAACGGATGGATTGAACATATCCACGTCGGTTCCGTAGGGGATGTAGGTGACTTTGTCCGCGGGGACGCCTTTGGCAAGCATGTATTCACGATAGGCTGGCGAGTTGACGAGGATATGCGTGGCGCGTTTGTAAAGGAACATCTCCAACCAATGGGAAAGCGCGATGATGAGCGGATTTTTCAGAACGCCCATGCTGATTCCGAACTCGGGCCACAGGTCACGCACTTCGAGCAGGAAAGGCTTACGACGTAATGCCGCCACCACCCACGCCGAAACCGCCTGAAAAATCGGGGGCGTGGTGCCCAGCACCAGGTCCACGTCTTTGAGGCGCAGGGCGGTCAAGATCGACGAGAACATGAAACTGAAGAAAGCAATCACTCTCCAGAAATAACTGCGGTGAATGGCGGGAAAAATGTATGACCGCAGCACACGTACGCCTTCGAAGACCTGTTCGGCAAACAGCCCCTTCCGCTCCACGGTACGCTGACCGGTCTGATAGTTCAGGTCACTGGCAACGATAACGAGTTCATGTCCGCTCTCTTTGAGGTACTTCCCCATTTCAAAATGGCGGGTGTGTCCCGGTTCTTCGGGCGAAACAAAGACTTGATTGATGAGTAGGATTTTCATGCAAAGGGGGATTATAAATGCGGAATGATGAATGCAGAATGATGAATGGCTTGGTTAAAGCACCACTCGAAATTCTGATTTGCGAATCTTTATACTCGTTAATCTGGCTACGCGCATCGAGAGGACTCTGAGAGTCTTTGATAGTTCACCTGCATAGAATTAGGGTCGAAGAAAGGAACAACACCTATGGAAATCCCTCGACACTGGCGTCTTAAGAAACAGCGATATGGTCTTGTTGGTGAGGTCTGTCCTCACTGCGATTTCAAGATCTTCCCCCCGCGCGATGTTTGCCCGAACTGCGGCGACGAAGCCAAGGATTTATTTACGTTTAGCGGCAAAGGTGAAGTTTATTCCTACACCACTATCTACGAAGCCCCTGCCGGATACGAATCTCAGGCTCCCTACACCGTGGCGCTTGTCAAACTTGAAGAAGGACCGATGGTCACTGCCCAGTTGACCGATGTCGATAACAGCGAAGTTCAGATCGGTATGCCCGTGGAAATGGTCACTCGCAAGATGAGGAATGACGGCGATGAGCGTGGGCTGATCGTATACGGGTATAAGTTCCGACCTCAAAATTTTGTACCCCAGCAGTAGAGCCTCCGGACTCAGCATCTTTTCGTAGAATATCGAGAAGATTCAGTCGGATCTGTACAAAAAGATTTCGGTCTATATCGATATCAACACGCTCAACCAAAGTATCAACAACCCGTTTCTTAAGCACAAAAATATCATGTTGCTCCTCAGGCGTCTGGGGAGCAACAAGTTTTAACTCCTCAACGCCGGCTCTCAGGTCAGCCAAGAATTCGACCACATTCTCCTCCCAATTATTCAAGGCATTAATATTGATGGTTTCTCCAAGCGTGGCAAGTTCCTGCTTAAGAGTTACCTCCTGAAAGGTAAGCTGGCTCAGCTGATATTCCATGTCATTGGTGGTAAAAGCACCTTTGCGTGCCTGGGTAATAACCCATTGCCGCTCTGTCAGTACCGCTTCCAACTGATTCTCAATTCTTATCCGATCCTGCTCCAATGTGCCCTGGCTTTCCCTGATTTGATTAACTATCTGTCGCGCCTGACCGAGCAGGTAATCAGGTTTGTCCATCGCAGCACAAACCTTTTGCCAGACAATATCCTCCGCCTTTTTGGCGCCTATGTGCCGCGGGCAATTTGGTGAAACCTGGTCCTTATGTGATTGTCCACAATAATAGACTCGAACGGGTGTTTTTCGCCTGATCAACTCACCCTTTCTATTCCTCTTGGACTTGTTGGTTCTTGCACCCCACTTGTAATTGCAATCACAAAAAAGCTTACCGCCGATCAGGTAATCATATTTGATGCTTCTAATCGGATGTGTCTTTTTGCTCTCCCGTACACGAAGATACCTTTCATACGTTACTGTATCAATAATGGGTTGAACCGGGATCTGGAAGGATTCACCCTTGCGAGTTTGAATCTTAATGCCATAGGCATATTCCTTGGCGGCAATCAATACTGCCTGAATACTTGACCTTGCCCATTGCATTCTCCTTGGGATGCTGCTGCCCTTTTGAGGCGCGTTCGCCGCAATCAACCGCTTGCGAATTTCCAAAATCGGCACCCCCTCCACATACCAGGCAAAGATCTGCCTGACCCAAAATGCTTCATCCTCAACCACTTCGATGGCATCCCCAACCCGCATATAGCCGTAGCGGTCCTGCCCGGTATTTGCCTTGCCTGATTTAAGACGGGCTTTTACACCCATCGTCATGCGTTCCTTCATCCCATCCAGCTCCATTTGTGCAACCCACGCACGAAGCGGAGCAATCTTGGGATCAAAAGTTTCCCTGGCAAGCATGATCTGTATCTTGTGTTCCTGAATGGTCTCCAACACCAGAAGCATGGAACGCATACCCCGGTAAAGACGATCTTCACGCCATGCAAGAATGATGTCAAATTCACCCTTGGATGCGTCTCTAAGCATGGACAACAACCCGGGGCGGTCGGATCGCGTGCCGGATGGCTCCACCAATTTATTCCGGACACGATATTTTTCAATATCCCGATACACTCCGACTATCTTCAATCCTTGATCAGCAGCCAATTTCCGACAATCCGCTTCCTGCTCCGCCGGACTTGATTTCTCACCTTGATGTTCAGAAGATGTGCGAACATAAATCACTGCACGTGGTTTCATTGTTATCTCCAGATTACATGCCCTGCATGATCCAATTGGCGCTCACCCGGATATGACCTATCCGCGATTTGAATCCTGTTGTTCTAATGGAAGGATTTGATCGATTTCCAGTTCCGCCCGTCGGCCACTGTCCACCATTGCTGGAACTGCCGCCATTGCCGGTTGTATTCTCCAAAATGCCCAGCAGATGCAGGCGAATCGTCACGGTGAACTGGTGATCCCGGTCAACGGAAACTTTTTCCACAAGGGTTTCAATAATCTGGCGTTTCAACTCAACGACTCTTCGCTGTTCAGCGGGAGCTTCAGGCATGCGATGCAATGCCTGAATGCCCTCCTTCAAATCAGCAAGATATTGCTGAACCTTTCCCTCCCAATCAACCAACAATTGAGCATCAACCGCATCCTGGATGGCATTCAGTTGCTTCTTTAGGTCCACCTCTCTTATGGACATATCCATCAAATGTTGATCCATGTCAGCCTCGGAGATAACCCCCTTCCTCGCCTGGGTGATCACCCATTGCCGGCCCACGACCAGGTTGTCCAATTCCTTCTCAATGAGTTCCTTGTCGTTCCCGCTTATCAATGCATCCGTTTTCAACTCATCGACCAGAAGCTTCGCCTGTTCCAGGAGAAGTTCGGGGTGATTGATGGCATTGCAAACCTGCCGCCAGACATTTCGATCCGCCTCGGCGTTTTTTACGTAACGCGGACAATCAGGGGATATAAGTTCGTCGTGCTTGCAAACACAGGTGTAATTGCCCCGGATCCTGCCGACTTCCCATTCGCCATCCCATTGATCGCGGGATGATTTCGAGATGCGAATTCCCATCTTGTAACCGCATGGACAGTACAGTAAACCCCGGATCAGAAAATCAATTTTTGGAACCTGTTGCGCCGGATGGATATAACTCTCCCTCAACTCCATGAATTTTCGATAGGTATCCATATCCAGAATGGGAATAAGCTTCATTTGAAATTGTTCCCCTTCTCGACTCTGAGTTTTGACACCCCTGGCATAGTCGCCGGCGCCGTGCAGAATTCCCTTAAGGCTGTTGAAAGACCACGGGATTCGACGAATAGCCGTCGTATCCTTTTGAGGGGCATTTGCCGCGATCAAGCGTCTGCGCATCTCGCGCATCGAAACGCCGGCGATATACCAAGCAAATATCTGCTGGACCCATTTCGCCTCCTCCGGAACCACTTCGATCTGTTCCCCCACACGGCGATAGCCATACCGATCCTGACCCGAATTCGCCTTGCCAGCCTTGAGACGCGCCTTCACCCCCATCGTCATGCGTTCCTTGATATTCTCCAGTTCCACCTGGGCGAGCCAGGCTTTCAAGGGAGCCGTTGCCGGAT
This sequence comes from Anaerolineales bacterium UBA2395, assembly GCA_002343775.1. Taxonomy (GTDB): domain Bacteria; phylum Chloroflexota; class Anaerolineae; order Anaerolineales; family Villigracilaceae; genus Villigracilis. The sequence goes on from DDSH01000007.1 coordinate 362,056, forward strand.
CAAAGGTTTCCAGCGCCAGCATGATGGTCAGGTTGTGCTGTTGGATCGTTTCAAGGATCAACAGCATTGCCCGCATGCCGCGATAAAGCCTGTCCTCCCGCCATGCGAGAATGACATCGAACTGATCGTCAGCGGCATCGCGAAGCATTGCCAGCATCGCAGGGCGGTCATAGCGTGTCCCGGAGGGTTCCACCCATTTGTTTTTGACACGATACCGTTCGGTATCGCGATATACATTGACAACCACCAGCCCCTGTTGTGCGGCAAACTTCCGGCAATCCGATTCCTGTTCGGCAGGGCTGCATTTTTCGCCCTGTTGTTCGGATGATGTACGGACATAAATCACTGCTCTTTTACCCATAGAAAACTCCAAAAAGTTTTGTTATTTGTTTTGTTTCGATACCTGAAGGGATCATGGCTGGCTGGATCCCTTCAGGTCATTCCTGAACTGCTACAGTTGCAACTTGACCAATGCCTCCCGGAAAAGCTGGTCGCCCAACACCTGGGCCTGCTCCTCCCGGGTCAACCCCAATCTGGCAGTGACATCAAAAAGAAGCAGCCCAACCGAGGCGGGAACATTGATCAGGCTGTCCCCTTCCGCAGCCTGCTCCCATTCCTGGCGCAGCACGGAGAGATTTGCGAGAGTTGACGCCCGGTCTGGCATGACCACCCGGGCGGCTTTACGAGTCAAAAATTGAACATCCATAGGTTGTCTCCTTGTTTGGGCGTTTCACTTCCCCCAGCCGGAAAGCAAAACGCCCCGATGGAATCCCACCAGGGCGTTTGCAGAGGCTATAATACGAATAGCCCGCCTACCGCTGATATCGGTGGGTTGGGTCAGGGCGTGTATCGTGTTCCAGCACTTTACGCGCCCGTTATTCGGTGCAAATACATTTTACCAGTAAAATGTATTTTTAACAAGCAAACAACGGATCGTGTAAAAAGGATTTATTTTTTGATCACTTTGGGACCATGCCGCCTATCGTCGGATTTTTCCGCAGTTTTCAGATAGGACAGCAGGGACTTTTTGCTGATTGCCCAGACCGGACCAAATTTATGGGCAACCACCTTCCCCGCTCGAACAATGATGCGCAGATATTCGGCATGATAACCGCTTACTTTCGCCGCCTGTTGGATTGTCAGCCATTCGTCATCAGTCATTATTTGCGCTCCAACAGGGAATTATACCTGTCGTTCACAGCGAGGGATACGCCCAGTGTATTAAATTTTCAATTGAGACAAACCATGCAAAGCCTCCAATCATTATCATTCGCTATTCATCGCGACGTACAACAGCCTTCTTCTTTTTTCGTGGTTGATGAACCTGCTGATCCGGTTTTGGATCCAGCGGTTCCGTCTTTTCATCCGCAGCCTGCCGGCGCAATCGAACTTTTCGACCATACTCTGCGATTGCCCTGAACATCAGTCGCAGGGCAATGCGATCTGCATCCAATGGAGGAGTGTTTTCCAAGATCAGTCCTCCCGCATATTTATTTTCATTTTCATCATCACATTACTTCCTCTTCATTCAATGTTGTACTTCCCCACTGTTTTACAAGGCGAGAGTCAAGTTTGAGTTCAGTATGTTTGATAATTTGATTATGAAAATTCAGATCCACTGTCAAAATCAAATGCGATTAACCATCGGAGCATCTATTTCCTATAAATAATGTCCTATTTATCGAATTTCAAAAATGTAAGCAATTTTTATCTTCTTTGTGAAATTTATCTCAGGTAGAATCCTCGCCCCATGAAACTTTATTCCTTGATTCGAGCCAATAAATATGGTTCACCCAAAAAAATGATCCTGATTGTCCTGCTCAAGATTGCCCTCATAGGTATTTTGCTGCATATCACCTGGTCTTATGACAACCTCGAAACCGGGCTGGGCACCGCAATGGCGCAAGTCGCCATCATGTATCATGTGGTCCTGCTGATGATATTGGTCACGGTTGGAGTTGGTCTCGGTCTTTGGATCGACCAGTTGATCCGTTTGAAGAAATCCATCTTCCATCATCCGCAAAAAGGAAGCTGGACCGAGGCGTTCATGAATCTGTGGGGCTATGAATTGAAGGAAAAGGAAGTGGTGCAAATCCAAACCACTCCCCCTGAACCACAGATGATCGAACCCTTTGACCTCTTCAACATGCCGGCTCGACGCGGTCGCAAACCCACTTTTCCCCTGGAGCGCTGGCTCCCCATTGCCATGAAGTGGGAAAATCGCGACCCGATGCGCGATGCCTTCACGCTTGGGGAATTGATCGCCGAGCATCTGGGAACCAATTCAGACGGCTCCCCGATTGTCTCCGAACAAACCTACTACAGTGTCTGGCGGCAGCGCGCGATTGATGAAATCCGCCGCCGGGCAAAGGCGAAAAAGTCCGCCCGCATACAGGAGCGCGAAAAAGAAATCGCGTAAGCAAGGCAACTGCAAGTTCAATTCAGGGAGGAAGCAAACTGGAACCCATACGTCAGGATATTTCCTGAAAAGCGTTTCCAATCATTTTGGATTCAAATTTTCCAAAACAATACAACCAGTCACATTGGCGATTCACGCCACTCAACCATTTAATTTTTGCATTTATGAATTTCCGTAGAATTCCCATAAATCAAACTGGGTAATTCCTTGACTCACGCCTGATAAAAGAGCCGTCACTGTACGGCTCTTTTATTTTTTTCACACGAGGTGAACATGGCGAAAGTCATCATCCATTTGCGGGATTACGAACTGACCGCGCTGAACGATCTGGCGCAGCGTGAGTACCGCGCTCCCAAGGCTCAGGCAGCCTTGATCATCCGCAGGGAACTGCAAAAGCTGGGCATGATCCCGGTCGAAACACCCATTCCAACCCAATCCGACATCCACCCTGTGGATGAACCAAACCAGTTGGAAATGAAAGGAGGGTAAATCATGATTGCAGGAATTCTTTCCGGTGTGGCAACCTGCTTCGGCCCTATCGCAGTGGGGCTGATCATCGTTCTGCTGGTGATCGCGTTTCTCCGCTAATCCATAACCCATTCGAGGAAATCCATCTTATGTCCACCAAAGTTATTTGCATTGCCAATCAAAAGGGCGGGGTCGGCAAAACCACCACC
>DDSH01000034.1 GCA_002343775.1 Anaerolineales bacterium UBA2395
AAGCCTATGCCGAAGGCATGCTGCCTGCCTGCGGTTCCTCCAGCGGCAAACCGCTCTTTTGCCCCAACGATCTCGTCAGCCGCGGGCTGGCTGCCTACATGATCGTACGTGCCAAAAGCCTGACGATGCCGTAAGCGGTATTTCTTATCAACAGAGCCTCACCCACGGAAAATTTGGGTGAGGCTTTCTTTGAACTCAACATTAAAAAAGAAGTCTCATGAGTTGGATGCAGTAGATTCGAATGCAAAAGCTCTGTAAACACATCGCAGGGTTTTATTGAAAAGAAATACAGACACTGTAACGCAGTACTGCGGGAAGGGCAAAATGCGCAAGACCATATCAAGTTCATTCCACTTCTAAAAAGGGACGAATGCAATTCTATAATCGCTCCATGCTTCATTGACTACTGAGGAGCGAACCATGAAGACCTTCATCTGCCGTTTTATTGTTTCATCTCTTCTTTTGCTGATCCTCTGCGCTCGCCCAACAGACTCACGCGCCCAAACCGACCGCATCATCTTTGCTGTTATTTCCGATTACGGACTTTCCGGGCAACCCGAAGCGGATGTGGCAAACCTTGTCAAAAGTTGGAATCCTGAACTTATCGTCACCAGCGGAGACAATAACCAGAACAGCCGCGTTTACGAAATGGACGACAACATCGGTCAGTACTATCACGAATATATTTATAGATATAGCGGCAAATACGGGGAAGGCTCGCCCACGCGAAGATTCTTTCCCGCCATTGGTAATCACGACTGGGCTGGGAATGGCGTCAAAGCCTATTTGGATTATTTCAGCCTCCATGAGTCGCAACGATACTACGAATTCGTTCAGGGACCCGTCCATTTTTTCATGCTTGATAGTGACCGGAATGAACCCGATGGCGTGGACGCAAGGTCTGAGCAGGCGTTCTGGCTGAAAAAAGCACTTGCCGCATCCAATGCGCCGTTCAAGGTTGTTGTGGCTCATCATCCTCCCTACTCATCCGGGAAGCATAGCTCGACTGAGTATATGCGCTGGCCCTTCAAGGAATGGGGTGCAGATATTGTTCTCTCCGGGCACAATCACGTTTACGAACGATCCATCGTGAATGGATTACCTTACATTGTCAATGGACTGGGCGGCGCGGGGATCTACCGTTTTGAAACGGTCATTCCGGAAAGTGTCGTTCGCTTCAATCAGGACTATGGAGCGATGCGCGTCGAGGCGACGAGTACACACATGAAGTTCCAGATGATCACACGGGCTGGCTTGCTCGTAGATGAGTTCATGCTCGGGCAGAAAATCCCCCATGTCGCTTCGATCGATTTCACAAATCCATCGCCCACCAATCAGAATGATGTTACATTTCAGGTCAGGTTTTCAGAGACCGTTACCGGCGTAGACTTGGAAGATTTTGGGATCGCAACAACTACAAATGGAGCTGCGATCAGCAATGTCAGCGGCTCTGAAGATTCCTATGTTGTTACTGTGAATACAGGTACAGGAGACGGAACCATCCGCCTCGACATACTGGATAATGACACCATTTTAAATTCAGACGGAAATCCACTGGGGGGCGCGGGCTTAGGAAATGGAAGTTACACCACGGGCGCAACCTATGTGATAGACCGCTCTGCACCCACTGTGACCTCCATCACGCGAGCAAGCATGAATCCCACGAACGCAGCAACCGTAGATTTCACGGTCAACTTTTCCGAAGTCGTGAACAATGTCGATGCGACCGATTTCAGCCTGACCAGCAATGCGGGTGCGCAGATCGTCGGGATCAATGGCTCCGGCTCCATCTACACTGTGACCGTTGCTACAGGATTCGGGGTTGACCCATCCCTGCGCCTCGACTTCGTGGACAATGACAGCGTTATAGACCTCGTAGGAAACCCCACAAGTCAGGCATTTAGCGGCGAAGCGTATTCGATTGACCGCCAGCCGCCGACTGCAATCGCCATCACGCGGACGGGGCAGGAATCCGCTTCGAGCGTGGAATTCGCCGTCCGGTTTTCAGAACCCGTTACCGGCGTGGACGGAAGCGATTTCCTCCTCTCCACAATAAACAGTGCCTTTATCCAAAATATTCAGGGGACGGGAAATCTGTACCTTGTCACAGTTGCCATCAACCCAGGTAGCGACGTAGTGCGGCTGGACTTAAATGATAATGACAGCATCCTTGATCTTTCTGGAAATGTCCTAGGCGATGTGGGCATCGGAAATGGAAACCTGATCGGCGAGTCTATCCCTGTTGCCATCGACACGCCGATCGTTACATCGATCATTCGAACAGCGCCCAGCCCGCTCAACGCTTCCAATGTAAATTTTATCGTTACGTTTTCCGAGATCGTGAGTGGCGTGGATATTTCAGATTTCGTGCTCACTGGCAACGCAGATGCAAGTATTCAAAGTGTAAATTCTGTGAGCCCGTTCTATATCGTGAATGTGAATACCGGGGTCAGCGATGGCGCGTTGAAGCTGGATTTGGTGGACGATGACACCATTACAAACGCGCAAGGCATCCCGCTTGGCGGCAGGGGCACTGGAAACGCAAACTTCGCCAATGGCGAGATCTATGTGATCGATAGAATATCGCCCCAGGTTACATCGATCATCCGTGCGGGCAGCAACCCCACCATCAACCCCAGCGTGGATTTCATTGTCACGTTTTCCGAACCTGTGACTGGTGTAGATGTTTCAGATTTCAACGTTGTGACAACGAACCTGAACTCACTCATTACTCAAATTCAAAATGCAGATCCGTTTTATATCGTAACCGTAAGCACAGGCGCGGGCTCCGGTTCGATTCGCTTAGACGTAAACGACAACCGCAGCATCACCGACTATGCCGGGAATACGCTGGCAAACAATGGCTCTGGGAATGGCGGTTTTACAAACGGCGAAAGTTTCAATATTGCAAAAATTCCAGTAAATTTTCCGGCGCCCAACATCACAACCAGATTGACAGCCTACACGACCAACTCCCCAACCCCCACACTGAAATGGTCAACCATCCGCGGCGCACAAGCCTACGAGGTCTTTCTTGCCACTGACCAAAATTTCAATCAGCTCGTCCTTGGTCAAACGGTCAGCGGCACAAGCTTTACGCCGAATCAAAAACTGCCGGATGGCACCTACTTCATGCGGGTGTGGGCATTCAATGCGAGCCTCAACCCCGGAAAATTCAGCAAGACGTATTCCTTCACTGTGGACACAACGCCTCCCTCTACGCCGACACTTTACAGCCCGAAACAAAACGCCAACGCCCCGAAGCGCCCCTGGCTGACTTGGGTCGCTTCCGCCGGCGCGGCTCAATATCAAGTTGAATTAGACAATAACTCAAATTTCTCCAGCCCCGAATTTTCAGCCAGCACAAACAAGACCAGCATCCAATCCAAGTCACTGGCGATCAAGCAGACTTATTACTGGCGTGTCCGCGCCAAAGATGCGGCTGGAAATTGGAGTCCCTGGTCGGATGTGTTTTCCATGTATATTCCATAGACAACTTAATGAATTTTTATGATAATTATCTAATATATTGACAAGACAAAGGCAGACAGGTATACTGCCTGTCATGAAATCGACGCGAGACAAGATTTTACAGACCTTACTAAAAAAGCCGCGATCCACGATCAACGATCTGGCTGAAGCGGTGGGTATCAACCCTATTTCCGTACGACATCATCTCACCAACCTGCAAATGGAAGGGTTGGTCGAGGCGATGGAAGAACGTCATGGGGTTGGGCGTCCGCGCCTTGTCTATGCGCTCACGAATGAGGGAATGGAGCGCTTCCCCACCCGCTATCTACGCCTGACCACCCGCCTGCTCTCCCAATTGAAGGAAACCATGCCCGAGCCGATGGTGAGCAAACTATTCGGTCAAATTGCCGAAGACCTTGCCAGCGAATATGCCAACGACATCAAAGGCTTAAGTATGGAAGAGCGCCTTGATCTCGTCAAAGATTTGCTGGCGCAGGAAGGATTCACCGTGGAATGGGAAAAGAAAGGCTCCCAGTATCAGATCCACGAAATTTCCTGTCCGTATTACCAGATCGGAATGACGCACCCTGAGGTCTGTACTGTAGACCAAACCCTGATCTCGAAAATGCTGGCGCTCCCCGCAAACAAGGTGCAATGCATTTTGGACGGCGGCGCACACTGCACCTATGTCGTGCAGCCCGCTGTAAAAACAAAATAAACGAGGTGAATTATGAGCGAATCTGAAATCAAGGAAATCCAGTGGACCATCCACTCCACTCACCCAGACATGGTCAAACCGGCGCGCGACCGCCTCTCCGAAGTGATCGACCCGGAGATCGGCATGAACATTATCCAGTTGGGGCTCATCCGCGATGTTGAGATCGAAAACAACACCGCCCGCGTCAAGATGATCCTCACCACCCCATTCTGCCCCTACGGTCCAGCAATGATCGAAATGACCAAAGCCAAAGCCGTCGAAGCCTTCAACATCCCGGTCACCATCGAGATGGGTATGGAAATGTGGGACTTCTCCATGATGGAAGACCCCTCCGCGTTAGACTGGGGTATGTACGCCTAACGTTTCCAGATAAAAAAAAACAGACGCCAAAAGGCGTCTGTTTTTTTGTTCTTTACGAATGGCTATTTCAACGTGCGAATGTACGCCACAGCCTGCCAGATCTGCTCGTCGGTCAACACGCCCTTCCATGCAACCATGGAAGTGCCCGGCTTGCCGGTAGCAATGCGCCAGAACAGATAGTCATCGCCAACCTGAGCGGCGATTTCAGGAAGATTCTTCGGTTGAGGATCGAGCGCCGCACCAGCAGGACCGTCTCCATGACCCTGGGGACCATGGCAAGATTCACAATTGGTCGTAAAAACGTCCTTACCCGACGTCGCCGCATCTGCACCGAGCGGGCTGGTCATACCGGCAAACTCCGCAGGGACAGGGTCGAAGGTCACAGCCTCTTCCGCCCCGCCACCACATGCCGCAAGCATGATCGCGCCCAAAACCAGCAATCCAAACAAGACTTTCTTCATCGTATACCTCCAGTTGATTTTTATCGCAAGGAATTATATCGAATTTGTGAAAAATAACACTGTGACATTTGTCACGCAGTCGCTGTGACATCTGTTGATGCGAATGGTAAGACCCGCTTACTTCTTCCGTCGCCCGCCCTTCAACTCACGTTGAAGCTTCTCAAACCCATCCCAATCTCCCTTTGCCGCCAGTTTCGCCTGATCGATCCAACCTTCCGGGTTCATCATTTGCAAACCAGCCGCATTCAAAAGATTCTGAACGTCGCCTGCGTTCGCCGAGGCGAGGTCTTCAAAGGTCTCGATTCCGGCTTTATTCAGAATCTTGACCGTCTTCGGACCAATCCCCTCGATCTTGACCAGATCATCCTTTGCCTTCTCGCGTTTGGGCTTGGAAACCTCCGCCTCAACCCGGACTTGAACCGGTTCCTGTTTCCCTGAACCGAACCACCACCCAAGCAAAATCGCCAAAAAGAAAAGTGCGATCCCAATGTACAACAGCCAGAGAAGTTCTGTGTTCGGACCCTCTGCACCTTCCGCCAATAATCGCAACGCCAGCATGGTTTCCTCCAATGAAATGAATTATGGTACTTATACGTGAAAACATGGAGCATGTCAATTCTTAAGGGTAAAATTACCCATCCCAATCTGGAGCCTTCGATGAAAATTAAAACCTGGCAGATCATCACCCTTGTCTTCGCCTTTCTGATCGTCCTTCTCCGGCTGACATCAAACCCAGCCCCGAAGCATCCCTACTACGCCGAAGACCTGAACTATCCGCTCGTCATCGCCCACCAAGGCGGTGATGGCGTCTGGCCAGGCGAATCGATGCTTGCTTTCCAAAACGCCGTGGAACTTGGCGTGGATGTGCTTGAAATGGACTTACACATCACCAGCGATGGCGTGCTCGTTCTCATGCACGATGAAACCGTAGACCGCACCACAGATGGGTCAGGCGAGATCGAAGCCATGACGATTGAACAGATCAAGCAGCTCGATGCCGCCTACGATTGGTCTCCCGACGGCGGGGCTACATTCCCCTATCGCGGACAGGGCATACAAGTTGCCACACTCGAAGAAGTCTTCACCGCTTTTCCTGAAATGCGCATGACCATCGAGATCAAAAGGACAAATGGCTCGATGGCTAAGCCTTTCTGCAATTTGATCCGCGAATACAACATGCAGGAAAAAGTTCTCGTCGCTTCTTTCCACGATGAGCGCCTGAACGAATTCCGCGCGGAATGTCCCGAAGTGGCAACCTCCAGCGCCAAAAATGAAACCACCGTCTTTGTGCTAATGACGAAAGCCTATCTTGGTGGATTCTATTCACCAGCGTTTTATTCCCTGCAAGTACCGGAAGAATCGGGTGGTATCACGGTCATGACACCCGCCTTCGTCAAGGCGGCACATGCCCGCAACCTCGCCGTCGAGCCGTGGACCATCAACGACGAAGAGACCATGCGCAAGTTCATCGAATGGGGCGTGGATGGGATCATCACCGACCGACCGGACATTATGATGGAAGTGCTCGGGCGCTAAAACAAAAAAACGAGTGGCGAAATTCACCACTCGTTTTTTATCGTCAACATTTGTTATTCACTGATCCATGTTACGCGGTCTTCAAACCCCGCCCGTGTATACGGCTCGGGCTGCACTTCAGGATAACCAACATAGATAAACCCAAGGATGTGTTGATCGGCGGCGAGACCGAAGAAGTCCTTTACCCTGGCATCGCGCGCCCATTCACCCGTACGCCAGATCGCGCCGAGTCCCAACGCATGTGCCGCCAGCAAGATATTCTGGCAAGCAGCCGAAGCCGCAGAGATATTTTCGATCTCAATGGCTTTGGAGTCGGGAGCGGGCTTATCCGCGCTTACAACGATGACCACGGGTGCGCGGAGCGGCAATGCCCGGGTCTTGTCCAATGCTTCGGCTGGCGCATCTGGATTCCGGTCCGAGAAAGAAGCAGCCATCACATCGCCCAACTTTTTGCGACCATCCCCGGTCAACACCACAAAGCGCCACGGACGCACTTTGTAATGGTTCGGCGCCTGCGCACCCGCACTTAAAAGTTTTTCGATCACATCGCGCTGCAACGGGTCAGGCTTGACCTTGCCAACGGTGACTCGTCCATGAATTGCGTCAAACAGTTCCATTATTGTTCCTCCGGCGTCACAGACGCTTGCGGGTAAAATTGTCTTACCATGAAAATATTTTACTCGGAAGAACACCGCAATCACTACCCGTCTTTCGAAGTGTTCGATGGCGGCAAACGCGTGCCGTATTTTGAAAACCCCGACCGCATGGATCGGATTCTGGCGGCGCTGAAGCAAACCGATTGGGTGGAACTTAAAGAGCCTGAGGAATTTGGGCTCGACCCGATCCTCGCCGTGCATGACAAAGATTACATCAACTTCCTCGCTTCCTGCTGGGACGAGTGGCTGGACTCTGACCCGGAAGTGGCGGCGTCGCCGGAAACACACGCCTTTCTACCCGCCACGTTTGCATTGCGGAGAAGCACCCGCCCCACCGCTTCCCTGCGTGGACGCGGCGGCTACTACATGATGGATTTGTCTGCCTGCATTGTGGCTGGGACGTATAAGGCGGCCCTGGTTTCTGCCAATTGCGCGTTGAGTGCAGCAAAAGAAGTATTCAGCGCTCAATCATCTGCTTTTGGGTTATGCCGTCCGCCGGGGCATCACGCTGGTAAAGATTATGCGGGTGGATATTGTTACATAAATAATGCCTCGGTAGCAGCAAACTGGCTATGCGCAAAAGGAAAGACCGCTGTTCTGGATATCGATTATCACGCTGGAAACGGCACGCAGGATATTTTCTACGAACGAAACGATGTACTGACCATCTCCATTCACGGTGATCCGGAGTTTGAGTACCCGCATTACATCGGCTTTGCAAATGAAACCGGTGCCGGCGCAGGACTCGGCTTTCATAAAAACTACCCGCTGGCGAAAGACACCGGGGACGAAGGTTATCTCTCCGCGTTGGATGATGCGTTGAAAATGATCCGGCAGTTCGCGCCGGGCTATCTCGTTGTATCCGCTGGCATGGATACATTCGACGGCGATCCGCTAGGAACCTTTCGTGTTACGCAAAACGGATTCCAGGAAATAGGAAAAAGGATTGCTAGCCTGAACCTGCCGACTGCCATTATCATGGAAGGCGGGTATGCCAATGCAGCCCTTGGAGAAAATGTTCGCACTTTATTGGAGAATTTCAAATGAAACACCTGCATCGAATCCTCTTTTTACTCATACTCACATTAACTGCCTGTGCCCCGGCTGAACCCGAACCGACAGTAGAACCGCAAGCCACCCTCACGCCCATCGTCATTTATGTAACTGCCACGCCCCAGCCTACGCAGACACCATCCATCACGCCCACACCGACCATTGCAATCACCAGCACGCCAAGCATTACCCCCACACCGACCATCTCCGCCCCAACCATGACCGCGAACAAACAAGCTCACTGCCGTTATGGTCCCTCGGCTGCCTATCTTCATGCCGCAGACTTATACGCAGGCGACAAGGGAATAGTCCGCTATCGCGCGGTATACAGCAGTTGGTTATATGTTCAGTTCGATAAGATCAATTATTCGTGCTGGGTTGCCCCCTCGGTTGTGGATGTGGTTGGGGATGTCGGCACCCTGCCGAGGATCGAACCTGATTTGCAGCGCATCGGCAGCAATATGTATGGTCCGCCGCAGAACGTGCAGGCAACACGCAATGGCAATGAAGTCCTCATCACATGGAGTCAGATGAAGATGACCGCCGATGACGACCGCGGTTACTTCTTCGAGGGGTTTGTCTGCCAGAATGGTGCCTACCTGTGGTGGACACAGGACTTCCCCGAACAAACGATCACGAGTTTTTCCATAAAAGACGAAGCGGGCTGCCCAGCGCCTTCCTATGGAAAGTTGTACACCGTGGAAAAACACGGTTACTCCCTGCCAGTGGACATTGCCTGGCCCCCGCCACCGTAATTCGCCAAACCAAAACTCCCGGTTTCCCGGGAGTTTTATAAGATCAAACCAGATCAGATTATTTAACGATCCCCGCCTTTTTGAAGGCGCCTTCCAACACCTCGATGGTAACCGGCTTGACGACCATCGCTTGAGCGCCGCCGCGCATCACATGCTGGCGCGTCTCCGGCTGATCATCAGATGTGATGATGACGACAGGCACACGCATCAGGCGCGGCTCACGGCGGATATAAGCAAGCACTTCTGTGCCGTCCACGCCGGGCATATTGATATCCAGACAGATGAAGCCGGGCACATAACTTGCCAGCATCGACATGGCTGGACTGGAACCATAGGCAACCTTGGCGGGCAGGTCCATTAATTGGAGCATTTGTTGCAGTGCGTCCGCCGTCTGGCGGTTATCGTCAATGATCAATCCTTCGGTCATCAGTCCTCCAAGATAATATTGCCCATCACAGAAACATCGTATCCGTTCAGGCGGGATACAGACTCCCTGAAACGCGCATCCACCAACAGGTCAAAGAGAGGCGTGAGCAGGCTGCCAATTGCATATTCCTTCGGGATTACCAGGTCATAGCGTTCCTGAAACAACGGAATGAAATCCAAATCCAGAGCTTGTGCCGCAGCAGCAACTCCCAAACCGCAATCGGCTCGTCCCGAAGCAACTGCCGCTGCCACACCCAGGTGAGTATACTCTTCCTGATGATACCCGGCAATGGAATCGGGCGAAATTGTCATCAAATTCAAATGATAATCCAACAGGACGCGCGTGCCCGCGCCACGCTGCCGGTTCACAAACTGGACCTTGGGGTTGGTGAGGTCTCCCAAAGTTTTTATTCCCTTCGGGTTTCCCTTCCTTACGATCAACCCCTGATCGCGCCCCACCAGCGCCACCACTTTGACCGGGATATTCGGCATGTATTGGCGGATGTAGGAAATGTTGTACGAACCATCCTGTGGGTCGAGCAGGTGCGAACCAGCCAGGTGCGCCTCACCGCGACGCAATGCCACCAACCCACCTTGTGAGCCCACGTTAGCAGATGCCAATCTGCGGTCATGCCCGGCAAGGAATTGAGCGACGAGGTCGAGCGTCAGGTCGTGCGAACCGATGGCGAGGATCGTCTTATCGATATCCGGTTTGCTGCGGTACAAGCGGACTTGAATCTCCTCGCCCGCTTCGATACCTTGTGTGCCGCTGGGGACAAGCGCCAGCCCGTCCGCTTGAACGAGCGAAGTGATGACCCCTGCCCCACGCGAAAGCGGAGCCGCGAGCAGTTTGCCACCCACCCTGCCCACCACCACGCGGACAAAATCATCGTCACCCGCAGGCGAGACCAATTTGCGTGTGAGTGTAGCGGTTTCAGTCGGCAGTTCGAGCGGACGCCGCCCCAGCCATCTGGCAAGGATCGGCTCGACGAAAATATCGATGGTCAATGCCGCAGAAACAGGGTAACCCGGAACACCTACGATCGGAACCACGTCTTTGCGAGGCGAAGCCGAAGGGATCAAGCCAAGGATCACCGGATGCCCCGGGCGCACCGCCACGCCATGTACCAAAAGTGTGCCTAATTTTTCCACAACCTTTGAGGAGAAATCCTCGGCACCGGCAGAGGAACCTGCATTGAGCAGAACCAGGTCGTGTGTCTGCGTCGCCTCGACAACCCGCTCGCAAATCAAATCGAAATTATCTTCTGTAATCGAATAACGGGTCGGCTCACCGCCCATCTGTTTGACCTGAGCCGCCAGCACCAGCGAGTTGTATTCGAGGATGTCACCCGCTTTGAGTTTCGAACCGATCGGGACGAGTTCTGTTCCGGTCGGCAAAATGGCAACCTTCGGTTTGCGCGCCACGCGGATGGTTTGATGTCCCGCTGCGGCGATGGCGCCCAAGTCTGCGGGTCTCAGGATGTGACCCGCCGGCAGAACCAGTTGCGTCGCAACGATGTCTTCGCCCAATGGACGGACATGCGCCCACGGTGCGACTGAAGCGCGAATGCGAATCGACTTGGGCTTGCGAATCTCTGTTGTGATCCGGTCGTTCTCATCCAGCGATTCGACGTTTTCAATCGGGATGACCGCGTTCGCCCACTCGGGGAGCGGGTCGCCCGTATCGACATACTGCGCCTGCGGACCCGTGTATAACGTCACCGGCGCAGACGGCTGCGCGCCGACCGTATCCACTGCGCGGACAGCGAATCCATCCATTGCCGAGGCGTGATAATGCGGTGACGAGATCTCCGCCCAGATCGGTTCCGCTGCGACGCGACCAAGCGCGTTCTCGTCCAGTGGAATTACCTCCGCGCCGAGGATGCGCCACAGGTGCGCCGCTTGCAATGCTTCGCGCAAGCGGGCTTGGGCTTGAGAAAGTGGGATGTCGTGAAGATAGACGGACATGGTTAGAGAATAAAGATTGGAGATCGATTCCTTCTCCAATATACTTTCATCCAATCCCATCCATCGCTGCGCCAAGGCGTTTGACGATCTCATCCACTTCGTCTTCGTTGATGGAGATCGGCGGCGAGAACGCCAGCGTACTGCCAAGCGGGCGGGTGCGCAACCCATTCACTTCGGCGGCTTTGAAGATTTTCATCGTCATGGCGGGGTCCGCCGCCTTGGTTTCTTTGTTCGAGACAATTTCCACGCCGCAGACCAAGCCGAGTCCGCGCACATCGCCGACAAAGGGGAACTCGCTGAGAGATTTCAACCCATCGAGCAGGCGCTTGCCGAGGTCACGCGCACGCTGCGGGAAATTCTCACGTTCCATGATCTCGATGTTCTTCAGCCCCACCGCACATGCCATGGCGTGGCCGGAATAAGTGTAGCCGTGCATGTAAGATTCAGTATCTGCGGCGGATTCCATCGTGTCGCGAATCGCATCTGAAATTTGAATGCCGCCCAATTGGGCATATCCACTGGTGATGGCTTTGGCAAATGAAAGAATATCCGGTTTGATGTTCCAATGTTTGAGAGCAAACCACTCCCCGGTGCGCCCAAAGCCCGTAATAACTTCATCCGCGATGAGCAAAACTTCGTATTTATCGCAAACCTGGCGCACAAGCGGGAAATAATCGTCGGGTGGAACAAGCACACCGCCAACGCCCATCACAGGCTCGGCGATGAATGCAGCGACGGTATCCGCCCCTTCGCGGAGAATGGCTTCTTCCAGGGCGCGTGCGGCAGCCTGACCGACCGTCTCACCGGGTTTGAGATCGCCTTCGTAGCGATACGGATTCGGCGCGGGGATGTGAACAAATCCATCCACTGCAGGACCAAACATGGTGTGATATTTCTCCAAACCCGTCGCAAATGTCGCGGACATGGTCACGCCGTGATAAGCGCCCTTGCGGGCAATGACCTTGTACTTGGTCGGCTTGCCCATACGCTTCCAATAATAGCGGGCGGTCTTGAAGGCAGAATCATTCGCCTCAGAACCG
Source organism: Anaerolineales bacterium UBA2395 (assembly GCA_002343775.1). Taxonomy (GTDB): domain Bacteria; phylum Chloroflexota; class Anaerolineae; order Anaerolineales; family Villigracilaceae; genus Villigracilis. The sequence continues at coordinate 12,445 of DDSH01000034.1, forward strand.
CCGGATGTGAAAAATGTGGAATTCAAGCCTTCATAGGCAAAACCTGCCAGTTTTTCCGCCAATTGAATGGACGGCAGGTTGGTCATGCCTGAAAAATTCGACGTGAATGCCAAATCCATCATCTGATCGTAGGCAGCTTTGGCAAGTTCCTCGCGTCCATACCCGGCATTAACGTTCCACAAGCCCGCCATGCCATCCAAGATCTTTCGTCCATCCGTGAGGTGCAGCCAGACGCCCTCACCTTTTTCGATCACCATTGGGTTGGCGTGTGATTTGGGATGATAAACAGGGTGTAATTGCTTCTTGTCTTTCTCGATCCAGGTTTGTGTTCGGTCGCTCATGGTTTCTCCATTATTAGGTGATGGGTTGAAGGTTCCTAACATGTTCCCTTCAACCTTGGTTTTTTTACCCCAATACCTCAACGTCATGCGGGCCGGACTCCCGCAAGCCTGCGCCGGTCATCCGCATAAATATAGCCTTTTCCTGAAATTCCTCGATCGTGCGCGCACCGCTGTAACTCATGCCAGATTGCAGCCCGCCCACCAGCTGCATCAGCACTTCACGCGCCTTGCCGCGATATGGGACAGCCGCCTCGACCCCCTCCGCAACATATTCCTCGATCTCCTCTCGAGTGAGGTCGTTGCCCTCGCGTTTGTTGCGCTCGATGTTCGCCGCAAGCGACGCCATGCCGCGCGAAGCTTTGTAGCGATGCCCGCGCCGCGTCATGATCATACCGGGGCTTTCGTCGGTACCAGCCAGCATCGAGCCGATCATCACCGTCTGCGCACCGGCGGCAATCGCCTTGGCGACATCACCCGGATGCCGGATCCCGCCGTCCGCGATGATGGGGATGCCGGAAGGACGTGCCGCCTCAGCGCAATGGATGATCGCCGTCAATTGCGGGACGCCCGAACCCGCCACCTGGCGTGTAATGCAGATGGAACCGGGACCCACGCCCACCTTGACCGCATCCACGCCCGCGTCGATCAGGCGTCTTGTCCCATCAGCAGTGGCAACGTTGCCGCCGATGATCTGCGCCTCGGGAAAGTGGCTGCGAATGCTGCGGATCATTTCGATCTCAAGATGCGAATCGCCGTGAGCAATATCCACCACAATACAGTCCGCTCCCGCCTGCAAGGCAGCTTCCACGCGGCGCATTTCCTTGTCACGCACACCGACCGCCGCGCCCACCGCCAGGCGTCCCTTTGAATCCTTGGTGGCTTTCGGGAACTTGGTGATCTTCATAATATCCTTCAAAGTCACCAAACCTGTCACCTTTCCCTTTTTGTCCACCAGCGGAAGTTTTTCGACGCGATACTCGTGCAGCAGCCGCTCGGCATCTTTCAGCGTTGTTTCGGGCGGGGCACTGTGAACGTCGCGGGACATGATCGCAGTCACGGGTTTGTCATCGTCTTCTTCAAACAACAGGTCGCGGGTGGTGATGATGCCGACAAGTTTTTCGTTCTGATCGAGGATCAGGATTCCGCCAGTATTCGTTTCCTCGACAACCCGCTTCACATCCCCGACTGTGTGCTGGTCGGTCATCGTGAGCGGATTCTCCACGATAAAGGATTCTGCCTTTTTGACGCGCTCGATCTGGCGTGCCTGCTCGGCGATGGTCATGAAGCGATGGATGATGCCGATCCCGCCTTCGCGCGCCATGGTGATCGCCATCTCGCTCTCAGTGACCACGTCCATGTTGGCGGAGACGACGGGCGACTGCAAGGCGATCTTTTTGGTCAACCAACTTTTGGTTGAAAGGACACGCCGCGAGTCCACTTCAGAATATTGTGGGACGAGCAGCACATCGTCATAGGTCAGTGCGGTTTCGGACAAAATTTTCATTCGTTTTCGTTCTCCTCGCGCCCGAATTATACCCAGCACGGTTAAAAATTGCGCTTTTTTAAGCAGCCAAAGTGCAATTTTGAGCCTGGTCAATTTATAATGTTGATGCGTAGACACGCTCGAAACCTCCAGCGAAGATGAAACCTCCTGAAAGGCTGGCAGGTTGGGGGCGGAGTCTGAGGCGCATATCGGACGTCAATCCAAATGACAAACAAGGATGTTGCGGGCTTGAATCGAAAAAATCCGTACCATCCACAAGGAGAAACCATGACAGTCATCGCAGTGATCGGTTCGCAGTGGGGCGACGAAGGCAAGGGTAAGGTGGTGGATTTTTTGGCGAAGCACGCGGACTATGTGGCGCGGTTCAACGGCGGGAACAACGCGGGACATACGGTCATCAACGAATTCGGGACGTTTAAAATTCATCTTGTGCCTTCGGGTATTTTCGCACAGAATACGGTGGGCTTGATCGGCGGCGGTGTAGTGATCGACCCTGCCGTGCTGCTCGAAGAGATCGAAATGCTTAACAAGGCGGGTGTAGGCGTGGACGGGCGTTTATGGATCTCGCCGCGTTCGCACATCATCATGCCATATCACAAGATTTTGGATGGCTTGTACGAAGAAGCCAAAGGCAAAGGCGCAACTGGAACGACGCGGCGCGGGATCGGTCCGGTGTTTGCGGATAAGGTTAGTTACAACGGCATCCGCTGGACGGATTTCGCAAGCGATGCGTTCGAGAAGCGGTTGATGATACAGCTGGAATTGAAGAACAAGATCATCATCGCGCTGGGTGGCGAGGCGTTAAAGTATGAAGCCGTGCGCGACGAGTATCGCGGGTATTACCTGAAGATAAAGCCTTACATCAAAGAATTGTTCTCGCTGGTACAGGATGGCTTGAAAGCGGATAAAACTTTTTTGCTCGAACAGGCGATGGGCACGTTTTTGGATACGGATTGGGGCACCTACCCGTTCGTGACCGCTTCGACGACCATCCCTTCCGCGGCTTCGGCGGGACTTGGCATTCCGCCCAGGCACATCACACGCGTGGTCGGTGTGACCAAGGCGTACACCACGCGCGTCGGTGCTGGACCGCTGCCGACGGAAATCCACGACACTGAGAGCGAAGTGTATAAAAAATTCGGCGAAGTGGCGGCGACCACGGGACGCATCCGCCGTGTGGGCTGGCTGGATCTGGAAATTGTAAAAACCGCCGCGCAACTAAGCGGCATGACCGAAATCTGTTTAACGAAGTTGGATGTGTTAAGCGGGTTGGAGGAGATCAAGGTCTGTACGCGCTACGAGTTGAGCTGTGACCCTGTCCGCTACGCAGATGTGGACGCCTACGGCTTGGATCAAGTCGAATGTGTGTACGAAACCATCCCTGGTTGGAGCGAGGACATCAGCAAGGCAAAGTCTTTTGAGGAACTTCCAGTCAACGCGCAGAAGTACGTGAAGATGATCGAAGAAGCGGCGGGCGTGCCAGTCAAGTGGATCGGGGTTGGTCCGGCAAGGGACGAGACAATACGAAGATAATGAATAGTGAGCAGGGAATGGTTCCATGAAAAGACAATTCCCTTTCTGGCAATTCATCCATGCTATACTCACGCCATGAAAAAGCAAAAAGCATTGAAGTTTCATTGGGAGGCACAGAAAGCCGCACGGAACGAAGATAAATACGGCGTAACCTTCGAGGTCGCCTCATCCGTGTTTCAAGACTGGCACGCGGTCTACTTTGACGACGAAGAACACTCCCAGAACGAAAAACGGGAAATGGTCATCGGACGGGCATCCGACCGGCGCATCTTGACCTGTTTCTTCACGCGGACGAATGACGCCGTCCACATCATTGCCGCACGACTCGCCACCCACCGCGAAAAGAAGGAGTACGCCGACGCGAACAATTCCAGGGTCATTTACCAGATCAAGTAAAATCCCCCAAAAAACAGCCAATGAAAAATAACAGTCACCCGATGACTGTTATTTTTTGGAAAAGGACCAAGGCAATCATGCAACTGTACTTCATCCGTCACGGACAGTCCGTGAACAACGCCGGAGCAAACGACCCCAATTACAAGGAACATTCCGATCCGTACCTGACCGAGATCGGCAGGAAACAGGCGCAAATCACGGCACAATACCTCAAAGAGCGCCAGGCGATCACCAGTGACGATCCGTGGAACAGCCAGAACCAGTTCGGTTTCGGTTTTACTCACCTCTACTCCAGCCTGATGGAGCGCGCCGTGCATACGGCAGCGGAAACCGCAAGGGCGCTGGGAGATGTCCCATTCACGGCATGGGTGGATATTCACGAAGAAGGCGGAATCTACGCACGCAAAAAAGAGGAAAACCAAAAAGGTCTGCCGGGGAAACCACGCTCGTTCTTCGAGCAGAATTTTCCCGAAATCAGACTACCCGACCACCTGGACGAATCCGGCTGGTGGAATCGCCCCTTTGAGGCGGACGATGAGCGTCAACTCCGCGCAGAGCGGGTGCTGGCAGAATTGCTCGCGCGTCACGGCGACCGGGAGGGGCAGTCGGAGGAGCGGATCGCCTTCGTCAGTCACGGCGGATTCTTCGTGCGTTTCATGTGCGCGGTACTAAAACTCCCGTGGCGGCAAGGTGCCAATGGACTGCGTTCATGGTTTCTGCTCAACAACTGCTCCATCAGTCGCTTCGACTTCCGCAAGGGTAATGTAATGGTTTCCTACGTCAACAACACCAACCATCTTCCGCCCGAATTGATCACCGGTTAAGAAGCCTGCGTTATAATGCGCAACATTAAAAACTCAACTCGGAGGTACATATGACTTTGACGGATATTCTTATTTGGATCGTGTTCGGCGCATTGGCAGGCTGGATCGCCAGCATCATCACCGGCAAGAACAAACAAATGGGCGGCGTTGAAAACGTGGTCAGCGGTATTGCGGGCGCATTCATCGGCGGTTTCATCATGGAGAATGTATTCGGTACAGACGGACTCACCGGCTTCAATGTCTACAGTTTCATTGTTGCGATCCTCGGCGCTGTGGTTTTGATCTGGGTCGTCGGTTTCTTCCGCGGCGGGCGACGTCGCCGATAGAAAGACCTTATCCAAACGTCCCTGCCAATGGAGCAGGGACGTTTTCTTTATTAAGTGGTAAATGACCCATTTAGGGAATGGAAAATTGTGTAAATACCCATACAATACAAGCAGTCGAAAGTCGCTTCACCTTTCGTCTTATTCTCATCTCCTTGGTTTTGCCCCAATTGGGGAAAAAACAGACGGGTGTTCATAGCACCTGTCTGTTTTTGTTTAATGTACCCATTTGGGTAATAGACCTGCATCCCGCCAGCCACCTATAATGCCGCAATCGCTTCAAGATCGAAATCACCAACTTTTTAGGAGAGAAGAATGGCTACATCAGTCAAAGAAGTTTTGGAAATGGCAAAAGGCGTTCAAGTCGTGGATTTGCGCTTCACCGACCTACCCGGGACCTGGCAGCACTTCACCATGCCGGTGCAGCGCCTGAACGAGGACTTTTTCAAGGAGGGCATCCCCTTCGACGGTTCATCCATTCGCGGCTTTCAGGAAATCCACGAATCAGACATGCTCCTGAAACCCAATGCCGAAACTGCCTTCGTCGACCCGACTGCCGAGACGCCGACTCTCGTCCTGACCTGTAATGTGTTCGACCCGCTTTCAGAAGAAGCCTACTCCCGCGATCCGCGTTACGTGGCACTCAAGGCTGAGGCGTACTTAAAAAGCACGGGGCTCGCCGATACGGCTTACTTCGCGCCTGAGGCGGAGTTCTTTGTCTTCGACGGCATCCGCTACCAGTCTGCGCCAAACGAATCGTACTATTCCATCGAATCTTCCGAGGCGTGGTGGAGCAGCGGTGACGAAGGCAGCATGGGCGGACAGATCCAGCCCAAGCGCGGCTACTTCCCCACCTCTCCAACCGACACATTACAAGAACTTCGCAACAAGTTCATGCTCGCCATGCAAGCCGCCGGCGTTTCGATGGACTTGCACCACCATGAAGTCGCAACCGCCGGTCAGAGCGAAATGTCCATGCACTTCACTACGCTCACCCGCATGGCAGATGACCTCCTGCTTTACAAATACGTCATCAAGAACGTGGCGCGCAAGAATGGCAAGACTGTCACCTTCATGCCCAAACCCATCTTCGGCGACAACGGCTCCGGCATGCATGTCCATTCTTCACTTTGGAAGGGCAGCACCAACGTCTTCTACGACGAGAAAGGCTACGCGGGTCTCTCGCAGACCGCCAAGTATTACATCGGCGGGTTACTCAAGCATGCGCCCGCCCTGCTTGCGCTGACCTCGCCCACCACCAATTCATACCGCCGCCTCGTACCCGGTTACGAAGCGCCCGTCAACATCGCGTACTCACAGCGCAATCGTTCCGCCATCTGCCGCATCCCTGCGAACAAATCTTCCAAGGCAAAGCGTGTTGAGTTTCGCGCTCCCGACGCCACCGCAAACCCCTACCTCGCGTTCTCAGCCATCCTCATGGCAGGGCTTGACGGAATCCTGAACAAGATCGATCCGGGTGAACCACGCGACATGGACCTGTACGAACTGCCCGCCGCGGAAAAGGCGCTCATCAAGCAAGTGCCATCCAGCCTCGGCGAAGTGCTTGACGCGCTCGAAGCCGACCACGACTTCCTGCTGCAGGGCGGCGTCTTCACCCCGGACCTGCTCGAAGAGTACATCAAGTACAAGCGCGTCCATGAAGTGGATGCAATTCGCCTGCGCCCGACCCCGCACGAATACGTCCTATACTTTGATGCCTAGCCACTGACCTCGCTTCTTTCTCCGCCGACAGTTGGTTGCTTGAACCTTGGCTTGCAACTGACTGTCGGTTGTCTCTCATAGGGGCGTCCCGCCAGGTAAATCTTCGCCTCCTAGCATCCTTTCGGGACGCCCCTGCCAACCTTCTCTCATGTCCCCACTTCTTATATCCTCCTTTATTCTTGGCATTGCTTTCTGCGCCCCTCCGGGCATCATCACCGCCGAAACCATCCGCCGTGGTGCCGCCCGAGGATTTGGTCCCGCGCTCTCGGTGCAATTCGGCTCGCTGATCGGTGACACCACCTGGGCAGCCATCGCGTTGACGGGTCTGGCATTCGTCATCCAGAATGATATAGCACGGGTCATTCTCAGCCTGATCGGGATTGTCCTAATGGTGAAACTTGCCTGGGATGCCATCAAGGATGCCCGCGAAGGCAAACATCCAAACACAGATGAAAGCGAAACCAGCACCCGGGGTGATTTTGCCAGCGGCGCTTTCCTCTCACTCGGCAACCCGATGAACATTGTCTTCTGGACAGGGCTCGGTACGACAGTCTTCGCCTCCATTGCAGGCACGCCGCAACCGATCCATTTTGTCACCTTCTTTATCGGTTTTCTTGGCGGTGCGATCGCCTGGTGTTTCTTCATCGCTGGGCTGGTGGCATGGGGACGGAAATGGATGACCGTGTCCTTCTTCCGCTTTCTGAATGCCGCCTGCGGAGCGACACTGTTCTACTTCGCCTTCCAATTGGGGATGCAAATGATGCGGGGATTCATCTGATTGTTTGAACCCGCCTTGAAGTACAATCGGATGTGTGTTGGATATATTTTTCTCCCCTGATTCACCATGACCGATCCAGATTTCCCTCCCGCCGATGAGATTAACCCGCGTCTGCTCGAAACCCTTGCCAGCCTAAACCAGATCGGCACGACCATCAACCAGATCGGGTCCAGCAAGGATTCGGCATCCAGCCTGCAACTGATCGTAAAAAGCGCCATCCGTGTCATCCCCGGATCGTCCGCTTCCATCTACATATATGATGCCAGCCGCAACGAGTTACGTCCCGAATCGCGAGTGGTGGCGTTCGCTGAAACCCACGCAGAGACCGAAGCCGATCACACCGAAGATATCCCGCGCCCAAACGGGTTTGGGATGCGTGCCACCTTGCGCCAACGCCGCACCCTCTCTTACGAAGAGACTGATATGCACATCCACCCGTATCAAGAAAAGAAAGGTGTAAAAGTTGTAGCGTGCTTTCCGTTGATCGTGGCTGGTGAAGTTCTCGGCATTCTTTACATCTATCTTTACGAACCCCGCCGTATCTCACAATTTGAAGAACTAATGCTTGATAACTTTGTCAATCAGGCTGCCATGGCGATCTATCACGCCCGCCGCCTGACGGATATGAACCGTTCGCTCGCGCAAAAAGAGAACGAACTCAGCCAACTGCGCCGCGCCGGAATGCTGATCTCCTCCCGCCTGCGACTGGAAGAAACGCTCGAATCCATCCTCGAACTGGCGCTGGAATTGACCAATGCCCAATATGGCATCTTCCGGCTTCTGGATCAAACAGGCGAGCACCTCGTCACTCGCGCAGTCAGCGCGGTACATCTTGAAAAACCGCTGGTGGAAAAACTTCCCATTCAAGGCAGGAGTATTATGGCGCATGTGGCACGTACCCGCCAGCCATTGCTCATTCGCGATCTACGAGAGCAACCATGGGCAGAAACATATTATCCGCTGGACTCAAAACTGGAGATGCGTTCCGAATTGTGCGTGCCGCTCATCAACGCCAGCGGACGATTGGAAGGTGTGTTGAATTTGGAGAGTCCGCGAGTGGGCGGATTCACCGAAGACGATAGTCACATGCTGCAATCTCTTGCAATGTATGCCGTCACTGCCATTCAGGAAGTACGCCTATTGGATGCATTGCAGGAAGCCGCACAACTGCTGATCTCACAACCCAGCCTGAAGGTGCTCGATCAGTTGTGCGCCATGGCGAATGATCTGCTCAACACCGAAACAAGCGCGATCTGGCTGGCAGGCGAAAACGGCGCAATGGGCTTTATCGTTTCTGAAGGCGGGGCTATTCCGGCGGAAATCTCTGAAGCAGAAAAACGACCCAATGCCTATTTCATGCCTCTGGCAAAGGATAACACCGCATCAGCGTTGGGAATGTTCGGGGTCTTCCACTCCTCTGCGGGCGGAGTCCGAAGCGACGTATCGGAATGGGACAAGAAAGTGCTGGCATGTCTCGTCAACTATGCGGTGCTCGTCATCCAAAATGAGACTCGCCAGCAGGCATTGCGCGCTTCACAGGAACAGCACCTGATCGCCGAGACGTTCGCAGCGGTGGGTGATGTCTCTGCGAATTTGCTGCACACCATGAACAATAAACTTGGTGTCATTCCCGTGCGCGTGCAGGGCATTCAAGACAAATACGAAACGCTGCTGGCGGAAGACCACTACCTGACCAAAAGCCTGAACGAGATCGAACGCAGCGCCGCCGCCGCCATGCAGACCGTGCATGAGAACCTTTCTCACTTGCGCCCCATTCGAATGGAACGCATCCAGATCGAACCGTGCGTCATGGATGCGATCCGGGTTGTGCAAACTCCGCCAGGAATCCAAATTCTTAGCGAAGGACTGAACAACCTGCCGATGGTCAGCGCCAGCGGGCAAAGCCTGGTCTTCGTCTTTCGCAACCTGCTCGAAAACGCTGTGGATGCGATGGAAGAAAACGGCAAGATCAAAATAACCGGCATGCAAAATGCAGAGTGGGTGGATATCTCTGTCAGCGACACCGGGCGCGGCATTCCGGCGGAACTGCATGAACAAATTTTTGAATTGGCACATTCGAGCCGTACGCATCCCGGCAAGATGGGCTTCGGCTTGTGGTGGGTCAAAACGCTGATGACCCGCCTCGGCGGCAGCGTAACCGTGGAAAGCGACGGCACACACGGCACGACCTTCCATTTGCGGTTGCCCATTGCAGGACGGGAAACATGAATCCACGCGCCCTCGTTGTAGACGACAATTCATCCTGGCAGCAGCTCATGAGCGAGATACTCATCGACCATGGTTTCGAGGTCGATACTGCCAGCACCCTTCATGAAGCCATCACCGCGCTAAAGACAAATCCGCATCGACTCGCCGTGGTCGATCTGTCGCTTTCCGCCAGCGATCACCACAATCAGGATGGATTGCTCGTGCTCGACTCGATCCGAAGGCTCGACCCTGCCTGTCGTGCCATTTTGCTTACCGGTTTCGCCACAGTTGAGATCGCCGTCAAAGCGCTGACAGATTACAACGCCTTCACCTTCCTGCGCAAGGAAAGTTTTCAACGCAGCGAATTCAAAGATATCCTCAAACGGATCATGATCTCAGCTCCATCGGAAGGGGATAAAACCAACGCTTCACAAACAGACCCGGAGCCTGCGCCGGCTCCATCGAACGCATCTGCCCCGAAAGCCCTGGTCGTGGACGACGACGCTGGCTGGCGCAGCATCATCGAAGACATGCTCCACGAAGCGGAATATTCCACGATCGCCTGTGCAAGTTTCGGCGAGGCATTGGGCATATTGCGCAAGGACAAATTTTCTCTCGCCGTGGTGGATCTCTCGTTGCGCGGTGGTCCCACGCTCGACGGTTTACAATTGCTGAAGATCACCCAGGGGCATCATATTCCCACCATCGTCGTCAGCGGGCTGTCTGAACCCGACGATATACAACGCATTTATTCCGAACATTCGATTGCGGCATATATCGAAAAACAAGCCTTCCATCGCGCCAGTTTCAAACGCATTCTTGCCGAGATCAAGCAAAGCAGCAACTCCCATGATGAATTGAGCGCGCTGACCGACCGCGAACGCGAAGTGCTTGACTTGCTCTCACAAGGATTAACCAACAAGGAAATCGCCGAAAAACTGGTCATCACCACGAACACGGTTAAACGCCACTTGAAAGCCATTTTTGAAAAACTAGACGTTCACACCCGCGCGGCAGCAACGGCAATTGCCACACGCGGAAAATAGCGCAAGGTCTATCTTGCCGGGAGAATCTTCCCCGTCACTTCGCCGAAACCAATCCTGTACCCATCCCCCTGACAATAGCCCTTCATCGTCACAATATCCCCGTCTTGTAAAAATGTGCGCGTCTCGCCATCTGGCAGTTGAAGCGGATGCTCACCCCGCCAGGTCAGTTCCAGCATCGAACCATAACCATCTTCGGTTGGTCCGCTGATGGTGCCTGTCCCGCACAAGTCGCCGACGCGCATATTGCAGCCAGTGACGGTGTGATGCGCCAGCATCTGCTCCATGCTCCAATACAGATATTTCATATTCGAACGGCTGATGGTTTGTGGCGCGTTCATGGCTGCGCTTTGCAGAGTCACTTCGAGGTTAATATCCACTCCCATTGCCGAATCTGAATTGAGGTAGGAAAGAGGCGCGGGTTCCTGCTGCGGCAGCGGCACGCGGAAGGGTTCCAGCGCATCCATCGTCACCACCCAGGGCGAGATCGATGTCGCAAAATTCTTGGCAAGGAACGGTCCGAGCGGCTGATATTCCCATGCTTGAATATCGCGCGCGCTCCAGTCGTTGAGCAGCACCATGCCAAAGATATATTCGTGCGCGTTGCCAATCGAAATGGGGCTGCCAAGATCGTTGCCTCTGCCAAGGAAAAATCCCATTTCCAATTCAAAATCCAGCTGCCGCGAAGCAACGAATTCGGGCGGCGTATCCTTCGGCTTGACCTGCCCACGCGGACGGACGACATCCGTGCCGGAGAGCGTCACTGAACTTGCCCGCCCGTGATACCCAACCGGCAAATGCAGCCAGTTGGGCATGAGCGCATTTTCCCTGCCACGGAACATGACACCAACATTGGTGGCATGTTCGCGCGAGGCGTAAAAATCGGTGTAATCGCCGATAACGACGGGCAGGTGCATTCGGACATTTTCAACGGAGATCAATGCGCGCAAACGCATCGCTTCTTCCCAGACCGTGTCACCGCCTTCGCTGAGCAGGTCGGTTAATCGCTGCCGGATTCTCGTCCAAACCTCCCGCCCCGCGGACATGAAGCGGTTGAGGGACGAATCTGCAAAGAATCCGTATTGCTGGTCGAACAACTTTTGCTCATCAAGGAATGAAAGGTCAACCACAAAATCACCCAGCCGAGTTCCGATGCGTGGAGTTAAATTCTCCTTTGTAGAGAAAACTCCATACGGCAGGTTTTGAATGGGAAAATCAGATTCGGGAGAGATTTCAATGAACGACATACACTACCCTTTTGTTGTGTCAAAACAACTAAAGCAAGTCCAATTGTTTTAAATCTTCGCGCGGTTCGTCAAAACTACAACTACCAAAGGAAATAAATCGATGGCGAATCTTCTCCAAATCACTTGCAGCTACGCGCAACCCCTTCCAAGTGAATTCATCCTCGCCAAATCGAAAACTTGACGGGTCTTCATCATCAAGAATGAACTGCACCAGATCCTGTGAGATGCCGTTGGCTACCGCCAACACACCCGCGCCAAAGACGTTCAAAAAGCCGTGCATTTTCGTCCCAACGCTTTCATTAAAGTGGCGAATCGGATGATGCAACCCAGCTGTGCATTTCAAAGGAATGCCCGAATCACGCGCCTCCACAATCGCCCACGCCACCTGCTCTGTTGATGGGAACGACTCCACCGTCACGCCGCCTGTGCGAAGTTTAAAGCCAACGTGCTTGTCTTTCACTTTTCGCAAAGCATAAAACAGTTTATCCGCCCGCGCCTGCCAGCCCTCGCCAAATGGGGCTTCGAAGAATACAGTCAACCCATTGACGTTTAATTGTTCAGCCGTCTGCTTTACCAAATCATTAAGCGCATACTGATCGTCAAACGCCGACACAGGCAGCGAGACTTCGAACATATCCACAACCACTTGTGTGGGGTGAAGCGCACAAAAGGATTGAATACTCTGAAGGTCGAGATTGATCCCTTCTGAAAATTCCCCGATGTCTTTTCCGCTTCTTCCCAAGACCGTGAACGACAGCGCCCCATCAAAGTTTGTCATCCACGGGGAGAGTTCCGCCAACCTTCCGGCAGGGATGACAAAGCGCGCAAGCATCCAAGCATCCGGGTCGGTTTGGTATGTGACAAAGTTTCCGAAGGCGTCCGGCAGCGACAAACTCGCAGGCGGGTACAGCCCGGCATAATCGATCAGGCGGGACATCAAAGCACGAAGCGATTTTTTCGGAGCGTTCATGTCCGTAATTATAGTCTGAAAATCATGGGTAAAATTGAAGGTACCATGCCGACCTTACTCATTCTATCGAAAGAAGCATCAACTTACCGCGCCTTGATCGAATCTGCCAATCTGCCAGACCTGACCATCCTTGAGCAGGCAAGCGAAACCTGCGAAATCATTCTCGGTGAACCCAGCCACATCGGTGAGATATTCGGGCAATTCCCTGCGTTGAAGTGGGTACAATCCACATGGGCAGGAGTGGAACCGCTGCTGAACCCATCCCTGCGGCGGGATTACATCCTGACGAATGCGCGCGGTGTCTTCGGCGGGTTGATGTCCGAATTTGTCTTCGGATATTTGCTCGCGCATGAGCGAAAAATCTTTCAGCGCGCCGAAGCACAAAAAAACAGGGAATGGGACAAAGCGTTGACAGGCACATTACATGGCAAGACCATCGGCTTGCTAGGCGTTGGTTCCATCGGTGCTGAAGTGGCGCGGGCGGCAAAATTTTTCGGCATGACTGTCCGAGGTTTTACCCTGGCAAGCCGGGCAAGCGAATATGTAGATAAGTATTATCATACAGACAAATTGATGGAGTTCGCGCAGGGATTGGATTATCTCGTATCCATTTTGCCGAACACGAAAGAGACGCAAAAGGTCGTGAACGCAGATTTGCTCAAGCAACTCCCATCTCATGCCATCTTTATCAACGCAGGGCGCGGATCGGCGGTGGACGAATCTGCGTTGATCGAAGCGCTGGAGAATGACAAACTCGCAGGGGCGGTTCTGGATGTCTTCGAGCAGGAACCGCTTCCGAAGGAGCATCCTTTCTGGGTAACGAAGAATCTGACGATGACCTTTCACACATCCGCGCCGAGTTTTCCAAAGGACATTGCTCGAGTTTTCATCGAAAATTATCAGATGTATGTTGAAAGAAAGCCGTTGAAGTATGTGGTAGATTTTGAGAAGGGGTACTAGAGATTGGAGAATTCCATATGAGTGTTACTATTGAAGATATTCGACAGGCTGCCGCGCGGATCAAGCCGCACATTCACCGCACACCGGTGCTGACGAATGAGAGTTTGAACCAGCAAGTTGGTGCGCAGGTGTATCTCAAATGCGAGAATTTTCAAAAGGTGGGGGCGTTCAAATTTCGCGGGGCGTGCAATGCCGTCTTTTCATTGACGGATGAAGAGGCACAGCGCGGAGTGGTCACCCACTCGTCCGGGAATCATGCGCAAGCGTTGGCGCTGGCGGCGCGGATGCGCGGGATTCCAGCGTATATCGTCATGCCGAGCAATGCGCCGCAGGTGAAGAAAAATGCAGTGGCTGCATACGGCGGGCAGATCACGTTTTGTGAACCTACGCTTGAGGCGAGAGAAAGCACAATGGAGAGCATCAGGCTCGATACGGGTGCGACCGTTGTCCATCCCTACAACGATGAGCGCGTGATCGCAGGTCAAGGTACGGCGGCGTTGGAACTGCTTGAAGATGTCCCCGACCTGGATGTGATCCTCGCGCCGGTTGGGGGTGGTGGATTGTTGAGTGGTACATCCATCGCGGCAACAGAGACGAAAAGAGGGATCCGTGTGATCGCAGGCGAGCCCGAAATGGCGGATGATGCCTTTCGGTCAATGCAAGCCGGAGAGATCATTCCGTCGGTCGATCCTAAAACTGTGGCAGACGGTCTGCTGACATCGCTCGGCACACTGACGTTCCCGATCATCCGCGAGCGGGTGGAGCAGATCGTCACCGTGAGTGAAGCGGGAATCATCACCGCGATGAAGTATGTTTGGGAGCGTGCCAAGATCATCATTGAGCCGTCAGCGGCTGTACCGCTCGGTGTTTTGTGGGAAAAGAAGATCAAGTTGAACGGGCTGCGGATCGGGGTCATCCTCAGCGGCGGGAATGTAGATCTGGAAAAACTGCCTTGGTAAAAAAAGACGCCCTATTTTTGCAGGGCGTCCTGATTTTTTCCGTGGCTATCGTCCACCGCCTGTAATGTAGTGCTCCAGTTGCGAGATCATGAACTTTTGCACATCAACAACTTCCTTCAACACATCGCGGACAGAGATCAAACCCAAAAATTCCTTGCCGTCGTACACCGGCAGGTGGCGGATGTTCTTGTCGATCATCAATGCCATGCATTCCTCGAGCGGCTGGCTGGCTTCGATGTAAACGACCTTCGAGGTCATGATCTCGCTGACGCTAGTGGTTTTTGCATTTTTGCCCGCGAGATCGACCTTTCGCACGCAGTCGCGTTCAGAGATGATCCCCTCCACCTTGCCGCCGCTGACCACCATCAAAGCGCCGGTGTTATGCTTCGCCATCAGTTCAAGCGCTTCGTAAACAGTCGAATCGGGGGTTATGGAAAAAATCTCGCCGCCTTTCCTTCGGATCATATCGCGCACTGTGGACATGGGACATCTCCTTTTTTGGATTTTGCCAGAGTATAGACAAGAAACCCAAGAATGGCAAGCATTTTATAAAAAAACGCAAAAAGCGGAATATCCTGTTTGTGAAAAATTGGATATTCCGCTTTCTTTAATGGTCAAGAAAATCAAAGCGCTGCTTCAGGGGAAACCGGGGATTCGATACGAACCGCTTCATCCTTGTTCGAAAACAGGGAAGCCAGTACATAGCGCTTGCCATGCACCGCCAATAATTGACAGTTGGACTCCAAGCCGCAGGCAGCACAATATTTACCATCAGGTCCGGCCTCGATCAGCCTGCCTTTTTTCACCAGCAAATCGAGCATGGACTGAACCGCCGAAGGTTGGGCTTTCATCTGCCGGCTGATCTCGAACAGACTCAGTCCGTTTTCCCGGGTTTCGAGCAGCGCAAGGAGTTGTGCAAGCATTATCCCAGCCCCAAGAGCATTCCGCCCTGATAAACCAGGAACGCCGCCAGCCATGCCACCGCAGTCTGATACACAGCCGAGGTGATTGCCCAGGAAATACCAAACTCATGTTTGATCGCGCCCAGCGTCGCGACGCACGGGACATAAAGCAGCACAAAGATCAACATGGCAACTGCGCTCAACGGCGTGAAGTGCTCGCGCAGCGCACGGCTCAACACAGTATCCTGCGCCTCAGCTTCTTCATCCACCAGATTCACGCCGAGGATGATGCTCAACAAAATCTTTCCAGAGTTTACAGCCGCATCCACAAAACCGAATCCGATCCCGCTCAGATCTTCGAGGAAGGTGGTCGGTTCGGCTGCTTCTTCCGCATCTTCTGCGCCGATATAGATCTGGCTCATCGTGCTGACGACGATTTCCTTCGCCATGAAGCCGGTCACCAATGCGCCGCTGGTCTGCCAGTCGCCAAATCCCAAGGGCGCGAACACCGGCGCAATGGCGCCACTAACCCTGCCAAAATACGAGTCGCGCTGGTTCTCAACGCCCCAGGGCAGGTTGAGCAGCACCCACATCACAAGGGAGGCGTACAAGATCACCGTCCCAGCCTTGTGGACAAATTCGCGCGTATTCTCCCACATATGGATCAAGACACTTTTGAATGCCGGGTTGCGATATGGTGGCAACTCCAACACGAACGCCGACGAGACATCCGGCTTGAGAATGGTGCGGGTAAAGACCATGCCCGCCAGCATGGCAACCAAAATACCAAGCGCATACATCGCCCAGATCACCGTCCCTGCGCTGGAGCCGAAGAACGCCAAGCCGAAAACCACATACACTGGCAAACGCGCCGAGCACGACATGAGCGGCACGAGCAACGCTGTCAACACACGATCTCGACGGCTGGCGATCGTCCGCGTGGCATACACCGCCGGGACGGCACAGCCAAAGCCGAGGATCATCGGGATGAACGACTTGCCGTGCAAGCCCACCACGCGCATAAAGCGATCCATCACGAATGCAGCGCGGGACATATAGCCCGAATCTTCGAGTAAAGCGAGGAAAAAATACAGGATGAGCAAACCGGGGACAAAGACCAGAACGCCTCCGACTCCGCCGATCACCGCTTCCACGACGAGGGAATGAATCCAAGCCGGAGCCGCTGCCAGGTCCAGCAGCGAAGCGAACCAGCTTGCAATCGGTCCGTTGATGACCGCGTCGGTCCAATCCAAAAACGGAGCCGATACATCGATCACCAAACGGAACATGATGTACATCATCGCAAAGAAGATCGGCAACCCCAGCCATTTGTGCGTGACGATGTCGTCGATACGGTCAGTCAGCGTGACACGATCCATGTGCGGGCGTTTCAACGCCTGCCGCACGATGCCGTTGATGAATCCATAGCGGCGGTCGGCGACCAGCATGTCCACGTCGTCGCCCAGCCATGACTTTAATTTCTCGGAACTTTGCCGTGCAAGTTCAATGACGGCACCGCCATTCGGCAGGGTGCGGACATGCTCGAGAACATCTGCGTCTGCTTCGAGCAGTTTGATCGCCAGCCAACGGCTGGGGTAATGTCCTGTATCCAATTTGTGCTCAGCAAACGCCTCGGTCATGTTTGCGATCTCGCGTTCGAGTTTGCCGCCATAATCCAGGCGGAACAGTGTGTGAGAGGAAGTAATATTCATGGAATTCTATTTTCGCGCAACCTGTACAGCCTTGGAAATCAATTCAGGGATCCCGGTGCCACGATTCGCAGTGGTGGAAACGACCGGGACGCCGCCCAATAGTTCGGATAGATACTGAAGGTCGATCTTCGCACCGTCTTTGTGCAAATCATCCGTCATGTTGAGCGCCATCACAACCGGCACATCCAGTTCCAAAATCTGGACGGTCAAATATAAATTGCGTTCGAGGTTGGTCGCGTCGACCACGTTGATCACCGCATCGGGTTTTTCTTTGATGATGAAATCACGAGCGATGATCTCCTCCGGAGTGTATGCGGTAAGGCTGTATGTCCCCGGCAAGTCCACGACATTGATCTTCAACCCATCGAAGTTGATCTCACCATCTTTTTTCTCCACCGTTTTTCCGGGCCAATTCCCCGTGTGCTGGTGCAAACCGGTCAATGCATTGAAAATGGTCGTCTTCCCCGCATTTGGATTTCCCGCAAGTGCAATCGTCAAGTCAGCCATGGTTACCCCAAAACCACTTCGATCTGAGCCGCTTCCTCTTTCCGCAGCGCAAGATGATAGCCCTTGATGAAATACGCCATCGGGTCACCCAACGGCGCATGGCGTTCCAGCAAAATCGTTTCCCCTTTTACGATCCCCATTTCCACGAACCGGCGGCGCAGTGCGCCCGTGCCGTTGACCTTTGTTATCGTCCCATGTTGACCGCGCTGGAGCAAATGGAGTTGAATGGATTCAGACATTGGATAATTCCTTTAAGATTTTATCGGTTTTACAACCACAAATTCAGCCATCGCCAATCCCAACGCCGTCACCTTACCTTCCACTTCCAGCGTCAGCGGGCCTTGAAGCGGCGCGGCTTCAAGCAGCTTCACATTGTGCCCGGGCAAAATATCCCTCTCTTGCAAATAGCGCAACACATCCGTCGCCGTGGCATCCACGGCAAGGATGCGCGCTTTCTCACCGATGCCCAGCTCGCTCAACGGAATTCCTTCAAGCGCCTTGAACGAACCATCAGTGGATGGGATGGGATTTCCACGCGGGCAAGTCTTTGGGTTTCCCAAAAAAGCAGCCAGCGCCTCGGTCACTTCGGGAGCCGTGGCATGTTCCAGCGAACAGGCAAACTCATAGATCTGCGCCCACTCGATCTTCAAATGGTCATGCAGAAAACACTCCCACAAACGCTGTCGGCGCAACACGTTCACCGCCGCCTCGCGTCCCTTCTTTGTCAAGTTCACGCCTTTGTAAGGCATATGAGAAACCAGCCCTTGTTCCCCCAACCGCCGCACCATTTCGTTTGCAGAAACCGGTGTTACGCTCAAACGTTCCGCAAGACGCGCGACCGTCACCGTATCGCGCTCGCTCAATTCCACCATTGCCTTGAGATACATTTCCGTGCTTTCACTGAGATGCCTGACTGTCATAAGGTAACCCTGATAATAATTGTTATGGTTGACCTTATTATATTTTGACGCAATACCTTTCGACATGGACGGAAGTCACGTCTTCGATTGAGTTAAGTCACCCCGCTTCGAACGGACCCGGAAACGGATCCAGGAATAAAAACAGGCTCCACCCGAAAGCGGAGCCTGCAACGTTTATCTGAAAAATTAGCTTGCTGTAAAATCGACAAGGCTATCCCAGATCTCCGTATTGATCTCCTTGCGTTGAGACTGCGCAAATTTCCAAAACAGCGACTGCGCCCGCGTGAGTGGGTTGTTCAAATTTCTGGAGATATAAACCGTGCGGCTCAATTCCAATCCCTGCATTTCCACCCTCTTGATGCGCCCAAAGGCAAGTCCGCGCGCCGCCACCATCTCAGAGACAAAGGCGATTCCGACCCCGCGCTCGACCGCCATCTCGATCGCCTCAGGGTTGCCAAGTTCCATCGTCACATTCAACATGTCTGGCGTGATCCCATAATTTTTCAAACCCTGCATTACGGTGTCGCATGTACCCGACATTTCCTCACGCATGATGATGGGTTGGTCCAAAAGGTCGTCTGGCAATGCTTTTCCATACTCTGCCCAAGGATGATCCGTGGAAACGATCAAAATGATACGATCATCGAACAACGGTTGACACTCCAGGTCGCGGTGTTCGAATATCTTGCTGGTCACACCAAAAGGGATGGCATTGCTTAGCAAGCGGTCATGAATGCTGTCACGCCCCATGATCTTGACGCGCGGGCGCACCGCCGGGTACTGCCTTTGAAAATCCGAGAGCAGGACCGGCAGCAAATACTTCCCGGCGGAGGTGGAACAGCCGATCAGGATCTCACCACCAACCTGATCGTGCAGGTCATGAAAACCGTCTTCAAGCATCCGCGCAGCGCGGAGTACATCCTGCACCATCGGCAGGATCGTTTGTCCGGCTTCACTTAGCTCCACTGTCCGTCCGCGACGGATGAATAACTCCACTCCATATGCTCGCTCCATGGATTGAATATTCTGGCTCACCGCCGACTGTGATAAATGCAGCCGTTTTGCCGCATTGCTGAAATTCTTCTCTTCCGCGGCGATGAGAAAGACCTGTAAAGTCGAAAGCTCGACCATGCGCTTCTCCCTGATAAATAAGGTTTTATTATAGTTACCTAGCATAAGAATAAGCCTTTCTCATCGGTCTGACCAGTGAAAATTGTCATCTTTCGGTATGACACACGCTCAATGCATTCAATGAATCAGCCTGCGAGTCCTCCTCGCAGGCTGATGTACTACCTCAGGCAGGAGCAAGCTCCTGACAAATTTCTACTACTTGACGACGGGCAATTCCGCCGCGATCCAGGCATTTAAGCCGCCGCCCAAATTGCGGACATTGGTATAGCCGAGGAATTGCAGATACATCTGTGCCAAGGCGCCGCGATGACCGGAAGCGCACATGATTACGATTGGGGCAGCCTTGTCAGCGGGGAGTTGGGCGAGGTTGGCGGGCACATCGATCACAGGCACGTTCACAGCGCCTTCGATGTAACCGTTCGCAGTCCACTCTTCAGCAGAGCGCACATCGAGGATGAAGGGAGCGGTGCCGCCCACGATCTCGGTGTTCAGGTCGGCGGGTTTGACGGTGTTGAAACCTTCGGGGAGTGCAGCCAGATACGCATCCAGCGCGGCGAGTTTGCCAGCATCCACTTCAGGAGCAGTTCCAGCAACAGCTTCGGCGGGCAGACCGGCTTCGAGCGCAAATTCAGCCTTGACCCAACCATTGATACCGCCATTGAGGTTGACGACATCGGTGTAGCCAAGCAGGCGCAGAGCCATCATGCCGTAGGCGCCGCGGTGACCGGAAGCGCAGGTGATGACGATCTTCTCATCTTTGCCGGGAAGTTTGTCGAGGTTCTGGAGCAGGGTGCGGATCGGGAGATTGATTGAACCGGCGATGTATCCAGTGCCTTCGATTTCAGAGGGTTCACGAACATCCACAATGAAAGGTGGGTTCTCAACCAGCATTTCATTGAGTTTGTCGTTCTTGATGCTGTAATAACCGGCATCGGTGGGCAGGGTGGCGAGGAAATTCGCCATCTCGCTGACCAGGCCAGCTACGGGCAAACCAGCGGCTTTCCAGCCGTTTAAACCGCCAGCGAGGTTGGAAACATCCGTATAACCCATCAGGCGCAAGCCCATCATAACTATGCTGCCACGATGACCGGAAGCGCACAATACTACGATTTTGGCATCCTTGTCTTCGGGGATCTGGTCGAGATTGGCAAAGAAATCACTGAACGGCAGGTTGATGGAACCTTCGATATAGCCGTCTTTGTCCCATTCGCCCTTGCTGCGCACATCCACAATGAAGGGCGGGTTTTCGACCAGCAACTCATTGAGCTTGTCTGACTTGACCGAGTAAAAGCCTTCGGGCAGGTTGGAGAGGAAGTCGTTCAACAGGGTGTAGAGCGCTTCGTCTTCGATGACAGCAGTGCTGATGGCAGCCGGAGCTTCGGGCATGGACCCGGTGACCACGGGGTATTCGGATTTAATCCAGGAATTCAAACCACCGTTCAGGTTGCGGACATTGGTGTAGCCCAACAACTTGAGCGCAGCCTGCACCATACCACCACGATGACCAGAGGCGCATGTCACAACGATCGGTTCGTCAAGACCGGGGAGTTTATCCAGGTTGGCAAGCACTTCGCGCACCGGAATATTAACAGTGCCTTCGATGTAGCCATTGGCTTCCACTTCAGAGGCTTCGCGCACATCGAGGATGAACAGGTCTTTTTCAACCAGCTCTTCATTCAGCGCGGCAGGCTTGACAGAGCCGTAACCCTTGTCGGCGGGGAGAGAGGCGGTGAGGTCGGTGAACAGCGCCAGAACATCAAGTTCCGCTTCTTCTTCAACCACTACAGGTTCTTCGGTGACAACTTCTTCCACAACCGCTTCAGTTGCTTCCACTTCGACAACCGGTTCGGCGGGGGTAGCACATGCTCCCAGGATCATACTGAGGGTGAGGAGCAGGGCTAAAAACATTTGAAACTTTTTAGACATTTTCTTCTCCTTTTGAAGAATGATTGATTTTATTGATCAAGCGCGCTAGGGCAGCTTGTGACATCCAGAGCAACTTTCGTTCGAGAACCCAATGTGATCTTCAGGGTACATGGGGGAGTTGCGAATTCCCGTTTCATGGCACGCCACACACGAGTCGCTGACCAATTCAGCATGCGCTGCGGGCTGCGGCATGGCGGCGAGGAACAACTCCACTGCAGGGGGGACCGTCTTCACGATCACTGATGCGTTTGCATTTTGTTCCACCGCCTGAACCTTGTCGGCTGTCAGGAAGATCTCAGGGTTGGTGTGACAGGCTTCGCACGAGGCGTTCTGCGGGGTATTGCGTTGAATGTTGTGCGGTGTGGTGTACACCCATGTTGGCAGCGCATCAAAGTTACGGAGCAGGTTTTCACCGTAAAACTCATAACTGGTTGGCGCTACCGGCACATGGCGCACCGGAACATACTTGGCAGGGCGGTCTTCACTGCGGATCGGGTTAAGACCGATGAAGAAGGTGTGGTAGGTCGCTTCTGTTTCAAAGTACGGATTTCCACTCGTCTCGCTGACCGCCACATGGCAGCCATCACAACTGGTGTAGGTTACCGAGTGACAGACCTGGCAGGAGAGTTCCGTGCCATCGCCATGCTGGGCGTGCATTTCAACACCGTCAGAGCCATCTGCCACATATTGGTGACAGTCGATACATTGCGGGTCTTCCGCGCCGCTGTAGCGATGATCTGCCCCGGCTGCGGTTTCGGTCATGCCATGCAACTCTGCGCCTTCGTGGCACTTCACGCAACTCATGCGCGCTTCACGGAAATGCACATCGCCGGGAATACCCTCGTTCTTGCCGAGGAATTCATTGCCCACACGGCTGCCGTGACAAGCGGTGCAAGAGCGTGTCATGGGCGGGGTCTTCTCGAAAACGTGACCGGTGAACAAACCACCACCTACATTCTTTGGCTGGCTTACATGACACTCGCCGCACGAAGTGTGGCAGGATGCGCAGTGATTGCCAAACATCTCTTCCAACGCCGGGTGATCTTCCGGGATGTTCCCATTGCGGGCGTTGATCGTCGTCCAATAGCCTGCCTGGGTGGCGTGCAATGCGGCTGGGTAGGCGGCACTCTCTTCTTCGTGGCACTCTGCGCAGTACACATCCGGTTGTTCGCTTGGGCTGGCGATCATCCCAGCATGTGCTTCATCCTTATTCGAAACGTTCGTGCCATTGTGACATTCAATACAAGTCAATTCGCCGTGATCAGTGGCGAGGAAGGCTTCAGCATCTACAAGAACTTTCTCCCATGGCTCCAACGGAGCCACCTCGCCCCCTCAGCCAACCCCTTTCGATTCGGCTTCATGATCGGCTTCTTCGGGTTTTGCAGTGTCAATCAGTTTCTGCTTATCGGTATGGCATGCCAGACATTCACTCGCATCTGGCGCGGACTCGACGACTGCTTCTGTTTCCACCGGGGTTTCCACCACCGACGGAGTTTCCTCTACGCTCGCTGCGCACGCGGAAAGAAGCACCCCCACGGCTAATAGAATACCTGCGATAAACCTCTTGTCCATGCGATTCTCCAATTGTGACATATTTCACAATACGAATTCTATCCCAAACCTATATTCATGTAAGTGATATAAATAATATTCAAGTATTAGATTCGCTTATTACCTTGTATAACTGTGGCAATTGGCTTATAAGCAAATACCCCCATTGTCGATCTACTTTCAGTTTAAATTAAAAAGACCGGAGCGTGCCAACACAAAACGGGTCTTGCCCCCGCGCATCTACTAACGCAAGGAGGAAAGACCCGCTTCGAAGATTAAGAAAAATCGCCCCACTGCGAATTTAGATGGAATTCACGCGAGGGAGACTACTCGCCTATTTCAGGGATCAGACAGCGCGAGTCGACGTACGCCCAAAGTTGAACCCGATCACTAAAACCGCCGGTGATGGTAATCGTTTTGGTATCGGACTTGCCCGGGTCCAGATTGGTAAAGAAATCGGAGCGATAGTAATCTCCCGCAACCGGACAGCCCGTGCCGGGGTCGAGTGTCGTAAGCGGATCAAGATCAACGTAGATATCGCGATAAATCGTGACCGGTCCTGTGGCGCCGCCCTGATTTTTGATGGTGATGATGACATCAAAGGTTTCATCCACATCCGGCGTCGCGGGGGAAACCACAACACTGCTTACAATCAGATCGGGTAATTGAGGTGCGGCTCCCAGCGAATTGACCGCAGCGGCGGCATTCAAGATTCCGCTCCCGCAAATGGATGTCGTGCAGGAACTGCCGGACGGGAAAGCAAGAGCCGTGGATTGCAGGATCGACAAGATCTCGGCGTAGGTCAGTGTCGGGTCGATGGAAAGCAACAAGGAAATCACACCCGCAACGTGTGGAGTCGCCATACTGGTTCCGGACAAGTATGCGTACGAGTCTGAAGCGGGAGTGGTCGTGCCCGAGTTGTACGTTGAGAAGATCGAATTGCCAGGCGCGCTGATCTCCACCACCGATCCATAATTGCTGTAGGAAGCTTTATTTCCGGCCTGCGAGGTGGCAGCGACGGTGATCACTCCGCTGCAATTCGCTGGCTGGAAATTGCTCGCATCTAGGTTACTGTTCCCAGCCGCAACCACCACAATAGCGCCTGCTGCATTTACGGCGTTGATCGCATTTTGATAGGTTGTGCTGCACGAACCCGCCCCGCCCAAGCTAAGATTCAATACTCTGGCGGGATGAGGATTTGCCGGCACGCCACTCACGGATAATCCCGCCGCCCAGCGCATCCCATCGCTCACATCGGACAAATAACCGCCGCATTTGCCAAGCACGCGCACCGGGACAATGGGCGAATTCCAATTGATGCCTGTCACGCCGGTCGAATTGTTACCAATAGCGCCGATCGTACCCGCCACATGGGTGCCATGCCAGCTGCTATTCGAAACATCACACCCAAAAAAGTAACCTGAAGCAGATTCGGCAGAAGTGATCCAATCGCCGGGGTCGCGCGGGTTTGAATCCCGTCCATTTCCATCGTTTGCCACCATTGTATCGGCAATAAAGTCGTAGCCGCCCACCCAGCGCCCCGCCAGGTCGGCATGGTCGACAATTCCCGTATCGATCACTGCAATGTAGGTTGTCGTAGAGCCTGTGTGGATATCCCACGCGCCCGGAAGATTAATTCCATATGTGCCAAAATAATGCCAGTGGCTGCCATAGTACGTATCGTCTGGGGTTACAACCGGCATCATGATGTAATCCGGTTCGGCGTATTCCACATCCGGGTGGGATTCGAGTTCCTCAGCAAGCGCTTCCAATTCGGACAAAGTGAAATTTTCCTGCACCTGCAAGACATGCTCCCCGCCAGATGTAGCGCGGACATATTCCAGTTCTTCTCCAGCGACTTCTCCCAAGGATCGTATGCGATCTTCGCTCGCTGGTGAAACCCGGCTTTTCTGTTCCGCCTCAAGCGTATATTTCACGATCAACCGATTTGTGGGCAGACCAGGTATATCCTCTTCAGCCGATGGAGGCGCAGGCTTCACCGCTTCTGCGCCTGCCATGCCACTGGTCAATGCAAAAGCAAGCAATAACAATAGTGCAACGACGAAGTAAACAACCAGATTTGGAATTGTTCCAAACCAGTATGGTAACGTATGACCAAAAAGGTTGGTTTTTTTTCGATCTGTGCCGGGTTTGCTCTTCATAAAATCTTAACCTTTATCCGTTCAAAGACGTACGTCAAGGATTGTAACCAAAAAACGGATCGAGCCATTTTGCAGAATTGCAAGGGGGGCGACTCATTATTACGTGATCGAGATTTTTTTAATTATGCCAGAGAAATGGCATCGCCACCTTGCAAAAATAATTCAGAATGGTATAATCTGCCCGCTATTCGGGGTGTGGCTCAGACCGGTAGAGCGCACGGTTCGGGTCCGTGAGGTCCGGGGTTCAAATCCCCGCACCCCGACTGCATTGCAAGCAAAGACTCCCAGCCCGAGGGAGTCTTTTTGTTACGGCCGGGGTTTCCCTTGACAGGGACAGGCAAATCCCCGCGCCCCGACAAGCAGCACGCACCGCCTTGCCCGAAGGCGGTGCGTTTGTTTAATGCCAAATCAGCAAGTTTTTTGAACAACGGCTCCAGGGTGCACGGTTATTGTCCGTGAGGCTTTGGGTCCGGTTCATTGCTTGCCCCCTTTCACTGGTGATTGTATAATGCTGTCAGTTAAATATAAGGTGTTATACAGCACAATGCTGTTAACGACCCCAAATTGGGGGTATATACAGCAGGATGCTGTATAAAACATAGTTAGCCCGTCCGTGCAAAATAAAATCAGGGAGAACAAATGGAAGTTGCAAAAGATTGGCTAGTTACCTTCAGCAGAATAGTTGTTAAACCTTCACCCCAAACTTTTGTTGCTGAAGCACAAAAGGCGAAAGGAAAGTTTGCAAGTGCCATAGCATGGGTTGCGTTTACCGCAGTCGTAGTGCAGTTAATCATCTACAACCTCGGCGGCTTTTTTTCGCTTTCCAAACTCATTAAGGCGTTTTTATTTACTCCTATCGTGTTCCTCTTTTTCGTCTTTTGTATGCACAATTTCTATCAAAAGTTTTTTGGCAAGAAAAAATATTATGACGAAGAAATGCTTTACCTTTCCGTTGGAATTTTTGCGCCATTTGTACTTGCTGGCTTTTTGGTAACTTATATTCCCGTGGTTGGCGGAGTCTTATCATGGATAGCATTGGTGTATCCAGTAATCTTGACTGTGATTGCAGTAACAGCAATTACCAAGTTGAAGATTTGGCAATCAGTCATAGTTGTCTTTTCAAGTTTAGTTTTGGCAACAATTGGTTATTTTATTATTCCTGCATTAATCTTAAGTCTGATGAGTTCAACTCGTTTTTAAGCGTCAAGTGAAAAAAGATGTTTTCCTTTTATAATCAAACGCGGGCTAACAAAGCGTGCACCTGACGCTGGAGATTCTGCGCCATTTTCGGGCTTTATCTACGCCTTAGCCTTTTTCTGCTCGGACGGCTTCGCCGTCCGAGTCCCAGCGCAGGTAACGCAAACCGTTGAAACTGTCGAATAAGTGGTAAAGACGGAGGAGTTTATGGCAAGATATAAACCGTA
>DDSH01000005.1 GCA_002343775.1 Anaerolineales bacterium UBA2395
GTTGAAGGGGGCGGAGGTGGAGACACCGGTGACATCCTCCGAGAAGGTGATGGTGAAGTCCACGCTAGAGGCGGAGGTGGGAGACAGCCAAACCAGATCAATCGAATTAACACTTGGTGGTGTTGGATCTGGATATCCACGGAAAACATAATATGATTCCCCGTTCGTATATGGCAATTCAGCTAGATTATTATCTTCCATGTCTTTAATGCTTGCTGTTACAGGAACATCAAGTCTGATCGTTCCTGTCCCTGTGCCAGTATCAACAAGAACGTAATATTCATTATCCATTATATTACCAAGGGATAATTCTAAAATTGACGCTCCATTAATACCTGCCGTAAAAAGTACAAAATCATTAACGTCAACGCCAATAACAGGCTCGGAAAAAAAGACTTGAAAAGTTATAGTTGAAGAGGATACTGGATTGCCAGATGTTCGGTATATAGAAAGCCTGGGCTTGCCCGGATCTGGATAAGGATCTGGATAAGGATCTGGGTACGGATATTGATTATTAGAAGCTGCTCTCACAATTTTTCTATGATCTTCTGGTGAACTAATTGCAGCAATTCCAGCCAGAAGCGATATGATTAGGAATACAATTTCAAATTTTTCCAGTTTCATGGATGGTGTCCCTTCTTTATCTTTATTGGCATTTTACGACTTTGAAAATACTGACTTTCCCGTGACTGAATACAATTTCAATCCAATTTAGACCCATTAATTGTTCGCGTGGAAAACTGTATTGTTTTCCGCCCATATAAATATATATGTCGGTTGTACCTGAATTGCACGAATTAGGGAAGCCTG
Source organism: Anaerolineales bacterium UBA2395 (assembly GCA_002343775.1). Classification (GTDB taxonomy): domain Bacteria; phylum Chloroflexota; class Anaerolineae; order Anaerolineales; family Villigracilaceae; genus Villigracilis. Next base: position 811 of record DDSH01000005.1, read on the forward strand.
TGCTTATATCCCATTTAGTATCGAATACTCTTTTATTTACATTTTTTTCAGTTAGGGCGTAAATCCAGGTTCCCGCGTCTGTCCCATGCTGTTGTTTATAATTGACGGTTGAGATGATGAACAAATCCTCCTCTTTTGCGCTGCTTTGGATCCACTCAAACGCAACTTTATCATCATTCGTGTAGAGGTCGCAGCATGGATCAGGTTTTAATGTTGATTGCCATGGTGAATTGTAGCATGTAACAATGATGACGGTAAACAATAGAAATGGCTTTAGATTTCTTGGAGTGTGTTTCAGCCCACCTGCCAGGGCTACTCCACCCAACATCGATAATGGAATGAAAAGTGTTAGGTTGATGAACTGGGCATCAAGCAATGTTATCGGATTTACAGGAATCTCTGATAACAATTTCACGCCCCATACTCCTGTTATAAAAATAAACAGGGCGGTTGTCTGATTTGGAAAGTTCATGAAAGCAAACGGCATTAGGATAAGTAAAAATGCCCCAACAGCCACATTGTTGTAAAAAGTTTCCAAATTTTCTAACAACGGCATCATTGAAATTGCAAAAAGTATTGAATATATCAATGATCTTGTGAAAGTGTTCCTTGGCGGGAGACTTAATGCATTGGCTGCAATTATTGCAGCCAATGCCAATAGGACAAGGACAAACACTCTGGTATGAACAACGGTTAATGTTAATATTAGGAAAGCGCAAAGATAAATATGATATTTATTGCCTTTTCGCGCTTGAAAAATGAGACCTAACATGGCTGGTAGGATGGACAAGGATAACAATGCGGGGAATTTCCCCCAATTGATGCCAAATGCGGGCATGATCCACCCAAACGCGGCTAACATGCCGGAAAAGAAAGCGCCGATCTTATTTTTTGTTATTGTAAAGGTAAGAAAAGACACGGATAATGGCGCAAGAGCAAGTGCGGCTTGGCCGATAAGTGACATGCCTTTGTCTATTGATACATCCGAGGTTGCAGAGAGCCAGGCTGTCAGGCTATGAAACCCAAAATGATAATAGGTATCAAGGATATTCTTTATGGAAAGATTTGAATGGATCACATCTGAGGAGATTAGGATTTGCTTGATGATCTGATAGTGTATTGGCGAATCTGAGTACCCTGGCATGAGGATGTTATTTAGATAAGGGAGGCGGATAAGCAATAGCAAAATGAAAATCAGGTTAACCCCAAGCCAGTATCCGAAATTTCTACGATCAAACCTCAACTTGCCGTATTTGATAATCCAAATTATCGAAATGATTAAGGCAAAAAAGGAACCAGCGTGGAATAGATTTGGAGATAGCAGAGAAAGAAATGATAAAAGGAAAGTTGTGCCGGTTAGAACTAGAATTCCGGTAAAAAATACCCCAATGTAATCGAAAATATGCCCCGGCTCTTCCAGAAAGTTGAGTTTAACGGAAATAATCCCACCTGCCCAAGTTGATATAAGCAATAAGAGAATTGGGGTCTTAAGTTCGAGAAAAAGGCTGAATCCTGTCGATAGGTTGCTAACCATATACCCGCCGTCTATAAGAATCTCCACCTTTCATAATTGTAATTTTATATACAAACCCTAATATGTCAATGCAATTTTTTAGGGATTTGTTCCTGAAATAGTTATCGAATTGAGACGTGAATATACTAGAAAAATATCATAAATATTGACAAATCCCCTCTACTTTGCTATAATGCCGCCGACTAAAAAATAAAAAGCCAGCATTGGCTTAACTGTAGGAGTGAAACGAATGTCGCAGTTAGAGATCAAGGATCTGCATGTCAGCATCGAGGATAAAGAGATCCTCAGGGGGTTATCCCTCACTATCAAGCAGGGAGAGATTCATGCCATTATGGGACCGAACGGGACGGGTAAGTCCACCCTAGCGTATACGCTGATGGGGCACCCCAACTATACCGTCACCAGCGGAGAAGTGCTCTTGGATGGCGAGAACGTCCTCGAAATGGAACCGGACGAACGCTCTCGCGCGGGTGTTTTTCTCGCGTTCCAGTATCCGGTTGCCATTCCCGGCGTGACTGTGGCGAACTTCCTGCGCTCAGCGATCAACTCGCGCCGCCGCGCCGAAAACCCCGAAGACAAAGGCATGCCCATCCCCGAATTCCGCAAGATGTTAAAAGAAAAAATGGACATGCTCAAGATGGACCACACGTTTGCCGGTCGCTACCTCAACGACGGGTTCTCTGGCGGCGAGAAGAAGCGTGCTGAAATTTTGCAAATGGCAACCCTCAAGCCAAGATTCGCCATCCTGGACGAGACCGACTCCGGTCTGGATATTGATGCGCTGCGTGTCGTTTCGGAAGGTGTCAACGCTCTTTCTGGACCCGAACTTGGGGTGCTCGTCATCACGCATTATCAACGCCTGTTGAACTACATCAAACCACAGTTCGTGCATGTCATGATGGGCGGACGCGTCGTCGAATCCGGCGGACCCGACCTCGCCCTGCACCTCGAAGAACACGGCTATGACTGGCTGCGCGAGAAGACGGCTGAAGAAGCTGCATAAGAGCAGATGTTTGATATTAGAGAGTGAAAATCTTTTTACTAATTATCTAATCTCGAATATCTACTCACTGGAGATACCATGTCTGAAGATGCAAAAATATTAGAAGAAATCGGCGAGTACAAGTACGGTTTTCACGACCGCGATGATAACTACTCTTTCAAGTCTGAAAAAGGCTTGAGCCGTGAAGTGGTTGAAAATATTTCGCGCATGAAGGGTGAGCCACAGTGGATGCTCGAATTCCGCCTCAAGGCACTCGATCACTTCCTCAAGCGCCCCATGCCCAACTGGGGACCTGAACTTAAATCGCTCAACCTCGACGATATCTACTACTACGTCAAGCCGACCGAAAAACAGGAAAAATCCTGGGACGATGTGCCCGATGACATCAAGCGCACCTTCGATAAGTTGGGCGTGCCCGAAGCCGAGCAGAAGTTCCTCGCCGGTCTCGGTGCGCAATATGAATCGGAGATGGTCTATCACTCTATTCAGAAGCACCTCGAAGAAAAAGGCGTGATCTTCCTTTCCATTGAAGATGGCTTGCGTCAGCACCCTGACCTTTTCCGTGAATACTTCGGCACCGTGATCCCGATCGAGGATAACAAATTCGCTGCGCTCAACTCTGCGGTGTGGTCTGGAGGCTCATTTGTGTACGTCCCCAAAGGCGTGCATGTTGATTTGCCCTTGCAAGCCTACTTCCGCCTCAACACTGCCAATGTCGGTCAGTTCGAGCGCACCCTCATCATTGTAGATGAAGGCGCTTCTGTCCACTACGTGGAAGGTTGTACTGCTCCTCAATATACTACTGACTCCTTCCACTCCGGCGTGATCGAGATCATCGTCAAGAAAGGCGCTCGCTCGCGCTACTCGACCATTCAGAACTGGTCGACCAACGTCTATAACCTTGTGACCCAGCGCGCCAAAGTCTTCGAGAATGGCACCCACGAATGGGTGGATGCCAACATCGGCTCGAAGGTTACGATGAAGTATCCCTCCTGCTACTTGATGGAACCCGGCGCGCACGGCGAAATGCTTTCAATGGCATTCGCCAATGCCGGTCAGATTCAAGACGCAGGTTCGAAGATGGTTCACTTCGCACCCAACACCACCAGCAAGATCACATCCAAATCCATCTCCAAGAGCGGTGGACGCGCCTCCTATCGCGGCTTGCTCAAAGTCTATAAAGGTGCCAAGGGCGTCAAGTCCAACGTCGTTTGCGATGCGCTCCTGCTCGACCCACAATCCCGCTCCGACACCTATCCCTACATCGAGATCGACGAAGACGATGTGACCATCGGTCACGAAGCCTCGGTCAGCAAAGTGGGCGAGGAACAACTCTTCTATCTCATGTCCCGCGGGCTTAGCGAAGAAGAAGCCACCACCATGGTCGTCTCCGGCTTCATCGAACCGCTCGTCAAAGAACTCCCGATGGAATACGCGGTCGAAATGAACCGCCTCATCGCACTTCAAATGGAAGGTAGCATCGGGTAATTGGTTGCAAGTTACAGGTTCAAGGTTGAAAGTTCGCCGCGAACCTGCATCCTGAAACCTTCACCCTTCAACGGATAAACACATGCAAGAGAAACCAAAAGTAACCGTATCACGAGGACGACGCGCCGACACTGCCGCGAAGGCATTTAACTTTACGCAGGCAGATGTTCCCTCCGCGAACGGACTCGCCTCATTCCGCGCCGGGGCATGGGACTCCTTCCAGAAGATTTCCCTCCCCGTCGCCACCGACGAAGCCTGGCGCCGCACCGACCTGCGTCTGTTGCCCGCTTCTGATTTCAAACTCCCCAAGGCGGGTGCCTTCGAAGACCTGCCTGTCGTTCCCGAAGAACTGCTCAAGCCATTAACCGGTGAACAGCATGGCGGACAGATCACTCTGCTCCCCGGCGGCTCCAATGTGGACTTGGATGAAACCCTCGCCAAAAAAGGCGTGATTTTCACCGATTTCCGTACCGCTGAAAAAAATCATGCCGACCTGCTCAAGAAATTGGTCGGTCAGATCGTCAAGCCGGAAGATGGCAAGTTTGCCGCGCTGGCTTCGGCGCTCTCCGAAAATGGCGTTCTGCTCTATGTACCCAAGGGCGTGCAGGTGGAGCAGCCGCTTCACTCCGTGCTGTGGGGGCCGGGATCCGACCTCGCGCACTTCTCTCACCTCATCGTCTACGTGGAAGATGGCGCTTCTGTCACCTACGTTCACGAAGCCGCTTCGCCCGATGAAGTGGGGCATGCCATGCATGCAGGTATCGTCGAAATTTATGTCGGCAAAGATGCCAACCTGCGCTTCGTTGAATTGCAATCCTGGGGGCGCCACGTGTGGAACTTCTCGCACGAACGCGCCCGTGTGGAACGTGGCGGCAATCTCGACTGGATATTCGGCGCCGTGGGCTCCCGCTTGACCAAGAACTTCTCGGATCTGGACTTGGCTGGCGAAGGCGCTCAGGGTCGCATGTCTGGCTTCTACTTTACGGATGGAACCCAGCACCTTGACCATGACACCCAGCAGAACCACCTCGCCCCGCACTGCACCAGTGACCTGCTATTCAAGGGCGCACTCAAAGGCAAGAGCCGCTCGGTGTGGCAGGGTATGATCTACGTCGCTCCTGGTGCCCAGAAGACCGACGGCTACCAGGCGAACCGCAACCTCGTCCTTGACGACCAGGCACGCGCAGACTCGATCCCTGGGCTCGAAATTCTCGCCGACGATGTGCGCTGTACACATGGCGCAACCGTTGGTAAACTTGAGCAGGAACCCCTGTTCTATCTGAAATCCCGCGGTATTCCGCAAAAGGAAGCCGAGCAGTTGGTGGTGGAAGGTTTCTTCGACCCCATCATGCAGCGTATTCCTTTTGAGGGTGTACGTGAGCGCTTCCAGCAGGCAATTCAAATCAAGTTGATGGCGTAAGGTAGCAGACCTGACAGGTTGCCAGAGCCTGTCAGGTCTTTGTCAGAGTAGGAAAATGCCTGAAACGTTGATTCAGGCATCCCGTACGAATGAGGCGGAGGGCGTCTCGCAACCGAAGGATGTGAGTTATGACGAATAAATCCAAAGCGAAATCCAAGTCGACGTCGAAGGGAAAAACAACGGTGAAAACAAAATCATCCCAGAAAACCAAAGGGGCGGTAAAGTCCGGTTCCACGCGCAGTGCAGCATCTGCAAAGACAAAAGCAAAAGTTCTTGACAAGAAGTTAAAGACGACCAAATCTAAAGTGCAGGCAAAATCGGCGGAAAAGAAACCCGTTGATAAAAAAACAGCCGTCAAACCGGTGGATGTGACACGTTCGGTGACGCCTGTGATCGTGAAGCGCACTGTCAACCCGGTGGTCGAACGAAGGCGCCCGGTCCGTTCGGATGTAAGCATCCGCACGGCCAGTCAGTTCACCTTCATGAAGGCGCCGACCCCCGAGCACGCCTTTGAAGTGGGGGACAACGTGGAAGTTTTTTGCGACCACGAAAAAGGGCGCGAGCGTGTGCGCGGCTGGATCAAAGGCATTGTGGTGCAGGTGGATAATAAAATGGTGGCGGTGCAGTTCCGCTCGAATGTATTCCTCACCGATGGCTGGATGGTTCCGGATCGCATCCTGTGGTATCCGCTGACATCGGAGCATATCCGTCCGGTGGCTGGCAAGAAACCTGCTGCAAAGAAAGACTTCATCCCCGATTATTAGAAGGCATGGCAGGCGGTTTTTTTACAGAGCATCTGCCTGCTGTTATGATTTATGACCCTCAACGTAAACGAAATTCGTAACGATTTTCCGATCCTTGACCGTGAAACGGCGAACGGCAGGCGCGTCATCTATTTGGATTCAACCGCCACTTCGCAGAAGCCGCTTCAAGTGATCGAAGCAATGAACGAATATTATCGCCGCTCGAACGCGAACATCCATCGCGGTGTGCATACGCTGGCGGAGGAAGCCACGGCGATGTACGAAGGCGCGCGAGAGAAGATCGCCAAATTCATCAACGCCGCTTCTTCACGCGAGATCATTTACACGCGCAATACAACAGAATCCATCAACCTGGTCGCCTACTCCTGGGCGCGCGCCAACTTGAAGGCGGGCGACCTCGTCATTTTGACCGAGATGGAGCATCATAGCAATCTCGTGCCGTGGCACATGTTGCAGGCGGAACGCGGCATCGAATTGGATTTTATCCCAGTGACCGACGATGGCGTGCTTGATCTCGAAGCATATCGAACGCTTCTCGCCCGGACCCCGAAACTGGTCTCGTTCACACATATGTCCAATGTCTTGGGCACGATCAACCCGGCGGCGGAGATCATCGGAATGGCGCATTCAGCTGGCGCAATCGTACTGGTGGACGGGGCGCAATCTGTCCCGCATCTGACCGTGGACGTGCAGGCGCTTGACGCGGATTTCTATGCTTTCTCTGCCCATAAAATGTGCGGACCGACCGGCATCGGCGTTCTATATGGCAAGTCTGTTTTGCTGGATGCCATGCCGCCGTTCCTTGGCGGTGGTGACATGATCAAGGAAGTTAATCTGCGTTCCTTTCGGGCAAATTCGTTGCCGCACAAGTTCGAAGCCGGAACGCCCGCCATTGCAGAAGCCGTCGGGTTTGGTGCGGCTGTGGATTACCTGAAAAACATCGGCATGGAAAGGATCGCGGCGCATGAGCATGAGATCACCGAATACGCGCTTGACCGCCTTGAGGAGATTCCTGGTGTGAAGTTATTCGGTCCCTCGGCGGATAAAAAAGGCGGGGTGGCGGCGTTTACGCTGGAGGGAGTCCACCCGCATGATGTGGCGCAGATCCTCGATCAGGACGGAATTGCCGTCCGCGCGGGGCATCACTGCGCCCAGCCTTTGCATGAGAAGTTCGGAATCCCAGCCACCAGCCGCGCTTCCTTCTACTTGTATAGCACGAAAGAGGAAGTGGATATGCTGGTGAACGGAATCTATAAAGTCAAGAAAATGTTTGGATAGCGAGTGAAATGGACGATCTCTATCGTGAAGTCATCATTGAGCATTACAAGAATCCTTCCCATCGCGGAAAACTCGACCCGCATGATATTTCCTTTGCGGATAATAATCCGCTGTGCGGGGATCACATCCAGATCGACTTGCGCGTGGATGCTTCCGGCGAAGTGATCGATGCGCGGTTTGACGGTCATGGTTGCGCCATCTCGCAAGCCTCTGCCGACCTGTTGATGGAGTCCATCATCGGCAAATCGCTGGAGGAAGTAAAAAAACTCAACAAACAGGATATTCTCGATTTGCTCGGTATCGACCTGGGACCCGTGCGACTGAAGTGCGCCCTGCTTTCGCTTAAGGTACTGAAAGCGGGGGTCTACGGGTTGGGTGAGGCGAGCGACGATCTGTTGGAATAAAAAAGAGGATAGGGATGCAGCGAACTGACGAAATTGTGTCCTGCAAAAAAGCACCATGTTCAACTATACAACATTTGACGAAACCAAAGCTGAATTTGTGGATATTGCTCCCGTCTCTGAATTACCGAACGGAGAGCGCCTGTTCGTTGACCTGGGCGATAAACCCATCGTCATCTTCAACATTGCCGGTCAATTTTTCGCCATTGGCGATGTTTGCACGCATGACGACGGTCCGCTGGGGGATGGCATGTTGGAGGGCTTCAACGTGGTCTGCCCTCGTCACGGGGCGGAGTTTGATGTCCGCACGGGTAAGGTGGTGCAAATGCCTGCCGTCGTGGATATCCCTGCCTATCCTGTGCGGGTGGTGGATGGTGTGCTTCAAGTCGGCGTGCCCAGGGATTAGCAAGGAATGGAATGAAAACAGCCCTGCATTTTGCGGGGCTGTTTTTTTACCAATCTCCGGCGTATTGAATATCAATTGGATGGGTCAATCGTTCAATGTGCTTCCGTCGCAGTTCAACCAACTGGCGGATGTGTAAATTATCATGCGCAACCCAACACGCGAACATATCCACGGCTTTCATCGAGCCAAACGGGGACGTGTACAGGGTTTCCCATTTTGCTTCCGCGTGTTCCTGCAACCAATCCAGCGATTTCTTACGCTCGCTAAAGAACTTTTCCTTCATTTCGGCAAAGTCCTGCTGGTTATATTTGCGCTCCGTCGCCCATCCTTGCGGGTCGATGGGATGCCATTCGTCATGCTGTCGGTTGAGGATGAAATCCGTGTGCTCGCGGAAATCTTCGCGCTCCTCGTCATATAGGTGGCAGACAACTTCAAGGATGGACCAGGATTCCTCGTCCGGCTTGAAGCGCGCTTCCTCCTTCCCGATTCCTGCCAGCAGCGACCGGATCATTTCTGTGCTGAGGGTTAACTCGCGAAACAGCGCCTCGAATTCCATTCGGGCTTTACTCAGTCATCGTGGAACTTGCCAACGATCCGCAGAATATCAAACCCCTCTGCAAACGGGACTTCCGCCAGAGCGCCGTGCCGCACCATGATGGAACGGGTCAACTCGGCATTGAAGTAGTAGCGATCCTGATAAGTATCATAACAAGCCAGTGCTTCGATCTTTTTGTTCACATCCTCTTCGGTGACCTCCACCAGAAAATGGGGAAAGAACCCATAGGACGAACGAACCACATCAAAGCCGAGGACGGTGATCCCGCGAAATGCGCGCAGGGCTTCCTCGGTCATTGTATTGTGATCCTGATGTACATCCTGTTTGGAATGGGTGAAGATCAGGTCGGGTTTGAATTCTTTGCGCAGCTTCAGAAAATATTCGAGGATCTCCTGCCGCGAATCCTGAAAGATGCGCGTGACGAATGGGCCGAAGATCACACGGTCTTCCATAACTCCCAGGGTTTTCATCGAACGGAGGTGTTCCCCTTTGACGTTTTGCAGGTCTGGGTTTTTCTGGTTGTCCGAAAGCGTGACGCACAGAACGTCCGTTTTGGGGGCGATGTGATGGAGCAGGGCACCGCATCCGATCTCGATATCGTCAGGATGCGCGCCGAGAAAAAGGACACGTTTACCGGAAAAGTTCATCGATTATCCTCGTCAATGAGAGGGCGCCCAGAGCATCCTCTCATTGACGTGTTAGGGCTTACTTTGTCGCCAAAATGCCGCCGACGACTTTGGTCATGACCAATTTACCATCACGGTCAAACCACTTTTGAGCCACGGCTTGGATCTTGCCAATTAAGGCTTCGTACTCGTCCTTGCCGTTGAACATGGACGTCCATAATTTGCGGTCTTCGCTCAACGAGGCGCGGACATACTCAATGAAAGGTGCAACTTCGGGGAAGGTGAGGTGGTTCTCGAACTTGTGCAATTCGGTCTTGGCAAAGATGCTGTCAATGGTGTTGAAAATGTCGCCCTTGAAGCGCGAGGAGCCGGGCATGGGTGGAATGGTCGCGTTGGTGGCTTCTTTGATGATGTCGTAGAACATCTGCTTGTTTTCCGGCAGCGGACCGGAAACGAACAATCGTCCACCGGGTTTGAGGACGCGGTGCGCTTCTCCGAAGGTGAATTTCAAGTCTGCCGCATAGTAAATGGCAAAAGCACTTGTACACAGATCGAAGGTATCGTCAGCGAAATTGAACGGTTTGTTGAAATCCAAAAACTGAAAGTCGATGTTCGAGCCGCGTTCCTTGTTCTTGGTGCGCGCCTTGTCGAGCAGTTCATCCGAAAAATCCCCGCCGGTAATGGAGGCTTGTCGATTGGTATAGTCGTCGAATAAAAAGCTGAGTTTACCCGCGCCGCAGCCGACATCGAGAATTTGCATACCCGCCTTGGGCTGGAGGAGTTCGTTCGTCCAAACGTCGATGTTTGCCGAGCCGTATTTTTCATGAATGTCGATTCGAGTAAGAAGATCTTTGCTGGTTTCCTGATAGTTAATTTCCATGTGTCTCTCCTTGAAGATAGTGTGTGGATTATACCAAAACAAAATCAAAATTCAGTTTGTGAATTTTGATTAGCGTTTTCTTAGATTTCCTTCTTGCTTCAGCCAATAGCGGATGCCTTTCCCTGCGAGTGGTTCATCCGAATAGCGGGGAATGACATGAAGATGCGCGTGGAAAACTTCCTGCCCGGCGGTCGCTCCGCAATTCCAGCCCAGGTTGTATCCGGCTGGGTGATGAGAATCATCGATCAGGGTTTTTACTTGTAACAGTAACGCCTGTATAGCCAGCCATTCCTCTTTGGTCAGGTCAAAAGCGGTTTCCCGGTGCGCTCGCGGAATGATCAGCCCCGAGCCGATCAAGACCGGTTCTTCGCGCTGCAGGAACAGGCAAAATGGATTTTCAAGCAGAACATTTTCTTCGGCAATATTTGGGCTGCAAAATGGGCAATTGGTCAATTTCATTTCCTCTCAATTCTCATGTTAGAATGCGTCCCATTGGAGCAACAATGGCGAACAAGATACAAACTGTCAAAGGTACACGCGAATTTTATCCCGAGCAGATGGCGTTGCGGAATTTCATCTACGAGAAAGTGCGCGCCGCTTCCCGGGCATTTGGCTATCAGGAATACGACGGTCCGTTCATCGAAACCATCGATTTATACGCGGCAAAATCCGGCGAAGAATTGGTCAAGAAGCAGTCATTCACATTCGAAGACCGTGGCGGGGATTTGGTGACGCTTCGCCCCGAACTGACGCCCAGCTTGGCGCGCATGATCGCGGCAAAGCAGGGCGAATTAACCTTCCCGGTACGTTGGTGGTCGTTCGGTCCGTTTTGGCGTTACGAGCAACCTCAAAAAGGGCGCACGCGCGAATTCTTTCAATGGAACATCGACATGCTGGGTGTAAACTCGCCGGAGGCGGACGCCGAACTCATTGCGGTTGCGGCAACCTTCCTGCGTTCGATCAACCTCGACCCGACACAGGCGACGATCTTCGTGAACAATCGCAGGCTGATGGAAGCGGAGTTCGATAAACTGAGCGTCGCTCCCGAAATGCGACTCGATGTCTCGAACATGGTGGATCGCCGGTCAAAAATGGAACCTGCCAAGTGGGATGCGTATGTGCTGGATTCAGGTCTGTCGCAAGCGCAGTTGGATGGGCTGAAATCCGTTCTGGGAAATAGGGATCTGTGGAAGCAAAGTGAGGAATTAACGCGCCTCTTTTCCGCGCTGGAAGCGTTGGGTGTTTCTGATTACGTTCAATACGACCCGAACATTATGCGCGGACTTTTGTATTACACCGGCACGGTTTTCGAAGCGTTCGAGACCAGCGGCTCGCTGAAACGCGCCATCCTTGGCGGTGGACGCTACGATAATTTGCTTGCCGATGTGGGCGGGCAGCCGCTCTCTGGCGTGGGTTTTGCGATGGGCGACGTGGTGATGGGTATCATCCTGCAAGAGAAGGGGCTTGTCCCCGAATTTGTGCCGTCGCCCGCTTCGCTGTTGGTGACAGTTTTCGACGAATCGCTGTGGATGAATTCCCTCGAACTGACTGCGCAACTCCGCTCGGCGGGCTTGAATGTAATGTCGTACCCTGAGCCGACGAAACTGCCAAAACAATTCAAGTTTGCAGACAAAATGAAGATGAAAATTGCTCTTGTCCTTGGACCGGAAGAGGTGGAAAAAGGCTTGGTCGTTGTCAAAAACCTTGTAAGTGGCGAGCAGGTTCAGGTTAAGAAAGAAGCGGTGATCCAATCCGTTTTGGAGATCTTAAATGCCTGAGATCCGCCCTGTTACCAGGGATAACTGGCGCGAACTTTCAAAATTGAGCGTTCGCGAAGACCAAAGAGAGTTCGTCGCTTCGAACCTGTATTCGATCGCGGAGGCGCAGTTTGGTGAGGATATTCCCGGTGAAGGGCATTGGGACATGACACCGTTCGGGATCTATGACGGCGATACACCGGTGGGTTTTCTGATGATCGGGCACAATTTTGATGCCCGGAAGTTTCAGGGATTTGTGATTCGTTTAATGGTGGACGAGAAGTATCAGGGCAAGGGGTATGGCAGGTTTGGCATGAATTGGATACTGGAGCATTTTCGTGCTGACGTGCGGGTGAAGACGGTTGGAATTAGTTACGAACCGCACAATGAAGGGGCGCGAAAATTGTACGCTTCGCTCGGCTTTGTTGAGACGGGCGAGATCGAGGATGGCGAAGCCATTGCTGCCCTGAATTTGAGGTCGTAAAGGACTTGTGAACAGGTGAAGTCTCGTGTATAATCACGCGCGCTCAATATGGTGCCTGTAGCTCAATGGCAGAGCGCCACACTGTGGATGTGGATGTTGTGGGTTCGAAACCCATCAGGCACCCTACAAAACCTCCGAGTCCAAAACTCGGAGGTTTTTCTAAAAGACTCGGAGGTTTCATGAAGCGATATTTGGTCGAACCAGGGAAGAAGATCTCCCTTGCAGAGCGGGACCCAGCCGAGACGGGGGATTTCGATGGCGGTAAGGAAAAAGGTCTGAAGGCGATACAAAAATTAAATGCGGAGTTGCAGGAACTTCAAGAGTTACTGTATGCCGAGGGGAGGCATAAAGTGCTTGTGGTGTTGCAGGCAATGGACACGGGCGGCAAGGACGGTACGATCCGTCGTGTGTTTGACGGTGTCAACCCGCAAGGGGTGAAAGTGGCGAGTTTCAAGGCGCCGACGGCGGAGGAACTGGCACATGATTTTCTGTGGCGGATCCATAAAGTTGTGCCGGGCACGGGTGAGATCGTCATCTTCAACCGCAGCCATTACGAAGATGTACTGATCGTGCGGGTGCGCAATCTTGTTCCACGGGCGATCTGGTCGAAGCGCTACAAACAGATCAATGACTTTGAAAAGATGCTGGCAGACAATGGCACGACCATTTTAAAATTCTTCCTGCACATCAGCAAGGATGAGCAGAAGGAGCGGCTGCAAGCCCGTCTCGACGACCCGACCAAGCATTGGAAGTTCAGCTTGGGCGACCTCGAAGAGCGGAAGTTGTGGGACGACTACCAGCAAGCCTACGAGGATGCATTGAACGAGACCAGTACCAAACATGCTCCGTGGTATGTCATTCCGGCAAACCGGAAATGGTATCGAGACCTGGTCATTTCGACCGTTTTGGTGGAAACCCTTAAGGGGTTGAAGATGAAATATCCAGAACCGAAGGATAATCTCGACGGCGTTGTGGTCGAATAGACCGCCCCGGGAGTACAATCAAGCCATGTCAAGAACCATCAATGTACTTTTTCTCGCCGCCGAAGCCGACCCGTTCATAAAAGTGGGCGGATTGGGCGATGTGGCTGGGTCGCTGCCGCAGGCGTTGCGTGCACTTTCCAACGACGATATCAAGTTGGATGTGCGGCTTGTTTTGCCGTATCATTCGGCGGTCAAAGCGGATAATCTGCGACCGCTGGATGTTTTTTCCATTCCACGCGGTGATACCGAAGTTGGGGTGGAAGCGTTCGAAGCCGTTTTGAACGGCATGCCTGTTTATCTCATCAATGGGGAGCCGATCCGCTCGGGCGGTTCGGTCTATTCGCTTGACGCGAAGTTGGATGCCGAAAAATATACCTTCTTCTCGCTTGCGGCGCTTGCTTTGCCCGAACATCTCGACTGGCAGCCGGATGTCGTTCACGCCAATGATTGGCATACGGCGCTCAGCATATACGGAAATCTAACCAAGCGTTGGGAGGCAGGTGCCAAGCACGTAGCGGGGGTGGTTACACTTCACAACCTGCCGTTCATGGGACCTGACATCAGTGCGCTTCTCAACGCGTATGGCATTGCCCTCGCTCAAACCGACTTGCCCGAATGGGCGCGTGTGATGCCGATGCCGCTCGGCTTGTGGGCGTCTGATGCCGTGGTTGCTGTCTCGCCGGGGTATGCAGGCGAAGTTCTCACCGAGGAATTTGGCTGTGGGCTGAATACTTTTTTGCAGACCCGCAAGGAAACCTCGAGCGGTATTTTGAACGGCATTGACACCATTTCCTTCGACCCGACCACGGATAAAAGCATTGGTGTCAATTACGATGGCACGATGATCCACAAACGCGCCATCAATAAGAAATTGTTGCAAGATCGGCTCGGTCTCGCGCTCGACCCGAACGTTCCGTTACTGGCGATCATCTCCCGCATGGATGTTCAAAAAGGCGTTGACCTTGCCTTTACCGCACTCAAGAACATGAAGCGCATCAATTTTCAGGCAGTCATCCTCGGCACGGGTGATCCGAAACTGGAAGATTCCGCCCGCAAATTGCAGGAAGAATTCCCAGACAAGATCAAAGCCGAATTGCGGTTTGATGCGAATCTCGCCCGTCAGATCTATGCCGGGGCAGATATGATCCTCATGCCGTCGCGGTATGAACCGTGTGGTCTTGCCCAGATGATCGCCATGCGCTACGGCTGCGTGCCGGTCGTCCGCGCCGTGGGCGGACTCAAAGATACGGTCAAACAAAATGAGACCGGTTTCGTTTTCGAGAAGGCACATCACATGTCATTGGTCAGCGCGATCAAGACAGCCATGAAAGCAATGGCAGACCCTGAAAAATGGCAGGCGATTCAGCGCGCGGGTATGGCAAAGGATTTCTCGTGGGAAGCCTCAGCCCGAGAATATCTAAATCTCTATCTATCATTGGTGAAATAATCTATGTCTTTCAAACGTTCCTCCGGTATTCTTCTTCATCCCACCAGCCTGCCCGGTCCGTATGGCATTGGCGATCTTGGTCCGCAGGCATATCGCTTTGTCGATTGGCTTGAATCAACCGGCTGCAAACTCTGGCAGATCCTGCCGTTGGGTCCCACTGGCTACGGCGATTCGCCGTATCAATGTTTCTCCGCGTTTGCGGGGAATCCCTATCTCATCAGCCCGGATGATCTGCTTGCCGAAGGATTGGTGACTGAGGAAGAAGTGGAAGTGATGAAAGACCTGCCCGCTTCACGCGTGGACTTCGGCTTGTTCATCCCCAGAAAGTTGGATCTGCTCCTGAAAGCGTTTCACCGCTTCCGGTCCCGCCCCGCAGCGCTGCAGCAGGCTTTCGATCAGTTCTGTGCAGAAAACGCCGACTGGCTCGACGACTTCGCCCTGTTCATGGCGTTGAAGGAATCCAATGGCGGCGGTTCTTGGAACGGTTGGGATGAAGCCTTGCGTGCCCGCAAGAAAACGGCGCTTGCCAAAGCCCGCAAGGAACTGGCGGACGATATTCTGCGTCATTCGTTTTATCAGTTCCTTTTCTTCCGTCAATGGAATAAACTGCGCGCCTATGCCAACGAAAAAGGGATTCAGATCATGGGCGATATCCCCATCTTTGTCGCCTACGACTCTGCGGATGTGTGGGCAAACCCCAATCTCTTCTTCCTGGATAAAGCAGGCAACCCGACCGTGGTTGCGGGGGTTCCGCCGGATCTCTTTTCCACTACAGGGCAGTTGTGGGGCAACCCGCTTTACAACTGGAAGATCCACAAAAAGGATGGGTATGCCTGGTGGCTTTCACGCGTCCGTGCATTATTGCAGACCGTGGATATTTTGCGCTTCGACCACTTCCGTGGGTTTGCGGGCTACTATGAGATTCCCGCTTCGGATAAAACTGCCGAGCATGGACGTTGGGTTCCTGGTCCGGCTGAAGATTTCTTTCAGGCGGTGCAGAAGGAACTCGCTTCTGAGGACGGATTGCCCATTGTTGCCGAAGACCTTGGTGTCATCACGCCAGATGTGATCGAATTGTTGAACGCTTTCGACCTGCCGGGCATGAAGGTTCTGCAATTCGGCTTTACCGGACCGGAGAATCCCTTCCTGCCGCATAATTACGTCCCGAATTGCGTGGCTTACACGGGTACGCATGATAACAACACTTCTATGGGATGGTATGCCGATGCCCCCGAGGTTGAAAAAGATTTTGCCCGCCGCTATCTCGGCGTGGATGGTCACGACTTTGCCTGGGATTTGATCCGTGCTACCTGGAAATCGGTAGCGGTCTTCGCCATTGCTCCCATGCAGGATGTGCTTGGTCTGGGCGGCGAGGCACGCATGAACTTCCCAAGCCGTCTTGGCGGCAATTGGGAATGGCGCATGTCCGAAGTGGATTTCCGCGAAGACCTTGCGGCGGGCTTGCGTGATCTCAATTGGCTGACCCTGCGATAATTCGGCGTGACTATCCTTTAACGTAGGACAGTTTCTCCGATATCAAGCCTTCCTTCAATTTGAATACATCCACACCGCGGACGTGTCCACTTCCCCAGGTGTATTTCCAGCGCAGAATGCAGCGGTTTCCGAATCCAAATATTTCCTCGATCTCGATGTGCGCATTGGGTGACTCGCGAAAGAATTCCCGCCAAAACCGGGTGACAGCCTCTTTGCCAGTGTAAAGAGTGCCATCCGGGGCGGGATGCGTGTTCTCGAAGATGCAGTCCTCGCTCATCCAAGTCATCATTCCATCAACATCATGGTTGTTGAAAGCCTCATTGAAATCAAGGACGATGCGCACTGCCGCTTCAATTTTTGACATACGGGCGGGAGACATAATAAATTGCTCCTTTCTTATCGGTGGGTGATGACACGTTTTTCGAAGCAGATGCTATCTTCTATTTCCGCGTATTGCCCGTAATTGGGGATAATCTGATACCCGTTCTTTTTATAGAGCGCGATGGCTTCGGGTTGCTTCTTGCCGGTTTCTAAAATACAAGTTGCATAACCTAATTCGGCTGACCATCTTTCCAATTCATTTAGCACCCGACTGGCAATGCCTTTACCGCGATGACCGGGTAGGGTGTACATCCGTTTGACTTCCATGATGCCCGGCTGATATTCCTTAATCGCGCCGCACCCGATCGGTTTTTCCTCTTCATAGACCAAAACCACACATCTGATTTTGTCGATCTTGTTGAATTGTGCGTAAAATGCGTGCTCACTTCCGTCCCGTTCGGCAAGATCCGCGTCAAGATGTTTGACGAGATAAATAAAATCGAGGTTCTCTGAGTCCGTTCTTTTTACAGTAAGCATTGAGACCTTTATCTGTTTGGTTTGAAAGTCAACAAAGCGGATAAACCAACCGTCAACATAACCAATAGGAAAAGAATCGTCCGTGGAGCGCCGCCTTGCTCGGGGTTGGTGAATCCTTCCTGAAGTAGAAAGAGAAAGTTGAGTATTAGATACAAACCGACCAAACTGATGGATACACCAAGAACATTATCTTTCAGTTTGCCGGCTGCCATCGATCCCAGCCATACCAAAATCACGATATTTGAGGTGACTCGCAGGAATTCCAACTGATCTGTCGCGGCATGAATGGTGATATCGAATATCTGAATGAGTGCGATTGCAATGGTCAGAAGAAGCCAGATTCTCTGCATGAGATAATCCTTTCTTAACTTGCGAATCCTTCCGGCATGGAAGTCTCTCCACCGGATAAGCCATACACCAAAATATCCTTTTCACGATCCGGGTAGAATTTTAGCAACTCCGCCTGTGTGCCGCCGGTAAAGATATCGTCAGTAAAGCCGGGGGCGAGTGTGCAGCCAAAGAGCGAATACCGACCACCATCCATGCAGTGACCCGCCTGCCACACATTTGCAGGAATTACAAATTGAACCAGATGCCCTTTGAGCGGTTCGCTTCCAAGAATTACATCACGGCTGGAACCATCGGGATACAGTAGGATCAGTCGCAGTGGATCGCCGCCATAGAAATGCCACATTTCATCAAGGGACAGTTTGTGAAAGCAGGAAATGCTGCGCGGCGCATGGCAATACATCCCGATCATCCCTGTTCCGTAAGGCTTGCCATTGGGCAGACTCTCTGCCGAGCGATAGGTACTTGTAAATAGAGTTCCTTCCACGGGCAGCGGCTGAAACTTGTAATGGTCGATCAATGACTGGATTTCCGCGTCCATTTCAACTCCAGACGTTTCAATTGTTCTTTATCGTCAGATTGACAACAGCCGCGTGGCTGGCTTGGACCAAATTCTCCGGTGTGATCATGATCTCTTCGCCCCACTGACCGGCGCCCGTTCCAAGGATTGGCTCGTCCATCAGAGTCGCTTCGAGGAAGGAACGAAATCCTTCGGGCTGCCAGCCAAAGGCGGGGATCGAACCGATGACATATCCTGTGATCTCTTTCACTTTTTCAGGAGGCGCCATTTGAATGTTGCGAGAGCCGATGGCTTTTTTTAAGTTTCCTGAAATGGCGTTCTGATCGCCGCCCAGCATGACCAACACACATTCCGCTGTGTCCACCACCTGAAAGATAAGGGTCTTTACCGCCTGTCGTTCAGGAAAGCCCAAAACTCTGGCGACGTTTGCCGCACCTTTTTCAGTTTCGGGTGAAAAACTTTTTGCTTCATAGGGAATGTTGTTTTTATCAAGATGCAAATGCGCAGGGAGTTTCATAGGTGTAGTCCTTTATGAATGATGGCAAGGATTTCGTCAGGCGTATGAGTTATGTCGACAATGAGGGCGTCTTTGGGTTCTTCCAATGCCTCGAACTGACTGGCTAACAATTTTACCGGCATGTAATGGTCTGTGCGGTTTTTCAACCGGCTTTCCACCTGCTCGAAGGTGCCTTTCAGGTAAACAAAATGGACCTGGTCGTGAATTGCGAGGATGCGACGATAGGAACGCTTCAAGGCGGAACATGCCAATACACCATGAGTGGTTTTGAGGAGCAGTGCCCGCAGATTCTCCAGCCACTCTCTGCGATCTTCGTCGGTCAATGGGGTACCCAGGGACATTTTTGCGCGATTTTCTACTGAATGGAAATCGTCCGCATCGAAAAAAGACCAATGGAGTTTACGCGCCAACAGCGAACCCACGGTGGTCTTCCCCGAACCCGAAACGCCCATGACGATGATGATCACGATTTTCTCGAAGCCAGATAAATACCGGTCAAAATAAATGCGCCGCCGACCAGGACTGCCAGCGCCGGCGTCTCGTTCAAAATAAAATATGCCAATACCGCGCTGCCGATGGGTTCGCCCAGCGTGGTCACAGCCACGAGTGCGGCAGGTAAATACTTCAATGCCCAATTGTAGGTGGAATGTCCGATCAATTGGGGAATGGCAGCCAGCAGGAAGATCCAGCCGTAGGTTTGTGGCGCGAACCCCGCCGGCGAATCGCCAGCGATGACCATGATGACAATCAGAACAAACGCGGCAATTCCGTACACCAAAAAAATGTACGGGATGAGCGACATACCTGCGCGCAATTTTCTACCGATGATCAGATAACCGGTCACTGTCCATGCTCCGACAAGGGCGAGGAAATTACCCCACATGGCTGGACCTTGCAAAACATCTGCGAGGGCGGGGCAGGCAAGCCCTGCATCCCACACACACGCATCAGACAACCCGATGATGGTCCCGCCGACCAAAGCCAATCCCAACCCGATAATCGCTGTCCGCGAGACGTGCTCTTTCAGCAGCATGGGCGAAAGCAGCGCCACCCACAGCGGACCTGTACTGACAAAGACCACCGAGCTTGCCACGCTGGTGAATTCCAGTGAAGTGATCCAGGTGGCAAAGTGTACGGCGAGAAAAATGCCCGAGGAAACTGCCAGCAACCATTCGGTCTGTGTGAGGTGTTTGATCTCATCCCGATGACGAATCAATGCAAGCGGTGCAAGTAGCATTGTGGCAAAGGTCAATCGCAGCGCGGCAATGACCAGCGAAGGCGCCCCATCCATTTGTGCAAAACGAATGAAGATGCTTGCTGTCGAAACCGCAAGGATGGCAATGACAATGGCGATGGGGAGCAGGAAGCGGGTGCGTGAATTCATAATGCCGCCAAGTCTACCGCAAAACTTGCGCAACAAAACAAGTTATGCTACATTTCAGCATCATTCAAAAAGGAGAACATCTCATGTCTAACGTTAAAACCGAAATTGCAGAATTGGTCGCCAAAAAAGTGAAGATCACCCAGCCGCAAGCGGAACAGGCTGTGGATGTGGTGCTTGATTTTGTGAAGAAGAAACTGCCCGCCAATGCGGCTGCTCAATTTGATGCCATCCTTGAAGGGAATATTGACCTGAGCGATGGCATTGGTCTCGATGATGCGGCGGGGTTGCTCGGCGGGCTGCTGGGCGGCAAAAAGTAATTCTTACTTTGGCATGGGCGGCGGTCCGATACTGTCGCCCAATTGTATTTATTAGATATTTGTATAAAAAATTCATTTTATCTTGCGCCGTCGTCCAAGGTGGGATAAAATCTAATCAGCGTAAAAATCAACCAAACAGGAGAGACTCTCATGGCTTTTGAACTGCCGAAACTTCCCTATGCCTATGATGCGCTCGAACCGCATATCGATGCCCGCACCATGGAAATCCACCACACCAAGCATCATCAGACGTACATTACCAATTTGAACGGCGCCATCGAAAAGACCCCCGAACTTGCCGGAAAATCCCTCGAAGAATTGCTCAGCGATCTGAATGCCATCCCCGAAGGTGTGCGCATGGTCGTGCGCAATCACGGCGGCGGCACCTACAATCACAACCTTTTCTGGGAGGTCATGGGACCAAACGGTGGCGGCGAACCCAAAGGCGATTTGATGAAGGCTATCGAAGCCTCCTTCAAATCCTTCGATGCGTTCAAGACCGAATTCAATGCAGCTGCCACCTCACGCTTCGGCTCTGGCTGGGGCTGGCTGGTCAAAAAGAGCGGCGGTTTGGCTGTCGTCTCGACCCCCAATCAGGATACACCGCTATCCGAAGGCATGACGCCCATCCTCGGCATTGATGTGTGGGAGCACGCCTATTACCTTAACTATCAAAATCGCCGCCCCGATTACATCGCCGCTTTCTGGAATGTTATCAATTGGGATGTGGTTGCCGCGAAGTTTGCCGCAAAGTAAGCATTTCAAAGTTCAAATCCCTCCGGCAGGCGCACTGCCGGAGGGATTTTTTTAATTTCCACCTTGCCACTCGGGTAAAGATAGTTATAATAGTGTCATCACGTTTGTCTATAATCCCACAAGGAGAAAATAACATGACCCACATTATTACAAGCCTGTGCGTGCGCGACCGTGGTTGTATCGAAGTCTGCCCGGTGGAATGTATCGTGCCTGGCAACCCGGCGGATGGATTCCCGATGGTTTACATCGATCCCGATACCTGCATTGACTGCGGTGCATGCGTGCCGGAATGCCCCTTTGCCGCCATCTTCCCCGAAGACGAAGTGCCCTCAGCCTATACCGCCAAAGGTGGCGAATACATCAATCGCGTTGGTCTGACCGGGCATTATGAAGGCACCAACCATCACGGCAAGCAGGTTGTTCTCGAAACCACCCGCCAGTTGGATGCCGGCGAAGTTATCGATCTCACCGCCGACACCCCGCTTAACTACGACTTCTTCAAGAGTGGTCCCGGCTACTCCGCCAAGGATAACGACAGCGGTTCATAGCAACCGAAACCAAAAGGGTCAGGCAATCTGCCTGACCCTTTTTTGATTCATTGATTCAAGACAAAATCCAAAAAACTGGCACCGATGGATCTGACAAGGGAAGGATTGTTTTCCTCCAGCGATACCACCAAAGTCAATGGCGTGCCCCGCCAATTTGGGAGAGTCCCTGCCACCAGCCAGGTGATCCTCGCTGAATCATGACTAGCCTGACCCACATGACTCCAATACGGTTTTCCCTGCTGAAGAAAGGACAACGCCGCCTCATCCGCGGATTGGGCATTCAACACCTCCCGCGGCTGACCCAACGCTGGCAGCACCACCCATCCCTGCTCGGGCGTATTGACCGCCGTGGCAAGTCTCGGGGACGGCAGAACTCCATGATGGCTCAACGCTGCGGCGGCAGTTACTACATGCAGTGGACTGGCGCGCAAATCCTGCATGTTGACTGTCTCGGTTTCAAAGGCAGTGGTCGTACTGATGGGAAGGGCTTCGAACAACCCCAGTTCTTTGTAAAACTCCTCGAGCTGCATTTCAGACGGTTGATTTTCGCCAAATTTGGCTCGTAACAAAGGCAGTAGCGATGTGCCAATGGGATAGAGTCCCTGTGTCGCGCGGTTGAGAAGGGGTGCGTTTGCGTCCCGTGCCAGCGCATCCCCTTCGGTATCCAAATTATTTGGGTCGTAGGTTGGGTGCGATGCCATGACCAGAACCTCACCGGTCTCGGCATTTAGCAAAATGATCGCACCGCGATGTTCTCCGAGCAGCTGGTCGGCTTGGGCTTGCAGGGTCAGGTTCAGGCTCAGGCGCACGTCCAACCCGGCTGGGGGAGTTCCATACAGCAGTTGATTCCAAAGGATCAGGCTGGTGGGGTTTCCCTGCAAACCACGCAGGTAATTGTCGAGGCTTGCTTCTAATCCCGCCTGCCCATAGACGGGGTGCGTATAGCCAATTACTGAGGCAAGGTCTGGATACAAATATGAGCGGAGGAAAGAGCCGCTTTTCCCTTGGGTTATGTTGATCGGCTGGTTGTTGGTATCCACCAACTCGCCGCGTTCCACAAAGCGATCTGCGATGGCGCGGCGGGGATTGTCTGTGCGGGTGAGTAGGTCGGGAGCACGGATGATCGCCCACCAGGCGGTTGTCAGGGCGCAGGTAGCAAAACCTAAAGCCAGCCCGCCAGCAAGCAGGGAGTAGGGTTTGGGGTCGCGTAGTTCGGCTGGTTCTTCGTCTTCGGTGTTGCTGATGGTGAGCAGCAGGAACATGGCGAAGTAGGATGTTAACAGCGAGGAGCCGCCATAGGAGACGAATGGCAGGGTCACACCGGTTAATGGCAACAAGCGGATGTTTCCGCCGATGATAAGAAGGCTTTGTATACCGAGATACGTCACCACGCCAGCGGCAAGGTAACGTTTGAACCTGTCTGCGGCGCGCAGCGAGGTGATCAACCCACGGGCGAGGATCAGCCATATGAGGGCTATCAAGCCCAAGATCCCGAATAGACCGGTTTCTTCTGCGATGGCAGCATAAATAAAATCGGAGATGGCGACAGGCACCAACAGCGGGCTGCCGATCCCAATCCCCCTGCCGATAGTGCCGCCATTTGCCACAGCCAGAAGAGATTGCACGATCTGATAGGAGTTGCCAGTGGGGTCTTCCCACGGGCTGAGCCAGCCCATCACGCGGACTTGGATGATGTCGATCATGAAGTACCCGACCAACAGGGCGCAGGAAAGCACAACGATGGCGCTAAAAATGACCCTGCGTCTGCCGGTGGCGATGAAGATCATGATCGTAAAAATGGTGATAAAGATGGAGGCGGTTCCAAGGTCTCTCTGGACGAGGAGTAGTAACAGCGCCAAACCGGTGACCAGCAGCGTGGGGATGAGCAGCGGCAGGGAGATCAACCGTATGTTGGCGCGATCTGCCAGATAGGCGGCGAGGTAGATGACCAGCAGGATCTTCAGCGGTTCAGACGGTTGGAAGTACACCCCGCAGCACCCCAACCACAAACGTGGACCAATACCGAGCGGATTTGTCCCGAAGATCAGGGTGAGGGCGGTGATAAGCAAGCCCCCGCTTAGGATCAGATATTTATATCTTCGCAATAAACTGAAATGGCGGTTGAAATGTAACGCCAGAATGAAAACCATAACGCTGATCCCCAGCCATGCGGTTTGTCGCAACCCAAAGTTTTCGTCCAACCTCCAAATGGTGAGGAGTCCCCAGCCGCTCAATAAAGCCGCCGCCGGAAAGATGTATGGATCGCGTTCGGGTAGGTACTTGATGGCGGCGTGGTTTGCCAACGCTACGAGAACAGCCCACGCAAGGAAACCTGCCCAGTGCGAGAGGCGATAATCCACGTCCCAGGAGCGTTCGCGTACTGCGGGTGCAAGGGTAAGGATAATGGATTGTAAAAAGAGAAAAAGTGCCGCCCATTGCAGCAGGCGGTTTTGGGTTTTGTCATTCATCCGGTTAATGGTACATCACTTTGGAGAAGTCCATGGTGTTTGGTTTCCCCAGCCGATGAATCTATTTGTAGTATTTGCCGACGAGGGTTTTCAGTTTTTCGAACGTGGCAGCGGGAATGATCTTGGGGTCGGTGATGAGAGCGGCTGCCAGGGCATTTTCACACGCACAGGTGCGTTCTGGGTTTAAAGTCCGTGCCAGGTTGCGAATGGCTGTCTGTGCGACCTCGGTGTTTTTGTTAAGGGTTTGAATGACCATTTCCACAGTCACAGGTGATTCGCTGACATGCCAGACGTCGTAATCGGTGACGTGTGCCATCGTGGCGTAACACATTTCCGCTTCGCGGGCGAGGAATGCTTCGGGTGAAGCGGTCATACCGATGATGGACATGCCCCAGGAGCGATACGTTTGCGATTCCGCTTTGGTGGAGAAGCGCGGACCCTCGATGGTGATTAAACTTCCACCCTTGTGGGTTTTCGCACCCGTGGCGCGTACCGCCGCCTCCAATTGATCGGAGAGGTTTGAGCAAAATGGGTCGGCAACGCTGATGTGAGTCACCAGGCCTTCGCCGAAGAAAGTCCGCGGGCGATGGTGGGTGAAATCGAAGATGTTATCCGGGATGACGATGTGCCCCGGTGCGTAGTCCTCGCGCAGTGAGCCACAGGCGCTGATACTGAGTACCTGCTGTACGCCGAGCGATTTGAGGGCGTAGATGTTCGCGCGGTAGGGCACTTCACTGGGGGTGATGTGATGTCCGATGCCATGCCGCGCGAGAAAGGCGACCCGCTTGCCTTCCAGTGTGCCAACTGTAATGGGTGCGCTGGGTTTTCCGAACGGCGTGTCGAGGTTGATCTCTTCGGTGGATTCCAGTCCCGGCATGTGGTAAAGCCCGGAACCGCCGATGATGGCAAGGGTCGGATTGTTCATGGTTGCCTTTTCTCCAGTCTTTGGGTTGGCTCGATGATCACATTCTCAGAGAGGCTGATCCCAAGCCGCGCTGAACCGCATTTGATTTCATCCCCCGAGGTGATGACCGTTGGCATGGTAATGAGTGAATCGTTCAGGATCGTACCATTGGTGGAGCCAAGATCTTCCAGCCACCACTGCCCATGGTGATAGACCAGTTGGGCATGGCGGGCGGATACGGTATCATCCATCAGCGGGATGTCGCAGCCAGGGTCTCGCCCAAGAGTGATCTCCGGTTGGGAAAAGTACTTCAACGCCGGCGCACCGCTTCCATGCCTGACCATGAGGCTGATCCCGGGAACGCGGCGGTTTGCAAGCGTGAAGCTTTGTCTCTGCACCTCGCGGTACAGATAATACAGTACCCATCCAAGAAAACCATACAAAGCCAGGGCTGTCAAAAGCCGCAAAGCCAATACGATGGATCCGCTCATTTTTTGTTTAGTTTCGCAGTGGAGTGTTCTTTCAATATGGCAGTTGGGCGTTCGGCAGCCGCATTGGGCAGCGGAGCCGTATCTTTCAAGTCGGTGCGGGGAGGAGGATTGTCCTGACCGAAGATAAGCGCCACACCGGCAAGTGAAATTACGTCTCCCGGGTACAACACGCTCTGGCTGGTGCGCTGTCCATTGACGAAGGTGCCACCTGTGGAGTTCAGATCAAAGACAACAAAGCGCCCTTTGATGGCACGCAGCTGGGCATGATTGCGGGAAACGCGCGGATCGTCGATGATCAACTGATTATCGAGCCGGCGTCCAATGTTTACCACAGGTAAGTTGAGCGGGAAGACCTTGACACCCTCAACGATCAAAAAAGCGTTTTCCGGTATGGTTTCGCCCTCGATCAGACTGCCTGTATCCAAAGGAGTTGCGTTCGTTTCTGACATGGACTCTATCCGATTGGACGCCAAAACTTTGGCGTCGTTGGTTGAAATGGTTGGATCGGTCGAAATAGTGATGCTGGGAGATATTGTAAACTGAAGCCCCGCTTCCTGAGCCACCGTTACGATTGAGTGTAACAAAACTGTAAGAAAGGCTTGGTCCTGCCATTGCGCGGCAGTATCCGGGTGCAGGACAAGCGTGAACGTATCAGGCGCTGTGGGCAAGCCGCTTTGCGCCGAACTCGAATTTTGCTGGATCGTCGCGGCAATTTTTTGGATGATGACATCCTCCACCTTTTTGCCGGGCAGAGCGTTCAGCAAGTCAACTTCGATAAGGTTTTGTAGCCTTGCCTCGATTTCTCTCAGATTCATGTGCGCACACTGGTGGGATTATAGGTTGTGAGCGGCATTTCCGCAAGTCTGACCAATGGTGGAGCGCTTCAAGATCAGGCTCGAACCGGGGGCAGAACCTGCCTGCAATTGGGGCACGTCTTATCGCCTGCCCGAACGACATATCCGCAATTCGGGCAAGTGGTTGGTTGAGCCCTGCCCATCGGCGCTCCACAGGCGACGCAGGAAGGCTCCCCAACGGGGTTGGCAACGTGGCAGTATTCACAGGTAGTGCGTCTCAGATTCTCCGAAAGTTCAGCCGATGCCCCGGCAGCGCGCGCCGACTTCGAGATGACCTGCCACACGCGCTCCCTTAAATTCAGGTGCTCGATATCCTGGGCGATGTCATCCAGTCTGCCGAGCAGGCTGAACGGATTTTTCAGCGCAGCAAGAGCGCTCACGCCAAGGCTGGCAGCAACCCCCAGCCATGCCTGCTGCCCTAACTCCACCATGATGCCTTCATCCAATGTTTGGATCGTGACCGTCATGGCAGTTTGCCCTCCGGAAGCTGCATCGGGTCGAGTTCCCATTTGAACGACAACCCTGTCGCTTTTTCCAAGGATCTGAGCGCGTAGGTTGCCTCGATTGAATTCGCCCAACAATGCCTGGGCAATATCCATTGGCTTGATTTTTCCGTGAAAGATTTTTCGCTCCATGAACTCGATTATAATCGTCTTTACGATTCTCCTTGGAAAATTATACGAAATGAAGCGACTCTGGTTTCACTCTTTTACTATATCCTCTTTAATTTCCACATTCCTCGTCTTGATATTTGCCGCATCCCCCCTCGCCGGCGTATCGGCTCAACAACCGACGGAAACCCCCTCGTCTGGAAGCGGGATGTTCATCACCAATATCACTGATACCGAACCATACGTAAACGTTCGTCTGGGACCGAGTTCGACGATCTATCCCATCGTTGGAACTATTCCATACGGCGGCACCGCACCCGCGTTGGGGCGCTCGCAAGGCGGGGATTGGATACAGATCGAGTTTCCGTCTGCGCCGGGAGGAACAGGATGGGTGTATTCCCCACTGGTTCAAGTCTCGCCGCCGGGCACGTTGCGGATCGTAGAATCGCCTCCCACGCCTGTGCCTCCGGCAACATCCACCATCGACCCGACCCTGGCGGCGCAATTTGTGGTTGTCCCAACCTCCACCCGATTACCGACCTTTACACCGCCACCCCCATTGGTTACACCCGAATATATTGAAGCGATCACATCGAATGAAGAAGCCACCCCGTTGGCTTCCATTATTATGGCATTTGCTGTGTTGGGAGTGATCGGTTTTTTTCTATCCCTCCTCCGGCGTTGATGACGCGAATGAACAATCGAATTGTCAGACCGACCCTCTTTTTGCTGTTAATGCTCGCCGGGTTGGGCTTCCTCTTTCGCTCTCCTGCAACCTTCTCTGCTTTTGCCCAGCAGCCAACCGGTTCGGTTCCCACCGTGACAGGTACAGCCACTGGGATGATCGTACGGGTCAATTTCGACCTTAACATCGTAAACGTCTACTCGGGTCCAAGTTCCTTTAATTATCCCTCCGTGGGTGTGTTATTAAAAGGGCAGGAAGTCCCCGCCTTCGGGATATCCAGTGACGGAAATTATATTCAAGTGTACTATCCAGGTGTGCCGGAAAGGGTTGCCTGGGTGTTTGGACCGTATGTGACCACCATCAAGACGGGACGACTTCCAGTTATCCCGGCGCCCGCGACGCCCACGCCTCTTTCCACGCCGACACTGGATCCGACGTTGGCTGCGGCTTTTATCGACCCTGTTACGCCTACCCGCCTCCCGACGTTCACTCCGCCGCCGCAGCTGGTTGTTGCAACCTTCCTCCCTGAGGAGGAGATCAATCGTGTCCCAATGGGGTTGCTGATCTTTGGGCTGGGCGTTATCGGTCTTTTTGGCGCGTTGATATCCTTTCTGCGGGGGCAATAAACAGGATAAAAAATGGGCAGCCCGTAATAGGCTGCCCATTTGATTTCTTGAGATGGAATTAGTTATTGCATCCGCAGGAACCGCCGCCGCATCCGCAAGAACCGCCTTCGCTTGCATTGGAGCCGCAGGCGCATCCGCCTTCCCCGTGACTGTGCTTGCCCGCATTGGGGCTGTTCACCGCAAAGCCCGCGCCGCGCTGGGGATCGTTCACAAAATCCACTGTGGCATTGCGCAAATAATCAATCGAAACTTCGTCTACGACTACTTTAACGCCATCTGCTTCGAAGGTCGTATCCTGGTCGCGGAAGTTATTATCCAGAGCCATTCCAAAATTGACGCCACAACATCCTCCCCCGGCGACATAAACGCGCAGGGCATATCCCTGCAGGTTGCGTTCGGTCAGAATGTCCCTGACCGCCTTGCTGGCGGCGGGGGTCAGTGTGAAAATCTGTGTATTGATTTCCTGGAGCATGGTAATTTCTCCTTTTTTACATTTAAATGTGGACGAATGTTATCAGGTTTGAGTTTGACTGTCAACTTTAATTTATGAAGATTAACGCTGCGCTTATTTCTTGACACAAACCCTTTGCCCCTGTAAAATCTCCCTGCCCATTTATCGACCAAGGTCGATATTCTTTTTACCGAATGGGTATTTTCAGGAAAAGGGGTTGCGGGATGCAGTCACTTGTACTGAAAATGGTAGTGTAAATGCAGATCGACGCGGATTTTCGAGGTAATGTTGAAAAACCAGATAGAATCAGCGTTCATCTGCTTTCTGATTTAAGTTCCGACCAAAGACTAAAGGAGATTGGAGAAGTGTTATGCAGTTCGATATGTTGTTAGCCTCTACGGCTCGACCGCCGCTGCCTCTTCTGTGGTGGCTGGGTCCGATCGCGGCTCTGATTGCTCTCGGCTTTGCCTTCTATCTGTATCGCCAGTTGATGCAGTTGAGTGAGGGTAACGAGCGGATGCAGGAAATCGCCCAGGCTGTCCGTGAGGGCGCCATGGCATACCTGCGGAGTCAATACAGGGTGGTTGGGATCGTATTCGCTGTGTTGTTTGTGATCTTTTTGGTGCTGTCCTGGTTCCACCTTCAGAACCCAATTGTGCCGTATGCGTTTCTGACCGGCGGTTTGTTCTCCGGTTTGTGTGGTTATATCGGCATGAAGACGGCAACGAACGCTTCTGCCCGTACTACATTTGCAGCCACAAAGAGCTTGAACAGTGCATTGCAGGTTGCTCTGCGAGCAGGCGCGGTGATGGGCTTGGTAGTGGTGGGTTTTGCGTTGCTGGATATCACAGTCTGGTTCTTGCTGTTGTACAACGTCTTCCCGGTGGTGTTTCCTAACGCATTTGAATTTTTGTTGACCGAAAATCCATTACCCCAGATCACAGCGGTCATGCTTAGCTTCGGCATGGGGGCATCTACACAGGCGTTGTTTGCACGTGTAGGCGGCGGTATCTATACCAAGGCGGCGGATGTCGGCGCAGACCTGGTCGGCAAGGTTGAGGCGAATATCCCTGAGGATGACCCGCGCAACCCTGCAACCATCGCAGACAATGTCGGTGACAATGTTGGTGATGTGGCTGGTATGGGCGCGGATTTGTATGAATCCTATGCGGGTTCCATTCTGGCGACTTCCGCGTTGGGTGTGGCGGCGGTCGGTTTGCAGGGTTCTGACCTGCAGATGGGGATGATCTTCATTTCCGCCCCGATCGTTCTTGCGGCTTTGGGCGTCGTTCTCTCCATCCTGGCGCTGTACGTTGTCCGGTCGAAGGAAGATGCGACTCAAGGCGAACTGATCGGCGCGTTGAGCCGTGGTCTGTATGTCAGTTCTGCCGGTATTGGCGTGTTGTCTCTGCCTGTTTTCTACTTCATCGGGTTGCCGAATTGGTTCGCCATGTGGTTCGTGGTGCTCACAGGGCTTGTCGTTGGTGTGGCAGTTGGCAAGCTCACGGAGTATTACACTTCTCATGCGTTTGCTCCCACGCAAAAGATCGCCCAGCAGGCAAATACCAGTACTGCCACTGCGATCATCGAAGGAGTTGCGCTTGGTATGAATTCCACTGGAATGCCGGTTGTGGTGGTGTTGATCGGTATTGTGGTTAGCTTTTACGTATCAGGTGGCGCTGAGAGTATTTTGATGGGTCTGTATGGCGTGGGGTTGGCAGCGGTTAGTATGCTTTCCACGCTTGGTTTTACGCTTGCCACTGATGCCTATGGTCCGATTGCGGATAATGCTGGTGGAAATGCCGAAATGTCTGGGTTGGATCCTGAAGTGCGTCATCGTACAGATCAATTGGATGCGGTGGGTAACACGACGGCTGCCATCGGAAAGGGCTTTGCGATCGGCTCGGCTGCATTGACCGCCATGGCGCTTCTAGCCGCATACCTTGAAGAGATTCGCTTGGTGCTGGGTGAGTTGCGCGGTGTGACGGAACTGGTCGTGGATGGAGTTGCGATCAAGGTTTCGGAATTGACCGTGCAGAATTTCATGACCTACTATGATGTGACGCTTCTGAACCCCGCCGTTTTGGTGGGCGTCTTTAGTGGCGTGGTCACCGCCTTTTACTTCTCTGCCCTCACCATGAGTGCGGTCGGGCGTGCTGCGGGCGGCATGGTGGAGGAAGTCCGCCGTCAGTTCCGTGAAATTCCTGGCATTCTCGAAGGGAAGGCAAAACCCGATTATGCCCGCTGCGTGGAGATTAGTACGATTTCTGCACAACGTGAGATGACCATGCCATCTCTCATTGCGATTGTGATCCCTGTGTTGATCGGCTCGATCTTTGGCGTGGCGGGCGTGTTGGGTCTGCTGGTTGGTTCACTTGGAGCTGGGTTTGCGTTGGCGGTGATGATGTCCAATGCAGGCGGCGCATGGGATAATGCCAAGAAGTATATTGAATCAGGCGAATACGGCGGCAAGGGTTCCCCTGCTCATAAAGCCGCTGTGGTGGGCGATACCGTCGGTGACCCGTTCAAGGATACCTCTGGTCCTTCGCTCAACATCCTTATCAAGTTGATGTCCATGGTTTCGGTGGTATTTGCCGGTTTGATCGTGGCGTTCAGCAACGGTCAGGGTTTGTTGTTGATGTTGTTGGGTAGATAAGAGATCGAAGATGAAAAGACCGGGTTCCTTTTGGGTGACCCGGTCTTTTTTGTAGTGTTTGTTAATTTATTTCAATTATGGATAAGAAAGGCAAAGAGTGTCCCTTAACGTGACACTATACTATTTCCGCTATACACGTAAAAATAAAAAATTGCGGGTCATTTATCCGCCTTGTCTATATGTTGGCTTTTGGGAGAGTGTTCGCCTGTGGAAAATTTGCGATCAGGTTCTTTTTTGCTAACTGGCAAGTGCGGATTAAGTGGTTCGAAAAATTTACGGTTAAACCCTGTTCTTATCATGATGTTCTTAATAAAAAATATTATGGGAAATGGAAGATTTCTTTTTGCCCAATCCGCCAAAAGTGATTTGTCTAAAATTCTTTTTGTTTCAGATTTGTTATCGCTCGCCTCCCATTCGGCGATATAGTCACTTTGCTGAGGTGTGGATTTGAAGATGGGAACATTAAGAATTTTTTTTGCGATAACCAGAAGATAGATAGGGTGGTTGTTTATTGTTTGGATCCGACTCTTAACTTCTTTTGGATCCCTTACAAGATACCATTTTGCTCCAGGTTTATCTTCATAGGCAATCATCCTGACCAACTCGAAACCATTATCACGAGAAAATACGCTGTAATAAAGCTCTGGGCTGAACTGATAAAAGCCATGACCCATAAAATTATTAGCAGGGGTGATGCCCAGAAAATGTCCACCGACTTTTATCATTTCCATGCAGTTCTTGATCGCGACCGGAAAATTGAAAACATGTTCGAGCGACCCCCCATCTAATACCGTCGTATATTTGTCAGTGAGGTCTTTCGATATCTCCATGTTCATGTCATGCAAGTGGGTTGCGCCTTCGTAGGGGGAAACATCGTAAGAATGGATAGATTTTGCTCCAATAAAATTAAGCAGGGACTCTGCATATCTATTGTTTTTTTTGATAAAACCCTCGGGGATATTAATTTTCCCAAAGTGGCCATATGATTTCAAGATTTGCCTTAATTCATACTCGGTTAAGTCAAGTGCTTGCCTTCCGATCATTGCGGTGTTTTCGAAATTTACCCCAATCTTTTGAGCATAAAGTATAAAGCGCACGCCATTCAGGTCGAGTCCCATTTTTTATCCTTTTCATTTTAATGAGTTTTGCTTCACTTAACCATGATTAATTGCCATTCGCCCAGAGCATTTTTTTGGCAGGAGTAATTTGCTTCATAAGGAGGGTTTTGGGCAGTTAACTGGTACAAGAGGTTCTCGTGCTCAGAAGATATAACTTCTACTTTCAACCAAGCAGGCGCAATACTGTGAGATGGAATTGTCCCGAAACGGGAGTGATAAACTGAAAAGTTGTTTTCGTATGCAACAAAACCATAGCCTTGACGATATAGTTCCGTCCAAAATTCAGGTGAATTTTCTTGCGCAAAGTGTTTTAGTTTTTCGTATTCGGTTGAACGCGAAGAACAAACAAAAAGATCGTTCCGAAAATAATACCTGAATGCATTGAGTGAAAATACTCGATCTCCCGGCTTGGCAATTTCGTTCATGGGGCTGAAAAAGGTGCAGAAGCTGATGTCTGAGCAACGCGCCTGCCCATTATTCTCGACCGGAGAGTAGGTATCTACAGCGATGACGATCATCCGTAAGATAATAAAGGCAAGCACAGATACAATTGTAAACCGCGAGATTGCTGATATGACCCCTGTTTCTTGACTAAGTAAGGAATCAATCAATATACCTGTTGGTATGAATAACATCACCCATATAAAAAGGACATACCTGATTTCTACAACGGTGTAAAATAATAGCACCCATAGTAAGAGTGTAAGCAATGATGTCGCTACACTATGAACAAGATCTCGTGACCACGATATCCTTGTTTGTATTTTTTTAATAATTAAAATGGGCAAGAATCCCAAAAAAAGGGGCGAGATAGTACCAAGGCTTTGTGGAGAATTGAATATGGTTATCGTAAGTGGGTAAAGGATGCGATATGTATTCAAAAGATCAGGATCGAACTGCCATTCCCAATTTGTTGAGCTTAGTTTTGGCGCAAATTCTATGGGTGCGAAAGGCGAACCGAGCCATAGCCAATTTTGCCAGAGGTGATACATTCCTATTAAGATTAATGTTGGCAAAATCCATAGCACAGGTTTTGTGGTAGACCATGTGGATCTCCAACTTGCAGATGTGTCTGTTTGTTTCTCTTTAAGATATACCTTTACAAGTCCAATTAAGTAAAATGTAAATATGTAAAAGCTAACCAAAAATATGTTGTATAGCCTTGAAATTATCGCAAATCCGGCAAGTAAGCCTATAAGGAGAAACACACCTTTGGATGGCTTGCTCATACTTTTCTGCATCCAGTAGATGCCAATAAGGATTGGGACGGTAGAGATTAGTTCCACCTTGCCGTCCCCAAGCAAATCGATAAAGAATGTGGATGACATTAAGAGCGCCATAATGTAAATACGGGCATTAAATGAGGCGTTGTTTTCTTTTGCGATCAGATATATGGTAATTAAGATGGCAAATCCATTTGCCCATGAAAGCATTCTAGCTGCTTGATCACCAAAAAGTTGCATGACGACTGTAAAAAGTATGCCGGGGTGTAACGAACTAACGATCATGTAGTTTTCAGGGAAAAATGACGTTGCTTCATATGATAGCGCCATCAACTTTGCCTGTGAGAAGTAGTCCGAGACAGAGTCGTAACCGAGTCTTGCAGAAGTGAGAAAAAGGCTAAGGAACAAAAAAGCGAAGGATATGAAAGTTATTCTTTTCTGTGAATCGCCCAATCTTCCAATTTCTGAAATCTTGATATGTTCTGCACAGAAGTCTTTGATTGGCTTTATGCTTACGATAACGCTTAAACCGAAAACGGCAACTGTCAATGAGGCAGTTAGCCTTGTGAGACTGATGATGGATAAAAATAAAAGCGAGAATATTATTTGCCCGGAAGCAAATGCGGTGACGCCAGTGGCAAGGCCTGTTCCTGTTAATTTAAGGGTACGTAGCGTAATCAGCCCAATTCCTATACAGGCAAGCGAAAAAAGAGCTGCCCCAGCAAATGAAGTCAGAATGTCGAGAAAATAGTCGAATAATAAAATCTGGCTGAACTTTATTGCGAATCGATTCAAGTCCGGAAAAATGAAAGCGTGCAAATAGCTGACGCGATTTGCAATGATAAATAAAATTACAATTAAAAAAAGCCATGTCGAATGCAGTGAAGCTGTAAGTATGTATTTCAGATTGAGTTTCATTTAAGGGTTTTATTTTTTGTATGGGTTGTTTTGGATTATGGCTTCAAAATTTCTCAGATATTTTTTTGCGATCAAATCCCAATTCCATTTTTCAGAATAGGCTATGGATAGTTTTCTTAAATCGCTTAATGCATTTGGTTGACCGGCTATGCTTCCAAGTTTTTTTATAACACTGTTGATTGAGTCCGTGTCGAGGCTAATTAAAGGCGCATCCGGAAGGGACGTAGCGATCTCCCTGGATACTGCGGCAGGCAACCCGCAAGTTAACGCTTCCTGTACGGATAGGGGGAACCCTTCACCTTGTGATGGAAGTACGAATAAATCTGCTGCAACATAAAACTTCCTAAGATCGTTTTGAACTTGTTGAGGAAAAGATTCTACATTTCTTAGGTCCCATTTTGATACCGGTACATCGCCTCCGCCAACCATGAGCCATTTATAATCTGGCAGGGCCGCCGCAATTTTACGGATAATGTCAACCCCCTTTTTTTGAGTAAATCTTCCAATGAACAATAGTATAAA
Organism: Anaerolineales bacterium UBA2395; assembly: GCA_002343775.1. Taxonomy (GTDB): domain Bacteria; phylum Chloroflexota; class Anaerolineae; order Anaerolineales; family Villigracilaceae; genus Villigracilis. Next base: position 36,107 of record DDSH01000005.1, read on the forward strand.
GTCGTTTTCCGAATAGCCTAGCTCTCTTCTGATGGCGGTCTTCTCGTGCTTTGTATTGACGGGAAAAAAAATCTTGTGATCAACGCCATTTTGGAAGACGAAGGTTTTTCTTAACTTCATTGCTGAGGCAAACCATTTTCTTGTGGCTTCATTAATAAATACAACTTCGTTGGAGCCCTTCAGGAGCATCCTTCCAAGTGTCTTATAGGCTATTAATTGCAGTAGAACTTTGTACTTTTCTTGGTACGGCACAACGCTGATGTGTTGCGTTATGCATATCGGCTTTGCAAACACTTTGGCAAAAAGAAAGGCAATAATGTTGGAGAGGTATAAACAATCGTGCAAGTGGACAATATCACACCAACGAACCTCATTGAGGATTTTTAGTACGGAGATAAATGATGGAATTGGATATGGGAACCCTAGGTGGGTTTCTGTAATGTTCCAAGCCTTTAATGGCACATCGTCTTCCTTGCGGCCATTCCATGATTCGACCTCGCACGCAGCCCAATGAACAGTGTGCTCCTTTCGCCACTGCTCAACTAGGTTTTGAGCTACGATTTCGATTCCTCCCACGTGATTAGGAAAATAATTGCTGATTGTTAATATTTTCATTGGGTAAATTCAGGGTCGAGCAAGAATAAAAATAACATCTCCTTTATCTTCTCTGTTAAACATAAATAGGTGGTAAAGGATGTGAGAAATAAATATTTTGAATGCATTATATTTTCCGTAGCTGTATTGCTCGGATGATGGAAACATTCCGATTATGTCACGGAAAAGCGGTGAATAAAGCGGAAACCCCCATTCGATGACTTGAAGTACTTCAAACCCGGCTTCTTCGACTTTTTGTTTTAGCTCACCATAATTGTAATTTCGTATATGACCTATGGACATTTCATTTCTTCTCATCCGCCCTTGAATTGTTGCTATTAATGCGTATTTTCCGGTGATTTTCCTTATGTTTTGAATCGCTGCCGTATCATTTTTTAAGTGCTCAACAACATCCGAGCAAAAAACGAGATCGAAGACTTCACTTGGAGTTTCAGTTTGGATGTCTAGAATGGAAAACTTCGCATCGACGATACGCTTTTGGGCAGACTCAAGTGCTGTTTGAGAAACATCGAAACCGTGGAGTTTTGCCTTTGGGAATCGCGTTTTTATGAATGCAAGGTTGGACCCTTCGCCACAACCGATATCTGCAACAGATTGTATCTCATCTTCGGATATATCCTTGAACATCTGAAGAAATATACGGCGATGGTGGCGGTGTACTGGACCATATTTCTGCATATCTCCCCAAACACCGTTCCATATGCCTTCATAGTCGAATGAACTCATCTATCACCTCGTCATAAAGATATTATTCGCGGCTGCGTATTTGATGGCATCAGCCTTGCGGGGTTTTTGTATTCCATACTTTCAAACCAAGAATACTTAGCACAAAACTTGTGAACACAATCTGCGCTCCACTTGTGAGGGCAAGCGAACCTCCAAAAACGAGTCGTACACTATTGTCGAAACCGATTTGTGCGAAGTTGTAAGATAAAGCAAGCGCCTGCGTTAGTAAAACCACCCCTAGTAAAATAAGCAGAACGCCTGCAAGCAACCCCTTTTCAAGGTTGAGATACTTAAATAATGAGTAGAACCTTGGCGTATACGGTAAAAGGCCCGCTTGAAACGCGAAGACGCGAGTAATGGTAGCAAAGGACAGGGAATTCAAGCCTAGATAGAATATCGCTCCGACACCAATGAAAGTGTGAAAATCAATATAGCGAAATCCTATATCGACTGGACCAAAAAACAAAAAAATGCTCAGAATTCCACTGATTAAAATAAGCAGCATCCCCGGGTACAAGAACAACCATGAGGGACTGTAGAGAAGTAAAAACCTCAGATGTCTCCATCCGTCGCGGAAGCTGCGCAAGTGTGGTGGGCGATCTCTCCCATCGGGAGATAGGGTTGTAGGCACTTCGCAGGTCTTCATCCCAAGAATAGATGCCTTGATGACGATTTCGCTGGCAAGTTCCATGCCTGTTGTTTGTAGATCCATGGATCGAATCGCTTCTTTGGTAAACCCGCGCAGTCCACAATGAAAATCATTGGCAGGGCTGCGAAAGAACAATTTGCCAATAAAAGAGAGGATCGGATTCCCAATATAGCGGTGATGCCAGGGCATGGCACCTTTCTTGATCCCCCCCTTGAAGCGGTTTCCCATCACAAGCGCGTACCCTTCACGTAATTTCTCAAGGAATGGCATCAGGTTGACAAGATCATAACTATCGTCTGAGTCAGCCATGATGAGATATTTACCGTAAGCCGCTTCAAAGCCGCCGCGCAAAGCGCTCCCGTACCCCTTTCGGTCAATGTGAACAACGCGGGCGCCTTCGCGGGTGGCAATCTCCACAGATCGGTCCGTGCTGCCATTATCTGCAACGAGAACCTCCCCGTTGATGTTATTCTTCCTCAGGAATCCGACAGCTTTCGCCACGCATATCCCAACCGTGAGCTCCTCGTTAAGGCATGGTAACACAATGCTCAGTTCCACCGCTGGGGAGTTCATTGAAGTAACCTTTCGGTAAAATGGTATAGTACGGTCTGCATATGCGAGAACATTCATATTATACCCGCCCAATTTCTGCCTTTGCTGCTTCTTTCGGAATTGCAATCAAATTATGACCAACAAAAAAGTAATATCTCATGCGGAATGGATTCAACTGCTCCTCGGAGTCGCCGTGATTTTTGGAGGGATCGTCCGCTTCTTTCCCGGACTGATGGCTGGATTCCCGCTAAATGACGGGGGCATGTTCCTGAGCATGATCCTGGATTTGAAGGCAAGCGCTTACGTCCTTCCCCGGTTCACATCCTACAATCAACTGGATATTCCGTTTGCATATCCGCCGTTTGGTTTCTATCTTGCGCGACTGTTGTCCGATTTGCTGAACGTTCAGGAATTGGACATCTTGCGCTGGCTGCCGTCATTCGTGCATTCGATTTCCGTCTTTGCGTTTTATCGACTGGCATCCGAGATACTCCGATCCAAAGGACGGGGGGCGCTGGCTTCCGCTTTCTATGCGTTGACACCGGGTGCGTTTGGGTGGTTTATCATGGGCGGCGGGTTGACACGCAGCCTGGGTTCGTTCTTCCTTTTGCTTTCGGTCTATTTTGTTTTGCGACTCTTTCAGGAGGGGGCAGGGAAATTTATCGGGTTGGCTGTTCTCTTTGGTGGGCTGACCGTTCTCAGTCACCCCGAAGCGGGGGTACATGCAGCGGCGACATGCATCCTGGCATGGCTGTTTTTGGGGCGGACTGTCAAATCCTTCTGGCATGCGTGTTTGGTTGGCGCGGGTGTCCTGCTGGTCACATCCCCCTGGTGGCTGACCGTCATCTCAAATCATGGCTTGACACCGTTCCTTTCCGCGTTGCATACTGGTTCTTATGGCGCGCCGATATGGGTTGTTTATTGGGCGGGCATTTTTTCTGTGGAGGGCTTTTTCCCTTTGCTTGCGGTGTTACGGGTGATCGGATTGGGTTGGGGGATTTGGAAGAAACAGTACTTTTTGATTGCATGGAGTGTACTGCCGTTTCTTGCCGAGCCGCGTAGCGCGCCGAGTGTGGCGTTTTACCCGCTGACAATGCTGGTTGCGCTGGCATTTGCAGATGCCATCCCTTATTTCATCTCAAAGTTACGCGCTGTGAAATCGGATCTGGAAGAGCTGCATCAAAACAATCGCTTCAACGCCGTTTTATTCCTCGCGTTGACGTACTTGTTCGTTTATTCGGGTTTATATGGATTTAGGTTGCTTGGCAATAGCTTGAAACCCAATGACGTTGAATCTATGATCTGGGTGAAGGAAAGCACCCCGCCGGGTGCGACCTTTTTGGTTTACACCGGCGTGGAAAGCCCGGAGATTGACCCTTTTGTGGAATGGTTCCCTGCATTGAGCGAGCGTGGAAATATATCCACGATACAGGGATACGAATGGCTTCTTGCTGGCGATTTTTATGAGTTTTATGGGAGTCTGACGGACCTTCAACAGTGTAAGGCGCTGGACTGCATTGAAAACTGGTCTGATCGGGAGGCAGTGAATTACCAGTACATCCTTATTAAATCCGATGCCGACCACCCGATCTTAAAGTCAATGCAAGGCGGGAACTATGCACAGGTTTATTCCGTGGACGGGATCGTTATCTATGAGGCGCCCAGTCCGTAACGGGGGAACTATCGGTCTTGTGATTGCAAAAAGATGAACGACTGGTCTGTGTCGTAAATCAATTCGAACTGTCCAGATGCGCGGAGGGACGCGAGGAGCGGCGATGTATTTTCTGCATTACCCTGTGACGAGCAGCTGCGGTTGACCGAAATGAAAATGTAGTCGGCGGAATCAAAATCCTGCGAGCGTTCCAAAAGGCAGTTCAGGTCTGAATCCATGCAGCGCTGGAGCGCATCGCGGCGGGCAATAAATTCCACGAAGCGGTCACCGATCAGCCATTCCCGCCCTTGCATGGTCGCCACGCTGGTCCGTTTTGCGATGGACGGAAACCACTCGGTCAGAGCATCGCACTCACCGGCGGTTTCCCCGTTAATAACCAGGAAAGTAGAACCTTCAGGGAGGTTATGATCGATCCATTCCATGGCATTCAATTCATCAGCTGACACCCGGCTGTTCGATAGCAAGAATCCGGAATGCAGGTTGTTCATCAAAATGAATGGAAGCGTGACCGCCAGAAAAGCCCTGGCGAGTTTGGGGTTGGGGATAAGTATCTCTATTATGAAAAACGCACCGGCAAGCGCAAGCGGGATATTCCCAATGGTATGGGCGCTTCTTGGTTGCGCGATTTGGATGACGACCAAAAGAAGGGGAATAAAAAATTGTCCTCTTGCGATGAGCAGGATAAAGCCAAGAACCCCAACCGCTCCAAGCAGGTCGAGGTAGCGCTCTCCGGTGATCGCGTTGATATTTATGATTCGGAGGATGGAGTCCAGCGAATGTCCACCGGTTTGCAGTGCGGACAGGAAGGGCTCGATCCCGTGACGGGATAGGACCGCGCCAAGCCATGGGGATGCCAGGATGAAAACGCCGACCGAAACCAGCGCCCCTTTTCTAACGCCGTCCCAGCTTCGTAACTTCCATAACAGGATGTAGAAAGAGATTGCAACCGCAAAAACAGCAGACTCGGTATGACTTAGTATGGTCAGACCGGCAAACAGAATAACCCACAAGATCGTCCATCTCGGTGGCGTTTTTTCATTGTAAAGCCGATACACGAAGGTGATCGTCAATAGCATGAAAAAAGTTCCAAGGCTGCGCGTCAACCCGCCTCCCATCGACAGCCAGGTGGACATGTGCGGGGTCACTGCAAAGAAGAGCGCGGCAACTGCCGCCTTAAGCCCGTCTTTGAAAATTTCTTTCGCAAGAACGAATATCGCAGGGACGCACAGGGTGCTCAGGATTCCTGGAAGCCACGTCAACAGGGCTTCCGGCGCGATGTTGAATAGACTGCTCAAGAATGCGCCAAGATAAAACCCCAGCGGCGGATATGCAAATGGGATGGAAAGATCGTTGTATGTCGTAAATTCCGGCAGCGCGTAATGGTTTGCTTGAAGATCGACGATCATGCTGTAAAACATGCCGCCATCATTGACGGGGAATCCTGCCAGGCTGGATGGAATCAATCGAAACAAGCCGCCAAACAAAATGGCAGTTAGAAGGATAAGGATTTCAATATCCGCCTGATTTAAGGTCCTTCTTTGCATTCTATTTTCCAAACCTCTTTTGCCATTCGAACAACTTGTTCAGCGCCTCGATGGGCGAAAGCGAATTGACATCCAATTCCTTTAACTCATCCAGCAACGGATTGGTCTCCGGGAAGAGCGCGATCTGCTGCGCAGCGTGCGGGTCGATCTTTACGGCGCGTCCCGACGACCGCTCCAATTCCGCCATGATCTCATTCGCCCGCCCAACGACCGGCGCAGGCAAGCCCGCCAATTGCGCCACGTGGATGCCATACGAACGGTCCGCACCTCCTGCAATGATCTTGTGCAGGAAAACCACTTTGTTGTCCGCTTCACTGACCGCCACGTTGTAATTGCGAACACCCGGCAGTAACTCGGCAAGTTGGGTCAACTCATGGTAATGCGTTGCGAATAACGTCTTTGCCCGAAGTTGCGGGTGATTATGAATGTATTCGATGATCCCCCAGGCAATCGACAAGCCGTCATAGGTCGAAGTGCCGCGCCCGATCTCATCCAAAATCAAAAGACTGCGGTTCGTGGCGTGATGCAAAATATTCGCCGCCTCGACCATCTCCACCATGAACGTGGATTGCCCCGCGTGAATTTCATCCTGCGCACCTATGCGGGTGAAGATACGGTCCACCAGCCCGATCTTCGCTGAAACCGCCGGCACGAACGAACCCATCTGCGCCATCAACACGATCAATGCCGCCTGCCGCAAATACGTGGACTTACCGCTCATGTTCGGTCCCGTGATGACGCGAACGATCTCGCCTTTTTCGAAGATGACATCATTTGGGATATAGCGGTCTGACTTTAACAATTGCTCGACCACCGGATGCCGCCCTTCATGAATTTCCAACTCGCTTCCTTCGTGAACCTGGGGCTTGGCATACCCATTCAGTGCGGCAACTTCGCCGAGAGCAGATAGCACGTCCAGTTGGGCGATCGCCCGTGCCGTGCTGAGAATCTTGTTTGCCGCCTTCGAGAGTTCCGCGCAGACTTCCTTGAACAAACGGGTTTCAATTTCCTTGATGCGTTCTTCGGCATTCAAGACCAGCGTTTCGTATTCCTTCATCTCCGGCGTGATAAAGCGCTCGGCGTTCACCAGCGTCTGCTTGCGGATGTAATGCTCCGGCGCTTTATCTGCCGCGCCGCGCGAAATTTCGATGTAATACCCAAAGACCTTGTTGTAGCCGACCTTGAGCGTTTTGATGCCGGTTTTCTCGCGCTCCACCGACTCAAGGTTGGCAATCCATTCCCGCGCATGTTTGGAGGCGTCCATTACTCCATCCAGTTCGGCGGAATATCCTGGGCGGATGACACCCGTGTTCTGCAATGTCGCAGGTGGGTCTTCGTCCAGCGCGTTTTGCAGCAGCGACAATTGTTCCGCCATTAAATCCACCTTTGGCAGTTCAACCTCTCTCTTCTTTCCCCTTTCTTCCAGCGCTTCAGCGATCTTCGGCAACTTGCCCAATGTCTCGCGCATCGCCACCAGGTCGCGTGGCTGAGCCTGCCCGGCAATGACACGGTTGATCAGCCGTTCCAGATCGGCGATCGGTTTCAACGCCTCGCGTAATTCCGCCCGCACCATGCCATTCTTCACGAAAAATTCCACACCATTCTGCCGTTTGTTGATGCGTTCCACGTTGAGCAGCGGCTGGCTGACCCACTGGTGGATCATGCGTTTGCCCATCGGGGTGATGGTCGCGTCGAGCGTACCGAGCAGTGAGCCTTTTCTTTCGCCGCGCAGGGTTTCATCCAATTCCAAATTTCGGCGGGTGGACGAGTCCAGCGTCATGAATTCGTTCAGGCTGTAGGAACGCAGCGATGTCAGCAGGTTGAGCGCATCGGGCTGCGTCTCTTTGAGGTATTGAATGATCGCTCCCGCCGTACGGACGGAGAGGCTGTTCGTCTTCAGTCCGAACCCATCCAACGTGGATGAATTGAATTGGGTCAGCAATACTTCATTGCATTTGCCCGGCTCGAACTTCCACGCGGGAACGGGAGTGGAATGACCGATGATCCCATCGGGAAGTTTTTGATTGTCGGGGTACAAAATTTCGGCAGGATGCAAACGCGTCAGTTCGGCGCGCAAGGCTTCGAGCGGCAGTTCGGTGACGGCAAACTCTCCGGTGGTGACATCGGTATAAGAAACAGATGCAGTGTTCAGGTCCAGAATGACCGAAGCGAGATAGTTATTCGCGTCTCCGGGCAGGAGGCTCGGCTCGGTCACGGTTCCGGGAGTCACCACGCGTACCACTTTGCGTTCGACCAGTCCCTTGGCGGGCACTTCGCCGATCTGTTCGCAGATGGCGACGTGGTAGCCTTTTTCGATCAGGCGCGAGAGATAGTTTTCGACGGCATGATAGGGAATGCCCGCCAGCGGCACGCGTACCCCGCCGCCAACCGGGCGCGATGTGAGCACGATGTCGAGTTCGCGCGCGGTGATCTCGGCGTCCTCGTCGAAGGTTTCATAAAAATCGCCAAGCCGGAAGAAGAGAATGGCATCGGGATGCTTCTTTTTTTCTTCGAGGTATTGCCTGCGGACGGGGGTGATATCTTCGTTGGACATTCTTTGATTTTACTATGGGCGTAAGACTTGGGCTATAATCTCTTGTCGTTGCGAGGCGGTGGACTTCCGCCGGAGCAACCTTCGAAAACTTTAAGACTGCGCCGCGAAACCATGCTCGCAGTGACATAGGAGCCACAATGTATAAACTTGTATTGGTCCGCCACGGACAAAGCACATGGAATCTAGAAAACCGTTTTACCGGCTGGACGGATGTTGACCTGACCGACCTCGGCAAAGCCGAAGCCGCCGAAGCGGGCAACCTGTTGAAGGAGGCGGGGTATGACTTTGACGTCGCCTACACCTCCGTTCTCAAACGTGCCATCAAGACCCTCGGCATCATTCAGGATGTGATGGATCGCGACTGGCTGCCGGTCGTCCGCGCCTGGCAGTTGAACGAACGCCATTATGGTTCGCTGCAAGGCTTGAACAAAGCCGAAATGGCGGAGAAATTCGGCGATGCACAGGTGAAGGTTTGGCGTCGCTCGTACGACGTCCCGCCACCCGCATTGGAATTGACCGATGAGCGCCACCCGAAATTCGACCGCCGCTACGCTACGTTGACTCCCGAACAGTTGCCAGCCACCGAGTCGCTTAAGATCACCCTTGAGCGGGTTCTGCCCTATTGGACAAGCACGCTCGCGCCGGAGATCAAATCGGGCAAACGTCTGATCGTCGTCGCGCACGGAAATTCCATCCGTGCCTTGGTGAAGTATCTCGATAACATTTCTGAGGCTGAGATCACCGAACTAAACATCCCGACGGGTTTGCCGCTCGTCTATGAATTGGATGAAAACCTCAAGCCGATCAAAAACTATTATCTCGGCGACCCCGAAGAAGCCGCGAAGAAAGCCGCGGCAGTGGCGAATCAGGCAAAAGTGAAATGATTATTTGTGGGGGCGGGTATACCCGCCCCCACGTTGTTTATATTTATATGTCCCTTACATCCCGCGAACGAGTCCTTGCTGTTCTCAATCACGAAACCCCAGACCGCGTACCGATCGTTCTGGGTCCAAGCAACGCGACTGGTATTTCCATGCCTGCCTATCGAAACCTGAAGAAACATCTGGGTTTTGAAGCGCCTGAAAAATATTTGTATGACTGGGAAGAACTTGGCACCGCATTAGTCGATGAACCCATCCTCGAACGGTTGCACAGTGACGTGCGCGGAGTCCATGACCGCGAGCCGCTGCACATCCGTGAGATGAACGCCAGGCGCGAGCCCGGCTCGACCTATTTCAACTCGTGGGGTGTCGGTTCAGTGGAGGGTGACCCGGGAACGTGGTTCCCGTTCGTGCATCCGCTGGCAGAAACGCATTCCATCGCTGACCTTGAATCCTATCCCTGGCCCGATATGAACGACCCGACTCGTGTTGCGCACGTCCGCGCCGAAGCCGGGAAGTTGAGACAGGATAATCAATATGCCATTCTTGCCACCCCGTGGCTGGCATTTCCGCTCGAGCGCGCCTACGCCATGCAGCGCATGGACAGGTTCTTCCTAAACCTCGGCAGACATCCAGATTTTGCTGTGGCGATGGTCACCAAGATCGCCGAGTTATGCAAAACCCTGATGGGACATTTTCTGCGTGAGTGCGGCAACAACATCGACATGATCAAGATCGGCGACGACCTCGGTATGCAGACCAGCCTGATGCTCTCGCCGAAGATGTATCGCAAACTTATCAAGCCCATCCACGCCGATTACATCGCCTTCATCAAGTCACATACCAAAGCCAAAGTCTTTTTCCACACCGATGGCGATGTCTTCGACCTGCTGCCTGATTTTGTCGAAATGGGCGTGGATATTCTCAACCCCATTCAAACTTCGGCGGGAAAGATGTCGAACCTGGACGAATTAAAAAAACAGTTTGGCAAAAATCTGGTTTTTTGCGGCGCAATTGACACGCATCGCATCCTGCCGTTTGGCACTCCCGACGAAGTCCGCGCGGAGGTGAAGCGCATCATTGAATCGCTCGGCAAAGATGGCGGCTACATGCTGGCTTCCGTCCACACCATCATGCCTGACGTTCCGCCGGAAAACATTCTTGCCATGGTGGATGCGGTCGAAGAGTTCGGATGGTATTAAAATTGGGATATGACCTTATCCCAGGATTTTTTCCAAGAACTAAAAAAACGCTTCACAGGTGACCTGCGGCTGGATGCTGCTTCCAAAGTTTTATACTCCACCGATGCCTCTGCCTATCAGATCGAGCCGCTGGGCGTTGCGATCCCCAAAAACCAGGACGATCTGCAAGCCGTGGTGGAACTGGCTGCGAAATATAAGACCCCGATTCTCCCAAGAGGCTCGGGGTCTTCGCTTGCCGGTCAAGCCATCGGTGAGGCGTTGATCCTCGATTGTTCGCGTCATCTTGATGCGATCATTGAGATCGACCCCGAATCTCGTTCTGCGATCGTTGAGCCGGGCGTTATTCTTGCAAACCTGAACCGCGCCGCTGCCCAACACGGACTGACCTTCGGTCCCGACCCGGCTTCGGTGGAACGCGCCACGTTGGGTGGCGTGATCGGCAACAACGCCACCGGCGCGCATTCCATTTTGTATGGCATGAGCGCGGATCATCTGTTGGCAGCCGATGTGATCTTAAGCGATGGGACTCTGGCGAGATTCGATGGCGCCACATTTGATTCCCACATGTCAAATCCGCGAATATCCAATATCGTTTTCACCGTTCAAGAAATTCGAAAAAAATATCCCCAAGCCATCCAACAGAACTATCCAAGATCCTGGCGCAACTCGGCGGGCTATCGGCTGAATTATCTGCTGCCGTGGAGTCCGTCCGCGCCGCCGCAATGGACAGGTGATGCATATCCCGCCAACCTGAAACCCGACACCTTGAATCTCGCGCCACTGCTTGCGGGCAGCGAAGGGACGTTGGCGGTCATGCGCCGCTTGAAGGTCAATCTTGTGCCCAAGCCGAGGCATACCATTCTGGGTGTTTTATCGTATGCCAGTATCGCTGAGGCATGTGACGATGTTCCGCGCTTGCTGGCGATGAACCCCAGTGCCGTGGAATTGATCCCGCAGTTGATCCTGCGCAATGCGCGAAGCATCCCCGCCTATGCGCGTCAGATCGGCTGGGTGGCGGGAGACCCGGCTGCGGTGTTGATTGTTGAATTCAGCGGCGACCAACCCTCGGCGTTGAAAGAGGCGGTTCGTCGTCTTGGCGATGCCTTGACGGTTGCCGAATCCCCCGAAGATCAGGCGCGGATTTGGAATATCCGCAAAGTAGGCTTGGGAATTTTGGATTCGCGTCCGCAAGCGGCGCGACCGATCGCGTTCATCGAAGACTGCGCCATCCCCGTGGAGCGCCTGGGTGAATTCGTGCGCGAGGTCGAGCGCATCCTTGCAGCGCACGGCACGTTCGGCGGCATGTATGCCCACGCCTCGGCGGGATGTTTGCACATCCGCCCGGTGTTGGACTTGCAGAAGGGTGAAGGCGTGCGAGCGATGCGGGGCATCATCGAGCAGGTCTTCGCGTTGACGATGAGCCTCGGCGGTTCGATGAGCAGCGAACATGGCGATGGCTTGGCGCGTGGCGAATTCATCGAGCGGACATATGGACGTGAAGTGACCGCTGCCATGCAAATGTTGAAGCAGGCGTTTGACCCGCATCAATTGTTGAGCCCCAAAAAGATGTTCGACGCGCCGCCCATGGATGCCAACCTGCGTTATGGTGAAACCTACCGGGCAAAGGCGTGGCAGCCCGTATTGCATTTCAGTCATGAGCACGGTTTGGCAGGCGCGATCGAGATGTGCAATGGGCAGGGCGTGTGCAGAAAAACAACGGGCGTGATGTGCCCGTCATTTCAGGCGACCCGCGAAGAAGCCTTCAGCACACGCGGCAGGGCGAATTTGCTGCGGAGTTTCATGTCGTTGCGAGCCGAAGGCGAAGCAACCTCATCAAATGGGGGATTGCTTCGGGTTGATGTCTCGATACGTGCTTCGCACGACTCGACCGCCAACCCTCGCAAAGACATGTTGGATGCGACCTATCAAGCCCTCGACCTGTGTCTCGCCTGCAAGGGCTGCACCTCGGAATGTCCGAGCGGCGTGGACATGCCCAAACTCAAATACGAGTTCATGAACCATTATTACAAGTCGCACCGCCGCCCGTTGCGCGATTATCTCTTCGGCTATTTTCACATCACGGCAAAACTTCTCAGCCCGGTCGCGCCGCTTGCAAACATTTTTATGGAAATGGATTGGTCGCGCACGTTGATCGCGAAGATGCTTGGCATTGCAAGTCAGCGACCTTTTCCAAAATTTTCAACGAAACGACCGCGAAGAGTTGAGAGCACAGGAAAGGATAAAACCGTCATCTTTCTTTCGGATGTCTTTTCGCATCACATCGAACCGGAAGTGGAGGACGCCGCCATTGAGATTTTGACGACCCTCGGCTTCGACGTGAAAGTCCTGCCAGTCATTGGCGCGGGCGCATCGCTGCTCTCGAAGGGATTTCTGGATGCGGCGCGCAGCCATGCTGAAAAAGTTCTGGCGGAGATCCACCATCTGGATGGTGGGGCAGGCTTGAGCGTGGTCGGAAGCGAACCGCCGGAAATCTACTGCCTCAAGCACGAGTACAAATCCCTGCTGCCGGAGCGAAGCGCGGAGATTCAATCCCTCACACAGAGGGTCTGGTCGGTGGACGAGTTTATTTTGCGCGTAGTCAATTCAGAGGATTTTTTCCTTCCTCTTCCGTCCCGCGAAGAAAAAGTGATCCTGCACCCGCACTGTCATCAGCGTGCTGAAGGTCTCGCGGACGATGGGCTGCCTGCCGGCGTCTCTGCCACTGTGGCGATGTTGAAGATGTTCGGCTTTGCGCCCGAAGTGATTGATGCGGGCTGCTGCGGCATGGCGGGCACGTTCGGCTATGACGCCGAGCATTACGACCTTTCGATGCAGGTGGGGGAGTTGGGCGTGCTGCCAAAGATACGCTCCCTCCGTCCTACGGACACCTCCCCAAAATTCGATAAACAGGTGGGGGTTCTTTCCACCGGTGCCGCCTGTCGGATGCAGATCCAGCAGGGAGCGGGCGTGGACGCGGTGCATCCGTTGTTGCTGGTACGGGAACGCCTTGCCAACCTCCAGCCGGGTCATTGAAGTACGATGGAATCTTGCACAGGCAAAATTTCCGTCACCCATTTAGATTACCATCCATAAGGAGTCTATGTTGAAACGAATTTCCGATTACTTCTATTCTTTGTCCACGGGGCGGGTCACATTGATCGGGCTTGCGGTCTTTGTGCTTTTTATGATCTTCGTTCTGCCGCAGCAGGCACAAAAAGCGGAAGCCTACAGCGGCGGGATCTCGCCTGATACTTCGTACATCTATTCCGCGGATGACCTGTATCAAATGGCAGAGACATATGGCGCGGAGGGACGTGCGGCGTATATTTACGCCCGCTTCACGTTTGACTTGATCTTCCCTCTCGCCTATTTGTTTTTTCTCACGACCGCGCTGAGTTGGTTGCTCTCCCGCGGACTGGCTGAAACCTCCCGCTGGCGGCTGTTAAACCTCTTCCCATTGGCGGGTGCCGGATTTGACTATCTTGAGAACATTTCCGCTTCTCTTGTTTTGGCAAGGTATCCGTCGCAGACCCCGGTGATCGATGCGCTCGCACCTGTGTTTACTCTGGTGAAATGGTTCTTTGTGAATGGCAGTTTTGTGATCCTGGTCTTCGGTGTTGTGCTGCTCGTGTGGTCCCGCATGCGAAAGTAAAGCATGGCAGGTCACTGTGGCAACCCGCCGTGCCGCTTCGGGTTTGGGTGATATAATTCAATTACATTCACAGATTGACAGTGTCCATGCGCCGGTCCTTTTGTAGGGCTGGCGCTTTTTCTTTAATCGCTCGAAAACGGAGGTATGGATGGAATTCAAAACAGGCGACTGGGTCGTGCATTGTGTCCACGGGCTGGGGCAGGTTCAGGCGTTGGAAGAGCGTGTGATGGATAAACGTTCCGTGTTGTACTACGCTGTCCAATTGGCAGACCTCACCATCTGGGTCCCGGCAAATGAAGATGGAAAAAACCGTCTGCGCCGTCCCACCGACGAAACCGGCTTTCAGGAATTGCTTGCCACTCTTGCCAAACCTGCCGAGCCGCTTCCCGCTGACCGGCGCCAGCGCTCGCTGCAGCTATTGGATCTGATGAAGGATGGCAGTTCCGAATCGCTCTGCCGGGTCGTGCGCGACTTGAGGGCGTACCGTCAGACGCGTACGTGGAATGAGTACGACCATGAACTTTTGCGCCGCGCTCAAAAATTGTTGGTCGGCGAGTGGAGTTTTATCCGCTCGCTTTCATTGGTCGAGGCGGAAGCGGAACTTAATGGATCCCTCGCGCCCCGGATGGGTTAAGGAGAACAGCATGTATTCCGAAGAAAAAAAGATCATCATACGCGTCGTCGAAAACTTTATTCGCACTGGCGCTGCTACAGACGAACAGGTTGCGGTCACTAAATTGCCGCCCGGCAAGACCAGCTATGTCGAACAGAGTGGCGAATATGGACGCTCGATCATGTTCGACGAATACCGCGTAGGCGGCAGAGTCGTCTGGGCTGGGTTTAGCGCCCGTAGCCAGACGGTCTATCTGAGTCCGACTTCCTGAGCCCATCTTCCGTGTTTTCAGCATTATCCGTATCTAAAAAATAAACTCCCCCACGAAACATTAAAGTCGGGGTGAGGTAAGTTTGTCGTTCAGGCAGGGCGCATTACATCCCCATGAATTTCAACGCCTCCTACTCCGCCGGGATGACGATCATCGCGATCAGGTAGATCAGGATGCCTGGTACGCCGCCCGGAATGAAAGCGATGAACATCGCCAGCCGAAACCAGAATGGGCTGATGCCGAAAAATTCGCCCAATCCGCCGCAAACACCGGCGATGATGCGGTCGTTTTTCGATCTGCGTAAAGCCTGTCGTTGTGTGCTCATTTTCTATCTCCTTTTTCTTTACAGTCAAATGTACGCAGGCATTTGGGGAAAGTTGCATGTAAAATATAACCAAGGATTTGTTCAGACCATGGGTGCATAGCCGGCGGCAACAGGTGTATAATGCCCGGCTTGGAATTTCGAGGCAGGAAGTGAAGCATGGATTCATCCCCTTTTTTTGAACTCATCGGGTATGCGGGGTCATTACTGGTGGCGTTTTCGCTCACCATGAAGTCGCTGCAAAAATTGCGTATCATCAACATGGTCGGCGCGCTCTTTTTTATCACCTACGGTCTGCTCATCGGAGCGCTCCCCATCGCGCTGCTCAACGCATTGACGCTCAGTGTCAATGTCTACAACCTCTGGCAGATGTGGCAGCAGCGCGATTATTTTGCCCTGATGCAGGTCCGCGCTGACAGTGCCTACCTGATCAAGTTTTTGGAATACTATCGCAAAGACATCTCGGAGTTGATCCCCACCTATCAATTCAAACCCGCGGAGGACCAGGTGGTGGTATTCATTCTGCGCAACATGCTTCCGGTGGGCTTGGCGATCGTCCGCCCGGAAGGGGAGGAGGCGCGCGTCTTTCTGGATTTCGTCATCCCCGGCTATCGTGATTTTCGCGCCGGAAAATTCTTGCTGGAGGAGAGCGCCGAGTTCTATCGGCAAAAGGGTATTGTCCGGCTATCCACCGCGCCGGGCAGCAAAAAGCATGAGACCTATCTCAAGCGCATGGGGTTTGAATTAAAAGAAGATGGCAGGTATTACTACGATCTGCCCACCCGCATCATCCGCGAATTTTAGCCCGCCATTTCAGCCGCCAATTTTCCCGATAACGTCACCATGGGCACCCCGCCGCCGGGGTGTGTGGTTCCGCCTGCGAAGAACAAGCCTTCGATCTCGGATCGATTATGCGGGCGTTTGAACGGGGCGAAGCGGTCGTTGAACGAGATTCCATACAACGCGCCTCGATCCGCGCCGGTACGTTGGGCAATATCTAAGGGCGTGAGCAAACGCTGGTAGCGGATTTTTCCCCTCACATCCAAGCCGACTCCTGCCAGCCGGCTCAACAGCATTTCCGTCACCACCGCGCTGTCCTGTTCCATGCCGGTGAGCGCGGGCGCATTGACCATCACGAACCAGTTCTCGCAGCCCTCCGGCGCATGCGACGAGTCTGTTTTGGATGTGATGCATAGATACAGTGTTGGGTCATCGGGCAGTTTCTTTTCCGTAAATATCTGCTCGAATTCGCGTTTGTAATCGGACGAGAAGAAAATGTTGTGGTGTGCCAGTTGCGGATGTGTGCCATCCACGCCGAGCAGCAAGATTACACCCGAGCAGGAGACATCGCGTTTTTGCAGGGCATTGCGTTTTTTCTCGGCAAGCGGCGAGTGGATCATTTTGTACGTTGTGGTCACATCAATGTTCGAGATGATCGTGTCGGCTTGTACCCGCTCTCCGTTTTCGAGCAGAATTGCCGATATCTTTTTGCCATTCAGTTGAATTTCCTTCACTCGCGCATTCAAGCGAATGTCCACACCGAGTTCACGGGCGAGTGTTTCGTAAGCACGGGCGATGGCGTAAACGCCGCCTTGCGGGTAGTACACGCCTCCGTTGAGTTCCACATGCGCGATGACCGCCAGCGTGGCGGGAGCAAGGTAGGGCGATGCACCGGTGTAGGTGGCAAAGCGTCCCAGGAGTTGCCGTAAGTGTGGATGATGGACATGCTTTTCGATGCTCCATTGCAGGGTGTGAAAGGGATCCACGGATAGCATGTCTTTGAGGCTGACGCGCAGAAAACTGGCAGGCGAGGGCGGCGGTCCATACGTGAAGACTGGACCAGTGATGCGGTGCAGGCGTGCCGCTTCGCTGAGAAAGGCAAGGTAGCCTTCGGGGTCGCGTGGGTCAAGGCGTTGGATCTGTTCGATGGTGTCGCTCAGGTCACGGGTCAGGTCGAAGCGCGCGCCGTCGGGGTAGAAATAGCGCGTCAGCGGGTCCACCGCTTTGAGCGTAAGATACTCCTCCAGATTGCGACCAGCGGCGCGAAATACATCCTCGAAGACATGCCGCATGGTGATGACCGATGGACCTGTGTCGAAGCGAAACCCTTCGGCTTGGATTTCGGACATTTTTCCGCCGACGGCGGAATTTTGTTCGAGTATAGTAACGCGATTGCCTTTGGCTGCGAGGTAAATGGCTGCTGAAAGCCCGCCAATGCCCGCGCCGAGGATTGTGACTTGTTTCATTGGGGAATGGTGCGTCCCTTCCATTGGGATTTGTTAGTGGCACGCCAGTAGATGGATTGCGCGGCGATGACGGTCATGAGAAAAACGGAAACGGGCATGAGAAGCGAGTCTGTCAGGCGTTGGCGGGTGACCGAGGCGGTCAGCGCGCGTGCGGTTATTCCGAGGGCTGTGAGCAAGCCAAAATAAGCGGCTGGATGGATTTCAAAGGCGAGCAGGTGGCGGATGGTTAATGCAAACGGGAGGATGAACAACCACCAGTGAAAGATGGTGGAGAGAATAAGAAACGTAAAGTTACTGCCGTGCCCGGCAAGGATGTTCTTTGCAAAGCCATTGCGCACCTGCTCCCAGTTGTGATACATGCGCGTTTGGATCAGCCCGTTCGCCTCCACACCGCGCAGGTGCAGTTTATTTTGTTTGATGGCGTAGGCGAAGCCCATGTCGTCGAGGACATTGTGCTGGATGGCGGCGTGACCACCGATGGCGCGGTAAGCTTCGCGCCGAAACAGCAGGCATTGACCGTTGGCAGCCGCAAAGGCTTTGTATGGAATGAAATGGACGGTTTGAATTGGCAGATAGGCTTGAACGGCGAAGCCCATCATCGGCACGATCAGGCGTTCCGCCCATGTCTTGGTGATCTGGCTTGCCCAACCGGTGAGCAGGTCGGCGTGTGTCCGTTCGGCTTCATGGATCAGCGCGCTGATGGCTTCGGGCTGCCAGTGGACATCTGCATCGGTGAAAAGCAGATAATCGCCCCTGGCATTTTTTGACAGTTGATGACAAGCCCACGGCTTGCCCAGCCAATTTGGCGGCAGGGCTTGCCCGTGTAGAAGTTTGAAGCGCGGATCATCTTTTGCGGCGGCTTGCGCGATCTCTGCTGAGTGGTCGGTGGATTGATCGTCGAGCAGCAGGATCTCAAGGCTGGGATAGGTTTGCGCGAGAAGCGATGTGATTGCAGACTCGATCCCATCCGCTTCGTTGCGCATCGGAACGAGGACAGAGACCAGTGGAGAGTTTTTCGCAGTTCGAGCGGGCGACAGCCTTGGGAATGTGAGCGCATTCAGGATGGCGATGAGCGCAATTGTTGCGAGCGGCAGGAAGATGGATAAAAGAAGGACGTCGAACAACATGATGATCTACCTGCGAGCGGCAAGTTCGCGGCGGTGTTTCCAGATCACGAGGATAAATTGCAATCCGATGACCCAGAAGAAGATCGGCAGAGGATGGGCAATGTAGATATACACCGCCATGCCGATCATGGTCAACACGGCAGACCAGCCGGAGTGTTTGATGGTGAGATACCAAAAAGTGATGCCAGCCAGTGCGACCAACGGGACGCCCCATGTCGTCAGTCCGATCCATACGCCCAGAATGGTGGCAAGGGCTTTGCCACCTTTGAAGTGCAGGAATGGGGAATAGGCATGTCCGAGTGTGGGGGCGAGGGCGATGAGGACCATTTGCCAGCCTTGCAGGTGGAAGATTTGATAGGCAAGCCCGATGGGCAGAGCCGCTTTGGTGACATCAAGCATCAGCGCAACGAGACCAGCCGCCTTGCCGCCGGCTTTGAGGGCATTGGTCGCTCCGGGGTTGTGGTCGCCCACTGCGCGGGGATCGTTGCCGGTCATCCATTGCGTCACCCAGACTGAAAGCGGCAGGGAGCCAAGAAAAAAAGCGAACATGAACCAGAGGAGAGCGATCATAAATGTTGGGTCTTCATATGTTTATGAATGGCGAGAAGGACAAAAACCCCCATGCCCACGAACCCGAACACGGCAGGACCCGGCTGCCCCCAAAATACACCCTGCCCGACGGTTTGCAAAAAACAGGTCAGTGAATAGATCAGGGCGAGCGGCAGGATGGGCAGGTCTTTGGGGTTCGCGGCAAATGTCAGCAGGGCAGAGACGAGCAGCCAGCCAAGGTAGTTGATCAGCGGAATACCAAAATATTGCCCGGGAATTTCCCATACCCAGAAGTTCCAGCCGACCATTTGCGGGTCGAGGAACAGGTCCCAGGCGGTGAAGGCAAGTGCGGAAAGGAAAATGAATTTCGCTTTGAATGTCTCTTCGCGCTCTTTCCCGGCGAGGATTGCAGATGCAATTGCCCAGGCAGGTGGGAGCATCATCATCCATGCCAGTGGGATCAACAATGGCACTCCTGCGATCTGTGGTTGGAGTACATCGGTGTAGTGATATTTGCCAAATGGGATGCCCGTGTGAGAACCGATGAACTCGGCGAAAAAGGAGAGCACCCCCACGACCGCGAAGGTTTTGAGCGTCTTAGGAAATCCCCAAGCAGACGTCAGAACCGCCAGCACAGCGATGCCTTGCATTAGCACGCCGACCGACATGCCGCGGATCAATGCCGCTTCCCCCAATGTCCAGCCAACGATGGGCAACAGGATCATCGTCAGCAGCCAGAGGATGATGAAGAGAAGATTGGTTATTGGGATGGTTCGTAGTTGGGCGAAATGGGTCATTTGAGTTTCAGTGCGTGGAACAGATCGAAGAAGAACAAAAAGCCGCCTTGCACAATGATGCCCCAGCCATGTCCGCGCCATTCGGGGTTGGCTGCACCGAAGGTCAGAATGAGTGCGATGCCGCCTGCCACGTAGAGCACATCCAGCGCGGTGTTGATGAGCAGAATCCGCTTGAGGTTGGCGATCTCTTTGGGAGTTGCGTCCGCCAATTCGTCGGGGGTGAGGCGGGCTTTTCGTCGTTTGGCAGAAGTTGCACCCAATTGGGCGATCAACAGGTCGATCGCACCCCAGACAATGAATTGAATCCCCACCCCGCGCCAGAAGGGATTCACTGAAAGAAGGGGCAGTCCAAAAGCAATGCTCGCCAGTGACCAAAAGGTCAGGCGGCGGGTAAGTTGGGTTTGGAAATTCCAGATGTCGATGTTCATAAGCATTATTAGAACGGAGGAATGCAATCAGATTCTATCCAATTCTTAATTCGCACAATTCGCGATAACGGTTTATCATTTCACTGAAATGACCCCAACCCCTGGAGAAGGCATGAGACGATTTTTTCTATTGACCCTGATTTTTCTGACTGCATGCAGGCAGGAGATTACCGCCAATATGGAGACCCCGCTTCCACCTGTGACTCCGATCTTGCCTGCTACGACAGAAATACAGATCATTGCCGCGACGGAGACCCCGCTTCCACCCGCCACTCCCGCGCCGACCCGCACCCCTGTGACATTCCCACTGCCTGAGCGGATCACTTCCGGTCCGATCAACATGATCGCGTTGGGCGACAGCCAGACGAAGGGTGACGGGGACGAGACCGGGCGCGGGTACACCGTCCGCATTTTGGATGGGGTCAATGGAGTGTTTCCCGAATCGACCATGACAAGCCTTGCACAGCCGGGATGGAATTCGGATGCGTTGATCAACGGCGATCAGGGAGTGCTGGGGCAACTTCCACGCGCCATTACAGAGGTTGGAACATCGGTCTCGCAAGGGCGACCCGCAGTGGTCTTCGTGTGGATCGGAGTTAACGATATTTGGAATTTATACACAAGCGGTATTGTGAGCGCTGAACTGGAAGAGCAGAATGCGCGGCGCTTTGAAGAAAATATGGACGAGATTCTGCTTGGGTTGCGCAGCGCCGGGGCGCACACCCTGGTCGGTCTGCTGGATGATCTCTCCAAGCGTCCGGCGGCTTCCAGCCTGACTGACGATGCGCGCACCCGCATATCGGCGCAGGTCAGCCGTTACAACGCGATCATCACCCAAAAGGCGGGACAGTATGGTGTGTTGACCGTTGATTTTTTCACCACCGATATTTTTACCAACCCCGCCACTGTCTCTGCGGATGGATTTCATCCCAACGCGGCAGGGTACGACCTGATCGCGCAAAAATGGTACGAGACGCTTACAACCATCCTGCCATAGTCAGCCGAACAAGGCATATGCGGCAACGCTGAACGCAATCGCCACATTCAGCGAACGCTTTTGACCCCGCATGGGAATGTGAACAATGGCGCCCGCAAGATCCAGCAACCCCGGGTCTACACCGGTCACTTCGCTGCCAAGGATCAACACTGTTTTTACTTCAGCCGGTTGTTTTAACCGGCTGATTTTTTTCGAACGTTCGTCCTCTTCCAGCGCGAGGATGTTCCAGCCTTCTTTTTTCAACCCATGGATCAATTTAACCGCGTCTTTATGGTGTGACCAGGTGACATACTCCTCTGCGCCGAGGGATGTTTTGGTGACCGCTTCATTCTCCGGGGTGGGGGTGATGCCGCAAAGGTAGGCATGATCAAACCCGAAGCCGTCGGCGCTGCGCAAGATCGAGCCGACATTCCACGCCGAACGGATGTTATCCAAAAGGATCGCACGGAATCCTGTCTTGCTGCGCCTCTCCCTTGTCCGCGTCATATGTTCCACATCGACTTCTTTCTGATGGATCAATACCGTCTTACCGAGACAGAGCGGGCACCGCTCCCCAAACGAATGACCGCTAGTCAGCGGGTACCGCAGTCCGCATGAGCGGCAGGTGCGGATTTCGTATCTGTGTTTGTTCATTTTGGCTTTATCCCATCCAAATGTAGGTGAATCGAGCAGCTAGACAAGTTTATTCATTCATTATCAATGCTGATAAGTATACATTTGATTTGATTATTGATTTCGTACGTCATGTAATATATATGATTTTAATCGTATGTAAAACCACATTATTCGTGATATATTTCACAAGCAAACGCCAAGTTGTGAGGAGGTCTGTGTGGAGAGCCTGCCGGCTCGATATTTTAAATTGACGTAGTGGAGAATTTAACATGGTTGGCATGGAGTATTTGCTTCTGCTGTTGGGGGCGATCTTTTGTGCGTATCGCGCGATTGTATCCAAAAAGATTCTTTCATCCACAATCTATCTGGCTTGCATCAGTGCTTTGGTCTCTGCTGTGCTTTATCTTTTAGGTGCGCCGCAGGTGGCAGTAATGGAACTCTCGGTGGGGGCGGGATTGGTGACCGTTCTACTGGTATACGCCGTCAGCGTGGTCGGTGAAGATGCGCTCGATCCCGCGTCAGTCATCCCGAAGCCGTTGGCGTTCGTCGTTGTTGGTCTGGTCGCTGCGTTTCTCGGTTGGATGATCTATCCATCCATTCAGATCGCGCCAGAGACCGGTCCCGTGGACCTTGCCAGCGTTCTTTGGCAAAGCCGCGTATTGGATGTTTGGATCCAGATCGTTCTGATCTTCTCCGGCGTGATGGGGGTGTTGGGTTTGCTTTCCGAGCGCATGCCGGAAGGAAGCAAGGAGACACACTCGTGAGTTTGACCCCTTTGAATATCGTTCTGTTCGGAATTGTCGCATTGTTCGGCGTTGGCTTTTACGGACTGCTCATCACGCGCAACCTCATCAAGTTTGTGATGGTCTTGCAAATTCTCATCAAAGGCGTGGTGCTGGCGCTGGTCTTTGCCGGGAAGTTGAGCGGCAATCTTGGGCTGGGGCAATCCACTGCTGCCACGGTCATTGTTGCGGATACCATCGTCGCAGTGGTGGGGTTGGCATTGGCGGTGCAAGTCCGCAGGCGGTTCGGCACGCTCGATGTCCCGAAGATTTCCACGTTGAGAGGTTGACATGGCATTGATCTTGATCGCTCTCATCATTGGGCTCCCATGGCTCGGCGCGTTGACCGTTTTAGCGGCGGGAAACAAAAACCCAAAGTGGCAACACGGCTTGGCAGTTGGATTCAGCCTGGCGTCCGGTTTGATGGCGCTGTTCCTTATCCCCTTCACAAGTTCACGCGTCGCTCTGGACTTGTGGCTTGGTCCATCCTTCGGAAGCCTTTCCTTCGTCCCAGACGGTTTGGCTGTCTCGTTGACCATCATTGCAACCGTCATCGGCTCTCTGGCGGTCATCTTCTCTGTGGATTACATGCGTGGTGAAGCGCAACTTGGACGATATTATTTTCTGGTTCTGTTCTTCATCGGTGCGATGGCGGGATTGGTCTTAAGCGGAAATCTGCTTTTTACATTTTTCTTCTGGGAGATCACTGCGCTGTGCTCGTATGGATTGATCTCATTTTATAACGATGACCCCAAGGCAGTTGCAGGCGGTATCAAAGCGCTCATCATCACACAGGTGGGCGGCGTGGGATTGTTGGTTGGATCATTGCTCGCGTATGCCAATCTCGGCAGTTTTCAAATTTCAGATCTGCTCTCCAAAGCGAACACCATGCCAGCAGATGTTTTATCCATCATCGCATTTTGTTTCCTGATCGCTGCCAGCGCCAAGTCTGCCCAGTTCCCGTTCCACACCTGGCTGCCAGACGCGATGGAAGCGCCGACGCCGATCAGCGCGCTTATCCATGCGGCAACGATGGTCAACGCGGGTATTTATCTTTTGGCGCGTTTCTTCCCTGCGTTTGAATCTGTGCCCGGTTGGATGGAGATGGTCATGTTGGCGGGCATTGTCTCGGCATTGATCACTGCCTTCATGGCGTTGACCGCCACCGACTTGAAGCGCACGCTGGCGTATTCCACGGTTAGTCAATTGGGATACATGGTGTATGCCATCGGCGCGGGCGGTGTGCTTGCCAGTCAGTTCCATTTGCTCAGTCATGCAGTATTCAAAGCCTTGTTGTTCCTCTCAGCGGGTGCGGTCATTCACTCTGTCGGGACGAGGGACATGACCCGCATGGGTGCGCTGGGCAGGAAACTTCCGTACGTGCGGAACGTGTTCGTCATCGGTGCGCTGGCATTGATCGGGTTGCCCGTCTTCAACGGGTTCTGGAGCAAGGAATTGATCCTTGAGGTGGGTCTCGAACATTCTCCCCGTTGGGCGTACGGACTCATGCTGCTTGGAGCGGCATTGACAGCGTTTTACACCTTCCGCATGACATGGCTGGTGTTCTATGGTTCCAGTCGTGCAGACTTGCATGTTCACCCCGCCGGCTTGTGGATGAAGATCGCGCTCGGCGTGCTTGCCATTGGAACATTCACGACTTGGCTGCTATTTGGCGGCTTGAGCGGGACGTTGGCACAGTCTCTGCCAACTCATCATCTTGAAGCGGAATCAACCATCCACATGGTTGAAATGATCTTGCTCGCACCTGCAACCTGGCTTGCCCTCTCATTGATCGCGGTCAGCCTGGCGCTCTTCTGGTTTGTTGGGCGTGGCTTTGCTTTGAAAGAAAGCCCCATTTGGTTGAGGGAGTTGAGCGAATCTTCCTTTGGCTTTGAACCGGTCAACACATTCATCTCGCGTGGCATAAGCGGATTGGCAGAACAATTGCGCTTCACGCAGAACGGTCAGATGAATTGGAATATCCTCGGCATTGTCGGTGCGTTGTTGTTCGTGCTGGCGGTGTTGTTGTGGAGTGGTGTGTAAATGGATCTACTGTCGTTTTTTGGAATGATCTCCCTTCCCCTGATTTCCTCGCCGTTCGTTTATCTATCCGGCAGGCTGGGGGCGCATGAAGCCGTCTTGCATCGCCGTTCCTATGTGGTGCGCGGATTCGCCCTGCTTGCCATCTTGAGCGCGTGGGTTCCCTTCGTCCGCACGGTGACGGCATTCATGGCGGGCGAGACCCAGGAATTCATGATCGAGACCATATTATTGCAAGTGGATGGGATCAGTCTGCTGGTGGCAGGAACGGTTCTCACGTTGGGAACGCTTGTCATCCTGTTCTCTGGTCCATACATGGCTGGGGAAGCGGGCGAGGAAAAATATTACGCCATGCTTCTTGCCATGATCGGCGTGATGATCGGTCTCGCTTGCGCAGGGGACTTGTTCAACCTGTGGGTTTGGTTCGAGGCGATGGCGGTCTCGTCATATTTGCTGGTTGCGTTCTACCGTGAACAAGCCGCATCGCTCGAAGCCGGGATGAAGTACCTCATCCAGAGTGCCATCGGTTCGGTGTTGGTACTGGTGGGAATTGCCCTCGTCCTTGCCAATGCCGGGACGTTGGATATGGCTGGGGTACGCGCCGCCGTTGCCGGGTCCGATGTGAACCGCTGGGTCTGGTTGGGAGCCGGCGCGTTGTTCATTGTTGGCTTTGGGGTCAAGGTCGCATTTGTCCCACTGCATACCTGGCTGCCAGATGCGCACTCGCAAGCGCCGAGCGGAATCAGCGCCATGCTTTCGGGTGTGGTCATCGAGGTCGGTTTGATCGCCATGCTGCGCGCGCTCTCGGTATTGACGGGGTTGGGCGAATCGTGGGGTGTGCTCTTCCTCACCTTCGGCGCGCTGAACATCGTGTACGGCAACCTGCTGGCATTGCGGCAGACGCATGTCAAGCGCATGTTGGCATTTTCGAGCCTGAGCCATGTTGGTTATATGCTGATGGGCTTGGGCATCGCATTGACTTCCAATGTTGAACTAGGAGCACAAGGTGCGTTCTTCCACCTGTTCACGCACATGTTAATGAAGGGGCTCGCCTTCCTTGCAGTGGGCGCGTTGTTGTATGCGTTGTTCCTGCAAAATGACTCGCACGCTCCGCTGGCAATCTCGGATTTGGCGGGCGCGGCGAAAAAATATCCGCTGGTGGCATTTGGGTTGAGTGCAGCTTTGTTGGGTTTGGGCGGTCTGCCGCCGCTGGCTGGGTTTATGTCGAAGTGGCAAATATTTGTGGCGGGCTTTGAATCTCAGAGCGGCTGGATCATGGCTCTGATGGTCTTCATGGCGTTCAACAGTGTGCTCTCGCTGGCTTATTATGCGCCGCTGGTGAACCTGATGTATCGTGGTTCGCCATCACAAGCTGTGACTGCGGGCAAGCCGGTTTCAGCGGCGATCTCTCTGCCGATCCTTCTGATGACGTTGGCGGTCATTCTGCTGGGATTTTTTCCACAGGTGATGAATTGGATCACCCGCCCTGCTGCACAAAGCCTGTTGGCTTTCTTTGGGAATTGAACCATGTCGAATCTTTTACTCTCTCCTTTGGTCGCTTTTCTGATCTATGCGCTGGTCGCTTCGGCGATATCCGGCTTGGGACGTCTGATCTCTGCCCGTGGACGCGCTTCGCAATTCAAGTCCGAGCCCTATGCCAGCGGACAAGCGCATGATCCCGTTCCCGCTGCGCCGGGGTATCGTCCGTTCTTCGTCATCGCATTGTTTTTCGCTGTACTGCATTTGGGCGTCATCATGGTCGGCAGTAGCGACCTCTCGACGGTGACCCTCGTTTATCTGCTTGGTTTGATCCTCGCGTTGATCGCCCTTATTTTGGGATGAAGGAAGTGAATTTATGACAGCAAACTCTCCACAACTTTGGCAACAAGTGATCGATAAAGTGCGAACCTGGGCACGGCTCAATTCGATTTGGGCGGTGCATTTCAACAGCGGTTCCTGCAACGGCTGCGACATTGAGATCCTTGCCACCCTCACCCCACGTTATGACGTGGAACGGCTGGGTGTCAAACTCTATGGCAGCCCGCGTCATGCCGACGTGTTGATCGTGACCGGACCCGTGACGCGCCAGGCGCGTGAACGTTTGATCCGCACTTATGAGCAAATGCCCGAACCGAAGTTCGTTGTCTCGGTGGGTTCGTGCAGTATCTCCGGCGGCGTGTTCGACGGTTGTTACAATGTCGGTGGTTCGGTTGATGAGGTCATTCCGGTGGATGTGTACATTCCCGGCTGTCCGCCGCGACCCGAAGCCATCATTGATGGCATTATTCAATTGCTTAAAGACTTGCAAGGCGGGAAGCCTCGTTCCGCTGTTCGCCCGAATGTTGCTGCGGAGCTGCCCTCATGAACATCGAACAAACATTACAAACTGCCGAGAAAATCCTCGCTCCGTGGAATAAAGACACCTTGCGCCCAGAGTCGAATCGCATGGATATGGTGGTTCAAACGGATGAGTTGCGCGCCGCGACGAATGCCCTGCACGATGCGCATTGGGGCTATTTATCCGCCATCACTGGTCTGGACCTTGGGGTGGAATCTGGTCAACTGGAAGCGCTTTACCACTTTTGCAGCGGACCCGTCGTCGTCTCGCTGCGAGTTCGTGTTCCGCGAGAGAACACATATCTTCCGAGCATAGCGGATATTCTTCCCCCCGCAACATTCTTTGAACGCGAGTTAAGTGAAACGCTCGGTTTCAAGATCGAAGGTTTGGATGAAAGTGACCGTCTCTTCATTCCCGACGATTGGCCCTCTGATGTGTATCCGCTGCGTTCTGATTTTGCTGTCGAACAAGCCGCGCCTGTGTCCGGCAGTCGGATCGATGAAATTCCAGAGCAAGGGATGTTGACCGGCAACACGTTTGTCATTCCAATCGGTCCGCAGCACCCCGCCTTAAAGGAACCGGGACATTTTCAATTCACGGTCGATGGTGAGATCGTCACCGGTGCGAAGATGCGGCTGGGGTACGCCCATCGCGGAATTGAGAAAGCCGCAGAGAGCCGCAGCTGGTATCAGAACTTGTATCTCTTCGAGCGCGTCTGTGGGATCTGCTCGCACACGCATGCGATGGCATATTGCATGGGTGTGGAGAAGCTGGCACAAGTGGAAGCGCCGCCGCGCGCGCACGCCATCCGCGAACTGGTGGCAGGGTTGGAAAGAATTCACAGCCACCTGTTGTGGTTGGGCGTTGCCGCGCACGAAGCCGGGTTTGATACGCTCTTTATGTATTCATGGCGCGACCGTGAAACAGTGATGAACCTGCTCGAACAGGTCACCGGGAATCGTGTCAACTACTCCGCGAATGTGCTGGGAGGCGTGAAGTGTGAGGTTGGTCCCGAACAGGCGGCGAAGATCAAAGAAGGCTTGGATTATCTCGAGACGCGCATCCGCCATTATCTTGAAGTGGTCACCACTGATGCGATGTTCCTGAACCGCACGCGCGGCATTGGGACGATCACTGCGGCTGAGGCGGAGAAATTCGGCTTGCTGGGTCCGACCGCTCGCGCGTCTGGTTTGATGCGTGATATTCGCATCGAAGCGCCATACGGAGCTTATGTCCGTTATCCTGTAAGCCTTGTCACACGTACGAACGGCGACCTCGAAGCGCGCTGCGAAGTCCGCTTGGAAGAGTTGCTGGTCTCGTGCTTTGCCATCCGCGCCATTTTGGATAACATGCCTGAAGGTCCGCTGACTGCTCGCATGCCGCGCAAAATTCCAGCCGGCGAGACCATTGCCCGGGTGGAAGCGCCGCGCGGTGAATTGCTGTATTTCATCAAGAGCAATGGCGGCGAGACCCCTGCACGGATTCACGTCCGCACGCCAAGCCTTTGCAATTGGGTTTCCGTGCTCGAAAAAGCGGTTGGGCGTCAACTGGCAGATGTGCCGATGTTGATTGCCGGGATGGACCCATGCTTCTCCTGCAATGACCGCGTGGTCACCGTCCTGCGAACAGACAAAAAAGAAGCCTGGTCTTGGAAGCAATTACGCGAATATGGAATTGAGTATTACCGCCGATGAACACACTCGCATCCTTTTTTACCATTTTGATCTACCCCGCCGGTCTGACATTGGTTTTGCTCGGTATGTTCTATGAATGGCTCGACCGCAAACTGGTGGCGCGTTTTCAAAACCGCGTGGGACCGCGCTGGTTCCAACCGTTCGCCGACGCGGTCAAACTATTGGCAAAGGAACAGATACGCCCCGGCATTGTCAACCCTTATTTGTTCTTTGGGCTGCCTGTCGCCGCGCTGGCGGGTGCGTCGACCGCCGCCTTGTATGTGCCGTTGTTGGGGTTTGCCCCGCCTTCCAGTTTTTCCGGTGATCTGATCGTAACCTTGTATCTGCTCAGCCTGCCGACCATGTGCGTCGGTCTGGCAGGCTGGAACACGACCAGTCGTTTCTCGGTTATCGGCGCAACCCGCTCGCTGACGCAGTTGTTCGCCTATGAAGCGCCGTTCCTGCTTGCCTTGCTCGGTCCTGCGCTTGTAGCGGGGAGTTGGCAGATCAGCGAGGTCAATGAATTTGCGCAAACACACTGGCTTATTTTGACCCAGCCGGTTGGCTTTCTCGTCGCCTTGATCGGCTTGATGGGCAAGCTGGAATTGCCGCCCTTTGACGCGCCCGAAGCAGAGACGGAGATCGTTGCGGGCGCGCTCACCGAATACAGCGGGCGCGGCTTGATGATGTTCAAATTGGGTAAGTCCATCGAATTGGTCGTCGGCTTGACGCTGGTCTCCGCTTTTTATCTGGGCGGTTTGACCGGTATTGGCTCATTCCTGATCAAATCGATCGCGCTGCTGGTTCTGATGGCGGTCATGCAGACGCTCTTCACCCGCTTCCGCATCGACCAGACCGTAGGGCTGTGGTGGCGCTTCGGAGCCATTGTGGTGCTGATGCAGATCGTCGCCATCATTTTGTGGAAAGGGTATATGCCATGAGGATCGGAACCATGTTCAAGGATATTCTTGCGTCCCTGTTCAAAAAGAACAACACGCAGTTGTATCCCTTCGAGAAAAATCCCACCCCGGAGCGGTTTCGCGGAAATCTTTATTACGATCCGTCCGCCTGTACCGGCTGCTGTTTGTGCGTCAAAGATTGCCCCTCCAAAGCCATCGAGTTGGTCACGTTGGACCGCGCCGCCAAACGTTTTGTATTGAAGTATCACATGGATCGCTGCGTTTATTGCGGACAGTGCGCCATCAACTGTAAATTCAAATGCATGGGCATGTCCAACAAGGATTGGGAGCACGCTGCCGTCGATAAAAAGGAGTTTGTTGTTTACTACGGAAAGGAAGAGGATGTCAAGCAGTTCCTGGAAAAGCTCGCTGCACCAGATGATGCAGCGACTGACAAGTGAACAAATTGAACCTATAAGGGTCGCTGTTGTTGGTATCGGCAATGAATTCCGCAATGATGATGCCGCTGGTGTATTGGTTGCGCGAATGCTATTACAGTATGAGAATCCCGGTCACGCTTTGATCTTGCGGGCGGGTCACGCGCCTGAAAACTTTACAAGCGAATTACGCGCCTATCGTCCGCATTTGGTCTTGATGATCGATGCAGCAGATATGGGCGCAGCGCCGGGTGAGGTTTCGCTCATCCCATTTGATCAGATAGACGGCATGACCGCTTCCACGCACAGCCTGCCCTTGTCCATGCTGTCTCGATATCTGACCCTTGAACTCAATTGCGCGATTGTCTTGATCGGTATACAGGCAGTTTCCAATGATGTCGGCGAGACGGTCGATCCGTCAGTGATGATGGCGGTTCATGATGTCGCTGAAGCGATCTTTGATGTCTGCATGGTGGGGAAAAGTCTGGGATGGGTTTGATAGGGCGCGAACATCCCTTCTGCCAATCTACCCAACGATTAAACTGCCAATGCCTGCCTCTTCCACGATCCTCGGCACGATCTCTTCCCAGCCCACCGCCATGATGTGAACCCCGCTCACACCCTGCTTGGTTCTGATCTTTTCGATCAACTCCAATGCGATTTGCACGCCTTCCTCTTCGGCGTTGCCTTGCGTTTCGGCGTGTTCCATGCGTTTCATCACAGTTTCGGGGATGAAGACCCCGGGTATTTTGTTGTTCATGTATCGAGCCATTTTGAAACTTTTCAAGGGGGAGATGCCAATGAGGATGTGTACCTTCCCTAGCACATCGCGTTTGGCGAGTTCGTTCAGCCATTTATCCAGGTCATCTGCATTGAAGACCACATTTGTTTGGAAGAACTGCGCTCCGGCGTTGACCTTTTTCTGTTCGCGCAACGCCTGGAATTTCATATTTGACGCAAAAGGCGAAGCCGCCGACCCAAGGAAGTACTGCGGAGGGGTCTTGATCTCGCGCCCATCGAGGTATTTGCCTTCGTCCCGCATCCGGCGCAGGATCCACAGCATCTGAATGGAGTCGATGTCCACAATATCCATGCGCCCTTTCGGTCCCGGCGACATCGCCATGCTGTCACCGGTCAGGCACAGCAGGTTGCGGATGCCAAGCGCCGACGCTCCCATTACTTCCGATTGCAACCCCACGCGGGTCTTATCGCGCGCGTTGATCTGCATCACCGGTTCCGCGCCATGCTCCAGTGCGATCTTGCTGCACGCCACTGAGGACATTCGCGGGGTGGCGGAGGCATTGTCGGTGAAGTTCAATGCCGTTGCATATTTTTTCAGCACGTTGATGTGTCGGACCAATTTATCCGTGTTGACGGAAAGGGGAGGGGCAACCTCAGCTGTTACAACGAACTCACCGGCTTTGAGCCTGCGTTCCAATTCAGAAACGGGCTCTGTGTATTTGGGCGCGTGATACTCGGCATCGCCCTGCCACCAATCGGGTTGGCGGACCGGTCTAAAGATGGAATCCAGGGTTTGAGAAACAGAACCAGCTTTCCCCGAAGTCAGACCCGAAACGATCGTTCCCACTCCGATCTTCTTTGCCTGAATGAACACATCGCTCCACGCATCCGTCCCCGCTTTTTCCCAATCCATCGGCGGCAGCACTTCGAGCAATTGCGCCTCGCGCCCCAGTTTGAATGACCGCTCGTAAATCTTGTACCAAATGCATGGGCGGGATTCATCTACATAACACCGTTCAGGGGTCGAACCGCCGCATGGTCCATTGCGTAATCCCTTTGGGCATTCCATCGGGCAGATGAAGGCGGTTTCCTGCAAGAGGCAATTTCCACACATCCGGCACCCGAACAGCGGGCTCTTGACCGCCAGTTCTATTCTCGCAAGCAGGCGTTTTTTGAACGGCTGGCGTTTGAACGGCATGAACGGTGGTTGATAACGGCGACCTGGGGTAAAGCCGGGCATGGGACTATCTCCTGGGATTATACATTATATATAATTTTACACCCGACTCTGATTTTTCGGGAAGGCACAAATGGCGGGCTTGGGTATAATTTTTTTGATGAACCGAAGATTATTTTTGATAACACTCCCGCTTCTTCTCCTGACCTTGAGCCTGTTTCCGTCCGAAAAGGCGGGTGCCCAGCCGGGACCTTTGCAAACCAACCCTGCTGCCCAGGAGTTGATCGAAGCCGTCAATGCTCTGCGTGACGCGCAGGGTCTCCCTTCATATCAGATCGATGTGCGTCTGATGGAGATCGCGCAATCTCATGCCGAGTACATTGCTGAAAAAGGAGTGCTTTCCCATTTCAGCGCAAACGGCAAACGACCCTATCAGCGCGCGCTTGACGCGGGCTATCCGGTTGCGGGTAATTTGTCTCTTGGCGGTATCTTTGCTGAAAACATTCACTCAGGGATCGGGCTTACTGCTGAAGATGTGGTGCAAGTCTGGCAGGGGCATTCCACCAATTCGCAGCCGTTGTTGTCTGAGGATTATAAAGATATGGGGGTGGGGGTGGCGATAGTGAAAAATGTGACCTATTTTGTTCTTGATGTCGGTGCTGCTGATTCTTCAAATGCAGGCGCGATTCTGGCAACGGAAAGCCCCACATCCACTTTGCCAGCTGCAACCGGCACGGGTGGGGCGGTGGTTGTCCCAAATACGCCGCAATCTGATGGGCAGATTCTTCACGTGGTCAGGAGGAATGAAGCCTTGTGGAGCATCGCCCTTGCGTATGGAACGACCATAGACGAACTTAAGTTTCTGAATGGCCTGGCTTCGGATGAGATCTTCGAAGGGCAGACCCTCGTTATCAGACTGGCATCCACTCCCACACCAGAGCCAACTTCAGTGGCGGTTGAAGCGACTGCCACTTTTGGAATCCCAACATCCACGGCAACTGTCCCTGTTACCGCAACGATCACGTTCACGCCAACCCCGATCCCGACCCCGCCGGCAACGTTCCGCAGCGGGGGCATGGTGGCTGGCGGGATCATCCTGGCTGCTCTGATTGCCGCGGGTCTGTTTTCGCTGCTTGGAAAGAAAGCCAAAACTTCACTGGAGTAACATCACGCCGACTTCATTACATCCTATCTAACCCCTTTGCGGCATTTCTGATATACTCTTTGTTGTGAAAAATATCACAAATCAATAAGGATCTTGAGACTATGACTGAAGTAAGAATTGACTCTTTGCTCCCTGCAGAGATGGCGACACGAGCAGAATACCTGGGTGTGCGCAAGGCGGAAATGCCGGCATTCACCATGCTGATGCTTGCCATTCTGGCGGGGGCGTTCATTTCGCTGGGTGCCATCTTTGCCACGACTGTGGCGGCGGGTGGGATGTCTGTTACCGCAGCGGACGGCTCGATGGCGTTTTCCACCGGGTTGCCGTATGGTGTTACCCGCCTGTTGACGGGATTGGCTTTTTGCCTTGGGCTTATCCTGGTGGTTGTCGGCGGCGCGGAATTGTTCACGGGTAATAACCTGATCGTGATGGCGTGGGCAAGCGGCAAGGTGACGGGCAGGGCGCTGCTGCGAAACTGGCTGATTGTGTATGTGGGGAATTTTGTCGGTTCGCTTGCCACTGCCGCTTTGATGTTCTTTAGCAGGCAGTATACGTTCGGTTCTGATGCAGTTGGGCTTGCTGCACTGCGGATCGCCGTTGGAAAATGCGACCTTGACTTTTTGCAGGCGATTGCGCTTGGGATTCTTTGCAATGCCCTCGTTTGCCTTGCCGTCTGGTTGACCTATAGCGCTCGGACGACGCTCGACAAGATCGCTGCGATTGTATTCCCCATCACCGCCTTTGTGGCGGCGGGATTCGAGCATAGTGTGGCGAATATGTATTTCATCCCTTATGCCCTGCTGGTAAAGGATTTCGACCCGGAGTATATGGCTCGGGTTGGTGAGAAGGTCGCGAATCTTGATGTGCTCACCTGGAATGCCTTCTTTATCAACAACCTGATTCCTGTTACGATTGGGAATATCATCGGTGGGGCGGTGCTGGTCGCCTCCGTCTATTGGGTTGTGTTTCTGCGTGCCAAGAAAGATTGAAAAGGAGATGCCATGAAAGCGTATATTTTGATCAAGGTTCGCGCTGGGGATTTGAAGGATGTCGTCAGTCACCTCCGCAAGGTGGAAGGGGTCGTAGAGGCAAACATGACCTTCGGTCCGTATGATGCGATCGCCGTCGTGGAAACAGCAGACATTGCCAAACTGGGCAAGATCACGGCAGTGGATATCCAGCCCATCCCCGGTATCGAGCAAACGCTGACCTGCCTGGCGGTTGAGGTTTGATCTGAGTTCGTTCAATAGGGCTGGCGATCGTCAGCCCTATTTTTGATTAAGGTTCCATCGCGAGCAGGCAGGGCTTCTCTTCTTCGGGTGGGTATGGTGTCGCGCCATGTATAGTAGAATTGCCTGAATCCTCAACCCAAGACTGATCATTTTGATGAAACGAATCGACCAATTAACAACCACACGCTTTATCATGGTACTGCTGGTTTTGATCTACCATGGCGCCGGTGAATATTACACTGCCTTTTTGAACTTTTTTCCAGTCTCCCCCCTGCTTTATTCAGGACCAACAGCTGTCAGCTATCTGTATGTGCTCTCGGGGTTCGTGATGTCGCTGGTGTATTACCGCCCGGGTGAAACGTTCAATGTGTTGGGGTATTGGCGGGCGCGTTTTGTCCGCATTTATCCTTTGTACATAATCGCGTTTATTTTGGTATGTGTTTATTATTATGCCTCGCTCTTCGACATCAAGCCCCAAAAGATCCTGGCAAACATTTTCGTGGTCCAATCTTGGATCCCCGCCTATTCACAATCCTTCAATTACGCCTCCTGGTCGATGACGGTCGAGTTTTTCTTTTACGCTCTTTTCCCATTTCTGATGATCTGGATGTATCGACAGTCCA
Organism: Anaerolineales bacterium UBA2395; assembly: GCA_002343775.1. Classification (GTDB taxonomy): domain Bacteria; phylum Chloroflexota; class Anaerolineae; order Anaerolineales; family Villigracilaceae; genus Villigracilis. The sequence continues at coordinate 71,226 of DDSH01000005.1, forward strand.
CCAAAAAACTGATCTGGCTTTCTCTCGTCGTTTGGGCGGTAAGTCAGATAATCCATTTTACCTTGTGGGTAGGGTATTACCCCGTCCTGAAGGAGATCCTGCTCTATTCCCCGCCTTTCCATTTCAATTCCTTCCTTATGGGTGTTGTGGGCGGAGTCTGGTATTTGCGTGTGGGGCAAGACCAGCGCATCAATTCCCGGGTGACGCTGTTCTTTGTTGCATTGAGTTTTTTCCTGGTGGCTGCCTATACTATCATCAGCCGCGGCAGTCTCTCCACGTATCTGCCTCACAATTTGCAACCCATGGCGGGGTTGCTGGCGCCGCTGCTGATCCTGTTCATTGTGTCACTGGCAATGGATGGATCCTGGCTTTCGAAATCGTTCAATCGCCGCGCTCTTGTGGACCTGGGTGAAACCTCTTACGCGATCTATATTTTGCATGTCCCTGTGATCTGGCTGTACGAGCGTGCGCTCGAGAGTTCGGCGTTAATTTCCAATCCGTATGCGGTCAAGCAGTGGACGACCATCCCGATAATGATTGTCATTGGATTGACCGCCCATTTTTATGTGGACACTCCCTTGCGGCGCTGGTTGAAGAGCCTGTTGCAGCGCATCAGTGTTCGGACGCTGCTGCTCGACCTTGCGATTTTGACCCTGTCGGTATTCCTTGTGTTTCGCCTGCGCTTTGGCGATGGTCGCGAGTATCGTTCCTACCAGGAGATGGAACGGCTGGTTTTCTGGGCGGCGTTTTTTATCCGCCCCCTTCTTTCACTGTTGTTGAACTCATTGAGTCGTGCCAACCTTCAAAACGGCGGGATGCAGATGGTCCGCTCTGTGTTCCTCTCCACGACCATCGGTTCTGTTTTGATCGCCGGGATCGCATACATCGGTTATGCTGTTGGCTGGTTCGAGAATTTCCCGCGAAGTGTTTTTATCTATGACTGGCTGATGGTCTTCGTAATTTCTCTGATTGTCCGGTTTGGATTTCGAGCGTTTAAAATATACAAACCAGACCCAATACCTGCTTGATCAAAGCGGACATCATCAGGTGTCCGCTTTTTGTTTGTGGTATCCTTATTTCCCCGCTTATGAAAAATCTAATTCGAACCGCCGCCTTTCTTAAACCGTATGCGTGGCAGGTGACCGCTACGCTGGTGATGTTGTTGACTCTCACTGGATTGAATTTGCTCGTTCCGCGCATCATCCAGAACGTGATCGATGATGGGCTCCTGCGCGGTGACATGACCCACTTGATCCGCTCCGCGCTTCTGCTTCTTGGACTGGGGCTTGGTTCGGCGCTGCTGGGCATGGGCAACCGCTATGGCTCGGAGTGGATCGCCGCCCATGTCGGTTACGACTTGCGGAATCGCATGTATGACCACATTCAATACCTTCCATTTTCCTATCACGACCATGCCCAGTCGGGGCAGTTGATCTCACGCTGCATCGAAGATGTCCGCGCCATTGAACGGTTTGCAGGTTCCTCCATCCCTGAGTTGGTGCGCTTTGTGTTGCTGACCGTTGGCATCCTCGCCGTGATGGTTTCCGCCAATGCGACGCTGGCAGTGATCTCACTCCTGCCGATGGTGCCGCTGATCCTAATGACCGCAAGTTTTGGGACGAAGATCGGCAAGTTATTCTTCGCTGTGGATATGGCAGTGGGTGAAGTCTCCAACCGTTTGCAGGAAAATGTGACCGGCGTACAGGTGGTGCGCGCGTTTGCGCGCGAGGAATATGAAACCCGCCGCTTCGAAACCGCCAACAAGGACGTGTTCGTTAAGTGGCTGCACGTCATCGACGAATGGGCGAAGATCATGCCCACCACCAACTGGCTCATCACCATTGGCACGATCCTGATCCTGTACTTCGGCGGGCAGATGGTCATCGAAGGGACGCTGACCATTGGTGCGGTTGTCGCATTCAACGCTTATTTGTTGATGATGGCGGAACCCGCGCAGGCATTGACCGGCTTGGTCAACGCGGGCGGTGAAGCCGCCGCTGGCGCTCAACGCGTGTTCGAGGTTTTGGATACAGTACCAGATATACGGTCCAGGAAAGATGCGCTGACGTTATCCGCACTGCGGGGTGAGGTCGAGTTCCGAAATGTCTCGTTGAAGTATCAGGACGAAAAGGTCAGTTCGTTGAGTGACGCCACCTTGCAAGTTCATCCGAACCAGATCGTCGCTCTGATCGGACCGACCGGCTCCGGCAAGACCTCACTTATCAATTTGATCCCGCGTTTCTACGATGTGACGGATGGCGCGGTTCTGATCGACGGGCACGATGTGCGCGACGTGGAGTTGACCTCGCTGCGCAGGCAGATCGGCATTGTGCTGCAAACGTCGTTGTTGTTTTCCGATACGATCAAAGCCAACATTGCCTACGGACGACCTGATGCGACCGATGAAGAGGTCTTTGCGGCTGCGAAAGCCGCGCAGGCGCATGAGTTCATCGAAAGTTTTACGAAGGGTTATGAGACCATCGTCGGTGAACGCGGTGTGACCCTCTCCGGCGGGCAGCGCCAGCGCGTGGCGATTGCGCGCGCCTTGTTGATGGACCCGCGCATTTTGATTTTGGATGACTCGCTTTCGAGTGTGGATACGCAGACCGAGAAGTTGATCCAGTCCGCGCTGGATGTGTTGATGGAAGGACGCACGACCTTTGTCATCGCGCATCGCCTCAGCACAGTCCGCCGCGCTGATGTGATTTTGGTCATGGACAAGGGACGGATCGTGGAACAAGGTACGCATGATGAATTGCTCGCGCGTGGCGGCTTGTATAAAGAGATCCACGATCTGCAGTTGATGCAGCGGGACGGCTTTGAAGAAGCCATTTTAGAACCGATCCTGACCGAAAAACCCCAACATGAAAATACGATCATCGCAGGTCGCTCGAATTCGGGATAACACCATGACCACAAAGATCATTCCTCCCACGTTCATCACCCAATCCGAAGAACAATTGGATAAGGGGTACGATCCCAAGGTTGCCCAAGGTTTGATGGAATTTGTCAAGCCGTATTACGGACAGATGCTTTTTGCGCTCGCGCTGATGGTCGTCGTCACTGCCGCTTCGGTTTCGGGACCATACTTCGTCAAGCTGGCCATCGATGAAGGCATCAATGCCAACGACCCGATTGCCCTGAGTACCATTGTGCTGGTGTACTTGCTGGTTTCCATCGCTCAACTGGGATTCAACTACTGGCGCGTACGCATCATGTCGCGGGTGGGTCAGCATGTGCTCTACGATGTGCGCACCACCATGTTCGCGCATTTGCAAAGATTGTCGCTGAGTTTCTACAATCGTTACAGTGTCGGGCGCGTCATCACGCGCGTCATCAACGATGTGGGTACGTTGCGTGAGTTCATTACCTGGGCAGTGCTGGCGATCGTGCGTAACTTGCTTGGCATCATCGGCACCTTGATCGCGATGATCGCACTCAACTTCAAACTCTCCCTGCTGACCTTTGCTGTTCTGCCGCTCATGGTCTTTGCGACGATTGCCTTTCGCAAGGCAGCGCGTAAGAATTACCGCAAAGTGCGCGCGGCAGTGTCGTGGGCGAACTCGGTCCTTGCAGAGAATGTCAACGGCGTGCGCGTGGTGCAGGCATTCTCACGCCAGCAGCGCAACCATCAAACCTTCAGCGGATACGTCAATCGGTATTTTCTCGAAACCAGCCTCGATGCCGCCCGGGTCGCTTCGTTGTTTACGCCGGTCATCGACGTGCTGGGTGCATTGGCAACTGCGCTGGTGGTGTACATTGGCGGCACGGCTGTCCTTGGTGAATCCATTACGGCAGGGGTGTTGATCGCCTTTGTGTTGTACATCGACCGCTTCTTTGAGCCCATCCGTGACCTGAGCCGCCGCTTCGATACGCTGCAGTCCACAATGGCGGGCGGCGAGCGCATCCTTGAATTGCTCAAGACGCCCATCGAAGTTCGGGATGAAGAAAATGCCAAAGAGATGGAATCCATTACCGGCGCGGTGCGCTTCGAGCATGTCTCGTTCCATTACTCCGACGACCCGGCGCTTGTCCTCGACCAGATCGATCTGGATGTAAAACCCGGCGAGACAGTTGCCCTTGTTGGCGAGACAGGTGCAGGCAAGACCACCATCGTCAAATTACTGGCGCGCTTCCATGACCCGACCGGGGGCTGTGTGCTCGTAGACGGCGTGGACTTGCGGACGGTGACTCAGCAATCCTTGCGGCGGCAGATGGGCATGGTCTTGCAAGACCCATTCCTGTTCAACGGCACGGTCAGGGAAAATATTCTCTTTGGTCGGTTGGACGCGAAGGATGAGGAAGTGATCGCTGCTGCAAAAGCGGTCGGCGCGCATGACTTCATCGTCAACTTGAAGAACGGTTATGAGACTTCTGTGGAGGAAGGCGGCGTGACCTTGAGCGTGGGGCAGCGCCAGTTGATCTCGTTCGCGCGTGCCTTGCTGGCGAATCCCCGCATCCTCATCCTGGATGAAGCGACGTCTTCCGTCGATACGCAGACCGAGCACATCATCCAATCTGCCCTCGCGACCCTGCTCAAAGGGCGGACCTCGTTCGTGATCGCCCATCGCTTGTCCACCATTACCAATGCGGATAAAATCGTGGTGATCGACGGCGGCAGGATCACCGAGCAAGGCAGGCATGCCGACCTGCTCGAAATGAAGGGACGTTACTACGAACTATACAAGACGGGATTTCAGGAGTAGCCATGACCGACAAACAGAACGAATTTCTCTACCGTATGTCGAGTTCCCTGCGCAAGGGACTTGCCGAAGTACAGACAAAGGTCAACGACCTGTATCGCATCGAAGAATTGGAGGATTACATCGACATCCCCGATTCGCCCATCGAGCACATCAAAGCCGCGCTCATGCCATTGGTGGTGCAGGTCAATGATTTTCAAGACTACGCTGAAACCGTCACTGGCAGGATGGAATTGGACTTACAGGAGGTGGATATCCACGCCTTGATGGAGGGCGTCTTGACCATTGCCGACCAGCTGGCGGATCAAAAGGGCGGCATTCGTCTGGAGGAAGACATCCCCGAAAACCTGCCGACCCTCGAAGGCGACCCGACGCGTCTGTCTCAAGCCCTGCTGAATTACATCCACAACGCTGTCAAGTTCACCGATAGCGGCACGGTCACTGTACGCGTGGAGCGCGAAGCAGACCGCGTGCGATTTGAAGTCAGAGACACCGGCATTGGCATAGCCGAGGAAGATCAGGAGAAAGTCTTCGAGCCGTTCGAGACCATCCTCGAAGACAAGGACGACTCGCGTCTAGGCATGGGCATCGGCTTGAAGATCGTCGAGCACATCATCGAACTGCACGACGGAGAAACCTGGTTCGAAAGCCGGGAAGGGGCGGGGAGTTCCTTCTTCTTTACGGTGCCGCTGTAGGCTGGGGTTTCCTGAATAGTTCGCGCGCTATTTGAATGCCGCCCGCGCCGACCACTCCCAGCATGACGGCATACAGGAGGATCGGGACGAGGACCAGCCCGATTAACAGCGGAGTCGCCTCCGTCTCGCCGGAAGCGAGCCCGGTAACGATGGCTAATCCCTGCCCGCCGAACAATAGCACAATGGCGATGACCAATCCCCAACCGATCCATTTGATGTGCGCGTGGGCGCGCCAAGCCGCCCATAGCAGCAATCCGCCGCCTAGCAAAGCGACCGGGAAGAGTTCCGCTGGCATAAGGTAATCGAGCTGGAAGCGTCCGTCCAGTATCAGCGAAGCGAATGCGAAGATGAACGGCATCAAGAGCGGGAACCAGATCAACATAGTTCCCACCAGGGTCAGGATTTTGGTGAAGGTATTTGTTTTTGTCATGGTCATTGGACGATCGTGACTCCTGAGCCAATGCTGATATGCGCCCAGGGATTCACAAGAACCCGCAGGGTGGCAAGCAGCCGGCATGGAAGACACAGCTGCCAGCCGGGGGGCCACCATCCCAGCCGTGCCGCCGGCACACCAAAGACATGTGATTGATTGACGATCAATTTCATTCCTGCCTCCTACTCTGGCAGAAGAATGCTCTTAATTATGATAGCACGCGGTTCGGTGTGATTCAACTCCCGCCATCTGGAATCAAAAACAGCCTCGGAATCCGAGGCTGTTTTTGATCGGTGGACAAATTTCCTAATCCGCAGCAGCGACTCCCGCCAGCACTTCCGTTTCCTCGGTGTGGGCGCGGCTGGCGTTCAGGTTCAACCGGGTGGTGAGAACCAGCGCCACCACGAGCATGACCGCCTCCATTGCGAAAAGGGACGCATACGCCAGGAAGGCGCTTCCCGTTGCAAAGCGGACACCGTCCACCAGTACCCCGCCGAGCAGGTTGCCGACGGCGTGACCGACCATATTTGCCACACCCCACACGCCCATCAACATGCCCGCGCGGATCGGCGTGGTGAATGAGATGATGGCGCTTAACATGCCTGCGCCTGCCAGCCCGGTGCCCAGCCCCATCACAAAGACCAGACTCTTGAAGACGCCCGCATTGCCCAACATGCCGGTGACGATCAACCCGACGAAGACCGCAATGCTGACGATGATCCCAGCCCGCATCAGTTTCATGTACCCCAATACTTTGATCAGGAACAGACCGGAGAGCAGCATCGATGCCAGCACACCCAAGCCCCAGTACATCGTCAGGCGTGTGGTTTCGCCCACGCTCATGCCGAGCACCAGCCCTCCGTACGGTTCGAGCAGCGCATCCTGAGCCAGCGTGCCAATAAAGGTAAAAATGACCAGCGTGAACAACAGCCTCACCTGCGGGTCGGCGAAGACGACCTCGCGCAGCACCTGCTGGAAGGGCACCTTGCGCGCCTGTTCCGAGGCGGCTTGCACCACCTGATCGCGCGGTTCCTGCCCAACGGCGGCAATGACCGCCAGGACAAGGATGGCAACCGCCACGCCCATCGCCACGCTCATCAGCCGGTCCGGTTCGTAGGTCTCCAGCGCCCTGCCGATGAAACCCGCGCCCATCACTGCGCCGAGCAGGGTGGCAACTTCATAGAAGGTGATCGCCCGGGTGCGATGGGTTCCCGTATACCGATCGGAGACAAGCGCTTGATAGGTATTATGCGCCAGGTTGCGCCCGAGCCCATACAGCAGGAAGGACAGGATGCCGCTCAGCACGAGCAGGGCGTTCGCGTTGGTTGCGCCCGCTGTGACGTTCGATGCAGCGAGGATGCCCAGACCGATGCCGATGGCGCCCAGCACAATGTATGGTTCGCGGCGTTTGCCGAAGATCGGGAAGCCGTCGGAGCGGTAGCCGAGCCACACGCGGATCGGTGAAATGATGAGCGGCACGGCGAAGAACAATGCCACCAGCGTGGCAGGCAGACCGAGGTCTGCGATCATGATGCGGTTGAGCGTCCCGCCGATCAGCGCGCCGCTCAAGCCGTAGGCAATTGAGAAGAATGCCAGCCTGGAATTATTGAGGATACGAACGATGTTCATTTGATCTCCTTGTGGAAAATATATCGTTGCGAGGGCGTCAGCCCGGTGCAATCTATTGTTGTGTACGGGATGTCGGCGGAAGTGTGCCGCCTCGCAAGGACATCAGGGTTTTCCGTGCTGCCTCGCGCCCCTGCCGGATGCAATCGGGCACGGCAATGCCGCGATAGGAACTGCCCGCCAGCGTCATCCCCGGCGGAAGACCGGCTTCGATCTTGTCCACGCGCTGCAAGTGACCGACCTCGGCTTGCGGGAAACCGCCCTGCCAGCGGAACACCGTCCAGGTTTGCGGCGCGGCGGCGATGCCGAGCAGCTCGGCAAGTTCCTTCCTGATGACTGCCAGCAGCTGGTGATCAGGCATATCCACCGTTTCGGGTGCGCCGCCGCCGATGAAGACACGCAGCACGGCGTACCCCGGCGTAGACCGTTCCGGCATTTTGCGCGAGGTAAAGGTGACCGCATCGATCAGCCGCCGTTCGCGGCGCGGGATCATCAACCCGTTGACCACCGGCTCTTTGGGAATATCCGTCTCGCGGTAGACCAGAGAAACCGTGCCGATATTCTGCTGGTTGAATTCGCCCAGCCTCTGGCTGGCTTGCGGGGAAATATCCTTGAGCATGGTCGCGGTCTGGTTTGCCAGCGTGGCAAAGATGACCGCATCGGCGTACAGGCTTTCACCGTTCGCCGTCTGGATTCGATAGCCATGCCCCTCTGTGCGCACGTTTTCGACACGCGCATTCAGGCGCAGGTCGCCGGTCAACTGACGGGCAAGTTCATCGGTCAGCGCCTGCAAGCCGTTCCTGAAGGTAATGAAGCGCGGGGCTCTGACCGGTTTCTTTTTGGCGCGGAACGCCCGCTGCAACGCGCCGGCGAACAAACCGCCCGCCTCCTTTTCCATCTCACGCATCACCGGCGAAGCCACCAGGATGCTCTGCCGCTCGGGGTCGGTGTTATAAATGCCACCCAAGACCGGACCGATGAATTTATCCAGGGCTTCCTGACCCAGCCGGCGGCGCACGAAATCTGCCAGCGATTCATCGCCATCGTCGCGGCGGGCGGGTTGGAACGGCTCCGCCAGCAGCCGCAGCTTGCCGCGCAGCGTCAGCAGCGGCGTGGTAAAGAATTGGGTCGGTGAAAGAGGGATCGGGTGGAGGGAAGCGCGGTCTAGAACAAAAATACCCCTCGTCTCAGAGCCGGGGTCTGCGATCTGGTCCAGCATCCCCAACTCGTCCGCCAGTTCCCATGCCTCGGGCTTGCGTGTGACGAGCGTATCGGGTCCGCCTTCCACCAGGAATTTCGATTGATTCAGTTCAAGGGTGGTCGAAACGATCTTGCCGCCCCAACGCGGGTCGGCTTCCAAAACGGTGTAGTCGGTGCCGCGCTGTTGAAGTTCCCACGCGGCGCTCAACCCTGTGATTCCCCCGCCAATAACGGCAATGTGCATACACGTCTCCTGTGTGTGCTCTCCTCACCGTTGGATATTGTATGGAATTAATGGAAATGTAAAATGGAGATTATGGAGAATTTCACTAAGAGTTCTCTGAGAAGCCCCGACAATGCGGGCGGCAGATATATAATTGAAAAAAACATCATCGGAGTGGAATATGGATTTCAACCTTGTTGGTCTCGCCGCCGCCTTGGCGACGTTTTTTGGCATTTGGGCAGGGCACGTTTCGGTGCGTAAGATCGAACGTGAGACCGTGCGCTTGTGGATACCGACTGTGATCGCGCTGGCGCTTGGCTTGGGGTTGTGGGTCGCTTCGACCCTGACCTCGAACCTGCCCCTGTCTGCGGCGAGCGGTATCCTCGGTGTGACCCTGCTCTGGGATGCGCTTGAGTTCCACCGCCAGCAGGCGCGCATCAAACACGGACATGCACCCGCCAACCCGCACAACCCGCGCCACGCCAAAATACTGGCGGAATACCCCGCCGCCACCACCGCAGACCTGCTGGATCGCGACCCGATCGGCAGGGCGTACACCGCGCAAGAGATCGCATCCATGAAGGCGGGCGGACGATGAACTTCTTCGGCATCTGGATCTGCCTGATCACCCTGTTCGTGATCGGCATGGGATTTGTGTGGGTCATCCGCGGCGAGCGGTATTTTGGTTATTTGTGGTGGCCCTATGTGATGGCGCTTGGCGCTGCCTGTATCGTCGGCTCGTTCTTCATTACAAACGACTGGGTCTCTGCCCTGTGCGGCGCGGCGGGCGGTTCGCTCATTTGGGGCGCGACTGAACTCAAAGAGCAAGCCGTGCGCGGGGAGTTGGGTTGGTATCCGTTCAATGAAAAGAAGATCGACCCGCCTTTTGTGAACGTCATCAAGAAGTGGAAAGCGCCCAGTTTGTAGGCTCTGTCTTTCCAGTTGACCTTTTGTATTCGTGTTTTGGAATCCGGAAGTTCTGCTTTAGGCGGGCATTTCGAACGTGGAACTTTCGGGGTCATCTATTAATGTGGGCGCGTTCGGGGGAAGGAAGCGGGCACAAAATGCGCCTGTTGTACGTCCATATGTCATGGAAACCCCTGTAAGGAGAGAGACATGAATAGAACCCCCATGATCCTGTTGCTGCTGGCGTTGACCCTGTCGGCATGCGCACCGCAGGCTGCCGCCCCCACGCCCATGGCGCTGCCCACCAGCCAGCCGTTGACCGCGATACCCACTTCCACGCCGGCTTCTGCCACGGCGCCTGTCGTGGTGGAATCTGCCACACAACCGGGGAACCCGACCTTTGCCCCGCCGACGGCGGCATTCGTTCCGCAGGTGACCGCGATGAACAACCCGTATGCGGTGATCCTCGTCCTGCCGGGCGATGTGCTCAACATCCGTTCTGCCGCCGGGGTGGGACATGGCATTGTGGGCACGCTCCAGCCGACGGCATCCGGTGTCAACCGCACCGGATCCGAAACCAATGCCGGCGGCGACCGCTGGGTCGAGATCCAAAACCCGGCAGGCGGCACGGGGTGGGTCAATGCTCATTTTCTGACCGAACAGGTATCGTCTGCTTCCTTCTGCGCCGACCCCCGTGTGACCAACTTGCTCAATTCCCTCAAAAGCGCCATGCTCAACGCGGACGGCGAGCTGCTCGGCTCATTGGTCAGCCCCGTTCACGGCATGGACCTGCGCCTGTGGCGCTATGGCACGGTCGCCAACTATTCGCCGAAAGAAGCCGCCTGGGTCTTTCAGTCCGATTACGAGGTCAGTTGGGGACCCGCGCCCGGCAGCGGCGAAGAAACGCGCGGCACCTTCAACGCCCAGCCCCTGCCAAAGTTGACCGAGGTCTTCGGCGCGAATTATTCCCTGCACTGCAACGACACACTGGACCTTGCCACGTTCTCGCTCGAGCCTTTCCCTCCCGAATACGCCAACATCAATTTCTACACGGTCTACAAGCCCGGCAGCGAGACATACGGCGGCTTGGACTGGCGCGCCTGGACGGTGGGGGTGGAATACGTGCAAGGACAGCCCAAACTCTTCTCGCTCATCCACTATCAGTGGGAGCCGTAGCCACCCGCTCGAGGAACGCCATCACTTCCTTTTCGTTCGCGAGCCCGCGCGGCGCGACCAGCGCCCTGCCGTTCGTGAAGACCAGTTCCACATTGACCAGCCGCTGACTGTAGCTATAGCGGCTGCGCCGATATACATGGTTGACCTTGCGCAAGTCCTGCCAGAGGAACCTCTGCCCGTCTTTGCGCGTGACGCCTTCCTGGTCGAAGCGGCGCGCAAAGAGGCGGCGTTGGACGAGCATGACCGGGATGGCAATGCCGAAGGTCAGCACACCCGCAAGGATATACCCGATCAGGTTGGTTTTCTTTTCGCGTAGTTCGACCGGCTGCATGGCAGACCTCCTATGGCGCCGCCTGCCCCGGGGCAGATAACGCCTCGAGGCGGGAGAGCACGTCCTGTTCGTTTTCCAACATGCGCGGAAAGACCAGCGCTTTGCCGCCTGTGAAGACCAGCTCGTAATGGCTGAGCGGACCCTGCCGCACATACACGGCGTTCTTTGCCTGCAAGTCCTGCCAGCGGAACCGTTGCCCGTCGCGCCGGGTGACGCCTTCGCGTTCGAAGGTGCGAACCCAGCGCCGCTGCTCCGCCAGCATTGCCAGCGCTCCCAACCCCAGCGTGAACAGACCGATCACCAGCACGCGCAGGTAATACGAACGTTTGACCTGTACCTCAAGCGGCGGCATGGTGTCTCTCCTCGATCATGATCTCGATATTGCGCGGGGCTTTGTCCGTGCGGACGTGATGTTACTGGGCGCCGGGCTCGCGCAGGAAGGGCGGCTTGCTGGCGGTGAACCAGGCGATGCCGAACAGCACGAGCATGACCGTCTCTGCCCAGTAGGTCTGGTTGTAGATCACGCACAAGCCGTTCTTCAGGAACACGCCCGAGAGACCGATGGCGGCGATAAGGATCAGCGTAGCCCAGCCCGATAGGTTGTATAAGAACCGGCGGCGATGAAGCGGGGCGCTGTGCGCCGATCCGACAAGCAGGCTCCGCCTGATCTTCGGTTCCAGCCTGCGCTTGAATGCCACCAAACAGAAATAGACCGTGGTCAGGAAGAGGATCGCCGCAAAGGACAGGTGGACGATCGAGACGGTCTGGGCGATCGCATCGGGGGCAGCCCCCATGCTGAAGAGGATGACGTCGCTGCATTCGGTGCCTTGCGCGGTGGGGAAGAGCGCCACCATCCATGCCGAGATGCCGCCGATCCAGCTGATGATGTCTTCCTCGTGTTTGTGCTGCCACTGGCGGAGTTCGACCGCCTTTGTGCCCAGTTTGTGCCAGATGCCGCCCACCTGTTCGGGTGTGATGGGGTGTTCGTGCCCTTTGTAGCTCATCAGGAATGCCCCGATGATGAACAGGGACCCGACGAAGATATCGCGCGGACTGGGGAAGTAGGGCGTGTAGGGGAACCCGACGGGGGTGTGGTACGAGGCGCTGATCGAGTCGGGGAAGTCCCATGCTGCCACTACGACCAGCAGCGGCAGGATCAGGGCGATCACTCCTATGAAACGGCGGATGGCGATGTGATCGAAGACAATGCTGACGGATGAGTCTTCCTGCTTGTTGCTCATGCGCTTCTCCTTTTCAGTGGACCATTGCCTGCCTGCGGAAGGATGCCTCCCGCAGTCCGTATGGGCTGGATGATACCATTTCCACCGGGTTTTATTTGCTGAACCACAACCCGCTGACCTCGTGCGGTTCGGCAATGCGGAACACCACGCGGATGGAGACGGCGTCGTCCTTCTCGAAGACCGCGTCATAGATCACGGCGTAGAAGTCGCCATCTTTGACGACGCGGTTGACGCTGCGGGATACATACAGCCCCAGCGTTTCATCGCGGTCTTTCTTGAGGGCGTCAAACCCGGATTGCGGCATGGCGTTCCGCATCTCTGCGTCGAAATCCTGCGAGAAGACGGCGTAGTCGTTCGCGTTCATTCCGTTCAGGAGGTTGTCGGTTTTGGCTTCGCTGAACGCCAGCACGGCGTCCCGCTCTTCGCCGATGACGACCGTCTCCGCCGGGGCGCATGCCGTCATGAGACTTGCGATGTAAACGATCAACAACAGTACATGTATCTTTTTCATGGGTCACCTTTAAAGACTATGCTATCACTGATTCGCGGACGGCGGCACCCCAACCTCTCCCCAAAACCTATCCAGATAAGCGACAACGCGCCGCTGTTCGTTTCCGAGAGTCATTCCTGCTTCTCCAATGCATTCATGACAACAAGTATAACTCCCTCGATACTATTCATTACATCGTTATTCCAAAAGCGAATCACCTTGTAGCCCTGTGATTCGAGATATTGGGTTCGCTCTTTGTCGTACTCTTCTTGTTCCAAATGATGGCTGCCATCCAATTCGATGATGAGTTTCTTTTCAATGCATACAAAATCGGGAATGAAGTTACCGATGGCATGTTGCCTGCGAAAATTGACGCCTAACTGGTCGTTACGAATGACTGCCCAGAGTTTACGCTCGGCGGGAGCTAATTCTTTTCGTAGTTCGATGGCGTAGGTTCTGGTTTTGGGATTGCTTCTGGGTGGACGTGGCAATTCTTCCCCTCCTAGCCTCCCCAATTGCGACGAAAAACACGTCGAAATTGGGGAGGGACTGTTGCTCTTGAAATTAAAATTTTAGAAACATGCTCAGTGTTCATAACAAATCTCAATTGCTAGTTCTCCCCAAAATTCGACAGCACCACCGTCGTATTTGGGGGAGATGTCCAAAGGACAGAGGGGGCTATAACTCTCCCTTGAAAGCCCTATCCAACACGGATAGCATCCCCGTAGGGGGCGGCAGCAAAGTATCCAATTCCTCTTGACTTTGCGACTGCAACTCCCGTACCGCATTGACCTTATAGATTTTGATCATGGCAGTGTAGGTGTTCCAACGGGAAGTGGTAAATTATTTGTGTCAGCATCACTGGTAGGTATTTCATATTGTTGCTGAAACTCGGCTATTTCATAGATAAAATTAATAAATCCCCTATTGTTCTTTATGAAAGCAATAAACTCCTCATCCATCAAGATTGCTTGCGGATCGATATTATATATTTCTATTAATTCCTGAAAAGTACACATAGAAATGTAGCCCTTTGTACAAGGCACCTTTGGCAATTGAGGAAATGGATCATTCGTTTGATCCTTTTCGATTGCATTAGCCTCCGCCTCGGATACACCTCTGATCAATCTGTCATACAAACTTAAGAGTATCTCCCTTTGATCAGGATGCTCCGCAACAACTTGTATCAACTCGAGCACAATTTCTGGATTCGGTTGTGCTATTTTGGATGTGTCAATCTGCTCTACAGAAACCTTATTTAAATCTTCAGGAAACAAAGCCTTTAGCAAGATGATTTTATTTTTTGCTGCCTCGGGATTATCAGTGTTGAAAGCCGTCTCTATTACTTTGAGCTTAAATTCATTTTTGGCTAGTTCACTCGCGCGCAATGTTTGCATTTGCTCACTACTTACACTACTTTTATAAGCGAGAGCAGCAACAAACAGTGGAATGAATACTGCAAGAAACGTTCCAATAGGGGTTAGGAAAGTTGTAAGCCATTGCCAACGGTCATTTCTATACTTTAGCCATTCAAAGGCTAACTTTCTTCTATCAAGTCGAAATTTGTTCCATTCAATCTCAGCCTTTAATCTTTCATTTATAGCATTCTTTGACTTCTGAATTTCTTCGGCTCCATCTTGTATCCAACTAATCTGAATAGGTCCAAGTTTTAGCATATTAGCCTCCTACAATTAAAATAGTTAGTAAAAGAAACAACTTAGTCTGATCAAAAACTACCTTGCTGTGGCTAACACTTATCTCAATAACATAAATCTTACAACTCTCCCTTGAACGCCCTATCCAACACGGATAGCATCCCCGTAGGGGGCGGCAGCAAAGCATCCAATTCCTCTTGACTTTGGGACTGCGACTCCCACAGCACGCTGATCTTCGCTATCCATTTTCCTGATACATTAGATTGCATTTTGCGTATCCTATTTTTTCTTTCCAAGACCAGGTGACCCTGCTCGATAAACCTTTGGATTCTTAGGCTTTTTAATATATTGTGCTCGTTGCAATCTTCGAATGTAAGTATTAGCAGCCTTAATTGTGTCATCTTGGAGTAATTCAGGTGAAGAGAAATAGGCTTTTTCTAATTTTGGCGCTAAATCTTTAGCAATCGCAAGTACCAACTTGAAATCCTTATCCTCTTTGGCTTTTAGTAACAACGCGCATTGCTCCAAAATACTTTGCGCCATCTCACAACTCTCCCTTGAACGCCCTATCCAACATGGACGGCAGCAACGCCTCCAATTCTTCTTGACTTTGCGACTGCAGCCCCCGCAATATATTGACCTTCGCCTGTCGCAGATCCCCGAAGCGGAGCGAAGGGGGCAACCCATCCAGATAAGCGACAATGCGCCGCTGTTCGTTAATCATTTCAGACTAGCTCCAACCTTTTCGGCTCGAACCCTCAACGCCTGAATTAGTTTACTGTAACCACCTCGCTTGTATAAATCTACTTGATGCCATTTCTTCAAGCTTTCCAAAATTTCACATTCTTCTAAGCGCGCTGGGATAATAAAAAGTTCGCCTTCAGGTTGTTCCATTGCCACATCAAGCGCAAAGCGGACTTCTTTTTGACGGAATCCGCGTTGATTGAAATCCTTTGAATGACAAACCAATACTGCATCTGCATCACGCACAGCCTTGCGAATTTCATGTTCCCAATCAGCACCTGGGATGAGTTTCTTCTTATCAAGCCAAGCATCAACACCGTCCTTAACTAAACGAAGATGAATATTTTTCACTGCTACTGAATCACTGTGAGCGTGACAAAGGAAGACACTAAGGGAACGTTTTTCAGCAACAATATTTTCATCTATAACTTTTACTCTGCCTTTATCGATTTTATTCTTTTCTAAATTTGACAATCGAAAACTGGGTTTATTCTCATCTAATTTTCTTCTTTTTGAAGAATTAGCCGATTGTCTTTCGCTGTTGATTTTCTTATGATGATATTCCGTAGAGGCAGTTGTTTCAATTTTCATTGGACTGCTTTGGATGGGCAACTTTGAATTGACAACAGAATTATCTAGAGAGGACAACACAGTATTATCTCTGACTACTAGGTAAATACGTTCAGCGCGTTCGATAATTTGAGCACGATTTTCAGCGCGAAGTTTCGCCATAATACTTTCAACATTCTCGTTTACCATATATTTTGGTCTGTTTGTCTCTTTGGAAATCTCATGGTCAGACTTCCCCTTTGCAATCAGTTCTAATACCTCGTGTTCAGGTATTGTTAGATGAGGAAATCCCCCCAAGGCTGAAGGCGTAGATACGGCTTTTTCGATAGCTGCAATGGCATGATCTGGAGATTCTTTTTTGTCAATAAAATCGAGAATTTTATATTTAAAGACATCTCGTACCAAATCTATAGTTGGAAAAGCAGTATAGATAATTATGTTTTTTGATCGTTGGGTGTTACTGATTAGCGCAATCAATCTCATTCCGTCCATATTTGAAGGATCATTAGAATTTAATTGGGGCTCAATGACTGTTACATCAAATATTGCGTTAGAGAGTATGGTTTTAGCTTCTTCATATGAGGAAACGAATTCAACTCGATAACTCATTCTTCTCAAAATTTCATCCAGCGCATTCCCTCGTAGTTCAATGTGGTCCACAATTAAAACACTACCTTTGTATTTACGTTCACTTTTGCCTTTAAGTCTAAACATTCTACAACTCTCCCTTAAACGCCCTATCCAACATGGACGGCAGCAACGCATCCAATTCCTCTTGACTTTGCGACTGCACCCCCCGCAACTCATTGACCTTCGCCTGTCGCAGATCCCCGTAGCGGAGCGTAGGGGGCAACCCATCCAGATAAGCGACAATGCGCCGCTGTTCGTCGAGAGATTTCATTTCTTTGGTCTCCGTTCTCGGAGAATTACTCCAATCACTCTCTGGCGGTCTGATAGTTCAGCATCATTTATGCCAGCATTATCATAGAATCTTTGTAAACTGGCTTTTGTGGGCAACTTTTTGGCTCTTGAAAAAACTTGATTGATGGCTCTCTCTGCTATGCTTTTAACTAAACTAACTTCTTGAAGTCCTTGTTCGTCTGGGAAATTTCCCTGATGAACAAATTCGTTTCTCGTGTCATAAAGTGCGGAAAGCAAGTCGGCGGCTTTTGGGTCATGACGTAGTAATATTCCAATACGGCTGACGACATTTCTCATTGTAAATTGTTCTGATGATTGAAGTGTAATTAGTTCAAGAATTTGCCATAATAAAAGAAAAGCCAGACGCCATTCGTTCGTTTCATGTGCTTGGGCATATTTTTGTAAGGCTTCAACAACAAGCGAGAGTGTTTCTGTTTCTTTTGGAACTACTCTGAAATTGCGCGCCAGTTTTCGTAAATACTTAATTTCCTGAGCATTGATGGAATTATTCTGAAACTCTTCAAGTTTTGGCGTGCTGTAAAGGAAAAGATCAAACTCACCAGAATCTTTGAAAACACAATACACGGGTGGCGGCAATACTTTTGATAGTGGTCGCGGATAACCGCCCCATTGTTCGTTATATGTACCATAATGATGATACAAATCAAAAATGGCTCGCATTAGATCGAATGCAGGAGAGACTTTGTCAAATGCCTCCCTCCCATTTCTTGCCTCTACTTCAACCAATACAGGTATAAAACGCGATTCAATTTCGATTCTTCCATTCTGCCGTCTTAAGAATAAATCTGCTTCCTGTAAAAATCTTTGAAATTCCAAATTGTCTCGAACATACTTCCAATTGCTAAACAGCAATCGAATACCCAGAATCTCTATTTGCTTTATGGGTGGCGGGGTGTTCGATGAAGCATGAAGTGGGAGCAAGATGGTGTATTTTTCTATTGGGCGATCAAGATAATGTTTTACTTCGGCAGCCAGTGATCTTCTAAAGCCATGAATGTCTTGTTTCTTGAGCTTCTTCAATCTAAATACGGTTTTATAGACCAAGCCTTGTCTCACATCCAGCGCTTCTATTCCAAACAGCTCAATATTTTGTACAAGGATTTTCCGAAAAAGCATCAAAGAAAATCCTTTGGTTGTTTCGACTCTCCCATCTTCCTTTACTTCTAAGATATCCAATATTTCTTTCAGATACCGCTTAATCAAAGGCTCGTCTTTTTTGTCCCATTTCACTAACTGAGTGGGCTTTAATTTCACTGCCATTTCATAACTCTCCCTTAAACGCCCTATCCAGCACGGACGGCAGCAACGCATCCAATTCCTCTCCCGTATGCGACTGCAACCCCCGCACATCGTCCCCGAACGCAGTGAGTGGGAACACATTGACCTTCACCTGCATTGTATTTATCTCCTGAACCAATCAAGTTCTTTCTCAAAGATGGTTTCTTCTTTGTCATAAATACCTTTGTAGTAAATCTTTACTGACAAAGGTGCTAATTCTTCCCTAACTTTATCCCGAAACTTACCATATGTCTTATTCTTTGGATTACCAGTTAATTTGACCAGCATTTTTTCTTCACCTGGAGCAAGTATTCGGTCTTTTAATAACTCCACGAAATCATCCCAGTCTATCCCTTTAGGTTGCTCTGGCATCAAACTGATAAGATTGTCATCAAGAACAACGCCATCTTTCAAAATCTCAACCTTGGTTAATACCATTGGTCCTAAACCATGATTATGAAGCGCAACCTTTATTTCGTTGGTGTAATCGCCAAAAATTATATCTGGCAAAGGCTTTATTGAAATCTGGTTGTGCTTGCGTTGTAGATAGACTGACCATAACGCAAGAAGTGTCGAAATAAAACTTATTCCTACTGCTACACCAGCAATGATGTTATTCAAGTTCTCAGGATCAGAAATGTATTGTTGCCATGAACTCACATTAGCCTCCTCATCTTCTTACAACTCTCCCTTAAACGCTTTATCCAAAATACTCGGCAGCAAAGCACCCAATTCTTCTTGACTTTGTGACTGCAACCCCCGCAACGCATTGACCTTCGCCATCAGCCATTCGTGAATTCGTGGTTGTATTCGTGGACGGTTTCTCGCCATCACAACCCTCCCTTAAACGCCCTATCCAACACAGACGGCAGCAACGCATCCAATTCCTCTTGACTTTGCGACTGCAACTCCTGCAACGCATTGACCTTCGCCTGCAACCCATCCAGATAAGCGACAATGCGCCGCTGTTCGTCGAGCGGGGGAAGATAAATATTGTATGCTTTGAGTTTCACGCCTGTTAAGTGTGGAATTGTTGTTTGGGTTTTCAAGTCGGCAAAATGACCTTGCTCTGCTGCCCAGAAAATATGATAAAGAATAAACCTTGGCATTGTTTTTTCTCTATCAACGCGAACACGATGTAAGGCTTTTTGATAATAACATTCGGGAAGTTCATCATTCCAAATGGCAGATTTACCAATATCGCCACCTTCACAGACGAGAATATCACCCGCCTTTAGTCTAAAAGTTGGCTTTTCATCTTCGTTAAAATCCATTTCATAAACACTTGATAAATCTAATCTGTCCCATTGAATATTTGCATTACGCAGATACGGTTTTGAATTCAAACCAGTTTTTGATTTTTCCGAAAGCATTTTGCCAAGGCGCATATCAGCAATCGAGTCAAAGCGAACAGGCTCAATGTTTTTCTGTAATTCTCCAAACACTTGATTGCGAGCAGAAACGCTGATTACTTCTGCTTCATAATCTGCCTCTTCCCGCAGGGACTGTGCCTCGTTGACCCGCGCCGCCAGCGACTCGATGTGCGTCACAATGCGGCGTTGCTCCGTCAGCGGCGGAAGGGGAATTTCCATGCCAAGAAATAGATCTTCTCGCAAATATTTTCTGTGTGTTGTTCCTGAACTTGCCTGAATACAAAATTCTTGAAAAGAACGTGTGTGAGTTAAGTAGTTGAAGTATTTTGAAAATAGTTTTTCTTCATCAACATCGTATGCCCAAAAATTACTGGTGATAATCCCGTTTTCTACATGTTCTGGCACAATACCAAAAGCGCCATTCATTGCGTCAATTTTAGAAAGCAAAAACTGCCCGCCATGAACCACAAATTGATTTTTTGTACCAATCAAATGCCCTTCAAGTTCATCGCGAATTTCAATGCCTTTGTTATTTGTGCGAATTGTGAGACGCTGATATTTCTCGAAATCCTGAATCAAAACTTCATCTTTTATTCGAGTAAGTAAACTTCCAAGTGAAACTTCTTGCCAACCATTCATTATCTATCCACCCTTTGCCAGCAAAGACTTAATTTCATCCATAATCGCCGCAATTTGCTTTTCCTTGGCAAGAATACTCTCCGCCAACTCGGCAGGCGGCAGATGTTCCAAGTCCTCTTTGCGACTGGGGTTCTTGATGTCGAGATTGACGCTCACCACATCCCCGCCACCGTTGGTCTGGATCACGTCTGCGGCGCGTACCCTCCATGCGCGTTCATTCTCAACTCGGTGCGGAGCATCCCACCAATCCAGAATCGGCTGGAACTCCTCGAACTGCATCGGGCGCGTCTTGGTATAGTTCTTCACGCCTTCGGGGAGAACATGCTCATAGAACCAGATATCAGTTGTCGGCTGGGAACGATCGAAGAACAGCAAATTGGTCGGGATGGGCGTATACGGCGCGAACACCCCGTTGGGCAGTCGGATGATCGTATGCAGGTTGAAATCCCTCAGCATCTGCGCCTTCACCCGCGCCGCCACCCCGTCGCCGAACAGAAATCCATTCGGCACCACCACGCCGCAGCGCCCGCCGTGCTTCAACGAACGCATCACGAACTGCATGAACAACAGCGCCGTCTCGCTGGCGCGCGTATTCTCGGGGAAGTTCAACTGAATGCCCGCCTCCTCCTCGCCGCCGAAGGGCGGGTTGGTCACGATCACATCGAAGCGGTCTTTCTCCCCGATCTCGTTCAGCGGATTCTTCAACGCGTTATCGCGGCGGATGTTGGGCGTTTCGATCCCGTGCAACAACAGGTTCATCGTGCTCAACAGATACGGCAGCGGCTTCTTCTCCACCCCAAACAACGTCTTCGTTTGCAGCGTTTCCTGCTCTTTGGATTTTTTCGCCTGCGGCTTGAGATACTCATACGACTCGACTAAAAATCCGCCCGTGCCACACGCGGGATCAAGAACGGTCTCTCCCAGCCGCGGCTTGACTCTGTCTACGATCAGTTTGACCACGGGACGGGGCGTATAGAACTCGCCCGAATCGCCAGCCGCGTCGCGCATCTCCTTCAACATCGACTCATACAAATGCGCCAGCGTAAAGATCTCATCCTTCGACTGAAAGTGGATGTTATCCACCAGGTTGACCACATCCCGCAGCAGATACCCGCTCAACATGCGGTTGTACGTCTCTTTGAACACCTCCGCCACCTTCAACCGTTCATCCGAACCCGTCAGCCCGCGCAGCGCAGGCAGCAACCCGTCATTGATGAACTTGACCAGATCCTCGCCCGTCGCCCCGTTATCCTCATCCGACGCCCAATCCCGCCATCGATACGGCGACGGAATCACAGGCTTATACTTCTCACGTGCGAGAACAGCATCCTGCTCGCGGCGCATCTCCAAATCATCGTAACACTTCAAAAACAAAATCCACGACAACTGCGGCAACCGATCCAAATCCCCATTCAACCCCGCATCCTTCCGCATAATGTCACGGGCAGATTTGATGAGAGAAGAAAGCGAGGCTTTGGTGTTGTGGTTTTTCTCCCCTAATTTCGAAGAAATTGAGAGAGAAGTCTCGGTCTTCGGCGTGACAGAGGTTTTTTTTGTCTTTTGTTTGGGCATGATGTTCCTGTAATTACTTGATGGTGAGTAATGTGTACATAATATTGACAAATTCTATAACTGTTAATAATCCACTAAATATGCCAATAATTGATTTAACTTGCTTTGATTTTTTAGATTCATCGAGATTATCTAATTCTTGATTATTGAAAAAAAGCCATACCCCCAAAAACCATGAAGACAGCGCTAAAGAAACAAGAACCAATGCTTTGGCTGAAATCAAATTACTAAACTCATTAGGAAATCTAAGAATTGCACTGTGCAAAATTATAGACAATGCAATATATCCGCACCAAAAAGATAAACTTTTCAATGGAGAAGTGAGTAAAAGAGATAACCCAACTTGTGCACCAAAGAAAAGCCCAAACATAACCAGCCAATCAGTTCCCGTTAATTGTGTATTTAGATAGCTTGGACCAATTGCTGCCAAAACGATACCACTAATTAGAAAGAAAAAACCAAGTACTGCCTTTCCTGCTCTATCTTGTTGTGATTGGTTTGGTATGTCAATCCCAGCACCATAAACAAAAAGAGCCCATGCAATTGCTAAGACAATCCCAGACGCAAAGGGTGGTGCGCTGATAAATATACCAATTGAAAAAAAGAGTAGGATTACTAATGAGCTAAGTGCAAAGGTGCTGAAAGGTCGATCGTTTGTTGTCACGGAAAGTTCCTTTCTTAGCATTTGTAAACGCTTAAGTTTGTTATCATTCATACAAAAACTTCTGCATCTCATCCACCGCCAATTATATGTCGTTGCGAGGAGCGCTCTTGGATTTTGCGACGAAGCAATCTCCTCGCTATTATATGCACTCTATTAATTGTGAGATTGCTTCGCCAAAGAACGGCTCGCAACGACATGATGATTATTTTATTTCCTCATACAAATCCTTCCACTCAGGATTCATCTTGTTTATCAAATCAACTTTCTTCTTGCGTGAACCACCTTTGATCTGCTTCTCCCTTGCAATCGTGGCATGTACATCATTCCCAATTTCGTAATACACCAACTTATGCACATTGTACTTCTTCACAAACGCACTACCTAAACCGTTCTTATGCTCATACACTCGACGTGCTAAATTGTTGGTCACGCCAGTGTACAGTACTGTATTGTGGGCATTTGTCATGATGTAGACGCAGTATTGTTTATCAATTGCCATCAAAACTCCCGCTCACGTATGTCGTTGCGAGGAGGGCGCTCTTCCCGACGAAGCAATCTTCTCGCACCTGAGGGTACTTCATATAACAGGAGATTGCTTCGCCCCAAAGTGCGGGGCTCGCAACGACATGATGGTCAGTTTATTCATACAACATCTTCTGCAACTCATCCACCGCCTGCAACAACTTCTCCGCCCCGCCAAACAAGCGGTAAATATCATGTGTTGTCCCATATTGGTCAAACGGCGAAACCTGTAATACCCGCGGCAACTGGTCAAATTCGCCAATGCCATAATCCGCATATTTCTCCAGCAAGGTATCCAAAATCTCCCTTGCCGCAGGCGTAAACGTATTGAAGAAATTAGCCTTCTTCTGGCGCAGTTTCTCCGCCCGCTCGCGGCGTGTCACCAGCGGCGCATTGTACGCTACATGCAAGAGCAAATCCAGCGCGTCTGCGTCTTCTTGGTGGGTGACATGCGCCAGATGGTCAGGGTCAATACCACGGGCGCGCAACTGGTTCAAAATCTCGATCCGTTGCTCTGCCTGTGTCCATACTTGCCTTAAATGCTCAGCAGTCAAATTCAAGCGGCGAATGTTCTGCGTCACATAATCGGTAAATTCAACCGTTTTGAGCACATTTCCTTCGGGGTCAATCTCAAAGGCTTGTTCACCCGCAATATATACGTACACATTATCCAGATAATACTTGCGCGGTAATTCGCCAATCTGGCGTTGAATTTCACGGATGGTGCTTTCTTCGCCTGTTTCCATTTCTTCGGGTTGAAGCGTCCCATCTTCGCTATCTTCCACATTGGTTTCATTACCATCTTCATCCATCTTTGTCTTGGTCACCCGTACAGGGTCGCCATCAAACGCAGGGTCGTAAAACAACTGGGTCGCGCCCACATAATCCAGAATCGTAAACCAGAACTTGCCATGCTCTTCCGAAACCCGCGTCCCACGCCCAATGATCTGCTTGAACTCTGTCATCGAGTTGATCGTGCGGAACAAAACCACATTTCGGCAGGTCGGCGCATCCACACCCGTGGTTAGCATTTGCGAAGTGGTCAAAATAACAGGCACTTCCTTTTCAGGGTCTTGGAAGTTATCCAAATGTCCACGCCCAACAGAACCTTCTTCTGAAACCACCCGCTCCACATAATGCAGGTGAATTTTGCTTAAATCGGCATTGGCATTATTCAAGGCAATGCGCATGTCCAACGCATGTTCCTGATCCACACAAAATACAATCGTCTTATCAAAGCGATTCGTCCGCTTGAGATATTCTGTCAAATGCCTTGCTACTACTTCCGTGCGCGAGAGCAAAGAAACAACCCGCTCAAAGTCTTTCGTGCCGTACAAGTCAGCGGGAATCTCACGCCCGAAACGATCCAATACTCCTGGGTCAATTTGCAATCCGCTCGCATCCACATCGGGAATCACACGATACACCCGATACGGCGCAAGGAAACCATCCTCAATCCCTTGTTTCAAACTGTAGGTATAAATCGGTTCGCCGAAATACTCATAGGTATCCACATTGTCATTGCGCTTGGGTGTCGCCGTCATGCCGATCTTGGTCGCTGAGTCAAAATAATCCAAAATCTTGCGCCAACTTCCCTCTTCATTGGCAGACCCGCGATGACATTCATCCACGATGATCAAATCAAAAAAGTCACGCGGATATTGCTCGTATAAATTCTCACCCGTCACAGGGTTTGCCAACGCCTGATACAAAGCAAAATAAACTTCACGGCTCTTTACCGCTTTTCCTTGTATCTTTTGCAGGGCTTGTCCCATCGGGGAGAAGGTTCTATCTTTTGCCTGGTCGATCAACACATTGCGGTCGGCGAGGAATAAAATTTTCTTCTTGCGCTTCGCCTTCCACAAGCGCCATGCGATTTGAAAGGCAACAAAGGTCTTTCCCGTCCCTGTTGCCATTGTGATCAAAATACGTTTTTGTTCAGCCAGCAAGGCATTAACCGCCCTGTTAATGGCCACCTGCTGATAATAACGCGGCGCTTTTCCACCCACTTCCTGCCAATAGTCAGAAAGCGAGTCTTTTTCTTCTTTTTCACTTTGAAAGTTGAATGTGCCTTTGAGTCGTTCCCATAACTCATCTGGGCTTGGAAAAGCATCAAGATTGCGCTCCATGCCTGTGATGAAGTCGTGCTCTACAATCCCCTTGCCATTACTGGCGTACGCAAACTTCAATCCCATCATTTCCGCGTATTGGATGGCTTGCTGTAATCCCGCCCCCGGATGTTTATATTCCGCTTTGGCTTCCACCACTGCAATCGGAATATTCTGCCGAATGAATAGCACATAGTCCGGGCGCAGACCTTCCTTGCGAACATGCCTGTCCCCAATCGGCACAATCCGACCGCGCGTTAAGACCATCTGCTCGGCAATGTATTCATCCTCCCAGCCGGAGCCATGTAAATTCGGGACTATGTAGGTTCTGCAAGTATCCGCTTCTGTAGGCATGGGGTCTCCCCATTGCTCCTATTTTACTCCAACCCGCCGCTTAACCTCCCTCAATTCCACAGGAACTGGGGCAGGGCAGGGGGCGGAACCGCCCGCCAGCCGTATAAAATTTCCTCACAGGGAATTTAAATTTCCTGTGAGGAAAAATTTTTTTCTACCGAGGAATCGAGTCAATTCCTCATAGGGAATCGGGTAAACCCTGTAAGGAAATTTAAATTTGCTCATAGCGAATTTCAATCCCCCCGCCGCGGGTTGATTTTTAAGTGTTTGTAAGGTGTGGCTTATAGCAAACTGGCTTGGCTAACAAAAACGCAAAACACAGGCGCGCCCCCGTCCGTATAATTAACCATGTCGAACCCAGGGCGGTCAACGGCGTAACCGGTTCGCAAAACGACCTCCCCGAAAACGACAAGTCGAAAACCACCATCCATTTCCATTTCAAGGAGGCAATATCCCATGGCACCCCGAATCAAGGCGATCAACGCCTACCGTCCGCGCGTCGAACAGGGCAACACCGTCCAAAAGCCCGAGCTCGTCCGCGCCCTCTCCCGCGCCACCGGTCTGGTGGAGGGCTCCATCGACCAGTCCAACAAGGAACTGCGCGACCACATCATCGAATACTGCCGCGCCGGTCGCGCCGTCAAAGTGGAAGGGCTGGGCACCTTCACCCCCAGCATCGATCTCGACGGCGTGCTCGCGATCCACTTCCGCCCCGATCCCGCCCTGAACTACGGCATCAACGTCCCCGGAACCTTCAGCGGCACCATCATCAACCGCGAATTCATCGGCTACACCAGCGAAGACCTGGTCGAATACTGGAACGAACAGCACCCCGAAGACCCGGTTGTGATCAACGACTGATCCCCGCGCGACCCTTCCAGAACATATGACGACCCCCGCTTTACGGCGGGGGTCGCTTGGTTGTAATTGTAATGCGCCGGAGCCCACAGATCTTTCCAGCGGGCAGAATGGGCTACGAACCGGAGTGCTTGGTCAGCGTGATGGAGGTCTTGGGCTGCTTCTTCTCCTTCTTCAGTTTGCGCTTCTCCTTCAGGTCGTGTTTGGCTTTCTTCTTGCCTTCCTTCTTTTCCTTATCGCGGTTGTGACTCATAAGGTCTCCTTCCATACAAAGGGGGCGGGAACAGAATCATCCTTATCATATATCAGACGCGCCGCGAAATCAACTGCCGGAGAGGATGTTCTTGCGTGTTGGAGAGTTTGCACTTGAATAAACCAGCCCTTGAAGAATCAAGGGCTGGAAGCAATAGGGACATCGGGTTATTGTTTCGGCGACTCTTCATCCGGTGGGGTGGGGGGTTCGGCATATGCTTCTGTTAACGGTGCAATCCCTCCTCCAACCGGTGGGGTGGTTGATTCGGTCGATACAGTGTCGGTCTTCTTCTGTTCGCCTTTGATCTGGCGAATGATGTCGTACCAGAAGGACGAACCTTGTGAGACGGCAATACCGGTGATGACGATCCCCAGAATTCTCAGGAGCAACCACATTCCATCGGAAAGGGAATTCGACCATTTGGTATAAGGCGAAACAAGGTCCTGATACCCGGTATCATTCTCTTTTTCGAGTGGCGGTCGAATATACCAGGGATACCCGATGACGGTCCCGCTTTCGTCTCTGGTATACCAAGGCAGGTTTATCACCGCCATGTCATCCAGCGAAGCATAAAGCGCTTCGAGGTCGGCTTGTTGTTCTTCTTCCGAATTCTCCGATTGAAGAATCGTCTCGGCGTATGCATTAGCTTTTTGGGTCAGTTGCGGGTCGAACCATGCCTGTCCGGCGATCTGAATGGTATCCACGCCGAGAGCGAACGCCAGCAGCAGCGAGATCCACAAGACATACGTCTTGGCGAGCGCCCCGAACTTTTGGGCGGCTTGATCCATGACCGAACCGAAATAGGTCTCGAGTTTCTCGCGCCATTGATCAAAAGAATAGTACGATTTATCCACGAGGGCTATAAGCTTGTCTTTTGTATCGAACGGCGTTGGGTCGCCGCTCAAGTTTGGAATACTCTTCGGTAAAAGTGTGATGACGTTCTTGACCTTATCCTTCCAATCCGCCGCTGTGCCCTCCAGATCGAAGAGCGCATCCACCAGCACCTTGGGCTGAATACGCTCTACATAATCGGATACTTGGGTTTTTCCGATTAGCCTTCCCAAACCCTTCGCGGCATAACGCACAGGGCGTAGTGCATTGATCTGCGGGGTCTTCTTCAACTCTTTAATAGTGAATTTTTTGCCCTCGGTAAGGGTGTCTTCAATGGTGTTTTTCAGAAAGTCTTCGAGCACCTTCCCCCTTGTTTCCAGTACATCCAGCACCCATTTTGTGAAACCGGAAATGAGCATGCTCATGATGTAATACACAACTGCCAACACAAGCGCTACACTGACAACTTGCGAAAGTGATATGTTCATGCCTCCTCCTTTATTCGATGAGGGTATGAATTTGAATATGACATCAATCCGGGAACGAACCGCAGAACCGATACGATGCTGGGAACCTCCTTTCACGACGACGAACGCGTGCCAGCCATCACCCCCACACGTATTGCTAAGATACATTCATTATAAATATTTCCACACTCAATTCAAGCCCATGCCCGCACCTGTTGTATAATCGGGCGGTACACCCATTCAACCCAAAGGAGATACAAAATGGATAACAAGGTTTTACAGGTCATTGTTGCGCTGTTCATCCCCCCGCTTGCCGTCTACATGAAGAACGGCAAGATCGATAACGACTTCTGGATCAACGTCATCGCCACGCTCATCGGCGGTCTGCCGGGCGTCATCCACGCCCTGTGGGTCATCCTGCGATAAGCTGCTCCCGTCTCGAACCGGCTCGCCGTGAAGCAACTTTGCGGCGAGTTTTTTGTTAAGCCTCCTTCAGCGACCCACTCACCGATCCCCGCCGCCTGCTACAATACCCCCATGCCCCGCCTGCTTTTCTTTGCCCTGCTGCTGACAGCCTGCGTCAGTGTCCCGGTCACATCCACGCCCGTCCTGCCGCCGCCGAACGTTACCGTCGTGCATCCCAGCCAGACGCCCATTGTCACACCCAGCCCCGCGCCCAGCCCCACTGCCACGGCGTTGCCGCACCTGATGTATCCCTACACCATTGCCGGACTGCGCGAACGCACCCACGCAGGCGGAATCATCACCCTCGAGACCCGCCTCGGACTCAACGATGCCTTTAGCACCTACCTGATCTCGTACCTCTCCGACGGCTTGCGCATCACCGGCATTCTCAACCTGCCCAACGGCGAAGGTCCCTTCCCGGTCATCGTCATGAACCACGGCTACTATCCGCGCAGCGACTATTCCTCCGGCGACGGCTCGCAGCGCGCCGCCGAGTATCTTGCCGCGCGCGGCTATCTCACCCTCTCCTCCGACTATCGCACCTGGGGCGGCTCCGACTTTGGCGTCTCCTTCTTCCATACCGGCTTGGTGACAGACGTCCTCAACCTGATGGATTCGCTCGCTTCACTACCACAAGCAGATACCAACCGCATTGGCATGTGGGGGCACAGCATGGGCGGCGGCATCACCACCAAGATACTTACATTGAGCACCTCCGTCCGCGCGGCAGTGTTGTACGCGCCCAACTCCGCCGACGATGCCGACCTGATCGCGCGCTGGGGCTACGGCTGCATCGGGGATATTTCAACCGGTGAACTGCTCGAGACCTGCAACTCGGCGGATGTGATCCCCGCTTCACTCCCAGACGAGGTCATTGCCGCGTACGTAGAGTCGGCTCAAAGTCCAGAGCGGATGCGCGAGATCGCGCCATACTATCACCTGGATTCGGTCACAGTTCCGGTGCAGATCCACATCGGTTCCGCTGACGGCGACTACATCGGCTCGACCCCGCCCGAGTGGTCGTACAAACTGCATCAGGGTTTGCTCGCTGCGGGCAAAGGGTCCGAGTTATTCATCTACGAAGGGCAGCGTCATTCCTTCAGCGGTGACGCCTGGTTCCTCTTTATGGACCGCGCTGTTGTGTTCTTCGATACCCACCTCAAATAACCGGTGGCAGGGGCTTGACGCCCGCCCGCGCATTGCATATAATTCCAACACTATCTCATCCTGAAAGGAGGCACGAAATCATGCAAGCCATCACCAGTACCGTTCGTCAATCTATCAGCGCGCCTCCTTTGTGCGTGTCGTAGGCTTTTGTCTTAACCCAACGACCGCAGGCGCGCCCCGCCTGCGGTTTTCATTTAACCGGCTGCGCCTTTGCGCGCCGTCCCGCCCGCCGCAGGAAGTTATCCCTGCGGTTTTTGTTTTTAACCATCCGTGTCATTGCGAGCGAACCGCGCAGCGGTGAGCGAAGCGATCTCACAAAGCGATCTAACAGGCACCTACCACCCATGAATACACAAGATTGGCTCGACCATCTCGACGACATCGACAACGACGACAAATTGAACACCATCATCAACAAGGGACGCCGTCCGCGCATCACGGGCAGGCACCCCAGGAAACTCTCGCTCGCCGAACAGACCTTCATTCACAAACAGGACGATTCGCGCAGCACCTTCAAATTCACCTACAAAGCCGCCCGCTTCGAAGAGTGGTGGCTGCTCGATTCGCTCGGTCCGTTCTACGAGCACAAATGGATCTCCGACGTCACCCGGCGCGTCAAAGGCGGCAAGGAAGCTTCCGTCTATCAGTGTACGCCCGCCCGCGATGTGGACGTGCCCCTGCTGGCAGCCAAGGTCTACCGTCCGCGCTCGCTGCGCAACCTCAAGAACGATGCGCAGTACCGTGTCGGGCGCACCGACCTGGACGAGGACGGTCACGCCTTGTGGAAGGAGGCAGACATCAACGCCATCGTCAAGCGTACGCGCTACGGCGAGGAAGTCCGCCACCAATCGTGGATCGCCTACGAGTTCAAGACGCTCGAGATGCTGCATGAAAGCGGCGCCGACGTCCCCCAGCCGTTCGCCCTCGAGAAGAACGCCATCCTGATGGAGTTTGTCGGCGATGCCGCCAACGCCGCGCCGCCGCTCAGTCATATTGCGCTCGACCCCGACGAAGCCCTTCCGCTCTTTGAGCGCGTCGTCCGCAACCTCGATATCATGCTCACCAACGAACGCATCCACGGCGACCTTTCGGCATACAACATCCTCTACTGGGACGGCGAGATCAAACTGATCGACTTCCCGCAGGTGGTCATTCCCGAATCCAACCCCGCTTCGTGGGGCATCTTCCAGCGCGATGTGACGCGCATCTGTCAGTATTTTGCGGCGCAGGGCGTGGCGCGTGACCCGAAGAAACTCGCCGCCGATCTCTGGACCTCGCACGGGCACCGTGTCTTCGAGAAGATCCACCCGAAATATCTCGACCCGGAGAACCCCAAAGACCGTCAGGCGTGGGAGAAATAATGCCTGTCAATGCGAGCCTGTTGGTCAGGGAGTCCCAGGCATGGTCGCGGGATCGTTCAGGACCAACAGGCGAAGCGTCTGCGCGCGTAGGATAAAATAGCAGGCGAGGAGACCCTTTCTATGAACAACGTCCGCCCGCGATTGACTTTAATGAGCGAGGAACAAATTCAGGAAGCGCATCGTAACGTGCTGAAGGTTCTCAGCCAGACGGGAGTGCGCGTCGATTCGCCTGCCATCTTGCAACTGCTCGAATGGAAGTTGGGCTTGAAAGCCGAAGACCGCATCATCCGTTTCCCGCCTGAAGTGGTGGAGGCAGCCATCCAGTCCGCGCCCAAGACCATCGATGTCTACGACCGGCGCGGCGAACACAAACTTAAACTGGGCGAAGACCGCCTGCGCTTTGGGGTGGGGGTGACCGCGCTTTTTTATCAAAACCCTGTGGATGAAACACTCGACATCTTCAAGCGCGAGAACTTCCGCGACCTCGTCCGGCTCGGCTCGATGCTCAAGCATTACGACGTCATCTCCACGGTGGGCATCGTCCGCGATGTGAAGGAGGAACTCGGCGATATGTACGGCTCGCTCGAACATATTGCCAATACCACCAAGCCGCTGGTGCTGCTCGTCTCCGATGAAGACCGCTTCCCCGACGTGCTCGATATGTTCGAGCTGCTGCATGGCAAGGAAGTTGGCGACAAGCCCTTCGTGATCCCCTACTTCAACCCGGTCAGTCCGCTGGTGATGAACGCCGGCACCGTGGATAAGATGAAGGTCGCCATCGAACGCGGGCTGCCGATCATCTTCTCGAATTACAGCATGGCGGGCGCATCCACGCCGCTCACCCCGGCAGGTACGCTCACCCTGCTCATGGCAGAGTTGCTGGCGGGCTTGGTCATCAGCCAGACCATCAAGAAGGGCGCGCCCATTCTGCTCGGCATGCTGCCCGTCTACTTCGACATGCGTACCATGCTCAACTTCTACGATCCACAGAGCATCCTCATCAGCGTGGCATGTTCCGAGATGATGAAGCACTATGGCATTCCGCACTGCTCCACCTCCGGCTCGGGCACCGGCTGGGGCATGGACCTGATCGCCGCCGACACCTACTGGATGAACACCCTCGCGCTTCTGCTCTCCAACGGACACCTTGCGCCGTTCATCGGGGATTCGCTTGGCTCCAAATCCATCTCGCCGACCACCTTCGTCCACGGTCACGAGATCATCGACCAGGCATTGCGCCTCCACAACGGATTCCAACTCGACGACGTCAACGCGGCGGTGGACGAGATCTTCAAGGTTGGTCCCGGCAAGAGTTTCCTCAACCAGCCGTCCACGCTGAAGAATTACAAGAACGGCTATTACGTCAGCGGCGTGTATCCGCGCTACAGCATGGAGAAGTGGCTGGAGGCGGGCGCGCCGCCCGCCCGTCAGGTGCTGCGTGAAAAGACGCAGGCGCTCATGGCGTCCGCGCCGGTTCCGGATGAGTATCCTGACTTTATTGCAAGGGGCGAGGAATTCATCCGCCGGAAGTTCCCGGTCTGACCATGTTATACTTTTAATTGGATGTTGGAGTGAACTTGAAGAGAAAGTTCCTTTTCCCCTTCTTTATATTGTTCGTCATGGCGTGTGCTGTGCCCGGCATGGGCGCGCCTGCCCCCGCGCCGCTGGCGACCCTGCCCCTCGGCGGGTTGGAAACCGCCATTGCGGGGACGGCAGGCGCAGCGCAAACCCAGACCGCCATCCTGCTGCCGACCGCCACCTTTACGCCTTCCCCGACCCGCACGGCGTCCGTCACCCCCACGCCCACGGTCACCTTCATCTACAATTTTTTCACCAATACCCCGCTCCCAAGCGAGACACCCTCCGCCGTCGTATCCATCAGCGGGACGAACGCTGGCGGCGCATCGCTGGACGATAAGGGCAACCCCATCTTCACCGGTGAACCGTGGACCTGCCGCGTGACCGGCAGGCAGCCGCCGATGTGGACGGTGGTGAAAGCCAATAAAGAGTTCTTCGTTTACTTCACCATCCTGAATACCGGCACAAAAGACTGGACGATCAACACCATCGACTTCGTTTATACGGGCGGCTATCGTCATGAGGGTACGAAGATCCAGGACCTGCCACGCAATGCACCTTCCGGCGGGACGGTGGTCGTCGGCGCCCGGTTCATCGCGCCCAAGAAAGCGGGGGAGTACAGTTCCTACTTCACGTTGATGGTGGGGCGGCGTTCCTTCTGCGGCATGAAGATCAGTTTTGTCGTCGAAGAGAAGTAGCCGTCACGCCCCGAATTTTCCCCACAAGCCAAACCCTTCGTTCCGTCGTTTTTCGCGCCGCTCATGTTGTTCGTGGATCTGTTCAACGTGATCGGCTTTTTCGTTAATGGCGGCTTCCAGCCATAGGCGTCCCTTTTCCGCCGTGCCGTGACTCCCGGCTCCATACGCGCCGGTCTTGGTATCGTCGTCCCAAGGTGGGTTTGCCACCAGCGAGCCGCCCTCGATCCAATCCATGTAGTAATCAGGCGTGGACACGAAATCGGTCTCGTCCACCACGCGTTCCATCTGGCACAGGTCTGGTCGCAGGTGCAGCATGTACGATGTCTCAAGTTCGCCAGCGTGCCCCATGCCGCCGATCGGTGAAGTGCGGTATTTCTCCAGCGCTTCGGCGCCGATCCGGCCGGAGGTATGCAAAAAGGCAGTGGCGCAAAAGATGCGGCGGTGACGCTCCCCGGCATACTTCACGATGTTCACCAAGAACGACATATTGCCGCCGTGCCCGCTCATTAAATAGAAGCGGTCGAAGCCGCGCCCCACGAGTCCATCGATCACTGCGCCCCAGAAATCCTCGAAGGCGCGCCCGCCTGCGTTCATGGTTGCCGCGAACGATGCGCGGTGTGTGCTGACGCCGTACGGCATGACCGGCAATGCGAAACTGCGTGTAGGCATTTTATCGGCTGCACCTTTTGCAATGGAGTCTATAATGACGGTGTCCACGCAGAGGGGGAGGTGATAGCCGTGCTGCTCGGTGTGACCGATGGGCATCAGGATGACTTTTCCGCGTTCACTGTCGGCGGGAAGAAAGGTCTTCGCTTCATTTCTGGACTGGTGAGGTTGTCGCAGAAACAAGGCTGACTCTCGTGCGATGAATTGCCCCTGCGGGTCGATGCCTTGCGGCGCGAGGCAGTACACGCGGCTGAAGCCGTCGTCGCGCAGGCTATCCATCAGGTTTAATAGGTACGGAAAGAATACGGCTTCGGGGATGTCCAGTCCGCTGCCACGCCAGCCAAACGGGAAAGCCGGCAGGATCCCGATGCGGGAAGGATTCGCCAACTGGTCAGCGAGCAGGTCCAAGTCATAGCCTGAGCCGAGTGGCAGGACAAGCGGCGTATCTCGCGGAAGGCTGGCAACGACATCCCAGGTCAGTTCATCATATTTGAAGTAATCTACTTTGCGCGTAGCCAATTAATACCTCACTCTCTACTTCTTTCATTATATATATCATTCAAAATAGAAAAAACAAAATTAACCAGTGCATCTTGCAACCAGAGGGTAGCAATAAGGACAAATCAATTGCGATTTTGATTCTACCAATGAATTCACTAACACTAATCTCAAATTTACAGTAAAATTTAAATGACGATGATTTCATTACTGGAGCCCAGTCCATTTTGTTTCAGGTAGTTAAACAACCTGCGCCTGCAGAGGGATCTGCCCTAGGCGCAGGTTGTTTTGTTTACCAAATTTCGTTTGCAAACCGAGAGGAGAAGAAGAAATGAAACAGAAAGCCCTGTATGTTCTCGTCCTTGTTGCACTGCTGGTGTCTGCGTGCGGCGGGGGCGGACAGTCTGCCGTGGTACGCATCGGATGGGCTGGCAGCCCCGATACGTTGAATCCCGGCATGGCGATTCTGGTGGAAGCCTACACCATCTTCGAACTGGTGTACGACTCCATGTATGAGTTGAACCTGGATGGTTCCTTCACGCTCAGCCTTGCGGAAAGCGTCTCAACCTCCGAAGACGGCTTGGTGTGGACGTACAAGATCCGCGATGGGCTCAAATGGCATGATGGACAACCCCTGACCGCCGAGGATATTGCTTTTTCCTATAACCTCTACAAGGATACTCCTGAGTATCCCTATATGAACGGGTACTATACGCCGTATTTCGACACCATTGTCGCCACGGAGAATAACGAAGTCGTGCTGACACTGACCGAAGCGATCCCCAATATCGAAAGCCAGCTGATCTTTTTGTATGTGCTTCCAAAGCACGTCTGGGAGGCGCAGGACAAGCTGGAGTACGAAAACTTCGAAATGATCGGATCCGGTCCGTTCAAAATGACGGAATACGTGCAGAACGAGTTCGTGCGCCTGACCGCGAACAAGGAACATTTCGCCACACCGCCAAAGGTGGACGAGGTCATCTTCCAGACCTTTGAGAATCAGGATGCGCTGGTGCAGGCGATCAAGACCGGGCAGGTGGATATGATCACCGAAATGCCCAATACGGCTGCCGAGTCTTTGAAAGCGGATGAGAACATCGAGCTGGTCGTTGGCGCTCCGCTTGCTCCCGGCGTGACCGATATCATCTTCAACCAGACTGACCCCGAGAACTGCCCGACCGAGGAAGGCGGCATTTGCTCCGGTCACCCCGCCCTGCGTGATCGCGATGTGCGCCTGGCAATGGCGCATGCCACCGACAAGCAGCGGTTGATCGATGTTATTTTGCTTGGTCTTGGCAACCCCGGCTTAACTCTGATCCCCGATGGTCTGGGCGTTTGGTACAACGACTCACTTCAGGATTACGAGTTCGATGTGGCGAAGGCAAACCAAATTCTGGATGATGCGGGATATGCCGACACCGATGGAGATGGTGTCCGCGAAATGCCGGACGGCTCCGAATCGCTGACCTTCCGCTTGAACTGGCCCAGCGACAGCATCAACGCTCCGCGCATGGCAGAATTGCTGGATGAAATGTGGGCACAGATCGGCATTGCCCTCGAGCCGCAGGCAGTGGACCCCGATGCGTTGACCGCTCAATGCTGCCCGGCGTTCGATTTCGACATCATGATCTGGGGCTGGGCGTCTGATCCTGACCCGAGCGCGTTGCTGTATGTGTACACCACCGAAGCCATCCCCAGCGGCTCCAGTGAAACAGGGTACTCCAACCCGGCGTATGATGAACTGTATGCCGAACAACAGGTGACGCTGGATTTCGAAGCCCGCAAGGATATCGTCTGGGAGATGCAGAAGATCGTCCACGACGATGTTGTGTACATCATCCCGTTCTACGATGCGAACGTGCAGGCATATCGCACCGACCGCTTCACTGGCTGGCTGACGGGTCAGGCTAAGGTTGAGCTGGCGGATGTGACCTCACTGGTCTTGATCGAACCGGTCAAGTAAGATTACGTTTTACGCATGCCCTGACAGAATCTCTCTGTCAGGGCATGTCCATGGATACCCCGCCCATGAACCGTTCCCGTGCCCTGCTTCAAAAGATCGCCTGGTCTATTTTTACGATCCTTTTTGTCATCATTCTAAACTTCTTTCTGTTCCGTGTCTTGCCAGGCGACCCGGCTCGGGCAGGCATCCGTGACCCGCGTCTTAAAAAGGAAGCGGTGGAGATTTTGCGCATCCGTTTCGGGCTGGATAAACCGGTCATCAACTGCTTTGAATCGCTCAACCCGATCAAGGTGGGTAGTTGCGATGTCAACCCGCTCGATACGCAGTTCTTCATTTACATCCGCAACCTTTTGCAGGGCGAGCTTGGGTTTAGCTATCACACCAACCGGCCGGTGACCGAGATCCTCTCTGAACGGTTATGGAATACTGTCCTGTTGATCGGAGCGGGGCAGATCCTGGCGATCCTGATCGGGGTGGCGCTGGGGGTCTTTGCAGCCTGGAAGGCGCGCACCTCCCTGGATTACGCGGCGGTGATGGTCAGCTTGCTGGCATGGAGTCTGCCGACGTTCTGGCTGGGTATCATCCTCTTATTCTGGGGCAGCGCAAATGGTTTTCCGTTGGCAGGCAAGGCAACGCCAGGTATGAGTTCCATGCCGCTGCTGCAACAGTGGGGCGATATTTTGTGGCACATGTTCCTGCCAACACTGACCTATACGATTGTATATATGGGCGAATACACGCTCATCATGCGTTCCAGCCTGATGGATGTGCTTTCGGAGGATTACATTTTGACCGCCAAGGCAAAGGGCTTGAGCATGTTTCAGATCCTGAAAGACCATGCACTCAAGAATGCCATGCTGCCGCTGGTGACGGTGATCGCCATCAACCTCGGGTTCACCGTGGCAGGCGCGATCCAGATCGAAGCCGTCTTTTCGTGGCCCGGTCTGGGGAGCGCAATTGTAGAAGCCGTCGGGCGCAGGGACTTCCCCATGCTGCAAGGGGCATTCCTTCTTATTGCGGTGGCGGTTATCCTCGCTAATATGCTGGCAGACCTGACCTATACCTACCTGGACCCGCGCGTGAAGATGGAGTGAACGATGCAGACAACAATCCAAACTTCGGAACCCTCCAATCAAGTCACTGCGCGCCTCCTCGGTTTTTGGCGCACGTTCCGCAAGAATCGCGGCGGTATCGTCGGGTTATGGATGCTGGTATTTATCATCCTGGTCGCGATCTTTGCGCCGCTCATTGCGCCGTACGATGAATCTTCATCGGCTCAGACAAGTATCAGCGACATCTACCAGCCGCCGAGTGCAAATCACTGGTTCGGGACGGACGACGCGGGACAGGATGTGTTCTCAAATTTCATATATGGTGCGCGCGTCTCGCTGACCGTTGGATTTTTTGCCGCTTTCATCTCGATCGTCATCGGCGGGTTGTTCGGTCTCGTGGCGGGATTCTTCGGTGGGCGTTGGGAAACCTTCCTGATGCGCTTCACCGACATTATGCTTGTCATCCCAGACTTGCCGCTCATGGTCGTCATCGTTGCACTGACCAAACCTTCACTTCTCAACATCATCTTCGTCATCGGCTTGCTCGGCTGGACGACCACCGCCCGCGTGGTGCGCTCGCAAACGCTGGCGGTGAAATCGCGCAAATTCGTCCTGCGCGCGCGCGCCATCGGTGCGGGAAAAGGTCATATTGTCTCGCGGCATATCCTGCCGTTGGTGATGCCCATTTTGGTGGTGCAGGCAGTGTTGGTCATTTCGCTGGCGATATTGAATGAAAGCGCGCTTTCGTTCATCGGGCTGGGCGACCCAACGACCCTTTCGTGGGGACAGATGTTGAACTACGCGTTCGGGCGCGGAGCCATGTCTACGGGGGCGTGGTGGGCGTTGGTGGTTCCCGGCTTTGGCATCGTCTGGGTGGTGCTTTCGCTGACCCTGCTTGGGCAGGGATTGGAGCAAGTTCTCAACCCACGGCTGGATACCCACCATCTCATGCCGGCAAAGCCCACAGTCCGGAAAGAAGCGGGGGAGCAACCTGCCGGGAAAGGCAGCCTGCTCGACGTCCAGAATTTATCCATTGATTACGTCACCGAAGGCAAAGCCCGGGCTCATGCAGTCGAAAACGTCAGCTTTACGTTGAAGGAAGGTGAACTGCTCGGGTTGGTGGGGGAGAGCGGCTGTGGCA
Organism: Anaerolineales bacterium UBA2395; assembly: GCA_002343775.1. GTDB lineage: Bacteria > Chloroflexota > Anaerolineae > Anaerolineales > Villigracilaceae > Villigracilis. Next base: position 109,669 of record DDSH01000005.1, read on the forward strand.
AGACGACGTTGATGCTTGCTCTGCTGAAATTGCTGCCTGCCGCGGGGCAGATCGTGAACGGACGGGTGTATTTCAAAGGGCAGGACCTGACCGAACTGGGCGAAGATGAACTGAACAAGGTGCGCTGGAGCGGGGTTTCCATCGTTTTTCAGGGCGCGATGAATGCGCTCAACCCAGTGCGGACAGTGGGTGACCAGATCGAGGAAGCCATCATCAAGCACCTGCCTGATTTTCCGAAAGCGAATCTTTCAGCGCGGGTAACCGAATTGCTCGACCTCGTGGGCATTGCGGCGGATCATAAGGATCATTTCCCGCATCAATATTCCGGCGGGATGCGCCAACGCGCGATGATCGCAATGGCACTGGCGTGCAATCCGCAGGTCATCATTGCAGACGAGCCGACCACCGCGTTGGATGTGATGATCCAGGCGCAAATATTGGAACTGCTCGACAGCCTGCGCAAAAAATTGGGGTTGGCAATCGTCTTTGTGACACACGACCTCGGCGTGGTTGCGGAAATGTGCGACAAGGTTCTGGTGATGTACGGCGGTGTGACGGCTGAATATGCCGGTGTGGATGTGATCTACAACGATCCGCGCCACCCGTACACGCAGGAACTGTTGAAAGCCTTCCCCGACCTGACCAAACCGAAGAAGAAACTCTCCTCCATTCCCGGGTACCCGCCGCGGCTGGATGCGCTGCCCAGCGGCTGCCGGTTTGCGCCGCGCTGCCCGGCTGCATTCGACCGTTGCAAGACGGAACAACCCGCGCTGCATCGGGTCGGTGCAAATGGACATATTGCCAGTTGTCATCTCATTGAGGCTTCGAAATGAGCAAAGAAACCTTTTTGGAAGTTCGCGGATTAAAAAAATATTTTGAAGCCGGACGCCCCGCCCTGTTCTCGCGGGATGTGCGTCACATCTGCGCTGTGGATGGTGTGGATTTCCGCCTGCGCCGCAGCGAAGTGATCGCGCTGGTCGGCGAAAGCGGCTGTGGAAAATCGACACTGGCGCTGTTGTTGATGGGCTTGGAAGACCCCACTGAAGGCATGGTCTCCTTCGAAGGGCGCGACATCACCCACCTGAACGACCATCAACGCAAAGACCTTCGCCGCAAGATCCAGATGGTCTTTCAAGACCCGTACGAATCGCTCAACCCCACCCAGACCATCGAAGAGATCGTCACCGAGCCGCTGCTGGTGCATGGCATTGCGCCGAACAAATCTGAGCGCGATGAAAAGGTCAAAAAGGCGCTGGAAGATGCCGGCTTGAAACCTGCCGAAGTCTATCTGGGGCGCTACCCGCATGAACTTTCCGGTGGGCAGCGCCAGCGTGTGGTGATCGCCGCGGCACTGGTGCTCGAGCCGGAGATCATTCTCGCCGACGAACCCGTTTCGATGCTGGATGTCTCCATCCGCGCCGAAGTCATCAACCTGCTGGCAGAATTACGCATTACCCGCCAGATCGCAGTCATCTTCATCACCCACGACCTCGGCTCGGTCGGCTTCTTCGCCGACCGTGTGGCAGTTATGTATTTGGGGCGCATTGTCGAGATCGGCACCATGCTGGAAGTGCTGGAAAACCCGCAGCACCCCTACACCAAAGCGCTCATCTCGGTCATCCCCGTCCCCAACCCGCGCCTGCGGCGGGAACGCATCATCCTGCAGGGCGAAACCCCGAACCCCATCAACATTCCGTCCGGCTGCCGCTTCCACCCGCGCTGCCCGGTTGCCATCGAAGCCTGCAAGGCAAGCGACCCGCCCATGGCAACCCTCAGCAAAACGCACCAGGCGGCATGTCTGCTTTTGGTCAAATAGTGGATATCACCAGTTTACAAAACCCGCGCGTCAAGCACATTGTCAAACTGCGAGAGGACAAACGCCAGAGACAAAAGGATGGGGTGATCCTGGTGGAAGGTTTCGATGAATTGACCCTCGCTCTTGGCTGTGGCATGCTTCCGCAGACGCTTCTTTCTGCGCCGGAGATTATCAGCCAGACCCTGAGCGTTCCCCACGCCGAACACCTGACCGTCAGCAGAGCCGTTTTCGAAAAAATTTCGTATCGCGAGAACCCCGATGGCTGGCTGGGAATTTTCCCAACACCCAAAACCACGCTGGAAGACCTGCAACTCTCCGCATCTCCCCTTATAATTGTGGCACAGTCCATCGAAAAGCCCGGCAACCTTGGCGCCATCTTGCGCACCGCCGATGCCGCCAAGGTGGATGCTTTGCTCGTCTGTGACCCGCGCGTGGACTTGTGGAGTCCCAATGTCATCCGCGCCAGCCGCGGAGCGGTCTTTGCGGTACCCGCTGTCGAGGTGGATTCGGCTCACGCGTTGGAGTGGTTGCGGTCCAGAAAGATGCGGGTGCTGGCAGCGACACCATCCGCCGAGGCAGACTATACTTCCATCCCAATGCATGGACCTGTTGCCATCGCCGTCGGCACGGAGGATGAAGGGTTGACCGATTTTTGGATGAACAACGCCGACCAGAAGGTAAAGATTCCCATGTTCGGCAGGGTCAATTCGTTGAACGTGTCCATCGCCACGGCGTTGATGGTCTATGAGGTGGTTCGGCAAAGAAACGTATGAACAGCGCGAACTTCGATACATTTGCCAGCTTGGGCAGGGACCTGGCAGCCACATCGGCGGCTGAAACTGCGGCTCACATTATTCTGGAGGCGGCAGACGGGCTGATCGGTTGGGATGCCTGTTACCTCATCCTGTACGACCCGGAACGGGCAGCCCCTCCACGCCCGCTGCTGACCATCGATACGATCGAGGGGAAGCGCATCGTCCAGCATGGGGCGGTGCCAGACAAGCCCACCGAGAACATGCTCAAAGCCATTCAGCACGGCGGTTTTTTATCCACTTATGAGGGACATTTTCCCGTCGACCCGTCGCTTTCCTTTGGCGACCAAAGCCGGCGGACACTGTCGCAGATGTTCGTTGCAGTGGCAACCGCCTCGCGCACCATCGGCGTCCTTTCCATCCAAAGTTATCAAAGGCACGCCTACGACAGTGAGCAGCTTGACCTGCTGAAGAACCTGGCGAGTCATTGCGCGGGGGCGCTGGAGCGCATTTGGGCGCAGGAAGCGCTGGAAGACCTGTTGGAGCGGATGAAGTGGCTGCACGAAGCCCTGAACGAGATCAACGCCAGCCACGACGTGGAGCAGGTTTGCAAGGTGGTGTATGAAACCGTGGAACGGGTGATGCCGTGCAACGATTTCGTGATGGACGGCTATGATTCGAAGACCAATGAGATCGTGCCGTTGTACGCGATCGAGCACCCGCGCCGACGGGTATTCACCGACCGGTATTTTGCGGATCACGGATTGGCAGGGGAGATCGTCCGCACGAAGAAGCCCATTCTTTTTAACAGCATCGCCGCGATGGATGCGAGCGGGATCAATTTTGAAATGTTCGGCAGCCAGACGGAGCAAGACCCCACCGAGTCGATCCTGGCGGTGCCGATGCTGTTGCATGGCGAGATCTATGGGATGGTTTCGGCGCAGTCGTACCAGAAGAACGCCTACTCCTTCGACGACCTGTACCTGCTGGAGACGCTCGCTTCGCACGCCGCGATCGCCATCGAGAATGCGCGTTTGTTCGATTCGATCCGCCACCTGGCAGATACCGATCCGCTGACGGCGACGCTGAACCGCCGCCGCTTCTTCGAACTGGCAGAAGCGGAATTCGAACTGGCACGCGTCAGACGCCAGCCGTTTTCGGTCATTTTGCTGGATGTGGACGATTTCAAGAAGTTCAACGACCAGTTCGGGCACAAGATCGGGGACTTTGTGTTGATCCAGACCTCGGAAGTGTGCAAAACGTCGTTGCGGGCGGGCGACATCTTCGGCAGATTGGGCGGTGAGGAGTTCGTGGTGGCGTTGCCGGGGACACAGCTCGAGCAGGCAATGGAAGTGGCGACGCGCCTGTGTCGTCAGGTCTATGCCAGCGACTACAACATGGGCTGGCACGCCTTCAACAAGGAAAATGCCTTCTCGCAGATCGTCGAGCCGATCTCCATCACCGTCAGCGTGGGGGTTGCCACGTATGACGATACCTGCCCAAATGTGGATATTTTGATCGACCGCGCCGACCAAGCCATGTACGCCGCCAAGAACTCCGGACGGAATCAGGTCTGCGCCTGGCACGCGGAGGCGGGCGGGTAGTTTCGTCACTTGATTCCGAGGGGAAAATTCTCTACAATTCCGTTATATAATCTTGTAACAACGTTATTTTCCAAGTCTCACAAAATCGAGGAGCGGTAATGAAAAATAGACTCATCCCCATCGTGCTTATTCTTGCAGGTTTGGCTTTGTTTCTTGGGGCGTTGTTCTTCCTTATCGACAAATCTACATCTGCCAGTCCGCCCGGCTTGGGTGGTCAAATTATCGAGATTCTTGTATTGTTGATCGGTGCGGGTTCGGGCATCAAAGGGTGGCTGGATTTGCGAAAGAATCCCCGCGAGACCATCCGTCACTCAAAGAATCAAAGAACTCAGGATTTGATCGATTCGCCAAACAGTGAACAGACGATGGAAGGCAAAGGCGGTATCCAAAAGCAAAAAGCCGTGCGTTCCGAGGGCAGCAAACAAAACATGAAATAAAGCCGGGAGTTCGCATGCAGCCTTATGATCTAAGTCATTTTCAAGACCGGCAGGAAGCCATTCAGGCGTTCGATGATCTTTGGAAGCAGGAGTCGCCGTGGATATTGGCTTTTAATGGCGTCTCCGGGCAGGGAAAAAGCACACTGCTCAATTGGCTGGAAGTGAATCGCTGTTTGACAAACTCGATGCGGTTCGCTTCTCTTTCCATTGGCGATTTCATCTCGGATTTGGATACATTTCTCTCCCGAATTATCGAAGCCCGATCTGCAAATCTGGACAAGGATGCCGCAAGAAGGTTTTTTGAAAAAAGATCAGAGATACTCGCTGATCTAAACAAAAGAAAATTCCAACTTCAACAAAGCCAATCCAGCGAAGGTTCCCCGGAAAGCCAGCAGATTATGATCGCGAATGTTGCCGAAGCGATTCGCGGCATGGAAAACCAATCCCTTTCCATAATTATTGAACACTGGCTGACTTGTATCAGGACGATTCCCGAACAGGATAAATTCGTATTATTGCTCGATAATTACGATGTTTATCAAGACCTTGTTTCTCTTGACGAGGTTCGATTGCTTTGGAGGACGATGGAACGGGCAAGACAATTCCTGCCGAATTTCCGTGTCATCATCGCCAGCCGAGAGAGAGTCCAGCATCAGGAACACATTGAATCGTTGAAGCGCGGGATTAACGGTGAGAGTCTTGGCGACCTGTCGCAAGCAGACAGCGGCGCCCTGCTGGAAGCATTCGGCATTAATGACCGGGATTTTTCTGCTGCCGTTTTTCGGATGGCTGCCGGACATCCCCTTGTGACCCGCATGGCGGCGGAGGCGTGGAAAGCCACACCGGAGGGGATCAAACCGGGCGATGTTCCCAAATTCACCGGGCGCGAAGAGGCGGTCAACTGGCTGCAAACCCTGATCATGAATCGTTTGGAAGAGCCTCTGCGCTCGGCGGCACGGTGGATGGTGGTATTAAGGTGGTTTTCGTTCGAAGCCTTGAATGCCATTCTTGAAACGCCGATCACAGAGGAACAATACCTAAAACTGACGCAGTATTCCTTTGTCGTCCAATCCAAACTGGTGGAAGGCTACAAGGCGGGTCACGACCTCGTCCGTAAGGTACAGATTGCCCATTTGCAGCGCGAACAACCGGAAGCCTTTATCAAATTCCATGAGCGCGCCGGACAGTATTTCGGAAAACTAAAAGGCGGGGACCTGGAAAAACTGTACCACCAGTTCTATACGGCTCCCGAAGAGGCGTACGACAACTGGCAGGAACTGGAATCACAGGCGGCTTTCAACTTCGACCACCAAATCTGGGGGTTACTCTTCGAACTTGCTCTGCGGGATGAATTGTCGCTGCCTGCCACTATGCACGCGCAAATCCTTTACCGCGCGGGCAGGAGGCACTATTACCGGGCGGAATGGTTCCTGGCAGTGGAATATTACAACGAAGCCCTGAAACTCTTCAAGGACATCGGGGCGAAATTGGGCGAAGCCAACGTGCGAAAAGCCATCGGCGACGTGCAGCAGTTCCGCAAGGAATTGAACGCCGCGCTCGAAAGTTACAACGAAGCCCTGAAACTCTTCAAGGACATCGGGGCGAGATTGGGAGAAGCCAACGTGCGAAAATCCATCGGCGACGTGCAGCAGTTCCGCAAGGAATGGAAAGCCGCGCTCGAAAGTTA